>CAVWQN010000001.1:0-383346 GCA_963757075.1 uncultured Actinomycetes bacterium
GCTCACGAGCCGCTGGCGGCGGCCTAGGGCCTCCGCGACACGCCAGGCCGCTCGACGCCGGAAGCACTTCAGCTGCCCCTGAAGCCGTCCCGTCTCCTTGATCAGCGACGTCATCTGTACGCCTTCCAGGCCGCAGGGCACGACCCAGGCGAACGGCTGCAGGTCATTCTCGACGTTGACCGCGAACCCGTGTGTGGTGACCCCGCGCGCGACGTGGACCCCGATCGAGGCGATCTTGCGGTCTTCCACCCACACCCCGGTGAAATCGGGGCCGTCCTCGGGTCGGGCGCGGGCGCGGATCCCCTCTTCGTCGAGCGCGTCCACCAATGCCTGCTCCAGTAGCCGGACGTAGGCGACGACATCGTCGACCCGGATGATCGGATAGCCGACGAGCTGGCCTGGCCCGTGGTAGGTGATCTTGCCGCCGCGGTCGGTCTGCACCACGTCAATCCCCTGCATCCGGTACCAGTCCTCCCCCATCGGCAGCTCACCGGGCGTCGATCTCCGGCCCCGCGTGTAGACCGGCCAGTGCTCGAGGGTCAGGAGCACGTCCGGCACCCGATCCTGCTGGCGGGCGGCGCGCACGCGCTCCTGGAGCGCCAGCCCGTCCCCGTACTCAACAGTGCCCAGGTGGCAGACCCAGAGCTCTGGCAGATCGCGCCGCGGCGGGCGCCCATTCGCCATGCTGGCGTCAGGCACCGGTCCAGCCCTCGAGGTGGCGCTTGACCGTCGCCAGGAATTGCGCCGCCTGCGCGCCGTCGAGCGCACGGTGATCCCAGCTCAGGCCCAGGATCGTCGTGGGGCGGATCGCGATCGAGTCGTTCCCGTCGGCGTCGGTCACAACCACGGGATGCTTTACGACGGCCTCGAGATCGAGGATCGCAACCTGCGGCTGGTTGATGATCGGGGTGGCCATGATCGACCCGTACTGGCCGGGGTTGGTGATCGTGAACGTGCCACCGCGGACCTCATCGGGAGCGAGCTCCCGTGTACGCGCGCGGTGGGCGAGGTCCTTGATCCGGGAAGCGAGTCCCTCGACGGACAGCTCGTGCGCGGCTCGAACCACCGGCACGATCAGCCCATCCTCGCCAAGCGACACCGCAATCCCCAGGTCCACGTGCTCGTGGCGGGTGTAGCGCTCATCCTCGAGCCAAGCATTTAGCGCGGGATGCTCGCGCAACGCGGCGACGGTGGCCCGCGCCACGAACGGCAGCGCGGTCAGCCCGAGCCGCGCCCGGGCAGCCTCGATCCGACCCATGTCGACTTCGATCCATGTGGTGCAGTGAGCCGCCGTCTGAAGCGAGCGCTTCATATGCTCGCCGATCTCGCGGCGGATGCGAGGAAGCCGGCCGGCAGTTTCGGCGGGGGCCGGCTCAGGTCGATAGGGGCTCTCGATGTGAAGCGCCGACTCTTCGACTGGGGCTGACGCCCCGCCTGACTCGATGAAACCCAGGATGTCCTGCTTGCGGACCCGCCCTCCTCGCCCGGTGCCGGGTACTCGATCTAGGTCGACGCCGTGCTCGTTCGCGATCCGCTGGACGACAGGCGAGTAGCGGCGCCGGACGGAGCGGGCTCCATTGGTCGCCACCGATCGCGCCGCACCGGATTCCGGTGCGTCGGACGGGGCACGTGGTGCGTCGGACGGGGCACGTGGTGCGTCGGACGGGGCACGTGGTGTCGCCTCGGGGGCGGGGGCGCGTTCGGCTTCGTCCTCGGCTCTGTCCGCGGCGATCCGGGCCAGCACCTCCCCCACCGCGACAGTGGTCTCCACCGGCACCAGGATTTCGGTCACGATCCCGCTGACTGGAGCCGGCAGCTCGGTGTCGATCTTGTCGGTCGAGATCTCGCAGATCGTGTTCTCGGCCTCGATCCTGTCGCCAACCTCGACCCGCCACGCGACGACCGTGCCCTCGGCGACCGAGACCCCCATCTGGGGCATGGTCACATCGATGACGCCCGCCCTAGTACTCGAGGAGCTCACGGCACGCCTCCCTCACGCGCTCGACGCTGGGCAGCACCGCCTGCTCGAGCGGCGGCGAGAATGGGATCGGGACGTCAGGAGTCGCCACGCGGACCACCGGGCCGTCTAGATCCTCAAACCCGCGCTCGGCGATCAGCGCCGCCACCTGGGCGCCGGCGGCGCAGGTGGCGTTTGCCTCATCGACGATCACTACCTTCGAGCAGCGAGCCACTGAGTCGAGGATCGCCTCTTCGTCGAGCGGGACTAGCGACCGCAGGTCCAGCACCTCGACGGAGGCCCCGTCAAGCCCGTCGGATACGGCCTCGAGTGCAACATGGACCATCGCCCCGTAGCCGATCACCACCAGGTCGGATCCTTCACGCGCGACCCGGGCCTTGAATGGCGTCTCAAACACGCCCTCGGGCACCTCGCCTTTCACCCGACGATAAAGGTGCTTGTGCTCCATGTAGCAGACCGGGTTGGGGTCGTGGATCGCCGCGTGCAGCAGTCCCTTGGCGTCTGAAGCAGTCGATGGCGCCACGACCTTGATCCCGGGGGCGTGCATGAACCAGCTTTCGGGGTTCTGGGAGTGGAACGGACCCCCCGAGAAACCGCCGCCCGACGGTAGCCGTACGACGATAGGTACCGCCAGGCCCTGGCGATAGTGCGTCTTCCCGGCGACATTGACCAGCTGGTCAAAGCCGCATGAGATGAAGTCGGCGAACTGCATCTCGCACACGGGGCGCATCCCCACAACCGCCGCGCCTATGGCCGTACCGATGATCCCCGACTCGGCCAGCGGAGTGTCCATGATGCGGTCGGCGCCGAACTCCTCGACGAACCCATCGGTGACCTTGAACGCGCCGCCGAAGACCCCCACGTCCTCGCCCATCACCAGCACCCGTTCGTCGGCCCGGAGCTCGTCGCGCAGACCGGCCGAGATCGCTTGAAGATATGTCAGCGTGCTCATGACGCGTACCCGCTCCATGGCGCTTGCCCGTCGCCCAGCGGCTCCGCCTCGCCTTCGCAGAAGACGCCGTCCTCAGCAGTGGAGGGATCGGGCATCGAAGCCGAGAGCGCCTCTTCGGTGGCCGCATCGATCTCGGCGGCGACCGCCGAGTGCAGCTCATCCACGTCGATGCCGATCGCGCGCAGGCGCTTCTCCTGCCGCTCGATCGGATCGCGCGCCCGCCATTGCTCGACCAGTTCCTTGGGCACGTACTTCATGTCGTCGTGCGCGGCATGACCGTGCATCCGCATCGTCACGGCCTCGATCAACGTCGGCCCGTCGCCGCCGACCGCTCTCTCTCGCGCCGCCAGCGTGGCCTCGAACACCGCCTCGACATCGTTGCCGTCAACGGTCTCGCCCACGAAGCCGTACGCCGCCGCGCGCTGCACAGGGTCGACCGCGAACTGCTTGTCGAGCGGGGTGGAGTAGGCGTATTGGTTGTTCTCGAGCACGAAGATCACCGGCAGCCGCTGTACGCCTGCCCAGTTCATGGCCTCGTGGAAATCGCCGCGGGAGGTGGAGCCGTCTCCGAACCAGGTCAGCGCGCACCGTCGCTCCCCACGGAGCTTGAACGCCATCGCCATGCCGGTCGCCACCAGCATCATGTCCGGCAGCATCGACACCATGCCGACACACCCCACATTGCGGTCGCCGAAGTGCACGTTGCCGTCTCGACCGCGCGTGATCCCCGTCTCGCGCCCCAGGTACTGGGCCAGCACCCTCGCGGGCGGCACACCGCGGATCAGGTGGGCCGCGAGGTCGCGGTGCAGCACGCACAGACGATCCTCGGCTGCCATCGCGAATGCCGCCCCGGCGGACACGGCCTCCTGTCCGCAGCCGTCATAGAAGGAGCCAGGGACCTTGCCCTGGCGGTAGAGGCTCATCGCTCGCTCCTCGAGCCCGCGCATCATCAGCATCGCCCGCAACAGCAACACCCGGTCCTGGATCTGGAGATGCGCTACAGCGCCGCTGGTCGCCGCGGTCGGCTGAGCCTCCTCGATTGTCATCTCTCTGCTCCCGTTGTCCGTGAACCGGCCGGGATCTCCGACCGCGTCCGCTTCTCGGACCGCCCTGGGATCTCCAGGTGCGGCCCCTCGCTCGGGGTACGTCGAGGTTACTGCACCCCTCGGCCGCCGACTGAAACAGGCTCCCCACCCGCATTACCCTTGGACAGATGGAGGGTGCCTGGTTTGCCCGCGTTCGCTGGCGCTGGCGCGGCGCCTGGCTGTGGCCGGCGTTCGCCGCCTTGACGGTGGCTGACGGCGTCATCGGACACGAGCTGCCCCCGATCGGCGACACGCAGAACTTTGTCGCCGCGCTGCTGCTGGGATGCGCGCTCAATCTGATCGGCGTGATCCTGCTCCGACGCCCTCTGGGAGCACTGCTTCGCCGGGTCCGAGGCGATCTGCCCCGGGAGATCGCCGGCGATTACGCAGGGACCGGGGTGGTGGTGGCGATCTCCGTGGTGCTGGTCGCCTGGGGGCTTGCCAACCGCTCGTCGATAATCGCCGACCGCAACGCGCTTCGGGACGCGATCACGCGGGCACAGGCCTGGATCGGGGGCCAAGCCCCAGCGGAGTTCCGGCGTAACGTGGCGCGAATCAGCACCCTCACGATCGAGACCGGACGTGTGTACCGCAGCTGCGTGCCGAGCGTGAATGGCCGTCGCACCTTCTGCGTGATCGTCAGACCTCAGCTGCCTCTGGCTCGCAGCGTGCGCTTCGCTGGCTACGAGCCGAATTCCGCCTTCGCCCAGGGGCTGTGATGACGAGCATTAGGGCCGGGATCAGCGCAGTGTCCCCCAAGCGGATCGCCCTGATCGCCTCGATCCTCGGCTCGGGGATCGTCTTCCTGGACAGCACGATCGTGAACGTCGCGCTGCCGGCGATCAGATCCGACCTTCACGGTGGCCTCGCGCAGCAGCAGTGGATCGTCGAGGCCTATCTGCTGACGCTCTCGTCGCTTTTGCTGATCGGAGGATCGCTCGGCGACTTGTTCGGACGTCGGAGGATCTTCTCGATGGGGCTGGCCGGTTTCGGGGTGTGCTCCTTGCTGTGCGCCGTGGCGCCAACCAGCAACTTCTTGATCGGCGCGCGCGCGGTTCAGGGTGTGTTCGGGGCGCTGCTGGTGCCGAGCACGCTGGCGCTGATCATCGATGTGTTCCCGGAGAACGAACGTGCAGCGGCGATCGGCAGCTGGACAGCTTGGACCGGTATCGCGACCGTCATCGGACCGCTGGGCGGCGGTGCACTGGTGCAGCTGGCGTCGTGGCGCTTCATCTTCGCCATCAACCTCGTTCCAGTGGTGGTCACGCTCTGGCTGCTGAGTCTGCTGGAAGGAGACCGGCGTTCCCCGGGCCATGTGGACATCGTTGGCGCTCTGCTCTGTGCGCTCGGGCTCGGGGGTCCCGTTTTTGCCCTGATCGAGCAGCCCACATATGGGTGGGGAAACCCACGAGTTGCGGGTCCGCTGATCGGGGGCCTGATCCTGTTCGCCTCCTTCCTGGAGTGGGAGCGCCACTCGCCGCAGCCGATGATGCCGCTCGGGCTGTTCAGATCGCGGAACTTCGCCGTTGGAAATCTGACGACGCTGACCCTTTACGCCGGGCTCGGCGTGGCCACGTTCTTCCTCGTCCTGTTCCTCCAGCAGGTCGCGGGCTACACGCCAATCGAGGCGGGCCTCGCACTGTTGCCAATCACCGTGTTGATGTTCCTGCTGGCGCGACGGTTCGCGGCACTGGCGGACCGTGTGGGCCCGCACTACTTCATGGGCTTCGGGCCGATCGTGGCCGGCGCCGGGCTGCTACTCCTCGTGCGAACAGGTGCCAACGCCGACTACGTCACGACGGTCCTGCCGGGGCTTCTCGTCTTTGGCCTGGGACTGGCGGCAACGGTCGCCCCGCTGACGGCGACGGTGCTGGCCGCCGTGGAGCCGGGTCACTCCGGGGTTGCGAGCGGCGTCAACAACGCGATAGCGCGGGTTGCAAGCCTGCTGGCGGTGGCGGCGATCGGCGCCGTAGTGGCGACCGCGTTCGCCAACCGGCTGGACAGCGATCTCGCCGGCCACCAACTGAGCCCGCGGGCCACGGCCGTCGTAGCGCAGGATCGGACGCGCGCGCTCATCACCACCGTCAATGGCGTGCCCGTTCGCGAGCGGCCCGAAGTCCACTCCGCGCTCGTCAACTCCTCCGTCTACGCGTTCCACATCTCCCTGGCCATCGCCGCCGGACTCGCCTTCCTCGGGGGCTTGGTGGCGCTGGCGGGAATCGAGAATCCCCGCCGCAAGGTGCCCTGCGCTGACTGCCCAGGAGGCGCGCTCGCAGCCGCAAACGCCGACGAGGTGCGCATCCCACGGGCGCGCGAGCCCGAACCGGTTGCAGCTAGCACCGCCGAATGACGATCTACACGATCGGCCACTCGACGCGGTCTGAACAGGAGCTGCTCACGATTCTGCGCGGCGCGGGCGTGAGGCTCGTTGCCGACGTCAGAGCCCTTCCCAGCTCGCGCCGGCATCCGCAGTTCAACCGGGCCGCGATGGAGGAATGGCTCCCGAAAGGGGGGATCGAATACGCCCACATGCCCGGGCTCGGTGGTAGGCGCAAGCCGGCACCAGGCTCGCCAAACACGGGGTGGCGCGAGAGTGCCTTCCAGGGCTACGCCGACTACATGGCGTCGGACGAGTTTCACAGCGCGCTGGCCGCCCTGGAGAAGGCGGCCCGGGAGTCGCCGACCGCGATCATGTGCGCCGAGGCGGTTTGGTGGCGCTGCCACCGGCGGCTGATCGCCGATGCGCTTACCGCCCGGGGATGGCGTGTGGAGCACCTCGGGGTGGGAGAGTCGCCTCGCCGGCACGAGCTGCCCGAGTTTGCGGTCGTCGAGCAGGACGGATCGATCACCTATCCGCCGCGCCAAGCGACGCTGCTCTAGTCCTGAGCAGCGCCGCTAATTCGCGGCGCGACTCAGCACCACGATCGGAATCTCGCGGATTCCGGTGGTGCGGCCTTCGTAGACCTCGAACCCCGGATAGAGGTCGACCATCTCCGGCCACAAGCGGTCCCGCTCCTCGGTTGAAGCCGTCCTGGCCACGTAGTCGCCCGTGCGCCCGCCGGGCGCGTACACCTTCACGCGCGGGTTGGCGCAGACGTTGTGGTACCAGGCGGGATGCTTCGGTCGACCGGTCGCTGAGGCGACCATCACAAGCTCGCCATCCACCTCCTTGAACAGCAACGGCGTGCGACGGATCTTGCCGCTCTTTGCCCCCGCCACCTCCAGGCACAGGACGGGCTGCCCAAACGACAGGCTGATGCGTCCGCCCGTCAGCGGCAGCAGCCGGCGATCGACCGGATTGGCGATGTTGAGGTAGAACCAGCTGCCCGGTCGCGACGCCGCGAAGGCGGCGAGCGCGCGCTCGGCCGGATTCATCCGCCGCGGAGGCACGGGCGCAAGGCTATTTGCCCACGGCACGTGCCGGCAACCTGAACAGGCCAGGGAAGCGCAGCGCGACGAATGGGTTGCCCGCCAGCTCGAGCCGACCCGACGCGAGCAGCTGCGGGAAGCCAACGGCGCCGCTCACCAGCCGGATCAGGTCATCGGCACCGAGGGTGGCGATCGCGACGGGATCGGACGCGGGCCCCGCCCTTACCTCACACCGCCGATCGGAGACCGTGAGCGCAAACCGCGCCGGCTCGAGTCCTCGGGGATCCCTGACCCGCAGCTCGAACACGGCGTCAAGGTCTCCCGCCGCTTCGGGATCGAATCGGTGCGGAATCGTGCGCTCGATGATCCGTAGGATCACGCGGTGGGGGACGGCTCTTGAGTCGAGTCGGGCTGCCCGCGCGCCACTGCGGCTCACGACACGCTCCCGGATCGCACTCATGACATCAGGTGCTCCATCGCCTCGGTCGGGTCCGAGAACAGCATCAGAGCGTCGTCGGTGGCGACCATTCGGCCGTAGTGGGTGGACATCTCGTGCTGAATCGAGTAGGCGTCGATCTCGTAGCCGAGCTCCTCGGTGACCTCTCCGTAGGGGATCACCAGTCGGTCCTTGGCCCGGATGTCCCAGAACGCCGGCTGCTCGTGCACGACGATGTCCTCGCGCTCGGACAGGATCCGCGCCACTGCGTCGCCCTCGGCGCTCTTGGCCATCACGATCCCGACGAAGTCGTAGGTCTCCCCGCCATCGGCGGGCGGAGGTGGCGGCGCCGCGGGCTCGGCCGGCTCCTGGCTGGCCGCCCAGCCAGCCGGTCGTGGACGGCGGGCTGGACGCGTGCGGCGGACGACGGGCTCGGCAACTGCGACCGCGGCCTCAGCCGGCTCATATCCCACCAGCGAGCACAGCTCGGGCAGCCCCGCCTCTTCGAGCATCTGTCCGGCGTATGCCTGGACCCGCTCGGTGGCGTCGTTAGCGTCAATCCCGGTGGGTATCTCGTCCGCCAGCGGCGTGAGCGCCAGCGCGGCCTCGAGCGCCTGCGGGAGCCAGTCTCGGATCCAGCCTGAGATCGTGACGCGGTTCTCCTCGCCGAAGCGGGCGTCGTCGAGCAGGAAGCGCAGCAGCGCGACCGTCCAGGCCCGAGCCCACTCCCACTCCTGGGTCTCGACCCGCGCCAGCACCGGAGTGACGGTGTCTCCATTGGCCGCGGCAGCGCGCGTGCCCAGCTCGCGGCGGATCAGCGTCGCCACGATCGGCTCGAAAGTCAAATTCGCGGCGACCACGACCTCGCCCCAGTCGGCCGTCGCCGCCAGCCGTTCGAGCAGACGCCGCGTCGGCTGCCACGGCTCGTCGCTGAGGAAGGCTTCGCGGGCCGTTTCGATCGGAAATTCCACATCGAGGTGCTCCTCGAGGTCCATGGCGTAAAGCACGATGGCCTGCGCCGAGCGCTGCTTCATCGCCGCCTGGAGGCAGACGCACGTCGACACCGAGTCCGATAGGCAGTCCCGGCCCGCGGTGGCCAGCGCGAACCAAAGCCCGTGCTCGACGTAGGCCGGCACCTGTAGGAAGTGACGGAGGAACTCGACCCACTCCGGAGCGAAGTCCTCGATCAATCCCTGCTGGAGAGCGGAGCGCATCGCCCCCTCGATCTGGTGCTCGACTGCGGTCCCCGCCTGGTAGTAGGGCCGCTCCCACTGCTCGCCCGGGTCGCGGAACTCGAACCAATCGCTGGCTCTCAAGGCAGTGGAAGCGTCATCCCAGGTGCCGCGGCCGTCCTCGAAGCTGACCGGCCAGCCCCGCCGCAGGTGGCGGTGGACCGAGGGCTGGGTATCGATCGTGACGTCCTCATACAGGGTCGCCCGTCGCTTTTGCGGGACGTACCAGGAGAACTGACGCTCGGCCTCGTCGCCCGAGGGGGTAGCGGCGGCGACGCGCTTGGTGGGCGCCGCCGCGGCGCTGTCGGCGCGTGCCGGATCCGCCTCGGCCGCCGTCGTGAACTTGTCCTGGAAGATCCGCTGCTCGTCGATCTTGTGCTTTTCGATCAGCATTGGCTCCGCCGCCTCGAGCATCGGCGGCGGCCCGCACATGTAGATGTCGGGCTCTGCCAGTTCGCCCGCGCCGAGGAACTCGTCGACCGCTTCGAGCATCGAGCGATCCGGGAACGTCTGTGTGCGCAAGTCGGCGAGCTTCAGGCCGCCGATCTCCTGGGAGCAAAGCGGGGTGCGGGTGGCGAAGAACAGTCGCACCGGTCGGCTACAGCCCGTCGCCTCGAGCTCACGCAGGAGCGACAGGATCGGCCCCATCCCCGTGCCGGCGGCGATCATCACGATCGGGCGCGAGTTCTCCCGGACGCGGAGCGCGCCGTAGGGGCCGGTGAAGCCGACCTCGTCGCCCGGCTTCAGCTGGCCGTCGAGCTTTCCGGAGAAGCGCCCGCCCGGGTAGCGCTTGACGATCAGCTCGATTCGTCCGGCATCCGCGTTCGCCATCGAGAACGAGCGCTTGGCGCCATCGACGTGGACATCCACGAATTGCCCCGGGGTGAAGCCGAAGCCGGGCGCGTCGAGGACGACGCGGCTGATGTCGTCCGTGAGCGGCTCGATCGCGGTCACGGTCGCCACGCCGTCCCGGATCGGGTTCTCGAGCCGGTAGTTGTCGGGGTCGTAATGGAGAAGCTCGATCACCAGATCCTGCTCGGGCATCGCCCGGCACATGAGCGAGTAGCCGCTCGACTGCTCCGAATCGGACAGGGCGAAGTTCGAGTACGGCTTCAGCGCCACGTCGCCCTCGATCAAAAAGCACTTGCACGCCGAGCACTGTCCCTCGCGGCATCCGTAGGCCAGGTTGTAGCCCTGGCGGAAGGCCGCGTCGAGGACGCTCTCATCCCCTGCGCAGTCGATCTCCTCGCCAATCGGCTCGAAGCGGACCTTCACAGGACCTCCTCCGCGAGCTCCAGCGGGACCGAGCCGTCGCCGGCCGGTACGCCGCTCCAATCTCCCGACGGCAACCCGAGCTCCTCGGCCATGCGGATGTTGGGCGAGACGATCTTCATCTCGTGGGCACGGATGTCGGACAGCGTCCACCGGCGGGGGCCACCGTCCCCCTCGCCGGATCCGAGGTGAGGCTGGCCGATCAGCGTCTGGCCATCGGAGCGCACCAGCCCGAGGTCCCCGATGACCTGCGATGCCTCCCAACCGTGGTAGCGGTCGAAGAAGTTACGATCGCCGGTGTAGCGGCCGGGATTTGACTCATCGAGCCACGCGCACTCGGGCGAGCAGTAGAACCGCGTCCGTCCGTCAACGATCCGGTGGCGGCGGTCCTGCTCGGAGACGCAGAAGCCCTGGCACGTCCAGCACGAGGGCGGCGCGAGCCTCAAGAAGTCGAGCAGCAGCAGCCCGGCGCTTGGGTCGACGCCGTGCCGGTAGGCCTCGAAGAAGGCGCCGTACTGGGCGTACCAGCCGGGGTACTTGTCCTCGAACCATTCGAAGTCGCGATCGTCCAGCGGATCGATGCGCCAGTTGGCAAGCGGCCAGGCCGCGAACAGGAACAGCGCGTGGCGGTGGTGGACGCCGTTCACGATCCGCTCCCGGGCCCGCTCGAAGATGTCGGGCGGGATGTCGAGCCCCAGTTTGCCCAGCTTCATGATGTAGGCCCGGTGCCAGTCGTCGCGCACCCAGCGATCCCACTTGTCGAGAAACGACTCGGGATCCGAGCGGTCGCGCGAGAAGTACTCGATCACGATCGCCGAGAACACGTCGATGAACGCGTGGTTGATCCAGAACGCCTGCTGTAGGTCGCGCTCGATCAGCGGCGCGTTGTGGTCGTCTTGGAGGACGGTGAGGAGCGTCGCGTAGCCGTTCGAGATGTGCCGCGCCTCGTCAGACTGAACGCTCAGGTATGTAGTCGGCAGCGTGAAGTCGCCGTTTCGCGCCGCGACATCGGGCGTGGCCACGAACACGACATTCGTGAACGCCGTCTCGGCCACAACCTGGAGCGTGAACGCGCACTGGATCGGGTCGCCGACCATGAAGTGCGAGAGCATGTTCAGCCCCGGAGAGAGCATCACCGAGTTCGCGAGCGCCTGCGGACCGATGTTCCAGCCGGCTGGATCGGGGACATGCTTGGCGTACCAGCGGGCCAGAGACATCTGCATGCCGGTGTGGCGGATCTCGTCCACGAACTGGACGTGGTAGCCGTTTCGAAGCTCGTTGTTGGGCACGGCGCTCATCAGCATCGACATGCAGCGCCCGGCGCCGATCTCGGCGAAGTTGGTGACGGGGATGAACGCTTTGAGGATCTCGAGCCACCGCTCGTGCGCCTTGTGCGGCATGTCCGCCCGCACCGCGGCGTCGTGGCCGCCGTACACCCGCTCATCCTTCTCCAACTCCATCGGCAGGTACTCCCGCATGATGTGCTTCATCGGGTCCTTGGCCTTGTTCGGGAAGCGGTACCGGGTGGGGTATCGGCGCGCCGGCTGGTGGTAGGAGGGCTCCCAGCCCAGCTGCGCGATCCGTTCGTGCGTCTTGGTGATGCTGCGGCGCCGAGTTGTCATGGTGCACACGCTACGCCCCTGTAGACAGGGCAATCAACCGCCTCGAGCAACGTTTTTGCGACAGGCCTTTGTAAAGATTTGACAATGGAGCGTGGCAGCACGGATTTCCGGAGCATGCTCGGCGTCTGGAGCACCGCGCCACTCGAGCCGGAGACCGTCGCCGCGGTCCGGCCGATGGCCGGCCACCTGGTGAACGACATCCTGAGCTCGGTCCGCGCCGCGAGCCCCATCTACGCGGATGTCCTCTCCGGCCCGGAGGGAGTCGGGATCCGACTGGGGATCGAGCAGGCGATCAGATCGTTTCTCGACGCTGTGGAGCGCGGCCAGCGGCCGGCCGCCGAAACCGGCGAGATCTGGCGACGGCTGGGCGAGGCGGAGTTTCAGTCCGGGAGGAGCCTGGAGGCCCTGCGGGAGGCATTCCGGACCGGAGTTCGTGCCGCTTGGCGGGGCGCAGCCGAGCTCGCGAGCGAGGCAGGGGTGCCCACCCCGAGCGTCATTGCCCTGGCCGAGGCCATCTTCGTCTACGCCGAGGCTCTCACCGACGACGTCGTGGAGGGATATCTGCGGGCTCAGTCGGACGAGGCCACGGAGCGCGAGCGCCGCAGGCGCCGGCTGGCGGAGCTGCTGCTGGATCCCGACGGGTACGACCCCCAGGCCATCGAGCACGCCGCGGAGCTCGCTCGGTGGGTGATGCCCAAATCGCTCGCTGTGCTCGCGCTATCGGACGAGAGCCCGGGCGCCATCCCAAGGCGGCTGGACGTCGACGTCCTCGGCGGCTCCGAGGAGGATGGGGCATTCCTGGTGATCCCTGATCCCGATGGGCCCGGCCGGCCGGCCGCTCTGAGAAGGGCGGTTGGTTCGGAGGCCGCAGCGCTCGGCCCGACCGTGGCTCCACGCGACGCATGGCGCTCGCTGCGCTGGGCCCGTAAGGCGCTTGCGCTGGCGCAGGCCGGCGCGATCGACCCCCACCGCCGCCGCCTGATACGGGCGCGTGAGCATCTGGCGACGCTCATCCTGCTGGGCGACGAGGAGCTGGCGGCGGCGCTTGCCTCCGATCGCCTGGCGCCGCTGCTCGCGTTGCCGGAGGTGGAGCGTGAGCGGCTGATCCAAACGCTGGGCGCGTGGCTCGACCACCAGCGCCACACTCCCCGGGTGGCCGACGAGCTTCATGTCCACCCCCAAACCGTGCGCTATCGGCTCGGCAGGCTCAGGGAGCTGCTCGGCGAAATGCTCGACACCGCCGAAGGGCGGTTTGAGCTCCAGATGTCGTTGCGTGCGCTGCGCGCTCTCCCCGGGTAGGATCGCGGGACACCCAGGCGAAGGAGGACGGTGATGGCCGAGACGACTGAGGCCGGCAAAAACGCTGGCACGCCTAACGAGACCCGGGCTGCCGGCGCGACCAAGCGCAAGTCCGCTCCTGGGACGCGAAAGAAGGCCGCCGGGCCGGTGAAGAAGGCGGCCGACACCGCGTCGCTGCCCAGCGGTCCGGTCGCCGAGCGCGTGGCCAAGCTGCGCGAGCTCTCCCAGACAGATCCCGAGGGCGCTTGCGAGCAGGCCTGGAACTGGATTGGAGAGCTGGGGAAGAGAGCTCGCTCGGATCGCGAGGGCGCGCTGGACGACCTCCAGGCAATGTTCCTCTGCGGACGACCCGCCGAGGGGATCGAGGGGCAGACCGAGGGGATCCTCGTGACGTGGACGATGCACCCCCTGGCCGACAAGCTCGTGGGCTCGATCACCAACGCCTGGATGCCCTGGCTGGGCAAGAAGTTCGACCTCGAGCAGCGCACCGGGCTCAACACCCTGACCAACAGCGCCCGCTGGCCGGCGAAACTCCTGTGGCCGCTGTACTCCACTAGCGAAGCATCGTTGGGTCGCAGCGCGTTCGACTTCAACACCTATGTGGAGGCAGGCCGGCTGGACCCCAGCGTCGACGTGCTCGTGATCGACTACGAGAGCGTCAAGAGCAATCCCGGGCTGCTGATCCGCCAGATCCGCGACGAGCTGGTGCAGGTTGTGCCCGGCGCCAACCTGGGCAAGATGCTCGTCAATGTCCCGGGGCGCCGCGAGCCGTTCCCTGCCCTCTACTTCGCGCTGAAGTCGAACTACTAGGCGACCGTAGCGCCTCGATCTCGGCGTCGTCGAACGGGAGGCACACCTGACAGAAGTCCTGCCCGAACGCGGTCAGGCGGACGCTGCGGTGAACCGTTTTTACCCGACCGGCTTTCCTTATGGCCTGCATCGCGTCGGGCTGGGCCTCCAGTACCTGGTAGCGCATCGGGTTGTCGAGCGGATCCCGTGGGAACCAGACCAGCCCGAGCCGGTCGAGGTTGTTGAGGTAGAGCGGGACCCGGTCTGGATGCCGGCAGCCGGACTCGGCGCCGATCAGGTTGAGGCCTTGGGCGACCAGCTGCGAGCCGACCCCTATCAGGTTGGCGGCCCGTACGTCGATTGTCGGCTGCGGGCCCTCGACGGCCAATAGCCGCAGGATCCGTGCCTCGTCCGGCGCCAGCTCGGACAGGATGCGGGCGTATGCCGGGTGAGTGCCGTCCTCGGCGCCCACGTCCGCTGACTGACGCAGGAGGTCCGCTCCCTGCTCGCGCAGGGACCGGCCATTGGCCGGCTCGGAGCGGGCCGCGGCCCGCATACGGCTGGCTGGGCCCGGCATCAGCTGGCGGACGCGATTGTCGAGGTCCTGGATTCCGAGCAGCTCGCGCGCGTAGCTGCGCAGTCCCGAGCCGAACTGCTGGAGCGCCCGTGCGGCCTCCTCGACCGACGTCGCGCCCCTGAGGATCTTGAGCGACGTCTCGATCCCCCAGAGCGCCGTCCGCAGCCCGGCGCCGACCGCCACTCGTGCCAGCCCGGGCAGCACCTGGACCAGCTCGGTACTTGGCTCGTGCGGCGCTTCGGTTGGCCTGCGCGGCGGTCCCGCGGCCCTGTGGGTGTCTTCCGTCATCCGAAGATCGCGAAGTGGATGAGTCCGGCGCCGAAACCGAGCACTGCCCCATGGAGAAGGAGCAGCCACTCGTCCTGCCTGGTCGCGGTACGCAGCATCTCGCTGAAGTCTGCCGGTGGCAACTCGCGCATTCTCTCCGCGATCAGCTTACGCATGGTTGCGCTCTGGCTCCGGCTGAACTCGGGGTCTTCCAACGGACTCATCATCTGCTTCACGGGCTCGGTGGCGAATGAGTGCGAGATGCGGTCGTACTCCTCGGACCCGACTGCGACGCGCACCGCTGCCCGCGCCCGGCCGGTGGCGCGGTCGATCGCCGGCCGCATTGCCGTTTCGATCAGGTTTCGGGTCCGATCGCGGCGGGGCCCCTCCAGGAGCTCGTGGCCGAAGTTGCGCACTGTCAGGACCTCGTCGGCGACGATCCGGGCATAGACGTCTGCTACCTCTGGCTGGCGGCGGATGAACAGCCCGTGCACTCGAAATGGCCCTAACCGCCAGGGCTCGGGAGGCTCGTAGATCATCCACAGGGCCAGCCAATTGGTGACGTAACCGACGATCACTCCCAGGATCGGTAGCAGCCACCAGAACGGCAGGAAGTGCGTGATCGCCGCCACCGGGATCCCGAGCGCGAAGCCGAAGTAGAAGCCGAAGTTCTGGATGAACTTGAGCTCCCTGCGGCCCATGTCGAGGAAGATGCGGTTCGCAAGATCCGGCTGCTCCTCGAAGCGCCTGATCACCATCAGCTTGACGTCCGCCAGCTGCTCGATGTTGTCGCCGATCTCGTTCGTCAGCTCGCGCACGATCGCTGGCAGTTGCTGGAGCACTCGGGCATGCACCACGGCCTTGACCTGTGCCGGCAACTCGCCCCACAGCCGCGGATGCTCGCGGCTCATGATCCCCTCCACGGTGGTGCGCATGTCCTCGCGCGTGGTCTGGATGATCTGCTCGGCCATCTGCTCCGGATCCAGCTGGCGCCAGAACTCCGACGGCGTCCCCAGCTTGGCGATTCCGACGTCCACCGCCAGGCTCCCCATCTTCGCCGAGCGCGAGGGGACTATCCCCTGCCAGCCGATCCCGCCGACCATCAACCCCGGGATCTGCTGCAGACGTCGCGGCAGGAGCTTGGCCAGCATCGCCAGCAGCCTGAACCGCAGGCCCTTGAACTGGACGGGATAGAACAGCATCAGCACCCCGGTCCAGTTCGTGACATAGCCGATCGCGCCCGTGAAGAACGGGACGGTTAGGAGGGCCAGCGTGCTCTTGCTCAAGTCGGGACAACGGTATCTTGCGGGCCCGTGGCATTTGTTGCCTTGATCACCGGCGCCTCCAGCGGGATCGGCGAAGCCGCGGCCCGGCGACTGGCGCGGGAGCCTGACGCCAGGCTGGTGCTGGTGGCTCGGCGCGAAGATCGCCTCCGCGCTCTGGCCTCCGAGCTCGGGGGCGCGACCGTGGTCGCCGTCGACCTCCTCCAAGACGGCGCGCCCGAGCGCGTGCGGGAGGCGGTCGAGCGCGAGCACGGCGAGCTTCACCTGCTGGTCAACAACGCCGGCGGGTCTTGGCGCGGACCGTTCGGGGATGTCGGCTGGGCGAACATGGAGCGCCACATGAAGCTGAACTTCGAGGCCCCGGTGCGGCTGACAGAGGCCCTGTTGCCCCTGCTTCGTGCCACGGCAGCCGCAAGCGGCGACGGCGGCCCACGGGTCTCGATCGTCAATGTCGCCAGCACCGCCGGCCGCGTCTCGCGCCCAGGATCCGGTTCGTACTCGGCCAGCAAGTTCGCGCTGGCCGGTTGGAGCGATTCGCTGCATGCCGAGGAGCGCTCGCACGGCGTCCATGTCGGGCTGGTGCTGCCGGGCTTCGTCAGGACGGAAGGATTCCCCGCGCGCGAGCTGCTTGCCTCTCCGGTCACGCGGTGGATCGTGTCGAAGCCCGAGGTCGTGGCCGAGGCCATCGTCGACGCCGGGCCAGGGGGCAAAGCGGAGCGCTACGTGCCGCGTGGCTACTGGTTGGCCGCCGCGGCCCGGATCCTGGCGCCGGCGCTCGTCCGCCGGGCGACCGGAGGCGGCGCGTTATCGACGAGCACGCCCGCGACCGAGGAAGAGTCCCCGGCGCGCGCCGCCGACTAACCTACACCCCTGTAAACATAATCAGGAGCAGACGATGAACTCAACAGTCCGCCGCGTGGCTGTCCTCGGCGGCTCACGAATTCCTTTCGCCCGCCAGAACGGACCCTACGCCAAGGCTTCCAACCAGGACATGCTTACCACGGCGCTGAACGCGGTCGTGGAGAAATTCGGGCTCGAGGGGGAGAGGCTCGACGAAGTCGCGGCCGGAGCGGTGCTCAAGCACAGCCGGGACTTCAATTTGTCTCGCGAGTCCGTGCTGGGCTCGAAGCTGGCCGCGGAGACTCCCGCCTACGACGTGCAACAGGCGTGCGGCACCGGCCTTGAGGCCACGATCCTCGTGGCCAACAAGATCGCGCTGGGCCAGGCCGAGGTCGCCGTCGCCGGCGGCGTCGACACCACTTCGGACGCGCCCCTGGCGCTCAACGAGGACCTGCGCGAGATCCTGCTGGAGGTGAACCGGACGAAGAGCAACGCCGGCCGGTTGCGGGCGCTGGCCAAGCTACGCCCGCAGCAGCTCGTCCCCGAGATCCCGCGCAACGCCGAGCCCCGCACCGGTCTGTCGATGGGCGAGCACTGCGCGATCATGGCGCGGGACTGGGATGTGGGGCGCGCCGAGCAGGACGAGCTTGCGGCCCGGAGCCACCGCAAGCTGGCGGAGGCCTATGACTCGGGGTGGCTCGACGATCTGGTCGAGCCATTCCTCGGGCTGGAGCGCGACCAGAACCTACGCCCGGACGCGAGCGTCGAGAAGCTCGCGCAGCTGAAGCCGGTGTTCGGCGGATCCGATGGAACGATGACCGCCGGCAACTCGACGCCGCTGTCCGACGGCGCCTCGGCGGTGCTGCTGGCGAGCGAGGATTGGGTCAAGGCACGCGGATTGCCGGTCCAGGCCTACCTGATGACGGCCCAAACCGCGGGCGTGGACTACGTGCACAAGCGCGAGGGGCTGCTGATGGCTCCGGCCTACGCCATGCCGCGGATGCTTCAGCGCGCGGGGCTCAAGCTCCAGGAGTTCGACTTCTATGAGATCCACGAGGCGTTCGCCGCGCAGGTACTGTGCACGCTGAAGGCCTGGGAGGACGAGCGCTTCTGCTCTGAACGGCTGGGGCTCGACGAGCCTCTGGGCTCGATTGACCGCGACAAGCTGAACGTCCACGGAGGCTCGCTTGGCGCCGGCCACCCGTTCGGGGCCACCGGGGGGCGGATCGTGGCCGGGCTCGCGAAGCTCCTGTCGGAGAACGGCTCTGGCCGAGGCCTGATCTCGATCTGCGCGGCCGGCGGGCTCGGTGTCACTGCGATCATGGACGCGGCATAAAGCCATGGCCGACCGCTACCAACAGCTCGTGAACACGCCGATCGGACGAATCGTCACCAAGCAGGTGGGGCTGCCGTCCCCGGTCAGGCTGGAGCGCTACGAACCCGGGCAGCCGCCGATCTCCGGGCCGGTGCTGGTCAGTGCGGCCCGTGGAGGACGGCTCAGAGAGGCGGCCGAGGGTGTCCTGCGCGAAGCCGACGCCGAGGTGTTCTCCGGAATCCCCGGCGCCGATGAGAGATTCAAGGCCCTGGTGTTCGACGCCACCGGGATCGCCTCGAGCGAACAGCTCCGCGAGGCGTGGAGCTTCTTTCATCCCGTCATTCGACGCGTCCGCTCCTCGGGCCGGGTGATCGTGCTCGGGACGCCGCCCTCGGATGCCGACGATCCTGTGGAGGCAGTCGCCCAGCGGGCCCTGGAAGGCCTCGTGCGTTCGATCGGCAAGGAGGTCCGCAGAGGGGCCACCGCACAGCTCCTCTACGTGGCGCCCAAGGCCGAGGACCAGCTGGCTTCGACGCTCAGGTTCTTCGCCTCTCCGAAGTCGGCGTACGTCTCAGGCCAGGTGGTGAACATCGGCCCCGCGGTGTCCAAGGCGGTCCCGGGCCCCGACTCGGGTCTCACGATCGACTGGGAGCGGCCCCTGGACGGGAAGGTCGCGCTGGTGACCGGAGCGGCGCGAGGCATCGGCGCGTCGATCGCCGAGGTGCTGGCCCGCGACGGCGCGCACGTGGTCGGCCTGGACGTGCCCTCTCAGTCATCGGAGCTGGACGCGGTGACCGGGCGCCTGGGCGGCTCGTCGCTGGTGCTCGACATCACCGCGCCCGATGCCCCGGCGACGATCGCCTCCCGGCTCAAGGACGACCACGGCGAAGTCGACGTGATCGTGCACAACGCCGGCGTGACCCGCGACAAGACGCTCGGACGGATGAGCGAGGAGGTGTGGGATCTCGTCCTTGGCATCAACCTGATCGCGCCGCAGCGAATTGACAAGGAGCTGTTCGGGCAGGACGTGGTGCGCGACAACGGCCGTGTCGTGTGCGTCTCCTCTATCAGCGGCATCGCCGGCAACGCCGGGCAGACCAACTACTCCACCTCCAAGGCGGGGGTGATCGGGATGGTCCAGGCATGGAGACCCGCGCTGGCCAAGCGTGGGGTGACGATCAACGCCGTGGCGCCAGGGTTCATCGAGACGGCGATGACCGCCGCGATGCCGATCACCATCCGCGAGGCTGGACGGCGGATGAACAGCATGGCCCAGGGCGGCCTCCCCGTGGACGTGGCTGAGACGATCGCCTGGTTCGCCAACCCGGCATCGGCCGGCGTCACCGGCAACGTCGTCCGCGTGTGTGGCCAGAGCCTGCTGGGAGCGTGATGGCCGAAGAACGGACATTTGATTCGCCGCCCGGGATGCTGGCGCTGTTCGCCCGCGCCGGGGCGGGGTTGATCCCGGGCGCGTCGAAGCTGCCGTTGGTCGGCGGCGGGCGCGGCAAGGAGATCCCTTCCCTCACCCTGCAGTTGGCCGACCAGTCGATCGACCGCGACAAGCTGTCGGCCTACAGCCGGGTGTGTGGCTTTCAGCTATCCGACACGGTGCCGGCCACCTACCCCCACATCCTGGCCTTCCCGCTGCATCTGTCGTTGATGACCGACCCCAGCTTCCCGTTCCCGGCCATCGGGCTCGTGCACGTCTCAAACCAGATCACGCAGCACCGCCCCATCCGTGCCGACGAAACGCTCGCGCTTCGTGTTTGGGCCACCCAGCTCGAGCCACACCCGCGGGGGAAGAAGTTTTCGATCCGCACTCAAGGATCTGTCGGTGACGCTGTGGTCTGGGAGGAGGTCTCGACAAATCTTCGCCGTGGTGGCGGGGGCGGGCCAGCGTCCGGGGAGCGAGAGCGTCAGCGCGAGGCCGAGGATCTACCGGCGGCCGCCACGTGGCGCCTGCCCGGGGACCTCGGCCGTCGCTACGGGTCGGTGTCCGGAGACATCAACCCCATCCACATGCACTCGCTCAGCGCGCGGCTGTTCGGCTTTCCGTCGGCGATCGCCCACGGCATGTGGACCAAGGCCCGTTGCCTGGCGGCGCTGGCCAATCGCCTGCCCGAGGCGTTCACCGTCGAGGCTTCCTTCCGCCGGCCGATTCTGCTGCCCGCGACTGTGGAGTTCGCCGAAGCCTGGGGGGAGGAGGACACTGCCCGCTTCGCCGTCCGGGACGCGAAGAAGGGAACGCCCCATCTCGACGGTTCGCTCAAGCCGCAGGCGTGAGCTTTTCCTCGACGGTCGATGGGCCCGGCGGCGCAGCCTCCGGCCGCTCGGCCAGCTCGTCGAACATCTCCCTGACCCGATCAAGGATCGCGGCGGCGGTCACCAGATCCCGGTCGCTGAACTCCGCCAGCGCCGCCCGCCAGCGCGGCTCGAATAGGACCCGCCGGGACTCCACCACCTCCCGACCGCGCCCGGTCAAGGAAGTGAGAACCACGCGTTTGTCCTGCCCCGAACGGACCCGCTCCACCAGCCCCGCTCTCTCCATTCCCTCGAGCATCTGCGTCGCGCTGGCGGGGGAAACGTCGGCCGCGAGCGCCAACTCCCCGGCCGATAGGGCCTCGCCCGCTGCCAGGCTGAAGAGCAGGCCGTACTGGGCATAGCTGAGATCGCCGGGGTGGTGGGTCTCCCGTCCCCGCAACCGGCGGACGGCGGCCATCGCCGCCTTGAAGGCTTGACCGAACTGCGCTTGCGGGTCGAGCGCGGTCACGCGGCTGCCTCCACTAGCGCCTCCTTCGGAACCTCTGCTTCGCCCTTTCTACGCGCGGCGCGCTCGGCCCGCATCAGGAGGATGCAGGGGCCGATCCCCACCGCGGCGATGATGGCCGAGGCCCAGAACGCGGTCCCATAGGCCGAGGCCGCGGCCGCGACGGTGTGCGCGCCGGCCAGCGCTCGCTGCAGCACGACGGCCAGGACCGCGGTGCCCAGCGAGCCTCCCACCCGCTGGAGCACGTTGAGCTGCGGTGTGGCGTCTGACAGCTCAGAGCGCTCGAGCGAGGCGAACGCCGCCGTCATGGCAGGCATGAACCCGAAGCCGATCCCGGTGCCACGCAGGAACAGCACGATCGACAGCCAGACGATCGAAGTGTGGGCGCCGATCAGGCCGAACGGGATCGACCCCACCGCGGTGATGGTTACCCCGATCAGGGCGATGGGGCCGCCGCCGAAGCGGTCCGACAGCTTGCCGGCCAGGGGCATCACGGCTGCCGCGCCCAACCCCTGGGGCGCCAGCAACAGCCCGGCGTCGATCACGCTCTCGTGACGGACGTCCTGCCAGTACAGAGGCATCAGGATCATGGCGCCGAACAGCGCGGCGGCCAGACAGAACATGGCCACCGACGCGGAGGCGAACGTGGGCCGCCTGAAGAGGCGAAGGTCGAGCAGCGGCCGCCGGGCCCGTAGCGCATGTCGCGCGAACAGCCCGATCAGCGCCAGCCCGACCAGCAACGAGACGAGCACTTTGGGCGAGGTGAAGCTGCCGGTGGCGCCGATCTCGGCCAGACCGTAGATGAGGAGCGGCACGCCGCTTGACATCAACAGCAGGCCCGGCACGTCCAGGCGGTCGGTGGGCTTGGGCTTTACCCAAGGAAGCACCCGCAGGGCTGAGACCACCGCCAGCACGCCGATCGGCACGTTCACGTAGAAGATCCAGCGCCAGCTCGCGTTCTGGATGATCAGTCCGCCGACCGTGGGGCCGAGGATCGGCGCCAGCATCACGGGCACGGCCACGATGCTCATCACGCGGCCCATGCGCTTCGGGCCGGCTGCCTCGGCCATCATCTGCTGGCCAAGGGGCATGATCATGCCGCCGCCTAGGCCCTGCAGGACGCGGAACAGGATCAGCTCGGTGGTGGATGTGGCCAGACCGCACAGGGCCGACCCCACCGTGAACAGCACCACCGAGGCCAGGTACACCTGCTTCGCCCCGAACCGGCGCCCGGCCCAGCCCGAGACCGGGATCGCGGACCCCAGCGCCAGCATGTAGCCGGTGATCACCCATTGGACGCTGGAGATGGTCGCGTGGAGGTCGCGACTCAGCGTCGCCAGGGCCACGTTGACGATCGTCGTGTCCAGGATCGACATGACGGTGCCGACCAGCACCACTAGGCTCACGCGCCAGACGGCTGCGTCGATGCGATCGGACTCGGGGGCAGCGTTGTCCGCAGCAGTCATAAGGTACCTAAAGATTAGGCACCAAACCATATCTTGTCAAGGGTTGTGGGGCCGAGCGCGACGGCGGGGTCGTGCCCGCCCTCTATCGTCAGTGACGTGACCAGGTTCAGCGAGCTCGGCCTCGCCCCCGAGCTACTCGAAGCCGTCCACGACGTCGGCTATGAAGCACCCAGCCCCATCCAGGAGCAGGCAATTCCGCCGCTGCTCGAGGGGCTGGACGTGATCGGCCAGGCGCAGACGGGCTCGGGCAAGACGGCGGCATTTGGGCTGCCGATGCTCCAGCAGGTCGACCCCGGCGAGCACGAGGTCCAGGGCCTCGTGCTCACGCCCACGCGGGAGCTGTGCATCCAGGTGACTCAGGCGCTGCGCGCGTACGGCTCCCGCAAGGGCGTTGACGTGGTGGCGGTGTTCGGCGGAGCTCCGATCCGTTCCCAGCAGTCGCAGCTTCGCGCCGGCGGCCAGGTAGTCGTGGGCACCGTGGGGCGGGTCAGGGACCTGATCTCCCGCCACTCGCTGCTGCTGCACACCTGTCGGTTCGTGGTCCTGGACGAAGCCGACGAAATGCTCGACCTCGGGTTCCTCGAGGACGTCGAGCGGATCCTGGCGCTGATGCCGGCGAGCCGTCAGACCGCGTTGTTCTCGGCCACCATGCCCCCGCCGATCAGGCGCCTCGCGGACCAGTATCTGTACGACCCGGTGACCGTCAAGGTGAAAGCGGCGACGCTCACCGTAGAGACCGTGGAGCAGTTCGCGCTCGAAGTTTCGTCTCGCGAGAAGGCCGACGCGCTGGTGCGACTCCTGGACGCCGAGCGTCCCGAGCAAGCGCTCGTATTCGTACGCACCAAGATCCGCTGCGAGCAGCTGTTCCGGGTGCTGCGCGAGAAGGGACTGGACGTCAAGGCGCTGCACGGCGACATGACCCAGGGAGCCCGAGACGGCGTGATGATCTCGTTCAAAGAGGGGCGGCTGCCGCTGCTCGTGGCCACCGATGTCGCCGCCCGGGGGCTCGACATCTCGGGCGTCTCGCACGTGATCAACTTCGACGTCCCCACCTCGCCTGACGTCTACGTGCACCGGATCGGTCGGACCGCGCGGGTGGGGCGCAGTGGCCGGGCGATCACGCTGTTCGAGCATCGTCAGCGCCGGGAGATCGAGGCCATCGAGCGGCACGCCGGTGTCAAGCTGTCGCCGTGGGTCAAGGATGCTCACGTCGCGCCGACGCCCATCACGGCGCCGCCGCGGCGTCACTCGAAGCCTCACGTCTCGGCCGACGGGGAGGGGCCCGTGCGCAAGCTGATAGTCGCCGGCGGCCGCGCCGCGGGGCTCGAGCCGTCGGACATCATCCACGCCATCACCGTCGCCAGCGGTCTCGACGGCGAGGCTGTCCGCAACGTGCGCGTACTCGAGCAGTTCGCGCTCGTCGAGGTGCCGGAAAAGGACGCCGACCGGGTGGTGGAACGGGTCGGCGCTTCCGAGGGCCTGCGAATCGAATCTGCGCAAAGGTAGGCTCCGTCGCCATGAGCAAAGCCAAGATGCACACCACGCAGGGCACGATCGAGCTCGAGCTGTTCGACGAGGACGCGCCGAACACCGTCTCCAACTTCAGCAAGCTGGCCGGCGAGGGCTTCTACGACGGGATCATCTTCCACCGCGTGATCCCCGACTTCATGATCCAAGGCGGGTGCCCGCAAGGCACCGGAACCGGTGGGCCGGGCTACACGTTCGAGGACGAGATCAACCAGCACAAGGTCGTCCGCGGCGCGCTGGCGATGGCCAACGCCGGACCGAACACCAACGGCTCGCAGTTCTTCATCGTCACCGCGGATCAGGCCCCATGGCTCGACGGCAAGCACACCGTCTTCGGGCAGGTGACGGCGGGCATGGACGCCGTGGATGCGATCGAGGGCCAGCCCACGGGTGCCAACGACCGGCCGCTCGATCCTCCGAAGATCGAGGCGATCGAGCTCGATCTCGCCTGAAGCCCGGCTCTCGCCGGCCGCTCGACAACCTCCGCCGCGCCGCCGGCGACGGGTGGCGGCATTGGCTCAGGTATTCGCGAGCTCTGTGACCTGCGTTAGCCGGAAGGAGTTCCCGGATGGGTCGCGAAAGCCGGCATCGATTCCGTAGGGACGCTCCTCCGGCGGCTCGGTGAACTCGACGCCCCGGCTCTTGAGCTCCTCGTAATCAGCGTGCACATCGTCGGTGGTGAAGAACACGGTGCCGGCGAAGCCCTTGGCCATCAGCGTCTTGACCTGCTCGGCCGTCTCAGGATCCATCACCGGCGGACCCGGGATGGCCATCAACACGATCGAAATGTCGGGCTGCCGAGGCGGACCCACGGTGAGCCAGCGGAAGTTGCCCAGCTCGGCCAAGGTGACGTCGGATCGGACCTCCATGCCCAGCTTCTTCGTATAGAAATCGAGCGCTTCGTCCTGGTCGTGTACCCACAGCTGCGCCGTGCTCAGCGTGATCATCGTCTGTCTCCGTTTCGTCGACTGATTGCGTGGCCGGCAACCTAGCCGGGGGCCCCGCCGTTGTCTTCTCGAAACGTGCGGTGTTGGGGCCGCCCGTAGACGCGCAGCACGCAGGCCGGAACCAGCGCCCGCTGCGAGGCCGGAGGAAAGCGGGAGCGGTAGGAGGTTGGAGAAGACCCGAACATCCGCTTGAAGCTGGTCGTGAACGAGCCGACGCTCTGAAGCCCGACCGAGAAGCAGATCTCGGCCACCGAGTTGTCGGTGGTGCGCAGCAGCGCCGCCGCTCGCTCGAGCCGCCTGGTGAGAAGGTAGGCGTGGGGCGACTCGCCGAACGTCTGCCTGAACTCCCGGCTGAAGTGCGCCCGCGAGAGCCCCGCGGCCTTGGCCATCTGGTCGACGCCGAGCGTCTCGAAATAACGCGCGTCGGCCAAGTCCTTCGCGCGGAGCAGGTGACGGGCAGGTGGAGGGAAGGCCATCCGGCTTTCTCAGGGTAGCCTTGCCGGTCCGATGGCTGGCTCGGCTCCCGTCTTCTACTACGACTTCAGCTCTCCCTATGCCTATCTGGGCGCGTGCCGGGTGGAGGACGTATTGCCCGCTCGCCCGGAGTGGCGGCCGATCGCGTTCGGCGTGATCGTCCGCCGCATCGGCAAGCAGCCGTGGTCTTTCAACGAGAACCGCAAGACGGACTTCGACGAGATCACGCGAAGAGCCGCGGACCGTGGGCTGCCGGAAGTCCGCTACCCCGAGGGCTGGCCGGTGGAGACCTACTCGCTGGCTCCGCTGCGAGCGGCGCTGGTCGCCTCGGACGAGGGCCAGGACCGTGTGCGGCTGGTTTCGCGCGAGCTGTTCCGGACCGCGTTCGTCGACGGCCAGCATCTCGCCGATCTGGATGCGGTGCTCGATGCCGTCGGGCGGGCCGGGATGGACGGCGTCCGCGTACGCGAGGCGATCGAGACGACCGAGGTCAAGGAGCGGCTACGCGCCCAGACCGACGCCGCGCTCGAACGCGGCGTCACAGGGGTGCCCACTGTCGCGGTTGGCGATCGGCTGTTCTGGGGCGATGATCGGCTAGAGGAGGCGGCGGCGGTGGTGGCCACCGCCGCCGACGCCTGAGTCCAGCTAGCGAAGCGCGCTCCAAGGCGCGAACGCGTTTTCGGGGTTGATCGCCTCGGCCAGCTCTGGGTGGTGGCGGCGCACGACGTCCCCGAACAGGTTGTCCTCCACCCACTGGATCCCCTCGGGCGTGTAGACCTCGGGCGTGTAGTCGTTCGTGAAGAAACGGTCTGACTTCAGCCGCCGGGAGGCCATCAGGATGAAGATCCTGAATGCCGTGTCCGAGAACCCGAACCCCGGCGGGAGCTCCTCGCCGAGCATCCCGACCTGCGTGTCGACCTTGTCGATGTCGCCGCCGTATACCTCCCGGATCTGCTCGTTCCACTCCGGATTCGGCGTCAGATCGTCGAACTTCTCGAGCCGCGGCTTGCGCAGCTTCTGGCGGAAGTCGTTGTAGCGCGGGACTCCGCGTTCGCGATCGCGGAGGATGTCGATCGTGCCGATGTCGACATGATCGCCGTTGATCCTGACCAGGTTGCGAAGCGCATCGGGATGATTGTGCAGCGTGATCGCGCCGGGATGGGCGAGGCCGAACGAATAGATCCAGTCGGTCATCCCGTACTGGTCGATCGCCGTCCGCGTGCCGTGGCCTTGGATCGGCGTCAAGTCGGTCTCGCCGATCGCCTCGTCGGTCTTATGCGAGCGAACTTGGTGGTCGTCCGGGATCAGCGGGTGCATCCGGTACACGGACACGAACTCGCTGGTGATCGAGTACGGCGCGGTGTGGTGGTCGAGGGGTGAGCCGACGATGCCCGATAGGAGCTCGCCGGAGCCGATGTGGCCAAAGCGCTTCTTGACCCACTTCGGCAGGACGCCGTACCAATTGGCGTTCATCGCGACCTTAAGTGCAGGATGGGCCAGGATCCCCGGCGTCCACTCGACCGTATGGATCTTGGCGATCAGCGCCGCGTTGATCAGCCGGGCCTTGAGGAACAGCTGCTCGTCGTCCCACGTCGGATGGTGCGAGGAGAGCATGTCGCAGATCGCGTTGTGCTCCTTGGCGAACAGCGTATGCATCACCGATAACCCGACCCAGTAGTTGTCGTTGAACCCCGTGAGGTCGACTCCGTCGAGTGCCTTGTTTGTCTCCTCGGGCAGGCGGCCATCAACCATCGCCAGCTTGCCGTCCTCGCCCGAGCGCAGCTCGCGGTTGCGCTCCTCGGTCGACCCGTAAAGCTGCGAGGCGTCCCACCAAGGGGTCACCTTGTTGATGTAGGTGGGCGGAACCTTGCCGCCGGCGTTCGTGGAGTCGGGCGAGGTGCGGCGGACCTCCATCACACCGTCGTCCCACTCGTCGCCCGGCTGGAGCGGAACCTGGATGAATTCCGTCGTCGAGTTGTCGCCGTGGCTGAACCAGTCATGGTTCTGGAACTGAAGCCAGCACGCCGCGAGCATGTTGAGCGTGGTGGCCGGCTTGAAGCTGTCGCGGTTGAGCAGTTTGTTCGACACCTCGCGGGGGCTCGGGTCGAGCATCGACTGCTCCTCGGGGTAGGTGGCCTCGGCGGGAAGGTTGCGGCCAAAACGCGTCCCGGTCTTGCCCATCACGGGATTCTCAGGATCGGTCTGAGACCCGTCGTAAGTCCGGTACTGGGGTGGCTCGGCGACGACTGCGCCACCGCCGTTCTGTGGTGTCTCGGTGTCGTAGAGGTTGAACGTGCGCAGGTCCTCGCGGAACAGCGCCAGCGCCGCGAGCTGGCCGGGGAGGGGCAGCTGCCACCAATGGACCCCTCGCTTGCTCGCCTCGTCGAAGACCATACGTCGGGCACCGCGCGCTACACCGATCGTCGCCTCGCCTGCCTTCGACGCCGCGCCTCTGGTTATGTCGCCTGGCTTGTACGGCACGCTCGCTCTCCTCCTCTAACCCGGGATCTTTGTCCTTCTAATCCAGAATGGCGCGAGTCTAACCGGGGTGCGTGGGCCCGTGGGTACGCTCGCGCAGCTCCACCCCCAACAGGCGCTCGAGCTCCGAGATCGTCTGCTCCGCGCTCACGTGGTGAACGGTCGCCATCCCCAGTCGAGCGGCCGGGTCGAGATTGAACGGCAGGTCGTCTACGAACACGCACCCCTCCGGCTCGACACCAATCCGCTGCGCTCCGAGCTCATACATCTCGGGCGCCGGCTTGCGGATGCCGACCTCGCCCGAGATCACGAGCCCGTCGAACAGCTCGTTGAGCTGGGAACGGTCATAGCGCCGGGTGCCCCAGGAATTCGAGATCAGGCCGGTCCGGATGCCGGCCCGGCGAGCTGTCCGCACCGCGTCCAGCATCGGTTCATCGGGCTTTGACCCCGCGAACATCCGGTCGATCAGCCCGGGCGCGCTGACTCCCAGCAGCCCGGCGAGCTGCGGTTCGAACTCCTCCTCCCGAACCCTCCCGGTCTCCAGCCCTATCAGCAGCTCCCGGCAGGCACGATCGCTGCGGAACCGTTTCCCGATCGTCTCCGGTGCCAGCCCCTCGACCTCGCAGAAGGCGCGGAAAGAATCGAACAGGCTGCTGGTCAGCACCCCGCCGTAGTCGATCAGCAGGCCGCGGTAGCGTCCGCGGCCGTCAGAGTCCATGTTGGGAGACCTGGACCGCGCGGCGTGCGAGCTCGACGACGCCCTCGCCGAACGCCTTCAGGTAGGGGTCGTCGGTCGAACCGGCAACCGCGCGCTTGTAGTTGCCCTCCATGAACACGATCGCCTTCCACAGCGCGAGCGTCACGTACCAGGTAAGCGCGCGCATCGATCGCCCGGAGCGCTCCTCGTACAGAGCGATCATCTCTTGCCGCGTCGGGAAGCCCTCGCGTCGTGTGACGCCCTGAAGGTCGTACATGCCGATGCTTGGGTCGTCGGCCTGAAGCCAGAACATCATCAGGTACCCCAGATCGGCCAGCGGATCGCCGATCGTCGCCATCTCCCAGTCGAAGATCGCGATCAACTGCGCCGGTGCTCCGGGCGCCAGCATCGTGTTGCCCAGCCGGTAGTCGCCGTGCACGATCGTCGCCGGCGGTGACTCCGGCAGGTTGACCCGCAGCCAGTCGCCGACCTGTTCAACTTCTGAGAGCTCGCGGGTCTTGTTGTGCTCCCACAGACCGGTGAAACGTCGCAGCTGGCGCTCGAGATAGCCCGTCGGCTTGCCGAACCCCTCGAGCCCGACGGCCCGCCAGTCAACCGCGTGTAGCTCAACGAGTGCGTCGATCAACTCTTCAGACATGCGCCGGCGCTCGGCAGGCGTGTCTAGCTCCGGCGGGATGTCGCTGCTCACCACGACGCCCTCGAGGCGCTCCATCACATAGAACGGGGCGCCGATCACCGAAGGGTCATCGCATACCGCGAGCACCTTGGGTGCGCGCACCGGCGTCGGCTCGAGCGCCTGCAGGAGCCGCGCCTCGCGCAACACGTCATGGGCGCTGGGGGGCAGCGGACCGCGCGGCGGCCGCCGCAGCACGACACCTGTGGACAGGGAGAACGTGACGTTCGAATGGCCCTCGCCGATGGGGGAGGCCTCGATTGCGGGCGGGGCCGCGAGCCCGTTATCGCTTAGGAACTCGAGCAGCGGGTCGAGCACCAGCAGGGGCTCGCGGGCGTTCTCAGCCCCTTCCGCGTGCGTGCGGACGACATCGTCGGGGGCGAGCGCGACACTCATCGACCGCGCAGCGTAACCGCTCGGTCCCCGGTCGGGCCGCCACTTGGTCGCCGCTCAGGCTGCCAGCGGGGCGGCAGTCTTGGAACGCACGATGCGGTCGAAGCGCCAGCCGCGCAGCTGGTCGCAGTCACCGGCCAGCCCCACGACCGTCGCGCCGGTCCGGTTCTCGATCGCGTGCAACAGCACCGCCAGCCTGTCGCGCCGGGCGATGCCGACTGCGGACTCATCCGAGCCCCAGTCAGGTGCCCGTTCCTCGAGCAGGACCGTCACCCGGTCAGGTCGGCACCGAGTGAGGCCGTTGAGCAGCTCTTCGGAGCCCTCCTCGGGTCTGATTACCGCCAGTACATCGGTCATGACGCCAGTCTCCTCAGCTTTTCTAAGGGAACGGTGAACTCGTGTGATGAGTTTCGTAGTGATCGGCTGAACACCCACGGCTACCCTGAATCGATGCCCGAATTACCCGAAGTGGAGATAACGGCCCGTCTGATTTCAGATGCGGTGGCCGGGGCGCGAATCAGCTCGGCGCTGGCGCCCGGCGTCAACGCGCTCAAGACCTACGATCCTCCGCTGTCCGCCGTCGAGGGGAGGATCGTCCAAGGCGTCAGGCGCCGCGGGAAGCTCTTTCTGATCGAGCTCGAGGACGAGCTGACGCTGCTCGTCCACCTGATGTCGGCCGGGCGACTTCAGCTCTTCGACGCCCCGGCCTCCCTGCGCGACCGCACGTCGCGGTTGCTGCTGCGGTTTGACGATGGCCGGGAGTTGCGCCTGAGGGAATTCGGCTCAAAGCAGCGGGCGTGGCTCAAGGTGCTGCGCTCAGAGGAGCTGTGGGGCGAGGAGACGGTCAGCTCGCTCGGCCCGGAAGCTTGGCCCGAACCGCCTCCCCTGAAGGACCTGCTGGACGCTCCCCGGCCGCTCTATGCGCTGCTTCGCGATCAGCAGGTGCTGGCCGGCATCGGCCGGTCGTGGGTCGACGAGATCCTGCACAGCGCGCAGATTTCTCCGTTCAAGCGCGGGTCGGATCTGGACTCCGACGAGGCCGAGCGTCTGAGGGCGGCGATGATCGCCCGGCTCGGCGGGGCAATCGCCCACTACGAGCAGGCCATGTCTCTGCCCATCCCGGACAAGCTGCCGATGCCGCTCACCGTTCACCGTCACAACGGGGAGCCTTGTCCCCGCTGCGGAGACCGGCTGGAGGCAGTGTTCTATGAGGACTACGTGATGTGTTATTGCCCGACCTGTCAGACGGAGGGCAAGCTGATGAAGGACCGGCGGCTGTCGCGGCTGCTGAAGTAAGCCTCAGGTCTTCCTAGGGCGGTCCTCACCCGACTTGATTCCAGCTCACAGACTCCGATCCTCGCGTGCAGCGGATCGGAGCGCCGGGCTGTGGTGTGGCCAGGTATCGGCACTGGAAGCCGAGCACGGACCAGGTCGAGCTCTGACCGCCTCCAGCCTCGATGACTGCCTTCCCGTCCGTGCAGCTCAAGCCGACCGTGGTGAACGGCAGGGTTCCGGTGCCGCCCTCGGCGCCGCCTGGGATCGAGCAAGAGTGGGTTGCGGGGCTGTTGCTGATTACTCCGCCGGGACATACCCGCCTACCCGTGTAGACGTTTGTGGCGCAGCCGGAGTACTGCGTGGCGCCGTCGTGGAAGACCCAGTTGCCGATCCGAAAGCCGCCCAGGTCTACCTGCCCTTTGTGCCAGCTATACGGGCCGAAGTAGTGGGCCACGGAGAAGTGAACATGCGCCGTATTGGCATGACCGCCGCAGCCGTGGGTGGCCGAGATTCTGCCGAGCGGCTGACCCGCATAGACCTTCTGTCCCGGTTTGACCCGGATGTTGATCAGGTGGTAGTAGGTCGTGTGCCAGCCGTCGCCGTGATCGATGATCACGAAGTTGGAGTTGGTGGGGCATTGATTCGTCGACTCCACGCGACCGTCGGCAGCGGCAGTGACTGTGCCGTGTCGGCTAGCGGTCGTGAAGTCCAGGGAGTTCCAGGGGCGGGGGTTGATGCACGTGAAGCCACCGTTCGCGCACCCGTTGGTGTTGTGCGGACCGCCGAGGTAGATCCAGGATTGCCCCGTCGGGAACGGCAACTGCAGGGTAGGTCGCGCCGCGGCGGTCGCGGGCGACACGAGTGCCCAGCCGGCTAACGCCGTGACTGCGGCGAGGAGCGCGAGGCCCCCTCGGATATTGCGAGCAACGCTCATAGCCCCACTTTTCTGATCTTTACGGTCTCAGACGAATCCAGGCGCGTCAACCCGGGTGGACGGATGTACCCATACCAGAAGAGGATCGGCCTAGCCCTGAGGGGTCAGCCCTGCGCCGGCTATTGAAGGCCCTCGCGCGCTTCGCGCACCAGCGTCACCGCTTCGGGGAACACGATGGCCATCACGGAGCGAAGCTGCTCTGCCTGCTCCGAGGTCGTGCCCTGGATGTTGGCCCGGTTGATCGCGGCGACGGTCAGATCGACTGCCAGCTTGATCGCGTTATCCGCCCAAGCCAGCCGCTGCGCCCCCTGCATCTGCTCGGCGAATTCTCCAAGCCGGCGCTGGAGCTCCTCCGGGTCGCCAAACAGATCACCTAGGCCGCCGCCTTCCATCCCAAATTAGGTTAGCGCCGCCGTGCAAGGACCGCGACCGTCCCTCCGCGACGAGCGACCCCCGCGAGCACCTCTGCGAGCGCGGCGATCGGCGCCAGCGGAAGCGCGAGCGCCGTGATCGCCAAATCCCCCGACCACATGGGCGCGTTGCGCTTCAGCAGGTTGTAGAGGTAGGAGGGATGCGTCGTAGCCCGGTTGACGAGCGACTGCCACATGCCGAACGCGTTGTGCTCGGCCAGAACGTGATGGGTGCGGACCGGCTCGAAGCCGGAGGCGTTCAGCAGCGACCGGATCCCGGCCGGGGTGAAGTGAACGCGGTGTCTGGGGACGTCGAGGTGGTACCAGCGGGCGCCACCGAAGAGGGCCTGCGCGCTCGCCAGGTTGGGCACGCCGACCAGCAGCGCCCCGTCCGGACGAACCCAGCCACGGATTAGCCGCAGGGCCCCGCCCGGATCGTCGAGGTGCTCGAGCACGTGCCAGATCGTCACGGCGTCCAGCGATCCTTCCTCCCTGTCTGCCTGCTCGATTCCGACCCGCTCGAGCCGCACCTCATCCGCCCGCCGCGCTTCATCACCCCCACGCGGCGAGGGTTCGATACCTCGCGCGTCGTAGCCAGCGGCCAGGGCGCTGGTCACGAATCGGCCCCGGCCTGCGCCCACGTCGAGCAGCCTGGCGCCGGGCGTCGCCAGCGGCCGCAGCATGGCCAGGCGCTGGCGGTCAAACCCCCGCAGGACCGGCTGTGCCAGGCGGTGTAGGTGCGGCGCCTCGATCCCGTAGGCCCCGCTTTCGTGAAGCCCCGGCGGCGGCTCGCCAAGCGTCACCGCGCTCCCGCAGCGATCACAGCGCGCCAGCTCAAAGCGCCTGTCTGCAAATCGCGGCTCGGCGCTTGCGACCGAGCGCCAACTCGATAGCCGGCCGCCGCACGCCGGGCAGGGGCCGTGAGTGGCTCCGTCCGCAAATATCGCCGCATTCGAGCGGCCCCTGACGGCGCCTGGCTTCGTCCTCGCTCGCTCGCGCATCTACAGATGCGCCACGCTCGCTGCGTCCTTGCCAGACACCGTCAGTGTCCCCTCTCGGTGCGCCGATACCTACGGACGGAACCACTAATCATCGGGGCGAGTGTAGGGCCGTACACTGGTGGCGCCCGGTGTCTCCCCCCCAGACAAACGTGGTCCTGCTCCGCCGCGTCGAGCGCGTGATCGGCGTGCTCGCGCCCCTGCTCGATCTTCTGCTGGCAGCCGGCGACCGGGCCTCGCGCCTGTTGGAGCGAGACGACCGCAACTACGCTCCGCCGCGGATGGCGCGCGAAGGAGAGTCCGCTCCCCGCGGTCTCCGCCGGCCGGCCGTCACGGTGGCGGTGCAGGACCGCGGGCAGAAGGGCTCGGCGTGAGCGCCATCACGGGCTCTGAGCGGCTCTCCTACGAGGCCCGCGTGCGTCAGCGCCAAGCGGTCGTGGCCGCGGCGGCCGGGATCCTGCTGGTGCTCTCGGCGGTGCTGCAGCTCGCCGGGCCGCACGCAAACGTGGCCGAGCTGACATTGGGGCTGCTGATCGAGCACAAGCGGTTCACGCTCGATCTGATCGGGGCCGTGGTCCAGGGAATCGGATGGGCGGCAGTGGCGTGGACGCTGACGTTCCTGCTCGGTGCGGTGCGGGCACGAGAATCGGGGGTGCCAGCGTACATGCGCTATATCGCGCTCGTGGGCGCCCCGCTGGCGGCGGTGGGGATCGTCGGCTACATCGCCGCCTACGGCGTGCAGGCCAATCACTTCGTGAGCCACGGCAGCCAGACCTATCCGCAGGCCAATCACCTGATGAGCGCCCCCCTTCTGGCGGTGTTCCAGGTCATGGACTACGGAGGCGAGCTGCTGCTGGCGGTGTCATTCGTGCTGGTCTCGATGCAGGCCATGCGGGTGGGGCTCCTCACCCGGTTCATGGGATACCTGGGCATCATCGCCGGGATCCTCGTGCTGTTCGTGATCACTCCCGTACCGATCGTCCAGGCCTACTGGCTGGTGGGGCTCGGCGTCCTGTTCGCCGGCCGCTGGCCGAGTGGGATGCCACCGTCCTGGCAGACGGGAAAGGCCGAGCGCTGGCCGTCCTCGCAGGAGCTACGCGAGCAGCGAACGCGCTCGGCCAATGGCAGGCAGCGGGCAAAGCCCGCGCCCCGAACGCCATCTCCTGCGGAGCCAACCGGAGTGAGGAGCGGCGCTCAGGCCACCGGGGCGGCGGCGGCCAGAGGTCCGAGGAGCGCCACCCCCAAGCGCAAGCGCAAGCGGCGCAAGTAAGGCCCGTCGGGGCCCGCGCGGCGGCGTCCGGCCCCGGAACACCGCCGACCGGCTGCCGCTCGTCGGCCGGACACGACCGTTCGGGGGCAAACTGGCGCCGTTCAGCGATCCGCCGTTGTCCGCGGACAGCCCGCGCTGTAACGCTCCCCCAAACCCCTTCCAACCAAACAAGAAGGAGGAGCAGATGGAAGCAAGTCGCATGCCAGGTCCAGGTCCTCGGGAAGCCGACGTGGCTCCAGCTCCGGACCCGACGGGCGGTCGGGCCGCAGGCGTGTGGACGCCGGCGGATCCCGGGCCGCTGGGCCTCGCCGGATTCGCCGCCACGACGTTCATCCTCAGCGTCATCAATGCGAATCTGGTGGCCGCTAGAGGGATCGGCGCCGTCTTGGCAGTGGCGATCGCTTACGGCGGCGTCGCGCAGCTCTTGGCAGGAATGTGGGAGTTCAGGACGGGCAACACCTTCGGCGCCGTGGCGTTCTCATCCTACGGCGCGTTCTGGATCTCCTTCTTCTTCCTGCTCGCTGTGGTGCCGAAAGCGCTCATTACCCCGCACGCGCTGTCGTTGTACCTGTGGGCGTGGGCGATCTTCACGACCTACATGTTCTTCGCCTCGCTGAGGACGACGGCGGCGATTTCGCTGGTGTTCCTGCTGCTGTCAGTGACGTACATCCTCTTGGCGATTGGCGACATGGGCAGTGGCCACACAAGCATCACCCATGCCGGCGGCTACGTCGGGATCGCGACGGCGATCGCCGCTTGGTACGCCTCGTTCGCGGCGGTCATCAACTCGACGTTCGGTCGGGTCATTGCGCCGGTTGTTCCCCTGCGCCGCTAGCTGCGTCTAGCTGCGCCGCTGAGGACGGCGTTGGTCGGCCGGGGCGCTCGCGCCCCGGCCGATCTCCCTACACCCCCAGCCGGCGCCGAAGCTCGGCCACGTGTCGGCGGGCGATGGGGACCGTCTGCCCGTCTTCAAACGCCAGCTCCGCCGTTCCCCCCAGCTGGGGGCGCAACTCGAGCACCTGGCCGAGGTTGGCCACGTACTGCCGGTGGACGCGGACGAACCCGAACGGCTCCCAGCGCTCCTCGATCGCCGCCAGCGTGGCCCGAAGGAGGTAGCGGCCGTCGCCGGTCACGATCCGGACGAAGTCGCCGTGCGCCTGGGCGTACAGGATCTCGTTCCTGGCCACGAGCCTGACCGCACCCGTCCTGGCGTTGGCAACGGCCACCATGTCGTGCTCCGACGGCGCTCGGGGATCACGGACGGCGTGGTCGTTTGTCGGCTGGGGTCGGCCACGATCGAGCGCTGCCGCCACCCGCTCCAGCGCCTCCTCGACGCGATGGCGGCTGACCGGCTTGCGCAGGTAGTCGAGTGCGGCCAGCTCGAACGCATCCACGGCGGCGGTGTCATAGGCGCTGACGAACACGATCTGCGGTGGCGAGGCGAACCGCTTGAGCACCTGGGCCAGCTCCAGCCCGTCGAGGTCGGGCATGCGGACGTCGAGGAAGATCGCGTCGTAACGATTGGCGGAGGCCTTGATTACGGCGTCGTGACCACCGAATGCGCACTCCACCTCCTCCACGGCCGGCGAGGCTCTCAGGATTCGAGCCAGGTCCTCGAGCTGGGTCTGCTCGTCGTCGACGGCCAGGATCGTGAGCCGGTCGGAGCTCACGCCAGCTCTGCGAGCGCTCGCCGCCCGGCGTCGGCCCGGAGGTTGGGCACGGTCATCACCGCCGTGGTTCCCTCTCCCGGACCGGATTCGATCTGGAGCGCATATCGCTCGCCAAATGTCGCGCGCAACCGCCCGTCGACGTTCGAGATACCGATCCCGCCGCCGGTGCCGGCCAACACCGCGGGCACCCGTTCGGGCTCGATCCCGGAGCCGTCGTCTCTCACCAGCAGCTCCACGTCGTCGCCCACGACCCGGCCGATGACCTCGACGCGACCGGTGCCCGCCCGCTGCTCGACCCCATGGCGCACGGCGTTCTCCACCAGCGGCTGGACGGACATGGCGGGCACGACGGCGGACAGCGCCTCGGGAGTAACGTCCACCGTGATGTGCAGGCCGTCGCGAAAGCGGGCCTGCTCCAGCCGCAGGTAGCGCTCGACGTGCTCGAGCTCCTCGCCCAGGGTCACGTAGGAGCGGCCGTCGCGGAACAGGTATCGGGTGAACTCCGCGAAGTCGATCAGCAGCTCGCGAGCTTCCTCGGGCCGCACGTGGATGTCTCCCGCCACCGCCGCCAGCGCGTTGTAGATGAAGTGCGGAGAGATCTGGGCCCGCAGTGCGCGCAGCTCCGCCTGCGCGATCCGCTCCTCCTGCTCGGCCATGACCGACAGCTCGACCTGAGCAGACACCAGGCTGGCTGCCTCCTGCACGACCCGAAGCTCGTCGTGGCTCGGCCTCCCGACCGAGCGATAGAAGGCGATCAGCGTCCCTGCGCGCCTGCCCTGGACGATCAGCGGGGCCATCACCGCCGAGCGCAGCGGGCACCGCGGATCGGATGAGATCAACCGGGGCTCGATGTGCATCCGGTCGTCCGCGGTGCGGGCCAAGAGCCTCGAGAGCAGATCGCCCGGGCGAACCTGTTCCCGTCCCTCGCCCTCGATCGACAGGACGGCCTCGGTGTCGGCGAGGGCGATCGCCGCCGCGCCCGTGAGCGCGCGCAGGTGCGGGACTGCGTTCTCCGCCGTCCGCGCGGACAGGCCGCGACGGAGGTGGGGGAGCGTTGAGGTAGCGGCGTGTAGCGCCGACTGCATTCCCACCGCCTCGGGGGTGCGCTCGGCCCGACGCATGCGGACAAGCACCCAAGCCCCGGCCAGAACGGCCAACCCCACCAGGATGCCGACCACGACCTCCATCGAATCGTGGCCACAAGGTTACTCCCGCAGTAGGCGGTCCGGGCGGCGGCCACGTCGCTTGAGCGATGGCTCTAAGCGCGCGATGATGCGCGGATGAGCACGACCACGATCACCTCCTATGAAGAGGCCCGCGCCCAGCACCGCTGGTCGGTGCCGGAGCGCTACAACATTGCCGCCGACGTGTGCGACCGCCACCCGCGCGAGAAGCTGGCGATGGTCCACGAGGACTTCAGCGGCAAAGTGCGACGCGTGAGCTGGGGCGAGCTCCAGGATGACGCTAACCGGTTCGCCAACGTTCTAGTGGCGCACGGCGTGGAGAGGGGGGACCGGGTGGCGATGCTGCTGCCGCCCACGCCCGAGACCGCCGCGGCCTTCTTCGGCACCTGGAAGGTGGGCGCCATCCTGCTGTCGATGTCGGTCCTATACGGAGACGATGGGATCCGACACCGGCTGACCGACTGTCAGGCCAAGGTACTCGTGACCAACGAGGCCAACGCCGATCGGATCGAGCGTTCGCTGGTCGAGCACGTGCTCATCCTCGACGATCAGCTGCTGAGGCGCGGCGGGACGAGCTTCGAGACTGCCGACACGGCTGCAGACGACCCGGCGCAGCTCTACTACTCCTCGGGGACGACGGGGCTGGCGAAGGGGATATTGCACGCCCACCGGTACATCCTCGCCCACGAGGAGTTCGTCTACTGCCACGACGTCCGGAAGAACGAGGTCTTCCACGGCATGGGGGAGTGGGCCTGGGCGGCGGGAATATGCCCCCTGCTCGGCCCCTGGCGGATGGGTGCGGTCCAGGCGGTCTACCAGCGCGAGGGCGGCTTTGACCCACACAAGCAGCTCGACTTCCTGTCCCGCCACGAGGTCACCAACGTGTTCGGCACCCCGACCGCGATCCGGGCGATGATGTCGATCGGCGACGCCGGCAGGCGTTACCCGCAGAAGTTCAGGATCGTGTGCTCGGCGGGGGAGCCGCTGAATCCGGAGGCCATCCGCTGGTTCCGCGAGCAGTACGGGAACACGGTCCTCGACTACTACGGGCTGACAGAGTCCTATCCGCTGTGCGGCAACTACCCGTTCATGGAGGTCCGCGAGGGCTCGATGGGGAGGCCGATGCCCGGCTGGGAGGTGGAGATCCTGGACGAGGACGAGCGCCCGGTGGCGCAGGGGGAGCGCGGCGAGATCTGCCTCAAGGCACGCTCAAACCCGCATTACCCGCTGGGATACTGGAACCGTCCGGCTGAAGATTCCGAGGAGGCGTTCGGGGGAGATTGGTTTCACACCAAGGACGCCGCGCGCCAGGACGAGGAGGGCTACTTCTGGTACGAGGGCCGGGCAGACGACGTGATCATCTCGGCCGGATATCGGATCGGACCGTTCGAGGTGGAGTCAGCTTGCCTCGAGCATCCGGCCGTGGCCGAGGCGGCGGTGGTGGCCTCTCCGGACGAGCGCCGGGGGAACGTGGTCAAGGCCTTCGTTGTCTTGGCGGAGGGGAACGAGCCCGCGGCCGAACTGGCGGAGGAGATCAAGGCTTTCGTCCGCGAGCGCCACTCAGCGTACGCCTATCCGAGGCTGATCGAGTTCGTGCCCGACCTGCCGAAGACGCTGACCGGAAAGATCAGACGGATCGAGCTGCGTCAGCGGGAGCAGGAGCGCCTCGGGTCATAGCACCGAGGGCGTCGAGCAGCTCGTGGGGCGCGTCGGTGGTGATCGCGTCGAGTCCCAGGCCCAACAGCAGAGGCAGCAGCTCCGGGTGGTTGATCGTCCCGGTGGTGACGCTCAACCCCGCCGCCTGTAGCGTGTCCACCAGCGAGGGCGAGAGGAGAAAGTGCTCGACGCACACGCCGCCTACCCCTCGGCGCCGGGCCCAGTCGGCCAGCTCCTCTATGCCGTAGTCGGCGATGATGATCGCCCGCGCGGCAAAGCCGAGCTCGGCCGCCAGCTCGCAGGCGCTCGTGAAGAAGCTGATGATCTCGACCCGGTGCGGCGTCTGCTGTCGAGCTAGCTGGCGGCAGACCGCGCGTGTGGTCTCGCAGGCAAGGGCCGGGTCCGCGTGCGCCTTGATCTCGAGCTGGAGGGCCATGCCTTCGGGCACCAGCTCGAGCAGCTCGGCCAGCCGCAGCGGCTTCTCGCGGGACAGTCGGCCGGTCCCGTCGCGAAGGCGCCCGGCGGCGATCTCCGTCGCGCGGTGCTGGTGAGCCCACCCGGACAGGTCGGTGTCGAGTTGAAGCAGCGGGTCGTGCAGCAGCACGATGTCTCCGTCCGCGGTCAGGCAGCAGTCGGTTTCGAGGCCATCGACGCGGCGCTCGAGCGTCCGCGTCAGAGCCGCTCGGGAGGAATCCGGTCCATAGGCAGCGCCGAGCCGGTGGGCGTAGATCGAGGGGATCATTGCTCTCGAGCATGTACTCGCGAGTACCGGGTTGCGTTACCGCTGTGTGACGTATCTGTCATTAGCTTGTGACGGGCGCACATGTGCGCCCGTCCCGGCCGAGCATGCTCGGCCGGCCGGCCGGCTCATGAGCCGGCCGGAAAATCGTCAGCGTTGCGCAGCGGCCCGGGAGTGCGAGCGGATTTCCGCGAGGATCCGCTCGAGCCGATGCTCGGTCTCGAGGTCGACGTAGCTCATCGCGCCCGCCACCGCCGGGTGCACCGCCGCGATCTGAGCGTGCATCTCCTGGGCCACCGCTCGGTAGCTCGGATGGCCCTCCCGGCCCGAGCGAAGCTCGATCAGCTGCATCGCCTCGCGAGCGTTCAGGTCCAGCACGTAGCGGATCCTGTAGCCCAGGCACAGGGCGTACGGAGCTGCGTCCGGCAATCCGCTGTCGCGCAGCCGCTCGTACTCGGCCCGCGACAGCTCCAGCCCATTGCGGTAGGCATCGCCCCAGCCGGCGAGCTCGACCTCCTCCGGGACCTCGGCGCCGAGGTCCGGCGTCAGCGCCTGCCACTGGATCGTCAGCATGCGGTGGCGCTGGAGGTCGCGAAAAGCGCCGTAGTCGGAGACGATCTCGAATCGGTAGCGAAGCGCCTCAAGCCCCCGTCCTGGACGGTGACGGCGGTTTGAGCGCCGCCCCATGAGGTCGGCGAGCAGCTCAGAGCGCTGCTGCTCTCCGAGCCGATCGACCGCGTCCCGGATCGACTCCTCAGAGCAGGAGCAAGCCTCGAACAGCAGCGCGGTCAGCAGGTCGTCCTCGTCTCCTTCGGCGCGCAGCAGCGCGACCGAGGGGCCACCGCCTTCTTCGTCCTCGAGCCCCAGCCGCTCTGCCCACTTGCGGCCCGCCGCTTCGCGACGCTTGAGGTACGTGGTCCACTCCCCGCCCCGGTCGGGGCGCTCCACGCGGGCGAGGAAGCTTGGGATCACGACATTCAGCTCCCTGAGGATCTCCTCGCCGTAGCGTCGGGCCTCGGGTAGGGGATGCGCGAGCAGATGAAGGATCAGCTGCTCGTAGGTCTGACCGGTGGCGAACATGCCCATGTGCGACAGCGAGCTCGCCGGGAGCAGGCCGCGGAGCAGGTCGAGCGCCTTGGCCTTGATGGCCCGCGCGTGTGCGGCCTCCGGCTCGTCCGGCGCCCGAGGAAACTGCTGCCCCGCCCAGTTCATGACGACCGGAAGCCCGGCCGCGTATATGGAGAACAGCTCATCCATGGCGGCGCGGTACTGCGGGCCGAGCTCTGGATCGCGGTAGTAGCGGTAGCCGCCGGGAGGGTCGGGCATCGGCGCGTCGTAGGCGATGTAGCGCGTCGACTGCTCGAGGTACGCCGCCAGCCGGGGGCGCTGGAGGATCTTGGTCATGATGTTCGAGACCCATTCGCAGGCCACGTGCGCTCCGCCTAGCTGCGCCACGGAGTCGTCGCCGTAGCCGAGGAAGATGCGGTCGTAGAGCTGAGCCGCTCTTCGCCCCTCGCCGTCTTGCACCCGATCGTCAGCCCCCGGCAGATCATCGGCGAACTCGTCCAGAAACAATCGCCGCAGCGTTCCGGGGTAGCGCGAGTAGCGAGCGAACAGGGCGCCCTTGACAGTCTCCGGGAGGTTGACCAGGGCGAACACCGGCCGGTCGAGATTCGTGAAATGAGGGCGCAGTCGCTCGCGCTCTGACTCTGTGAAGCTCTCGACCGGGTAATCCATGGGCCGGCCGATCGTAGCGGCGGGGGCGGCGGGCGCTCGACGGCGAGCGCGGACTATCCGCTAACCCGCGCTCTCGGGTTGTCCGGTCGACTGCGAGCCCTCGCCCGCGGCACCTTCGTCGTCGGCGTCGCCCTCCGGCTCGGACTCGGGCGGCCGCCGGTTCATTCCCTCCGTGTCGTCGTGAGGCGCCTCACCCTCCTCGGGCATCTGGTTTGAGACGGCTCCCGGCGGCTCTTCGGTCTCGTCGGAGTGCATGGCCTGTGGCTACCCGGCGCCCGTCACACCGAAAAGCGGTCCTGTCGAAGCTCACAAACCGCGCCACTTGCGGTCGGAGTGTGAGATCGAACATGACTGAGCTGTCGAAACTCACGGACTCGCGGTGTGGCGGGCACGCCAGTGAGATTGAACAGGCGGGCACCTACGGCATCAGCCCGCCCAGGGCGCTGCCGGCGTGGTTTACGAGATCGAACAGGGGCGAGGGGAAGATGCCGAAGAACACGGCCGCGGCGGCGAACAGCAGCCCGACGAAGGCGATCTCCGGCACAGGGATGGCCGTCGCCGGACCCAGCGGCAGGGCGGCGCCGCCATCGGCGTCCGCCTCCTGGGAGCCTCCATCGGCGTCCGCCTCCTGGGACCCCCCGGCGATCGGGGCATACGGCGCCGGCGCCGTGGCCGGGCCGATCATCCACATCGTCGCCACCACGCGCAGGTAGTAGCCGAGCGAGATCATCGAGGCCACCACGAGCACAATCGCCAGCCACGTGTAGTCGCCGTTGACCAGCGCATGAATGAGCTGGAACTTGCCGATGAAGCCCGCGGTTCCCGGGATTCCGGCGAGGGCCAGCATCGCGATCGTCATCGGCCACGCCAGCCACGGGGCGCGGGAGCCGAGCCCGCGCAGCGCACCGATGTCATCACCCTCACCCCCGGTCTTCTCGACCGCCACCACGACCGCGAACGCGGCCATGTTCATCGCCAGATAGATCGCAATGTAGAGCACGGTGGCATCCACCCCCAGCCGCGTCCCTACGACCACGCCGCCCAGCATGTACCCAGCTTGAGCGACCCCCGAGTAGCCGAGCATCCGCTTCAGCGAAGTCTGCCCGAGTGCGCCGATGTTGCCGACGATCATGGTGATCGCCGCCAGCGCCGCCAGCATCGGCGCCCACGTGTTCCGAGATCCGATCACGGCCACGCCGAAGAAGCGCAGGAACACTCCGAGCGCGGCGGCCTTGGTGGCGGTGGCCATGAACGCCGTGATCGGCGTGGGGGCTCCCTCGTACACGTCGGGCGTCCACTGGTGAAACGGCGCCACCGAGGCTTTGAACGCGAACCCCACGACCACCAGCGCCACGCCCGTCAGGAGCATGGAGTCACCGCCCACCCCGCCCGACAGCTTTCCGGCCGAGACGGCCGACGCGATGCCGGAGAAGTCGGTCGAGCCTGTGGCTCCGTAGACGAGGGCCAGGCCGTAGACGAGGGTCGCCGAGCCCACGGACCCGATCACCAGGTACTTAAGCCCCGACTCGAGCGAGCCCTCGCGCCGGTGATCGGCCGCGCACAGCACGTACAGCGGAATGGACAGGAGCTCGAACCCCAGGAACAGGGTCACCAGGTTCTGCGCCGAGACCAGCACCGCCATCCCCAGCACGCTGAACAACAGCAGCGCGTGGTATTCCCCGTGCCCCGCCTCGCCGGCCGCGCGAATGCGCATCGATAAGACGACGGCTGCGATCGCTGCCACCACAAACACCATGTCCAGCACCAGCGCCAGGTCGTCGAAGCGAAGCGCGCCGGAGATGAATGACGCCCGGTGATGGAAGTGGGCGATTTCGAAAGCCAGCGTCACCCCCAGCGTGATCAGAGTCAGCAGCGGCACCATCCGCTCTCGCACCACGGGCGGACGGAGCAACCCCAGCAGCAGCACCAGCAGGCCGCCCGTCGTCAACGCGACGAATGGGGAGAGGGCGGTCCAGTCGATCGCCGGGCCGTGTATGGAGGCGGCGATGGTCATCGTGGTGCGGGGGTGACCGGTGAGGCGGCGACCGCCTGGGGTGGATCGACGAGCGAGATCGTCGCATTGACCGTGGGCTCCGATCGGCTAAGCCCGAATTGGGGATAGAAGGCGAACACCAGGATCACGAGAGCCAGTGCACCAACCGGTACGAGGTTCGAGATTCCGATCTCGCGGGAGGCGACTCGCGGTCCCGTGCGGTTGTGCATGGCACCGATGAACACCCGCAGGGCGTAGAAGGCGGCGCCCACCACCCCCAGGAACGCGATCACCGCGATGGCCAGCTTGGCGCGGAACACGCCCAGCAGGATCAGGAACTCCCCGATGAAGTTCGAGGACCCCGGCATCGCCAACGTGGCAAAAGCGACGATTAAGAACAGCGACGCCAGCACGGGCGCCCGGAACGCGATCCCTCCCATGTCCGACAGCTTCTCCGACCCTCCAGCCCGGGCCGCCAGCGCCGCGACGATGAAGAACAGCGGCGCTGTCACCAGCCCGTGGTTGAGCATCTGAAGCAGGGCTCCCTGGGCTCCCTGAGACCGCAGGGAGAAGATCCCGAGCGTGATGAAGCTGAGCTGCGCCACACTCGAGTAGGCGACAACGAGCCGGGCGTCGGGTGTGGTGAACGCCACCGACGTGGACCACAGGATCGACACCAGGCAGATCAGCAGCATCAGCATCTGAAAGTGCACCGTGGCGAACGGGAACAGCGGCAGCACGATCCGCAAGAAGCCGTAGGCCGCGACCTTCGACAGGATTCCCGAGAACACGGCGACAGCGGGAATGGGCATCGATTTGTACCCGTCGGCCAGCCAGCCGTGGAACGGGATCAGCGGCATCTTGACCAGGAAGGCCGCGGCGAAGGCCAGGAAGATCCACTCCTGTGAGCCATGCGACAGCGGCAGGTGCTGGAGCGAGGACAGCGCGAACGTGAGCGGCGTCCCGTGCTGGCTCGAGGCCAGGGCGCCGGTGGCGATCGCGCCGGCCAGCATGAAGAACGACCCGACCAGGGTGTAGACGACCAGCTTCGTGGTGGCCCGCACGCGCTCGCCAGTTCCCCACATCCCGATCAGGAAGTAGAACGGGATCAGCATCAGGTCGAAGAAGGCGACGAACAGCGCCAGGTCCTGCGAGCACAGTGCCCCCAGCACCCCGCTCTGCGCCAGCCCGAGGTGGAAGTAGAACAGGCGGGGCTTCTCCCACTCGCGGAACGCGGCCCAGATGATCGAGGCGCTGAACAACAGACAGCCCAGCACAACGAGCGAGACGTTCAGGCCGTCGAGGCCCAGCTTGTAGTGGATCCCGAGCGCGGAGATCCACACCCGGTCTGTCACGAACTGAAGCCCGGAGTGAGAGAGCTTGAAACGCGCCAGGAACGAGATCGCGATTCCCAGCGTGACCAGGCTTCCGACGGCCGCCAGTCGGCCGGTGATCCGGGCCGGCAGCTGTCCGGCGAGGACGGCGATCGCGAGCGGCAGCCAGATGAGGATCGAAAGCGTCACGCGTGAGGGGCCACTAGCTCGAGATCAGGAAGTAGAGCGCCACGCCCGATAGGCAGATCAGCATCGCCGCTGCGTAGTAGCGCAGAAAGCCGGTCTGCCAGCGGCGGACGGCGGCCGAGCCGACCCGGATGGCGCCGACGGCCCCGCCGGTCAGGACGCCTTCAATCACCGTGCGCTCGAGCACCGAGCCCGCCAGCCGCCCCAGCGTCAGTACGGGTCTCACGATCAGGAAGTCGATCGCCTCGTCGAAGTACCACTTGTTGACCAGGAACGTGTAGAGCGCGGGTACTCGCTCCCGGATCCGCGTAGCCGTCCCCGGCTCCGCCACCCAGACCCGGTACGCGATCGTGATGGCGATGAGCGCGACCCCGGCCCCGATAGCGAGCCCGACCCAGGACGAGGCGGTCGACGGCTCGGATCGCACCAGGTGGGAGTCGGCGAACGTGGTCGAGAGGAACCGCTCGATACCGAGGTCGACGCCCGGTATCTGGATAAGGCCCCCGATGAGCGCCATGAGCGCGAGCGCGCTCATGGCCACCTTCATTGGGATCTCCCGCTCGGCGATGTAATGGCCGGGGCCCGGGAAGCCGATGTCGGTGTCCTCCTCCTCCCCCGTCATGGGGTTCCTGGGCACGTCTGCGTGGGCCAGGTGGCCGTGCTCTAGTTCACGCGCCTCCTCCACCGGCTCGCCCCAGAAGGCCCGAAAGATCATCCGGAACGTGTACAGCCCGGTCAGGAACGCTCCGAGGTAGCCGAGGACGCCCAGAATCTCAAAGCCGCCGCCGCGGTGGTCTAGGAAGGCGAGGATGTCGTCCTTCGACAGCCAGCCGGAAAAGGGCGGCATGCCCGTGAGGGCCAGCCCGCCGACGATGAAGCACACAAACGTGAACGGCAGGACCCGGCGAAAGCCGCCCATCCGGTCAAGCGACTGGACGCCGCCCATGGCGCCGATGAGCGATCCGGCCGCCATGAACAGGAGCGCCTTGAAGAAGGCGTGCGTCATCAGGTGAAACATCGCGGCCGAGTAGGCACCCACCGAGGCGCCCATGATCATGTAGCCGATCTGGGACATCGTCGAGTAAGCGATCACCCGTTTGAGGTCCGTGACCACGAGCGCGATCGTGGCTGCGATCAGGAGCGTGAGACAGCCGCCGATGGCAGTCACGTCGGCCGCGGTCGGTGCCTGCTCGAACAGCGGGTGCATACGGACGATCAGGTACACGCCGGCCGTGACCATCGTCGCGGCGTGGATTAGTGCTGAGACCGGCGTCGGGCCCTCCATCGCGTCCGGAAGCCACGTGTGGAGCGGCACCTGCGCGGACTTGGCGAACGCCCCGACCCCGAGCAGCAGGCAGGCCACGACCAGATCGGTCGAGTCGTGGCCGAACACGTGCGGGGTGAGCGCGAACACCTTGAGGAAATCGACGCTGCCGGTGTGCTTGAAGATGAAGAACGTCCCCAGCACGAGCCCCACGTCGCCGACCACGTTGATCACGAACGCCTTGAGCCCCGCTCTGGTCGCAGTCGTACGGCGATACCAGAACGAGATCAGCAGATAGGAGGCGGCGCCGACGAACGCCCACCCGATGATCAAAATCACGAAGTTGCCCGCCAGCACGAGCAGCAGCATCGACAGGACGAAGAAGTTCAGGTAGGCGAAGTAGCGGTGGAAGCCGCGATCGCTCTTCATGTACGTCACCGAGTACAGGTGGATCAGCGCCGACACGCCGGAGACCACGAGCGCCATGAACACCGACAGCGGATCGACGAGGATTTGCATCTTGGCGTCGAGGCCGCTGGTCACGGCGTAGTTCCACAGCGTCGAGGACAGCTCGCGGTGGGACGGTGACTCGGGTCCGGATGCTGATCAGGGTCACGACGGCACACCCGAACGCGGCGAAGATCGCAGCCGTCCCGATCCAGCCGGCGCTGCGCCCTGGCCACCGGTTCCATCCCAGCGCGATCACGACCGTCCCCACCAGCGGGCACAGCAGCACCAGCCAGCCGAACGTGGTCGCGGTCATGGAAGATCCGCGCTCACCCTTGGAGCTCGTTCAGCTCGTCGACGTCGATCGGCAGCCGGCGACGGTAGATGGCGACGATCAGACCGAGGCCGATCGTGACCTCGCACGCCGCCACCACCATCACGATCAGCGCGAATATCTGCCCGTCCTCGCCGCCCCACATGCGCGCGAACGCAACCAGCGCCAGGTTGGCCCCGTTGAGCATCAGCTCCAGGCAGAGCAGGATCACAAGTGGGTTGCGCCGAGCGAGCACGCCGGACGCGCCGATGCAGAAGATCAGGGCGGAGACGACCAGATACCACCCGATCGCCACTACCAGCCCCCCTCGTAGCGCGGTGGCCCGCCGACGGTGCCGTGGCCGACGGGTTCGGGCACCGAACCCGGTTCGGGGGCCGGCATCGTGCCCGCCGTGCGGGTCCCCGCCGCCTCGGCCATCGTCCCCGTGTAGGAAGGAGCCGGGACGCGCACCCGCCGCTCGAGCTCCACGTCGGGTTCGAGGCCCCGCCTGCGCCGCGCCAGCACCACGGCACCCACGGCGGCGACCAGCAGCAGCAGCGAGGCGACCTCGAACGGGAACAGGTACTTGGTCAAGAACAGGTTGCCGATGTGGGCCGGAGTTCCGAAGCCCAGCGTGTACTTCGCGCCGCTGTGTTTGACCGCCTTCAGCGTGGTCCCCAGCATGGCGATCGACAGTTCCGTCGCCAGCGCCAGCGCGAACAACGGCCCCAACACCTTGAACGGGGCTCCGCCGGCTCCAAGCGGCTCATCGCCGCCGCCCACATAGGCCACTACGAAGACGTACAGGACCATCACCGCCCCGGCGTACACGATCACCTGCGCGGCGGCCACGAACTCCGCCCGCAGCAGCAGGAACAGCGCCGCCAGGCAGATCAGGTGAAAGACCAGCGACAGGACGCTATAGAACGGGTCGCGGAAGCTGACCACGCCGATGGCGCCGGCGATCACGCCGATGGCGGCGATGAAAAACAGGATGTCGTCGAAAACCACCGGCTACTCACCTTCCGCGCGCAACGGCGTTCGCTCGACCGGCTCGGCAAGCAGCATCTCCTTGGTGAAGATCAGGTCCGATCGGGTGTAGTCGGACATCTCGTAGTCGTGGCCCATCGTGATCGCGTCGAACGGGCAGGCCACCTCGCAGTAGCCGCAGAAGATGCAGCGACTGAGGTTTATCTCGTACACGGCCGCGTAGCGCTCCCCGGCCGAGACGCGGTTCTCTGGGGTGTTCTCGGCCGCGACCACGCGGATGCAGTCGGCGGGACAGGCCGCAGCGCACAGCGAGCAGCCGACGCACTTCTCGAGCCCTGTGTCCTCGAAGCGGTGAAGCTTGTGGCGGCCGCGAAAGCGCGGATAGACGGGCGTCTTCTCCTCGGGGTACTGGAGCGTGGCGGTCCCTTCGGGGATACGGGCGAAGGTCGTCTTCAGGCCCCTCAGCGTCTCGCCGAACGTGCGGTAGGCCGCCTGCATCGGGTTCGGGCTGGGTTGCCGTATGACCTCGATTACGTCCGCTGAGGGGTCGTAGCTCATGTGCCGACGATGATCGCCGTGACGAGGACGTTGAGCGTCGCGAGCGGAAGCAGCACTTTCCACCCGAACGACATCAGCTGGTCGTAGCGAAGCCGGGGGACGGTGAACCTGATCCAGATGAACAGGGTGATGAAGATCATCATCTTCGCGAACACGATGAACGGGTCGATCCAGCCGGGGATGTGGGGGTTGCCGGGGATCAGCCAGCCGCCGAGGAACACCGTCGCGGCGATGGCGGAGACGACGATCATGTTCAGGTACTCGGCGAACAGGTAGGCGGCGAAATGCGTCCCGCCGTACTCGGTGTTGAAGCCGCCCACCAGCTCCGTGTCCGCCTCGACCAGGTCGAACGGCGGGCGGTTGATCTCCGCCAGGCTGGCCGTGAAGAAGATGATGAAGCCGACCGCCTGGGGCACGATGTACCACATGCCGCGCTGGGCGTGGACGATGCCCGTCAGCGACAGCGTCCCGGCGGTGATCACCGCCCCCACTAACGATAGGCCCTGCGAGACCTCGTAGGAGATCAGCTGCGCGGCGGTTCGCATCGCGCCCAAGAACGCGTACTTGGAGCCGGAAGCCCAGCCGCCGAGCATCACCCCGTAGAACGAGATCCCGGCGAAGGCGAACACGTACAAGGGCCCGATCGAGACGTCGATGCCGTACAGGCCGACGCGCTGGCCGCCGATGTGCTGGACGTTGCCGAACGGGATGATGGCCAGCACCGAGATCGCGGTCAGCAGCGAGATCATCGGCGCCAGCCTGTAGATCACGCTCACCGACGTCTGGGGCCTGAACGGCTCCTTCGTGGCGAACTTGACGATCTCGGCCATGGGCTGGAGAAGCCCGAAGGGGCCGACGCGGTTGGGGCCAAACCGGGACTGCAGCCGGCCCATCAGCTTGCGCTCGTACACGGTCAGGACCGGGAACACGGCCAGGACCAGCCCGAAGATCACGAGCGCCTTGACTATCTGGATCCACCAGGGCTCGAAGAAGAACTGGTCGGCGTAGGTGATCATCGCTTCTCGACCTCGATCTCGGTCCCGGTCAGCGCGTTGGCCGAGTCGGCGGCGATCCCCTCGGCCAGGAACGCGGTCCCGGTCGACACGCCGCTGCGGACGACGGCCTTGGCGCGAAGGCGGGTGCCGTTCTGGCTCACCTCGACCTCCTCGCCGCCTGAGATGCCCAGCCGCCGGGCGTCCTCGGGGGAGAGCTCGAGCTGCTGGTGGGCGATCGTGAAGTGAAGGGCGGGTGAGATCTCCACCTCGGGTGCGGCCCAGAACGGGCGGTAGGTGCCGAGCCGCAGCGGGCCGCGTCCTGGCTCCGGCGCACCGATTATTTCCGGTGCATCGTCGCGGGGGACTGGGACGTCGTCCCGCGGGACTGTGGAGTCGGCCGCCTCGCCGATCGTCGGTTCGTCGGCGAAGGCGCCCGCGTCGGCGGCCTCCGCTTCGGGCGGCACGGCCGCTACCTTGCGCGCCGGGGCCGCCCGCTCCTCGCCCAGCGACTCGGCCTGCGGGCGCTCGGGCCAGCGAACCCCTCGTCCCCCCACTTCGTCCAGCGTCAGCCCGGCGTAGAAGGGGACCGCCTCGACCAATTGCCCGAAGGCCATGCCGCTCGTCAGCACGCCGGTGTCGAGCCCGACGCGCTTGGAGAGCTCGGCCAGGACCCACCATCCGGACCGGACGTCGCCCGGATGGCCGATCGCGGCGCGCAGCCGCTGCAGGCGCCCATCGGGGTGAACGACGGTGCCCTCCTTCTCCGCGTGGGACTCCGCCGGGAACACGACGCTGGCGTGCTCGCGCAGCCCGTCGGTGAGGACCGACGCGTGCGCGACCACCAGTCCGACGTGATGCATCGCCTGCTCCCACGAGGAGCGGTCCGGGTGATCGCGGACCGGGTCGGTTTCGAACAGATACAGCGCGCTCAGGGCGCCACTCGCCGCTGCTTGTGCGATGGCCGCGGCGCTTCGGCCCGAGGCTGGGGCCTCGGCGTAGCCGGGCAGCGAGTCCGGCAGCGCGCCCGCCTCCCGCAGTCCGCGGCCGTTGCTGCCGGCGGGAATCTCGAGCAGCCCCGCGCCCTCGTGCTCGGCCAGACCGAGAGCGTCGGCGACCTCAAGCAACCGCTCGGCGGCCGCCGCGGGCAGCCGCTCGCCCCACACGACCACGACCTGCTCGCCCGCCTCGCGCAGCAATCGGGCCAGCTGGCTCCGGGGCTCGCCGGCGAGCTGGGCGGCGAGCTCGGCCACCAACGACTCCTCGTCTCCGGGGTCATAGCGCACCACCAGCTGGGCATTCGGATCGAGCGCGCTGGGGCGCGGGGTGGCCACGGCCAGCTTGACCCCATGGCGACGCACGCCCTTGCGGATGCGCAAATCGAAGATCGGAGCGTCGTCGAGCGGCTCGCAGCCCAGCACCAGCACGGCGTGGGCGAACTCCAGATCGGTGACCGTGGCCTGGAGCTTGGGAGCGGCCAGCGCACGGGCTACCGCTCGAGGGAGGGGAGCCCGGGCGCGGCAGTCTACGTCGGGCGAGTCGAGCGCCTCGCGCATCAGGCGCTGGAGCAAGAATCCCTCCTCGTTGGTCGCCTGCCCGCCGATCAGCGCGCCCACGTGACCGCGGTGCCGCCCGAGGCCGGCCGCTGCCTCGAGCGCCCGCTCCCAGGAGACCTCGCGCAGCTCGCCGCCGTCGCGCACCAGGGGACGGGTGATGCGCTCGTCTGCGTGGATCGCCTGGTAGGCGAAGCGGCCCTTGTCGCACAGCCAGCCGTCGTCCACCTCGGGATGCTGTCGGGCAAGCACCCGCAGCACCCGCTCGTCGCGAACGGTGAACTCGACGTTGCACTGGGATGGGCACAGGGTGCAGATGCCACCCGAGCCTTCGATGTCCCACGGTCGGGCCCGGAAGCGGTACGGGTGGGACGTCAGGGCACCCACCGGGCAGAGCTCGGTGATGTTGCCCGAGAACGGCGCCACGTAGGGGTGGCCATCGTAGGTGGCGACCAACGTGTCCGCGCCGCGCTCGGCGAAGATCAGCTGGTAGTCCTCGGAGATCTCCTGGGAGAAGCGCACGCAGCGGTAGCAGAGGATGCAGCGCTCGCGGTCGATGGCGACCAGCGGGCTCAGCGACAAGGGCTTCTCGAAATGGCGCTTGGGCTCGATGAAACGCGAGCGGCCCAATCCCCAACCGAACGTGATGTCCTGAAGCGGGCACTCCCCGCCCTTGTCGCATACCGGGCAGTCGAGCGGGTGGTTGACGAGCAGGAACTCGACCACCGCGTGTTGGGCGTGCCTCACGCGGTCGGTCTGGGTGTGGACCACCATGCCGTCCTTGACCGGGGTCGAGCAGGATGTTTGGAGCTTGGGGATGCCCTCGACCTCGACCAGGCACATGCGGCAGGCGCCCACGGGCTGACCGAGCTTGGGCTCGTAGCAGAAGAACGGGATCTCGACATCGCCCCGCTTCGCGGCGTCTACCAGCATCATTCCTTCCGGCGCCGTGACCTCCCGGCCGTCGATCGTAAGCTGGATGGTGTTCGGCTCGGGGCGGGGCATTCGCGCCTTTAGTGCACCGGTAGCGGGCCGGCGTGCTCGTCCGCCACCCCGAGCGGGATCACGTCCTCCAGCTCGCCGGCGCCGGACCGCTGGCGCGCCGCCTCGATCTCGGCCTCGAGCTCGTCGCGGAACTTCTCGATCATCGAGCCGATCGGCATGGCCATCGCGTCGCCCAGCACGCACAGGCAGTTTCCGATGATCTCCTCCTGGACCGAGGCCATGATGTCCAGGTCCATCGGCGTGGCCTCCCCGGACTCGATCCGCCCCAACATCTTGACCGTCCAGTTGGTGCCCTCGCGGCAGGGGACGCACTTGCCGCAGGACTCGTGGGCGTAGAACTTGGCCAGCTTCTGCGCCACTTCGAGCACCGTGTGCGAGTCGTCGACCACGATGATCGCCCCCGAGCCGAGCATCGATCCCGCCTTGGCCATGGAGTCGAAGTCGTAGGGAAGGTCCAAGTCGTCCTTGGTCAGGACCGGTGCGCTTGACCCGCCCGGGAACCAGAACTTCACCTCCCGTCCCGGCGGCGGTCCGCCCGCCAGTCCGTAGATGAGCTCCCTGCTCGGAATCCCGAGGTCGATCTCGTAGTTGCCTGGCTTTTGAACGTCGCCCGAGACCGACACGACCTTCGTCCCGGTCGAGCTCTCCGTCCCCAGCTTCGCGTACTCCTGGCCGCCCATCCTGATGATGGCGGGGACGGTGGCCAGCGTTTCCACGTTGTTGATCAGCGTGGGCCCGTGATACAGCCCTTCAATCGCCGGAAACGGCGGCTTCAGGCGGGGGTTGCCGCGCTTGCCCTCGAGCGAGTCGAGCAGGCCCGTCTCCTCGCCGCAGATGTATGCGCCTGCGCCTCGATGGACGACCAGCGACAACGAGTGCTCGGAACCCAGGATGCGCTCACCCACATAGCCGGCCTCCAAGGCCTCAGCGAGGGCCGCGTCGATGATGTCGGCCTGGAGCGAATACTCGCCGCGGATGTATATGAATGCCCGGTCGATCTCCGCGGCCCAGGACGCGATCACGATCCCCTCGATCAGCATGTGGGGGCTCTTCTGCATCAGCTCGCGGTCCTTGAACGTCCCCGGCTCGGACTCGTCCGCGTTACACACCAGGTACTTCTCCATGTGGCCGTGGGGGAGGAACGAGACCTTCTTGCCCATCTGGAAGCCGGCGCCGCCGCGGCCACGAATGCCGGACTCCATGATCTCGTTGGCCGCCTCGTCGGGCGACATCTGTAACGCCTTGCGCAGAGACTGGTAGCCCCCGCGCCGCTCGTACACGGGCAGCGTGTTGAGCCCGGGCTCGTCGATCCCATCGAACAGGAGCAGCGTCATTGCTCGGCCACCTGGGGATCGGCGCAGCGCCGGTATCGCAGCTGCTTCTCCTCCAGCACCGGTCCACCGGCACGCAGCTGTTCGACGATCCGGCCCGCATCGTCGCTCGTGAGCGGCCCCACGTACTCGCCGTCGACCGACGCCATGGGTGCGATGTCACAGGCCCCCAGGCACTCGAACGACCGCACGTTCACCTCGTCGTCCTCGGCGGCCGCGGCGACCATCGCCTCGTAGAACTCGTCGGCGCCGCACAGCGAGCAGGAGATGTTGGTGCAGACGTAGACGTCGTGGCGCGGCTTGGGATGCGTCTCCAGCATGTCGTAGAAGGTCGCCACCGACGCCAGGTAGGCCGGGGTCAGTCGCATCACCGCCGCCACCTGATCGATGGCCTGGGGCGAGCAATATCCGTGAACCTCCTGGGCGGCGTGAAGCGCCGGGATCGCCGCCGAGCGCCGGTCGGGGTACTTGGCCATCGCGTCCTCGATCTGGGCCCTTAGCTCGGGAGGAACCGGCGTCGTGGCCGGGTCGGGCACGGTGGCCGGCGGCTTTTCCAGATCGACCGACTCATCCCAGCCGGGGACGCGGCTGCCGTGGCCAAATCGCGGGATCGGGATCGGCGGGCTCAGCGGTCGATCCCTCCCAGGATGGGGTCGAGCATCGCCAGCGAGGCGATCAGGTCGGCGACGTACGCGTCACGGACCATCGCCGGGAACGCCTGCAGATTGTGGAAGCTGGGGTCGCGCATGTGCACCCGAGCGGGCTTCGCGGAGCCATCCGCGCGTACGAAGCACCCCAGCTCGCCGCGTGGCGATTCGATCGGGTAGTACGCCTCTCCTGGCGGCACTCGGAAGCCCTCGGTGACGAGCTTGAAGTGGTGGATGAGGGCCTCCATGCTGGTGGCCAGCTCGTGGCGCGGCGGGAGCGCCACCTTCCGGTCGGGTGTGATGAACGGCCCCTCGGGCAGCCCGTCGAGTGCCTGCTCGATGATCTTCACCGACTCGTAGAGCTCGGCATGGCGCACGCGGAAGCGGTCGTAGTTGTCACCGACAGTTCCCACCGGGACCTTGAAGTCGAAGTGGTCATAGCTCGAATAGGGGTGCGCCTTGCGCAGGTCCCAGGGGTTGCCCGCGGCTCGCAGAGAGCGGGCCAGTCACGCCAAGCTCGAGCAGCTCCTTCTGATCGACGACGCCCGTGTTACGCAGCCGCTCGAGCACGATCTCGTTCTTCTCCAAGATGTCGGCGTACTGGTCGGCGCGGGCCGGCATCTCCTTGCAGAACCGACGCACCTGGTGAGCGAAGCCCGGCGGGATGTCCTCCATCACGCCTCCGACCTGGATGTAGCGCGTGTGCATCCGCTGCCCCGACGACATCTCGAACAGATCGAGCACGCGTTCGCGCTCGCGGAAGCAGTAGAAGAAGACCGTCAGCGCTCCGATGTCGAGCATGCTCGTCCCGAACCACACAAGGTGGGACATGATCCGGTTGAGCTCCAGGTGCAGGACGCGCAGATACTGCGCCCGCGGCGGGACCTCGATTCCTAGCAGCGTCTCCACGGCGCCGCAGAAGGCCATGGCGTTGAAGTAGTAGCTGACGTAGTCCATCCGCTCCACGACCGGGATGGCCTTCCAGTAGGACTTGTCCTCGGCCGTCTTCTCGATCCCCGTGTGGACGTAGCCGATGATCGGCTTGACGTCCCGCACCACCTCGCCCTCGAGCGTGGTGAGCAGCCGCAGCACGCCGTGGGTGGCGGGATGGTGAGGGCCGATGTTGAGCGTCAAGAGCTCGTGCGCCTCGCCCTCGCCGGCCGGCTCGGCCGAGAGCGTGATCGACTCCTCGCGGCGGCGGTAGTCCTCGGTGAGCGTCATCGCGGGTGCCCCGTGACGCCGGCGGTCGCGCTTTGGGGGGCGCCCTTCACTGCCACTTGCCGTAGTTCTGCTCTTCGTTGAACGTGAACAGCACCGGCTCGCCACCGACCGGGAAGTCGCGGCGCTGCGGGAACCCCTCGTAGTCCTCGGGCATGAGGATCCGCCTCAGGTCAGGGTGCCCGTCGAACACCACCCCGAACATGTCGAACACCTCGCGCTCGGGGTGGTTGGCACCCGACCAGATGTCGGTCACCGTGGCGATGCGCGGATCGTCGGTGTGCACGCGGGCCTTCACCGAGATCCTGTCGACGCTCTTCATATCGAGCAGCTCGTACAGGACCCCGAGGCGGGGCTCCTCCGGGTAGTAGTCCACCCCGTGCAGGCTGGCGAGGAAGGTGTAGCCCTTGCCCCTCAGCTGCTCGAGCACGCCGTGCGCGCCCACGGGCTTGACGTTCAGCGTGGCCCGCCCCCGGTGAAACTCGGTGTCAACGATCGAATCGGGCACGGCCTCGGCGATCTCCTGCGCGTAGAGCTCGAGGCCTGTGGCGTCAGGCACCGGCGGTGTCTCCGGGCTGGTACACGTTGACCCCCGTGCTCTCACCGCCCTCGGCCTCGTGCAGGAGCACCTCCTCGGTGCCGACCGCGTTGTAACGGTCGCGCCAGCCGGCCGGCGGGTTGCCCTGGATCTTGTCGCGGAGCCTGAGGATCCCGTGCAGGAGCGCCTCGGGCCGAGGGGGGCAGCCGGGAACGTGGACGTCGATCGGCATGAACTTGTCCGAGGGCACGAGCGCGTAGTTGTTGAACACGCCCATCGAGGAGCAGCAGGCGCCCATCGAGATCGCCCACTTGGGCTCGAGCATCTGGTCGTACAGGCGGCGGATGACCGGTGCCATCTTGATCGACACCCGGCCCGAGAGGATGATCAGGTCGGCCTGCCGGGGCGTGGCGCGCAGCACCTCGAAGCCGAACCGGGCGATGTCCACTCGCGGCGCGACGATCGTCATCATCTCGATTGCGCAGCACGCGAGCCCGAACGTGAGCGGATAGATCGAGTTGCCGCGCCCCCAGGCGACCGCCTTCTCGACGGTCGTCATCAGGACCCGCTCTTCCACGTACCTCTCGAGCTCCTCGTCTGAGAGGTCACCCCGCAGCATGTCGCGGGCCTTCAGCTGGCGGACGCGGAAGTCGCTAAGGGGCTCGCGGGTTACTTCCACGACAGAGCTCCTCGTCGCCACACGTAAACGAACGCGATCGCAAGCAGGACGATGAACACGACCGTCTCGCTCATCGCAAAGGTGCCGAAGCTTCGAAGCTCTACCGCGATCGGATAGAGGAAGATCACCTCGATGTCGAACAGGATGAAGAGCATCGCCACCAGGTAGAAGCTGATCCCAAAGCGCGCTCCGCGCTGGATCTGGGATGGCATCCCGCTCTCGTACGGGGTCTCCTTGGACCGGTTCGGCAGCCGCGCCCGCTTACCGGCGATGAGGTTCAAGATGCCGAACAGAAACCCGAACGCACCACCAAGTACGAGGAAGACAACTGCTGGGAGGTACGTTCGGAGCATCGAAAACCCGTTATATCACTGCGGACCCCTAGCTTGTAACAGTCTGTTACTTAGTGGCGCACGCCACAAATGCGGGGGTATCTGGCGAGGCCCGAGACCTTGAAGGAGGTCCACATCGTGGTCGGCATGGCCGCGATCGTCGTCAACGCGCTCGCCGGCATTTACGGCGGCTGGCGGTGGTTCCGGGTACAGCCCCGGACTGTGTGGTTCTGGCGTCTGCTGCGCGCAGGCCAGGCCCTGGTCGTGATCGAGGCCGCCCTCGGCGGCGTGCTCGAGCTGACGGACCGCAAGGCTCCCGGCCTTCACATTCTGTATGGGCTGCTGCCGGTGCTCGTCTCGTTCCTCGGCGAGCAGCTCCGGCTGGCCTCGGCGCAGATGGTGCTCGACGCCCGCGGCTATGAGTCCGCGCAGGCGGTCGGCGAGCTGCCCGAGGCCGAGCAGCAGTCTGTCGTCATCTCGATCCTCCGCCGCGAGGTTGGGGTGATGGCGCTAGCGGCGCTGGTCGTCGTAGGGCTTCTGGCCAGGGCGGCGGGGACGGGCTAGATCCCGGAGTTGAGCGGCACCGCGTGGTAGCGGCCCGAGTACCACAGCAGCGGCTCGCCCTGTCCCAGCCCCATCGCTATCACCTCGCCGATCGCGATCGTGTGATCTCCACCCGCGATCAGCTCCCGAAGCTCGCACGCGGCCCAAGCCAGAGAGGCCTCGATCAGCGGGACACCATGCTCGATCCGGTGGGGGACGCCGTCGAGCTTCTCGTCTTCGGGAAGCTTCGACGCGAACACGCCGGCGAGCTGATGTTGCTCTGCGGTGAGGACGTTCACGCCGAACCGGCCTGAGTCGCGGACGATCGGCAGGGTTCGGGCCTCATTCTCGAAGCACACGAGCGCCAGCAGCGGGTCGAGGGAGAGCGAGCAGAGCGCGTTGGCGGTCATCCCCCCGCTCCCTGCCGGCCCAGAGCCGGTGATCACCGCCACCCCGGTGGCGAAGCGACCGAACACTTCCCGGAACAGCTCGTGTTCCCGTCCGGAGTTCATGGCGCCGTTATAGCTGAGCGGGTGGGCCCGCCCGCGATGCGTAAGTTCCCAAGGCACGATCACCGCAGCGGCTCGTCGGACTTACGCAGCCCTACGCTGCGCATTCCCCCGACGTGGTTGGGCAATAGGAGGTTTGGGGACTTTGGCCCCCGTGCGGATCGGACGGACGCCCGACCACCCACCGGGACCACCAGCGGGGGACCCCGGCGCCGGCACTCGGTTGCCGCCGTCGGAGGACGATCGCGCTGGCACTACGGCGAACGTCTCACTGACCGGCGCCGGGGATGGGGCGACTTTCGCCATCGCGCGGCGGGCTCCTGCTGCCAGGGGTAGCGAACGACGAGAGTGACCGTCGACTTGGCGAGGGGCCGAGGCTTCGGTGAGCGATTGTTCCCTATGATCTCGGCCCGCATGAGCCGGCCGGTCAGGGTCCTTCTCCTCTCTCGTCGGTCGCGGTCTCGGCGCTTGCGACTGCGTGCGGAACCCAGAAGGTCAGCGTGTCCAAGAGCCAGCCCGGCCTGTACCACGGCGCCGTGCTCTTCAGCCAGCGCTGCTCTGGGTGTCACACGCTGTCCTACGCCGCCACCCACGGCTCGGCGGCCAACGTGCGCACCAAGGAGCCCAACAACGGCCCCAACTTCAACATCCGCTGCGAACGGCCGATTAGCCGTGTCCTATACGCCATCCAGAACGGCGGCTTCTCCGGGGGGATCATGCCGCAGAACGTGGTCGTGGGCCCGGACGCGATCGACGTCGCGAACTTCGTCGCCACCTACTCGGGCCGTCAGGCGCCTCCCATACCGGGCGTCGCGCCCTGCATAACCAAGCCGGTGGGGACGATCCCGGCTGCGATCACCACCACGAGGACGACCACCACGAAGAAAGCGGCTGTCACACCCTCGGGCGCGAAGCAGTCGAAGAAGAAGGCGACCGCAGCTCGAACAGCGAAACAGACCCAAGGTCGAACGCCAGTAGCAACGCCATAGGCGCGTGCTTGACGTCAGGCTGATCCGCCAGGACCCCGACGGCGTTCGGGCGGCGCTCGCCCGGCGGGGATCCCAGCCGGCCGCGGCAGTCGACCGCGTGCTGGAGCTAGACGAGCGGTGGCGGGCGCTGACGGCCGAGGCAGAAGAGGTCCGCGCGGAGCTGAATCGGGCAAGCCGCGGGCGTAAGGGCGCCCCGACGCCGGAGGAGCGAGAGCAGCTGGCGCGCTTATCTGCGCGCGGGCGCGAGCTATCAGACGAGGGAGCCACCGTCCTCGCTGAGCGCGACGCGGAGCTGTCCTCGCATCCCGAACCTTCCCGCCCCCGACGCTCCCGGCAGCGACGAAGTGCTGCGCGAAGTCGGTGAGGCCGGGGCCACGGGCCGCGACCATCTGGAGCTGGCGGGCGACCGCATCGACATGGCGCGCGCGGCGCGGGTGTCGGGCTCTCGCTTTGCCTACCTCCGCGGCGAGGTGGCTCTGCTCGAGGTGGCCCTGGTCAGCTACGCGATGCGCAAGCTCATGGGAGAAGGGTTCGAGCCCGTGATCCCGCCGGTTCTGGTGCGCGAGCGGGCGATGTTCGGAACGGGGATGCTGCCCGACACCGAGCAGCAGATCTACCGGACAGCCGAGGACGAGCTCTACCTGGTCGGGACCTCAGAGGTATCGCTTGCGTCATTGCACGAGGACGAGATCTTGGCGGCCGACGAGCTGCCGCTTCGCTACGCGGGCTTCTCCACCTGCTTCAGGCGGGAGGCAGGTGCGGCGGGAAAGGACACGCGCGGCATCTTCAGGGTCCACCAGTTCGACAAGGTCGAGATGTTCTGCTTCGTGGAGCCGGACCAAGGGGACGCCGAGCACGAGCGGCTGCTCGCGATCGAGGAGGGGATCCTCCAGGAGCTGGACATTCCCTATCGAGTCGTGGCGATCGCCACGGGCGATCTCGGCGCCTCCGCCGCCAAGAAATACGACTGCGAGGCTTGGCTTCCGGGGCAGGGCCGCTATCGAGAGCTGACCTCCTGCTCGAACACGACCGACTACCAGGCGAGGCGGCTAGACATCCGCTACCGGCCGGAAGAGGGCAGGCCCGTGAACGTCTACACCCTGAACGGCACGGCCGTAGCGGTGGGGCGGACCATCATCGCCCTGCTCGAGAACGGCCAGCAGGAGGATGGGTCGGTGGTGCTGCCGGACGCGCTACGGCCTTTTGGCGCCCCGGAGGTGCTGGCCCCGGCGGAGTAGTGGCGTACGGCGTCGGGCCAGCGGAGAGGGGGGGATTCGAACCCCCGAACGAGGTCAACCCCCGTTACGCGATTTCCAGTCGCGCCCGTTCAACCACTCCGGCACCTCTCCGGGAAGCCCCAGCGTAGCGGCCAGAGCGTACCGTTCGGGCCATGGACTCCCGGCCCGTTCTCCTGCTCAGCGTCGACTTCGAGGACTGGCACCAGCTGGTTCGCCGCCGGCTGGGCGCCGGCAACTGGCCGGAACCCGGCCCCGCCCTCAAGCGGCAGATAGATGCCCTGCTCTCGCTGCTGGATGAGCTCGACGTGAAGGCCACATTCTTCATCCTCGGGATGGCCGCTCGCGCGCATCCCCGACTGGTGGAAGCGGTGGTTGAGCGCGGTCACGAGATCGCCTGCCACGGCGACTCACACCTCCCGGTCCATACGCAGACACCGGCCGAGTTCGCCGCAGACCTCGAGTCCGCCCGCCGCACGATCGAGCGGCTCAGCGGTCGCGAGCCCGTTGGCTACCGGGCGCCGGCTTTCTCGATCACGCGGGAGTCAGGTTGGGCTTACGACGTTCTGGCCGAGCAGGGATTCGTCTACGACGCGAGCCAGCACGACAGTCCACGAATACGCGACCGTGCCATCCCCGCGAGCTCCTCGCCCCATCCGCTTCAGCCGGCTGGGAACGGGACGCTGTGGGAGTTTCCCGTCGCGGTGTGGCAGGCTCGCTTCGGTCGCCTGCCCGTAGGCGGCGCGTCGTACTGGGCGGCCATGCCGACGGACCTGGTTCTGCGGGGGTTGCGACGAGCGGGTTCCTACCCGGGGCTGTACCTGCACCCGCACGAGCTCGACCCGGAGCCGCTCCGGGTCGATCTCCCAGCCGGCTCGCACCTTCGACAGCGCGTTCACGCCGAGGTCCGGGCGGCGCAGCGAAACGCCGCCCGCCGGCGGGCCGCGACCGTGCTGCGAGCGATCGCCGATCGCTTTGAGTTGATCCCCTATGGTGAAGCTCATGCCAAGCTCAGCGCCGGCGCCGACCCGCGTCCGTAACCGGTTTCGGGCCAAGGCGGAGCAGTTCGACGACCTCTACGAGGACGAGCGGCCACTCGTCCGCCTGCTGCGTCCCGGGCTGCTGCGTCGTCGCCAGCTGGCCGTTGACACCGTGCAGTCCTACGAGAGCCCCCGCGTACTCGACGTCGGCTGTGGCTCGGGCCGGATCGCGGAGCTGGTGCTCGAGGCCGGCGCAGGTCATTACGTGGGGATCGACTTCGCCCAGGAGATGCTGGCGCTGGCCCAGTCCCGTCTTGCGCGATTCGGCGAACGGGTGGAGCTGATCGAGGGAGACTTCGTGGAGACCGCGCTCGAAGGCCCCTTCGAGGTCATCCTGGCGCTCGGCCTGTTCGACTATCTCCCCGATCCAGAGCGTTTCAGCCGGCGGATGTTCGAGCTGTGCGCGCCGGGGGGTTGCGTCGTTGGCTCGTTCCCGGCCTGGTCGCTGATCAAAGGACCGATTCGCAAAGTCCGCTACGAGTGGATCGGCGACTGTCCGATCTTCAACTACACGCGGCACGAGCTCGAGCTGATGTTCGAGGCCAGCGGATTTGCTCCCGTCGAGATCATGAGCCCTGGGCGCAGCGGTTTCCTGGCGCGGGCCCGGCGGCAGTAGCGCCTAGATCTGCCAGGCGCCGCCGCGCAGCAGCGGCACCTGTTCTCCCGCCCGGGTTGTACCCGTGACCTCGACCTCGTCGCCGCCGATCATGAAGTCGATGTGAATCTCCGAGCGGTTGATCCGCTCCGCGTCGGATTCGGCCACCGCGAAGTTGAAGCCTTGACCAAGGGCGATGTGGCTGGCGGCATTCTCATCCAGGAGCGTGTCGTAGAAGACGGTGTCCAGCGGACCGATGCGACCCTCGCGATCGACCAGCGCGACCTCGCCCAGCCGGGTCCCGCCCGGATCGCGATGCGAGAGGCTGCGCAGCGTCTCCGCGCCCTCGTCGGCATGGATCCGCACCACTCGTCCGCTCTCGAACTTGACCGTCAGCCCGGTGATCATTCTGCCCGAGGTGAACAGCGGCTTGGTGGCGCGAACCGTGCCGTTGACGCGATCTGGATCGGGCGTCGTAAACACCTCCTCGGTCGGGAGGTTCGGGGCGTGGCGGAGTCCAGCGGCGGTCTCGAACCGCCCGCACAGCCATCGACTCGAGGGAAGGAGGCCGATGGTCAAGTCGGTTTCCGGACCCGCGAAATGCAGCGAGTCGAGGCCGAGTGCGTCGAGCCTGCCCGCAGCTCGAACGAGTTGGTCGAGCCGCCTCTCCCAGGCGGCCACGGGATCCGGCTCGTCCAGCCGGCAGACGTGCGCGATCTGCTCCCATAACCGATCCAGGGCCGAGGCGGAGTCAAGCAACGGATGGACGAGCTTGGCCCAGCCACCGCTGGGGCAGGGACCGATGGTCCAGTTGGTCGTGCGCTCGTTGACGACCGCGATCGACTCCCGGATCGCCGGCAGCATGTCCCGTCCGGCCAGCGCTGGATCGATGCCGTCCATGACCCTTGGCGCGACGGGCCCGGACAGCACGATGCGAGCCGCCCTGGCGTCACCGAGCGCCAGCATCCGCTCCCCGTACCAGGGAGGGACGAAGCCCAGGGTGTCGGGGTCCGCGTACAGAGCCCGAGACCGCTTCAGGTGGACATCGAACACGTGGAGATCGACGAATCTCGCGCCCTCCTTGTAAGCGGCCTCGGCCACAGCTCTGGCCAGCGGCTCCTTCCCGGGCTCCGAAGACAGCGCGACGATCTGCCCCGGCTGGACGTTGGCGCCGAAGCGGACCAGCAGCTCGGCGAGCGAGCGGACGTAGTCGTTGCGCCCGGGCACGCTCTAGCGCGTGCTGCGCCAGTTGGGCACGGCGAGCAACGGCAGCCTGAGTTGCTTCTCGGCCACGCGCACGATCTCGCTGAGCGCCTCGGAGGGCGGCTGCCCGCCGTTGGTCGGCAGGTCGAGGATGGCGGCCACGTTGAGGATCATCGTGTTGACGAGCAGGCCCGCCAACATCTGAAGGTCCTCGTTCGACCACTTGCGCATGGCTTCAAAGCGCGCCAGGTCGGTCGCCAGCTCGCTCGTCACCAGGCGGATCTCGTTGTTCACCGCATGGCGCAGCACGGTGTTGCCGTCCGTCCGGGCCCGAGCGATCAGCGCGAAGTGCTGGCGGTGGGCCAGGACCTGCTCCACGATGACCTCCACCGAGCGGCGGATGACGTGCTTGGGTGGCAGCCCGCTCTCGCGCGCCTCGCGCAGCAGCGAACGCAGCGTGTGGAACGACTCGTCCACGAGCGCCAGCCCGAGCTCGTCCATGCTCGAGAAGTGCCGGTAAAAGGCCGCGGGCACCACCCCGGCGGTGCGGGCCACGCTACGCAGGCTGAGGGCGTCGAAGCTCACGCCGGAGTCCATCTGGTCGAGCGCGGCGTCGAGCAGCGCTCGGCGCGTGTGCTGGCGGCGCTCCGCCTGTGTGACACGGCGCTTGTGCGCTCTCGATCGCGCCCTGGAGCGGGTCGAGGGTGCACGCCTGTTCACGGTCATCGAGTGCACCTGATCACGGCAGCGAGTGTAGCTTCGGCCTAGCGCCGAGCCTCCTCGGCTAGCCTGCGCGCTCATGTCCCAGCGGCCGCTGTGGGCGCCGTGGCGCATCGAGTACATCACTGGGCCGAAGGGCGATCAGTGCATCTTCTGCGATCCCGATCCGGCCCACGTCGTCGAGCGCGGCGAACGCTGCTTCACGATCTTGAACACCTACCCCTACGCCCCCGGCCACGTGATGGTCGCCCCCTTCCGGCACGTGGGTGCGCTCGACGAGCTGACCGAGGACGAGATGCTCGAGCTGATGCGGCTCGCCCGGAGAACGGTCGCGGCCCAGAAGCGCGCGATGACTCCCGACGGCTTCAACGTCGGGCTCAACCTGGAGAAGGTGGCCGGAGCTGGGATTGCCGACCACCTGCACCTGCACGTCGTGCCTCGCTGGGAGGGGGACACCAATTTCATGCCGGTGCTCGGCGACACCCGGGTGATCGGGCAGGCTCTCGAGGCCACCCGCAAGGTCTTGGTGGAGGCGCTGCGCGGCCAGACCCAATGAAGGAGACACGGAACGCGTGAGCGGGACGACGCCAGCGCTGATTGCGGCCGCGGCCGGCGTCGGATTCGGCCACGCGGTGCTGCCAGACCACTGGGTACCGCTGGCGGTCATGGGCCGCACTCGTCGCTACCCAATGTCGCGGTGGCTCGCCTCCGGGCTCGCCGGGTAGCGCACGTATTCGTGTCGTTACTGCTGGGGGCGGCGATCGTCGCCATCGGGCTTCAGCGCTGCGGCGAGGCGACACTCCGACGGGAACGGACATGCAGCCGGTCATTGGCACGCCGGAAGGCTCCGGGGTTCGCTGGCGATCATGGTTCCCTTCGGTGCCGCCGCCTCGCCCGATCTGACGATCCTCCCGGTGTTCCTGGCGGCCGCTGCGGTCGGGACCGGGACCGCGATCGGGTCCCTGCTTGCCTTCGCCCTGGTCACGATCGCGACGATCGTCGGGCTTACCCTGCTTGCCACGCTCGGCGGCTACCAGGTGCGCGGCAAGTGGCTTGACCGCTGGGGAAACGCGATCACCGCCGTGGTGCTGCTGATCATCGGGGCGCTCGTCCTCGCGGGCGCAGTCTGACCTACGGGAACACCTGCGCGCCGGTGTCCTCGTCGATGACCCTGATGGCGGCCGAGGGACACGACTCTGCCGCGGCCAGGACCAGCTCGTCCGGCCCGGTCCCGATCACGCGCGCGACGTCGTCGAGCTGGAACACCTCGGGTGCCAGCACCTCGCACTCCCCGTGTGCCGCGCAGGCGGCTGCGTCAATTTCTGGCAAGTAGCTCAAGAGAACCTCCGTTGGTCATCAGCTTGCGAGCGCGTGGCAACTCCCTCGCACGTCCGACGAGCAGCACCGCCACCGGGCGCCCCTCGCGGGTATATGTGACCTGGAAGTCAGTGGAGTTCATGTCGCCGTCGACCGCGTAGGCGTCCGCGGCCGGCGCCTGGCCCAGGTAGTTGATGCGGATCCCGTACTGATCGCTCCAGAAGCTCTCCAGTGGCGGCTCGCCGGTGGCCAGGCCCAGCATCGCCCGCGCCGCGCTCGCTCCTTGCCGTGCCGCCCGCTCCCAGTGCGATCCGGGCACATGCCGGGCGAGACAAGGATCGAACGTCAGAGCTGCGTCCCCGGCGGCGAAGATCGCCTCGGCCTGGCTTCGTCCGTCGGCATCGACCGGTACGCCGGTGGTGGGCAATCCACTGCCCGCGAGCCAGTCAAGGTCGGGAGACACCCCGACCCCGACCAGGACATGATTGGCGCTGATCTCCTGACCGCTCGCGAGCTTCAGCAACTGACCCGATCGTCGCTCGACCTGACCCGATCGTCGCCCTCGACCGCGGTCACAGTCGTAGAGGTGATGACATCCACGCCGTGGGAGCGGTGAAGATCGGTGAACCAGCTACCGACTCCTCCCAGCACGTTGCTAAGTGGCGCCGACGCAGTCTCGATCACGGTCACCTCCACTCCCAACTGGCGTGCCGAGGCTGCGACCTCCAGTCCCACAAACCCGGCGCCGATGATCGCCAGCCGCGCCGGGGACGCCAGCACCTCGCGTAAGGTGAGCGCGTCGTCAGCGAACGAAGCGTCGACACGTTGCGGTAGCCAACGAGCGCCGGCAGCTCCCGGGGACGGGCGCCGGTGGCGATCAGGAGCTGGTCGTATCGCAACGCCGAGCCGTCGCTCAGGTGAAGGACGCGCTCGTCGGGCCACAGCACGGCGGCGCGCACGCCCAGGAGCAGGTCGACCTCGTTCTCCACGTACCAGCCGTCGGACCGGAATCGGACCGAGTCGGGGCGACGTTCCGCAGTCAGGAGCTCCTTGGACAGGGGCGGACGGTCGTATGGGGGGCGGGGCTCCGCGCAGACCATCCGCAGACCGCCTGCGTACCCTGCGCGACGCAGGGTCTCCGCCGCCCGCTGCGCGGCCAGGCCGCCGCCGGCGATCACGATCCCGTCGGTCATCCGGACTCCCCCAGAGCGGGGGTGGGCTGCGGGCGCCGGGACCGACGAGCGCCGAGCCGCATGGCCAGGAGAACGAAGGCCGGCGCCGCGGTCAGCAGGATCACCGCGATGAACCACAACTGACCGGCGTCGGTGCCCTCGGTGAACGTGTGCACGAGACCACCGATCCAGGCCAGCACGGTGAACCCGTGGATCGCCTTCCACCGCTGGTAGCCGATCTTGGAGCGCAGGTAGTACGACAGGCCCAGAGCCACCATCGCCCACGCGGAGACGATCCCAATCGAGGTCGGGATTGTCTTGTAGGAGAAGACGAACGGCAACGAGACATCGAGCACGGTCGGACGCAGGTAGGTGTCGCCGAGCAGCGCGAGCGCGTGCACGGCGAGCGCCACCATCACCGCCAGCGACAGCGTCTGGTGGATATGGCGGCGATCGGGGCCCCCAAAGCGATTGAGGAGCTTGCCGCCCATTGCCAGGCCGACGCCGACCGAAGTGCTGGCGAGGACCATCGCGGTGGTGCCAGCGGCGCGGCTCGTCATCCAGAACAGGTAGTGAGAGGGATCGGTCATCGCTTGATCTCCGTTGAGTCAGGAGCGACGACATCGATCGACGAGTCGTCGTAGACGACCAGACCTCCGTGCGGAAGCCAGGCCGTCGCCTCCTCAGCCCCGCTCAGAAGCGCCGCCTTGCTCAGCGCCTCGGCTTCGACGCCGGTGGGCGCGAGCGCCGTGGCCTGCACGACGCCCGTGAAAGCGGGTCTGCCAGTCGCAGGGTCGAGCAGGTGATGGGCGGCGGCGCCGTCGCGGCCGATCCAGCTGCGCTTGGAGATCCCGCTGGTGGCCGCAGCGCCCGACACGAGCTCGAAGGTGTGAAGGATCGAGTCGTCGAAAGGACTCCCGACCTGCACCGGACGCAGCCTCTGCGCTGTGCCGCCGAAGCGCACGTCGCCGGCTGCCGCCACCGCGAAGCTCTGGTGGGTGCCGAGCGTCAGCGCGAGGACGTCGCCGAACAGTCCCTTCGCGATCCCGCCGCTGTCGAGTCGCAATCCAGGGGGGCGCGTGACGGCGCGGGCGCGACGGTCGACCTTCACCTTCCGCCAACCTGCCTCCGGACGCGGTCGACCAGGGGAGCGGCGGGGCGGGAGTTGGAGGAGGTCGCGGGGACCCAGTTGCTCGAGGTCGAGGCTCTGGGCGTAGCCCGCGCGCTCGATCTCCGTGACGAGCGTGGGGTCGACGAGACCGCCGGTCATCGCTGCGGCCCTCACCGCGGCTTCGACGAAGCGAGCCATCAACGGCGTCACCGGCACGGTCCGGCGCGGATCGGAGTTCAGCTTCGAGAGCTCGCTCTGGGCCTCGAACCGAGAGAACTGGTGATGCCAGCGCTCGAGCCGGCGCCGCGCGTAGGTGGCGGCGCGCGCGGCTGTCCACGCCAATCCATCGCCCTCCACGAGCACCGCGCACGCACCGCCGAAGCACGAGAAGCGCTCCACGGCCTCTGCCTCGGGGACTACCGGCGCTTTTTCATGGATTTCGACGGCCATCAGGACTGGCTCGTGGTGACGGCGCTCGTGCTGCCGGAGCCCGACGAGCCCGAGCTAGAGGTGCCGGAGCTCGTGGACCCAGAGGATTTCGACCCCGAGCTACCAGAGCTCGTTGAACCGGAGCTAGTGGAACCGGAGCTGGTCGAGCCCGAGGAGCCCGTCGTGGAGGCGGCGGTCGAGCTCGAGTTGTGAGCGAGAGCGGGATCGTGCCCAGAGACGAGCTGCACGAAGATCACGCCCCAGATCAAGGCAAACGTGGAGGCCGCGATCGCGACCGTCCGCTTGCGGATCAGGCCGATGCGCCGGCGACGCGCTTTGAGCCGGGCGGTGACGCCCCCGGGGACGTCGGGCTGCCGCTCGTCGCTGCGACGGGATGTCGTTGTGGGAGTGTCGTGAGGAGTCATAGCTCTGAAGCCTCGCGGCCAGATGTCGGAGGGCCGTGTGACCGGAGTAAGGAACTCGTATGAGCGCTAGTCCGTCGGAGCGGCGGGCTGCAGGGCGCGGGGGCGACTGCCAGAACGGGCGAACACCCAGGTGCGCAGCGCGACGTAGCGGGTGACCGTGGCGACCGCACTCGCCAGCACGAGCACGATCACCTCGATCGTGCGAGCGGGTCGCGGGTCGATGGCCTGCAGCAGGCGCAGCGCGCCATCGGTCAGGGCGAGCGCCAGCACGAACACAAGGGCACCCGCTGCGTGCTGGCTGACTAGCCGCTCGCGGCCACGGACGGCAAACGTGTAGCGGCGGTTAGCTTGCGTGTTGGCGACAGCCGTGCAGGCCAGCGCCAGCGCGTTGGCGCCGCCCGGGGCCATCCAGCTGCGCAGCAGCAGATACAGCAGCGCGTACGCGAGCGTCGAGAGCACGCCGATCAGGAGAAAGCGCGCGATCGGGGGCTGCATCAGAAGCCGGGCCACACCGCGGAGATCACCGACCGCCGTGGGAACGATCTCGACGCGGGAGTCGGGATCCTCCACCCAATCGACCGCCACTTCATGGATCCGGAGCCCGCGTCGCTGTGCGCGGACCAACAGTTCCGTGTCGAAAAACCAGCCGTCGTCCTCGACTTCCGGCAACAGCTGCTGGGCGGCGGAGGCGCTGACGGCCTTGAAGCCGCACTGGGCATCCGAGAAGCGAGCCCGGAGGAGGACGTGCAGTAGCCCGTTGTAGGTTCGGGAGATGACCTCCCGTTTCCGGCTTCGCACGATTCGCGAGCCGGCGGCGAGGCGGGTACCGATCGCGACATCGCTGTGGCCAGACACGAGTGCGGCGATCAGCGGCAGGAGCGCACGCAGGTCGGTTGACAAATCGACATCCGTGTAACAGAGGACGTCTGCATCGCTTGCCGACCACGCGGCGCGTAGGGCGCGTCCCCGTCCCTTCTGGTCCAGGTGCACCGCCTCGACGCCGTCCAGCTCCGCGCTCAGCCGCTGGGCTTTCTCCCAGGTGCGATCGGCGCTCGCGTTATCCGCGATCACGATGGTCCAGGCGAACGGGACGCTGGTCGCGAGGAAGTCGTGCAGGCGACGGATCGAGCGCTCGAGCACGGCCGCCTCGTTGTAGACGGGCACCACGATCTCGACCTTCTGGATCGGGTAGGGCTGGAGCCCTACCCGAGGAGCTCGCTGTCGAGCGGCGACAGCGGTCACGGTCAGCTCGCTTTCGGCTGGGTCAGGTCGTATACCGTCGTCCCGCCGACGCTCGTCGACTTGAAGTGCGAGGAGACCCACGACTGGATCTGGCTCTCGACAGCGCTAGCAGGGCTGCCGCCCTGGGCCCCGCCGCCCGCACGGCCGCCGGCCGGAGGGCCGCCGCCAGGCAAGCCGCCCGAGGGAGGGCCGCCGCCAGGGAGGGCGCCGGGCGGAGGGCCGCCGGGGAACGCCGCGCTGGCCGCCCGGGCCGCCGGGGAACGCCGCGCCGCCGCCCGCACCACCGGGGAACGCCCCACCGCCGCCCGCGCCTCCGGGTCCACCGCCGACGCCTCCACCGGAGACGTAGTAGTGGACCTTGCCCTGAGAGACGAGCTGCTCGAAGCGGGTGAGCGTAATCGAGGGGTCACGCCCGCTGAATCCGCCGATCGCCATCACCGACTTCCCGGTCGAGAGCTCGAGTGAGGCGGCCGTCTGAGCGGACGAAGTCGCCGCCACCCACGTGTAGCGCGAGGAGCCCTGGCCCAGCAGCGAACGCAGCGCGCTGCTGACCGAGTCGGTGCCACCGGGCGCACCACTGCCGCCGGCGCGGGATGAGCCCGGGATCCGGCCCGCCTGTCCGCCTCCCGGAAAACCGCTCGCGGAGGCAACCGCAGGGCCGGCACTCGGGTTCGGCCCCGTATCGGGGTTGGCGACGGTGCTCAGCGTGTAGGCCGTGGGGCCTGCAAGCGCGGCCAGCAGGCCTACCGTCGCAATCGCGGGACGCGTCGAGTCCTTCAGCCGCCGACCGGCGCAGATCCCGATCACGCCGAGGGCCGCTCCGATCAGAATCGCGAACCGCAACCACGGATGCCAGTTGGGGGAGCGATCGAGCAGCGAGTACGACCAGACGGCGGTCGCGGACAGCATCGCCGCCAGCAACAGCCGCGCCGTTAGCCGCTCGCGCCGCTGCCAGAGGACGGTCGCGCCCACTCCGACGAGTACCGCGATCGCCGGGGCGAGCATGTTCGTGTAGTAGGGATGGATGACGCCGGTCATGAAGCTGAAGACGGCGGCGGTGATCGCGAACCAGCCGCCCCAAAGAAGGAGTGCGGTTCGGTGGCGATCCGTTCGCTCCCGTCGCACGGTCCATACGGCGCCAGCGACGAACGCGATCGCTGCGGCGGGCACTAACCAGCTGATCTGGCCGCCGAGCTCGGAGTTGAACAGCCGCAGGATCCCGGACGACCCGCTGAAGCCGCCTCCGGGTCCGGCCCCGGCGCTGCTGATCCGGTCCAGTCCGTTGTAGCCAAAGATCAGCTGGAGGATGCTGTTGTCGGTGGAGCCGCCGATATAGGGGCGAGACGACGCCGGCCACAGCTCCACCAGCGCCACCCACCAGCCAGCGCTAAGCACTAGGGCCCCGCCCGCGATCGCCAGTTGCCACACCCGACGGCGCAGCGAGACCGGGGCCGCCACCAAATAGACGAGTGCGAACGCCGGCAGGACCACGAACGCCTGCAGCTCCTTGGTCAGAAAGGCGAACCCCAGCACGCTGCCGGCCAGGGCGAGCCAGCGGGTCGAACCGGCTTCGAGTGCGCGGGTGAGCGCCCAGGCGGCGAGCACCAGCAGCAGAACCAGCAGGGCGTCCGGGTTGTTGAAGCGGAACATGAGCGCCGCGACGGGGGTGACAGCCAGGATCAGGCCCGCGAGAAGCGCCGCGTTACGCCCGAACCACCGCTTGACGGTGGCGTACAGCAGCCCGACAGCCGCGATCCCGGCGAGCGCCTGGGGGAGCAGCATGCTGAAACTGGAGAACCCGAACACGCGCGATGAGATCTCCATCAGCCACAAGGAGGCGGGCGGCTTGTCCACGGTTATGTAGTTGGAGGCGTCCAACGAGCCGAACAGGAAGGCCTTCCAACTGTGCGTACCGGCCTGAACTGCGGCGGCGTAGTAGCTGTTGGCGTAGCCGTTGCGCGACAGCCCCCAGAGGTAGACGGCTCCCGCGAATACGAGGAGCAGGGTTATGGGAGCCGAGTCTTTGAAGCGGCGCAGATTGAGTGCGAGGCCGCGCTCGCGCCCTGACTGACGCGGCCAAGGGATTCCTGGCGATGTTGTGCTCATCGGCGGGAGGATGCGGACCGGGGCGAAGCCGGCCGTTCGAAAACCGTAAGAGTCTCGTATTAGAAGGCGGCCCGAGAGCCGAGTCCCGCTACCGCCGCGCGGCGCCCAGGATGTGAGGTATGGGTGGCACCGGCGGCCCAGGAGTGAAGGTGAACCGCTCGCACCATTCCATCGTGAAACCAGCACGTTCAAGTGCTGTGCCGGTGTCGCGACTCACATGGCAGCCCCCCGCTACCCGAGGCCAGAAGGTCGCGTCCGCGAAACGCTGGAGCGTGGCGGCCAAGGGATGATGCGCGATCACGTGCTCGTAGAACCGCAGCTCGCCGCCTCCACGCAGCACCCGGCGAAGCTCGGCAAGCGCGCGCTTCGGGTCGGGGACCGAGCACAGCACTAACGACGCGACAGCAGCGTCGACACTCTCCTCATCCGCCGGCAGCCGCCCGGCGACGCCGTCGACGACGGTCACCTCGACCGGTGCCTCGGCCGCCTTCTTGGCGCATTCGGTGCGCAGAAGGGATTCGGGTTCGACGGCCAGGACATGCTCGACCGTCGCGGGATAGAAGGGGAAGTTGTTGCCGGGACCGGCGCCGACCTCGATCACGCGACCGGTCAGCCCAGCCAGCAGCTTCCGCCTGTACTCGTCCTCCCCGAGCGCGTTCCGGCGCTCGACCATGCGCATGTACATGCGAGCGAACAGGGGGTGGTGAACCTGCTCTTCGGGAGGATCCAGCCCGGCCGCAACGCCCACGCGGCCATCGTATCCGGCTAGCTGAGGACTGTGGCGGCGCCGCGCTCTACCGCGATCTCGAGGCAGCGGCGACGCGAGCTCAGCCCTAGGCCTCGATAGACAACTTGGCCATCGGGCGTGATCAGCGACCATCCGTCTTCGGTGGGGCGCAGCAGCAGATAGCTGCCCGCGGTCCCCGGCTTCTTGGCCGCGGAGATTGCAAACGCCGCGGGGTGGTGGTTGAACGTCGTCATTTGTGGCAGAGCATCGTGCTTAGCCGTGAGAGAAGGATGAATTTAGGCTCTGGGTTTCATAAGACCGTCAGCCGATCCGCTGTACGGCTGTCAACGCCGGCTCGAACAGGTCGCCCATCCGCTCGACTCGAGCCAGCGTCTCATGCGGGGCGAAGCGCAGAATCCGGCGCGCCTGCTCGACCTCGCTCCAGCTGACGGGCGCCGAGACCGTCGGGGCATCCGCCGCGCGCAGCGAATAGGCGGCGACCATCGTGCGACGCTCACCGTTTTGTGCCCAGTCGACTAGCACGGTCCCCGCCCTGCGCTCGCGGTGCGCTGCGCTCGCCACGACCTGCCGATGGTCCGTGGCCAGCTCATCGGCGGCGGCGCGGGCGAGCTGACGCGTCTGCTCGTAGCTGTGTGGGCTGTTCAGGGGAACGAGAACGTGAAGTCCGACTCCTCCGGTCGTCTTGACGACTGCGAGCAGATTGCGCTGGGCTAGCCAGTCGCGCAGTAGGAGCGCCACCTTCGCGGCATCGTGGAACCCTGCGGGCGGCTCGGGATCGAGGTCGAATAACACAGCGTTCGGCCGGTCGAGCGACAGCGCGGACGCCAGGAACGTGTGCAGCTCGATCGTTCCTTGGTTGGCGATCCATATAAGCGACGGGAGATCGTGCGCCATGCAGAAGTTGCGCACCCGCCCATCGCGGAGACGGATCGCCGCCGTCTGGAGCCACTCGGGCCTGCCCCGGCACTCGGTCTGCGCGAATCCTTGGGCGTCGACTCCGGCCGGGAACCTCCCCAGGGTCAGGGGCCGGTTGACCAAATGGGGGAGCAGTGTCCCCGAGATGCGCTCGTAGTAGTCGAGCAACTGCCCCTTCGTGAATCCAGTGCTGGGCCACAGCACCCGGTCCAGGTTCGTGAGCTCCAGCCCGGACCGACCTGTGGCCATCGCACGGCCGCTCACCCCTTGATCACCCCAACGGGTCTCAGCCGCACGACCTTCGCGGCGAGGCCTGCGGCCTGCACGACATCGACCACGCGTTCGACGTCCTTGTAGGCCTCGGGCGCCTCTTCGGCCAGCCCACGAGAGGAGAGAGCCCTTACCGCGATGCCCTGCCGCTCGAGACGCTGGCGCAGGGCGCCGCCCTCGACCTGCTTGCGGACCGCGGTGCGCGAGAGTCGTCTTCCTGCGCCGTGGCAGGTGGTGCCGAACGAAACCTCGAGCGACCGCTCGCGCCCTGCGAGCACAAACGAGGCGGTGCCCATGCTGCCCGGAATGAACACCGGCTGACCGACTGGCCGGTAGGCGTCGGGTAGCTCGGGATGGCCCGGCGGGAAGGCGCGGGTTGCGCCCTTGCGGTGTACGCATAGCTCGCGCTCCTCAGAATCGCTCCCCAGCCGGTGCCGTTCGAGCTTGGCCACGTTGTGGGCGACGTCATAGACCTGTCTCGTGCCGCGAGCGACCCGGGCCCCGAGCACCGCCTGGATTGCTCGGCGGGCACGGTCGGCGATCGCAGCGCGATTTGCCCAGGCGAAGTTGGCGGCGGCCGCCATCGCCGCGAGATACGCCTGCCCGTCGGGGGAGGACACCGGCGCGCAGGAGAGCTGGCGATCGGGAAGCTCGATCCGGTAGTGCGCGAGCTGGGAATCCATGCGCTTGACGAAGTCGGTGCAGACCTGATGCCCCAGCCCCCGCGAGCCCGAGTGGATCAGGATCGTGACCTGCCCCTCGCGCAGGCCGTAGGAATTTGCCGTCGCTTCGTCATAGACGCGGTCAACCCGCTGTACCTCGAGGAAGTGATTGCCAGAGCCGAGGGTCCCAATTTGGTCATTGCCGCGCTCTTTGGCCCGTGCGGAAACCGAGTCGGGGACAGCGCGCTGCAGACAGCCACCGGACTCCGTCAGCTCCAGCTCTTCTTCGCTACCGATGCCCAAGTCTTCGAGCAGCGCCCGAGGCCCCAACTCCAGTACGCGGTCCAGGTTCGCGCCCCTGATTCCCTGTCGGCTTCCCCTGCCGCCGGTGCCCACCGGCACCTGGCGCGATAGCTCGTGGACCAGCGGCTTGCGCCGATCGCCGAGCTCCTCGACTCCGATCGGCAGCGCTAGCAGCCGCACGCCGCAGTTGATGTCGTAGCCCACTCCGCCCGGCGAGACAACCCCTTCGGGAGGCTCGGTGGCGGCCACTCCGCCTACCGGAAATCCGTAGCCCTGATGGATGTCGGGCATCGCCAGCGCCGCCTCGACGATCCCCGGCAGCGTGGCCACATTGGCCAGCTGCTCGAGCGAGCGGTCCCGCTCGATCGCCGCAAGCAGCTCGCGGTCGGCGAACAGCCGGGCCGGAACCCGCATCCCGGGTCGAGCAGAGGTCGGGATCTCCCACAGCTGGCCATCGATGGGCTCGATCGGGAGCTCAGACATCCAGGACCACGGTTGCCCTATACCCAGCGCCGCCCGGCACGAACGAAAGCCGGTGGTATGTGACCCCCTTGACCAACGGCGGCGGCTGACCCAGCCGGCCGGTGACGGTCGCCTGCACCGAGCGCGGGCCAAGCTCAAGTGTTTCCACCGCCACGGGCTCGAATCCGTCGGTCTCCGCGAGAAACACAAGTTCCTCCATCCACGCCGCCAGCAGCGCGGGGCGATCCTCGGCCTCGACCGACAGCCGCCGCTTCTCGGGTTCGGGTCCCGCCCCCAGTTCTCGCTTCGGCTCGGTGGCGAGAAGCTCCGCCAGCCCGGCGAGCGCATCGGCGAACACGCCCTCCTCGGTCGCGGCCTCGATCTCAAGCTCGAGCTCCGCCGTGTGATCCACCCACCGGAACACGGCGCGAATGTTCCTAGCCGGGCCCTGCCTTACGAGGCGGCGACGCTCGCGGCTTGGGCCTCGGCGTCACAAGTGCTGCCGGTCACCTTGTGCAGCGCGGCCGTGATCAGTTCGGCTTCCTCGCCGCTCAGCGTGCTGAGGTACCGCTCGAGTTCGGCTTCGTAGACGAGCTGCATTTCCTCGAGCAGCTCCTCCCCGGCCGAAGTTAGCTCCGCTTGTAGCGCTCGTCGATCTCCGGCACACGACACCCGCTCGAGATATCCCGCTCCCTGAAGCCGGTCCACCAGCTTGGTGATGCCCCCCCGACTGAGCGTCAGCCACTCGGCGAGCTCGCTCATCCGGGGCCGACCCGTGGGGCTGCGCTTCACCGCTGACAGCAGTTCGAACCAGCTGAGAGGCGGCAAGTCGGCCGCGGCCAGAGCTCTTTGGATCCTGTCGGTCACGGCGGCGTGGCTCGTGACTACCGCTCGCCAGGCAGTGAGTCGGGCCTCGGAGTCGCTCATGTGATAATCGTAGCCGGGGAAACAGTTGACGCAGAAAGCATTTGCTGCTAGAGTAGTTGCCATCTCAACTATTGCCACGTCAACTCAAGGAGCAACCGAATGAGCACCACGACCACCCCGAAGCTGCCGACCGGCACCTACGGCCTCGATCCCGTTCACAGCACGTTCGGGTTTGCGGTCAAGCACAACGGCGTATCGGTGTTCCGCGGCCAGTTCGAGCAGGTGGATGCCAGGCTGGAGGATGGCGTTCTGACCGGTACCGCGCAGGTGGAGTCGGTCAAGACGGCGATTCCTGACCTCAAGCAACACCTCCTCACGCCGGACTTCTTCAACGCCTCGGAGACCCCGACCGTCGAGTTCCGCTCGACCGATATCCGCATCGCGGACGACGGCGACGCCGAGGTGGACGGCGAGCTGACGATCCGCGGCGTGACCAAGCCGGTTACCGCGAGGGGCTCAGTTGCCTCTGGCATCGGCATCTCCGGCAAGGAGGTCGTGGGATTCGATCTCGAGGCGGGAATCGACCGCCGCGAGTACGGCCTGAGCTGGCAGGCCCAGCTGCCGAGCGGCGGCGACGTGCTGGCCTGGGATGTCGTCCTCGAGGTCCATCTCGAGCTGGTCAAGGAGTAATGGCCTTACGAATCCTGGGCATATCCGGGAGCCTGCGGCGCGGGTCCCACAACGCGAACTTGCTCCGGGCGGCGGCCGAGCTGCTGCCGCCCGGCGTGGAGCTCGAGGTCTTTGACGGGCTGCGGGAGCTTCCCCCTTATGACGCCGACCGCGACGCCCAGCCCGCCGACCCAGCCGTGGCGCGATTGCGCGAGGGCATCGCCTCGGCGGATGGGGTCCTTATCGCCACGCCCGAGTACAACGGTTCTATCCCAGGTGTTCTGAAGAACGCGCTTGATTGGGCCTCACGACCGTTTCCGGACAGCGCGCTGCGCGGCAAGCCGGTGGCGGTGATCGGCGCCTCGACTGGATTGTTCGGGGCCGTTTGGGCCCAGGCCGAGACCCGCAAGGTGCTCGGGATCATCGGCGCCGACGTGGTCGATCACGAGCTGCCAGTGGGCCAGGCAGACACGGCGTTCGGCGATAACGGCGAGCTGGTCGAACCCGAGCAGCAGGCGGTGCTCTCGGACCTGGTCCACGTCTTGGCGGCCCGTGCCGGCGCTGAGGAGGCGCGGGCGGCTGCTTGAGAGCAGCCGCCGATAGGGTTTAGGCGATGGCCACCTGGATCATCGAGCCCGGCCACACCGAGGCAGAGTTCCGCGCGCGGCACATGATGGTCACGTGGGTGCGCGGCCTGTTCAAGGACATCCACGGCAAGCTGGAGTTCGACTGGGACAACTGCCTGCACGCGAGCTTCGAGGGCGAGATCGACGCGGCCGGGATCTGGACCGGAGAGCCGGCACGTGACGCTCACCTCCGTAGCGCCGACTTCTTCGACGTCGACAACCACCCCAAGATGACGTTCAACGGACGCTTCAGCGAGCGCAGCGGCGCGACCACGTTCGTAGGCGAAGTCGAGCTGACGATTCGAGGCGTTACGAAGACAGTCCCGCTCGACGTGCATTATCTCGGCGAGTGGAAGACGCCGTTCTGGGCGAATGGGGAGAACAAGGGGGAGTTGCGGCGAATCGGCTTCGAAGCCACGACCAAGATCAACCGCCACGATTTCAGCGTCTCCTGGCAGGATGAGATTCCCGGCGGCGGTGTAGTCGTCAGCAACGAGATCGACGTGGTCCTCGACGTAGAAGCGATACTGCTGGAGGACCTCGAGCGAACCGGAGCGATTGACTACTACCGGACCGAAGCAGAAGCCGCCTGAGCCACCGGGCGGTGCGGCGCCGATGCCCGAGGAGCTGAGCCCTCGGCGCATTGAGCGCAGGCTGCTGCAGATCGCGGTCGTCGTCGCGGTCATCGCGATCGTGGTGCTCGTCGGGCCTGGGCTCGGAAGCCTGCGCACCCAGCTCGCACATGCTTCACCTGGGTGGGTGGCGGTGGGCGTGGGATTCGAGGTGCTCTCGACGCTGGCCTATGTCGTGATCTTCCGGGCGGTGTTCTGCCCGCGGATGACCTGGCGGTTGAGCTACCAGATCGGGATGGCCGAGCAGGCCGCGAACTCCGTGCTGTCGGTCAGCGGCGCCGGCGGGCTGGCCCTCGGCGCATGGGCGCTGCACCGCGGCGGGATGAACACTGAACACATCGCCCGCCGGACCGTCGCATTCTTCTTTCTCACGAGCATGGCCAACGTGGGGGCCGTGATCCTGTTGGCGCTGCTGTACGCGGTGGGGATCCTTGAGAACGATCGGAACCCCGCGCTGACCTACGCGTTCGGAGCTGCGGCGGCGGTGGCGACAGCGATCGTCCTGGCCCTTCCGACCGTGCTGACGCACGGGCCAGCGGAACAGTGGCGGGCGAAGCCCGGTGGCAAGCTTGCGGCCGCTCTGCACTACGTCCGCTACTCACTGGGGCAAGGGATCCGCGACGGACTGTTGCTGGTGCGCCGGCGCTCGGTAGGGGTCCTGGTTGGCTCGGTGGGCACAATGGTGTTTGACGTCGCGGTGCTGGGGGTGGCCTTCAAGGCGGTCGGATACTCCCCGGCACCGGGGATGCTGGCGCTGGGCTACTTGATCGGGCAGCTCGGCGGGAACATCCCGGTCCCTGGCGGGATCGGCGGTCTCGATGGCGGGCTGATCGGCGCATTCGTCCTCTACCACCAACCGCTTGCGGCCACGACCGCGGCGGTGCTCATCTACCACGCGATCGCGCTGTGGATTCCCGCATTGCTCGGGAGTGTGGCGTTCGTCCAGCTTCGGAACACGCTTCGGCGGGAGGCCCGACCGGCGGCCATGTGCGCGCCATTGGCCGAGCCGATCGAGGTCGCTCGCCCGGCTGTGGTCGCCCAATGATCGCCTAGGTCTTCGCTGCGAACGATGGCGATCCGGTTCCGAGGGGTGGAACCAGATCGCCATCGTTCCTGACCGCGGCGACCGTCTAGCTTGGTGCGGGTATGCAAGCGCAGACCCGCATGGCGATCGCCGGCGACAGATCATTGTTCAACCGGGTCCCTGCGCCCGGGCTGGTGCTCGTGGGTATCGCGTCGGTGCAGGTCGGGGCGGCGTTTGCCACCAAGCTGTTTGTCCACCTCGGACCGGGCGGGACCGTGCTGGTGCGAGTCCTGTTCGCAGCGGTGGTGCTGTGCCTGATCTGGCGGCCACGGCTACGGGCCCATACGGCCCGCGAGCTCCGGCTGGCCGCCCTGTTTGGGCTGGCATTGGCGCTGATGAACTTCACCTTCTACGAGGCGCTTGACCGCATCCACCTGGGGATCGCGGTGACGCTCGAGTTCGTGGGGCCGCTGGGTGTTGCTCTGGCCGGATCGCGAACGCGGGTGGACGTCGTGTGGGCGCTGCTCGCGGCGGCTGGCGTCGCCCTCCTGGGCGGCGTCGGTGCGGCCCAGGTGACGGGCGTGCTGCTTGCGCTGACGGCCGGTGGCTTCTGGGCGGCGTACATCCTGCTGAACGCCCGCATCGGCCGGGCGTTCGCGGGCGGGCACGGCCTGGCGATTGCGATGGCCATCGGCACGGTGCCGCTGATCGGACCCGGGATCGCCGACGGCGGATCGAACCTCCTGCATCCGGCCTATCTGGCGGTGGGCTTCGCCGTGGCGCTCATGAGCTCTGTGGTGCCGTATTCACTTGAGCTCGAGGCCCTGCGCCGCATCCGGCCGCAGGTGTTCGGCGTGCTCATGAGCCTCGAGCCGGCGATGGCCGCGCTGGCCGGGCTGGTTGTGATCGGCCAGGGCTTGAGCGCCCTGGACGTTCTGGCGATCGCGCTGGTCGTGATCGCCAGCACCGGCGCGACCCTCGGGGCCCGGGGGCCGGCACCCGTGGACGCGTAGCGCCGCGACAGCACGAACAGGTAGGTTCTGCGCCGTGCTCGGTTTGCCAGACGCTGTCACCGCCTGCCTGTTCGACCTGGACGGCGTCCTGACCCAGACCGCGAAGGTGCACGCTGCGGCGTGGAAGCAGATGTTCGACGAATACCTGCGCCGGCGCGCCGAGCAGAGCGGGGAGAAATTCGTCCCGTTCGACGACGTCCGCGACTACGACGAGTACGTGGACGGCAAGCCGCGATACGACGGCGTGCGCTCGTTTCTGGAGTCGCGGCATATCGACCTGCCGCAGGGCACGCCCGACGATCCGCCGGACGCCGAGACGATCGACGGCCTCGGCAACCGCAAGAACGAGATCGTGCTGAAGATGATTCACGACGACGGCGTGGAGCCGTACGAAGGATCAGTCCGTTACGTGAAGGCGGCGCGCGACGCCGGCCTGCGCCGGGCCGTCGTCTCCTCCAGTACCAACTGCCGGGACGTCCTCACCGCCGCCGGGATTCTCGACCTGTTCGAGGAGATCATCGACGGTCACACCACCGAGCGCGAACACCTGAACGGAAAGCCCGCTCCGGACACCTACCTTGCCGGCGCGCGGGCGGTCGGCGTCGGGCCGGACCAGGCCGCCGTGTACGAGGACGCGCTGGCCGGCGTCGAGTCCGGCCGCGCGGGGAACTTCGGTTTCGTCGTGGGGGTCGATCGCGTGGGACAAGCGGACGCCCTTAAGGCACACGGCGCCGACGTGGTGGTGAAGGACCTCTCCGAGCTGCTCGACGCCACGTGATCCAGCATCGCGCCTTCCGCGTCGAGCCCTGGGCCGTGCGCGAGACCGAGCTCCACCAGGACATCCTCGCCCAGACCGAGTCGGTGTTCGCGCTTTCAAACGGCCACATCGGGCTGCGGGGGAATCTCGATGAAGGCGAGCCATTCGGTCTGCCCGGCACCTACCTGAGCGGCTTCTACGAGCTCCGGCCCCTGCCGTACGCCGAGGCGGGGTACGGAAACCCGGAGTCCGGCCAGACTGTGCTCAACGTCACCAACGGCAAGCTCATCCGACTGCTCGTCGTCGATGAGCCGTTCGATATCCGGTACGGCGAGCTCCGAAGCCACGAGCGGGTTCTGGATCTGCGCGCCGGGGTGCTGCGCCGAGAAGCCGAATGGGTGTCTCCCACCGGGCGGGCGGTGCGCGTCACGTCGACCCGCATGGTCTCCCTCACTCAGCGCGCTGTCGCCGCGATCTCCTACGAGGTGGAGCCAATCGACGACGCCTTTCCCGTCGTCATCCAGTCGGAGCTCGTGGCCAACGAGTCGATGCCGCAGACGCAAGCCGATCCCAGAGCCGCTGCCGCGCTGGCCTCGCCGCTCCAGTCCGAGGACTACATCGCCATCGACTCGCGCGCGGTCCTCACGCACAAGACCGCCGGCAGCGGCCTGAGGCTGTCGGCGGCCATGGGACATGTGATCGACGGTCCCGACGGCACCGAGTCGAACTGTGAGGCCTTTGAGGACATGGCCAGGCTGACGATTACAGGCGACATCTCAACTGGCCAACCGCTTCGAATGGTGAAGTTCCTGGCCTACAGCTGGTCGGCCCAGAGATCGCTGTCGGCGGTTCGCGACCAGGTCGGGGCTGCCCAGTCCGAAGCCATGCACAGGGGCTGGGACAAGCTGCTGGCCGAGCAGCGGGAATTTCTCGACGATTTCTGGGATCGCGCAGATTGCGAAATAGAAGGAGACGAAGAGCTTCAGCAGGCCGTGCGCTTCGCGCTGTTTCACGTCCTCCAGGCTGGCGCCAGGGCGGAACAGCGCGCAATCGCCGCCAAGGGCCTAACCGGATCCGGATACGACGGGCACGCGTTTTGGGACACGGAAACGTTCGTGCTGCCGCTTCTGACGTACACCGTTCCCCGCGCCGCCTCCGATGCGCTCAAGTGGCGCCACTCGACGCTCGATCTGGCCAGGGAGAGGGCGCAACAACTCGGCCTTGAGGGCGCCGCGTTCCCCTGGCGGACGATCCGCGGGCAGGAGTGCTCGGGCTACTGGCCGGCGGGCACCGCCGCCTTTCATATCAACGCAGACATCGCCGACGCCGTCCACCGATATGTCATGGCGACCGAGGACGACGCTTTCGACCGTGACGTCGGGACCGAGCTGCTGGTCGAGACCGCGAGGCTCTGGCGGTCGCTCGGCCATCACGACGCGGCGGGCAGATTCAGGATCGACGGAGTAACGGGTCCTGACGAATACAGCGCGATCGCCGACAACAACGTCTACACGAACCTGATGGCGCAGCAGAACCTCCGTGCCGCCGCCGACGCCGCGGGGCGGCACCCAGAGGTCGCCACCAGGCTCGGTGTGAACGCGGAGGAGGCGGCAAGCTGGCGTGACGCTGCACAGTCGATGGTGATCCCGTACGACGACCTGCGGGGGATTCATCCCCAGGCCGAGGACTTCAGCGAGCACGACCGCTGGGACTTTCAGAACACCTCGCCCGAGCAATACCCGCTGCTGCTGCACTTCCCATACTTCGACCTGTACCGCAAGCAGGTCGTGAAGCAAGCGGACCTGGTGCTGGCGATGTTCATGCGGCCCGACTCCTTCACCGACGAGCAGAAAGCGCGTAACTTCGCCTACTACGAGGCCCTGACCGTTCGCGATTCCTCCCTGTCGGCCAACACCCAGGCTGTCCTCGCCGCTGAGGTCGGCTACCCGGAGCTGGCCTACGACTACTTCGCCGAGGCGGCTCTGATGGACCTCGACGATCTCGAGCACAACACCCGCGACGGTCTGCACATCGCCTCGCTGGCCGGGGCTTTCATCGCCGCCATCGCCGGGTTCGGCGGCGTTCGCGACCACCGAGGCGCCCTCAGCTTCGCGCCCCGCCTGCCTGAGGCTCTCAGCCGGCTCGTATTTCGGCTCGGCTTCCGCGGGCGACGCCTGCGGATCGAAATCAGCCACGCCCAGGCGCGATACACGCTGGTGGAGGGCGAGCCGCTGGAGATCGAGCATCACGGACAGAAGCTAACGGTGGATGGGCGGCCGCTCACGCGCAAGATCCCGCCAGCGCCGAACCTCAGGGCCCCGAAGCAGCCGCCTGGCCGCGAGCCAGTCAGGCGGCGGCCGTTGCGGTGATGTGCGACCCGTGAACGGCTCCCCGATCGAGCAGCTGCTGAAGGCGATGGACGAGCTCGACGTGGATGCCGCGATGGCGCTCATGGCGCCCGATGTCCGATTCCTGGCCGTTGACGGCCGCCGCGGCCAAGGGGCAGATGCGGTGCGCAAGCTCCTCACGGATTTCGTTTCGACGCTTCGCTCGACCTCGCATCGAATCACCGCTCAATGGCACCAGGACGGCGTCTGGATCGCCGAGGTCGACGGCAGCTACGAATTGGAGGATTACCTGCAGCTCAACGCGCTGCCGCGGGCGTTTGTGGTTCGGATGGGGCCCGACGGCATCGCTGACCTTCGTGCCTACGGCGCGCACGAGCAGCCGCTCACGGAGCACCGCACCGGCGAGGAGGGGATGTGGGTCGGTGGGCGGTGGGTTCCGCCGCTCTAGTCGAGCGCGACGCTACTGCTGGTAACGCTCGACCGTGTCGGCGTCGCGCACCTGCGCCTCGTCCGGATCCTGTCCGAACTCCGCGCGAGCCCGCCGCTGCCGAAGCAGGTCCCAGCAGCGGTCGAGCTCGACCTCCACCGCCTGCAGCCGTCGCTGATCTTGCTCGAGCTGCTCTTGGTGGTCGCTGTCTGCCTCCTCGCGGCGGCGGAGCTTCTGCTCTTCCGCCACCAGGTTGTCGATCCGATTGGCGATGCTCTCATCGTCCATAGCGCAATCCTAGCCGCCCGGTGGATACGATCGGCACATGCCGCGTTCGGAGGCACTGGTCGATGAGATCGCCAACGAGCTCGTCACCTGGCCCGGCGTACTCATCGAACGCGGCGAGGAAGGTGCGGCCCGAGTCCGCTACGAGGATTCGACGCTCGGGCTTCTGTATCCCGATCGGGGTGTGGCTGAGTTACCGGTGCTCGATCCGGAGCACGACGAGCTGATCGAGGAGGGAGAGGCCGAGCCGGCCGAGCTGACGCCCGATTCGAGCGGGGTCAGCCACGACGTGCACGGACCCGCCGATGTGACCGCGGTTCTGGAGTTGTTCGATCGCCGCTATCGCGACGTCCGCGGCGAGGACGACCCGTACACCTCCGAAGATCCGGGGTAAGGCCTGTTGCGGGCATGGCTGTAGACGGCTCCTCTGCTCCCGCAGTCCACGTTGAGAATGTGGCCAAGCACTTCGGCGCGACCGTCGCGCTCGCTGGCGTGGACCTCGACGTGCAGCAGGGCAAGGTGTTCGGATTGCTGGGGCCGAATGGGGCCGGCAAGACCACCCTCGTGCGGGTGCTCGCGACGCTGCTCATGCCCGACGCCGGAAGGGCAGAGGTATTCGGTCACGACGTCGTCCACGAGGCGGCGACGGTACGTCAGCTGCTGGGGCTGACTGGACAGTTCGCCGCCGTTGATGAGATCCTCACCGGACGAGAGAACCTGCAGATGTTCGGTCGCCTTTTCGGCCTCTCGGTGGACGAGACGCGGCGGCGGGCGAGTGAACTGCTGGAGCGCTTCGAGCTCGCGGACGCCGCCGACCGTCCGGCGCGGACGTACTCCGGCGGCATGCGTCGCCGGCTCGACCTGGCGTCGAGCCTGATCACTCGTCCACGGGTCCTGTTCCTCGACGAGCCCACTACCGGCCTCGATCCGCGCAGCCGTAACGAGATCTGGGTCACCGTGCGCGAGCTCGTCCGCGAAGGAACGACGCTGTTGCTTACCACGCAGTACCTCGAGGAGGCCGACCAGCTGGCCGACGAGATAGCGGTGATCGACCATGGATTGGTGATCGCGCAGGGCACGGGAAACGAGCTCAAAGATCGCGTCGGAGGACAGATCCTGGAGGTCGAGCTGATGGCCGCCGGCCAGCGCGAGCAGGCGTCGTCCGTGCTGGCGTCGATTGGATGCGGTAAGCCGGAGCCTGGCGATCGCGCGGATCAGCTGACGCTGCCGGCGCCGCGGGACGGCCTGGAGCTGGTCGAGGATGCTGCGTCGGGCCTTCGCAGGGCCGGGATCCGGGTGAGCGACCTGGGCCTGCGCCGACCGACGCTGGACGACGTGTTCCTGCAGCTGACGGGTGCGCCTCCCGGCGAGGACGGCAGCGGGGACGGCACGGATGCCTCACGCCGGGAGGCAGTGCGCAGCGTGTCAAGAGACGGACGGGTCTCCAGGGATGGCGCGACCTTCCGGCGTGAGGCATTCCGTGCCCCCCTTCAGCATCTTCCATCGCCGGGCTCTCTGCGCCGTGCCGTCACGGACGCCTGGGTGGTCACGGCTCGCAACCTGCGTCATTTCATTCGTCAGCCGGAGCTGCTGATCTTCTCGACGATCCAGCCGATCATGTTCGTGATCTTGTTCGCCTACGTGTTCGGCGGGGCGGTCAAGGGGTCGCTGCCGCACGGAGTCAGCTACGTCGACTTTCTGTTACCCGGGATCTTCGTGCAGTCGGTGGCCTTCCGGGCGACTCAGACGGCGGTCGGCCTCTCCGAGGACCTACGGCGTGGGGTGGTGGACCGCTTCCGCTCGATGCCGATGGCCCGCTCGGCCGTCCTGATTGGGCGGACCACGGCAGATCTGGTCCGTAACGTCCTGATCATCGGGCTGATGATCGGCGTGGGGTACGCGGTCGGCTTTAGCTTCCAGGCCGGAATCCCGCGAGCGATCGCTTCGGTGGCGATAGTCGCCGCATTCGGTCTCGCGTTCAGCTGGATCTTCGCGTTGGTCGCGCTCATCGTCAGGGGTGCCGAAGCCGCCCAGTCGGCAGGCTTCGTCGTCATCTTCCCCCTCGTTTTCGCGAGCTCGGTGTTCGTGCCAGTGGCGAGCATGCCGGACTGGCTGCAGGCCATCGCCAAGGTCAGCCCCGTCACGCTGACGGCGAACACGGCACGGTCGTTTGCCCTGTACAGCGGCGTGCCGGGCTCGCTCGGAGGAGCGGTGGCATGGATAGCGGGGATCCTGGTGGTGGTCGTCCCGCTATGCGTGTGGCGCTACCGGCGGATGAGCTGAGAGCGTCAGACTTCGATCCCGCGCTGGCCCAGCAGGTCCCGCACGCGGTAAGGGGGATCTCCCTTCCACTCAGCCCGGGCCGCCAGACGGAGGATCTTGCTCGGCTCATCGCCGAGCTCATCGCGGCGGTGCGCCAGGTAGAGGATCGTGGCCACCGCCATCGAAACGGCCGCATCATCGACGTCCACGTCGGCGCCTTCCGCCGCGATCGCAAGCCGCTCCTCGAGATTCTCGATCGCGGTCACCGGCTCATCAGCATCCTCGAACTGGATCAGCAGACGGTCTAAGCGGGGATCGGAGTCGGTCGGATCGACGATCTCCACCGCGCGTTTGACGACGTCGAACAGCGTTACCGGAGGGGGCTCGGTCGGCATCGTGCGTCAGCCTACCTTCACGCCACGTTCTCGAGCACGAGCGCCACTCCCTGCCCCGACCCGACGCACACACCGAGAACTCCATATCGCGCGCCACGCTGGCGAAGCTCGGTAGCGAGCGTGAGCACGTAGCGCGTGCCGGAGGACCCGAACGGGTGTCCAATGGCGACCGCCCCTCCGTTCGGGTTCAGCTTCTCGTCGGGGACCTCGAAGCCGTCGAGCTGGTTGGGGAGCTCGCGCAAGACCCCGAGCGCCTGCGCCGAGAACGCCTCGTGCACCTCCCATACATCGATCTGCTCCGGAGCGAGGCCGGCTCGGCTGATGGCCTTCGGAATCGCCCAGGCGGGTGCGATCCCCATGACCTGGGGATCCAACGCGTAGGTGGCCGACGCCACCACCCTGGCCATCGGGTCGACGCCGAGCTCAGCCGCCGCCTCCTCGCTGGCGAGGACCACCGCGCTGGCGCCGTCATTGAGAGCCGAGGAGTTGCCTGCCGTCATCTGCTTCATGTTGGGCTGCGGCGGCAGCGCGGCGAGCTTCTCGGCGGTGGTGTCGTCGCGGATGCTCTCGTCGTGCTCGAAGGTCCAGGCGGGCTGTCTACGCGTCGCCGCGATCTCGACGGGATGGATCTCTAGCGCGAACCGGCCGGAGTCCCGGGCGGCCGCAGCCTTGGTGTGGGAGCGCAGCGCGAATGCGTCAATCTCCTCTCGGGAGAACCCGTAGCGATCGGCCACGTTCTGCGCCGTGCGGATCATCTCGATGTAGGCATCGCGGGCGAGCAGAGCAGGGTTGGGCGGCCCGCCGGCGCCGGCCCACATCGTGTCCAGCAAGAAGATCGGTCCCCGCGGCGAAAATGGCGCTTCGCCCTTCATGAACGCCCAGCCGGAGCGAGACATCGATTCCACGCCGCCCGCCAGTCCCACGCCCAGCTCGTCAGAGCGGATGGCGTGAGCGATCTGGATCGCGCAGGTCACCGACGAGGCGCAGAAACGGTTGATCGTGGCGGCGGGAACCGAGTCGGGAAACCCGGCCGCGAGCGCCGCCCACCTGGCGATGTCGCCCATTCCCTCGTGCGCGGGATTTACGCAACCGGCGGCGATGTCTTCGATCCGGCCTAGCTCGACGTCGACCCGCTCGCAGGCCCAGACCATCGTCCGGCCGAGCAGGTCGTCGGTGCGGATGTGCGACAGCGCTCCGCCGTAGCGCCCGACCGGCGTACGTACGCCGCCGAGGATGAATGCATCAGCCATTTCAAACAGCCCGACCGTTGGCCGTGAGGGAGACGTCGATATTGCCCCGTGTGGCATTTGAATAGGGGCAGACCGCGTGCGCGCCGCGAACCAGGTCGGCGGCGGCCCCGGGATCCTCCACGGACGGCAGAGTGACGTCTAGCTCGACCGCGAGGTTGAATCCCCGGTCCTCGGTCGGCCGCAGCATCACCGCCGAATCGATCTCCACGTCCCCTGCTTCGAGCTTCTGACGCCGGGCGACCACCCCAATCGCGCTCTCAAAGCAGGCCGCGAAGCCGATCGCAAACAGCTGCTCCGGATTGGTGCCTCCACCTTCGCCGCCCAGCTCCGGGGGCATCCGCATATCTACGGTCAGGCTGCCGTCGGACGTCTCGCCATGGCCGGCGGCTCGACCGCCGGTTACGTGGGCCTTGGCGGCGTAAAGGGTCGTGGCCATCGTGTACCTCCTCTTCAGACTTCGAATGCCTGGCCTTCGCGGGCCAGGCGGATTCTGCCGTCAACGCCAAGGCTGGCGGCTTGCTCTGCGGCCTGCTCGGCGAGCAGCTCGAGGCTCCGGTCGTCATGGGTTGGGTCGTGGTGGAACATCAGAAGTCGGGCGGGACGGGTACGTCCCGCGAACGCGACCATGTCGCTGATGCTCGAGTGGCCCCAGCCACGGCGGCCGGGGTACTCGCGATCGGTGTACTGAGCGTCGTGGATCAAGACGGTTGCGTCGTGGGCCAGGCTATAGCCCGAGATCCAGTTGGCGGGCGCAGAGGAGAGCTTCAGTCCGAGCCCGGGCTCGTGATCGGGTATGTAGCAGAGGCTGGCGTCGCCCTCCGTGATCCGGTAGCCAAGGGTAGGCCCTCGGTGGGAGACCAGTGCGGCCTTCACCTGCAACCCGCCCACGCGCCAGCCGTCTACTGGGACGTTCTCAAAGCTGACGCGGGCTGGCAACTCGCCGATCTCGATCGGGGACAGCGGGTCCGACAGGTACCGCGCCAGGCGTCGGCGAAGAGGGACGCGAGCCGGCGGTCCCGACACCGTGACCTGGGCCTCGGGGTCGAACAGTGGCGCGAAGAACAACAGGCCCTGGATGTGATCGAGGTGCAGGTGAGTGAGCAGGATGTGCAGTCGCTTGGCGTGGCCCAGGTCCTCGGCCGTGAGATCACGGATGCCGCTGCCCGCGTCGAGGATCAACTCGGTGCCGTCCTCCCCGATGACCTGCAGGCAGGAGGTATTCCCGCCCACGGCCTCCGTGTCGGGCCCTGGCGCCGGGATTGAGCCGCGCACCCCCCAGAACTTGACCCGCATCGAGCTAGGCTGCTTCGCCCACTGGCACGGGCCAAAACACAACGACCGCGCCCTGGTAGCCGCCAGGTCCCGTCAGCGGCAGCGCGCCGCTCTCCACTTCCCGCAGCCCCGGCTCCGCCCGGACGAAGAACCGTCCGTAGGCCGGCCGTGATTCCCTGACCGCGGTGGTGAGGGGCAGCTCCTCACGCGGGACGGCGTGACCCTCTGAGTCGAAGGGGCCGTAGCGGGCGTTCCACTCTTCAGGTTCCAGCACTCCGACCTCCTCGAAGGGAGCCCCAATCAGCTCGGCCGCCGCCTCGTTGAAGAACACAAACCGGCCGTCGGCGTCGACGAGGATCGCGGGCAGCCAGAGGATCGAAATCAAGTTGCGCGCCAGGATCAGCTCGAGGGGGCGCTCGACGAGCTGATCACGTGAGCTCATGCCCGCGATTATGAACTGGATCGCCGGTGGCCAGTCCTGCAATGCTGCGGTTGACGCCGACGCTTTCCACCTAGGAGGTCGACATGATCGTGATGTTCAGTGCCCGGCGCCTGAAGCCCGGCGCCTGGGAGCAGTTCCGAAGCGCATGGGGCCCCGGTGACTCGCCGCCACCCGGCTTCCAGAGGGCTTACCACGCGCGCAACATCCGCGACGAGGACGAGGTGATCTCGTTCGGGCTCTTCGACATGACCGAGGACGACTATCGTCGCTGGCGCGAGGAGGCCGACGCGCAGGAGACACAACGCGTGGACCGCATGTCGGCGTTCGTCGAGAACGAGTACGTCTCGGGCGTCTACGAGGTGATCGACACCTTCGAGCCGTAGGTGCCGCTAGGAGCCGGCGCTAGGTGACCACCGCCGCGCGGGCACGAGCCGCCCGCACTTCGGCTGACAGCGTGTCGATGTCGTAGGCCCCGTAGTGCCTGCGATCGTTGATGAAGAACGTCGGGGTGCCGGAGACGCCGCTGGCGTCGGCGGAGTCAACGTCCTCTGCGATGCGTCCCTCGTACTTGCGCTTGCGCAAGGCGTGCCGGAAGCGTTCGACATCGAGCTCTAGCTCCTCGGCGTAGCTGATCAAGTCCATGACCCGCAGAGCTTCCTGGTGTGCCAGCAGCAGGTCGTACATCTCCCAGAACTTGCCCTGCGCGGCCGCAACCTCGGATGCCTCGGCGGCCAGCTGCGCGTGCGTGTGGACATCGTTTAGCGGCAGGTGCCGCCACACGTAGCGCAGGTCACCGAAATCGGCGAGAAGCGCGCGGATACTAGGTTCCGCCTGTCCGCAGTACGGGCACTCGAAGTCGCCGTACTCGACCAGTGTGACCGGCGCGTCCTCGGGACCGCGGATGTGGTCGCGCTCGGGATCGACGGGAACCGCCAGATCGACGACCGTCTGAGACGTGCCCAGCACCGCGCGCAGCTTCAGCTGTTCGGGAAGCATCCTGGTCACCCGGGACACCACCCACGTCAGGGCCGAGGCACCCAGCGCCGCGGTTAGGACACCGAGCTTTGCCTCTTGCAGCTCGATGCCAGTGAACGCAAGCGTGGCGATCAGAATCGAGACCGTGAAGCCGATACCGGCGATCGCACCACCGGCGAGCACCGAGCCCCAGCCGACCGGAGGCTTGATCCGACCGCCGCTCAGTCTCGTCACCAGCCAGGTCGCGCCGCTGATGCCGGCCGGCTTGCCGACCACATAGCCAACGATGATTCCGAGCGTGATCGGCGAGCCGTATGCGGTGGTTATGAAGTGACCGCTGATGGGGATGCCGGCGTTCGCAAGCGCGAACAGGGGGACGATCACGAAGCTGGAGAGCGGGTGGAAGATCTGCTGTAGGCGCTCGTTGGGGGAAAGCGCGGTGCGCACCCCCTCCCGCACCGTCTGCGCGTACTCGGACGTCGGCTGCTCGCGGAACAGCCTGAACAGGTCCGTGGCTCGCTCTAGATCAGCGCGCACGGCCGGATAGGCGACCGACATCAACCCGGCCGCCACCCCAACGATGATCGGATCGACTCCCGACTTCAGGAAGGCAACCCAGGCCACCACCCCGACCGCGAGGTACACGGCACCGTTGCGAACCCGGCGCGCACGGACAGCGAAGGCGACCCCCAACGCCCCGATCCCCACGAGCAGGGGTACTACGCTGACCGTATTCGTGTAGGCCGTGGCGATCACGACGAACGCCACCAGGTCGTCGGCCACCGCGACGGTCAGGATGAACGTCCGGAGGCTTGTCGGAAACCGGCGACCGACGAGCGCCAGCATGCCTAGCGCGAACGCCGTATCTGTCGACATCGCCGTTCCCCAGCCATGCGCCGAGGGCCGTCCCCCGTTGATGAGGAGGTAGATGCCGATTGGGATGAGCATCCCGCCCAGCGCCGCGGCCGCCGGCAGCGCCAGACGGCGTCGGTCGCGGAGCTCGCCCAGGTCGAACTCACGGCGCGCCTCCAGGCCCACGATCAGGAAGAAGAACGTCATCAGGCCGTTGTTGACCCAGAGGCGGAGGTTCTGCGAGACGCTGCCGCCACCGATGTGAATGCTGAGGTTGGTCGCCCACAGCGAGTCGTATGAGGAGCGATCGACGTTGACCCAGATGAGCGCGGCCACTGCCCCGGCGAGCATGACCAAGGCTCCGCCGGTCTCGGTGCGAAGGAAATCGCGGACGGGCGCTTCGAGATTGCGGAGCCAGGCGGTTCGCCCTACAAGCGGAGCGGCGGAATCTGTCGAAGTGGCCACGCTGTCAGGCTAGCCTGCCGCTATCGGCCGACGGGCGCGGGCCTGGCCCTATTCCAGGGTCCGCTCGAGCAGCTCGCGGAGCGCTCCGAAATGCCGCTCTCGTGCGCCCTCGTCAAATGCTGGGCCATCGGCCATCGTGTAGCCGTGCCGGGCTCCCTCATACACCTCGGCGCGGAAGTGGGCGCCGGCGTCTCGGAGCGCACGCTCGAACGTGGCGATCTGCTCTGCGCTCATGCTCGGGTCCTGGTCGGCGAATCCAAAGTACATCTCGGCCTTCACGTTCGCCGCTGCCAGGTGCGGGCTGTCGGGCCCGTCCGTGGCCATCCCGCCGGCGTGGAATCCTGCCAGCGCGGCCACCCGATCGGGGTGGGCGGCCGCGATCCACCATCCGACCCGAGCGCCCATGCAGTACCCCGTGATCGCGACCGGCCCCGGCGCTGCCACTTGCGCCAGGTAGTCCAGGTAAGCGGACCCGTCGGCGCCCAGCCGTTCGGGGGTCAGCTGTCCGAGCAAAGGGCGGATCGACTGAAAGAAGCTCGCGCGCTGCTCGGGATCGCTCGGATCATCCGGCATTGGCACCACGGGCGAGCGGCCTGCGCGGTAAAAGACGTTGGGCGCCAGCACGACGTAGCCATCGGCTGCAATCCGGTCTGCCAGCTCGTCGATCGTGGGCCGCAACCCGTAGGCGTCCATGATCAACAGCACCCCGGGGTGGGGCCCTTCATCGGGCCGCGTCAGGTATGCGTCGGCTAGGCCGTCCGGAGTCGGAATGTCGATTGTCTGCGAGTGCATCAGTTCCAGCCCGCCGGGGGGAGGCTCCTTACGCCGGAAAAGCTACAGGGCGGACCGTCTTCCGTGAGAGCATCACCTGCATGACCACGGTCAAGGACAGCCCGCCCAGTTCGCGGCTGGCGAGGATCAGAGGGCACCAGTGGACCCCAATCCAGCGGGCAACGCTGATCGCCGCCATCGCGATCTGCATGGGTTGCCTGTTCCTCACCACGTACTCGCTCGCGCTGGGTGATCCCGTGCCGCGCCACATCAATGCCGGAGTAGTGGGCAACCCAGCAGCCCGCCCGAGCACGGTGGACGCGGTGCAGGGGGTGGCCCGCCATAGCCTCGTCTTCCGGAGCTACCCGTCGGTCCGGGCCGCGGTCGACGCCATCAACTGGCAGCACATCTACACGGCTCTCGACCTGACCTCGGCCCGGCCCACGCTGTACGTGGCCAGTGCGGCCGGAGCTTCCGTGGCGCGAGTGCTCGAGAAGGTCGCCGCCGTCGATCCCGCCGTTCGAGTGGTCGATACCCATCCGCTGTTGCCGAGGGACCCCAATGGCCTCGACCTCTTCTACCTGATGCTCGTCGCGACGATCATCGGCTTCCTCACGATCTTCCAGGTTCTGGCGCAGGCCGGTCGCTTGGCGCTGCAACACCACGTCTGGTTCGTGTTGGCCCTGGCGCTGGCGGCGTCGTTCGCGCTCACGCTCGTCAACGCGGCGTTGCTTGAGAACCTCGGTCCCCATACCGCGGAGGTGTGGGGCATCCTCGCTCTGCACCTGCTGGCCGCGTCGTCCTTCGCCCTGTTGATGGCCGTCCTCATAGGCCGCTGGGCGCTGGTGCCGACGTGGCTGTTCTTCGTCATCCTCGGCAACACCTCCTCGGGCGGCGCCGTCTCGCCGCCGCTGCTCCCGCAGCCGTTCGCTTTCCTCTCCAACTGGCTTCCCTCGGGGTCAACGGTCACGGCGGTTCGTGATGCCGTTTATTTCCGCCACTACCAGCACCTGCACCCCGTGGTCGTATTGGCCATTTGGGCGCTACTGATGTTCGCCGCCTGGCTGGTTATCGCGGGCGGGCGTGAAGAGAGTGGGAGCGCCGCCGTCCCAGCGGCCGCCGCCGCTCATCCTGGCCCTCCCTCGATCTGATCGAGGTCCTCGTCAGTCAGCTCGAGTCCAGCGGCCGGAAGCAGTGGATCCACCTGCTCGGGTGAGCGGAAGCCGACGATCGCACCGTCGACCGCCGGGTTGCGGAGCGCCCAGGCGATGGCCACCGCACCGGCGACGGTGCCGTGGCGATCGGCCACCGCCTTCAGCCGCTCCACCAGCTCCAGGTTCTGCGAAAGCTGGGGTTCGTTGAAGCGCGAATCGTGCTTGCGCCAGTCATCTTCGGGAAGCCCGGCGGCCCGCTCTCGGGTCATTCGTCCGGTCAGCATCCCCGAGCCCATCGGCGAGTAGACGATCACGCCGATGCCCTCGCTCTCGGCAAACGGAAGGATCTCCCGCTCCACCTCTCGCTCGATCAGGTTGTACGGAGGCTGGAGCGTCTCGATCTGGGCCACCCGCTGGATGCGCCGCATCTGCTCGACGTCGAAGTTCGAGACGCCGATGTGTCTGGCGAGCCCCTGTTCCTTTACCTCCGCCAGCGCCGCCCAGCCCTCCTCGATGTCCTCCTCGGGGTTGGGCCAGTGAATCTGGTAGAGGTCGATGGCGTCGACCCCGAGCCGCTTGAGGCTGGCCTCGGCCTCTCGGAGGATGGAATCTCGCTTGAGGTTGTGAACCACTCGGCGACCGGAGCCTTCAAGGAGCGAGCACTTGGTGAACACGTATGGGCGCTCGCGCATGCCCTTCAGGGCGTGCCCCACGACCTGCTCCGAGCGACCGAAGCCGTACGCCGCGGCCGTATCGATCCAGTTGACCCCCTGCTCCAGCGCGTGATGGATGGCCGCGATCGACTTCTCGTCCTCCTGCGGGCCCCAGCCGAACTCCCAGCCTCCGCCGCCGATCGCCCAGGCGCCGAAGCCCACGCGCGTGATGTCAAGATCGGTGTTACCTAGCTGGGTTCTGTTAAGCGTTGCTGCGTCCATGGCGCTCCTTTCCTCGGGACTCGATTTTTGACTGCGTCAGGCTGTACGTGACCCCCTCGCCAGGAGCGCCAGCACGATCCCTGACAGGACGGCCACCACGGCCGTGAACGCGAACCCGGCGGGCTTGAGGCCGGTCGCTTGAGCCAGGCCGCCTTCGCCGATCACGGGCACGGAGATCGCGACATAGGCAACGACGAAGAAGCTCGACGCCACCGCTGCTCGCTGGGCGGCGGGGGCTCGGGCGTTCAGCGATGCCAGTCCCGCCCGGAAGCTCAAGCCCTGTCCGAGCCCGGCGACCACGCCCCCCAGCACGAGCAGCGCCAGCGACGAGAGGCCGAGGCTGAGCGCCAGCAATCCCATGCCGACGATCAGCAGCGCGCTGCCGATCGGTAGCGCCAGCGCCTCTCCCAGCAGCGGCAGTGCCAACTGGCCGGCCGTGGAGGCGGCGAATACGGCGAATACGACCGCGCCGACCGCCGCTCGGCTGGTGACGCCCAGGTCCTGACCGAGGAACGCCGGCGACACCGCCGAGAACAACCCCAGGACGGCAAACCCGGCAAAGCCGGCCAGCGCCGCGCGTATGAAGATGGGGCGCATCTGGGAGGGAACCTGCGGGAGCTGGGGGCGAAGGCGGGGGCGGTCGCTAACTTTGACCGGCTCGGGCATGGCCCATATGCCGATCGCAGCGGGGACCAGTAGCGCGAGGTTGACCCAGAACGTGAGGCGCAGCGGCGAGCCCGCCCACTGAGAGAGGATCCCGGCCAGCAGCGGTCCGCAGCCCAGGCCAGCCATGTTTGCGATCGTGGCCACGAGCGTGGCGCGTCCCCGCCGCTCCGGTGGCGCGAGGTCGACGAGAGTCGCGGTCGCCGTACCCGTGAAAATGCCGGCCGAGAGCCCGGAGAGAATCCGCCCCACGAGCAGCAGCGCCAAGCCGTCGGCTGTCAAAAAGCAGACGGCGCTGAGCGCCGACAGCCCGAGACCGGGCAGCAGCAGCCGCTTTCGCCCGACCTCGTCCGAAAGGCGACCGAACAGGAGCAGCGTCACGATCACGCCGGCGGCGTAGGTGGCGAAGATCACCGTGATCATCAGCTCGGAGAAGCCGAACCGCTCGCGGTACAGGACGTAGAGCGGCGTGGGAAGTGTCGTTCCCATCATCGCCACCGCGAACGCGAGGGCAGTGGCCGCGAAGGCGGCGTTGCGTCCGAGTAACGGCAGCCTTATGCGTTTACGAGTCAGGCCGACGGACGGCACGGACCGGCTGCCCGATCCTCAGCTGAGCTTGTGCACGGCTTCGACGATCGCCTCCGCGTCGATCCCGGCGGCGTGAAGCAGCTCCGCCGGCGTTCCGGACATGGGCATGTCGCGCACCGCGAGCTTGACGATCGGCGGGCGACCCGGTTCATCGGCCAGCGCACTCATCACGGCTTCGCCCAGACCGCCTTCCGGCCAATGGTCCTCGACGGTCACGATCGCCTTGGTCTCTCTGGCTGCCGCGCCCAGCGTGTCGGAGTCGGTCGGCTTGATCGAGTAGCAGTCGATCACCCGCACCTGAACGCCTTCGGGCTCGAGCTGATCCGCGGCCTGCTCGGCTTCCTCGACAGTCACGCCGCAGGCCACGACGGTGACGTCGTCCTCGGTGCTGGAGCGCACAATGCGGCTGCCTCCGATCCGGATGTCCTCGTCCGGCCTGGTGCGAACCGTCGTCTTCCCGCGCAGCGTCCGCATGTAGGAGATCCCCGCGCGATCGGCCATCTGCTCCACCAGCGGCGGCACCTGGTTTGCGTCCGAGGGGTGAAGGACGGCGCTTGAGTGGACCGCTCGCAGGGCGGCGAAGTCCTCGAGCGCCATCTGCGAAGGACCGTCCTCGCCGATCGAGGAACCGGCATGCGAGCCCGACAGGCGCAAGTTGGCGCGGGAAATCGCGGCCATGCGGATGAAGTCGTACGCGCGAGTGAAGAACGCGGCGAACGTCGAGGCGAACGGGATCCAGCCGCGGACCTGCACGCCCACAGCCGCCGCCACCATCTGCTGCTCGGCGATGAACATCTCGAGGTAGCGGTCGGGATGTGCCTTGGCGAAGGTCTGCGAGAGGGTCGAGTTGGATACCTCGCCGTCCAGCGCCACCACGTCTCCGCGCCGGCGCCCGAGTGCGGCCAGGGCTTCACCGTATGCGTTTCGGGTGGCCACCTCCTCACCCAGCTCCCACTGCGGCGGCTCGCCGCCTTCCGTCTGGAAACGGTGCGGGGTGCCGCTGTCATCTGGGGATGCGGGTGTCACCCGCAGGTTCCGCTGGCCGCCCAGCTCCTGGATCGCTTCTTCGGGCTCTGCGAGCGGCTTGCCGTGGTAGCCGTTCTTGTCCTCGACCGCCTTGACGCCTTTGCCCTTCAGGGTGCGGGCGAGAACCACGGTCGGCTGTCCGGTCGTCTGCACCGCCTCGCGGTAGGCGGCCTCGATGGCGTCCAGATCGTGACCGTCGATCTCGATCGCGTGCCAGCCGAACGCTTTGGCTCGAGCGGCGTAGCCGGCGAGATCCCAGCCCAGCATCGTCTCGCGCGTCTGGCCCAAGCGGTTGACATCGACGATGGCCACCAGGTTGTCGAGCCCCTCCCAGCCGGCGTGCTGGAACGCCTCCCAGATCGATCCCTCCGCCATCTCGGAGTCGCCACACAGCACCCAGACGCGGTATGGCAGCCGATCAAGCTGCTTTCCGGTGATGGCCAGGCCGACGCCGATGGGCAGGCCTTGCCCCAGCGAGCCAGTGGCGACGTCGGTCGGCGGGATGCGCGGCGTGGGATGACCCTCGAGTCTCGAGCCGAACTTGCGGAACGTGAGGAGCTCCTCATCGTCGATCATCCCCACCGCCTTGAGGATCGAGTAGTACAGCGGCGAGGCGTGGCCCTTGGAGAAGATCAGGTGGTCGCGGTGCGGGTCATCGGGACGGGAGTAGTCGAGCCTGAGATGTCCGTCGAGGAGAACCGCCATCAGATCGGCCGCCGACATCGACGACGTGGGATGACCGGAGCCCGCGGCGGCGCTGGCCCGGACGGAGTCGACCCTCAGCTGCTGCGCCAGCTCGTGGCGAAACCGCTCCTTCTCATCGGCTTCGGTCTTTGCCGGCTCGCGAGTGACCTGATCGGTGGTGTCCATCGAGGCTCCTTTGTCCGCGTGATCCACACCTACCTTAGTTCCACGCGAGCGCGGCGCGTGTTTAGGTCGTCAACGGGCTGGTCCGCGCCTGCGGCCCGCGCGCTCCTCGAGCTCGACGATGCGATCGAGCAGCTCGCACGCCAGCACGGCCCCGGCGAAGTTGAGTCCCAGGTCTCGCCGCAGCCGCTCCGCCGCGGCCACGCGCGCTGCGCAGCTGGGGGCAAACAGCGGCGTCTCGCTCGTGCCCGCGCTGGGATCGAATAGGCCAAACGCGTGGTAGCGGCGGACGAGCGACAGACGGACCCCGGCCTGGCGGGCCAGCATCGCGAGCTCGACCGGGGGCTGCCTGCCGTCGTCTCGGGCGACGGCGTGCATCGGCCGGGCTCGGGCGCGGCGCGGACTCATCGCCTTGCGCTGCGCGGGTCGAATTCGGAGACACTGGCGAGCTTCTCGAACAGATCGCGCTCCTCGTCTGAGAGCCGCTTCGGCACCGCGATCTGGACGGCGGCGTAGAGATCGCCGCGGCCTCCGCCCCGCTTGGGCAGACCGCGGCCCCGCAGTCGCAGGCGCCGCCCGCTCGAGGACCCGGCCGGGACCCGCACCCGGGCCGTTTCCGTCAGCGTCTGGACGGGGACGGTGGCCCCGAGCGCGGCCTCCCACGGTGAAACCGGCAGGTCCAGGTACAGGTCATCGCCTTCTCGGCGAAAGCGAGGGTGGGGTCTGAGATGCACGCGCAGATAGAGATCTCCCGCGGGGCCACCGTCACGACCAGAGGATCCCTGGGCGGCGATTCGGATTCGCTGGCCCTCCCTCACCTCGGGCGGGATATTGACCTCGAAGCTACGGCCGTCGTCGAGCGACAGCCGGCGCCTTCCGCCGGCCAGGGCTTCCTCCAGCGAGAGCTCGAGGACCGCCTCGTGATCGCGACCGCGCAGCGGCCCGGTGCTGGCGGTCGCCGCCCGGTCGCGGAACAGCCGCTCGAAGAACTCGGAGAACTCCCCGTCGCCGAACTCGACCCGGACGTCGCCGCCGCCGAAGCCCTGCGAGCCGAAGAGGTCCTCGAAATCGGCGGCGTCGGCTGCCTGGCCCGAGCGCCAGCGGCTGCCGAGGTTGTCGTAGCGCTCGCGCTTCTCGGGATCGGACAGGACCTCGTACGCCTCGCTTACCTCCTTGAAGCGCTCCTCCGCATCGCTCTCCTGGTTGAGGTCGGGGTGATAGCGCCGCGCCAGCTTCCGGTATGCCCGGCGGATGTCGTCCTGGCTTGCGTCCCGAGGGACTCCGAGAGCCTCGTAGTAGTCCTTGTACTCGACTGCCATGATCCGTCTTCCAGCCTAGTAGGCGCTGACGGGTCATCCGGGGCGCAGTCGACGTGACTCGGCCGAGCTTTTCCACCTATACGTGGCAAACCTCGGTCTAGTGGGTCGCCGCCCCGCTTCTGGGCGTTGAACAGAATAATCCGCTGATGATCGGCACATCGATAGCTGCGGCGTTCGCCCCGGTCGATCAGCACTATCTGCTCGAAGCCCGGCAGATGCAGGCTCTGTCGTTCGCGGTGCACATCCCGCTGGTTGCGTTCGCGATCTCGTTCCCAGCGATGGTGCTGTTCGTGGAGTGGCTGGGACACCGGACGGGCGACGGGCTGTATCTGACGCTGGCGCAGCGGTGGACGCGGGTGATGGTCGCCCTGTTCGCGGTGGGGGTGATCACCGGGACGGTGCTGAGTTTTGAGATGGGGCTCTTGTGGCCGAACTTCACGGGCACGTTCGGGTCGGTGTTCGGGCTGGGGTTCGCGATCGAGGGTTTCTCGTTCTTCATGGAGGCGATCTTCATCGGGATCTACATCTACGGGTGGGGCCGGCTGTCCGCTCGGGCGCATCTGTGGAGTGGCGTGCCGGTCGTGATCACGGGGTTCACAGGGTCATGGATGGTGATCTCGGTCAACGCCTGGATGAACCACCCCGGCGGCTTTCATCTGCAGGGCGGCAAGGTGGTCGGCGTCGACCCGTTCCAGGCTCTGTTCGCGAACACCTACCTGTGGCACGAGCTGATCCACATGTACATCGCCGGTTACATCGTCAGCGGCTTTGTGGTGGCCGCCTGCTACGCGGTCGCGCGGCTGCGGGGACGCTTCAGCAGATACGAACGAACCGCGCTGGCCATCCCGCTGACGGTCGCCGCCCTGGCCTCCCCGGTCCAGCTCCTGGTCGGCGACTGGGCCGCGCGCGACGTCGCCACCACCCAACCGATCAAGCTGGCGGCGATCGAGGGGTTGTACAAGACGACTCGGGGCGCTCCCGAGCACATCCTGGGCTGGTACACGGACCAGCAGGTCAAGGGCGGGATCTCGATCCCACACCTGCTCTCGCTCCTTGCTTTCCACAGCTGGAACGCCAAGGTCCAGGGCCTTCAAAGCGTTCCGGCAAACCAGCGCCCCCCGATCAACATCGAGCGCTACGCGTTTCAGACCATGGTCGGGATCGGAACGCTGATGGCCCTGCTGGGGGTGGTGTATCTCGCGATCTGGATCTGGCGCAGGCGGCTGCCGGAATCGACCTGGTTCTACCGAGCGGTGGTCCTCGCCGGGCCGCTGTCGGTCGTGGCGCTGATCTCAGGCTGGGTGGTGACCGAGGTCGGGCGCCAGCCCTGGGTCGTGTACCGGGTGATGACCACCGCGGCCGCTGTCACCGGCGCGCGTGGGATCCCCGTCGGCTACGGCGCCCTGGCCGCCACGTACGTGGTAGTGGCCTGCGGTCTTGTCTGGGTGCTACGACGGCTGGCACGGAGGCCGCTCGAGGACCCGCACGGGCCCGAACCCCCGACCCGGCTACAGGCGGCCTAGATGCTGCTGCAATCGCTGCCTTTGGTGTTCGTGCTCGTCGGGGTGGCGCTCTACACGGTGTTGGCCGGGGCGGACTTCGGCGCTGGGTTCTGGCAGCTGGCAGCCGGTCGAGGAGCGCACGCAGACCAGGTGCGGGAGCACGCCCACCACTCGCTGGCGCCCGTATGGGAGGCGAACCACGTGTGGCTGATCTTCGTGCTGACTGTGTTTTGGACCGCGTACCCGAAGGCCTTCGGGTCGATCGCCTCCACGCTTGCCGTGGTGCTATCCGCTGCTCTGCTCGGGATCATCTTCCGCGGCGCCGCCTACGCGCTGAGATCTGGCGCATCCAGCACCAGAGAGTCCAGCGTCATCGAGACGATCTTCTCTCTGTCCTCGATCCTCACCCCGTTCGCGCTGGGGGCGGCGGTCGGCGCCATCGCCACCAACCGAGTGCCGGTCGGTAACGCCGCCGGGCACCTGTTCTCAAGCTGGCTGAATGCGACCTCGATCTTCATCGGCATCCTCGCCGTCGTCAGCTGCGCTTACCTGGCCGCCGTCTACCTGGCCGCCGACGCCGCCCGTGCCGGCCAGCAGGTGCTCGAACGGGAGTTCCGCCTTCGCGCCCTGGGCGCCGGAGTCATCACCGGCGCCCTTTCGATCGGAGGCATCTTCATCGTCAACGCCGACAACCACCCACTGTTTCACTCGCTGATGAGCGGTCGGGCGCTGGCCGCCGTGGTCGTCTCCTTCATCGCCGGCCTGGCGACCCTCGCCCTGGTCTATGGTCGCCGCTACGAGCCCGCCCGGTACGGCGCCGCGCTGGCCGTGGCTGCGGTCATCGCCGGCTGGGCGCTGTCGCGCTGGCCGACGATTCTTCCCGGGCTCACCGTCTACCAAGCCGCGGCCGGCCACGACACCCTCGTCTGGCTGATCGCGGCCGTGCTCGGGGGCGCGGCGATCCTGTTTCCATCTCTGGCCCTCCTCTTCCGCCTGGCGCTCACCGGCCGCTTCCGAGCCGCCGAGACTGCCACGCCGGAGCAAGCGCGCCGCGAGCTGCGCGGCGTGAGGCCCCGCCTATTGGCCAGGTCGGCCGTCGCCTGCCTGATCGTCGGCTTCGGTCTGCTCAACGTCGCCGATGCGCGCTGGGCGCACGGGGTCGGCGTGGTGAGCCTGCTCTCCTTCGTCGTGCTCGGATTCCGCGCCGTCGTGTTCGCCGCGATCAGGTAGGCGGCGCCGTTTGGCTCAAGGTGGCGGCCAGCGCGAGGGCGGCGACCAGGAGGACCACCTCGAGCGCGAGCGTCCGCCGGATGGTGGCGACAGGCGCGCCAGACGCGATCCGGGGAACGACGAACAGGCGGTGATAGCCGCCGACGGCGACCGCGCCGATGGCCACGGCCGTCTTGAGGAGCAGCGTGACCCCGTAGCCGGTTGTGAGAATTGCTGAGGGTCCGGGGAACTCGCGCAGCACCAGGTACGCGCCGGCCAGTCCGATCACGACCACGATCGGCACGGCGATCGACGACAGCCGCAGCAACGAGGCCCGGACCAGCGCCTCGCGGGCCGGGCGGGAAAGAGATCGCGCGCCCACCGCGAGAATTCCTAGCGCGAGCAGTCCGCCTACCCACAGCGCGCCGGCCACGAGATGCAGGTAATCCGCGATCAGGGCCAGTGCGCCCCGCGCCGCGGGATGGCTGGCCCAACTGATGCCAAAAGCGGTGCCCAGCGCCACCGCGCCGGCCCATCCGAGCAGCCGTTCGCGCTTGGCCGGAGTGACCCACGCCGCGACGAGCAACATGAGGACCCCCAGCCAGGCGAAGGTCGTCACCGTCCAGGCCTGCCCCAAATGCGTCCCGACGCGGATCGGCTCGATCTGGGTGTTGACGAAGCCTGCCAGCCCACCGCCCACAATCGGATAGGCGCCGGTGAGGAATGCGAGCAGGCCGGCATGGAGCGCGAGTACCGCTCCGACCACTCCTGCCCACAGGGCGACTGTGTCGTCATGTGCCCCGCCTTCGGGCTCGAGCAGCCGGGGCCTCACGGCGGCGCGGAATGTCAGCAGCCCGCCAGTCAGCACGACTCCCACGAACTCCAGCCACGCCAGCAGTTGCGGCGCGACCGGGACGCCGAGCCCACTCGCAGGTGCCGGGGGCAGCGGCTTGACGCCTACTCCGTAGGTATATGCCCCCTCGGTCGCGTGCCCGTCGGCGGTGGCGACCATCCGCCACCGAACCGTGTAGCTGCCGCTCGGCCCGGGGCGCAGCGAAACTGTCACTACAGATCCGCCCACGGTCGGGGAGCCGGCGAGCTCCTGCCCGTGTGCCCCGATCACGGCCACCCGGGCAAATCGCGGGACGACCTCCTGGTCGAATACCAGCTTGATGACACGCGGCGCCGTCTTCAGCGCCACTCCCGAGGCGGGGGTGGCGGTCTCCAGGGCCGCGTGCGCACCGGCTGTCGATGGGACGGCCAACAGCACGAGCGCGCAGACAGCGATGACCAGTAGGCGGCGCCCGGCACGACTGGCCACAGGCGGCGTCATGACGCCGCCGCCACAGGGATCGCAATAACTGCTAGCGCGAAACCGGTCAACGGCAGGAGCGCTAACGAGATCAGCGGCGCGCGGCGGCGCCACAGGCGCAGGAGCTCTAGCGCCCCACCGGTGATCAAAAGCAGCCCCATCGCCAGGTGCCAGCTTCCTCCCTGGCTGGCGGGGTCGATGGCCACGTGGACCAGGAACAGCCCTCCGCAGCTCAGAAACGCGAACGGCAGCACGCCGTCAAGCCACGGGCGCTCGTATACCCCTCGCCGCCGGGCCAGCTCGAGGGCGCCGGCTGCAAACAGGATGTCTCCCCACAGCGTGTGCACCAGCATGTCGTGCACGATGTCGGCGAACACGGTCGTGGCCCACACCCCGATTCCGCCCAGCATCAGCGCCCACGGAACCAGCAGCGACCGCGATTGCAGCCGGCGCCTGTCGCGCCCCAGCAGCGGCACGTACTCCTCGAGGATGATCGCCAGAAACAGAGCGCCCAGCACCCAGTGTGCACGCGCGATCTGAATCTGGGGGAGGATCAACTGCGGCTCCGGTACAGAAGCCAGACCCCCACGAGGGCCAGCAGCAGCGGGGGCTGGTCTAGGTCGTAGGCCAGATCGACAGGGCCCAGGCCGTAGAAGTCAAGCCCGCGGAAGACCGCCCACAACAGCCCGCCGGCGATCAGCACGAGCCCCACGACGAAGCGGGGCTGGATCATCCCCTCTCGCAAGCCGTGAATGACCGCCTTTGGCTGCTCGTGGAGCGGCACGGGCTGGTCTCGCGTGCTCACAACGCGGGAGATAGCAGACCGGAGGTAGAGATGGGCGGGAACCGCCGGCAGGCCGGGCAGGGTTCGCCGTTGCCGTACGCTACGGCTGGGACCGACGACCAGTGGTAGAGCCCCAACCAGCACCGAGTAGCGCCGAAGGCGCGGAAAAGGCGGTGCCGTCGGCGCCGATGCCGCACGACAAGCGCGGCTGGCGCGTGGCGCCCGCACCCGACGGGCGCGGCATGCCGGAGGAGCACAAGCCGAGGCCGCCGCACCGGTGGCTCGCGTTCTGGCTCTTCTTCGTGGTGCTGCTGGCGATCAATTGGATCGCCGTGCTCGTCGTCCAGCCCGGTAGCCAGCCGCGGGTAACGGTCCCGTTCAGCCCGTACTTCATCAACGAGGTCAACGCCGGCCAGGTCAAGTCGATCTCCTCCAAGGGCGACCAGATCCAGGGCACCTTTACGACCAAGCTCCGCTATCCGCCGAACGACCAAACCGCGACCCCGACGACTTTGTTCTCGACCCAGGTTCCGGCGTTCTGGAACAACAACGCGCTGACGGCCCTGCTTCAGTCCAAGGGTGTCCAGGTCAACGCGCAGAATCCGAATACAGGCACGTCGGTGGTGGCCGAGATCCTGCTGGGGTTCGGGCCCACGCTGCTGCTGATCGCGCTCTTCTATTTCCTGGCGCGGCGCGCGTCCGCCGGCGGCGGTATGGGTGCACTCGGCGGCTTCGGCCGCTCGCAGGCCAGGCGCGTCGATCCGCAACAGATTCGCGTGACGTTCGACGACGTCGCGGGCATCGATGAAGCAAAGAGCGAGCTGACCGAGATTGTGGATTTTCTGAAGTCTCCTGACCGCTACACACGGCTTGGCGGGCGGATGCCCCACGGGGTGTTGCTGTTCGGTCCGCCTGGGACCGGCAAGACCCTGCTGGCCCGCGCCGTCGCCGGCGAGGCTCACGCAGCTTTCTTCTCGATCGCCGCCTCCGAATTCATCGAGGCGATCGTCGGTGTCGGCGCAGCGCGGGTGCGTGACATGTTCTCGAAGGCCAAGGAGGCGGCCCCCGCGATCATCTTCATCGACGAGCTGGACGCGATCGGACGCTCGCGCCAGGGCTCGGCGGGCATCACCGGCGCCAACGACGAGCGGGAGCAGACACTCGATCAGATCCTGACCGAGATGGACGGCTTCGATTCGGACGAGGCCGTGGTCGTGCTCGGTGCGACCAACCGGCCCGAGATCCTCGATCCGGCGCTTCTCCGCCCCGGGCGCTTCGACCGGCGGGTGGCGGTCCAGCCGCCCGACCGTGCCGGCCGGGTGAAGATCCTGCAGGTGCATACGCGGTCAATGCCGCTGGCCGACGACGTCGATCTAGAAACGCTGGCGTCTACCACCCCCGGAATGGTTGGTGCCGACCTTGCCAACCTGGCTAACGAGGCGGCATTGCTAGCAGCGCGGAGGAGCCATGCCAAGGTCCAGATGGCCGACTTCACCGACTCGCTCGAGAAGATCATCCTCGGCGCGCCCCGCGGGATCGTGCTAGGCCCAGAGGATCGCGAGCGAACCGCCTACCACGAGGCCGGTCACGCACTGGTCGGAATGCTCACCTCCGGTGCAGACCCCGTCCGGAAGGTGTCGATCATCCCTCGCGGGCAGGCACTAGGGGTGACGCTCTCAACTCCCGACGCAGACCGCCTCAACTACTCCCGCGAGGAGCTCGACGCCAAGATCAGGGTTGCGCTCGGAGGCCGAGTGGCCGAGGAAACCGTCTACGGCAAGATCACCACCGGCGCCGAATCGGACATCGAGCAGCTGACGCAGATCGCGCGGGAGATGGTCGGCCGCTGGGGGATGAGCGACAAGCTTGGCCCCATCACGTTGCTGCCACGGGATGGGCAGGGACCACTGCTCCTCGGCGCCAGCGAAACGTCGCCCCAGATGCATTGGCTGGTCGACGAAGAGGTACGTCGCATCGTCGACGACGCCCACGACGAGGTCACCCAGCTGCTGTCGGACCACCGCAGGCAGCTCGACAGCCTCGCCCAGGCCCTCGTGCAGGCGGAGACGCTAGATGCACCGGACGCCTATAGCGCCGCCGGTGTGCCTATGCGCGAGGCGGAGTTGCAGCCAGAGCCAAGCTGACGTGCGCTATCGCGAGCTGGGGGGCCGCGCCTTAGTCCGGGGCGCCTTGGCCCCTGCAGCCACGTGCGGGGGCGGTTGCGACCAGCTGAGGGGTGCGCGACCTCGTCGCGCTGGCCGATTAGCTACTCGGCGACAACGCCGAGCACGTGGCCCGCTGCGAGGTCATCGACACGTAGGGCGGTCAGGGAGAACGGCATCCCCGGCCCGCGCGCCTCTTCGATCACTTGGCCATGAGCCCGGCGCGGTACCCGTTCTGAAATGCGCTGTTGAACGCGGCGTTGAAGCCGCGGTTGAAGCCAACGCTGAAGCCTAGGTTGAAGGCCGAGTTGAATGCCGGGACGCACTTCGAAGGAACGGGGGTAGCGGCTGCGTGGGCCTGGACCGCTGCGGTCGCGTCGGGACTGGTTAGCCGAGCCGAGTGCCGCGTCCCATGCTTCCGGTGCGCCGCCGCGAAGCCACTCTTGAAGCCCACTTGCCACCCGCCGTTCGGGCGGTAGGCGGCGCGGAACTCCGTCTGGAAGCCGCTCTGGTAGCCGCTCTGGAAGCCATCGTTGTAGCCGGCGGTGGACTGCGCGCTGCAACCCGCCACCACCGTGTACTTGATCGAAGCGATGCCGGTCAGTCCATCTTTTGCGATCGCCGTCACCGTGTAGGTGCGCTTCCCAGCGGACGAGGTGTTGAGATGGCCGGTGGGGCTCGATGTGCCATTCGAGTCCTTGCACGACGCAATGCCTGATCCGGCGGGGTCGGCGCAGCTGAACCTTGTCGGGACGAACTGCCCGCGCGTGTACGTACCGCCCGAAGCGGGCGACGAGATCGTCGCAGTGGGCGGCGGGGTTGCCGCTTGCGCTGCCGCAGCGCTAGCGCCGAGCAGGCAACCAGCCGACAAGAGCACCGTAACCGTTAGCTTGCGCATCGCAACATCTCCCCAGGGGTCGATCGAGGAAGGGGTTGTCCCCGCGCAAACTGCAACCCATCGCTTCCAGCAGAGTTGCGAAGCGGTCTGGGGAGGTGTCACCGGCCCGACAGGTGGCGCACCTGGCCGAAAGGATTGACCTTGCGCGCCGCCCTTGTGGACAATCAAATGACCAATCCCGGACAATCGGATGCCCTTCTACAGGCGTCCCAAGAGTAGGAGGAGATCGCATGCCGAAGTATCTGTTCCGCGCGAGCTATACGGCCGAGGGCGCGAAGGGTCTGATTTCCGAAGGCGGATCTGGCCGCGTGGAGGAAGCTGCCAGGCTCGCTGAGGGGCTTGGTGGAAAGCTCGAGTCCTATTACTTCGCGTTCGGAGAAGACGACGTCGTGGGGATCCTCGATCTCCCTGACAACGTGTCGATGGCGGCCGTGAACATGACGGTCGGCGCGACCGGGCTCGTCAATACAAGGACGACTGTGCTGCTCACGCCGGAGGAGGTTGACGAGGCCGCGCGCAAGTCTGTGTCGTACCGCGGCCCGGGCGCGTAGGCCCTGGACGGCCCGCGAGCGCCAGCACCACCGTTCCCGCCACGGCAGCGACACCAGATCACTGGTCTACAACGGGGGGTAATGGCAGAAGAAGATCTCACCTGATCGTCAGAGGCTCCTGGGGGCGAGCCTGGACTCCGGCGTAAGTGAAAGCTGGAGCCGTCGCGGCTATACGGCATCTCTGGCTTTCCCCGCTGGTCGAGTTGCACCACCCCCGGGCCTCAGCAGCACCGGCCCGGCGCCAACGCTAGGCGACGGCAAGGATCGCGCAGCGTGAGAGTGCCCGCCCCAAGAGCGATCCTATGTGCCTTCCGTCCGCCGCAGCAGCGTCACGGAAGACAGTGCCGCTGGCTGAGGTACGCGTTGGCGGGCTTGACGCGATAGCAGAGGTAGACGTGGTGGCCGCGGAACGAGCCCGGGACCGACAGGCTGACCTGCACGCGAACAAGCGAGATGTGGCCCTGCGCGCAGTTCGGCACGCAGTTGTCAACGTGATTGGTGCCGAAGGCGCGAGCGACCGACGTGCCCCATCCACGCCACTTGAGACCAGTGACGCCGTCATTGCCATCTGCGGCGAAGACGATCTGCGCGGGCTTCCACCGCAAGCTCTGAAGGACGCCTACGAACTTGTAGAAGTAGATCGGACGAGTCGCCGCGCCGGCCGATGAAAGCGGCGCGGCCGATATCACCGCTCCGCAGACAGTGAGCGATGCGCTGAGACAGGCTGCACGGTAGAGCGCGCCCCTAGGAATCCTGCGTGCCATTGCCCCTCCTTAATCGTTGGCGCGATGGTACGCCGCCGACCGGCGCCACGCAATGAGCCGGCGGCAGCCTGCCTACTTCCGAGCTACTCGCCGACCGCGCACCCGCCGCACGATCGCCGCGCCGAGCGCCACCAGCACACAAGCCAGCACAACCGCCGTGGCGATGGCCGCCACGGCCACGGCGACCGCGGCTATCGCAGCACCGACGAACAGGTAGCCGAGCAGCGCCATCCACAGCGGCATCGAGACCGCCGAGCGCCGGCCGGTGCGGTAATAGAACCGCACTAGCTGGCCCTCCCCGACAGCGGCCCGCGCGCGCCAGTTGCGCGCCGGTACGGGCCCCAAACCCAGCGGCTCGGAGCGGTCCACAGCGGCAATAGAACACCCATTGCCGACCACGCCTCGACGCGCCGAATCGCCTGCAACCGCACCGAATCCCCAGTCATCGAGCGGAGAGGGAGGGATTCGAACCCTCGATGGACGGAACCGCCCATACCGGTTTTCGAGACCGGCGCATTCAACCGCTCTGCCACCTCTCCGGTCTGGCGCGAGCCTAGCGTAACCCCTGTGGAATCGGTGTTTTGCCTGCAAACGCGCACTGTTCTGCGCCCGGGATCGCACCGGGTCGCCCAAGCCGAGGTCGGGTCAGGACAGGCCTTCAAGAGCCCTTCCCACCGCTGCCGCCAGCTGCTCACCTCCTACCCGCTGAAGGTCGCGTAGGTATTCGAGATGTGCCCGCCACGTGAGGCGGGACACCGTGCCGACCGCGATCCGCACGGTGTCGTCGTGAGCGTCCAAGAGCTCGTAGGTCAAGAGGGTTAGGCGCTCGACAACGTCGTGTTTATCGGCGGTCATTGGGTGCCTCAGGGGGCGTCGGTCATCGAGCTGACCAGAACGGGCCGAGACACGGCGGCGGGCCGCAGATACGAACGACGAACGCACACTCAGCGAGCACGTCCGAGTCATCCCAATCCGCGAGGCGCTGACGCCAGTCGCGTTTTTGGGGGGCCGGGCGGGCGAGCTGTCTACTACACGCTATAGTAGAATCCTGCAGGATTCTATGCCACGGACACCCCTAAGGAGAGTCGACAATGCACAACTACGAAATACGTTTCCCCGGTTTCGACGCCCGCTCCAATCGCGGCTTGATCCGATGGGAGCTGTTCGTACATCGTGACGTCAGAGACGTGCTGCTGACAACGCGTGCGGACACGCTTCGGGTGGTCTTCCGGGGAGAGCCTGACCCGACAGGCTGGTCCCAGACGCTGGTTGAGACCGGCTTTCCTGCGCCGTACTTCGAGAGCCCGGCCGGCGATGCCGTCGCCGATGGTCGCCGCGACGCTGCCGCCTGAACCGCGGAGCCGCCTGATTGACGGAATCGGCTATCAGGTCGCTGGCGCAGGGCCGCCCGCGGTCGCTCGTTCGCGTCACCGGCGCGGCGCGAAGAACGCCTGCAACAGCTCCGCGCATTCCCCGGCCAGCAGCCCGCGCTGAACGGTGGGGCGGTGGTTGAGTCGCGGCTCGCCGAGCACGTCGAGCACGCTGCCGGCGGCGCCTCCCTTTGGATCCAAAGCGCCGAAGATCAGTCTCGGAATCCGGGCGAGCACGATCGCTCCCGCGCACATCGGGCAGGGCTCGAGGGTCACGTACATCACGGCGTCGAGCACGCGCCAGCTCCCAACTGCGCGCGCGGCCTCTCGAAGCGCGATCATCTCGGCGTGCGCCGTCGGATCTGCCCGAACCTCGCGTTCGTTGTGCCCAGAGCCGATCACCTCGCCTTCGCGCACGACAACCGCACCGATCGGCACGTCATCGTGTTCAAGCGCTCGGGCTGCCTCGCGCAGCGCAAGCCGCATGAAGTACTCATCGCGGGGAAAGAAATGAGAGCTCACGCAAACGGAGGGCGTACGTGTCCCATCCGGGGGACACCCGATGATGTCTTAAGAGCCAGCGAGGTGCCCGGGACTGCCGCACGGGCGCGCCTTCCGTGAGCAACGGCTCCGGATCGATAGCTCGCCTGGCCGCGATCGTCCTCATCGCCACGGCGACGGTGGTGGTTGCGATGACCGCAGGCGCTGCCGCCACAGCCCGTTTGCATCCCGGGCATCCTCTCGCTCCGCCGGCCTACGTCCCCGGCGAGGTGGTGGTCGGATACGCGGCGACGCCGTCGAGATCGACGGCGGCAGCCCGGCTGAAGACGATGGGGGTTCGGGCCTCGGCGGCGCCCTCCCCCGAGCCGGGCACCGCGATCCTGCGAGTGCCAGCCGGAGAGACCGTCCCCCAAGCGCTCGCCCGGCTGAGGGCCGTGCCCGGAATCGCATACGCGGTGCCCAACTACGTTGCCCACATCGCCGGCTCTTGGATCCCCAATGATCCCGGCAGGGCCCATCAACGCGGGGGCTGGCAGAAGATGCAGTGGAACTTCCTGGCGGGAGCGGGTGTGAATGCACCTGCTGCTTGGGCGAATCTGAGAGCCGATCGTCGCCCTGGTGGGCGCGGGGTGGTGGTGGCGCTGCTCGACACCGGGGTCGCCTACCGGAACTGGGGCACTTATGTCGAGTCGCCCGATTTCAAGGGCACGCGCTTCGTGTACCCGTATGACTTCGTCGCCAACAACGCCTTCCCGCTGGATCGGGAGGGTCACGGTACGTTCGTGGCCGGAGAGATCGCCGAAGCCACCAACAATGGCTTCGCGCTGACCGGGCTTGCGTACGGCGCGACGATCATGCCGCTGCGGGTCCTGGGCGCAGGCGGCACCGGTGACGCCGGCACCATTGCCCGCGGTGTTCGCTACGCCGCGGCCCACGGTGCGCAGATCATCAACCTCAGCCTCGAGTTCGGGGTCGGCGTCGGCCCGGCTGATATCCCGGACCTCATCAGCGCGATCCGCTTCGCTCAGCATCACGGAGTTCTCGTCGTCGGCGCGGCCGGCAACGACCAGACCGGCCAGATCGCCTATCCCGCCCGAGCATCGGGCGTCGTCGCCGTCGGCGCGACCACCGCGGACCGCTGCTTGGCCTGGTACTCGGACACCGGACCCGGCCTGACGCTGGTGGCACCGGGTGGGGACGACGACGCGACCGGGGGTCCCAGCTGCCATCCGGACCGCAACCTGCCGTCGATAAGCCAACTGACGTTCGCAACCCGCTCAAACCCGCGGCGGTTCGGTTATCAGGCGGGCGTGTACGGCACCTCAATGGCGGCCGCCGAGGTCGCGGCCACGGCAGCACTGGTGATCGCCAGCGGCGTGGTAGGCCGGCACCCGGCGCCTCAGCAAGTCATCGCCCGCCTCGAGCAGACAGCCCATCCACTCGACAACTCTCCCCGCCCCAACTCGAGCTCCGGCTACGGACTAATCGACGCTGGCGCGGCGACCGCCCGATGAGCGCGGCACGTCGCACCCGGGCCTAGGTAGTCCGCACGATCAGCACCGAGCAGGGAGCGTGGTGGGAGACCTTGTTCGGGACCGACCCGAGCAGGAACCGCTTGGCGCCGGTCATGCCTTTGTTGCCGACCACGATCAGGTCGGTCCTTTGCTCCTCGGCCACGTCGAGGATCGCGTCGGCGGCGTCGCCTTGGCGGGCGAATGTCTGCACCTCGGCTACGCCAACGCCCTGCGCTTCGTTGCTTGCGTCCTCGAGCATCGCGAGCACGTCCTCGCGCGGATTGACCGTCCACTCCAGATCCTTGGGGGTCTCCAGTCCCTCCTTCACCAAGCGCTCGGCCGGAACGGGCTCGTACGCGCTCACGATCTGAAGGCGCGCGCCCAGCTCCCGCGCCAGGTCAATCGCGTACCTAACGGCGGTGGTCGCAGTATCCGATCCGTCAGTCCCCACGAGGATCGACGCAAACACGGCGCGACCCTATGCCAGCCGAGTGATCGCGATCACCATGCCGGCCACCACGAAGACCACGACCAGGATCTGCATCCAGAGCCAAAAGCGAGGCACCCCGGAAACGGTACCCGGGGCGCCTCGCAAGCTCGGAAAAGGTCTGGCTACGCTGCCGCCGCGAGCGCTGGGAAGCTGAGCGGCACGCCGCGGGCCACGACAACCACAGGAGCCGTGGCGTCCTCGATGGCCCGCTCGGACTGCGCCGAGATCATCACTTGCCCCTCGGGCGCCTCGGGGCGCGATCCCACGACCAGCAGATCGATCCGCGGCTCATCACGGGTGAGCGTCGCCGCAAACGACTCCGCGAGCTCTCGGGCGGTGGCGATCGCCGCGTCATCGCCGGGGGCGGCAAGGACGCCGATCGTTCGGATCCGGTGATCCTCCGCGCCTAGGTCGCGGTAGTCGGCGGGGGCGATCGCGACCGCGGTCACGCCGCCTTCGAGCAGCTTCTCCGCGGAGCGCTGCGGGGCAACGTGCCCGGGGGGCGTGCGGTAATCCGACCCGAAGACGACGACATCGGCTTCCTCCTCCTCCGCCAGCCACTTGAGGCCCTCCCCGGTTGAGCCGCTGACGACGACGCGGCGCTCGGCGTCGATTCCGTCCAGCCAGCGGGCGCCTCGCTCGAGCAGGGCATAGGCCTCGTGCTCCTCAAGCTCCTCGCGCCGGCGCTCGGCCTGAGTCGTATGGCGAACATAGGCGAGCGTCAGCTCGACGCCGGCCTCGGCCAGCACGCGCCCGAGCATCAGCGCGTCGTGGTCGTTCGGGGTGTCGTCGTAGGAGACGATCGCTTTGGTGGCCATTGGTGCTCTCCAGTGATTCGTGAAGGTGCGGTTTCGCGTTGAGGTTCGGGGCGAGGATTGCACCCACCTGCCATCAGTTCTAATGAACTTGGTCATTTTTCGAATAAGATGTGCTTATGCTGCACCTGGGTCGGCTGAAGGTCCTGAGCGAGGTCGTCTCCAAGGGGTCATTCTCGGCGGCCGCCGAGTCGCTCTCATACACCCAGTCCGCTGTCTCGCAGGCGATCGCGCGCCTGGAGTCGGAGACTGGGGCGACGCTCGTCGTTCGCGACCGGCGCGGGGTTAGGCCCACCCCGGCCGGCGCCACCCTAGTGGAGCACGCCGAAGAGATCTTCGGCCGGGTCGAGGAGGCCGAGGCCGACCTGGCCGCGGTGCTTGGCGTCCGTAGCGGTCGCTTGCGCGTGGCCTCGTTCCCATCCGCGGGGGCGACGCTCATGCCGCTCGCGGTCGCTGCCTTTCGGGCCAGCTATCCCGGGATCTCCCTGACGCTGGCCGAGGGCGAGCCGGAGGAAATCGCTCCCCGGCTCAAAGCCGGAGAATTTGACTTGGCGCTGCTGTTCGAGTTCTCCGCTGCCCGCGAGCGGCCCGGAGCCGGGTTGCGCTCGGCGAAGTTGCTCGACGATCCGATGCACGTCGCGTTGCCGGCCGAGCATCCGCTGGCGCGCAAGCGAGCGCTGAGGCTCGGCGACCTGCGCGACGAGGACTGGGTGCAGACCTCCGCCAGCAGTCCCTGCGCCCGGCACGTGGTTCGGTCCTGCCTCGCGGCGGGGTTCGAACCGAACGCCACTTTCGAGTCAGACGATTACGAAACCGTGCAGGGACTGGTTGCGGCTGGCGTGGGCGTGGCGCTGATCCCGCGGCTGGCCCTGACCCGGGTGCACCCGGGGATCGTGGTCCGGGCGCTGGCGCCACGCAGCCCGACGCGTCAGGTGATCGCCGCCACGATGGGAGGGCGCGGTGGAGCGCCGGCCGCACAGGCGATGATCGGGATCCTTCAGGATGTCGCCCGCCGCTACTCCGACGAGGAGTTGCCCACCGCGGCCTAAGCGAGCGCGCGCCCGGGCTGAGCGAGCGCGCGCCCTCGAGCATGCGAAACGTCGATTGCCGGAAAGCCATGGCGGGCTTGTCGACCTTTGGCACGCCTATCGTGCGGATCTGCCCGCACGGCACCCCCACCGTTCGGTTTGGGAAGAAACGCAGGTCCGCTCAGAGGGCTAGCGGGGCCGCGGGGGATGAGCCGGCGCGGCCGGCGGAGCAGCCGCCCACCACGGCACAGGCGGAGCAGCCGCCGACCGCGGCACAGGCTGGGCAGTTTGCCCACCGCGGCCTAACCTTCCTCCACTCGCCGCGCCAGCTCCTTCGCGCGCGGGTTGACGAGGATGGCGCGCGCCGCGCGCTCGAGCGGGCCCCGCGCCAGCAGTCCCATCCGCCCAGGATCGACCGCCAGCCCATACGTCACTCGCGTGCGCCCGCCGCCGAGATCCTCGAGCTGCCAGTAACCCTCCATCGAGTCGAGCTCGCCGTCGAGCATCTCCCACGACAGTCGGTCTGGAGCTGAATAAGTGAACCGCTGCCGGGTGCGGACCTTGCGCACCTTGGCGTCGCTGAGCGCGTCGCAGACCAGCGGCCTTCCCTGCTCGTCTCGCTCGATCACGTCGAGCTTCAGCAGGCCGCCCTGCCAATCCGGGGCGCTGGCGACGTCCTCCACCACCTCCCAACAGCGCTCGATAGGCGCCCCCACTTCGGCCGAGGATGAACCGGTGATGACCGGCAACTCTCGTCAGCTCCGTGCGTAAACCGACGCCGCCAGTTGTGTCGAGTGTGACACGGCATCGGTGACCGCCACGCTGATCTTCAGCTTGCCGGCACGGCGGCGACGCGCGGCCGTAACCAGGCGCTTGGTAGCGCTGAGGGTGTCGAAGCTGATCGTCACCTTTACCTGGCTCTTGCTGTTGTTGAGCGTGATCGTCAGCAGTCCGCGACGGAGGCTGGCTCGGTACAGGGCACGGTTGCCGCGCGGCCCGATGACCGTGATGTGCTTCAGCTTCTTGCCGAAGCGCAGCCCGTTCGGAAGCTGGATCACGAGGCGCTTGAGCGCCTGTGCGTTCTGACCCTGGACCGCAGTGAACTGAAGCTTTGGGCGACCGCGCCGCAGCGACGACACGGACACACCCGAGATCGTCGGGGAGCGGAGCTGGACGGCATGTGCGCACATCGCCGCTACCAGTGCGGCGGCATTGGGGCTGCCGAGCCCAGTTGACATGTCGTAACCCGGGCTTGCCGGATACCTGCCGGCGTTGGTGCCCGTGAAGTCGTTGTTCCCGACCGAGATGTCGTTGAAGTCGCTCCCGTACGAGCTCGCCGCAGCGCTGTAGAGCAGGGGATTGGCGAAACCAACGCGCAGCCCCTGACACGCGCTCGAGGCATTCGCCAACGCGAACACTGCCCCCCACAAGGGAGTCGCACCGCTGGTACCGCCGATGCCCTGCCACCCGCTCGGGAACCCGTTGACGCTCCCGGAGCCGTTCCAGTAGATCAGGTACGGAGTGACGGGATCAGAGTTAGCGGACACGTCTGGGACCTCGCGGCAGTAGCCGCTGCCGCCGCCACAGAAGGCGCTCGTCGAGTTGGACTGAACGACGCCCAGCCAACCTGGGGCCCCCGACTGGTAGGACGGCATCCGCCACCGCGAGGAGATGCCGCCGCCGCTGGCGCCCGGCGCCGTCAAGGCCGCGATCGGGCTGCCACCGCTGTTCCACACCTGCTCGACCGGACGCGGACCGGGCGACTCCAAGCTGGTTCCGCCGACCCCGGTGACGAAAGGCTGACTGGAGGGGTCGCTGACCGACAGCGAGAAGTCGGGAGGGCCCTGCCCTGGCGGGCTGTTGCACCCCTCCGATCCCTCGTCGCCGGAAGCGGAGACGATCGTCTGTCCCTGGACGGCAGCTTCCGCAAACAGCACCCCAAGCGCCTGCGTATCACCCACGGGCTCCAGGGCCTCGCACTGACCCCAAGAGGCGGAGACTACCTGGCCCCGGTCCTGGCCGATGATTGCGCTCCACGTGTCGTAGTAACCCGACCCCGGACCGGTAGCGGTGGAGTTGGGCCCTTCGTAGACGATGATGTTTGCCCCCGGCGCAAAGCCGATCGTCTGCTCGATATCGAGCGCCGCTTCGCCTGCTCCGGGGCCCCCGCCGGCGCCGCCATCCACGGCGATGCTCGCGACCGGCGCATGGGTTCCGTAGCAGGCCTGGAACGCCTCGATGTCGGCCGGATCGTAGGGCTCGAGCTCATACAGGATGATCGTCTGTCCGGCGCCCTGATCGCCGGTCAGGTACAGGCCCGACAGCCCGTAGGCGGAGGCGATCTGGTCCGTCGTGAAACCGCCCTGACCGGCCTGCGCGGCCTGGACGGCGGCGCAGGGCTGGGGCCCGCCGGTGACGACGTGGGCGGTCGCGCGGGGACGCGCAGCCCCGACGGCCGAATGCTGGAGCAACGGCCGCGGGTGGGCCAGCGTGTCCAGCCCGACCACGCTCTGCACGGCGCCCGCGATGTTCGCGTCGAGAAGCGGAGCGACGGTGTTGGCGATCGCGGTGCGGCCACCCGACATGGCGACCCGGACCAGCGACAGCGAGAACGCCTGCTCGAGCTGCCCGGCGGTGGTGGTCACCGGAATCGAGAGGCCGTTGGGGCTTACCGGACCAGGCGACAGCCCGTGAGCGCGCAGCGACGACTCGACCTCGCTGATCTGAGAAGGCGTGGCCCCGAAGCGCGCGGCGAACTGGGCGGGCGTGAGGTACTGACCGTAGAGGCTCGAGCCTGGGGTTGAGACCTCGTCCGCGAACGACTGAAGCCCAGCGGGATCGCGCGGCCGAAGCGCCACGGCCACGTTCATCTGCGTCGCGCCGGGCAGTAGGCCCTGCACGCTCGTTCCGGTCGGCAGATGCGGCGCCACCCCCAGGCGGGTGGCGGCGATCGAGGCCGGTGCTGCCCCAAGAGCGATGGCGAGCGCACACCCCGCCGCCGCCAGCATCGTCGGCTTTCGATGCACCATCAGCCCGGGGCAGGCTACCGGGGCGCCGTCCCCCCGCGCGGCGCTAGAGGCTCTTCACCACTCCAATCAGATGTCCCTCTGGGTCGGTGAACTGGCCCAGCTCGACCTGCGCGCCCTCGGGCGACGCCGGCCCCATGACCCGCTTACCCCCTAGGCGTTCTGCCTTCTGAAGCGCTTCCTCGATGTCCGGGACCTCGACATAGAACGTGACGTGGCCGTCGTAGTCGGGCATCCCGCCGCCGACGCCACCTCCGATGCCCGCGCCTTCGGCGTTGACGTTGCCCTCGCGCGAGATCATCCCGTACTTCATCGGGTTATCGGCGTTCATCTCCCAGCCGAACAGCTCCCCGTAATACGACTGAAGCTTGTCGGCGTCCTTCCCAATGACCTCGAAGTGCACGACCGGCTGGCCCATGTTCGCTCCTTTCGCTTCGGCGATTCCCGCGACCGAACACTAATCGCTCCGGGTCGCGACCAGCGGCCAGCCACTCCTGTTTGACATTTAGACATCAAATGTCATATCGTCTGGATGCGGGACACGATGGCGCTAGCGATCGACAGCGGGACCAGGGAAGACGAGACCGCCGAGGCGATCCTCTCCTCGGCGCGCGCGGCCGTGCTCGACTTCGGCGTAAGGCGGACGACGCTGTCGGACGTCGCAAGGCGTGCCGGCGTGAGCCGGATGACGGTCTACAACCGCTTCGGTGACCTGCACGACCTGATGCGGGCATTGATGACGGTCGAGTTCGGAGCACTGCTAGAGCAAGTCGCGGAGGAGGCCGGGGGTGAGCACGCCCGCGCCAGGCTGGTGGCCGCGCTGGCGTTGATCGCCCGTCAGCTGCCGGCCAACCCCCTGTTCCGCAAGGTCCGAGCCGCCGAGCCCGAGCTTTTGGCGCCGTACGTGCTCGAGCGCCTGGGGGGAACCCAGCGGGTCGGGCTGGGGCTGGTCGAGCGCTCGATCGTCGAAGGTCAGACGGACGGCTCGATCCGACCCGGCAAGGTGCGCGCGCTGGCCGCGATCGTGCTGTTGATCGAGCAGTCGTTCGTGTTCTCGGCGGCCACAATTCCCGGTTCAACGCGCGCGGAGCTGCTGGCGGAGCTGGAGATGGCGCTGCACGGCGCTCTCGCGCCCCCGCATCTGGGCCCATGAGGGCCCGCGAGATGGAGTGGTCCGGATGGGGCGATCCGGCGGAGGCGCCCGCTCTGTCGCCGGCTGCCGTGGAGCTGCTGCGCGATGCCCTTGGAGTGCGGCGACCGGCCCCGGCGGTGGCGGCTGAGGATGTGCGCCTGCCTCAGGTTCGGCTGGGCGACGGACAACGGGACAAGCTGTCGGCGATCGTCGGCGACGAGCACGTGCGTCTGGATGACCGTATCCGGCTCCTTCACACCCGAGGCAAGTCGACGACGGATCTTCTCCGCATCCGCCTCGGGGAGGCAGACGACGCGCCGGACGCGGTCATCTTCCCTGGCTCGCACGAGGAAGTGCTCGAGCTGCTGCGCAGTTGCGGCCAGGCTCACATCGCGGTCGTTCCGTTCGGCGGCGGGACCTCGGTCGTCGGCGGCCTCCAGCCGCGACGCGACGGGTTCGCCGCGGTCGTGGCACTCGACCTCGGCCGCATGAACAGGCTGCTGGAACTGGATGAGCAGTCGCGGACCGCCACCCTCGAGCCGGGGCTACGCGGGCCCGAGGCCGAGTCGCTCCTCGCCGGCCGTGGCTACACCATCGGCCACCACCCTCAGTCGTTTCAGTACGCGTCGTTAGGCGGTTTCGCAGCCGCCCGCTCGAGCGGACAGGCGTCCGCTGGCTACGGACGGTTCGACGAACGAGTGGTGGCTCTCCGCGTCGCTACCCCCCGGGGCACCGTCGAGGCCGGGCGCGCCCCCAAATCGGCCGCTGGCCCGGACCTGCGCCAGCTCTTTCTCGGATCCGAGGGGACGCTCGGAGTGATCACCGCGATACGGGTCGAGGTCAGTCCGGTACCCGAGGCCCGTGTGTACGAGGGGTGGCGGTTTGACTCGTTCGCAAGCGGCTGCGAGGCGCTGCGCAGTCTGGCCCAAGACGGCCCGCTGCCGACCGTGCTCCGGCTCTCGGACGAGGCCGAGACGGCCGTCAACCTCGCGCGCCCGGGGCAACTTGGGGACGGCCGAGCAGCGGGCGGAGCACTGGCGATCACCGGATACGAGGGAAAGCCGGACGACGTCGAATGGCGTCGGCAAAGTGCGAGCGCCTGGTTGCGATCCCTGTCCGCCGAGCCCGACCCCGAGGCCGGCGCCGACTGGTTCGACGGCCGCTACCAGGGCCCGTACCTCCGCGATGCCCTGCTCGATGCCGGAGCGCTCGTGGAAACGCTCGAGACGGCCACCTTTTGGTCCGGGTTGGAGCGCCTCTACCACGCTGTCGGCGGGGCATTGCGCGAAGCGCTCACGAAGCTGGGAACGCCGCCGGTGGTGCTCTGCCACATCTCGCACGTCTATCCGTCGGGGGCCTCCCTGTACTTCACGGTCGGCGCGGCTCAGCTCGACGATCCGGTGGCCCAATGGAACGCCGCCAAGTCCGCGACGAGCGATGCCATCCTCGACGCCGGCGGCTCGATCACCCACCACCACGGCGTGGGGGTCGATCACCGCGAGCACTATTTTCGGGAGATCGGGCCGCTGGCGATCGAGGCCCTGCGGGCGGTCAAGGCGACGCTCGACCCCGCCGGGATCCTCAATCCGGGAGTCCTGTTGGGATGACGGCCACTTCGTTTCTCACCGCCTCGCGCCGCAGCGCAGACATCAAAGCGCTCAAAGATGGGACGCAGGTTGACCTGCTGGTGGTCGGCGGCGGCGTAACCGGTGCCGGCGTCGCGTTGGATGCCGCGACCCGTGGAATGTCGGTCGCGCTGCTGGAACAGCGCGACCTGGCCAACGGCACCAGCCGCTTCAGCTCCAAGCTCGCGCATGGTGGGCTCCGCTACCTGGCAAAGCTCCAGTTCGACGTCGCGTGGGAGTCGGCGCGGGAGCGCGCGGCGCTGGCGAATGTCATCGCCCCGCACATGGTGCGGGCGTTGCCGCAGCTATCGCCGGTGTACGGCCGCCTCCCGCGGCCGGACGCGATCGCGCTGAGCGCCGGCATCCGGATCGGGGACGCGATGCGTGCGCTGTCGGGCACCAGCCGCCGGCGGCTGCCGGGGGCGAGACACGTCGGAGCGGAGGAGATCAGGTTGTGGATGCCGGCGGTGAAGATCGACGGGCTGCGCGGCGCGATCCTGGCATGGGACGGTCAGCTCGAGGATGACGCCAGGCTGGTCATCGCGCTGGCGCGGACTGCCGCAGCTAACGGCGCGCGGATCTGCACTCGCTGTGAGGTGACGGCGCTGAGAAGGGATGGAGCACAGGCCCGGGATTTGATCGGCGGCGGCGAGCCGTTCTACGTCGAGGCCGAGCATGTCGTCAACGCCACCGGCGTCTGGGGAGACCGACTGGTCGACGGCATCAAGCTGCGGCCCAGCAAAGGAGCCCACGTGCTGGTCGCGGCCGAGCGGCTTGGGAACCCCAGGGCGATGTTGACGGTGCCGGTACCCGAGCACTTCGGCAGGTTCGTGTTCGCCTGCCCGCGCTCAGACGGTTTAGTGCTGATCGGGCTGACCGATGAGCCGTACCAGGGGGAGCCCGCAGATGCCGCGGAGGTGACCGACGAGGAGCAGCGATTCCTTTTGCAGACGATCTCGCTGGCCCTCGAGCGGCCGCTTGAAAGCGAGGACGTGGTCGGCTGCTATGCGGGGTTGCGACCGCTGCTTGACTCATCGCGCGGGTCCGCCCCCACCTCCGATCTCACGAGACGCCACGCCGTGATCGAGGACCCGGCCTCCGGCGCCCTGACCGTCGTTGGTGGCAAGCTCACCACCTACCGGCAGATGGCGCAGGATGCGGTCGACCGCATCGTTGCCCGTCCGAACGTCGCGGCCGGTCCCTGTCGGACGGCCACGCTCCCGCTCGTGGGCGCGCCCCCGCGGGCCATGCAGGCGCCGCGGGGAGTGCATCCCAGGCTATGGCGCAGGTTCGGAACCGAGGCGTTCGAGCTTATGGCGCTGGCAAAGCGCCGGCCGGAATGGCTGGCGCCGATCGTGCCGGGACTGCCGGCGCTGGCGGTCGAGGCCGTGGCCGCGATCGAACGAGAGGGGGCACTCAGCGTCGACGACGTCCTGGACCGGCGCCTGCGACTGGGACTTGTGCCCGCGTGGTACGAGGCGGCCCGTCCGGCCGTCGAGTCACTGATGCACGACGCACTCGACGGACGCCCTCAGGGCGCGCCGGGCTCGGCCTCGGCGACGATGGTCGGTAGATAGGCCTCCTCCTGGGGCGTTATCCACAGTTCCTCGACGAGGATTACAAACAGGGAGATCAGCGGGATCGAGATGATGACGCCGATCAGACCGAACAGCTGAGCCATCACCAGCACGCCGATTGCGACCACCGCCGGGTGAAGGTTGACGGTCCTCGACATCACGAGCGGCAGGATCAGGTTTCCTTCGATCTGGTTGACGATCACGTATACGGCCAGCACCAGCAGCGCCTTCCCAGGAGAAATCGAAAGTCCCAGAAGGATCGGGGGCACGGCGCTGATGATCGACCCGTAGTTGGGGATGACCGTCAGCAGGGCAGAGAAGACAGCGAACCCCAGCGCGAACGGGAGCGAGATGATCCGCATTCCCAGGTACAGCAATCCACCCAGCACGAGCATGTCGATCGCGATGGCCTCTAGCCAGCCGCGCCAGGACGTGGCGATGCGAGACATCACCCGCCGGCCGATATCCCGGCGCTCCAAGGGCAGGAGGCTGAGCATCCCCTCCGTCAGCGGACGCGGATTGATGGCGATGTAGAGCGCGGTAATCATGACCACGACCAGCCCCGCCAGGATTCCCACCACGCTCAGCCCGACGCTCTCCAGCGGCGCGATCAGCTTCTGGGGATTGTGCGTGTATCCCTGGACGAAGTGCGTGACCTCGTTAGACAGCGTCTGCTTCTTCACTCCGGTGACGCCATGGATGTAGCGCTCGGTTCGATCGATCGTGTGCGGCAGCGTGTTGGCGAAATCCTTGACCTGGCTGACGAACGAGGGAATGATGAAATAGCCCAGCAGGGCGATCACGCCGAGGATGACCAGCAGTCCTGCCAGCGCTCCGAACACGCGCGGGACGTGGTGGCGCTGCGCGAGGCCTGCTGCATACGAGAGCGGCAGCGCGATGATCACAGTCAGGGCGAGGGCCAGCAGCAGCGTGATCAGCTGCTGAACGACCAACGCCAGCAGAGTCAGCGCCGCCGCGAGAGCTACGGCTCTATAAGCGACCTTGGCGCTCACCCGCCAACACCTCGCTGAAGACTCAAAGGGAGTCCAAGCGGGAAGATACGCGTCGGGATGGCCGAGCCACAGATGAACTCAGCGGCCGTATACAAGGCCGTGCTGCTCGCGTTCGGCTTGGTCGTGGCGGGGCTCGTCTTCCAGCAGCTCATAACGCTCGTACTTGCGGTGCTGATCGTCATCATCATCGCCCTGCCGCTGGCTGCGTTCGCCACGTTCCTCGAACGCTTCCGCGTCCCCCGTCCGCTCGGGGTCCTGACCGGGCTGGCGATCGGCATCGGCCTGCTGGCGCTCGTGATCTGGGCGATCATCCCGGTGTTCACCCACGAGGTCAACAGCTTCGTGAACTCGCTGCCGTCCACGGTCGATGCGCTACGTCGCAAGATCAGTGCGCTGACAGGCAACTCACCTACCAAGGTAGGGCAGCAGATCCAGCACTTCGTCAACAGCTACACCCACCATCCCACGAAGCTCCTGGGGCCGGTGGCGTCGATCGGCAAAAGCGTAGTCGCGGCGATAGCGGCGATCGTGGTGGTGCTGCTGACGGCCGTGTACACGGCCGTCAATCCTGACCCACTCGTAGGCGCGGTGGTGCGAGTTGTCTCACCCGCGCGGCGTTGGCAGGCGGCGAACATCCTGGCCCGCCTGCGGGACGCCTACCTGGGATGGCTGCGAGGCCTGGTCACGGGCATGGTGATCCTGGGGACGCTGACCTATCTCGGTCTGACCCTTATCGGGCTCCGGTTCGCGGTGTTCTTCGCCATCTTCACGGCGATCGCGATGATCATTCCGTACTTCGGGGCGCTCGCCAGCTCGATCCCGCCGATCCTGTACGCGCTCACGATCTCCCCGGGGAAAGCGATCATCGTCGCCGCGCTCTACATCGGCGCCCACCAGGTCGAGAGCAACATGATTCAGCCCCTGGTGATGGCGCGGGCCGTCGAGCTGCACCCGGCCGTGGTAGCTGTGGGGGTGGTGGCCGTAGAGCGTCTGTTCGGGTTCATAGGGCTGGTCGTCGCGGTGCCCATCCTGGCGACGATCCGCATCCTGGTCCAGGAGCTGTGGATCATCCCCATGGAGCGACGCAACCTGGAGTTGGCGAAGCCCGGTCCGGTGGCCGCAGAGCCCACGCCATTGGTGGGCCGGGGACCGGACGGATAGCAGCCATGCCGCCCGACTGGTTGTCGCTGGAGCTCTACCCGTTCAAGAGTCGCTTCTTTGAACTCGACGGCGCGCAGCTCCATTACGTTGACGAGGGCCAGGGGCCGCCGCTGCTGCTGCTGCACGGCAACCCGACCTGGTCGTTCCTGTACCGAGACATCATCAAAGGCCTGCGCGACTCGTTCCGCTGCATCGCAATCGATTACCCCGGGTTCGGCCTCTCGCAGCCTGGGCCGGGATATGGGTTCACGCCGGCAGAGCACGCCCGGGTAGTCGAGCAGTTCACGGTGCAGCTCGACCTCCGCGACGTAACGATGATGATTCAGGACTGGGGAGGTCCGATCGGGTTTGCCGTAGCTGGCAGGAACCCGGAGCGGTTCGCGGCGTTCGTGATCGGAAACACCTGGGCATGGCCGAAGTCCGATCCCGGCACGCAGTTCTTCTCGCGTCTGATGGGGGGCCCGATCGGTGGCTACCTAATCCTGCGTCGGAACGTGTTCGTCGAGCAGATCATCCCTCGCAACGTCAGGCGAGAGCAGCTCCCGGATGCGGTGATGGCCGCATATCGAGGGCCGTTTCCAACCCCCGAGTCCCGCCATCCCATCCATGTCTTCCCCCGGGAGATCCTGGCCAGCCGACCGTTCCTGAGCGACGTACAGCGCGGTCTGGAGTCGCTGCGCGACCGTCGCGCGCTGCTGGTCTGGCCGACAAAGGACGTCGCGTTTCGAGACCGTGAGCGGCGCACGTGGGAAGCCACGTTCCCCGATCATCGAACGGTCATCCTCGACGGCGCCGGCCACTACATCCAAGAGGATGCAGCGGACGAGATCGTCGACGCCATCCGTACATGGAAGACCTCGGCGAACCCGTGAGCCGCGGGGCACCAGAGAGCTAGCGGCAGCTGTCGGCTGGTCCCCAGTTATGCGACGGGGGTCGGTGGCCGGCCGGTAGCGCGAAGTCCTCGGTCCAGGTGGCCGGACCGCTGGCGTATCCACTTACGGGGTGGGGGTTGACTCCCGTGCCGACCCTGCTGTAGCTCGGGTCCAGGATGTTCCGACAGTGACCGAGGCTCGCCATCCACCCCGAGACAACCCGGCGTGGCGTGCGATAACCGGTGGCGATGTTCTCGCCGGTCGCTGACAAGCTGAGGCCTGCTGCGGTGATACGCGCGGCTGGATCGGTGCCGTGGGTGAAATCGCCGCTGGCGACCATGGCGTCCGTCCATCCCTGGGCGGTGCCGTCCAGCAGGCTCGACTCACGCAAAGCCGGGAGACGGTGCGCGGCCCGCTCGGCGTTTATCAGGCAGACCACAGCTGCGCGCAGCTCAGCCTTGGGAAGGCGGGTGGCCCGCGCGTCAGCGTGAGGGCAACCGCGCTGCAGCGCGGCGGCAGCGGGCGCGCTCAGCAACGTTCCGCACGCGAGCAGGACACCGGCGACCGCGACGGCCATCGCAGCCAGCCATCGGGCGCGCGCTCCGAGCGCGCGCAGGGGCGCTGTCGGCACAGGGGGCACGAAATTGGACGGGGCGGGTCCCTTATGAAGCGAGCGCTGTTCACCAGCGCACGACGTCCGACCGGGGCCGGAAGTCGCGGCATCCTAACCACCTTGGCGGCGGATCGGCGGGCGGGACGTTGCATCACAACGCGGTCGCCGCCTCCCTCAGCAGCTGCACGCCACGCTCGAGTGCGGGTTCGGCCATGTACGCATGTCCCAGCACGAGTCCTGGCGCGCACTCGCCCGTGTAACTGTGTAGCGACAGGCCCTCGATCCCGACGCTGTGGCGAGCGGCCGTTGCCAGCAGCGTCGGCTCGTCGAGACTGCTCGGGAGGGCGACGAGCAGGTGCAGGCCGCCAGTGGCCTCAGTCGGCCGCCACCCGGGGAGCGCGCCGGACAGCGCGGCCAGCAACGTCTCACGCCGTCGGGCGTAACGCAATCGCATCCGCCGTAGGTGCCGTTCGAGCTCCCCGCCGGCGATGAAATGGGCGAGCGCAAGCTGACCGGCGATTTCGGACCCGGCGTCTTCAATGGCCTTGGCCGAGATCAGCGCCCAGGACAGCCACGACGGTGGCAGCATCCAGCCCAGGCGCATCCCGGGTGTAAGCCGCTTGCTGGCCGAGCCGATGTAGAGGACACGGTCGGGAGCGAGGCCCTGGAGGGCGCCCACGCGATCACGGCAAAGTTCTGCGTCGTAGTCGTCCTCGATCACCAGCCGGTCTCCCCGCTCCGCCCACTCGATCAGCGACGCGCGCCGCCGGGCGCTGAGCACGGCCCCGGTCGGGAACTGGTGCGCGGGAGTCACTACCACTGCCTCGGCCCCGGTTCGCGCCAGCTCCGCGACGTCGATGCCCTCCGAATCGACGGGGACCGGCGTGACCTCGAGTCCTGCCTCCTCGACGATCAGCCGGTGGGCGTGCCAGCCGGGATCCTCCAGCGCGACGACCTCGAGCCCATTGGCGCGCAGCCAACGGCAGGTGAGCGAGAGTCCCTGACGGAACCCGGTGCAGACCAGCACGTGCTCGGGGTCGGCCACCGTGCCCCTGACGCGACGGAGGTAGTCGGCGAGCGCCTCTCGCAACTCGGGAACGCCGCGCGGGTCGCCGTAGCCGACGGCGTCCAGCGCGCTCTCGCGCCAGGCGCTTCGCAGCGAGCGCAGCCAGCGGTCTCGCGGGAATCCCGCGAGGTCAGGAAGGCCGGGGCTGAAGTCGTACGCGAAATGCTCGAGCAGGGAGGGCGCAGGCGGGCGCGGCGGTTGCGCGCGCACGGCGCGGGCGACGCGAACTGGCGCTCCCTGCCGCGTCTCGAGGTACCCCTCGGCGGCCAGCTGGTCATAAGCGGAGGTAACGACGCCCCGGGAGATGCCGAGCTCTGCCGCCAGCGCGCGGCTGGACGGCAGACGGGCACCGGCTGGGAGACGGCCGTCGCGGATCGCGTCGCGCAAGGTGCGTTCAAGCTGCTCATACAGCGGTCGCTCGCCTCTACGATCGAGCTCGACCAGCAGATCAACTGGCCCTTTCGCATTGCCCACAAACTGGAACTGTACGCAGGGCCAGATGCGGCGTACGGTCTCCAGGCATGAGCGAGATCACAGTCATTGGAGGCGGAGTCGCGGGTCTGACCGCGGCGATTACGTGCGCCGAAGGCGGCGCAAGCGTGCGGCTGCTGGAGGCACACGACCGGGTCGGCGGTCGGGCGCTCTCGACCGGCGGGCCCTACAAGGCCAATCTGGGGCCGCACGCGATTTACCAGGGAGGCGTGCTCTGGGATTGGCTTACCACCCGCGGGGTGATGCCGCCCGTCGCTCGCCCCCTGCTGACCGGGGTCCGGTTTCACTACGAGGGGAGCGTCCACCGCACTCCTCCCTTGAGCCTGATCCCGCCCGGTCTGCGGCTGCGCGGGCGGATGGCGCCGGTCGACCAGGACTTTCGCTCGTGGGTCACCGATCACAGCGACGTCCGCACCGCGGACTTCCTCTCGGCCCTCGCCGGCGTCTACACGTTCCATCATGACCCGGGCGAGCTCTCGGCGGCGTTCGTCTGGGAACGGACCCAGCGGTTGCTGCTCACGGCCAGGCCCCCCGCCCGGTTCGTCGTCGGGGGCTGGACGATGCTGATCGACGCGCTCGAGCGCCACGCGCGCGCGCTTGGAGTTCAGATCGTCACGGGCGAGCGCGTGCACGAGCTGCCAGAGCCACCGGTCGTCGTCGCGCTCGAGCTCCGCGACGCCCGCCAGCTGCTCGGCGAGGACACGCTTCAATGGCCCAGCGGCCGGACGGTCTGCCTGGACCTCGGGTTGCGTGAATGCCGAGGCGATCCGTGGATCGTGTCGGACCTCGAGACCGCAGGCTGGGCCGAACGCTACTCGGCCCAGGATCCCTCGCTGGCGCCGGCAGGCGAGCAGCTCGTGCAGGCCCAGATGCCGATCGGGCCGCAGGAGACAGCCGATGAAGCCGGCCTGCGGCTGGAACGGTTCCTCGATGCTTCATTTGAGGACTGGCGTGACCGAGTCACCTGGCGTCGACGCCAGGTCATGGACGGCCGCAGCGGCGCACTCGACTTCCCGGGCGCCACCTGGCACGACCGTCCCGCCATCGATCGCGGAGACGGCATCTACCTGTGCGGCGATCAGGTCGCCGCCCCGGGGTGTCTGGCCGAGGTGTCGTTCGCCAGTGCGATCGAGGCCGGCAGGCGCGCGCTCAAGCATTTGCGCAGTCGCGCGCTGCGGCCGGCAGCCTGACGTCGGGCAACGATGCGCCTGGCGCTGCGGATTCAAAACCGACTGATCAACCGGCTCGTCCGTGTGCTGCTTGACATTGGTTTTGCGCCGCCCACGTACGCTTTGCTGGAGACGGTTGGCCGACGCAGTGGACGTCCACGCCAGGTTCCGGTCGCCAACGGTCTGCAGGGCGACACTTTCTGGCTGATCTCCGGCTTGGGAGAGCAGGCTCAGTACGTCCGCAACATCAAGGCAAACCCACGCGTGCGGGTCAAGGTGCGCCCGGCGCGGCTGCGCGACGGGTTGCGGATGCGCTGGCGTACCGGCACCGCTCACCTCAGACCCGATGACGATGCCCGGACCCGCCACCGACAGCTCGGGCGCGGCCGCCCCGGCTACAGGGCGGACGGAATCCTGCTGCGCACACTGGCCGCCACCGGCGGGGGGAACATGATGACGGTGCGCATTGACCTCGATCCCTGACCTGAGCGGGGGCGGCCGGCGCGCTCAATATGCGGACAGGTTTTGTCCGCAATTCCTGGCAAGCTTCTGAGCGCAGTGGTTCAGACCTCGGCCCGCCTGCTCGCCCTCCTCTCGCTGCTCCAGGTCCGCCGCGAGTGGACCGGGCAAGAGCTCGCCGAGCGGCTCGAGGTCGGGGCGCGCACCATTCGGCGAGACGTCGAGAAGCTGCGCTCGCTTGGGTACCCGATCGAGGCCGAACCAGGGGTGGCCGGCGGCTACCGCCTAGGGGCTGGGGGAGATCTCCCGCCGCTGCTGCTCGACGACGCTGAGGCCGTCGCCGTTGCCGTCGGGCTACGCACCGCCGCCACGGGTTCGATCTCCGGAATCGAGGACACCTCGGTGCAGGCTCTGGCGAAGCTTGAGCAGGTCCTTCCCAACCGGCTACGGCGGCGGGTCAAAGCGTTGAGTGCCGCAACGTCGGCATTTAGCGTCGACGGGCCACGGATCGACGCGGATCTACTGGCCACTGTCGCGAGCGCCTGCCGCGACTGCACCCGCCTGCGGTTCACGTATGTGGCCAAGGATGAGCGGACCTCGCATCGCCACGCGGAGCCGAGCGCCGTGGTCCACAGCGGCTACCGCTGGTATCTGGTCGCCTTCGATCTCGACCGGGACGACTGGCGCACGTTCCGGGTCGACCGCATCCGCGGTCGCGTTCATCTGGCGGAGCGCGGTCGCCAGCGAACGGTTCCCGGTGGAGATCCCACCGATTTCGTCGAACGGCAGCTGCGCTCACCATTTGCTGATGAGCCCGCCGCTGTCCCGGGGAGGATCCGCATCCGGGCCGGCGCCGATCGGATTCGCAAGTGCGCTCCGAGCCGCTACATGGCGGTCGAACCGGACGGAGACGACGCATGCATCGTCTCCACTCGCGGCGCGTGGTCGCGCCACTTTCTGGCCTGGATGGCCGTGTTGGAGGAGCCGATGGAGGTCCTCAGCCCGCCCGAGATGGTCGAAGCGGCGTCAAATCTCGCGGACCGCCTCGCCGCGGCCGCGGGGACCGGTGGGTGAGCCACATGGAGACGATCACACTGGGCTGAATGCGAACGGGCGGCCGGGCCTTCAGTGCCCGGCCGCCCGGTCGACTCGACGCCCGGCTGTGTTAGGTTCGGCTCATGGCCGCGCGGGAGTTGCCACCGGGCCCACGCCTCACCTCTCCGATCGGCGCGCTGCACTTCCTGATCGACCCGCTGGGCAACATCCGGTCATTCGCACGTCGGTACGGCCCGGTGGCTAGGGCGCGCTTCCCCGGCTTCGGACTGATGATCTACGTGAACGAGCCCGAGCTCGTCAAGCAGGTGTTCACCGGCGATCCGGGCGTGTACCACGCCGGGGAGGCAACCGCGATCGTGCTGGGGCCGGGCGTCGGCCCCAACTCCGTGCTGACGCTCGACGAGCGGCCGCACATGCGCCAGCGCAAGCTGTTACTCCCGCCGTTCCACGGAGAGAACGTGAGTCGCTGGGCCAGCACGATCGGCGAGATCACCGAGCGGGATATGGAGACCTGGCCGGTCGGCCAGCCGTTTTCGCTCCGCTCACATACCCAGCGGATAACGCTCGCTGTGATCTTGCGCGCGGTGTTCGGCCTTCGCGGACGAGAGCGCTTCGATCGTGCTTGGCCCCTGGTGGACGAGTTCGCGCGGCGCGCGAATCTGATCGTGCTTTTCCCTTTCATCCGCCGGGACCTCGGTCGATGGAGCCCGTGGCAGCGGTTCAAGCGTGCTCGCGCAGCGCTGGATCAATTCCTCTACGAGGAGATCGAGCAGCGGCGCAACGAAGCGGATCTGGCCGAGCGGGACGACTTGCTGTCGCTGCTGCTTCAGGCCACCGACGAGGATGGCCGGCCGATGGCCGACCATGAACTGCGCGATGAGCTCGTGACGGTGATCGGCGCTGGCCACGAAACCACTGCCACGGCGCTGGCCTGGGCGTTCGAGCGCTTGTTGCGCACCCCGTCGGCTCTCGAACGACTGAAGCAGTCGCTGTCCGAGGGTGACACCTACCTCGACGCCACGATCAAGGAGACGTTGCGGATGCGGCCGGTGATCTTGGACATCGCCCGTCGGCTGACCCGCGAGATCGAGCTAGGCGGGTATCGCATCCCTGAAGGGGCGCTGGTGCTGCCGAGCATCGCCGCGGTCCACTTCCGCGATGACCTCTATCCGCACCCCGACGAGTTTCGCCCCGAGCGCTTCCTCGAGCAGCCGCCAGAGAGCTACACGTGGATCCCGTTCGGCGGCGGGGTGCGCCGGTGCATCGGCGCCTCATTCGCGCAGTTCGAGATGCGCCTGATCATGCGATCGATCCTCGAGCGTGCCGAGCTCCGAGCCGCGAATCCCGCTCCCGAGCGGCCGAAGCTCAGGAACATCACGATCGCTCCCGCGCGCGGATGCCGGGTTGTGCTCGAGGGCCCGCTTCGTCCGGCCCGCGAAGCTAGGGCGGTCGCCGCTGCGCCCAACTGAACCGGGTAACGCACGGTTGCTCAAGCCGCAGTTCGGTGCTACACCCTGCTCGATGAGCTGTTCGTCCAGAGAGGAGGAGTCGTGAGCTTTAGCGAAGACCCCACCCAAGGTCGCGAGGTCGGCGAGGAGTCTGGTGAGGACCCGACTCAGGGTCGCGAGACCGGTGAAAGGGACTACGAAGACCCGAGCCAAGGCCGAGAGCGCGGGGAGCAGCCCGCCGAGGACCCGAGCCAGGGCGGCGAAGTAGGTGAAACGCCCTACGAGGACCCGAGCCAGGGCGGGGAGATCGGCGAGGCGCCTGGAGAAGATCCGACCGAGTAGGCGCCCGCTGGTTTAGCCGAACAGCTTTGCGGCGCCGGCGACTATCTCTTCATGAGGCACGTCGCGCAGGTGCTGGCTGATATTCCAACGATGCCCGAACGGATCGTCGAGTTGGGCATGGCGATCGCCCCAGAACATGTCCTGCGGGGCCTGGCGAACCTCGGCCCCCGCCGACACCGCCCGGGCGAACGCCGCGTCGGCGTCGTCCACTACGAGGCCGAGTACGACGGCCGCTCCGACGCCGAGCGAGGGAGGTGCCAACACGCCCATTTCGGGGAACTCGTCGGCGACATGCAGCGTGGTGTCACCGATCCGCAGCTGGACTGACATCAGGCGGCCGTCAGGCGTGGGAATCCGGGCGATTTCCTCCGCTCCAAACGCTGCCCCGTAGAACGCGGCTGCGTTGTCTGCGCCCTGCACGACGATGTGCGGTGTGATCTTCATCGCCGGCACCCTTCAGCGGTCGGTCGTCTCCTGCGCAAGTTCGACGGCGATCGGCAGTGCGGAGCGGCGCCAGCTATTGAGATCCCCTGAATAGCTGCTTGCGTACTTGTCGTAGAGGAGCGATCGCGCAAGCTCGTCCTCGTCCGGTTCGCTGATCACCCGTGCGTCGCCTCTGAACCGCCCAGTCCCTACCTCGATGGTCACGGCGGGCTTCACCAGAAGGTTCTTTACCCAATCGGAGCGGGCGCCGCCGCCGGAGAGCATGTAGAGCGTGCCCTTGTCGATCGCGAACCAGATCTCGATCCGGTGTGCTCGACCGCTGACGCGACCGCGCGTCGTCAAATAGCAGTACTGCTCGTGGCCGAAGGAAGACCAGTCACCCATCGATGTGCGGCCGCCGACCGGCGAGCGCGTGCTCACGCCGCGTCGGGGAGGCCGTGCGTGGCCACGGCCCGGTCATAGTTGAGCCGCATCAGCTGGATGACGTCTCGCACATCGGCCTCGCTCGCGATCCTGCGCGCCGCCGGCCCCACCCTTCCCGGGAACACGGGATGCTCGCGAATCCGTCCTTGGTCCCAGAGCTCCGCCCAGACGTCTTTCGGGAACGAGAAGTGGGCGGCATGGTCACCGTGGAGGTGACCGATCTCCCGTCGGCCCACTCTGAAGGCGAACTCGCCGCGCCTCCCGGGACCCGCCTTTACCCCAGGCCAGGAGGTGACCTCGTCGGTGATCTGCTCGCTCGGTTTGGGGCTGTTCGTCATCTGGGCTCCTATTGGATTAGCTGTCGCCCGACTCTACAAGTTCAAGTTAGCTTGAAGTCAAGGCTGGACTGTGCTTCGCTTCATCCGTGCCCGATGTGTTGACAATCAGCGAGGTGTCTCGACGGAGTGGTGTTGCCGCGTCCGCCCTCCGGTTCTATGAGGATCGCGGCCTGATCACCTCCGAGCGCTCCGGGGCGGGCCATCGCCGGTTCCAGCGGCCTGTGCTGCGACGAATCGCGTTCATCGTGTTCGCTCAGCACGTGGGTCTGACCCTGGAGGAGATAGGCGCCGAGCTGGCGAAGCTGCCGGGCGATCGGGCGCCCACGCGCCGCGATTGGTCGCGTCTCTCCAGTCGATGGAGCGCGCGAATCGAAGAAAGGATCGCGGAGCTCGAGCGGCTCAAAGCAGGGCTCACGGAATGCATCGGCTGCGGCTGCCTGTCGCTTGACCGCTGTCAGCTCTCAAACCCGGGCGACCGCGCGTCGAGGCTAGGTCCCGGTCCCCGCTACTGGATCGGCGATCGGCCGCTCGCGGAGACGGACGCCCCGCGCTAGGTCAATAGCTTGGCGTGGGCGGGATTTGCTCGCCGCGACGGGAGCGAGCCGATGCAGCTGAAGCTCTCAGCGCCGCCGGCGCGTTCTCGGCGGCGAGCCCAGCGCTAGCGCTCTCGCCGGCCTCCTGAAAACATCTACCGCACGTGTCGCTTCGGTACCGGTTAGGACACGACACCCCGATCCAGCCATGATGCCCCGCCGCCGGACACCCTCTCCGGCTCCGTCGGTCCTGTTCCAAACGGGCGTGCGGCGGCGCGGGCCCGTCCGGAAGCGGCTGCTGGCGTGGACAGGGGTGCTGGTTTTGCTGCTGGTGATCGCCATTGTGGTGGCGAGCTGGTTTCTGTCTGGGCTGCTGATCGACCCGCACCACGACCTGGTCAGCGACAACATCGAGACGCTCGGGGTGGGTCATGGCCGCATCGTGCTGGCCCGAACGCACGACAGCCAGCGCAACGGTGTCTATGGCCTCGACTGGCCCTCTGGCCACGCGATCGTCGGAAATCTGATCTCGGTCACGCCATCGACCGTCACCCGGCAGCTCATGGCTCTCACCGGCCGGCTCCCGCACCATGCGAAGGTCGGCCTTGACCCCGATGTCTGGACCACCGACCCGCGAGCAGCGCTCGGGATCGACTACCGCTCGCTGGCGTTCCCCGATCCGCTCGGGCCGATGCCCGCGTGGCTGGTCGCCGGCCGAGGCTCGACGTGGGTGATCTTCGTCCATGGCATCGACGGCAGCCGCACGGGCGGTCTTCGGCCCCTTGCCTCGCTCCACGGCCTCGGTTTCCCCACGCTGGTGATCGACTACCGAAACGACGCGGGTGCCCCCGCCAGCCCCGACGGGCACATCGACCTCGGAATGACCGAGTGGCGAGACCTAGAAGCCGCGGTCCGGTGGGCGCTGCAACAGGGGGCGCAGCGGTTTGTGCTCTACGGCGACTCGATGGGCGGCTCGATCGTCACCCGGTTCATGCACCTCTCCCCGCTCTCGGGCAAGGTCAGCGCATTGGTACTAGACGCGCCGGTGCTGGACTGGGCGGGCGTTATCGACGACCAGGCGTCGCGCCGGGACCTGCCGTTCATGGCGCCCCCCGTGAAGTGGATGATCGGCTCCAGGATCGACGTGAGCTGGAGCGCGCTCGACCAGATTGCCCAGGCTCGCTCCTTCCACGTCCCGATCCTCCTCTTCCAGGGCACTGACGACGCATTGGTTCCGCCGGCTGAGAGTCGGGCGTTCGCGCGGGCAGCACCTGGGCCTGTGACCTACGTTCCCGTCAGCGGCGCCGGGCACATCGAAAGCTGGAACGCCAATCCGACCGCGTACGAGAGCCACCTGCGGCAATTCCTGGGCCCCTATGCGCCGCCCGCGCAGCCATGACCCCAGCGCGGGCGGCTTTCGGTTAGCTTTGGCCCCCGTTGCTTGGATTCAAATTCGTCCAGATCGGGACGCGGGTGAGCCGGATGTTGGTCGTGATGTCGGCCGCGCTAGGTGTCGGCGGGACGGCTGCGTTCGCGGCGACCCCGATCCCGTCCGGCCCCCCATCGCCGGTGTTCGCCGGCAGCCGGGCGCGCGCCCATCCAGTGCCAGGGGTCCCTTCTACGCCGCGCAACCGGTTCATGGCTCCCAACGGGCGCTCGGAGATCCACAACGACGCGTGGCAGACGGATGCCTACGTCTGGGGCGGTCCGCTAGGGCGCTCCACGCAGACGCTCTCGGCGTCGCTCAGTGGCGACTGCGGCTCGATCACGTTCGATCGGCGCGGGCGGATCGTCACGATCTGCGTCGGGCTGGGTGGCCCCGCGTTGTTCATGCTCGATCCGCGGACTCTCGACACGCTGGCGACGTTCAACCTGCCGCCCCGCCAGGGCGTCCCGGCCAACATCTTCCAGGACTTCACTGGCGGCGGCTACTTCTACCTGGACCGCTTCGACCGGGTCGTGACCTCAACTACGACCCACCACATCTGGGTGATCGCCGAAGCTGGCTCTCGCGGGTTCAGGGTCGTGCACGACTACAGCTTGACGGGGGTCCTCACCTCGCAGGAGAACCTCACCTCGGCTCTGCCTGACTCAAACGGCTTGCTGTGGTTCGTCACCAAGACCGATGGCGTGGTGGGGACTCTTAACTTCAGGACCGGTCAGATTCGTACGGTGCGGCTCGGCAGCGGATCTGTGGGCGAAATCGAGAACTCGTTCGCCACCGGTCAGAGCCGCGGCGTCTACATCGCCACCAATCGGAAGCTGTACCGGTTCGCGGCCGGTCCCGGCGGCCGCCCTCGAATCACCTGGCAGGTTCGATACCCGAACAGCCTCCAGCACAAGCCGGGGCAGGTAGATGACGGCACCGGCACTACGCCCACGGTGATGGCGGGCGGCTACGTGAACATCACGGACAACGCCGATCCCATGGACGTCGTCGTCTACCGGACCGCGATCCGGCTCCCACGTCACCAGCCGCGGATGGTCTGCAAGGTGCCCGTGTTCCGTCGCGGAGCCAGCGCCAACGAGAACTCGTTGATCGTCGCGGGGCGGTCGATGATCGTCGAGAACAACTACGGGTACACCGACCCCTCGAGCGTGAGCGGCGGAAAGCTAACCGCACCGGGGATGGCGCGGATCGACATCAACCGCAATGGGAGGGGCTGCCATCGCGTTTGGATCGATAACAGCGTCCGTATCCCGACGGCGGTCTCGAAGCTCTCACTCGCCAACGGGCTGATCTACACCTATACAAAGGGTCCCGGCACTGACGACCCGTGGTACTGGACAGCGATCAGCTTCAAGACCGGGCGGACGGTATGGAAGCGGCTGTCGGGTACCGGCCTGACCTATAACAACAACTACGCCGGGGTCACTGTGGCGCCGTGGCACACGGCGTACCTCGGTGTGATCGGCGGGATCGTCGCGCTCCGAGACGGCAGCTGATCGTTTCGAGCGGCCTATTGACTCAGTTCAGCGCGGCCGTAAAGCTGACAATCGGCGGCGACTCCAGGTAGGCGTCCCAGAACCCGGGGGGAAAGGCTGCGAGACCCTCTGGTGACGCCTCCGGCATGACCCAGTCGAATGATTCGAACCCGGCCCTCGCGAACTCCTGGCGATAAGCGTTGGTCGGGAGAAAGTAGTTGTCGATCTCGAACACCGTGCCGTCGGGATTGAAGAAGCGGTAGGTGATCGTGTCGCCTTCCTGAAGCTCCGCTCCCCCAACCTTGATGAACCCATACGGCCGGTAGCGATCGAAGTGAGCCGGCGGGTTGTCGGGGTAGTCGTTGCAGCCGACGACCAGCCCACCAGGTCGGAGGAGACGGCGCACGCTCTCGACGAGCGCTCTCAATTCATCCCGACTCCGAGCGTAGTTGAAGAGGTAGGAGCACAGCGCGACGTCGACCGGCTCCTCGAGCTCCACCATGGCAACGTCAGCGACCACGTAGCGGACGCCAAGTGGCTCCTCTACTTCTGCCTGTTCGGCGAGGGCGATCATCTCGGGGGAGATGTCAACGCCTAACACACTGCCTGCGCCCGCCCGCATTAGCTTGCGGGAATAGATGCCCTCGCCGCAGGCCAGATCGACGACCGAGCGCCCGCCCAGATCTCCAATCAGGCTGAACATGGAATGCTCTTCCAGGTAGTGGCGGAAGGGAAGCCGCTTTGACTCCTGGTACTGCTGGCCGATCCGGTCGTATTCGTCGGCTACGTGGGAGAAATCTGTCATGCGCCCCGTGACCTACCGCCTGAACCCGCGCGCGGCGTTCCCAACGCGCCCGGAGAGATTCGAACTCCCGACCTTCGGTTCCGTAGACCGACGCTCTATCCAGCTGAGCTACGGGCGCTTGTCGGCCGATTCTAGCCCTGCCGTGGGGGGCGCGCCGAGCTGCTCAGGAGCCGGCGACCACGGGCGAGCGACCGTCTCCGCCCGGGCCGTCGTCTGGCTCGTAGTAGCGCGCGACGGTGAATCCCACGAGAGCGGGGACGTGGATCGTGAACACCACGAGCGAGAGGGTGAGCACCACGAGGCTCCCGCCCCTGATGTGGTTCTGCAGGAACGCGTACTCGATCAGCCCGCTGATCACGAGGTAGGCCAGCAGCGACCATTTCCCGACCTGAACGAACCGCTGCCAGGCGAAGCCCTGAACCCTTGCCAGCGACGCCAGATTGCCGACCATCAGCGCCGCGGACGCAGCCAGCAGGATGATGGCCGGGGTGAGCGGGACGTGCTTCGGCAGGTGGGAAGACAAATAGATGCCGCCTGCCACGATCAGCGCCAGCGATGCCATCGCCACTTCGGTGAAGGGGGGAAGTCGGCGCTCGCTCACGGGAACGACGCCAGCTTGGTCATGATCACGAGCGTGGCGACCTGCATCGCCCCCAGGACTCCTGCGCAGTACATGAAGCGCTTCATCAGACGCTCGATCACCTCGGGCCGCGGACGGCGCTTCTTGAGCTCGATCAAGACCGCGATGTTCGCCGGCTCGAGCAGGCCGAGGGCGAGCACGGCCATCACGCCTACGACGATGAAGCTGGCGACGATCCAGCCGTGATGGGGGTAGGTGGTCAGAACGGTGCCCATGTGACTGGCCAGCTGCCAGCCGGCCGCGAGCGTGACGGTTACGACGATGGGCATGATCACCACCATCTTCGGCATCAGCCGCGTGATGAACTGGACCCGAGCGGGCGGCGGCATCGCGCCCATGATCGGCCCAAGCACGAACCCCAGGAACAGATCGATGATCGTCCAGGCCGCCCCGAAGCTGACGTGCAGGAACACCAGCGGCCAGAGCTTGTTGACCGCGATAAGGACGACGATGGCGACCACCGCGATCGCGGCGAACACCAGCCCGAGGCGGGGCACGATCTCGAAGTCCGGGATCTCGAGCGCAGGCGGTGCCGCCACCTCCGGCTCTTGAGTGATCGAGAGCGCCCCTTCGACCATGTGCGGGCAGTGTAGCGAGCGAACGGATGGTTCGCTAGGTCGCTAGGTTGCCTACCTTCGAAAGCCGAAGTCCGCTCAACGACCGATGCGGAGGGGGCGGGATTCGAACCCGCGGTCCGGGGTTACCGGACGCCAGTTTTCAAGACTGGTGCATTCGACCGCTCTGCCACCCCTCCGGGCGACGGTCCGGATGCTAGCCCCCGCGCGCTCTGCGGACGCGAGCCGGGCCCCGACCAACCTTTACACTGGCCGTGACCCCATGGAGAGGTGGCCGAGTGGCTGAAGGCACTCGCCTGCTAAGCGAGTATGGGGTTCACGCTCCATCGCGGGTTCGAATCCCGCCCTCTCCGTTGCCGCAAAGTCTCCGAGCTCGTCGCGCCCGAGACTGCTGGTCGTGATCGGCCAGCGGCGGCGATTTGGAGTATCTGGAAGGAGTCGCGGAGCTCCTAGAACGGATGCCGCTGACGGTGGTGCCGCGGCTCCGTGGTCAAACCGATACGCTTCTGCGCCGCCGAGTCTCCGGATGGACAACCGGGGAGCGGGGAGCCCATTCGATGGGGCGAATCCGGTGGTGATCCGCCGGTAGCGGTCGTTGTTCGATCGCGAGCCCGTCAGCTAACTCCGTAGGCGCCATGCCAACCACCTGGTCGCAGTGGAGAGAACCGAGATGTCGATCGCGTTTCACGCCGCCGTCTGGCGGCTCATCGCGCTGGTCTTGTGCGTCTGTGCCATTGAGTTCGTATTCGCAGCAACAGGAAACGCGTTCCTCGTGCACGCGGCCAACGGGAGCCTGTCCTCTTTCTCTGGCGGGGTGACGGCCGACAACGCGACCTTCACCACGATCCACCAAGGCTACGGCTCGGACAAACAGGCGTTCCTCGCGCAGTACCCGGGCACCGCGGGCTCGGGGACCGCGCACGGAGCGCTCGCGGTCAGCTGGGCACCCGGACAGACCGTCACCTACGGAGCGGCTTTCCGCCTCTCACACGGCTTTCACCGGCGCCCGCAAGGACAGCAGCCGCGCTGGGAAGGAGAGCGCTCCCGGGGCCGACGGGCGCGCCAGCAGGGCGCGTGGTGATCGATTACAGCGACAACCTCGGCATCGCGTCACCAACACCACATCGGCCGCGGGCCTCACCCAGCAGGTCTGGCCGGTCCGTTCGCATCCGATCGGTCGGTGGTTCACGCTCCAGGTGCGCCAGATGCTGGCGTCCACGGCGCCTGCTCACAGCACCGTGTCCGTCAACGGCAGGCTCGTCGCCTCCTCGACCGCGGCCGACTTCTCAGAGCAGCAGGCCGACGCGGTGAACTACGGGATCGTCCAGCTGACGGGAGGCGCCGACAGCGGCGCCGTGTCAGTCCAGCTCGACCGGGCTTTCGCCGCCGTGTACAGGGGTTACATGAACCCCCTGCGTGGCGACCGATACGTCGCTGGTCGAACCGACATGGGGGTCGATTTTTGTCTCACTCAAGGCGAGCCTATCCACGCGCTGGGAGACGGCATCGTCGTTGGGATCAGCCCCGACTGGTTCCGCGGTCAGCCGTACATCTGGTACCAGCTCGTCGACGGCCCGTATGCCGGCCGGTTCGTCTACGTTGCCGAGCAGATAGACAAGCTGGCGCAGGTCGGGTCATCGCTCACGGCCGGCCAGACGATCGCCCGCTACAACCGCAACGGTACCTGCATCGAGACGGGATGGAGCGCACCTGACGGCGCGACGCTGGCGCAGGCGACTACCGGGTATCACGAGGGCAAGGTGACGCAGGCAGGGGTGTCGTTCGCCCGCTTCGTGGTGACGCTCGGCGTCCGCGGAGCGCTCGAGCTCAGGTCCAGAGTACGGAAAGCTGATCCAGACGCCGAGGGGGACCTTCCAGGACCCCTGGACGCAGGGGCCCTGAGTCTCCGGACAGGGCACAGCCCGCTCTGAGTAAAACGTTTCTGAACGCTGCGTTTGTTCAGGGGACGAACGGCTGGCGCTATCGCGGCCTGGTCGCGGTCCCGAACACGTAATCCCAGAACGGAGCGCTGATCCCAAACCCGCGCTCGTGGTCCTGGAAGTGATGGCGCATGTGCAGCTCGCGCAGCCGACGGCCTAGCTCGGTCCTCGGCCGGTGATGGTGCACGTGGTAATGAAGCATGTCGTACGCCAGGTACCCGCCGAGGAAGCCAGCCGCAAACGGCAAGAACGCCGGGATGCCGAGAACCGCATAGAAGCCGAGGACGAACAGCAACGCCAGCGGCACGCTCACCGACGGGGGCATCACGAGCCGCATCGGGTCATTGGGGTGGTCGTGGTGAACACCGTGGATGATCCAGTGCAGCCGCGCGCCCAGGCCCTTCTCCGGCTCGAAGTGGAACACGATCCGGTGTAGCCAGTACTCGGTCAGCGTCCAGAAGAGATACCCCCCCGCGATCCAGCCGATCGTCGGCCAGCCGGAACCGCGAACGATTCCCTCGACGAGCAGAATCACGATCGCCGGGCCGAACAGGAGCGGGGGAACGGCGGGGTGGACGCGAGACACCTTGTCGAGCAGGTTGGACTCGAACATGCGCGGCGACGCGCGCAGAACCTCGCTGCGGCTCAGTCCCTCGAGCTCTTCCCGACTGACTGCCATGGCCAAAAGCATAGCTCGGGCATCGCTATTGACGGCCGAAATCTGGCGGTTGTGGCAGCCGGCACTACTCTCATTGGCCGTGCCCCAGCCCGCTGCGTCCCGCTGGTGGTCGGTCCGTCGGGCTCAGAATCGAAAGCCGGCCACGTACCGCTGTCCCCTATGCGGCAAGCACCTGCCAGCGCTGTCCGAGCACATGCTGATCGCGCCCGAGGGCGACTCCTCGCGAAGGCGTCATGCCCATACCGCCTGCGTGCTGGAGGCACGCAGACGCGGGCGGCTGCCGACCCGCGACGAATGGCTTCGCAGCCAGCCGCGGCGGCCAAGCTTGTGGCGGTGGGTGGTCACGCGCCTGAAGGCACCGCCCGGCAGGAAGTAGGGTTCGGCGATCGTGGCGCGAGAGTTGAAGCTGGGGCTCAACCTGGGCTATTGGGCCGGTGGCCCTCCGCCGGGCGCCCAGGAGTCGGTGCTCGAGGCAGAGCGGCTCGGATTCGACTCGGTCTGGACGGCGGAGGCCTACGGCTCGGACGCGCTGATGCCGCTCGCCTGGTGGGGCTCTCACACCGAACGCATCAAGCTCGGAACGGCGATCGTTCAGATCTCAGCGCGCACCCCGGCGGCGACGGCGATGGCGGCGATGACGCTCGATCATTTGTCTGGAGGCCGACTGATCCTCGGGCTGGGGGTGTCCGGACCGCAGGTCGTGGAGGGGTGGTACGGGCAGCCGTTTGCCAAGCCGCTCGCGCGCACGCGCGAGTACGTCGGGATCTTGCGCGACATCTGGGCGCGCGAGAGCCCGGTCACGAACGAAGGCGCGCACTATCCGCTTCCGGTGACGGCGCGGCCCGGAGGACCTGCGCCTACTGGCCTTGGCAAGCCATTGAAGGCGAGCATCCATCCGCTGCGTGGCGACATCCCGATCTACCTGGCGGCCGAAGGACCGAAGAACGTCGCGCTGGCGGGCGAGCTGTGCGACGGCTGGCTGGCGCTGTTCTACTCCCCGCACCACGACGGCTTCTACCGCGACGCGCTGACGGAAGGGCTGGAACGTCCCGGTGCGCGCCGCAGCTGGGATGACTTTGAAGTGGCGGCCACGGTGCCGCTGATCGTGACCGACGACGTCGAGGGCGCGGCGGAGGCGCTCCGGCCGATGTATGCCCTGTACTTCGGCGGGATGGGCGCCAGGAGCGCCAACTTTCATGCCAACGTCGCGATCCGCATGGGCTACGAGCGGGAGGTGGCGCAGATCCAGGAGCTGTACCTCGGTGGGCGCAAGCAGGAAGCTGCGGCCGCCGTGCCGACGGCGCTGCTCGAGCAGCTGACGCTGATCGGCCCGAAGGAGAAGATCCGCCACGACCTGGAGGCCTGGCGCGAGTCGATCGTCACCACCCTGCTTGTGGCCGGCGACCCGGCGACGCTCAGGACCGCCGCGGAACTGGTGCTCAATTAAGTTGTTCGGGTCGGCACATGTGCCGACCCGCCGGCCGCGCATGCGCGGCCGGGAGCGAGGCGCATGCGCCTCGCTCTACGCGTCGTGATACAGAGCGAACTCCCAGGGATGTGGCCGCATCCGGATGGCGTCCACCTCCTCCTCGCGCTTGTAACGGACGTAGGCCTCGAGCAGCCCGGCGGTGAACACGTCGCCCTGTAGGAGGAACTCGCTGTCGGCCTCCAACGCGTCGAGGCTACCCTCGAGCGAGGAGGGCACCGTACCGATCTGGGCCAGCCTGTCCTCCGGCAGCTCGTAGATGTCGGCGTCGAGCGGGTCGCCCGGATCGATCTGGCGCTTGATCCCGTCGATGCCGGCCAGCATCAGCGCGGTGAATGCCAGATACGGGTTCGCGGTCGGGTCCGGCGAGCGGAACTCGACCCGCTTTGTCTTCGGCGCTTCGTGGTACATCGGCACCCGGACGCAGGCCGAACGGTTGCGAGCCGAGTAGACGAGATTGACCGGCGCCTCGTAGCCCGGCACGAGTCGGCGGTAGGAGTTGGTGGTGGGAGCGCAGAACGCCAGGAGCGCTGGGGCGTGCGCCAGCAGCCCGCCGATGTAGTACTTGCCGAGCTCCGACAGGTGGGCGTAGCCCCCCTCGCCATACATCAGGGGGTCGCCGTCCTTCCACAGCGACTGGTGCACGTGCATGCCGGAGCCGTTCTCCTCGAAGATCGGCTTGGGCATGAAGGTGGCGGTCTTGCCCGCCCGCGCGGCCGCGTTCTTGACCACGTACTTGTAGATCATCATCTGGTCTGACATCCGCAGCAGGGGCTGGAAGCGCATGTCGATCTCGCCCTGACCGCCGGAGGAGACCTCGTGGTGGTGGAACTCGCAGCGGATCCCGAGCGACTCCATCGTGAGCACCATCTCCCCGCGGAGATTTGCCAGAGAGTCGGCCGGTGGGACCGGGAAGTAGCCCTCCTTCTGACGGAGCTTGTAGGCCAGGTTCGGCGCCGTGCCCGGCAACTGGCCGGTGTTCCAGAATCCCTCGGCGGAGTCGACCTCGTAGAAGGCTCGATGCTCCACCTGCTCGTAGGCGATGTGGTCGAAGACGAAGAACTCGGCCTCCGGGCCAAAGTAGGCGACGTCCGCGATCCCCGTCTCGATCAGGTGGCGCTCGGCCTTCTGGGCCACGAACCGCGGGTCACGGGCATAGGGCTCGCCGAGCACCGGATCCGCGACCGAGCAGATCAGCGAGAGCGTCGTGCGCTCGTAATAGGGGTCGATGAATGCCGTCGTCGGATCTGGCATCAGCAGCATGTCCGACTCGTGGATCTCCTGAAAGCCGCGGATCGACGAACCGTCGAATCCCAGCCCAGCTTCGAAGTCGCTGGCGTCGATGGCCCCCAGCGGCAGCGTCATGTGCTGCCAGGTGCCGGGCAGGTCGACGAACTTCAGGTCAACGAGCTGGACGCCGCGCTGGACGGCGAAGTCGAGGACCTCGGCCGCGCTTGTGGCGCCCGCCGCGGCGGCGGTGTGGGCCGGTTCTGTGGTGATACTCAACCTGATCTTCCTCCTGTTGCGTGTCTGGCAGGCGCGGGAGCCTATCCAGGTTTCCTAAGGCGTTCATGGGCGGCGAGAGCTCGAGCGGGGAAAACCGGGAGGCGGCCTGAGCCGCCCCCCGGTTATCCGCTGACTGTGGTCCCAGCTCAACCGGCCGATCGGGCTGCATCCTGGATGCGGCCGAACGCGCGAGCTTCCGGGAGGGACCACCGCTGCATCATGCGGTAGATGGCGCCGCTTCGCTGGCTCCGGTCGCGAGTCCTGGGACTCCGCTCGGGTAGCCCAGAGAGGGCACGTCGGAGGGATACACCTCGTGTCCGTGTTCGGCGATGTCGCCCTCCTCCATGTTCTTCTCCGCCATCCGCAATGGGATGAACAGGCCGACCAGCTTGAGCAGGACGAACGTGATCACGCCCGTCCAGCAGATCACGAACAGGGCCGCCAGGACCTGCCACTTGAGCAGGTTCCAGTTGCCGTGGATGACGCCCGTCGCCGTACCCGTCGCGATCAGATGGCCGTGCGGACCGGTCTTGTAGCTGAGCGCCATCTGGGGGTCGGCGAAGATGCCGACCAGCAGCCCGCCGGACAGGCCGGCCACACCGTGGGTGTAGATCACGCCCAACGTGTCGTCCACGTTGCGGAACGGGCGCAGGCGGCTCATGTAGTTGAGCGCGAAGTACACGATCGTGGAGCCGATGACGCCCAGGGCGATCGCGCCGAACCCGTTCACGTAACCGGCCGCAGGTGTGATGACCACGAGGCCGGTGATCATCCCGTTGACGCCCGAGATCAGTCCCGGCTTGCGCCCGGTGAGGTAGTCCCATCCGACCCAGACCAGGAACGCGACGGCGGTGCACAGGTTCGTGTTCAGGACCGCGGCCGCGGCGGACATGTTCGACGCGTAGGGGTCACCGCCGTTGAAGCCGTTCCAGCCCAGCCACAGCAGGCCGGCACCGACCGCGAGCATGGCCACGTTGTTGGGCGCGTCGATCTCGCGATCGCGCTGGAGCCGTGGGCCGATCACCGCGGCCGCGACGAACCCGGCCACGCCGGCCGAGAGGTGAATCACGTAGCCGCCGGAGAAGTCGACCGCTCCCTTCTGGGCGAAGAAGCCGCCGCCCCAGATCAGGAACGCGTCGACGCAGTAGACGCACGTGATCCACAGCAAGCAGAACGGGACCCATGCCTTCAGGTTCACCCGTCCCAGCACCGACCCCAACGCCAGGATCGGCGTGATCGCCGCGAACACGAACTGGAAGTAGACGAGCGCCGATTTCGGGAACGATTGGCTTCCGATTAAGGGGATATTCGCCTGGTGCTGCAGCTGGGTATGAGACAGCACCGGGCCCGGCTTGCCGATGAAGTTTCCGAAGAAGCCCGAATGGGACAGTCCGTGCCACGGGGTACCGAAGCCCATCTTGAAGCCCCACAGCACCCAGACGAGCAGCACGACGGAGAACGTGGCGAACGTCAACATCATGCTGTTGATCGACCACCGCTTCTGCATCACGCCGCCATACAGGACTGCGAGGCCAGGCACGCTCATCAGACCGACGAGAGTCGCGGCTGTGATCTGCCAGGACGTGTCGCCCGGATTCAGCCACGTGGGTGCTTCTACTGGCATGGATCTCCTTGTCCGTCGAGTTGACTCATCCACCGCCTGAGCGATGGTCGGCCTATTGCGGCCAATGCTCGCGACGAGTGTGGACGCCGGGCGCTCCTAGCACCATGGCCGTGCGTCTAGGGAGCGAGGCGACCGTCTCGACATTGGGATAAACGGATCCCGCAAATACGGGGGAAGCGCCCCCGTTCTTGGCCCGGGGGTTAGGGCCCCTACCTGTTCGAACTCACATTCCGCTGCCGGCGTCGCCGGTTGGTGAGCGCGAACACGCATATCGTGTTCAAGCTCACCCTCTCGTCTCGGCCAGGCCGGTTTGTGAGCTCCAACATGTGCCTGCAGAGTGGAGTGGCTTCAGGGCCCGACCCGGAGACCGGCCTTCCGACACTGCCCCGCGATGACCCCAGCCGCCTGCTGCGTGTACGCGCCCGGGGCCCGCACCGACGCGCACGTCGACGCGGCCGCCGCGCCACATTCAGATATCTCCTGCGCGCCTGTGGCGGCGGGCACCGTCGCGTAGATGCAGCCGTGGGAGGAGGTCCGTCCGCCCGACGCCAGCGCGATCACCACCGCGACCAGGATCGCCACAGCCGCAGCGACCGCCCCGCCCACCATCCACTTTTCTCGGCTCGAGAAGCGACTCCTGGGTTCAATCGCCTTGGCGTGGCCGGGCGGCAGGATCAGCACTGAGGGGCGAGTCTACGGCCGCTCCGGGGGCCGCCGGCCGGATCAGATCTCTAGTGGCTGGCCCCGCGGGACGACGACGACCGCACTGCGAACCGAGCCCAGGAACGATCGCGCCGAGCCACTGAGAGCGATCCGGCCTTCGGGCGCGCTGAGCTGGGAGCCCACCACGAGCAGGTCGGCCCCTCTCTCGCCGGAGGCGAATCTTCTCCGCCCCCAGTTTCGCCGCGAGCGCATCGACCGTCTCACCGGCGGCGGGATCGGCCTGATCGGCGAACAGCGCAACCGAGGAGATCGCGCCGTTCGCGTGGGCCCTGAGGCCCGCCGGCGCGACCGCGACCGCCACCGGCCCGCCCTCGAGCAGGTGCTGCGCCGAGGCCCCCGGCTCGACACTCCCCGGCGGGGTGCGGTAGTCGGAGCCGAACACCACCAGCGAGGCTTCCTCAGCTTCCGCAAGCTGGGCCAGTCCCTCGCCAGTGGAGGCGCTGAAAACGACATGGCGCGCAATGTCCGGCTCCTCGAGCCACGCCGCCCCCTGTTCGAGCCTACGAGCGGCGTCGTGCTCGGCAAGCTGCTCCCGACCGGGGTCGTAGTCGCGGGAGTGGCGGACGTAGGCGAGCGCCAGCCGGGCGCCCGTTGCGCCAAGCTGACGGCCGAGCGCGAGCGCATCGTCATCGTTCGGTGTTCCGTCGTAGGAGATGATGATGTCCGAGCTCATCCGCGGTCACGAATGCTCGCCGCCGGCGGCCGGCGTGGCATTGGCCATCGGGACAAGGATCCGGCCCGGAATTACTCCATCCGGTAGAGCGGCTCCGCCCTGGGGGTGTGACACGATCGCCCTAGTGAGGGACAGAGCGTGCGCATAGCGGCACTCCACCGATCATCCCTCCTCCTCGTCCCGGCGCTCGTCCATGTCCACCTGCACCACGCTTTCCACGGCTCGCCGATCGGGTACGTGGGGCTTGCGGCTGCGGCAGTCGCGAGCTGGGTCGGCCTGCCGGGACCGGGAGAGCCGGTACTGATCGCGGCCGGGCTTCTAGCCGCCCGTCACAAGCTGGACATCGCCTCCGTGGTGCTGGTCGCGTTCGCCGCGGCCGCCGCCGGGGGAATCGTCGGCTGGCTCATCGGGATGAAAGCCGGCCGGAAGCTGCTGAGCGCGCCAGGTCCGCTTTATAGGCTCCGGCTGCGGGCTCTCGAGCGAGGGGACGAGGTGTTCGAGCGGTACGTGGCAGTCGCCGTCATCATCGCTCCAACCTGGGTTGCCGGCATCCACCGGGTGCGGCCGGCTGTGTACCTACCGCTGAACGTGCTGGGGGCGGTTGTTTGGGCTGCGGGAATCGGGCTGGGCGCCTACTTCGCGGGCCCGCCGATCGAGGACGCCGTGTCCGACCTCGGTTGGGTGATCACGGTAGGGATCGTGCTGCTGGTGCTGGCCGCGGTCTGGTTCGAGGTGCGACGCCGCCTCCGGCGGAGGGGCATGACACAGCCCGCGGCGGTCGACGGCGCTGGGAGGAAGATCGTGCCGCCTCGTGGCGGCTACGGACTAACTCCGCCCGCCTCCGCCCAGCAGCCGCAGCATGAGCAAGAACACGTTGAAGATGTCCAGGAAGATGCTGGCGGCGATCGGAACCGCGCTGGCCATGTTGGCCCGGCGCAGCCGGTTGAAGTCGAAGATCGTGAACGCTCCGAAGACCACTAGGCCGAGCGCGGCATAGATGACGTTGCCGTGTGGGATCGCGACGAAGATCCCGATTAAGCCGAACAAGATCAGGGCAAGCAACGCCCAGAACAGCGCTCGCGCCCAGGACGACAGATCGCGTCGGGTGGCGTAGCCCACAGCGCCCAGGCCGAGGACGAACGCGCCCGTGGCGCCGGCGGCCTGGTACAGGACGCCGGGGTCGGATTTCGCGTACTGGGCGAGGACCGGGCCCACAGCCATCCCCAGCAGCAGTCCCATGCCGAACAGGAGCGCGATCGCCAACTGCTCACGGCCGCGAGCGGACGCCATGTTGAGGGCGAAGATGCACACGAACGCCCCGATGAAGAACGCGATCCAGAGGCGGCCGGTGCTGTTACGCGTGATGTAGGCGCCGAGCGCCGTGCACCCGACCGTCAGCGCCACGAGGCCCATGACCTGACCGAAGACGGCGCGCGTGCGATCACGCGTGATTACGGCGCCGCCGCCGCCGTAGCCGAGCTGTTGATACGTGGGCATGCCGTCCCGCTCCTGATCCGCGATTGTCAGCGTAAAAACCAACAACACGGTAGACGATCTAAGGGCTGCTCGGAAGCCGTTAGGGGCAGGCAGTACAGGGAGTAGGATCAACCCCGCGCCGGATGCCCAATGACCGCCGCCTGAGTCCGCCACTCCTCCGTCAGCTGACCACTGATGTACTCGGGCTTGGGCGGGCGGCAATGTCCCGGCGATCGGCGACGCTCGAGCCCCGTACCACGACTGCCGACCGTGTCGTGCAGTCGGTCTGTCCCTACTGCGCCGTCGGCTGCGGGCAGAGGGTGTACGTCAAGGACGAGAAGGTCGTCCAGATCGAGGGTGACCCGGACTCGCCCGTCTCCCGCGGCAGGCTGTGCCCGAAGGGGGCTGCCTCAGAAGCGCTCGTCAACCAGCCGGGACGCGTCAAGGAGGTCCTCTATCGCCGTCCGGGCGGGGCCGACTGGGAGCGGATCAGCCTCGAGCAAGCGACCGACATGATCGCCGAGCGGATGATCCGCACACGAGCCCAGACATGGGAGGAGCAGACGGAGGAGGGAAAGCCGCTCAAGCGGACACTGGGGATCCACTTCCTCGGCGGTGCGACGCTCGACTCCGAAGAGAACTATCTGATCAAGAAGTTCTTCTGCGCCGCCGGCGCGCTGTCAATCGAGAACCAGGCCCGCATATGACATAGCTCGACGGTCCCCGGTCTGGGGACCTCGTTCGGGCGCGGCGGCGCCACCACCTTTCAGCAGGACCTCCAGAACGCCGACTGCATCATCAGCATGGGGTCAAACATGGCCGAGCAGCATCCGGTCGGATTCCAGTGGGTGATGGAGGCTCACGAGCGCGGCGCCAAATACATCCACATCGATCCCCGCTTCACGCGCACGAGCGCGATGGCAGATCGGCACGTGCCGATTCGGGCCGGGACCGACATCGCCTTCCTTGGCGGAGTCATCAACTACATCTTCGAGCACGACGCGTGGTTCAGGGAGTACGTCCAGCACTACACCAACGGCCCGGTGATCGTCCGCGAGGACTACGTCGACGCCGAGGATGCCGCTGGGATGTTCTCCGGGTGGGACCCGGAGAACGGCGCGTATGAGATCGAGAGCTGGGGCTACGACGAGACCACGCACGAGGCGGCCGGAGGAAAGAAGGAGCAGGAGGGTGACACCTCGGGAGAGCAGGCGCACGGCGCCCATGGGATGACGCTCGAGCGAGGCGACCCTCCCAACGTCGACAACTCGATGGAGCACCCGCGCTGCGTGCTTCAGATCCTCAAGCGGCACTTCGCGCGCTACACGCCCCAGTTGGTCTCGGAGATCTGCGGCTGCTCGGAGGAGGACTTCCTGGCGGTAGCTCGGGCGCTGTGCGAGAACTCGGGACGCGAGAGGACATCGGCCATCGTCTATTCCGTCGGCTGGACTCAGCACACCGTCGGGGTGCAGAACATCCGTGCGGCCTCGATCGTGCAGATGCTGCTCGGAAACATGGGCCGCCCGGGCGGCGGGATTCTGGCGCTCCGCGGGCACGCGAACATCCAGGGCTCCACCGACATCCCGACGCTCTACAACATCCTCCCGGGCTACATACCGATGCCTCATCCCACCTCGGGTCCGGATCTCGACAAGTTCATCGAGCTCAATGGCCCGGACACCGGCGCCTGGGGAAACCTGACGAACTACATGGTGTCGTTGTTGAAGGCCTGGTGGGGGGACGCTGCCACGGAGGAGAACAACTACTGCTACGACTACCTGCCCCGCATCGACGGCGACCACTCGCACTACCCGATGATGGTCAAGATGCTCGATGGGGGAGTGCAGGGGATGTTTTGCGTGGGGCAGAACCCCACCGTGGGCTCGGCCAACGCGAAGCTGATGCGCCTGGCGCTGGCGAAGCTCGACTGGCTTGTCGTCCGGGACTTCCAGCCCACCGAGTCAGCGCTGTTCTGGAAGGACTCTCCCGAGCACGAGTCCGGTGAGACCCGAGCCGAGGACATCCAGACCGAGGTGTTCTTCCTGCCGTGCGCCGCGCACACCGAGAAGGACGGCAACTACACCAACACCCAGCGCTTGCTCCAGTGGCACTGGAAGGCGATCGATGCGCCCGGCGACGCACGCTCGGAGCTGCACTGGATCTACCACCTGGGCAAGGCGGTCCGGGACAAGCTCGCCGATTCGAAGGACCCGCGCGACCGGCCGATCCTTGACCTGACCTGGAACTACCCGGTGGAAGGGCCCCACCAGGAGCCCAACGCGGAGTCGGTGCTACGGGAGATCAACGGCCGGGGAGAAGACGGCAACATGCTCTCGACCTACGAAGAGCTCAAGGACGATGGGTCTACCGCATGCGGCTCGTGGATCCACTGCGGCATCTACAAGGACGGCGTAAACCAATCGGCGCGCAAGAAGCCAGGTCAGGACCAGAACTGGATCGCGCACGAGTGGGGGTGGGCGTGGCCCAAGGACGTGCGCATGCTCTACAACCGCGCGTCGGCCGACCCGGACGGAAAGCCCTGGTCTGAGCGCAAGCGCTACGTGTGGTGGGACGAACAGGAGGGCAAGTGGACGAGCCTTGGCGACTCGCCGGACTTCCCGGCTCAGAAGGAGCCGGGCTTCGAGCCAGAGGAAGACGCCAAGGCGATGGAGGCCATCTCCGGCGACAAGCCGTTCATCCTTCATCCGGACGGTCGCGCCTGGCTCTTCGCCCCGTCGGGATTGGTAGATGGACCCCTCCCCACCCACTACGAGCCGCAGGAGACGCCGTATCAAAACGCGCTCTACCCGCAGCAGCAGAACCCGACCAGGCAGGAGTTCCCGCGCCAGGAGAACCCGTATCACCCGGTCGGCTCGCCTGTGTTCCCGTACGTGCTCTCGACCTGGCGGCTGACTGAGCACCATACCTCTGGCGCGATGTCGCGCACGGTTCCCTACCTGGCCGAGCTCCAGCCTGAGTTCTTCTGCGAGGTCTCCCCGGAGTTGGCCGCCGAGCGCGGGCTGGAGCACGGGGGCTGGGCGACGATCATCACCGCCCGCAACGCGGTCGAGGCCCGCGTGCTCGTCACCGACCGGATCAAGCCACTTCAGGTCGAGGGACGCCCGGTGCACAGGGTCGGTGCGCCATACCACTGGGGAGGCGTCGGCATCGTCACCGGCGATTCCGCCAACGATCTGCTCCCTCTGGTGCTGGACAACAACGTTCACATCAGCGAGTACAAGGTCGCAACCTGCGACATCAGACCGGGCCGGAGGCCACGCGGCCCGGCACGCCTCAAGCTGGTCGAGGAGTACCGCCAGCAGGCGGGGGTCAGGGTGTCGTGACGCTGCAGACCGTCTCCTGGCCTGCGAGCTACGGCGATGAGGCCAAGCCCCGCAAGGGGTTCTTCACCGATACCTCGATCTGCATCGGGTGCAAGGCATGCGAGGTGGCCTGCAAGGAGTGGAACCAGATCCCGATGTCGATTAAGGGATTCAGCGGCAAGTCCTACGACAACACGCTTGCGCTGGGCGCCAACACCTGGCGTCACGTGGCCTTCATCGAGCAGCGGGTGCCGGCCGGCGTCGACGATGGGGCGTCACTGGTGGAGGCGGCCGCGCGCTGCGGACGTGATCGACGCCGGGGTTCAGACCTACCAGGAGGGCGACGGTCTGCGGTGGCTGATGGCCTCCGACGTCTGCAAGCACTGCACCGACGCGGCCTGTCTCGAGGTCTGTCCCACCGGCGCGCTGTTCAGGACGGAGTTCGGCACCGTGGTGGTCCAAGAGGACATCTGCAATGGCTGCGGTTACTGTATTCCCGCATGTCCGTTCGGGGTGCTGGACCAGCGCAAGGACGACGGCCGCGTCTGGAAGTGCACGCTCTGCTACGACAGGCTCAAGGAGGACCAGCAGCCCGCTTGCGCGCAAGCCTGTCCCACCGATTCAATCCAGTTCGGAGATCTGGACGAGCTGCGCCACCGAGCCGAGGGGCGATTGAAGCGGCTGCAGGACGCCGGTCAGGACAAGGCTCAGCTGTATCTGGCGGACGACGATGACGGCATTCACGGCGCCGGCGCGTTCTTCCTGCTGCTCGACGAGCCCGAGGTCTATGGGCTGCCGCCCGACCCCGTCGACACGCGGCACGAGCTGGGCTCGATCTGGTCCGCCGCCGGGGCAGCGGCGCTGGCGTTGGGGGCCGGCCTGATTGCCGCCGTGTTCGGAGGCCGGCGATGACCGCTACGGAACCGACCACTCGGGCCACCCCGATCGCCACGCCGGCACCCGAGGCGGTCGCCGGCGACGGCGGGATTCGCTCCTACCACGGCCAGCCGGTGCTCAAGGAACCGGTGTGGACCTGGGAGATTCCTTGTTACTTCTATACGGGAGGGCTCACGGGTGCCGCGTCTGGGCTCGCTTTTCTCGCCGAACTGCGCGGCAACGACGTGCTGGCCCGTCGGGCGTGGCTGGCCGCGATGGCCGGCGGCGCCGCCAGTCCTCTGCTCCTGATCCTCGATCTCGGAAAGCCCGAGCGGTTCCTGAACATGCTGCGGATGTTCAAGGTCACCTCGCCGATGAGCGTCGGCTCATGGCTGCTCGTGGCCGTGGGGGGCTCGACGCCGATCGCTGCCATCGACGCCTGGACGGGCTGGATCCCGGGCGGTAAGTACGCACGGCGGACGGCGGCTCTGCTCGGCCTTCCACTGTCCACCTACACCGCGGCGCTGGTCTCGAACACAGCCATTCCGGTGTGGCACAAGGCCCATCGGCTGCTGCCGTTCGTGTTCGGATCGGGCGCGGCGATGAGCGCCGGGGCGGCGACGGTCGCCCTGACTCCTCCGGCGGCAGCCGCTCCCGCCCGACGGCTGGCGCTCATCGGCGCTGCGGCTGGGGTCGCTGCAACGGAGCTGATGGAGCGACGCCTGGGCGAGCAGGCAGAGCCCTATCACCAGGGTGCCGCGGGCCGGTTCAGGCGGATCGGTCGGACATCCGCGACCGCCGGCGTGGCGCTGCTCGCCGCGCGAGGACGCTCATCCCGACCCGCGGCCGTGGCCTCGGGCCTGCTGCTGTCGGTCGCGGCGCTGAGCACCAGGTGGAGCGTGTTCAAGGCCGGCTTTCAATCGGCGGCCGACCCCAAGTACGTGATCGGCCCGCAGCGGGAAGCGATCAACAGGGGCGAACGTCGTGGCGGGGCACGCCGGGAGCCGCGGGCCTAAGCCTCAGGCGAACTCTGGCGAGCCAGTTCCGGACGTCGGAACTCCAGCGCCATCGTTCGCCATCACCCCTTGCGCCCAGTCCTTGATCACGCGCGCGTATGCGGGCCCCGCGGTGACTAGCTCGCTGTGGCCCAAACCCTCAAATACATGGAGCCGCTTGGGCTCCGGGGCCGCCGCAAACAGGGCCAAGCCCTCGGAGAGCGGGACCACGTCGTCGCGGTCCCCGTGGAGTGACAGCAGCGGAGCCTGCAGCTTCGCGATGCGGCGGATGCTCGGATAGGCATCGGGAACAACCACCGACGGGATCAGCGGGTAGTGGTGGTGCGCCACGGCGCGCAGGCTGGTGAAGGTGGACTGAAGGACCAGTCCCCGGGGTGGCACCTCCAGGGCAAGTGCCAGGGCGATCGCGCCGCCGAGCGATTCGCCCAGGTAGATGACGCGCGCGGGATCGCACTCCGGCTGGGCCAGGAGCGCGTCCTTTGCTGCCAGCGCGTCGCTGTAGGTGCCCTCCTCGTCCGCCCGACCGCTGCTGCGGCCATAGCCGCGGTAGTCGAACAGCAGCAGGTTGAATCCCGCGCCACATAGAAGGTCGGCGTCGATCAGGCGATCGCCGATGTTGCCCCCGTTGCCGTGGCACAGCAGGATGTGCCCGGCCGGCGGCGTGTGGTCGGTCGTGATCCACCATCCGAAGAGCCGCTCGCCATCGCCCGTCTCGAAGTGCAGATCGCGATACCGCAGGCCGAAATCGGCCGGCGTCTGCGCGATCTCCTTCTCTGGGAAGTACGTCAGCGAGCCCATCGCTGCCCGGGCGATGTGCTCCAGGGCTGCTCTGATCAAGGCCCTATGCCTTCAGCGCCACCGCGGCCTCGGGCGTGACGACGCGGAAGCTGAAGCTCTCCTGCAGGTACAACGAAATCACGTCGGAGTCGTGGGAGGTGTAGCCGATCGAGAGGTCCTGGCCCGATTCGAACAGGAAGTCGCCTCCCCGAAGGCTGACCACCACCGCCCCCCTGACGCCGGGAGCCCACACAAGCGGACCCTCGACAATCTTGCGCAGGTGGTCGAACAGCAGGTGGCCGCCGTGTTCGGCCGTCTCCACAACCCGCCGGTACTGCTCGCGTCCGAGGGCCACCCCGTATGGCCCGGTGATCCCGTCGCACTGCAGGCGCTCGACGGCGCCGGCGACCCGGGTGGGGTAGGAGTCGGTGTCCTCGCCCAGCTCGAGCACGTCGTGTGGCGACGCTTCGGAAATTCCGGTGGTGGCGTCCTGCCAGCCGTGGAACACGGCGACGTTTTCGGCCAGCGCGATCTGATGAGCGGCCTTGTCGAGCGCCTCGAGGTCAACGTCTTCGGCGCCCCGGTCAGCGTCGCGGAGCTCGGCCCGCGACAGCTCGAAGTCCGCCCGCAGCTCTACCAGCGGCAGCACCCGCCGCTTCAGACCGGAAACCCCCTCGGACGGCGCCGCAGTCAGCGCGCTGGTACGCCCAAGGTTCGTCGCGGAGTAATCCCAGCCGCGGGGGCCGGAGAAATCGACCAGCTTGCGAGCGGCCAGCGGCGGAGTCAGACGCTCGCGCGCCTCCTCGTCGAGGAGAGTCCAGCCGGCGTCGCTGATCGGGGCATGTGAGCGAAGTAGGTGGTTCATCGCGACGCCCCCCGGAGGCTCCCGATCCCGAGTGATCCCGCCTCGAAGGCGCCCTCGGCTCCGGCCCCGCCCCCCTCGAAGGTCTCGGCCTCCGCCTCTTCGCCGTGTTCGACGATGTCCCCTGTCTGGAACAGGATCCCCTCCGCGATCTCCCGCCATGCCGGCATCCGGCGCAGCAAGAACTCGAGGTCCATGCTGAAGTGCTTGAACTCCTCGCCTTGAGCGTCGCGCATCACGGCGAGCGCCTCCGGGTCGGTCTCGAGCGCGATCCGCTGCTCATACCAGCCGATCGCCTCGGCCTCCTCGGTCAGCGAAGCGCACAAACGGGCGAAGGTCCGCGTGGCGGCCGGAAGCTCGCCGGGGGGTTCGTGGTACTGGTCGAAGCCCATCGGATCTCCTATCTGAGCGGGTGTCGACTGCACTCTAAGGCCGAGGGCCTCTCTGCGTGATCTGTGCTCAGCGCCGCCATCTGTGCTGAAGCTCACGCGGAACGGCTTGCCCCGGTCCTAATGTCTCACTCGGAAGAATCGAGAAAAGGCAGACCACCATGAGCACGTTTGAGATCGTGACAGTTGCCGTGACCTTCCTGAGCATCGCCGCCTGCTTCACGCGCTATTTCCGGCCTGGGCGCGTGCTGGCAGACCTCGGGCATCAGGGGTCGATGTGGTTCGATCACCAAGAGGATCTTGCGTTCGACGAGCGTCCAATCGAGGACGCGCTCGACGCACCGATCCCACACCGACCGCTCCGGGGCCGGTACTGATCGGCTTCGGGCGGCGGGTGGCACGGGACCCCGCCTGAAAAGCTAAGTCGGTGTTCTCCGGGTCAGCGCGGAGTTGATCACTCGCCGCGGCGGGGCGGGCTCGATCGCCCGCCGCTCGCCGTAGAGGATGCGCCGGGCAGTCCGTTCGCCTTCGGCATCGCTCCAGCGCGGCTCCGGCGCTCGGCGCCGCCGCGAGGGCGGCAACGACAAGACTCGCGCCACTCTGCCGATGCGCGTGCACACGAGAGGGTTGTCAACGGGGGGCAGCATCTTGACGGGTGCGGGCATCTAAACGTGCCGCGACCTGCCACTCAAGCCGGCCGTTGCTTTACAACAGACGCGTCCGGGTCCGATGCCTGCGTCGTGGCCCTCGTTTCCCCGCTGTCTGGCGGCGGGTAGCGCCGACGCGAAAGCGACAGAAAGGCAGCGAGATGGGCGGGGGACCCTCGCCGGACCGGCTGGCAGCGATTTGCCGGTCCACCCTTGATCGGAATTGGCGGGAGGGCGAGCGCGACGGCGTTCGTTACGCGTACACGGCGCCAAGCGGCCAACGCTATCCCTGGCAGTGGTACTGGGACTCCTGCTTCAACGCAATCGCCTGGCGGCGCTTTGACCGCTCGCGGGCCCGTGCCGAGCTCGAGTCGCTGCTCGCTGCCTCGAGGCCCGACGGGTTCATCGGCCACACGATCTTCTGGGCACAACCGGTGAGCACGGTGCGGTCGCTGTTCTACAACGTGCGCTCGCGCGGGGATTTCATGACCGCCACCATCCAGCCGCCGCTGCTGGCGTGGGCGTGGCGGATCGCGGTCGGAGATCCGGCGGAGGTGCCGGCGCTCATGCGCCACCAGCAGTGGGTGGAGCGAGAGCGGGCGATCGACGGCGATGGGCTGGATCTGGATCGTGCAGCCCGAGGAGTCCTAGGGAGCTACCGACTGTCTCCTGGTCGGCGCTCGTCATGGAGCTGGTAGACGCAGATCGGAGCGCGAGGTCAAGCCACATCCCTATGCAGGTAGCGACCTGATGGACCTGCTGGCCATCTATCTCAATGACCACCTGGCGGGCGCGACGGCTGCCCGCGAGCTGGTGCGTCGCGCGGCTTCAAGCAACCGGGGGTCTGACTATGGTCGCTACCTTGAGCGTCTGGCCACCGAGGTCGATGAGGACCGCGACGCTTTACTGGCGATCATTCGAGCGCTGGGGGCGTCGGTCGACCAGCTGAAGGTGCTCGGCGGCTGGGGAGCGGAGAAGCTCGGGCGGTTCAAGCTCAACGGCCGACTGCTGGGTTATTCCCCGCTGAGCCGGCTGGTCGAGCTCGAGGCGCTGGTCCTCGGTGTTGGCGGGAAGCTCGCGCTGTGGCGCGCCCTCGAGCTGCTCGCGCCTGACCAGCCCGGGCTGGGGAGATTCGACCTGTCCCACCTGATCGTCCGCGCGGAAGCTCAGTTGGACGAGCTCGAGACCTATCGCCTACAGGCGGCCGCCGAAGCGTTCGGTGGCGATCCCGACCGGGCGAGCCGCCCGAGGTCGTGATGAAGGAGTTCGGAGAGCACTACCGGCGTGGCCTGGGGATGTCGGCCCGCAATAACGCGCTCGCCTACGGCTACTCGGTGACCGCGACTGCCTCGTTCGGGATGCTCGCGCACACGGCCGGGCCGATGAGCATGCTGCGCATCTTCATGTTCGTAGTCGGCAGCGGAATCGCGTTCGCCAGCGTCAACGCGCTGGTCACTCGCGGCTTCCGGCAACGGGTCGAGGAGGAGCCGCCGGTCGTCGTCGCTCTGGCCACGGCATTCGCCCTGGTGTCGATCAGCGCCGGCGTCGGCATCGCCGCGCTCATCGGCTGGGGAGTGGGCGGCTGGGTGGCCTGGCTGCTCGGGTCGCTGCTGCCGACCTGGACCTACCTGACGATCTCCGCGCTCGAGATGGCGCTCGCCCGGGGGGTCCAGCTGACGGTCGCGGACGAGCCTCCACACGAGCGCTGAGGAGCGGCCGGCCGAGCCTTCCCGGGCGGAAACGTCATCCTGCGGACAGACACGATCTCGGTCTGTCATGGCCCGTACGAAAGGGCCAAATCCCCTCCATTGCAGCGGGAAGCTGATCCAAAACAGGACCGGTACCACTTCCAACTGGAGGTATGCAATGAGCACAGGTACACAACCCGTCGCTCGAGGCACGACGAATGGCGCCGCCGGGGAGCTGCGTGAATGGCGCGACCATGCGCGCGTATTTCTGCAGCCGATTGCTGCGCCGTCGATTCTCGGGCTGTACGGCTTCTCCGCCGCCACCTTCATCGTGACCGCGTATTTGGTCGGGTGGTACGGAAAGGCGACCTCGCCACTGCTCATCTTCCCGTTCGCCACGGCAGCGGGCGGAATCGCCCAAGGCGCGGCCGCGCTCTGGGCCTACAAGGCCCGCGATGGGCTGGCGACCGCTATCCACGGGATCTGGGCCGCCTTCTGGCTCGGCTACGGGTTCCTCAACTTCATGATCGCCCTGAAGCTGATCCCGGCGCCGGCTCCGCATGGAGCGGTGCCCGAGCTCGGGTACTGGATGTTCGCGCTGGCGGCCATCACGTTGGCGGGGATGATCGCTTCGCTAGCCGAGAGCCTCGCCATCACCTCGGTGCTGGCACCGCTGTGGGTCGGCGTCGCACTCCTCGGCGTCTTCTACATGGTCGGTGGCACCGGCTGGGAGAAGGCGGGTGGCTACGTGACGATGGCTTCTGCCTTCACTGCGTTCTACGCCGCCACGGCGATGATGTTCGCGAGCACCTTCGGCCGCGTCATCTTCCCGCTGGGCAAGTACCGCAAGGAGGCCAACGTCCCTGGCGGGCGGGCGACCTTCCCGATCCAGTTCGAGATGGGCGAACCAGGCGTCAAGCAGGGCCAGTAGCCCCGCCTGAGCTGACCTCGCCGGCGGCGCCATGCGCCCGCCGGCGAGGCGCTGCCTGGGCGCGGCTCAGCGCTGCCGGGCCGAGAGCGCAGACAGCGCCGTAGCAGTCGCGGCGCTCTTGAGCGCATCGCGGCGCAGGCTACGGCTCGCTGCAGCAACGGCCAGCATGCTGGCCGCGTGCACGAGGTCTACCGCGATCGCCCATCTGGGTGGCGGCCGCTCCGGCTCGCGCAACAGCAGTCCGGCCTCCACGAGCTGGCGCGCGCCCAGAATGCGCGCCCCGGCTCGCGCGTAGCGGCGAGCCTGGCCGCCGTCGGATCTCACAAATCTCTTCGGCGCGATCAGGAGCGCCGCGCCCCAAGCGCCGCGAGCCGCTACGAGGAGCCTCGCCACAGCGGATGGTCAGTCTGTATCGAACAGCCGCTCGTAGATCCGATAGCGCTTGATGATCCGTCCGGTGAGTGCCTCCATGGCGCGGTTCATCGCTTCGTTGGTCTCGAGGATCCAGCCAGTCTCGGCTGCCCTGAACCCCCTGCGCCCGACGGAGTCCCACACGTCGCGATAGAGCGCCGCGGCCACGCCCGTGTGCTGATACGTAGGCTTTACCCCCAGCGCGAACACTCGGATCATGTCGATGCGACGCTGCTCACGCAGCGCGCGCAACCAGCCCAGCGGCAGCAGGCGACCGTTCAGCCGGGCCAGCACCATGTTGAAGTCCGGCAGCGAAAGCGACACGCCGGCCACTTCACCGTCGCGCGTCTCGGCCACGCACGCGAAGTCCTCATCCAGGATCGGCTTGAGCTCCTTGGCCAGATGGTCCAGCTCGGCGTCGGTCAGCGGGACGAATCCCCAGTTGCTTGACCATGCTTCGTTGTACACGTCCATGAACGCTCGGACCTCGTTACGCAGATTGCGCTTGCGCATACGACGCAGGCGGATGCCGTGCTCGGGCTCCAGCCGCTCGGCCAGCTCGTTGATGACCGGATACATCTCCGAGCGATTCGAGTAGATGATCTCCCACTTGTACAGATCCATGGCCTTTGTCATGCCCTGTCCCTCGAGCAGCTCGCGGTAGTAGTGGTGATGCCAGTTCTCGAGGATCTGGGGCATGAACTCGTGGCCCTCTACGAGCACCCCGCATTCATGGTTGGTCGAGAAATCGAGCGGGCCGACCATCCGGTCTCGGTCGCGCTCGCGGAGCCACGACTCGGCGGTATCGAGCAGCGCCCCGGCCACTGCCGGGTCGCGCTCGCACTCAAAGAACCCGAACAATCCCCAGCGGTTGCTCTGGAACTCGTTGAACCGGTGGTCGATGTGGGCGGTGATCCGGCCGATCGGCTCTCCGTCGCGCCAGGCGAGGAAGTACTCGGCCTCGGCGTGCTCGAAGAACGGGTTGCGCCGCCGATCGAGGTGCCGCTTGCGCTCCGAGATCAGCGGCGGCACCCACTCGGCTGAATCCCGATACAGCCGCCATGGCAACCGGATGAAGGCCTGAAGCTCGCGGCGGCCGTGCACGGGGCGCACCTCGAACGGCCTCGACGGCTCCGCCGCCCGGCCGAGATCTCGCTCGGATGGCTGCGTGCTGGTGGGGCGCTTGTTCACCGCGGGTCCTCCCGTTGCTCGTCTCAGTCAAATCGTCATGGTTTTGAGCGTTGTGGAACCTAGCGCAGCGGCGCTGTAGCCTGTGCGCTCGGCAAGCTACTTGAACGCACCGATGGGACGCCAGCGCTTTGTCTTCAACCTCAGTGCTCTTGGGGTGGCCGTCATGCTGGTGCTCGCAGCGGCGGCGTTCGGGCCGCACGCGGCTAAGTGGGTGGGGTTGGGAATCGGGATCGCCGGGTGCGTGACTTCCTCGCTGTTCGTGGCGCTGCTCGTCCACGAGCGGCGCTTCTCGGGGGGGTTCGAGTTCCGCTTCCGTGGCCGGCATATCGACGTCTTCTCGTTTCTGGCCGGGACGATGGCGAGCATCGCCGTGTGGGAGATCGTGGCGGCGGCCGTGTTCCAGCCTCGGATAAGCAGATGGCTGACCCTCGCGGATGGCCTCGTGATCGCCGTGCTCGCTTGCGCGGGACTGGTCCTGCATGAGGTCAGCAGGGAGCGGATCGTGCACGTGCTCGAGGTCGTGGAGCGGCCTCGGAGCACAAGCTGAGCCTCGGTATCCGTCTCGGTCCGGGTCCCCCACACCCGTTGTAAAACCAACGCTGCTCACCTCGTCGGCGAGCTCAAGCCTTGACTCCCGCTTCCTGTAGTGATGCTTCGAGCGCGTGGTCGAAAAGGGAATGGACGCGAGCGGCGGCGGCGCGCTCGTCGAACAGGATCCCGTCCGCCATCAAGACCGTCTCCTGGTCGCCCGCGCGAGCGGCCACTCGCTTCAGGAGCTCGTACGCGGCCACCTCCAGGTGCTCGAAGGCGTACGCGAACGCGGCCAGCTTGGCCGGCGTGTCGGTCTGCGCCTTGAGGAACATGCCGAGGTTCAGTGCTCCCAGCCGGAGCGCGGCGTCCTTGATCGCCGACGGGCTACCGCCCCGATCATTCAGCCTTCGCTCGACCAGCTCGGCGTGTCGTCCCGTCTCCTCCAGGTGCTCCTCAAAGGCGCTCGCCAGCTCTTCGGCGCCAGCCATCTTCGGCGCTCTCTGAAGGAGCTTCGTGGCCTGCTCTTCGATCGCGTGCGCGTCGGCGAGGTACTTGTCGAGCTGCTTGCTCACGTCGTCGCTCTGAAGCTCCCGCAGCGACGCGTCCACCGCGCGGTCAAACAGGGCCGCCAAGCGATCCGCCATCGCCCGCTCCTCGCGCTCGATCATCCGTGCCGTCAGCACCGTCTCGCCGTCCCCGGCGCGATCGGCCAGCCTCCCGAGCAAGTCGTACGCCGCCATTTCCATTCGCTCGTAGGCGTAGGCGTGCACCGCAAGCTTGCCCGGGGTGTCGGGCTGGAAGCGGGCGAACAGCGCCATCCCCACGCCGCTCACCTTCCCCGTGACGTCCTTCTGCGGCACCGGCGCCCAGGAGCGGGCCGTCAGCCGATCCTCGACATAGGTCCGATGGCGCTCGGTCTCCCTCGTGTGCTCGGCAAATGCCGCTTCCAGGTCGGGATCGCCGGCCACCTTGCGCGCCCGCTTGACCTGCTCGAGCGCCTGTAGCTCGATCGCGTGGACGTCGGTCAGATAGATGCTGAGCTGCTGGTCGATGGTTGTGGCCACCGAATCTCCTGCTCCGTGTGCTGGCGCATCGCTACCCGTATGCGGGCGTTCGTAGCCCGTTCGAGCTCTGACAGACGCGAGCTCGGGGCGAGCACCCGCGACGGGTAGAAGAAACGAATGGCGACGTCATCACACGCAGCCCGAGCAATCCGCGGGCTCGGCCCGCTCGCGGCGCACGGGGCCTCAGCCGCGTGGGGTGGGCATCGTCGCTGGTCCATCCTCGCGGGCGTCGCCATCTCGCTCACATCCAGCGGGCCGTTCGGAGCGACGCACGGCTTCCAGGCCATGTGGGTGATCTGTGCCGCAGCGGCGCTTACGAGCCTGCTGGCTCTCGCAAAGCTCAGAGCTGCCGATCAGGACCAGCGCGACCTGCGCGCACATTCAGCCGCGTGAACGTTCTCGCCAGGCAGGCGCCTCAGCGCGCCGGGCCCGGTTGATCTCGGCGGGGACGTTCGGTGGGTTGCGAGCGTGTTGCTTCGCGCGCGTAAGCCCGGAACTCGCGCTCGAATGACGTCCACCAATCACCCCGTAGTTCGGCCGGCGTTCGGCGGCGCGGCATCTCTTGCACGAGCAAGCAAAGACCGACGACCGCGACGAGCGCCAAGGTCAGGATCACTAGCGGCAGCATCTACGGCTCCTCGAAAACTCGAACCATCCCATCGGTGATTCTCTACCCCGGCCAAATCCACCAATGCGGCCGACGCCGTCGTTTACGTCACCGCGCGAACAGTGGCGATGGCGAACGCGGAGCACCGAGATGTCCGGAGGTCGACCGACCCCGTGTGATGCCAACTGCAACGGGGTAGGCGAGCGTCATGGCCAAGCGGAGCGAGGTTGTGGTGATCACTGGAGCATCCGGCGGCGTCGGGCGGGTGGCCGCACGGAGGTTCGCCGCCGACGGGGCAAAGGTGGCGCTGCTGGCGCGCGGGCGCAAAGGCCTGGAAGCGGCGGCCGGCGAGGTCGAGCGCGCGGGCGGAGAGGCGCTGGTGCTTCCGGTCGACGTCGCCGAACACGACAAGGTGGAAGCCGCAGCCGCAGCGGTCGAGGACGCGTGGGGGGAGATAGACATCTGGGTGAACGATGCGATGGTGACCGTCTACGCGGAGTTCCTGGACATCGAGCCCGATGAGTTCCGGCGTGCCACCGATGTGACGTATCACGGGATGGTGTGGGGCACCCGCGCCGCCCTGAAGCGGATGCTCCCGCGCGACCGGGGCACGATCGTGCAGGTCTGTTCAGCGATGTCCTACCGCGGGATCCCGCTCCAGACCCCCTACTGCGGAGCCAAGCACGCTTGCAAGGGATTCACGGAGTCGATCATCACGGAGCTGTTGCACAAGAAGTCGAATGTGCGGATGTCGATGATCCAGCTGCCCGCGCTGAACACCACCCAGTTCACGTGGGGTCGGACCAAGCTGCCCAAGCAGACGATGCCGGTGCCACCCATCTACCAACCGGAGGTCGCCGCCGACGCCATCCACCACGCCGCCCACCACCGCCGGCGCCAGATCTACGTCGGCATCCCCACGGTGATGAACATCATCGGTGAGCGCACGGCGCCATGGCTGCTCGATCGGTTCCTGGCCAAGACCGGCTACAAGAATCAGATGACTGAGCACGACCTCGATCCAGATGGGCACGACAACCTGTTCGAGCCGGTCGACGAGGATCGCGGCGCGCACGGCCCATTTGAGGAGGAGGCCCACGCGCACAGCCCCCAGTACGCGCTGGCCAAGCACAGAACCGCGGTGCTGGCCGGTGTCGGGGCCGCCGTGGCCGGTGCGGGTGCCGCGTTGGCGCGCCGCAACGGACGCGGATGATCCGCGCGCGTGCGCCGCTAGCGCCCGCGTAGCTGCGGGAGCACCTCGCGCCCGTAGGTGCGCAGCATCCCAATCGGGTCCCGGCCCGAGATGTTCATGATCACGATCGCCGTCGCCCCCAGCTGCTGCATTGCCTTGATCTTGCGCACGTGCATATTCGGATCGGAGCTGATCAAGCCCATGGTCTTGAACGTCGTGTCCGATACATCGTCGCCGAGCCTGCCCACTTCCGCTGGGTCGTAGACCGGGTCGGTGTAGTTCTCCTCGACCAGCGTCCCCTTCCATTCGCGCGCTCCGTCCAGGGCGGCGTCATCGTCCGGCGCCCAGGAGGCCAGCCCCTGAAGGATGATCTCGCCTGGCTCCCGGCCGGCCTGCTCGGCGCCGCGCCGATAGGAGGCGATCACCGCCGGCGCCTTTCGGGGGTCTGCCAGCGTCCAGATGCCGTCGGCCAGACGGCCGGCGGTCTCCGCCGCCTGCGGTCCGAAGGCGGACATGTAAATGGGCGGCCGGCGATCCAGGTCGAGGTATAGGCGTGCGGCCTTGGTCCTGAAGTACCGACCCTCGAAGTCGACCCTCTCCCCGTCGAGCAACCGCTTGATGACGGTCAGCGCCTCCTCGGTTCGCTCGATTTGCTCGCTCACCGAAGGCCACTGCATTCCCGCGGGCATCTCATTCATCGCCTCGCCGGAGCCGACCCCCAGGAACGCGCGGCCCGGATACAGCGTCTCGAGCGTCGCCACCTGCTGGGCGACCACCACGGGGTTGTAGCGGTGGACGATCGAGGTGACGGCGGTCCCTAGCGAGACTCGCTGCGTGACAGCGCCGGCAGCGCCCAGCCAAACCCAGGCATTGCCGCAGTGCGCGGGAGGGCCATGGCTCGGGTCCCACCAGGGACCGAGATGATCGCTACAGCAGACCGCGTCGAAGCCAGCCTGCTCTGCCTCCCTCGCCTGCTCGAGCAGCTCGCCGGGAGAGAAGCGCTCATGCCCCATCGCTATCCCATAGGCGACCTCCTCGGGCTGGCGTTTACGGGCCCAGAGAACGCCGCGAACGGACTCGATCACACTCATGGCCTCGAAGCGCTACCCACCGCGCGGAGCCAGAAACGTGCGCCGGCGCCTCGAGGTGATGTCGCCGCGCTGACGCTGGAAAGCTCGTTCCCTCGCGGGCAGCTGACGAGCGCAGTACGGTCATCTCGGTCCGGCGGACCGCCCCGGCCAACTGTCGCTTGAGGACCAAAGAGATTGATCGAGGATCCTGATCGCAGCGGCCATCAAGTTGATCGCGGCGCGACTGAAGGTGCCCAGCTCGAATGGCATCTCGCGCGAGAGCAAGGTGATGCGTACGGAGACGCGCTCCAGCACGCGGCGCGGCTCGCCGCGGGCGATAGCGGTGAGTGCCGAACAGGCGACTACTGGATCAGCTACCTCCTCGATTCCCCCAGGCGCATATACACCAGCGCGGAGGGCAAGCCGGTGTGGCACGAGCCTGAAGACGCGAACCTCTACGTCGGAATCGCCGTCCGAGACGCGACGGATGGACGCTTCCTCCCGGCGGTAAGCGTCGGCGTCACGCTGATCGACGAGCGGGGGAGAGTGGTGGGGGAGGGCGAGCACTCGCTGGTGTGGGATCCGCTGGCACACCAGTACGGCCGGAATTGGCACGTGCAGAGCGAGGGACCACATTCGATGCGAGTTCGCGTTGAGCCACCGACCCGCGCTCAAGCGGCCACCGAACAGGTCATGCGCCCAACAGAGGTTGAGTTTTCCGAGCTCAACCTCACGCTGCGGCCATCATCGGCCCGCGGCCCGAGGCAGGACACGGTTCTGCCCGAAAGCCATCAGCTCTAGGTCGTAACGGAGATCGACTCCCCGCCACGGCTGCATTGATGGCCTCGTTGTGTGCTATCACGGAGAGCGATGGGTAAGCGGCCGGATCCGTCGATGCCCCGATCGAAAGCCCCCCGGGCCGGTGCCGGCAACAGCGCTCCGGGACAGGAAACCCCAATCGAATCGTCGGCCGAAGCCAACGGCAACATTGACGAGAGCCTGCTCGAGCGGCCATCGGAGGCGGTCGCGGCCCAGGCCGAGCTCGCTCGTAGGACGAGCAGGCAGCAGCGGGTCGAAGCCAGATTGGCATCCCGGCGGGCCGCAGAGCTGCGGGGGGCTGATCGCTCGCCAGAGCTCCCCCCCTCGCGCGCCGGGCGGCGACGCGGCCAACAGGTAGCGTTCATACTCGCCGAGGATCCGGAGCTAGGCGAGGGCCTCCCGCCCCACCTCCGCCGCTCCGCCACTGAGATGCTCCGCGCGCGGGTAATCGTCATCAATCGCCCGCGCTGGCAACCGCCCGAGCTCGATCCCCAGACGACCTATGGATTGCTGCTGCTCGACGGCCTCATCGGCCGACGGATTCGCGTCGGCCGCGCCGTCTCCACCGAGCTGCTCAGCGCCGGTGACATCCTCAGGCCGTGGGAAGACCCATCCCTGTGGAACCTGATACCGCCGGAGGTCGATTGGCGCGTATTCCGTCCAACGCGGGTGGCGATACTCGACGAGCGGGTGACGAGGCTCATCTGCGCCCGGCCCGAGCTCGCGATCGCGTTCTCGGGGCGCCTCTATAGGCGCGTCCGGCACGCGGAATACATCATGGCCATCAGCCACCTGCCGAAGGTGGAGCACAAGCTGCTGGCGACGCTATGGCACCTGGCGAGCAACTGGGGCCGGGTGACGCCCCAGGGGGTCTACATACCGTTCCGACTGACTCACGAAGTGCTGGGTGAGATTCTGGGGGCCAAGCGACCGTCGGTCACCACCGCGATGACCCAACTGCAACGCCGCGGTGAGGTTGCGATCGGCGCAAGCGGCGGATACCTCCTGAAGGGAGATCCTGCCAACTGGGATCGAATTCAGTAGCCCCGGCTCGCGCTAGTGCTGGAGAGCCGGCTCGCCCTTGTCGGTGTGCGTACCCGTGCCTCCCGCGTCTTCGCCCCTGCGCCCGAGCTCGCGGAGCTTCGGAATGGCGGCGAACGAGCCCGGTAGCGGTGCCCACAGCGTGAAGAACCGGTAGGCGACCACGCCCAGCGTGGCCGCCGCGAACGGCACCGCGGCGCCATACCAGAGCGTCGGCACGAGCGCCACGGTGATGAGGCCGCCACCGGCCAGCGGCGCGGTCCGGCGGGTGAAGATCATCCCGGTCCCGAGCGCGACGATCACCGACAGCGCCGACATGTGGAAGCCGAACGCGGCGGTCGCTGCCCATAGCGCGAACATGTCGGCCCCCCAGTAGAGCGCCATCCCCGCCAGAGCCGGTCCGTGGCGGCGAGGATTCGTGAGCACCGTGTACACGAGGTGGACCGCGTCGAAGAAGTTGGCCACCACCCGGCGCCACCCACCGCGGCGCCGCAGTCGCTCCCGGTATCGCTCGGCCAGCCACGTCACGAGGATGAACGCGGGGATCGGGACGATGGCCCATGGCCAGGTGAAGTCGGTGCGTGGTACGACCACTCCAAGGGCCAGCGCGATGATCGACGCCGGACAGACGATCATCGCCAGAACGCCATGCTCAAAGCCGGCCAGCGCCCCGACTCGCACCTTGGCCTCGCGCTTGTCGGCGCCGCCGGCGCGCATCGCAAACTCATCGAGCGCGGTTCCGCCGTGAGCCAGAAAGCCACCGAACCCGGCGATGACTACGGCCAGCAGAGCGGGGGGGTCGAGCTCGGGTCCGCTCTCGGCCCACTTGATGCCCCGGTAGGCGAAGTAGTAGCCGAAGAAGGCGAGCACTACTCCGCCGAACGAGGGTCCCAGCCACCACCACTGCGCGTGGACCAGACGGCTGTGGACGGCATCGAACCCGGCCACGTAGGCCATCCCGATACCGCTTGCCGCGTAGAACCCCGCCACCACCGCAACGAGCCCGGCGAGCTGCGGCCAGGTCCGGTTGACGTGATGGGTCGAGAGCAGACGCATAAGGCTGGTCGCCTTCTACCCCAACCGGTAGGTCCGTTCACGGCCGGGTAGGTTTTGGTCCCTAGACCATGCCGGCAGGTGTCATTCAACTGCTGCGTGAGGATCCCGACCTCGGGGAGAACATGCCCGAGCACGCCCGCGCGCAGGCGACCGAGCTCATCCGCGCCCGGGTCTATCGCGTCCCGAAGGGAACCTGGGATCCTCCTGAGATCGACCACGGCACGATCGGGCTGCTGCTTCTGGATGGTCTGATGGTCCGGACGCTGCAGCTGGGCCGGGTTTCGTCCTCCGAGGTGGTCGGACCGAGCGACATAATCCGCCCCTGGGAGACGGAGCTGATCCCCAGCCTCGTGCCTGCGCTGACCAGCTGGCGCGTGCTCGAGCCCGCGCAGGTCGCATTACTCGATGCGCGCGTGACGTCGCTCGTGGGCCGCTGGCCGGAGCTGTCCGCGTCGGTCGCGGGGCGCTTCCTCAGACGGACGCGATCCCTCGCGTATCTGATGGCGGCCCAGCATTTCGTGCGGGTGGAGGACAGACTGCTGGCGACGCTCTGGCACCTGGCGAGTATGTGGGGGAGGGTGACCCCGCGAGGGACGGTGGTTCCGTTCCGCCTGACACACGAGATGCTGGCGGGGATCATCGGCGCGCAGCGACCGACTACGACCACCTCGATTCGCGCGCTTACGGAGCAGGGCCGGATTGCCCGCGACGACGGCCGGCGCTACGTCCTCTTAGGTGAGCCGCCGGACTGGTTCCGGGAGCGGCCCCCGCTCGTGGAATACGAAGTCTGATCCGCCGCCAAGCACAGCGATGGACTTCCAGCGCCAGGTCTTGACCGCTGAGATGCTCGCGCCCGAGACGGGCGAGCCGATACGGACGTCGATCGAGGTGCGAGTCGATCCCCTCACCGGCTATAGCTCCCGGATCCTGCCTGAGCGAGGTCTGATGCCCACCAACGAGTTCGATCTGGCGGCGTTCGCCCGAGAGAACCAGCCCACGTGTCCCTTCTGCCCCGAGCGGATCGACTCGATGACGCCGCGGCTTGCCCCCGAGCTCGGTCTGGATGGACGTCTGGTGCGCGGCGAAGCCGTCCTGTTTCCGAACCTTCACGCCTACTCCTCGCACAGCTGCGTGTCCGTCTATTCCCCTCGGCTGCATTACCTGCCGCTCGAGGAGATGACCGACCGGCTGGTGCACGACAACCTGTCCACCCAGGTCGAATACGCGAGAGCTGTCATGACGGCTGCCCCGGATTCAAGGTGGGCATCGGTCAACGCCAACCACATGCTGCCGTCGGGCAGCTCTCTGTTTCATCCCCATCTGCAGGGGATCGTCGACTCCCAGCCGACGACGATGCAGCGCATGCTCGCCGGGGTGCCGGCGGAGCGGTTCAGGTTCTATCTGGAGAGCGAACGCCGGGCCGGCGAGCGCTACCTGGTCAACACCGGCCGCGTGGAGTGGCTCGTGAGCTTCGCGCCGATCGCGCCCGCGGAGTTGCGGGCTTTCATGCGCGAGATCTCGTCCCCGGCGGAGGCCGACGAGGACCTGGTCGCTGAGCTGGCCCACGGCCTGACGCTCGCATTGAACGCGTATGCCGAGATGGGCTTTGAGAGCTTCAACCTGGCTGTGTATGGGGCGCCGCCCGCGACCGAGGGCTATCCCTTGAACCTAAGGCTGGCCTGTCGCTCAAACCTCAAGCCGTTCTACCGCTCGGACTCGACCCTCTTGGAGCGCCTCCACTGGGAGGGCGCCATCGACCTTCCTCCCGAGACGGTCGCCGAGCGGATTCGCGATCGCTTCAGGCGCTAGCCGGGAGCCTCCCGGTTGGCTAGCGGCCTGCGAAAGTCCGTGCGGCGACCTCGATCTCGTCGCGCAGACGGTTCATTTCGGCGTTGAGATGCCCCTTTTGCAGCGGGCCTATTCCCACAATGCTGCCGTTCAGCCGGACAACGGTTTGATCCCCGGACTCGTGAAGCAGTACTTCGATCTTCGACGGATTGCGCGTCAGGCCAACCCCGATTTTCGGCACGATTCGATTGAGCCCGGCTTCCTTGAGGTTCCAACCGATTGCTGCTACCGCCCGACGACATGCCGAGGATGCCTGCTCAACCGGCAACGCGACCGTGAATTCGTCGTGCAGCTTGGTCACGATGTCACCCTACGGCAGGCCTGCCGTTCCAACTGTCTGGCTGTTGAACCGCGGCATCAAGGTGGCGATGTGATCCGACCGGGGGCGGGCTGACCGCCGTCGGGTTTCCTCAGAACGCCGGGCCGAACTACCGCGCAAACTCGAGCAGTCGCTCGGCCTGCTCGACACCGGCAACGGGAAGACCAGAGGGGTCCAGCAGCCCGAGCTGCACGAGCACCGACGCCTGATCCCAGTAGATGTGTTCGTACGCGACCTTCCCCTCCTCGAACCCCATCACGACCACGGTCGGGATTCGCACCTTGCGCCCGGTTGGCGCAACTCCCGGCAGCATGAATGGGACTTCTTGGTCGTGGGTGAACTCGAGCACGAACTCGTCGATCACGCGGTCGCCTGAGACGGTTCGCGCGACCGGGTGAAGGACCGCATCCGCCGGCGTCTGCCCCACGAACTGCGTTGAATAGAACTTTCGCACCGACTCGCGTCCCGCCCCGCCGGTCAGGACTGGAACGTGCCACACGTACGGCTCCTCGACCATTGTGTCCATCGTCGCGTCCACGCTTTTGTCTTGAAATTCAGCCGCGACGTGCTGGTCGAAGACCGAGCCTAGGTCACGCTCGCTACTCATTTGAGGCCTCCTCTGATGCTGACTTCTCTGACGTGACACCGGCTCTTACGCACAACCATCCGGAATGGAACGCTTACGCCGGCCGTCGCCACGCGGCTGGGACGGCTTACACCGGCGCGTCGCCAGGCGGCCACCTCTCTTCGATCCGCCCTACCTTCCAGATGGCTAGCGACAGCAGCCAGGTGAGTGCGAACAGCGCCGCGACGCCGTAACCGATCGCGTTGAGGTCGAGGCTCGCGACCCACCCCCAGAACGCTCCGTGCAGGCCGAGCTGTGTAGCCGCCAGCGAGAGCAGCTCGAGGGAGCCGACGAGTACCGCTACCGCCACCGACAGAGTGGTGATTGTCAGGTTGTAGTACATCTTCCTGACGGCCTGGAAAACGCCCAGCCATACGCGAAATTCATGAACGAGCCATCGATCGTGTCCAGGAGCGACATACCGGCCGCAAACAGCACCGGCAGACACAGAATCGCATAGAACGGCAGGCCGGTCGAGCCGCGCCGGCGGCAAGGAATAGCAGGGCGACCTCGGTCGCGGTGTCGAATCCGAGACCGAAAAGGAAGCCCACTGGGTACATCTGCCAGGACGTGCTCACGTTGTCTGCGAATCGGCCAAGCAGGCGGTTCATGAGCCCTCGCGAGGCGAGCTGACGCTCGACTTCGGCCTCGTCGATGTCCCCGCTTTGCGTCTGGCGGAAGCTCTTCGAGAGGCCGATGAGGATGGTGACGTTGATCGCGGCAATCACGTATAGAAATCCGCCGGATATGCTCGTGCCGACGACGTTTGTCACAGCGTGCAGTGTGGATCCTCCGTTCTGAACCGCGCCGCCCAGCGCGCGGAACCCCAGCACGAGCAGCAGCGAGAGCGCGAACACGACGGTGGAATGCCCGAGAGAGAAGAAAAAACCGACACCGAGCGGCCGCTGCCCGTCGGATAGCAGCTTGCGGGTGGCGTTGTCGATTGCCGCGATGTGGTCGGCGTCGAAAGCGTGTCTGAGCCCGAGGGCGTACGCGGTGATACCTAGCCCGACCCCGAACACGGCTCCGTGCCCAAGGCTGAAGTGATGGGGCGCGACGGCCAGCAGCAGCATGCCAAACCCCACTACGTGAAGGCCGACGACTGCCGCGGCTAGGCCACCCACGCGGCGCCACTCCGGTGGCGTCAGCGCGCACTTGATCCGCTGCATGCGGCGCCTCATTCCCGGTTCGCGGACCTGACCGCGCCTCGCCAGTCGACCTCGGTGATCGTGCCGCCAGCGACCTCGACACCGCGTTCGCGAGCCTCACCGCCGGTCCACAGGGTGTACGTCCCCGCCCGCAGCCCGTCGAACACGGCGGTGAAGGCGGGGCGACCGTCGATGCTCCGCTCGAGCACCTCCTTGTGGCTGCGGTCCCCATCGCTGCTCGCGGCGCTGATCTCGACCTCAATACCGTGCATGCCGTGGTCGGTGTGAACGATGAGCGCCCCGACTTCCTCGCCGATGTCAAGCAGAACGAACTCCGGGTGCTTGCGCGCGGAAAAGCTCTCTGACTGATGCGCATGGAGGTGGTCAGCGGTACCACGTTTCATCAGATGTCTCCTCGAGATCGAAGGTCAACGTCGTCGGGCGCTCTTCCCGGCGCCCGACGACGGTTTAGGGGCGGGCCTAACTCGATGGCGTGTCGTAACCGTCGAGCGGATCTGCCAGGTAAGGGAAGGTGGCCTGATAGCGATCCGAGCCGGGCACCGACGAGTGCTGTGATGACTGCCACTGCTCGAGCGCGCCCGCTGCCGCGTCGGGCGTGTAGCTCTTGTCCACCAATGCGTAGGTGACGCCGGCCACCGCTCGCAGTTCGATCGCGACGACATCGTCGGTCACGCGCCTGCCGTTCGGAAAGCCGGCTGAGATCGCCGCCCAGCAGGCCGAAGCGGTTGGGATTGGGAGTGGGAGGGACCGCCACGTTCAGGCGTAGCTGGTCTGCCAGCACCGGGCCGGTGTGGTTCTGAAACCCCGGCACGATGCCGGATGGGAGCCCTGTGAGCAGGATCGCCACCAGGTCGGCGCGTGGCTTGCTGAGGCCAGCCAAGTGCGGGAACACGCCGGGGTAGAGCACAGGCAGCAGCTTGCCCAACTCCGGATGCTCGACATAGCGGCTGAAGCGCTTGTCGTCGACCGGATAGAGCGCGTTCCACTTGTCCTTCTTGCCCATCGGGACGATGACCTCGTTGAACAGCGGGTTGCCGAGCCGAGAGACCTGAGTCCAGGGGCCCGTTTCCGACAGCCCGTCAGCAGATTTATCGATGATCCGCACTTTGCGTCGGCTGGCGGAGCTCCATACCCCGATCACGGCGTGCTTGCCGTTGACGTCGTGGGGAACGGAGCGGTTGGCGGTTAGATGCGAGATCGGGATCTGGAGGGCGATCGTGTGGATGTTGAGCGCCTTGGTGGCGTCCACCCCCGGCGCTGCCGCGGTGGGGATCAGGTGCAAGTTCTGGAACGGCCGCAGATCACCAAGGTCGAAGATCGCACCCAGATCGACGTAGAACCCTTCGCGTCGCTGGCCCGCGAACACCTTGCCGCCGCCTGGCAGGTTGTGGACCGCGGCCTGGCCCAGCGCCGTGTAGTTCGGCGTGGAGCGAGGACCGATGGCGCACGGCGGGCAGGCCAGGCCGCGTCCGAGCACGCGCGCCCTGAGCTCGTGCCCGCCGGGACCACCATTACCTGCACCGTAGGCGGTGGTGTCGTGACCCTCGACCCGGGTCACCGAGTAGAACTGGCGCCGATTCCAGTTTGGGCTGCCCAGCGAGGTGATCGGGCCGGTGTTGTAGAGGAACGTGCCGGCGTTACGGAGACGGGTCGAGAACTGGAACACATACGAGATCTCGGGAAGGCCATCGCCGTCGTTGTCGACGTAGATGGAGTAGAGCACGTCGTCGCCGAACTCAAAGAAGTTAGGACCGCCCGGCGGATCCTCCAGCGGGACGAAGTTGCTGATCAGCGTGACGGTATCCGGCCTGTCGGGGCTGACGAACGCGTACACGTCAGTGTTGTCGGCAGCTGGATCTTTGCTGATCTCCGGGGCTTCACGATGTGAGGACATTCTTTGTCACCTGTTCTTTCGGTCTTCTGGCGCCGCCGCCATCAGGCGTTTGACGAGCGCGCGGTCTCGGTAGGTCTTCTCACCGGTTTGCGAAAGCACGGTCACCTCGCCGCGCCGTGGGTCACGCACGTAAGCCGTAACCGGCTCGGGGGGCGTGGGCGTGGACGGCTCCGTTTCGACACCTGCCTCTTCGTCGGCTCGTGCGGTTGCGACTGGCACGCCGGCGGCTGCCATCCCGGCCGCAACGCCGGCTGAGGTCTTGATGAAGGACAGACGGGTGACGCCGGAGCGTTCGTTCGTCTCATCGGTCATGGCTGTTCCCTTCTCTTTCACCAGCGACAGCCGGCGAGTGGTTTGAGCCTGACGCTCCCAATACGGAGGTGATTCAAGAACGGATCACTGATCCAGATCGATTGCTCGCGCGTACAACCTCCGCAAGCTCAACGATCGGAGCAGTCACATGCTGGGACTCGACAATCCAATTCACCTTCTCATCCTGCTGGCCGTTTTGTTGCTCCTGTTCGGGGCGAAACGACTGCCCGAGATGGGGCGCTCGCTGGGCGCCGGGCTGCGCGGCTTCAAGGAGTCGATCACCGGGGAGCCGAGCGCTTCGGGCCCGAACGAGCTCAGCGAAGGTGAAAGCGCGCAGCCAGCCGGCGACCGCGCCCCGGCCGCCTGACCTCGCGTCTCGCTGACCTCCCATGCGGCTGCCGAGACCGCCTCGACCGATCGGATACGACGACCGGCTAACGGTCGTCGGTCACCTCGACGAGCTGCGCACGCGGCTCATCGCGTGTCTGGCGGCCCTGGCGGTCGCGTTCGGGATCTGCTTCTGGCAGAACCATCGCCTGCTGCACCTGATCAACGCTCCGCTGGCTCACCAGACCCAGCAGCAGATCCGTGACGGCCAGGGGCCGCTCGGCACCACCTATGCAGTCGCGCAGAGCGCGCGTGACGTGGGCATTCAGCTGCGAGGCGTGGTCGCCGTGCTCGAAGCGCGCGGCGTTCGCCCGGACGTCACAGCCACGCTTGGCCGCGTGCGCGCGAATCTCGACCGCGACGTCGCGCGGCTGTCAGTCCCGCCCCAGGGCGACCGGCCCGTGACACTGGGGATCGGCGAGCCCTTCACCACGACCGTCACTGTGTCGTTGGTCTTCGCGCTGATTTTGACACTGCCCATCCTTCTGGGCCAGGTCTACGGGTTCTTGATGCCCGCACTCGAGTCGCACCAGCGTCAGCGCATGCGGCCGTTGCTGGCCGCGATCCCGAGTCTGTTCGTGGCCGGAGTCATGTTCGGTTACTTCATCGTCCTCCCGGCGACGGTGCATTTCCTGCAGAACTTCAACAGCCTCCAGTTCAACGCACTAGTGCAAGCGAGCCAGTACTACAAGTTTGCCGCCACCACGTTGCTCGCCCTGGGGCTGTTGTTCGAGGTGCCTGTGGCGATCCTGCTGGTCACGCATGCCGGAGTGATCTCGGCTCGGCAGCTGCGCCGCAAGCGCCGCTATGCGTTGGCCGCCTGCGTTGCCGTGGCCGCACTTCTACCCGGAGACGCAACCACGATGCTGTTGGAGACCGTGCCGCTCTATCTCCTGTTCGAGACCAGCCTCGCGGTGGCGGCACTCGCCGAGCGGCGCGGGCGCGCGGCGGCGCAGCGCCAGGCGGCCCGCTCCACCGCCTGGGGTTAGCCCGACGCGGGCGCCCATCGGTAGAGGCTTGAAGGCGCCACTGGGCAGGGAGGAGAACCGGTCATGCCGCCTGACGACGCGATCTCGGCCGTTGCCCTCGCAGATGTGCGCGCAACTGGCCCCTCGGCTGGACAGGTCGTGTGGTCGGGGCGTATAAAGCGCGCCCACATGCCCTCGCTGCGTCTGAGGCTTCGTCCCACCACCGGCCAGCCCGCTTCTGGCGTGGCTGGGCTCTCGGACCGCCAGCTTGCCGGGCTCGCCGTCGAGGGAAATGCGGACGCGTTCGAGGTCATCTACGAGCGCCACCGCACGGTGGCGTTCTCCCTCGCCTGCCGGATCTGCGGCCAACGCGACGTCGCCGAGGACGTCGTCCAGGAGGCGTTCCTGTCGGTTTGGCGCAACCTTGAGCGCTATGACCCGACGCGGGGAGAGCTGCGCAGCTGGCTCCTTGGGATCGTGCACAACTCGGGCGTAGACCGGCTGCGGCGCAGCGGCGTGCACGAGCGCCGCCGCGCGAGCGCCGAGGGGATCGAAGAGCTCTTGGAGGCGCCGGAGCGCACCGACGAGTCAGTGGAGCAGCGCGAGCAGGCGGGCGAGGTTCGCGAGGCGCTGAGCGCGTTACCTGAAGAGCAACGCCGGGTGATCGAGCTGGCGTACTTCGGTGGGTTATCCCAAACTCAGATCGCGGCGAAGCTGGCACAGCCCGTAGGTACCGTGAAGGGCCGGATGCGACTTGGCCTGTTGAAGATGCACGCCCAGCTCGCCGGCGAGCAGGAGCAGGTCGGCAGCCGTTCGGAGGCAACGCAGTGAGCGGTGCCGGGAATAGCGCCGGTCACGAGCGTTGGGAGGGCGACGCCGCTGCGTACGTGCTCGGCGTGCTGGAGGAGGACGAGCTAGGGCCCTTCGAGGAGCATCTTGAGGCCTGTGTCCAGTGCCGCGAGGAGGTCCGCGCGATGCGTGAGGCGGTCGACGCACTGCCGCTGGCAGCAGCGACGGCCGCGCCACCCAGCCGGATGAGGGGGCGCGTGATGGCGACCGTCCGCGCCGAAGCAGCGGGCCGAGCTCCCGACCCTCAGGCGTTCCAGAAGCCGAAGCGGAGGTGGCGCGCTGGGCCGGTGGGCCGGCCAGCCGGGCCGAAGCTGGCGGCGGCTGTTGCGACGGCGGCCGTCGTGGCCGCGATCGTCGTCGCGCTGACCGTCGGTGGCGGCCACGCGACGCGCACATATGCGGGCGTCGTGTACGCACCCGGGGCGAGCGCCTCCCTGCGCCAGTCGGGGAACAGCGCCCAACTGCAGGTCTCAGGTCTGCCAGCGCCGCCGGTCGGCCGCATCTACGAGGTGTGGTTAAACGCGCGGGGCAGTCTCTGGCGCCGACGTCGGCGCTCTTCACGACCAGCACCGGCTCGGTAGCCGTGCCGGGAAACGTGCGCGGCGTCCAGACGGTCCTCGTCACCGCCGAGCCGAGACCATACGGCAGCCGCAAGCCGACGCGCCCTCCGATCATCGTCGTACGGCTAACCTGACCACCGCAAGCTCGGCCCGCGACTGATCCGATCGGCCGCGGGCTGCGAATAGGGCAGCAGACCCCCTGGAGGCGCCGACCGCTTGAGGAGGCCCAATGGCAGACGCGCATCAACCGCTAGAGATGGATGATTGGGGATCGAGTGAGTTTTACGCCAACTCTGGACGCCTGCCCCAGCAGGCGTGCAGCAGTTCCCTCAGCAGCCAGACGGAGGGGTCTGTCAGTGCTGCGGTCATCACCTCCAGCTCGCGCTGATACGACTCGACCGCGCCGCCACCGCCAAGCTCGTTGATCACCTCCAGGGTCACGGCCCACCATCGGGCCCAAGGTGACCCTCCGCGCACCACTTCGGTCGCAGCCTCATGACGTATGTCCTGGAGGCCGCAGCGCTCGAACAGCGCCGGCAGCTTCCGGCCAAACGCCTTGTCGTATCCGCGGAGCGTCCACCACTCGCCGTCCCGCCACGCGTCGTGGTAGCCGGCATACAGCGGGTGCGAGGGATCGACCGGCATGGCTGTGCCCCAGTCGGCGTCCTCATCGATCAGCCAGCCACCGGGGCGGAGGCATTTAACCATCTGTCTGATTGCCGTCTCTTGACGCCCCAACAGGTGAAACAGCGTCAGGCGCGAACACACCAAATCGAAGGACGCGGGGCCGAGCGGCTCGATCGAGTCCTCGAGGATGTTGTGCTCGAGCACCTCCAGATTCGGCACCTTCAGTCGCCGCAGATAGCCCAGGTCGATGTCCGTCGCCACCACATGGCCGGTCGGTCCCGCCTGCTCGGCGAGCCATACCGCCATCGATCCGCGCCCCCCGCCCACCTCCAGACACCGCCACCCGCGCTGCACCGGAGTGCGCCGCCGGCGCGATATCGGATCGTAGATCTGCTCCAGCAGCGTCAGCCGATCATCCTCGGCTGACTCTCGCCCGGCGGCAGCAAGGCGGTAGTTCGACTCGATCGCCCGAGCCTCTGAATTCTCGACCGTGCCCCCCGGTCGCTCCACGCTCGACAGCGTAACTCCGGCGGACCCTTGGCACAAGTGGCTCGTGCGGTCACCGGTTCGAACCAGTGACCTCTAGCGCGTGAAGCGAGCCGGCCTACACCTCCTAGCGACCCCCGGCCAGCTTCGATGGTTCACCAGTACTGGTTCAGGGTCACGAAGTGATACCGCGCGCCCGATGGCGCGGATGATGTCCGGGAGGGCGTCGGCATCCAGGGTGGAGTTGTCTGCCGCTACCGAGCCGACATGCATGAGGATGATCTCGCCCGGCTCGAGGTGCGCCAGTGCGCGCGAGGTGACGGAAGCGACAGACTGGCCCATGACCGTCCCCTCCCAGCCGAGCGTGTCGACGGTCCAACCGACGGCCGTGTAGTCGATGTTGTTCACGACCCCCAGCGTCGCGGCGTTATCTGAACCGTATGGGAAGCGGAACAGCCGGATGGGGGGACGCCCGGTTGTGTTGTCGATCGAGGAGGAGGCCGACAGCACTTCGTTTCTGACTTCCGGCAGCGTCGAGTCCCAACACGTCGCGGTGATCGAAGGTGTGATTGGCGATCGGGTAGCGGGCCGCGATCTGCCTCGCATACCCGGGGTACAGCTGGGCCCACCGTCCGGTCATGAAGAAGGTGCCCGTCACTCAAGCGAGCGGTCATAGCGTTGGTGGACATGGCCGCCGACGACGACCTCCTCACGACGCCGTCCAGGATCGATCCAAGGCGATCGTCCGCGTTTTGATGCGGATCGCCGCGTGTCTTACGAGCAAGAAAAGCGGTGGCAATCGACGCGGGGCCGACTCATCCCCGCCTACGGCAGCGTTGCGACGTGCGCCCGGTAGAGGATGCCGAACGGCGACTTCGCGGCACCCGTCTCGTCGTTTGTGACGAGCACGTCGTTGTAGTTCCAGCTGTTCCACGCCCAGGCGTAGTAGGAAACGCCGTTGCGGTCGGCCCAGTTGAGGAAGTCGCTAACCGGCACCAGGTTGGACGAGGCCATGTACACGTCCTCGTTGAGCTCTCCCGCGTCGAGCGGCATCACCTGCGCTACCGGCAGTAGCTCGTGAGTCCACGCACCGAAGCCCCTGTTGGGACCGTCGTTCTCCATGTAGAGGTCGAGATCCGCCATCAGCTGGGGCGGGTTTAGCGTGTCTCGGACCCTGATGCCGTCAGCTGAGTCGAGAAAACCGCACTTGAGCGGTGACACCGTGGTCGATCGGTTGCATTGCACCTCACCGGCCCACCAGTTGCCGGGGACCTGGATCACGTTCCTGGCACCAGTTCCACGGATAATGTTGATTAGTGACTGCATTCCGACGGCGCCGTCGATGAAGTCCGTCTGACCCGAGCAGTGGGGAACTCTCCCGCTCGGGCTGGGCGGTGTCGGCGGGGAGTTATCAGAGCTGGTGGTGTACTGCACGTCGCCCATGCTCCAGCACTGCCAGGCCGCCCGAGAGTCGCCGGAGGGCAGATGCGGCTCCTCCTGCAAGCGGAAAATCACGCGGGGGTCGTCCTTGAAGCTGTTCGCGACCTCCTCCCAAAACAGCGGTGTGTGGTCGTTGTCGGGCATCAATGGCTGCGATTGCGCGAGCCTCGTTCCTTCATCGCCAGAGAAGTAATCAATCACGGGGTATAGGCCCTTGGCCTCAGCCTCCGTGACGGCGGCCTTGATCGCGTTGATGTAGTTCTGGCCGCTGTACTCCGGAGGCACGCCGTTGATCCCCAGCCAGCAATCCTCGTTGAGGCCGTACATCAAGCTGTTGACGCCCTTCCACGTGCTGATCGCGTCGATGGCAGCGCCGTCGTCCGTCGCGCTGGACCCGTTGAAGATTCCCGAGTTCTGTGCGCACAGATACTCGGTCCCGGAGCGATCCACGCCCCGGAGATGCACCAGCCTGCCAGTCCGATCGAGCAGCTGGTTGCCGGCCACCTGCAGCCCGCTCAACGGCAGCGAGCCAGCGGTCTGCTGCTTGCGAGCCGGAGCCGGAATGCCGCTGACATAGGTCGAGATCGGGCAGTAGCGCGAGCGTGCTCCTGCCAGCCATCTGCGTGGCAGGGAACGAAGATTCGCTTGCCTGGATCTCTCGCCGTAGCAGCCGCCCTCCTTGACCCCGCGGAGATAAACCCTTCCGCCTCCAGCCAGGATCGCAAGCCAGTACGTTGCCCCAGCCCGTAAGGGCGTAGGCCGGATGGGGACTGTGTTCCATGCTCCAGGCATGAGCCCGCGTATAGAACCCGAGGCCAGTCGGAACCCGGGTCGTGTGGGCGTGCCCGAATACAGCCCAGCGACCAGTTGGGTCGCGGCGCTATGCGAACCGACGTAGACGGTGATCGCTGAGGCCCGGCCGCTCGCCCCGTCGTCGAACGGAACCGCCGCGGCCGAACCAGGCGTATCGTCGCGCACGTGCGACTCGATCGCCCTGTCTCCAAATAAGAAGGACGGTCGCGGCGATCGCCTGCTCCCGGCACTGCGGGTGGGTGGGCGGTGATTCCGATCCTGATGGGCGCTCGCGCCGGACCTCTCCATGCCTGCCAGGCTGAGGCGGGAGTCGGACGTCGCGCCCGAGCCGACGCGACCAGCCAGCGCCGACCCCCACAGGCAGGCCGCGTTGATAACCACAGCAGCAACGCAAACGAGGATGAGACGCCGCATTATCTCATCCCCGCTGAACGGTCAGAGATCCGCCGCACCAGGAGCAATGCTTAGAACCAACGCGCTAGAACTGCGCAGACTGCCGCCGCGTGCCGTCAAGGCCGGTTGAAAAATGACCCTCACGCCGGTTGAAAGTTACACGCTGGACCTAGAAGTGCCCGCCGATCTGGAGTTGGCTCCCGAGGCTTTCTGAAGTGGAGCCAGCCGGGATCGAACCGGCGACCTCCTGCTGCAGAGCAGGCGCTGTCGCAACTGAGCTATGGCCACGTGCGGTCGGGTGTAGAGGGCTGCAGCGGCTGAGCTCAGCCGTCGAAGTCGAGATCTCGCGGCGGTCGCTGCTCGAACCTCCGAGCAACGTCCGTCGTCGGGTGCTCGCGCCGGCGGTGAAGCTCGCGAACGAGCGGCTGACGGAGGCGAGCGAGTTTCCGCTGCCGGAGCGGCTGACGCCGCACAAGTTGCGGCACACGTTCGCCTCGGTGCTGGTCGCGCTCGGGGTCGATCCGGGCTCGGTGATGGACCAGCTCGGGCACACGGACCCGTCGTTTGCTGCGGGTCTACCGGCGCGGGATGGGCCGGGACAAGGCGTCGAAGCTGGCGCTGCGCGAGCTCGTCGGCTTCCCCGATTGCGCTCTCCCACTGAGCTACGCGCCCGGCGCCCGGTGATCTACGCGGCGGAAGCCGACCAAAGGAGGGGCGGCGGGTTGCTCGCGGCTTCGCTCACAAGCGCACGGCCGCTCGCCAAGTGCCCGGCCGATCGAGCACGATCGTGCCTAGCAGCCAACCCCGGGGCGCGTTTGACCTGGGGCGATGCATTCGATCTTGATACGTGGCCCCTGGCGCGCCCGGATCGTGAACGAGTAGTACTTGCCGACCCAGTAGGGCAGAAGGACCGTTACGGTGATGCGAGATCCGGCGTACAAGCGGTGGTTGCGGAAGCGAGACTCGAGCCAGAGGTGACCGCCACAGTTGTAGATGGCTGTCGTATGGCAGCTGCCTGAGTTCACCAGCATCGCGCGCGTGCGGAAGGGGCAGCCCTTGCCAGTGCAGGTGAGAACGATTTTCCCACCCGGTGGGGGGTGTATGACCTCAAAATGGAGGACCGTCGTGTAGCTCGGCGTGAACTGGAAGGTCCACCTCATGAACGAGCCGACAGTTGGGATGAACTGGACCGGGACTGCGTACTGAGTGAGGGTGGCCGAGGCCCGCAGGTTCGGCGTGACCGACGTATCGGTCGCAGTGATCGTCACCTCACCCGGCGTGTTCGAGCCGGTTAACGTGGCCGAATACGTTCCGTCGCCGTTGTTCGTGGTGGGGCCAGCGCGTATTGCGGGGTCACTGGAGGAGAACACGATGGTGTCGCCCTTTATCGGATTGCCGTTGGCATCGGTCACCGTTGCAACGGCTCTTGTCGTACCGGTCCCGTTGGCGACGATTGAGTTTGGGACGAGCTGGACCGACACTTGGGTCGGCGACCCCGCCGACTGAGTGAGGCTGGCCGAGGCGCTCAGGTTCGGCGTGACCGACGCATCGGTCGCAGTGATCGTCGCCGGGCCCGCTCTGGTCGAGCTGGTGATCGTCGCGGTGTAGGTGCCGTCTCCGTGGGCCGTGGTGGCGCTGAGCTGCTCGCCAGGGTCACTCGATGTGAACACAACCGCGTCGTTCGGCACTGGATCGCCCTTGGCGTCAGCGACGATCGCTGTGGCGGTGCTACTGGAGGCGCGATCGGCGGTGACCACGCTCGGGCTCAGGCTTACGCTGATGCGGCTCGCATTGCCGTACTTGGTCAGGACGGCCGTTGCGGTCGCGTTGGACACGGTTGTCGTGGCCGTGATGGTTGACTGCCCGGGATCGCTCGACGAGATTGTCGCCGTGTAGCTCCGTGGATGGGTCCCATGAGGCACGGTGGCGCTGACCTGATCAGCGGGGTCGCTGGACGTTATGACCACGGTGTCCAGCGCCGATGCGCGGTTCGTCACCGTTGCTGTGGCGGTGCTCGTGGTGGTGCCGTCGGCGCGGATCTCGGTGGGCGACAGCTGCAGCGATACGTGCGTGGGACCGGCTGCCAGCGAAGCGCCAGCGAACAGCCACAAGCTAGCGGCGCTCGCCAGGATCACCACTGAGGTGAGCACCAATCCGACGGCCAGGCCCCGTGCAACTTGGCTTGTGATCCGTACTTTCATTCCCCGAGCGCTGGGGTCATACGAGCCCGCGGCTCGACCTCTGCCGCCTTCCCTGCCCATCAGTCCATCCGGCGTTCTGCACTCCAAATTCTAGCGTTAAGGAAGCTTCGGCGGGGGCTGGCGCGGTATGATCTGGTCCGAGTGTCGGGAGGCGGCGTCGGCGTGAGGTTTCAGTCCGAGATCAGCTATTAGTCATGGATGCCAGCTCGCATGCGGGCGCTGGAGCGAGCGATCGCTCCCGAGCCGGCGGCCTCGCCCTGACGCTCCGTCCATGGATTTTGGCCGTTGGCGCCTTGCTAGCCGCGTTCGGCGTTGCGTTCCTGGTCGGAGCAGCGACGCGGACAACCTCCGAGAAGGTAACTAGATCCCGGGCATCAGGCGGACCCTGGGTTGTCGGCGTTGGGCCCGCTCCAACGACTCGGCTGACCACGGGACAGAGGCGGCCTACCACGAACCCAGCATCTGCATCCGCAACGGGGGCAACAGCGGCCACTGCCGCGGCCGCGGCGTCACCCCCCGCGGGGTCACCCCCTGCGGCTTCCGCGAGCAGTGCGCCCTCCTCGCCGCCTCCCCCAGCAAGCGCACCGCCCGCACGAACCCCCGCTCCGGCAACGACACCTACTCGGGCGGCAAAGCCTGCGCCGGCGCCCGCTCCCGGAAATCCGAGTGGCGCCGGCTACGGAACCGTTAGCGGGGGCGGCTGAGGCCGCCAGAGTCGGGCTTCACGCGACCCGATAGCCCAGGGTTCGCAGCTGCGCTAAGGCGGAGCTCAGGTCCTGGTTAGCGCGCTTCAGGGACGCAAAGGCAGCCTGCTCGCCATGGAGGTCGCCGAGCGTGACCGCCCGTGCGAGCGCCTGATATGCGCTGCTGGTTCGTTGCAGTGCCGCTACCACGGCTGAATTGGCGAGGGTCGCCGTGCCCGCCTGGACGCCCTGCAGCGCGGACGCGGCCTGTGCGTGGGCGGTTGCGAGGCTCCGGGCAGCCGCCGCTTGAGCGTGAGCGTCTCTCGATCTGCTCAGCTCGGTGCTGGCAACTGAGCGAGCAACGTTGAGTTGGCCGATCACGGAGTCGAGCTTCGTGGCGTAGCTGACGCTTGGAGTCGCGCCAGGCGACTCATGGCCTCCACTTGCTCGCGCGATGATGAAACCGAGGGCCGCCGCAGCGCACGAGGCGATCAGCGCGAGGAGCACAAACCGCCGGCGAAACCTAATCAGGATCCCCGTCGGTCGATGCGCCGCTGGGCCCGCGACGCCTCCGCGCGCCACCTTGGCCGCCGCTTCAGTCTCAGCGCTGTCGGATGCAGCTGCTCGCTCCAAAGCGGCCTCCGTCTGTTCTGTCTCCGCGACTGGGGTCCTGGCCGCATCGCCCGAGAACGCGCCGACACCGCTGGCGGCAGCTGAACGCTCGTGCCGCTCCTGTTGCGGTTCATCGCGAGCGATCGACCGGTAGTCCGCTACGGGATGGCCGCTGGAAATCCCATGCAGGTCTCCTCCTCCTCCTCCTCCTCCTCCTCCTCCTCCTCCTCCGCGCGCCCGTCGGGGCCTGTGTCTTCCGGTTGCTCGAACGGCGGCACGGAGACTGCGCCGGGCGGCAGCTCGACGCCACCATGTGTCGGCCGCTCAATCCCACGAGAACTGAAACCGGATCCCAGCCTGCGGTTCTCCTCGCCCGACCGTTGTCCGGACTCGTGACCGAGCCGCTGGCGTTCGGTGGCGAGGGTTCCGATCAAGTTCGAGATGGAGGCAATGACCGCGACCGTGCCGAGCTTGTCGAGTGCCTCGGCTACGGCCACGCGGACTTCGCCGTCAGCATCACCGGCGGCGGCGAGAAGGGCCTCGGCGGCCAAGGGATCCCGGAGTTCACCGAGCGCGGCGGCGGCCGCCTTCCGCGTGGCCGGACTGTCGGCTTGGAGCAAGTCCGCGAGCCGCTCCAGTGCCTGTCCATCTCCTCTCCGACCAACCACCTCTGCCGTGCGCGCGGCGAGTGAGGAGTTAGAAAGTGCCTCCATCAGCTCGCTGGCGCCGCAAGGAGCCAGCTCCACGATTGCGTCCGCTGCCCGCTGCGCGATCGCGTCATCGTCCAATCCGAGCGATCGAACCAGCATCGGAGCGCAGGCCTCCCGCTTCTCCTCGTCGGGAGCAATCACCTCGCGCACGACCCATTTCTCATCTTCATCGAGTCCGTGAGAGTGGGTTCCGTTGACAAATGCGCGCGCTAGCACCGGAGCCACTCCGACGGGAATGCGCCGTAGGTGCGCGACGGCGGCGTCTCGCGCAGGCTGATAGACCGGATCGTGCGAGGTGCATACGCCGTTCACGAGCGCGGTGAGCACCTCGAGGTCCGTGCTTCCGTCGAGCGCGAGGATCGCCAGCGTGAGGACCCTGGGGTCGCGATCGGTCATCACGACCTCCGCGAGTGGTCGAGTTGCCGCCGGATCACCGATCTCCCCCAGTGCCCGGGCCGCCTCGGCGCGAATTGGGGCTCCAAGGTCGAACTGCCTCCCGCGCGTGGTCAACACGTCGCGATACGAGAGCGCGGCGATGAGCTTTTCGACATTCCCGCGACGAGCGAGCCGGGCGATGTTGGGTCGGCGCTGGAATCTAGGAGACATCTACGACTGCGATTGAGGCGGGCAGCCCACGAGCTCGGACTTTGGCGTAACCGAGTCCCGATCGGGATTCTCCGGTCATTGATTCAACCCCCTGCCCGTGCCGAGGGTATTCGCTTCCTCGCCCAATGTGGCGAACTGTAGCGAAGGCATCCTGGTGCCTAGCTCTGAGCAGAGGTGACTCTGGGGGGTCTACCCTTCAGGCTGATCGATGTCCGAAGGATCTCGTCGTTCCGCAGGCCTGCCCACGGCCGATCCAGCGGCAGCCGGGCGTACCATTCGGCTTAAGCGGGCTGAAAACCGACCTCGCCACGATCCCCGCCCGATGCGACAAGCTCTTGTTCCAGGCCCGAAAACGTTATGCTCCATTCTCGGTGAGACACTGGGGGGTCGCCGTCGGTTCGGCCGCGCTGGTGCGGCCGAGAGCCGCCAGCGGGCGCTTTTGTACTCCCTGAGGATTTCGTTTCATCATTTTGTACGGCTCTAAGGGTGTGGTTCATCACCTTGTGGCTCTGCGCCCCCCAGGAGGCTGGGCATGTGAAGCGCAGTATCGCTTGCGGTGGGAGCTCTCGGTAAGTCGCGGATCGCGAGCGGACGACGGTGTCAGGCAGCCGATCTCGCTCCTACGGAATGAACGCGGAAGCCCTTAACGCCAGCCATCGGCTCCGTCGCGCAGCCCGGGCGCGCCAGCACGGTCCGAACGGCCGGATGACACGCTGGCCGATCGTTGAGCGTGCGCGTGTACTCACTGAAGTGACGGATGCGGTCGAGCTTGTGGCTCAAGGCCGTGGGCGCGTTCTCATTGTTCACGGACACCGTGGGACCGGCAAGAGCGTGGTGCTAGCTCAGCTCGCTCAGAACGCGCGTGCGCACAATTTCAACGTCGCGAGCACCCGCAGCCGGCCCGAGGATCGACCGGCGCCGGAAACGATGATTCAGCAGCTGCTCGGTGGGGGGTCCGAGGCGCCGGCGGCTTCGGCGCGTCACGCGCTCACGCCGCTTCTCGATCACATTCAGGATCTTAAGCCGTATGCGATTCTCGTCGACGATGCCCACCTTGCCGACTCCGCGTCGCTTTGCAAGCTGGCGGAGTTGGCACGCCATGCGGCCTCACGACCGCTCCTGATCGCGCTTACCCTCCAGACTGGGCGGCTCTCTCCCCAGGATCGCAAGTCGATCGAGGAGCTGCGCGGGCTTCTCCATTGCGTGGTGGTGGCGCTGGGCCCGCTCCGCAAACGGGAGACGAAGCGACTGATTTCCGAGGCACTGCCCGGGGCAACGGCGACGTTTTGCGATGAATGTGCCAGGCTGACCGGTGGGAATCCCCGTCTGCTCCGGGAGCTCATCACCTGGATTTCGGCCAACCATCTCGATCCCGCGGCAGGCTCGCCTCGCCGGGCGCTGGAGCCGGTTCCCCCGCCCGGCATGCGCTATTTCGTAGAGCAACAGCTCGAGGAGCTCGGTCCGGATGCTGCGGCCATCGCCATGGCGGTGGCAGTGTCCAACCCGCCGACTACATCTGCGGCGATTCGCCTTGCTGGACTTCCTCTCGAGCGGGGTCGCCGAGCAATTTCGGCGTTGCGCAAAGCAGGTGTCCTCCAACGCGGAGCGCCGCTCGCTCTGGGGAGTGAGATCGCCCTCCGGTGTCTGCGCGCTCAGGCGTACTCCGGACTGCGTAACGTCCTGGGAAGCGAGTGCGGCTCCTCGGCGAGAGGACCGAAATCCGCGTCGGCGGCTGCAAAGCAGTTCCTGATTGCCGCTGAGTCTCCGAACCCTGAGATGGTCGAGCGCCTCGTCGAGCTCGCGGAACGGGAGGTCGCGGAAGGCAATCTGGCTGACGCCAAGCCGCTGATCCGGCGGGCGTTGCTGGAGGGTTCGGTTGCAGAGCACGCGAAGTCCGACCTTCTCGTTCGGCTTGGGCACGCGGAGCTAGTGAATGGAGACCCGGCCTCGACCAGTTCACTGGCATCGGCTGCAGCGCTTACCGAGCGTCCTCGAGATCGCGCGGAGGCACTGCTGAAACTCGGAATTGCCCAAGTTGCCGCGGGTGCTCCGCACCATGCGTCTGTCGCATTCGACGCGGCCTGCCACGTGGCGTCTGAAGATGACGCCTTGCGTAGCCAGGCCGCGGCGAACAGCGCTATCGCGGGATTACTCATGCCTGAGCAGTCGAGCGCCGCCCTCTCGCGCATCTCCGAGCTTGCCTGTGGCGACACCGCACAGCACCCACGCGGCCCGGAGCTTCTGCTGGCATTCGCGTGGGGCCAACTCTGTCGAGGAGTTCGGCGGGACGAGCTAGCGAGCCACGTCCGCCGCGCGCTGGCCGCACAGAGCGCCGATACCGCAACCGCCGATGGCTACTTTCATGCGGCGGCAGCCGCAGTGCTCACGTTCGCCGACGACTTTCGGGGGGCCGAGCGCGTTAGTGGCCAGGCCTTGCGCGTGGCCCGTTCTGCTGGCTCGCTGCTTGCCGAGCGCAACCTCGGCATCGCACAGGCTCTGACCTACCTGCACACCAGCCGCCTCAGCGAGGCCGCCGACTCGGTGCGGCATGTACTCGCCGCCGAGGCAGGTGCTTCGAAGTTCCCGCTCGCCGGAGCGGCCGCAATATTGGTCGATGCACTGCGCGAAATGGATGCTCTCGCAGAGGCGGACGCGGCGCTCGACAGAACTCGGACCACCCCCGTGACGGAGATCGAACGGATGTTCCTGCTTCAGGCAGCCGCTGCTCTCAACCTCGCGCGCGGACGGGCGGCCGAGGCTCTGAGCGCAGCGCAAGAGGCCGGCCATCTTGCCGAGGCGTTCGGGATCCTCAATCCAACGATCGTCGCGTGGGAGCCGATGCAGGCTCTGTGCTATGCCGCCTCTGGAGACCAGGATCGAGCCCGAGAATTGGTGCACAACGCGGTCGAGGTCGCCGAAACGTTCGGCGCCCCCCGCGCGATCGCGCTGACGCTGCGTGTCAGGGCGCGCGTCGAAGGGCTGCCTGGAGCGAGCCAGGACCTGGCTCGTGCACATACTGTGATTGAAGACTCCGATTCCCTCCTGGAACGGGCCAAGGTCCAGGTCGCCTACGGCGCAGCCCTCCACGAAGTCGGACGCTCGGAGCAGGCACGAAGATGGCTCCGGCGCGGGATCGATACGGCACACAACCTCGGCGCGCTGCGAACAGCGCGGATCGGTCTCGCGGCGCTCGTTGCCGCGGGAGGCCGTCCGCGCCGCGCGCGCTGGAGCGGCATCGAGTCGCTCACTCCCGGAGAGCGGCGCGTCGCCGATCTGGCCAGCACCGGTCTGAGCAACCGCGAGATCGCCGAGGAGCTGGTGGTCACGCGCAAGACGGTCGAGTGGCACCTCCGGAACGCGTTCTTGAAGCTGGGGGTGCAATCTCGCCGGGATCTCCCCGAGGCTCTCAATGGAGAACCCAGGGAACCAGACGGCTCATCATCGCGTTGAGATTGCACCGGGCCACGCAATCACAGGTGGTCAACCTGACTGTTCACGGCATCGGAAGATGCCCCCGCCGGCTCGATCCTGGTGAGGATCGAGTTTGGATCTCCGTAGACCTCTTCGAGCAGTTGCTGTCCTTGGTCGCCGAACGACCCAATGCTCGATTGACGTTCGACGATGGGAATGCCTCGGACGTCGCGATCGCCCTTCCCAGGCTGCTGGAGCGTGGACTGCGGGCGGAGTTCTTCCTGGTCGCGGACCGCCTCGATCGCCCCGGGTTTCTGTCGCGCAAGGATGCCCACGCGCTCGTTGAGGCCGGAATGGCCGTCGGCAATCACGGCATGCTCCATCGCCGCTGGCAAGGTCTCTCGGATGCGGACCTGGCGCAGGAGATCATCGCGGCAAAGGGGGAGCTCGAGCGTGCCGTACGCCACAAGGTGGTCCATGCGGCCTGCCCCTTTGGGTCCTACGATCGGCGCTCGCTCAAGCTCCTTCGCAGCGAGAGCTATGAGATCGTGTACACCAGCGACGGCGGGAGTTCGAACGCGAGGGCATGGCTGCAGTCCCGCCGCTCGATTCAGGCCACGGATTCGCCTGAGGCGCTTTCGGCGTATCTTGATCGGCATGAGCCCCGACGCAAGCGCCTGACGCGCTCCGTGAAGGGGCGGCTCAAGGGCTGGCGATGATGCGAATGCCGGCGGGTGCTGTCAAACTATCTTTCGGTGCGTAGACCGGCGCTCCTGATCGCGTTGCTCGTCGCCCCAGCGCTCGTCGGGTGCGGCAGCAGCGGAACGCATCAGACCGGAACGCGCGGGTCCAGCGGAACGCGCGGGTCCAGCGGCGAGCCGTTTCGGTTCTTTTCGGCCCGTAGCTTCTGGAACCAGCCGGTTCCGGCGAACGCACCGGTCGACCCAAACTCGCCGGCGATGGTCGCTGCGCTGAACGCGCAGGTGCAGAGCGAGCAGAAGCAACGGTCGGGACCGTGGATCAACACCGAGCACGACGGCGTGCCGATCGTGACCGTGCCGCGCAACCAACCGACCATCCGCGTGATCCTGAACCACAGCGATCCGCATGCGAACGCAGCTCTAAGCGCAGCTTGGTCGGCGGTACCGCTGCCGGCGAACGCGAGCCCCTCGAGTGGCGACGACGACCTTGCGGTCTGGCAGCCCAGCACCGACCGGATGTGGGAGTTCTTCGGGATGAGGCGCCAGAACGGCCAATGGACGGCAGAGTGGGGAGGGGCGATGCAGCACGTCTCCCAAAACCTGGGCGTCTATGGACCCGACGCGTGGCCCGGCGCCGAGCCGTACTGGGGCGTCAGCGCCGCATCATTTCCGCTCGTCGGTGGCGCGATCACGGTCAATCAGGTCCGTGGCGGCGACATCAACCATGCCTTGGCGCTCGGAATTCCCGCTCCACGTGCCGGCGTGTTCGCCGCCCCCGGCCAACGGACCGATGGAAGATCGACCTCGCCCGATGCGCTGCCTGAAGGCGCGCGGCTGCGTCTGGACCCCAAGCTCAACCTCAACGCGCTCCACCTACCGCCCCTGACGCTGATGATCGCCCAGGCCGCCCAGCGCTATGGAATCTTCATCCGTGATACGTCGGGCATCGTGAGCTTCTACGCGGAAGATCCTGTATCCACCACGTCGGTCGGCTCGGATCCCTTCTACGGTCCCGGCGGTTTCTACGGAGGCAAGGAGCCGAGCGCGGTGCTGGAGAACTTTCCGTGGAGCGACGTCCAGGTCTTGAAGCTCGATCTCCATCCCAGCAGCGGATAGCGGGAGGACGGTCTACCCCGGCCTATCGGAGCTGTCCGCGGGGCGCAGCGGCCGCCACGAGAGGGTCCTGAGCGTTCTCAGCTGCTCGCGCCGTCCGAACGCTCGCAGCTCCGGCGCGGCGCGAGGGCGACGCCTGACCGAGGCGTGGGCCCAGCCGGCGAGGAACGCCAAGGAAGCCACTAGGTAAGGCCGGTCGCGGACCCGTCGTAGGGCCGAGGCCGCGACCCATACCGGGTGCTGTCCGATCCCGTAGGCGCACGCGCCCCACCGGAACTGTGCCCTGGTCATGCCTCCATGCGCGCCCGTCGGCCGAAGGTGGACCGTATCCCCACCCGGACACTCAACGCTTCCGGTGCGCCACCCGTGCGCCCGCGCTGCGATCTCGTCGATGGTGTCCCAGCCCAGAACCGCGGGCACGGGAGCGATCTGCTCATAGCAGGTGCGACGATAGAACTTGGTCGCTCCACGCGCGTGTTGCGCCGGACAGCGCTCCCTTCGCAGCTGGCCCGCCTTCGAGTCGTAGACGCTCAGATAAGCGCCCGCGATGCCGAGATCGGGCTGCGTGGCGAAAGCCTGCTCGAGGGTCGCGAACGTCTCTGGGTTCAGCACCAGGTCTGCGTCCATCTTGACGACCACATCCCACGGCACCGCGACGCGCTCCAGGGCCCACTGAAATGCCGCAAGCTCCGAGGCGTCCGCCAGTCGGTCTCGGTCGCCTTTGCGCGGCGGCCGCCGGAGCAGCCGAGCCTCGCGGTGGCGTGCTGCGAACTCGCTCGCCAACCGGGGCGAAGCGTCAACTGAGCCGTCATCCACCAGCAACACCTCATCGGGCCATCGGCGCTGGCTAGCCATGGATGCCAAAAACCGCGGTAGGTAGAGCTCCTCGTTGCGGAACGGAACGATGCAAACGATCCGTAGGGAATCGTCGAGCGCCTGCTGCGAGTCCGCCAGTGCCCGCGGCGCGCCTCGGGTCGCCCGAGAGGGACGCCCGGTCGCCGTCACCGTCGGACCAGTGCCTCTGATTGCGCTGGCCGCTCAGCAGACGGCTCAGTGCGCGATCCCCCTCCGCGGCTCGCAGACCCGGCCGCGCCATCAGCGCCGTTCATGCCGGACAGGCCGACACGGTCCGTTCGATCAGCCAAAAGCTCCTTGAACAGCTGAGCCACCTGATCGGCATTGTGGTCGATGTCATAGCGACCGAGGACCTCTTGTCTGCCTGCCTCACCCAGCCGCCTGCGCAAGGTTGGATCCTCGAGCAAGGCCTGAAGGGCATCCGCCAGCCGGTCCGGACGCGCCGGAGAGACCAGGATCCCGGTCTCTCCATCCCTGACGAGCTCGCTCACTCCACCTACGGCTGTGGCGACCACGGGCCGTCCGCAAGCCATCGCCTCCATCAAGACCGTGGGCACGCCCTCGCCAAAACTCGGCAGGCAGAACGCGGTGGCGGCTTGATAGTGGCGTGGGATCACATCCTGGGCCACCGATCCCGTGAACACCACGCGATCGCGAAGCTCGAGCTTCGCACCCAGCTCCTCGAGCGACGCGCGGTTGGGGCCGTCGCCCACCAGCTCGAGTTCGGCGTCGATCCCTCGCCCGCATAGCATCGCCAGGGCCTCGAGCAGCTGCTCCTGACCCTTACCGGCCACGAGTCGCGCCACGCAAAGGATCCGGGGCCGGCCCGTCGGCGGATCGCCGAGGTTGGCGTATACGGACGGCCGCACGCCACAGCGCACGACGTGGAGCTTCTTCCACTGCGACGCGTCCACCAGCGCCATCAACTGGCTACGGGTGAAGTCGCTGACGCAGACCACCATCGCCGCACTGCGGATCTTGTCCGCGATCGCGAACCAGCGAACATCGGAGAGCTCATAGCAACCGTGGACGGTGAAGCTCCAACTGCCCGGACCGGCACAGGCGACGCGGCCGAAGTGGCTCGCCAGCAGCGCCACGTCAGCGGGCACAGCGGGGAAGTGGGCGTGCACATGACTGACCCCGAGCCGGCGCCAATGCCGCCAGGCGAGCACGGCTTCGCCGAAGTAGAAGATCTGCCACAGTCGTCCGCGCGCGCCCGCCCGGCCCATGCTGAGCGCACGGCGCAGCGTCGAGCCGTAAGCCAGTGGATGCCGCACCAGCGCCGTCAGATGAGCGGCAACGACCGAACTCCAGCGCGGAGGCAAGATCGCCCAGGTCGACTCGAACGCCCGCCAGTCCGCCTGGGAGAGCAACTCCTCATCTGGAGTCCGTCGTCCGGAGACCGTCGAGACCGCGATGCCTCGCCGTCGCAGCGCTTCGACCTCTCGTACGATGAAAGTGTGCGAGACCGATGGGTAGACCGACGTGATGTAGGCGATCACGCCAAATCAACGGGGTGCTCGGAGGTCTGCTTCTGCTTGTGCGCCGCCCTGCAGTGTCGCCGCGCGGCGATAGATCGCGGGTAGAGCTGCCGTTGTTAGAGCGTGAGACAACCACGCTTTGACCTCGATGCAGCCGGTTAGGGAGGGCAACGGGCAACTCCCGGAGCCGCTGCGCGGTGTCGTGGTGGGGCTCGGCCTGATGGGTCAGAGCCACGTGCGCGTGCTGCAGTCGCTCTCGCCTGGGGACGTGTCGGTAGTCGCGGTCGTCGAACCTAACCGCCTGCGGTGCGAGAGCGCGTTGCGGGGGCGGCCCGACACCCGGGGCTATGACTCATTGAAGGAGGCGCTGGCGGCCGAGGAGCTGGATTTCGCATGCATCGCGACACCGGTTGAGCTTCTGCCGGAGGCAGCCAGCGAGGCGCTGCAAGCGGGTCTGCACGTGCTCGTCGAGAAGCCGATGGCGCCCGGCCTGGCCCAGGCGCAGGACCTGATGGCGCTGGCCGAGAGGATCCCACGACAGCTGGGGGTGGGTCTTGTCGAGCGGTGCAACCCAGCGGTGCGGGCACTGAAGGGGAAGCTTTCGTCCGGGCACGCGGGGCGGATCATGCAGATGCACGCCCGTCGCCTTAGCCCCTTCCCCAATCGCTCGCGGATGGCGGGCGTAGCGCTCGATTTAGTCACGCACGACATCGACGTAATGCGCTATCTGAGCGGCGCCGAGGTGGAGCGGGTATTCGCGGAGACCGCAGCAGGCGGGGGTGATGGGAGCGAGGATCTGGTCTGCTCGACGGTGCGCTTCGAGAACGGGATCACCGGCCTGCTCGAGTCCAACTGGATCTCCCCGACCAAGGTACGGCAGCTGACGGTGACGTGCGAGCGGGGGATGTTCGTGGTCGATTACCTGACGCAGGATCTGACCTACTACGAGCACCCAACGAAGCCCACGGTATGGGAGCCGCTGGCGGGTATCCGCGGCGGCGGAGAGGGCAACATGATCCGCTATGCGATCGCCCGGTGGGAGCCTTTGCGAGTTCAGTGGGAGGGCTTTTTTGCCGCCGTTCGGGACGGTGCCCCGGCGCCGGCGACCGCTGCTGACGCCTACGCCGCCCTTTCGATCGCCGAGGCGATCAAGGCGTCCGGCAGCCAGCACGAGCTGATCTCGCCAAACCAGATCCCCACGACGGTCGGCGTTGTCTGAGCTCGAGGGCCGTAGCGCGCTCGTCACTGGTGGTGCCGGGTTCATCGGCTGCCACCTGGTGGATGCCTTGCTCGATGCCGGGATGGACCATGTCGCGGTCGTTGACGACCTGTCTCTGGGCAAGGAAGCGAACCTCGAACCTGCCCTCACCGATGCTCGATCGCGCCTCACATTCCGGCGTGTGGACTGTACCGACGGACGCGCGCTGAGCGATGCCTGCGTCGCTCCGTTCGACTATTGCTTCCATCTGGCTGTGATCCCGTTGCCGCATTCGCTCATCCGCCCGGCCGAGAATGTGCAGCGGAACATCGCGATGACCACCGCCGCGTGCGAACTGGGGCGATGCGGCGGCTTCGAGCGCTTGATCAACTTCTCCTCCTCGGAGGTCTACGGCACCGCCCAGTGCTCGCCGATGCCGGAGTTCCATCCGCTGGGAGCACACACCCCTTACGCAGCGAGCAAGGCGGCGTCGGACCTGACCGTTGCTTCCTACGCCACCACCTTTGGCCTGAAGGCGACCACGGTGCGACCGTTCAACACGTATGGGCCGCGTCAGAACGCCGGAGCATATGCAGGGCTGATCCCGGCAGTGGTGAGCGCCGTTGTCACTGACAAGCCAGTCGAGATCCATGGCGACGGCGAGCAGACTCGCGACATGACCTACGTGTCGGACACCGTCGCCGGAGCACTTGCAGCGGCGTGCTGTGAGCAGGCCATCGGACACACCTTCAATCTCGGCGCCGGCACGGATACCAGCGTCAATGAAATGGTGCGACTGTTGTTAGGAGCCTTGGGAAAGCCGGACCACCCGGTGGTTCACGTGCCACCGCGGCCGGGCGACGTGCGGAGGCTGATCGCCGCCACGGACCGGGCTAGAAGTACATTCGGCTTCGAACCGATGGTGCCGCTTGTAACTGGGATTGAACGCACCGTGAGGTGGTACCTGAACAGCGGCGGAGCCACCGAGCTGGCCGAGCCCGCGCCTTGGGCGGATGTGGTCTAAACCGTCGACGCGCTAAACGCGCGTGGCCACGGGGACGCAAATGTACGAGGCGATGTGAGGATCCTGCAAAAGAATCGCATTTCGAACGGACCGTCTGGTAAGTTCGGCGGCCGGGGCTTCCACCAAGTCTTGGGGGGCTGCGTGTCCGTTCGTACTATTTGTCGTTGGCTTCGCAGACGGTTGGCGCTGGGCGTTTTCGCCTCGCTGGTACTAGTGGGAATAGGGGCAACCTCTGCGTCTGCTAACGATCCGTTTGCTCCCACTGGTCCTTGGCGAACGCCCGTGCCGGCGGGCGCATCGCTTGATCCAAACTCTTCGGCGATCGTAGACAACCTAAATTTACAGCTGGCCCATTCAGGCGGGGACGCGATGCTCAACACGACCGCCTACTCGGCCCCTATTTACACAGTTACGGCCGGGCAACCAACGGTAAACGTTCAATGGAACAACTGTCAGGGGCAACCCCCCGATCCGAATCTCATAGCACAGTTCCAGAACGTCCCGATCCCTGACAATGCCGTCCCGTCCGACGGTTCGGACGCGGAGATGGTCATCTGGCAGCCAAGCAGCGCCACCGAGTGGGAATTCTGGAAGGCGGCACGTGATCCGTCCACAGGCGCGTGGTCGGCGTGCTGGGGCGGTCGGATCACCCACGTCTCGCGGAATCCGGGCATCATGCCCCCGCACTACGGAGCGACCGCTTCTGGGCTGCCGCTGCTCGCCTTTCTAATCCGTGTCAGCGAGCTCCAAAGCGGGCATATCGATCACGCGATCAACCTCGAGGTGCCAACCGTCCAAAGATACGTGTTCTCATGGCCCGCCAATTCGACCGACGGCAGGGAGACGAACTGGTCGGATCCGGCGGAGGGGGAGCGATTTCGGCTCGATCCTTCTCTGAACCTGTCGACTCTCGGGCTCAGCCGGGGCGAGCAAATCATCGCTAAGGCGATGCAGACCTACGGGTTGATCGTCACCGATGGCACAGGTTCGTCACTGGCGATTCAGGCGGAAGATCCGCGCCAGTACATGGGAAGTTCTGGCACTGACCCTTATGCTGCGTTCTTCTCAGGCTCCCATCAATACCTCTGGCTGAAGGACATCCCTTGGGACCATCTGCAGGCGCTCCCGTGGGACTACGGGAAACCAGGGCCGGAGGCATTTGTGGCAAATCACAATGGAGCTTCGGTCACGGTCATAGATTCTTCGACCGGTAAAGCGCTCTCCACGATTCCGATCGGCAAGCAACCGACGGATGTGGCGATCACTCCGGACGGGAAGACCGCCTATATCGCGAACGGCGGAGATGGCACGGTGACGCCATTCGACGTCAGGAGCGGCAACGCGGCGCCGGCGATCAAGGTCGGCAACGACCCCACCGGCGTGGCTGTGACGCCGGATGGAAAGACCGTGTACGTCAGCAACGGCGGGGATGGCACGGTGACGCCGATCGACGTGGCGAGCGGGAATGCCGGCGCGCCGATCAAGGTCGGCAACGACCCCGCTGGGGTGGCGGTGACGCCGGATGGAAAGACCGTGTACGTCAGCAACGGCGGGGATGGCACGGTGACCCCAATCGACGTGGCGAGCGGGAACGCTGGGGCGCCGATCAAGGTGGGCAGCGACCCCGCTGGGGTGGCGGTGACGCCGGATGGAAAGACCGTGTACGTCAGCAACGGCGGAAATGGCACGGTGACCCCGATCGACGTGGCGAGCGGGAATGCCGGCACACCGATCAAGGTGGGGAAACGTCCTGCTGGGTTGGCGGTGACGCCGGATGGAAAGACCGTGTACGTCGCGAATGGCGGGAATGGCACGGTCATCCCGATCGACGTGGCGAGCGGGAATGCCGGCGCACCGATCAAGGTCGGAAGCGGGCCTGCTGGGTTGGCGGTGACGCCGGATGGAAAGACCGTGTACGTCACCAACGGCGGGAATGGCACTGTGACGCCGATCGACGTGGCGAGCGGGAATGCCGGCACACCGATCAAGGTCGGAAGCGGGCCCGCTGGGGTGGCGATCCCGCCGCCTGGGACTGCTTCGAGCGCGACGTTGGCGGCGGGCCCGGCAAGCGTCTCTGCTGGGGGCTCGGCGACTGTGTCGTGGAGCGGGGTGAGCAGCCCCACCGCGGGAGATTGGGTCGGGGTCTATAGCCCCGGTTATCCCGACACAGCCTATATCGATTGGTTCTATACGGACAGCTGTTCGCAGACGGAGGGTTCGGCCGCGCTGAGTTCAGGGACGTGCTCGTTCACGATGCCCAGCGCTGACGGCACTTACGAGTTTCGGCTCTTCTCGAACGGCGGGTACACGCTGCTTGCCACCTCCGGCCGGGTGACCGTGACGGGTGGCGCGACGTTGACGGCGAGCCCGGCAAGCGTCCCTGCTGGGGGCTCGGTGACTGTGTCGTGGAGTGGCGTGAGCAACCCCACCTCCACAGACTGGATCGGGCTCTATCACCCGGGCGATGCCAACGAGTCCTATATCGATTGGATGTATGACAACAGCTGCTCGACGACAGCAGGGTCCGGCGCGCTGGCCTCGGGGTCGTGCTCGTTCACGATGCCCAGCGCTGCCGGTACTTACGAGCTTCGGCTCTTCTCTAACAACGGGTCCACGCTGCTTGCCACCTCCAATCAAGTGACCGTGACAGGCGGGTGACTCTGACCGCGAGCCCAGCGAGCGGTCACGCTGGGGGCTCGGTGACGGTGTCGTGGAGTGGGTGGGCGATCCCACCGCCACAGCCTGGATCGGGCTCTACTACCCGACGGCTCCCAACGCGCAGGTCAGTGTTGGTTGAACCCGGACGGAGTTACGGCTCCTTCGGGCTGAGTGCGCAGGCAGATCGCCGCCACGGATCGGGCTAGAGGCACGTTCGGCTTCGACCCCAAGCTGCCACTGGCCACTGGGATCGAACGCGCCGTCGAGTGGTACCTGACCAGCGGAGGAGTCACCGAGGTGGCTCAGGCCGAGCCTCGGGTCGCTGTGCGCTAAAGGCGCGTGGCCATCGAGACAACGTCGCGTAGGACAGTGGCAATACGCGTCACGTCCCCGTCCCGCATGTGCTCGTGCTGCGGCAGCGTGAGCGTCTGCTGCAGGAGCCGGTGAGAACGCGGCAACTGGCCCGGCCGGGTTCCACACGCGGCCGTGAACGCGGGTTCGGCGTGTAGAGCATAAGTACCGAGGGTCGATTCGATGCCTCGTGAACCCAGCTCGGCAATCACTCGATCTCGCTCAATCGCAGCATCGAGAGTAACCACGTATGCCTGGTAGGGATGGAGGTGAGTGGGGGGCACGCCCTGTGGCGCCACGCCGTCCACATCCGTCAGAAGGGCGGTGAGGTGGCGGGCAAGCTCCCGCCGGCGCTCGACTACCTTCAGATGCGAGTCGACCTGCACCAGGCCAAGGGCAGCGTTGACTTCGCTCATGCGGAAGTTGAAGCCAGCTTCCACGAAGCTGGCCCGCCACCCGACGCGTTCGCTGCCGTGGTTGCGCAAACGGCGCATGCGTCGCGCCAGCTCATCGTCTTGAGTGGTGACCATTCCACCCTCGCCGGTGGTCAACGACTTGCGCGGATGGAAGCTGAAAGCACTGGCCAGGCCGAAGCTGCCGCAGCGGCGAGCGCCAATCGCCCCTCCCAGAGCGCACGCAGCATCACAGATCAGCGGGATCTCCCGTGCCACGAGCAGATCCTCCAGCGCAGCGTAATCGGCGGGTAGCCCGAACACGTCTACCGCGATCACGGCCGCCGTTCGCGGGCTAAGCGCGCTGACGACCGCACCGACGTCGATGCAGTACGTCTCGACGTCGACGTCGACCAGCTTCAACGACGCGCCGCATCGCAGCACTGCGTTACCGGTCGCCGGATAGGTGAAGTCCGCAACGATCACCTCGTCTCCAGGACCGATGTCGAGTGCGGCCAGCACCAGCTCGAGCGCCGTCGTACCGGATGTGGTGGCAATGCCATTCGCGACCCCGCAGAACGCTGCCACCGCTTGCTCGAATGCTTCGACCTTCGGTCCCTGCGTCAGCCGGCCACTCGCGAGCACTTCCTCGATCGCGGCGAGTGCATCTGGCCCGAATCTAGGCTCTGCCAGCCGCAGCGGGCCTGGTTCAGCATGCTGCATCAGAACCACCGGGACCTACTGCAGCCGAGAGAGCAGACGTATACGTCATCGGCGCGCAATGAGCTCGCGTCGCGCAACGCGCATCGTTCAATCGTCGCTGCATCGAGTTCTTCGCGAACATCGACGCGCTTGAAGAAGAGCCCGGCGTCGCGAAGGCGCTGTTCGAAATCGCGCCCATACCGGCGGTGGCCCTCGGCCCGACCAAATGCGCGGGCGCGTTCCCTTGGGTGTGTGATCGATGGATCCTCAAAAGTATCTGCACGGTGGGGATCAATGGGATGTTGCAAGAACGCGCGGCCGTCCGCGCGCAAGACGCGGGTGAGTTCCCGCATCGCCTGCTTGTCGTCAGATACGTCCTGCAGGACATGACTGCAGATGATCAAGTCGAATGAGGCATCCGGGCAGTCCAAGGCCATTATGTCCAGGTTCAGATCCACGAGTGGGAGCTTGCGTATGTCAGCTGTTACATACTCGAGCAGCGGAGCTGTCCGGAAGCGATCGTGGAGACACTGCTCCGGGGCGAAGTGGAGCACTCTGAGCCGCGACGAGAAGACATTCGTCTCCCTCATCAGATAGAGCATGAGTAGGCGCTGCCGCTCTAGAGAGCCGCAGGCGGGACACGCAAGGTTGCTCTGGTGAGCCCCCCTTACGAACCTCCGCAGATGTCGCTGGCAACACGGACAGAAGTAGTTGTCGCCGGAGAAAGCGATGGCCCCCGCTGTACGCGCAGCGCGGCGAGCCCGGCGCTTGATCTCTAGAATCATCGGCTCGATTGCCACGCTAGATCAACGACGGCCCGCCACAGAACTGTTAGGCTCTGAGGCCTAGTCTCCGGAGGAGCGGGGCACGTCGATTCAGCACAATGTTGAGTAAACGCACCGGTGGCGCGATAAAGAGAATCCGTCCAGCCAACACCCTGCTGACTAGGCTCAGGCGCGACCCGGACGTCGAGCGGCTGGTGAAACGGGGGCTGCGCCTAGGTCGCAACGTGTTCATCGGTCGAGACGCCTACCTAGCCGAGTTGTGTCCGTGGCTTTTGACTATCGGCGACGATGTGACAATTGGAATGCACGTCACGATATATACCCACGACAGCTCCACTAAGCGTCGTATTGGCTACACGGTGGTCAGCCCGGTTGAGATCAGCGAGCGAGCGTACATCGGGGGTCTGTGTGTCGTCCTTCCCGGCGTCACGATCGGCGCGAACGCAGTCGTTGGAGCCGGCAGTGTCGTGCGCCAAGACGTCCCACCTGATGCGGTAGTCGCAGGTTCTCCGGCGCGCGTAGTCGGATCGATCGAGGAGTTCAGGCGACGTAATGCCGATCGCCTGGAGAAGTCTCCCCGGTATGAATCGGTGTGGGCGCTAGGGGGCATCGGTGGAGCCGTCCCTGTTGAGCTCCAAGAGCGGATGCGTGCGGATCTCAGCGGTGGGAAAGTCGGATTCATCCCGTAGCGTCTCCGCCAGCGGGCGACTGCGGCCCTGTGCTTTCAGCAAATGAGCGCAGCCGGGAGCTGTCTCGAGCGGGTTGTAGAAGCGCCGACTGGTGTGGCGAAGTTGAGGATCGCTTCGCGCGAGTACGCTGAGCGCCGACACGACGTCAGCGTCGTGGCGCAGCGGTTATTGGCGGCCTACGAGCAGCTGCCTCGAGGATGGGTGCCTACGGTAGCGCGATGGGCCGGAGGACGTTGATCTCTCATGGTCCGTCGCTTCTGCCGCGATAGCGCCATCTACGCAATCCCCGTTGCGCTCAGCAGCGGGATCTCGTTTCTGATGTTTCCGTTCTACGCGCATCGGTTCACGCCGCGGGAGTACGGCGCATATGACCTCCTGACGCTCACAGGGATCTTGGTCGGTTGGACGGTTGCGCTTGAGATCTATCAAGGGCTTGGGCGATTTGTGGCAGACGAGAAGGACATGGAGCGTGTTCGCAGGTACGCGTCTACCGCTCTGTGGTTTGCGATCGGCGTCTACGCCGCATTTCTCGTTCTCGTTGAGCTGTTCGCCGATCCGGCATCTCACCTTCTGTTGGGCAAGGGGGTCAGTGTCGTCTTGCTGCGGGTCGCGGCACCGTGGATGGCTGTCCAAGGCGTGCTGCAGATCGCGCAGAGCCAGCTCCGGTGGCAGCTGCGTCCAGTGTCGTTTGCGGTCGCGTCGATTATCTATGCGGTGTTTACGGCAGTAGCCTCCGCGCTGCTGGTGTTCGTTGCGCATCTAGAAGTAGAGGGTGCCTTCCTGGGGGTGCTGACGGGAGCCAGTGTCTCGCTGGTCTATGTGTTGGTTGCTGCACGAGGCACTTTCCATCTGCACTTCGAGCGGCAGAAATGCCGGGAGATGCTGGTCTACTCGGCTCCCCTGGTTCCGGCCTCGGTCGCCGTGTTTCTGAATCTCTACGCGGACCGCCTGGTGATCCAGCACATGCGATCCCTTGGGGATGTGGGCGTCTACGGCGTCGGTTACCGCCTGGCCGCCGTCGTCACGCTCCTGCTGGCCGGCTTCCAAGGAGCGGCGCTGCCCTTGATCTTGGCCCGCAAGGACGAGCCCTCAACGCCGGCAGATCTCGCGCGGGTCTTCCGGATCTTCACCGCGATCGCGCTCTCGACCTTTGTCGTGCTGACGATCCTGGCGACCCCAGCCATACGGATCTTGGCCGCCGCCCAATACCAGCGCGCCAGCTCCGTTGTCCCCTTCCTCCTGATCTCGACTTTGTTCGCGGGCATGTACATGTTCGCCGCGGGGATCTCCATCGCCAAGAGAACGGTGACGATGGCAAAAGTCACCGTGGTGGCCGGAGTCGGAAACCTGGCCTTGGTGGTGGCGCTGGTCGGACCACTCGGCATCGTGGGAGCGGGTATCGCGACGGCCAGCACCTCACTGGCTTGGTTCGCTGCGTTGATGGTGGTGAGTCAGCGGCACTACCCCGTACCACATCGCTGGGGCCAGCTCCTTTGGGCGCTCGGGGCCGTGACATTGCTGGTGTTCGTGTCGCTGGCCGTGCTTCCTTCGGACCGGGCGCATGCGCTTGGGCCGGCATACCTTGTGATCAGGATCGCGCTTGTTGCCCTTGGCGTGTTTCTGGCGGCAGCTCTCTCGCTCGACGGAGCGGAACGTGGCCTCGCGATGCAGTCGGTGGAGAAGGGTCTGGCGAAGATCACTGCCCGTCGCCGGCAGGCAGCAGGTGTGACCTGATGGTCATGCTCGGACGGCTCCGGCCGACGCGACGGCTTCGATGATCTCGAGGTAACGCCGTCGCTGATTCGGCCAGCGATATGGCTCGTTCACCTGTGCAGCGCGCCTGACCATCGTCTCTCGTTGCTCCGGATGCTCGTATAGCGATCGGATTGCCCTGGCGAGGTCCTGGTCATCGCCCGGCTCGAAGTACGCGAAACAGTCCTCGGGGAAGTAGGACATGACCGACCGAGTGCGCGAGCAAATGACCGGTCGGCGCATGCTGATCAGGTCGAACATCTTGTTGCAGTGCGTGAGATCTCGGAACGCGTCTCGCCTGGTCGCGACCACCCCGGCGTCACATGAGGCGATTCCGGCGATCAGGTCATCAATCGGCACGAAGCCGTCGCTGAACCAGACCAGGTCGTCCACGCCGAGATCGGACGCCAGCTCGATCAAGTCGCGGCGTTGCGTGCCGTCGCCGTACAGCAGCAGACGCAGCTCCGGCACGAACGCTCGCGCGGCCGCCACGGCCCGGATCACGGTATCGATTCCGTAGCGGGTCTCCATCGTCCCGTGGTGCACGAGCCTGAAGGCGCCGTTGTGCTGGTGGGCTTGCGGACCCGAGAACTGGAACACGCTCTCATCCGCGCTGTTCATGACTACCGCGATCTTCTCGGGCGAAGCACCGCGCTTGATAAATGCCGCGCGCATGTCCTCGGTGCAGGTAAGAGCGAAGTCTGCAAAGCGAATGCTGGCCTGCTCGCAGTGGGCGATGACGCGGCATGTCCAATGGCCCTCTTCGACGCCGAACGTCGTGGAGAACATCTCGGGCATGACCTCGTGCAGGTCCAGAAGCACGGGCACCCCGAGCAGCTTTGGGATGAGCGCCGCGAACACCAACACGTCCGGCACCGTGTGGACCTGGATCAGGTCGAACCGGCGCCTGACGCAAAGCAGCGTGGCGAGCAGCCCGGCTATCGCCGCGAACGCGGCGTATTCGAACAACCGGCGCCCCCAGCCCCCCCGTCGGTGGCGAATCGGAACCCGACGGACGGTGACGCTACCGGTCCGCTCGACCCGGGGCTGGCCCTGCGCCCGCAAGCAGATCACCTCGACGTTGTCACCGCAACGTTGCAGAGTCTCGACGTTCCGCTTCACGCGGGGATCGAGCGGGAAGTAGGAATGGCGGATGACGCATATGCGGCGGCCGCGCGGCCGACAGCCGTCCGTTGGCCGCCCGATAGAGGTCACCCGATCAGGGCTCACGGGGCGTTCTGAGCCAAGCAGCGGGCCCGCGTCCAACCGCCAGCCGGCCGTACAGCCGGAGCTGGCGGATCGCGACGATCGGCACCGACCACAGGGCTCGGTAGACCTCGCGCGGCGCCCGCACGGCAGCGAGCCCGCCGAGAACGTAGGAGAGCTGCGCGAGTATGGCGATCATCGCCATCGCGAGAAGTCGGCGAGATTTCAGCGTTGACGCCAAGGCCCCGCAGCCGACGCTGCCCGCCGCGATCAGCGACTGGGGCGGGATCAGGTGCTCGAAGCCAGCGGCCAGGCGAACCATGTCCCGGTGCGCGAGACCCGATCGGAGCAGGCGCGGGGACCAATGACGCACCAACCTGAGCTTGCCGCCCTCCCATCGCGCCTGCTGTTGACCTCTGGCGTTCGCCGACAGCGGCATGGGGGAGCTTACCCACGCTTCGGCCACGAACGCCACCCGTTCTCCGGCCTCGACCAAGCGTAGGTGGTATTCGCCATCTTCCGCCAGAGAGGAGACCTGCCATGGCTCGCGCTCCAGCAGCTCGCGCCTGAAGGCCATACCGGTGCCCATCAGCCCCGAGGACAGTCCAAGCCGCTCCTTGCCAAGCGGACGGATGACGTTGAACAGCGCGAAGGCGGCAAAGCGAAGCGCCGTCTCCCGCGAAGCGCGAGGATTGGCGACGGTATACGCCACCTGCAAAGCACGCACGCCGCTTCGGAACTGTCGCTCCATCGCTGTGAGCAGGTTCTCCGAGACGCTGCAATCAGCGTCGACGACCACGACTGCCTCCACATCGGGGCGCTCCGGCAGCAGCCGCTCCAATCCCCAACCGAGGGCGTAGCCCTTGCCCCGTCGTCCACGGTCCTCGCGCACCAGGACCTCTGCGCCCGCCGCAGCGGCGCGGCTCGCCGTCTCGTCGCCGCAGTTGTCGGCGATCACCACGACCGAGAAGAGCTCAGGTGGATATGAGACGTTCCGGAGCCCCTGAACCGTAGCCGCAATGCCGGCTTGCTCGTTGCGAGCGGGAACCACGATCAAGAAGCGCATCCGGCCGGATCCCGTTGACAGTGCGGGCGAGGACGGGCCGTCGCGTCTGGCGTTGATCGCCGCCAGCAGCAGACCGAGGAGGTAAAGGGTGGCCGCGACGAGCCATCCCTCGACGATAACAAGGGGCAGCGCCGCCGCCTTGCGACGGTTCATGGTCCGCGTCCGTCCCGGGCGTCCATCAGCTGTGGTCCGAGCGCTCTGGTTCGCGCAGCGTCGGGATCGCGTCGTTGTCGATGCTCACGCGAATGCCGAGTCGCTCGGCCTTTCGAATGTCCCAGCGACGCGGACGTATGGTCCTGGTCCCTGACCAGCGCGTGGCTCACCTAGTAACGGTCTCAGCACGTACATAGGCTTGCGAGCTTTTCGCCGCGGTGGCAAGAAAACCCTCAGCGATCCGCCTCACGTCCTCATCTTCCAAAGAGGGATACAGCGGTAGTGAAATCGTGGTGTCATAAAGATCGTCGGCGCGCGGACAGGTCGCTTCACGATCGAACAAATGATGAAGAAGCGGATCTACGGGACGACGGATGGCGATTCCCATGCGACTCATTTCGCCTTGCAGCTCGCGAAACCGTGCGTGAGTACGCAAGAGCCATCGATGTGGGACATCGTCGTCGAACCAAAGATGATGGTCGAAGTGCGGGCCCAGTAACGTTTTGTACAACTGTGCGAGAGCGCGGCGACGCTCACGGAACACTGGCCACTGCTCGAGTTGGCTGAGAGACAGTGCGGCGGTGAGGTCGCTCATCGGCACTAACAACCGGCCGACAGCGGATCCATGCCGGTCTATGCCCGCTCGCAGAAGCTCTAGCCGTGCTCTGGCCTCGCGCGAGCTCGCCACTACAGCACCGCCCTCGCCCGCGGCGAGAAGCTTCGTCGCCTGAAACGAATACACGCTTACCGCTGCGCTCGGACTCGGACGCAATTCAGGGGCGTGGGCGCAATCTTCGATGATCGGACACCGAAGGGCTTCGAGTCGTTCCAGGTCGAGTCGGGCGCCGAAGGGATGAACCGCAATTACCGCGCCGGGGTTGCCGGCTTCCTTGGCACGCTGCAGTGCCGCGCCGTCATCGATGCCATATCGCGGCCCGACGTCGACAACGAGTGGGCTGGCCCCGACCTCGGTAGCGGCGTCGGCTATGGCGCGGCAGGCAAAGGCGGGCATCAAGACGAGATCGCCGGCTCCAACATCGCTTAGCCGTAGAGCGATGTAAATGGCGAACGTGCCAGACGCGACCATCAGAACGGTCTCTCGATCCACTCCAAGGTGCTCCGCCCACCGTGACTCCAGCTCGCGTACCAATGAGCCGGCTGCGATTTGGCGGGTACGCATGCGCTCGGCGACAGCCATCACGTCACGGTCAGCAATGCTCGGACAGGAGTGAGGTATACAACGCGGCGGTTCCCGAGCTGTTTCGCGCTCACCTTCGTGCATGATGTGTCCCTTAAGCGTTGCGCGCGAGGACGTGGATAGCCACTCTCAGCGCGGACGTGATGCGTCAGCCACCCGACATCCTCACGAGCATTGTCCACTCGTACAGCGGATAATCGTGGATAAGGGTTACATAGCGCGAAAAGTGCGTCTTGCAGAACGCGAAGAAGTGACCCGGGTCGGCATAGAAAAGGTTGGGAGCCTGGAAGTCGACGTACGTGCTGAGCAGGTTGAACGCAAAACCGAGCCGAGAATGCGCGGCAAGTTGTTCAATCATGTGTTCGACGTAGTTGATCCAAGTGCTGCTCGCCGCATGAGGCTTGTCGTTGAAGGTACCCGATACAAATGAATAATCGGCAACTTCAGTGATTTCGTGCGCGTGGATGAGATGAGCCCGCTCATCAGTATGTGCGCGTGCCGCAGCCAGCATCTCGGCGCTGATGTCGTACCCGTAGTAGGTTTCGAGGCGGATTGACGGTAGACGGTCCAGGAACTCGAAGAGAGCCCCATAGCCACATCCGAAGTCGTTTATGGTCGCTGGTCGGCTCGGGGGAGGATCAAGAAGGCGCGCCAGCTGTTCGAATCTGAGCGTCTGGGCGCTGCGGTCCCGAGATCCCACTGCCTGAGGGCTGACGCCGAACTCCTCTAGGCCCTGCGAGAAGTGATGCTCGATGGCGCTGCGTGCGTGAGCAACTGACCTTGAAGGGTCGCGCGCAGTAGACGTGTCGCGCTCCTGCGGCGCTTCGAGATGGACCGAGCGGGGCGGATAGGACATGTGATAAGACCAACGTCCACGTCGCAGAAAAACTTGTGTCGCCGCGCCGGGGCCGGCCGCCGCTACCGGTAGCGAAGCATCGCTTGGCACGTCTGACCTCGAACTGCTTGCTGGTCGGCGGGAGTAGGGCACGTACTCCGCCGGATGGCTCCGAGCAACAGCAGCTCACGTATCCCCTTCAATCGGCGCCCGGCATGCCCTCAAGCGCCGCCCAGGCTGTCGTATGGGACGACGAAGAACCCCGGGTAGCTAGAGCGCAGTCGGTCCACGCTGGCCGAGTAGATGGCGGGGTCGTTGATCCGGATCCACGCGCGATATTCCATCGGCTGCCCACCCCACTTGGCCTTGAACCGCTGCAGCGTGGTGTGCGCGGAGGGGCTTCCCCCCCAATTCCAGCGCTCACAGCCGCGTTCGACGGCATACAGCATCGCGGTCTTGAGGATCAGAGCGAGGGGTTGTCGTTCGCGAGATTCGGGCGGCACCGCGGGCATGAAGTAGTCCACCGAGGTCCCGGTGTAGAAGACGAGCAGGGCCGCGATCGCCGCGCCGTCGAGCCGGGCGACGAAGATGTCGTAGTCGGCGCCCGCCCGGAAGTGCTTGGGTAGTGCTGTGAAGAAAGCGGGTGCCTTGGCCTCTGCGCCGATCGCGCTCATTGACCGTTCGTGAAGCTCGCGCAAGGTCGGGATCGCGTCGTTGTCGATGCTCACGCGAATGCCGAGTCGCTCGGCCTTTCGAATGTCCCAGCGCCGCGACTTATCGAGCACCCGCAAAAGGTCAGCCTCACGGGGATCAGCCGGCAGACTGGTGACATGACCGATCTTCACCTGAACCAGGTCATGATCGGGAAGCTTGGAAGGTGGCGCAAGCGGATTGGTGATCAGCGTCCCGGCTGAGATGTTGCCGTCGTATAGCTGCTCGTGATACCAGGAGACGAGCGCCTCACAGGCGTCGGGACCGGTTACCAGAGGTCCGCCGTTCGACCCGAAATAGGGCAATGAGTTCAACACCGTTCCATATGGGCCATCGGTTTCCATGAGCGGTAGAACGCCGACGATCCGACCTTGTTGCGAGGCGATCGCGTACCGCGGACGGCAGCCAAGCACTTCTCGCAGAAGGTTCCGGTAGCCGAGCGTGTAGAACACCAGCGCGTCGGGGTGTGACGTCACGAACTGCTCATATGCGACTTCGTGTTGTGGGCGCACGGCGCTGACGCGCACCGCCGGTGCCGCCACTGTAGTGTCGCTCACCCGGTCGAGCCGTCCCGTGCCGGGGTTGTCATCGACGAGACGCTCGATCGCAACGGCAATCGCCGCCTGATCTCGCGGTCCCGCGCATTCACCGGCGTGATTCGCCACGGCAGGCGGCGATCGACGGTCACCATGGCTACCCGCCCGGCGACGGCCGGCCGGGCGAATCAGGCGCGGACGGCAAAATTGCCCAGCTCTACGTCAGTGGTCACTGCTCATTAACGCCGCTGAAGCCGGCGAACTTCTGTCCCGGCGCCGCCCCGCAGGATGGCTCGGTGCCGCGGCAGTTCGGTCTATCGTTCCGCGACTGATGGGGCGCAATGGAGTCGACAAATGAGGCGCCCGGACGGGCCGCAAGCCACACGTCACCATGCTGTCCGAACTGCTGAGCGCCTACGGCGCTTTGGCCGCCCGATGAGGCTCTCAGGCGGCGAGACCGGTGAGCACGGAAACGATCCGTTCTGCTGCCCTGCCGTCCCAGCCGCGCGGCACACGGCGCGCAGGTGAGCCGTTCATGGAGATCAAGTCGGGAATGTCCCCGATACGCGCCGGATCCAGCCCGAGCAGCGTGTTGGTGCCGAGCTCGACCGTGATCGGCCGCTCCGTGTTTGCCCGCAACGTGAAACACGGCACGCCGAGGAACGTGGTCTCCTCCTGGACCCCACCAGAATCGGTGAGGACTCCGGCCGCCGATTCCGCAAGGCTGAGGAAGTCGAGGTAACCCAATGGTTGGAGCAGCCGAAGCCGAGGATGGAGATCGTGCCTGAGGCCGAGATCCGCGATGTGCCCGCGGGTCCGTGGGTGTAATGGGAAGACGACGTCGTACGCAGCGGCGAGCGAAGACAGGGCGTCCAGCGTGTCGCGCAGCAGGGGACCGTCGACAAGCGCCGGTCGATGCAACGTCACCAGCACGTACTCCCGCGCGTCGAGTCCGAATGCAGCCGGCGCCTGGCGCTCGGCGATCACCTCACGGAGGTCCACCATGGTGTCGATCATGGTGTTGCCGACCTCGTGAATCGCTTCGGGCGGACGTCCCTCCGCCATCAGGTGATTGCGAGCCTCGGGCGAATGGATGAAGAGCAGCTCGCACAACTGATCCGTCAGCACCCGGTTGAGCTCCTCGGGCATGGTGCGATCGAAACTTCGCAACCCCGCCTCGACGTGTCCCACAGTCAGCCCTAGCTGCTTGGCGGTCAACGCCGCCGCTAGCGTCGAGTTGACGTCGCCCGGCACAAGGACCACGTCGGGCTGCCGCTCACGGAGGACTGGCTCGAGCCGTTGAAGAATCTTCGACGTCTGCGCGATGTGCGACCCTGACCCAGTCGCGAGATACACATCCGGCTTGGGCAGCCCTAGCTCGTCGAAGAACACCTTGGACATCACATCGTCGTAATGTTGACCTGTGTGGATCAGGACATGTTCGATGCCTTCATGTGCTAACAGCCGCCGCGCGATTGGCGCGATCTTCATGAAGTTGGGGCGCGTACCGACAATCGATGCCACTCGGAAGCGGCCGGCCGTGGTATCTGACACTGTCAGTGGCTTTTCCATGGTCACGATAATGTCAGTGCGCAGCTCGAGGCCGTAACTTTGCGCGACCCGGCTGACATTTCGAAGGGCCCGTACTATCGTACGTTCGACCGTGCTCAAAGGCGATCGCCCACGAGTAATCCAGGCGCCCATTGACGTCTGCAACCTGGCGTCGATTACCGCGTACGGGCTGCGCGAAAACGGAGCGTGGGCACGTTCCATGGCGCCGGAGAATGCGTTCCGCTACGCCCTGCGCCCTGATGGGACGGTTCCCCGCGCGCGCCTGCCGCGCCTGATCCGGGCGGCAACGGCGCTCGCTAGATGTGACGTTCTGCACCTGTATGGGGGTGAGAGCTTCTTCGGCGGGCGCCTGCACGCCGCGGACGCGCGGGCAATGCAACGGCTGGGGCGCCGGGCGGTGATGGAGTTCGTGGGAAGCGACGCTCGGTTGACCGCGGTCGAGCAGGCACGTAATCCGTATTACGTACCTCCGGTCCATGTGGACGACGAGGGAACCAAACGTCGGCTCGAGTTGTGGGCGGAGATTTGTGACGGTCACACGATCGTCGGAGATCACAGCCTCGATGTTCACCTCGAGCCGTACTTTCCGCACCGTCACATTGTCGGCCAGCGCCTGGATACCCAGCGATACGAGCGACATCCGCCCTCGGAGAAAGTGGATGTCCCCGTCATCGTCCACGCGCCGAGCAGCCCATTGGTGAAGGGCACAGAAGCGTTGCGGCGGGGCGTGGATGAGTTGAAGCAGAGCGGTGCGCGCTTCAAGTACGTCGAGATCCAGGGGATGCGGCAGGCAGAGGCGCTGCAATGTTATGCCGACGCCGATCTGGTCGTGGACCAGTTGCGTGCGGGTTCACACGGCCAGTTCGCGGTCGAGGCGATGAGCCTTGCCAAGCCTGTCGTGTGCTTCATCCAGCCAGCGTTGGTGCCGCTGTACCCGCCCGACCTGCCCCTGATCAACGCAAATCCAGACACGATCCGTGACGTCCTCGCCGATTGGATTCAGCGCCCACGCGACCGGCGCGAGCTTGGACTGGCCTCGCGCGCGTACGTCGAGCGCCAGCATGACGTCCGGGTTGTGGCTCGGCGCCTCCTCGACGCATACGAGCAGCTCCGGCGCATCCGTTAGACCGCTCGCTGCTCGTCGACTGCGGCCCGGAGTACCGCCGCAAGGTCGGTCGTGAGCTTCTTGCGTGAGTAACGCCGGAGCATCTCACGCCGGACGTCGGTATCCACGTGTAGGACACCCGCCCGCCAGGCGCCGACTAGGCGTTCGATGGCGGTGACAATACCGACGTGATCCTGCGGTTCGGCGCAGACACCCGCTCTCAGCTCGGACACCAACCGGCAAGCGAGGTTGTTGCGCTCGGTCACGCACAGAAGTGGGCGGCCCGAGGTGAGGTACTCGTGGAGCTTGCCTGCGGCTGTGTGATAGTCCGGCGGCTGGTAGAGCAACAGCGCCGTTGCATTAGCCATCTCGGTGATCGCGCGGCGATGGTGCACGAACCCCGTGAACACGAGAGGGAGCGAGTCAACCGCAACGCCGTTGATGCTCGTATGCCCGACGATCCGGATCTGAAACCACGCCGGGTCGAGCTTGCCCTGGTCGAGCAGGTCGCGCACCGCTGCGAAAACCGGTTGCGCGTTCCTGGGGCCATAAAGTGACCCCACGTGACAGAGGGTGAAACGGCTGGGATCCGGCGCTGGATGCGCCTCCCGCGGCTCTGGCGCCAGGTCGTCCGGATCGACTCCGTTTGGGATCACAATTCTGCGTGGGTCGTCGGCCGGCATGCCAGCCAGCTGAATGGTGTCATCGGCGACTGTGACGTAGGATGCCGTCTCCACCACCGCTCGCTCAAGCACGGGGTTGGCGCGAGTCAGTGCGGCCATCATGGGCTGCGTCTCGCGTGGGGCAAGGGCCCAGGGATCTCGGAAGTCGGCCACCCACGGAAGACCCGTTAGGCGGTGGACGATCATCGCGGTGAGGTGGGAAGTGGTGGGCGAAGAGGTGCTGTAGAGCACGTGCGGCCGGTGCGCGCGTACCGCCTGTAGACCTCTCGAGACGGCGGCCGGAATCCATCCCACGAGCCCGTCCGGCCACAACATCTCCGGGATCGGCCGGGATGAGAGCCCGGTGCGGCGAAGCAGGCCGTCCACCTTCCAGTGCGCCTGCTGCAGAGGAAGGGCTTTCGCGCGCAGCATCACCGTTCCCGCTGGGACCTCTTCGCTCAAGGTCCGATCGCGTAGGAAGAACCCCCGGCGAGAACCGGTAACGAGAATCGAATCGAAGCCTTCGTCGGGGAGGTACTTGACGTACTTGAGCGTGCGCTGGACGCCGCCTCCCGCCAGCGGAGGGAAGTAGTACGCGAAGATCAGGACACGCCGGCGCGACGTCACCGCCTTCCGTCGCCGCCTCCGCCCGTCCTCTGCGCAGGTTGCATGCGAGCCCCGGCTAAGGTGACGCCTGCCCACGTCCACAGAACGAGCTCCGTGAAGTTCTGGTCCAGCGGATCGAACGCGCAGAGCACCAGAAAGCAGACCGTGAGCGCGAGAAGCCCCAGCCGCCAGGGTTGAAGGTCTCGTTTCACAGGCGCCAGGATCGTGCCGCCCAGCCCGAAGAGCACCGATGCGAGCCACAGGCCTGCGCCCACCAAGCCCAGCTCGACCGCGTAGGAAAGGTAGCTGTCGTGGATCACGCCCGTGGTCCTGCCCAGCGACGTCACCGTGATGTCGGACGCGGGGATCGGTCCGCTGGCCGGAGGGGTGACGTAGAGGTTGAGCGAGGTCGGATAGCCAGTCAAGGGCCGGTTTGAAGCCAGCCGGAAATAGGGGGTGGAGTCACGGGACCAGGACTCCCAGCCGAAGCCGAACAACGGCTTGGTCTGGATCATGCGGAGCGCTGCCGCGGTCTGGTTCTGGCGATCCCAGACGGGATACTTGTCGCTGAACCGGGTCGAGCTGGAGGCGCCCAGGGAAGGAAATAGGATGAGGGCGCCGACCACCACGAGCGCGGCGAGCGCGGCCCCGGGAATCAGCCAGCGGCGCCCGGTGGGCGTGACGAGCGCCACCGCCACCGCCCCCGCGACAGTCCCGATCCATACGCCCCGCTCCATCGACAGAAAGCTGCCAAAGAGGGCGAAGAAGGCCACGCCGGCGGCTACCCATCGCCACCCCCCCCGCCAGCGGAAGAAGGCGATGATCGCGGCTATGCCACACGCGTAGCAGGCAAAGCCCTCCGTGACCACCTGCCGGAAGGGACCGACCGCCTGGGTGGCCTGCCGTGCCACCTCCAGCGTGCGGATGTAACGGGGGAACACCAGCGCGTGCGGACCGATCGTCTCGAACACCGCCATGACCCCGAGGTAGCCGCCGATTCCCACCAGCGTGGCCAGTAGCCAGCTCCGCTCCCGCTCGCTGGAGAACACTACCGGCGCCACGAGCAGCATCAGGAAGGGCGTGACCCCGACGCGGTCGAGCAGGTCGAAGCCGCCGGCCTGGGTGAACAGCGACCCGTCCAGGGCGGCCGATCCGGCGACGTAGAGAATGGTGACAAGCAGAAGGACGTGCACGGCGCGCATCCTCACACGGGGTAGGTGCGCCGCGCCCGGCGAGCGCAGGATCAGCGCAAGCAGTCCGATCACCAGCAGGAGCCGGTCCGGTACGAAAGGAAAGCCAGGCAGGCCGAGGTAATGCCAGTTCCCGGAGAACATCGTCAGGGCGATCGCCCCACAGAACAGCAAGGCCGGCGGAACCTCCCACAGAATCGCCCCCAGGAGCACCAGCAGGACGACGCCCGGCACGATTGCGAACAGCGCCGCCCCGTGAAGCACCGAGGGATCGCGCACGCGGATCACCGCGAGTAAGGCCAAGGCGAAAGCCGCCCACAGGTACCAGGGAACTCGCCACGGAAGGCGGCGATCGATGGCCATCGCTACGAGCGGAGCAGTGCGTACGCGCGGCGCTGCTCGCGCACGATTCCGACCCCCGTCCCGATCAGGAGGCCAACACCGAGGCCTACGAGGCCAAACAGCTCGATCTTGTGCAAGCGGTCGTTCGTCGCGGAGACGGCCGCGGAGAGAGGCGTGACCAGATCGGTCGCCGCGGTAGGGTCGTTTGCGAGCGCTTGCGCGTAGGCGCCGGACAGGGCATTTGCTCGGGCCTCCGCGGCGGCCTCGTTCGCAGTAGCGGCGATCACGTCCGGGTTGGTGGGGTCGTTCGGGTTAGCATTTTCGACGCTTTGGAGATGACCTTTGGCCCGCGCCACGACCAAGGTTTGTGCCCGATATTGGTTAAAGATGGTCGCGGCCGTGCCGTAGCGGCGCGTCGACTCGTAGTTCACCAGGGCGCTCGCTCCTACGTTCGCCATCCGCATCGCGGCCGCCGCGCTGGGCCCGGTCCCGATCACGTTGATGGCGGCGGTGTCCGGCACGGGGGTGGCGCTGATCCGTGTGGCGCTTTGGTCGGCGCTGAGGCCGGTCTTCGAGCCGATCTGGGCCAGGACAGCAGGGGCGGTGATCGCACGGCTGAAGGTACTGGTGAGCGCCGTCTCAGACTGAACGAAGTTTGAGAATCCAGCGGAATTTGGATCGATCTTGGCACCGACCTGGAGTTGGGCACTAGAGCTCCACGTCGGCGTCCGGTGCAGGCCGACTGCCACGCCGGCTGCTCCCAGAATCGCCGCCAGCACCAGCAGGATCCATTTGCTGCGCGCGATGGCCTCAACCAATAGGCTGCGCGACTGGGGCGGAGGCAGAAACGGGTCGGGCGGAAGCCCTCCGTCTCCGCTGACGCCCGAACGGCTGGACTCGACGCGGTACGGCACGTGAACGACCAACGCATCGGCGATGCGCGAACTTGCGTCGGCCTTCTCGACCCGTGCGACAGCTGATCCCCATACCCATCGTTGATTCGAGGATGACGACACTTGCCGAGCATGGAGGCCCGGTCGGGCAGGGCCAAACGACCGTCGCTGAGACCCGCCGCAAGCCGCGGGTAACGATGCTGTCCGAGGCCAATTCCTACCCGGACGATGTAAGGGTGCGCGAAGAGGCGGAGTCGTTAGCCAGAGCGGGCTACCGGGTGGAAGTGATCGCGCCGCGAGGTCCCGGACAGCCTCGCACCGAACGGATCAACGGCGTCGAGGTGCGCAGGTTCCGGGGGTTCGATGGCAGCCCCTACGGAGCGCTGGGATTTCTAGTCGAGTACTTGACAGCCGTCCCGGTTCTCAATTGGGCCGCGGTGGGCGCGCTGCTACGCGGAGCCTCTGTGCTGCACGTCCACAACCCGCCCGACCTGCTCTTTCCAGCCGCTGCGTTGTTCCGGCTAGTGGGGCGGAGGGCCGTCTTCGATCACCACGATCTCACGCCGGAGCTGGTCGACGTCAAGCTCGGCCCGGGCCTGTTCTCGCGTATAGCTCGAGTTTGCGAGCGTCTGACATACGCGGCCTGCGATCACGTGATCGCTCCCAACGGGTCGTATGCGGCGATCGCCTGCCAGCGCGGAGGCAAGACTCCCCAGCAGATAACGGAGGTCCGCAACGGCCCGCCGAGGTCTTGGATCGAGCTGCCGATGCGGGCGTCCGACGGTCAGCTCACGAGCCCGCACCTGATGTATGTCGGAGCGATCTCCGCGCAGGATGGAGTCGAGGCCGTAGCCCTCATCCTGGCTGCGCTGCGCGCGGCGAACCCCCGCCTCAATCCCCGCCTGACAGTAGTCGGCGACGGCGATCGCCGCGCAGCGCTGGAGGCAGAGCTCGACCGCCACGGCGTCCGCGACCGGGTCACGATCACCGGATGGGTCGCGCCGGAGCGCGTGCCCCAGCTCCTGCAGACCGCAGACATCTGCATCGAGCCGGCACCTGCGACCGAGCTCAACCGGCGGTCGACGATGACCAAAATCGCCGAATACCTCGCTCTCGGCCGGCCCGTCGTCGCCTATGACATGACGGAGTCCCGCCACACTGTGGGCGATGCAGCGCTGCTCGTACCGCCCGGCGACGTGGAAGCCTTCGCCGCGCGAATTGCAACCCTGGCCCATGATTCAGCATTGCGAGCGCGGCTGGCCCGCGAAGGGCGGCGTCGAGCGAAGGAGATCTCATGGGAGCACTCTGCGCGCGCACTGCTCGGTGCATATGAGGCTCTCGTGGGCTGAACGCGGAGCCAGCGTACGAGAAAGCTGCAGCGAGAGCAGGGTTCCGAGCTCAGGAAACTCCGGCTAGCCGAAAGACTCCACGATTAGGGCCTGCCCCTATTGGCTGACTGGCCGAGGGGGTCAACCGGACCGGCTCACCTCCCCGCTCCATCGAGATCCTCGCGCCCTCCAGCACGCGTACGATCTCGAGTCCGAGCCGCCCGTTGGAGCGAGGCTCCTCGCCGGTGCGGATCGAGTTAGCGAAGTCGGCCAGCTCGAGTGACAGCGGCTCGGCTGCCTCGATCCTGGGCACCAGGATGTCGCCGGTGCGGTACGTCAGCTGGTACTCGCCGAAGGTCGCCGGCGCCTCGGCATGGGCGAAGTCGAGACCGCGATCGTAGACGCGGACGGCCTCGTCGGAAGACGTGTCCTCGTATTGCACCATCCGTTGTGAGCCCACCACGACGGTCTGACGGAGCTTTCGCGGGGCCATCCAGGACATCTGAATGTTCGCTGTGACGCCGCCCCCGAACCCGAGCGTCAGGAAAGCGGTCTCCGGAACTCCAGGCTGGAACACGCTCTGACCCGCCGCCGTCACCTGGACCACGGGTTGTTCCAGCCAGTAGAGGAGGATCGAGACATCGTGCGGCGCAAGGTCTGAGATCACCCCGTCGCTCTGATACAGGCCCAGGTTCATCCGCGCGGAGGTGACGAAGTACACATCTCCCACCTCCCCGGAGCGGATCAGATCGCGCACCTTGTTGACTGGGGGGCTATAGACGAATGTGTGGCCCGGCATCAGGACCACACCGGCGTCTTCGGCCAGGTCGATCAGATGCTCGGCCTCGATCTGGGAAGTGGCCAGCGGCTTTTCGACAAGGACATGCTTGCCGGCTTCGAGGCAGCGTCGAGCCAGCTCGTAGTGGGTGCGCGGAGGTGTCGCGATCGCGATCGCCTCGATCTGGGGATCGAGAAGGAATGCCTCCAGGTCGTCAGTCACCGGAACGGTCGGCTGACGAACAGAGAATTCGGCCATCCGGGTCGCATCGAGCTCGCACACCCCGCCCAGATGAAACGCTGGTCGCTCCAAGATGTTGCGTACCAGGTTTGGCCCCCAGTAGCCGTATCCGACTACCGCGATTCTCACTGACGTCTCCATGTCCAACTCCCCGGGTTTCAGTTGTGCGCCCATTTGCGGGGCCTTAGCAGCGTCGGCTTCGATCAACGGGTCGCTATCCCTCGGGCTTCCGCCGGAACCGGGAAACCCATCCAGATGCCAGCCGCCGAGCACACGGCGCTGTCAGCCGGCGCCGCGCAGCAACGCCCAGGGGGTGCGCACCACGATCCAGAGATAGCGCGCGACCGTGTTGCGCCATGCCCAATCGATGTCGTAGGCGACCATCTCCCTGTAGCTGCGCTCGCTGCGGCCGCTCACCTGCCACAGGCCCGTGAGCCCCGGCTTCACGCTGAAGCGGGCGTCGTACTCCGAGGGATAGATCTCTGGCTCGTAGGGCATGACAGGACGCGGCCCGACAATCGACATCTGCCCCATCAGCACGTTGAACAGCTGGGGGAGTTCATCGATGCTCGTGCGGCGGAGAAACGGACCGACTCGCGTGATCCGATCGTCAGCGGCGAGCTTGTAGAGGTTGCGACGTCCATTCGGGAGCTGTTGTTCGCCTCCCCAGATCAGTTGCTCCACGTAGGCTCGATGCGGAGCTGGATCGGTGCCGTGACGCATGGTCCGGAACTTGTAGGCCGTGAACGTCCGCTTGTGTAGCCCAACGCGGAGCTGACGAAAAATCGAGGGCCCCGGCGACTCCACGCGAATCACGATCGCCGCGATCAGGAGCAGCGGTGATGTGATGGTGATCGCGATTGTGGCGATCGCGATGTCCAAACCGCGGTAGACGACGCGCCTCGAGAGGCTCGTTCCCGCACCGGACTCATTCCTTCGCGGCTCGGCATGCGCGCCCTCGCCCAATGAGATCTGTCGCTCAGTCGCCATGTCCCAAGCCGGCCCCTCGGAAAGCTGCCCCACGCTAGAGCAACGGAGAGGCGGTAGTCCGACTTCCGGTGGCTTATGCAACCAAACTCGCCAGCCTGGATATCCGCCGCGCAGGCCTGGATATCCGCCGCGCAGGCCGCGGGCAACCCAATGCGGGGTTCCCCGAACTCTGTGGGCGCTGAAAAGTCGCATCTTGCGGCCCCGCCCCGCCCCTGCAATGAGCCCGTCGGAGGCCTGTGGCAGCAATGAGCCCGCTGGAGCGTTGCTTGTTCGTGAACGATGGCCTGATGCTGGCGGTCGTCGATGCCGCACTCGATGGGCCCCAGACCGGGTCCCAGTTGTCGTCCTCCCGTTACCTGACGCCGATCGCGAACGCGCCACTGATTGCACATGTGGTCGAAGACCTTGCCCGCCATGGGATCCGGGAAGTGGTCGTCCTTTCTCAGCGGCGGACGCGGCCAGCTCTGTCCGCGGCGCTCGGATCGGGCGATGCGTGGCGAGTGCGCCTGTCCTATCTCGATGTTGAGGCAGACGGTGGGCACAAGTTCCTCGGCGGACAGCTGCGGGAGGCCGCGCGCGGGCGGGCGATGGTGCTCCATGCTGGCGACTGCCTGTTCCCAGGACAGTTGCGTCAACTACATGAGCGATTCGCTTCGGGCAATCTCGATCTCGTGATGCTCGCCCGGCGTGCGCCAAGAGCCGCGGTCACGCCGCTGCACAAGCGGCACGAGCTCATATGCTTGCCGCGCGAACGGCCAGTGGGAACCGCTGCGCTGATCGGCCCTCGGTGTGCCCAATGCCTCGAGGGGCTGCTCCGTGGCTTCAAGACGCCTGCCGCTCTGCTTCGGGCTCTCGAAGCAGAAGGGTGCAGGGTCGGCGTTTGCTACGTGGGCGAGCACTGGTGCTATGCCGAATCAACCGAGCAACTGCTCGTTGCCAACAGGATGGTGCTGGATGGGCTCGATCCGCGTCCCGCGGCGATGCCCGATTGTGACGCCGAAGGTCGGGTGATGATCGATCCCAGCGCTTGTGTCTCCCACAGCAAGCTCCGCGGCCCCGTGCTGATCGGTGCGCGTGCTGTAGTGCGGGACTCCTTCATTGGGCCCTATACGTCGATCGGTGCCGGGGCTGTGGTGATCGGCGCCGAGCTCGACAACGCGATGATCCTCGCTGGAGCCGAGGTCCGCTATCCAGGGCCGCGCCTCGAGGCGAGCGTGATCGGCGAACGGGCCGTGGTATCACGCACGCTCTCTCTCCCAAGGGCGGTACACCTACGGCTCCCCGCCGGCTCACAAGTCACACTCACGTAGCGGCTGCGCCACGGGGCCGCCGCTAGCTGTGAAGGCACCACTGCAGGCGACTTTCCACGGCGGCGAGCAGCTCGTTGAGCAGCTCCGAATCGCTGCTGTCCATGACCGTCAGGGCCCCCGGATCTCGGTGCTCACGGTCCCGTCACCGCATCTGCCCCGCCGCCGCGGTGTCGTCTCCGGCGTCCCGAGAAGCCTCCTGAGCCACCGTGCTTCCTCCGCTATTCCTTCGATGAACGGCTCGCGAGCCACGAACCGCAGTTCTCGGCGCGCTCTGCTGGGATCGAGGACTAGGTGCGTCGGACTTCGTGGGCTTGCCATCAGCTCGGGCTCCGGACGCCACCCCAGTACGCCGGCGAGCGCGGCCAGGATCTCCGACGTCGTGCGCCCGGTCCCGGTACCCACATTGAACGGACCGATGGGTGCCCGGCCACCTCGATGCGGGCCGCAAGCGGCCAGGAACGCGTGCGCGACATCCCGGACATGAACATAGTCACGGGTGTCCGTGCCGTCGCCGTGGATGACCGGACGGCTCCCGCAGATGAAGGCGCGAATGAATGATGGGATCGCGCGAGGGCCGTTCTCGCCGGGTCCATAGGCCGTGCCGATTCTCAGCGAGCAGCCGCCCCCGCCGCCCGCGACCAAGCTCGCGAGCGCCTCTTCGGCCTCAAGCTTTGCTCTGCCATACGGGGTGGCCGGGGCGGGGGTCACGTCCTCGCTCACGGCCGGGCTCTGCCGAGGGGCATAGACGTCGGCGGAGCTTGCGAAAACGACTCGGGCACCACGTTCGGCGGCGACACTCGCCACACGCAACGCACCCTCGACGTTGATGCGGCGCTCGTGCTCCAGCCGCGCAGCTGGATCAGCGCTGACCGGTGGGGTGTAGGCAAGCAGGGCAAGTGCATCGCACTCTGCGAGGGCGGGGGCAAGCTCATCAGCGAATGTCGCCGCCCACCATCGACCTTCGGGGACGTCAAGCTTCTCGATCCCCGCGATCCCGCGAAGACGCCAGGCATTTTTGATGCAGGCGGCCGTAACGGTCGCTCCCGAGGCCGCCGCAAGGGCGGTGAGGTGGCTGCCGATAAAGCCGTCCGCCCCCAACACGATCAGGCGCAAGCCGGACGCGGGGAGATCACCGGTGTGCGCCTGCGCTCCTTCGGTGGGGAGTGCGCTTGCGCTTACCAGTTGCGGACGATCTCCGGTTCCGGCTCCTCCACTCCCTCGCCTCCGGCCAGAACCCAGTCGACATAGCGCCGCAGGCCTTCCTCGATTGAAACGGACGCCTCGAAGCCGAACAAGGCCTTAGCCTTCGTGGTGTCGGCCCAGTGCGTCGCCACGTCGCCGGGCCGGGCGTCCGACATTTCAGGCTCCAGGTCCGAATCCATGATCTCGAGCAGGAGCTGGCAGACCTCCCGGATGCTGACTGGTTCGCCGCAGGCGATGTTGACCGCATCTCCGACAAGCGCGTCGCATTCGGCAGCAGCGACGATCCCCACCGCGGTCTCCTCGACCCAGGTGAAGTCCCGGGTCTGCGCGCCATCCCCGAAGATCACAGGCGGCAACCCGGACCGGATCCGGCCGACGAACTTGGGGATCACTTCGGCGCTGTTGCCGCTTGCATGCTCGCGGGGGCCATATGAGTTGAATGGACGGACCACGCTCGCCGGCATCCCGTAGGTGCGCATGCAAGCCTGCGTATAGAGCTCCCCGGCGGCCTTGCTCGCGCCATAGACGGTCGTCGGCCGAAGCGCGTGGTCCTCGGCCATCGGCTGAACGAGGGCTGAACCGTAGGCCTCCGAGGACGACACGTAAACGAACCGCTCGAGTCTCGCCTGCGTCGCCGAAAGCGCCGTCATCAAGGACCCGGTGGCGTTTATCGAATCGGATCGAAGCGGGTCGCCGAGCGACGCCCGCAGGTTGTCGCAGGCCATGTGGATCACCGCCACACAGTCATCCACAAGCGGAGGGACCACTTCCGGATCGCGGATGTCGCCCACGACCAGCGTCGCTCCACGCTGGATCGCGTCGGTCAAGTTCTCGCGCCGGCCGACGCTCAGATCGTCGAGCGCGACGGCCTCGGCGCCGATCTCGACGAGGCGATCGACGACGTGGCTGCCGATAAAGCCCGCACCGCCGGTGACGAGCACCCTCTTCCCGGAGAGGTTCAACGAAGCTCCGGGCTTCGGAGCCGTACGAGGCGCTCCGATGATCTCCGTCGCCGCACCACCGTCACCAACGTGTCGCACCCTCGCGGCCTTCCGCTTGCGACGGCCGACTGGACTACGGACGCAGGCGATCCGCAAAGGTTGTTGCGGCGGCGTGGGCGCGGCTTCGATCACGGAGGGGGGACCCTGGGGCTACGCGGGCCGGGCGAAGTCGGGGCTTTTCCCCTCCAAATCTAGTATTTCCGCTACTGCGAGGCCGTTCGGGGCGGCGAGTCCCCGGGGTCGCGGGTAAAACACTAGGGCGGCGATCGCTTGCACGGCTGGCTATTCCGGCTAACGTTGCTGGTAGTGCCTGATCCGGGGCGATTCGGATTGGGCTTGGAACTAATAAGAGGTCCGACTGGGAGCGAGCGGTCCGACTGGGAGCGAGCGCCTCTCCGGGGGGTTGTGCGCACATGCACGAACGCAAGGCGACCATGCCTAGCGCTGAAGTCAATGGGGGCCGGTCTGAACTCCGTGCCCGGTTCTCCGCACGGGCAGCCCAAGGAGCACCCACCCATGGCTTTAGCGTCGAAAATGCTTCTCAACACAACGACTGCGATCCAGCGATCGCCGATGCAGTGGAGCTGGCCAAGTCAGGCGACATGGCCGCCGTTCAGTACCTGTACCTCCGGTACAAGAACAGCGTCTACGGCTACGTACTCAGCATCGTCCGGGACGAGCACGACGCAGAGGATGTCACGCAGCACGTCTTCGTAAAGCTGGTCTCTGCGATTGCGAAGTACGAGCCTCGTCAAGTGCCATTCACCGCGTGGCTCATTCGAGTAGCGCGAAACGTCGCAGTAGACCACGTCCGGCGCCGCCTGCCCGTGCCGCAGGAGGAGATCTATGGGCCTTCGGCATCAGATGACGATGCAGATCCAGATCGCCGGTGGGGAATCACCCAGGCGCTCGAGACGCTGCCTGACGATCAGCGAAAGGTGGTCATCATGCGGCATCTCGTCGGTCTGACGCCAACTGAGATCAGCGAAAAGATGGGTCGGACCGAGGCCTCAATCCACGGCCTTCATCACCGGGCGCGACGGGCTATGCAGCGCGAGCTCGAGCAGATCGATTGCGCACCAACCACACGCGAGGCGGTCGGCTAGAAGCGAGGGGCGCTGGCGCGCACGCTCGCGCGACACCGCGAGACGCACTAAAGCCGCACCAGAGTCTCGACCCGCATGCCGCGCGTCGCGCCTCGCTGGTCGACGAACAGCGCCGCGTCGCGCGCGATCGCCAGATCTGCGACGAGATCGTCCGCGTCTCGACGCCCGAGGCCGTGGAGATGACGAAGCTGCTCGAGAACATCTTCCGCTCGGTCAACATCGCTTTGGTCAACGAGCTGGCGATGCTCTCGGACCGGATGGGGGTCGACATCTGGGAGGTGGTCGACCCCAGCGACCATCGGCCAGCTTCGGTGGTTCACCAGTACTGGTTCAGGGTCACGAAGTGATACCCGCGCGCCCGAATGGCGCGGATGATCCCCGGGAGGGCGTCGGCATCCAGGGTGGAGTTGTCTGCCGCTACCGAGCCGACATGCATGAGGATGATCTCGCCCGGCTCGAGGTGCGCCAGTGCGCGCGAGGTGACGGAAGCGACAGACTGGCCCATGACCGTCCCCTCCCAGCCGAGCGTGTCGACAGTCCAACCGACGGCCGTGTAGTCGACGTTGTTCACGACCCCAAGCGTTGCGGCGTTGTCTGAACCGTATGGGAAGCGGAACAGCCGGATGGGGGGACGCCCGGTGGTGTTGTCGATCGAGGAGGAGGCCGACAGCACTTCGTCTCTGACTTCCGGCAGCGTCAGTCCCAAAACGTCGCGGTGATCGAAGGTGTGATTGGCGATCGGGTAGCGGGCCGCGATCTGCCTCGCATACCCGGGGTACAGCTGGGCCCACCGTCCGGTCATGAAGAACGTGCCCGTCACTCGGTCTCTGGCCAGCACGGGGAGGATCTTCGGAGCGCCGGCGTCATTGGCGCCGGCATCAAACGTGAGTGCAACCACCCGCTGTCGCGTCGGCAGCCGATCTGGGATCTGGCCGGAGATCAGCCGGTGCACGTGGCCCTCCGTGAACTGGAATGTCTTGTACCCGGATCGGCATTCAGTTATGGAGCCCTCCTGGATCCCGTCGCCCACCCGGGGCGGGTCCGCGCGTGGAAAGTCGTCGACTGTCTCCCGACAGCTCCAGTACTGAGGCGATGCCCGGCCGGGAGTCTGGGGAGGGGTTCCTCCCCACACGACCTTGCCCCAGCGCCAGACCCATGCCTCGCTGATCAGCTGATGAACGACCGAGCAGCTGACGCCCGACGCGGACTCGTGTGAAGCGCGTATGCCGTCGCTCAAACGACCGTCAGAGCAGAACGCTGTTCGGGCGCCGGCCGAACTGGCGAGCAACGCACCGAGCGCGAGCGTCCCGCAACCCAGAGCGACGACGACGGCGACCCGCAACCTCCTCACGGAGACGATTCTCCCTTAGCGCCGGCGGCGCTGCAAGCCGGTTGAGCCGGGTCCGATCAGCCGATGAGGCAACTCGAGCTCGCCCCATATTTTGGGAACGCGTTGACCAGGGCCTGGGCTATGAGCCGAGTGCGCGCCACATAGCCGGCCGTGGTGTAGTGGATGCCGTCAGGGATAAACCACTGCGGCTTGGCCTCGGCGGCCCAGTCAAACACGCGCATCAGCGGATACCGGGGACAGGCCGCGAGCAGGTCGTCGTTCCAATGCTGCATGCCATTCGCGGCGTAAGGACTCGACTGCACGAGCGTGGTCACGTTCACCCACATCACGGGTTGATCGCCGATGATCGCCATCATGTGCGCGATCCGGGCCGGCAATCCGACGTTGGAACCTGCCTCGATGTCGGCCGAGTCGTTGGTTCCGAGCGCCAGGATCCAGCAACCTCGAAAGCCCGCGGCGACGTGCTGCTCGGCGACAGTGGCCGCGTTCGGCAATCCATGCCACGTTTCGACGATCGAGCGGGCACCGGACACCTCGGGCAACGTTTCCTGCACTCCGACCCTCGCCAACTGCGCTGGGAGACGGCTACCGGCGTCGGGAACATAGTCCGCCTGGACCTCTCCGTCAGAAGTCGAGTCGCCGATGTAGACGACCGAGCGGCAGCCAGTCTGCGTATGTGGCGCCTCTAGCGCCGCGACGATCGAGGCCCCTGGAGAGCTCGCCGTGTGCTTGTGGGACGCGCTGGCAGATTTGCGGCCCGAACCGGCGCTTCCACACGCAGCCGTTAGCGCTACGGTCGCCATCGCCCAAACGAGCAGCCGCACCCGTCCGATGCTGACCGCAGCCGGGACCCTCGGCGGCGCGGTGCCAGACCTGAAGTCTCGCTCGCCCGTGCTCATCGAGCCATCGTAGGCCAGCACGCACGTTCCACTGCGCGGTCGACGCAGCTAGGCGCGCCCTGCCTTCGGCTGACACCGGGTCAACAATGTGGTCTAATACTGAACTGTTGACGACGCCTCGCTCGGGCAGGCGTGGCATCGAAGGTCGGAAGAGTCTAGGGGCAACATGAGGTTCAGGATTTTGGGGCCGTCGCGACTAGTCGCAGCATTTGCGTTGGTGGGTGGCGTTTCGCTTGCGGTGTTGAGCGGCTGCGGTGGGACGTCCACATCCACTACGACCGAGGCGGCGCAAGCGGTAGTCGTTCAGGTCACGTCGCCCACAAACGGGGCGGTGATCAACGGGAACAGCGTCGCGGTGCGCGGGACTGTCACGCCGGGGAATGCCGCGATCACCGTCGCAGGACAGCCTGCCGCCGTCGGGAACGGAGTCTTCACTGGCAGTGCGAGCCTACAGCAGGGTAAGAACACCATCGACGTGATCGGAAGCGCCCCGGGGAGGTCGCCGGGATCCGCAACGCTCGTCGTCACCCGCCCGGGGGCGGGGGGCAGCGGTGTCTCGGCGAACCCGAGCCAAACCGGTGGCCAGTCCTCGTGCGGCGGTGGACTATCCGTGGGACCCAACACCAGCTGCTCGTTCGCGGAGAATGTGGAGGCTGCGTATACCGGAAATGGTGGCCCTGGCACGTTCGCGGTCCACAGTCCGGTAACCGGTCAGACGTACACCATGACCTGCAACCTCAACGGCAGCGAGGTAACGTGCACGGGCGGGAACAACGCGTCGGTCTCTTTCCCTCAAGTCGCGTCGGCGCAGCCGGGAAGCCAGACCGGTGGCCAGTCATCTTGCGGCGGCGGGCTGTCCGTGGGACCCAACACCAGCTGCTCGTTCGCGGAGAACGTCGAAGCCGCGTATCGCGGAAACGGCGGGCCTGGGACATTCCAGGTGAACTCTCCGGCGACCGGCCAGACCTACAGCATGACCTGCAATCTGAACGGCAGCCAGGTCGTCTGCACCGGCGGGAACGACGCTTCGGTTTACTTCCCGCAATGAGCAGCTCTCACGGGCGCACCACTGCGCCGTAGAGTCGTGGGCGAGCGTCGATGGCGACCGCGGCGTCCCGGTCGCCGCGGCCTTGTCCTTGGGTTGCTGGCCGGCGGGGCTGCGCTAGGGGTTCTCATAGCGTTGGCGGTGGGAGCCTTCGGCCCGACCCGACACAAGGTGGTCAAGGTTGTCGTTACCTCGTCAAAGCCAATTCCGAGCGCGGCGCCCGCTAGCCGCACAGGTTCGCTGCCACCTGCGTCGGCTGGCTCCAACGGGTCGTTCTCGCCCCCGGATTCGGGCGCGGTTCTGCGTTCGGGGGCTCGCGCAGCGTTCGCTCAGTTCGCAGCTGGGCTCCCGGGACCAGTCGACGTGGCAATTGCGCCACTCGCCAGCGACTCGGCGACCGTGCTCGGCAGCGACACGCCCGCCCACGGCTGGAGCACTACCAAGATCCCGGTACTGGTGGCCTTGCTACTCGCCCGCGGCTCGGCGGGGCTAAATCCAACTGAGCAGCAATGGGCGCAGCTGGCGGTCACCGAGTCTGACAACCAGTCGATCCTGAATCTGTTCGCCGATCTCGAATCCCTCGAGGGCGGCCTGTCTGGGGCAAGCACGTACGTTCAGAACCTTTTTCGGCAAAGCGGCGATGATCAGACCGTCGTAGCCACTGCTCCTCCTCCACCAGGCGCCGTCACGACGTTCGGGCAGACCGACTGGGCCCCCGGAGAGGCCGTCAAGTTCTTTCGAGCGCTTGCGGGCGGATGCCTAATTCCACAGTCACAGACCTCCTACGTGCTTGGCTTGATGCAGCACATCGTTCCCAGCGAAAGTTGGGGCCTTGCCGAGGCCAACTTCGGTGCTCCAGTCGCGTTCAAGGGTGGCTGGGGCCCAGAGGCATCCGGTTATCTGGTCCGGCAGTCGGGGATCGTTGACCCCGGCTCGCCAAAGGGCGTGGCGGTGAGCATCGTCGCCCACGGCAACTCGTTCGCTGTCGGAACGCAAATGGTCACCGAAACCGCTCAATGGCTGGCGCGGGAGATCGTCCTGCAGGACAGAGGCGCTGGCACTTGCTGACGCCTTTGCGCCAGTCGGCTCGACTCTACGCCGCAGTCGCAGCTGCGCTCGTCGCCCTGAGTGCAGCCAGCTGCGGCGGCAGCGCCGGTCGGACTAGCCGGCAGACAGGAACGAATCCGACCCGAGCAGCAACCCCAAGCACGTCAAGCCCTCAGCGCAACCCTGGAGCGGCCACCGTGGCCAACCCGCAGCCAGTAGCGAAAACGCCCCTTGCCGGCCGGACAATCGTCCTTGACCCAGGACACAACGGTGGAAACGCGAGCGCCCCTTCGGTCATCAACCAGCTGGTGCCGGCTGGCCGTGGCGGATCCAAACCGTGCAACACAACCGGAACTGCAACAGATGGCGGATATGAGGAGTCCGCGTTCAACTTTGACGTCGCCCTTCGCTTAAGTGCGTTACTCCGTAAACAAGGCGCGCACGTGGTGCTCACCCGCCACAGCAATACCGGCGTCGGACCCTGCGTCAATGTCCGAGCAGCAATCGCCAATGGTGCTCGTGCAGACGCGGTGATCGCGATCCACGCCGACGGTGCCAGCCCCTCCGGACGGGGATTCCACGTCATCTATCCGCCCGATAGCGGGGCCACCGCGGCGATCTACCAGCCCTCGCTGCGTCTGGCAAAAGACATCCATGACGCGATCCTGGGGACCGGCACATTCCCGCCCTCCACGTACATCGGTCAGGATGGCTATGACCAGCGCGACGACCTTGCGGGACTCAATTTGTCGACACGGCCTGCTGTGTTCGTCGAGCTGGGCAATATGCGTAACAGCACCGATGCTCAGCTCCAAATCGACCCGGGGATCCGCCAACGCCTCGCCATGGGCCTCGAGGCCGGGCTGCTCCGCTTCCTGAACGGCTAACCAGCCGGTAGCTCGAACGGCTCCACTGCCGGCAGTTGTCGGCCTCTCGCGTAGCTGCAAACATCAGCGGGGTGGCAACCGTGGGCTCCAGCGATCAGGCTGCAGCGTCAGACTCCACCGAGGGCATGTGCTGGATCCCGGGAGGCGAGTTTTGGATGGGCTCCGAGGACTTCTATCCCGAGGAGCTACCGGTCCGGAGGGTCCGGGTAGACGGCTTCTGGATCGATTCGCACCCGGTTACGGTGGCCGAGTTTCGTCGTTTTGTGAAGGACAGCGGGTGGATCACGCTCGCGGAGCGCCGGCCCGATCCGGCTGATTACCCCGGCGTTGATCCCGCCGCGCTCGTCGCCGGCTCGGCTGTCTTTCAGCCCACCGACGGGCCGGTTCCGCTCGATTCATTGGTGTGGTGGAGGTACGTCCCGGGAGCGTGTTGGCACTCACCGGAGGGTCCCGGCAGTGACGTGGCATCGCGTGAGCAGCACCCGGTCACGCATATTGCTTATGAAGACGCCGAGGCGTATGCCCGCTGGGCTGGCAGGTCGCTACCGACGGAGGCCGAGTGGGAGCGCGCCGCTCGCGGCGGTTTGGAAGCCGCTCGGTTTGCGTGGGGCGACGAGGAGGCTCCCGGCGGTCGGTGGATGGCCAATACGTGGCAGGGCCAGTTCCCTTGGCAGAACCTCGAGCTCGACGGCTATCCCGGCACCTCGCCGGTGGGCTCGTTCCCCGCCAATGGCTGTGGCCTCTATGACGTGACCGGCAATGTTTGGGAGTGGACCTGCGAACCCGGTAGCACGATTCCTGCAAGCCCTGAGTCCTCTCGGCCCTGCTGCGCTCCGCCGGAGCAGCGAGCGGTCAGCGGCGATCCGCGGCGGATCATCAAGGGCGGCTCGTACCTGTGCGCGCCGAACTACTGTCTGCGTTACCGGCCAGCGGCGCGGCAGGCACATGCGGTCGATACGTCGACTAGCCACATTGGCTTTCGGTGTGTGCTTCGCGAGACGTGATGTAAGTACCGGCTCAAGGGGGAACGAGCCCGTTCGGCTGCGAGTGACGGGTCTGCGGGCATAGGCTGTCTGGAAGGGGGAGCCATGACTTCAGGAGGGCACACATGCTGAGCAGAAGGGAATTGCTGGAGAGGGGCGCGGCGCTGGCCGGGGCGACGGTGGCGCTGGGACGGGTGCCGACCGCCTGGGCGGCCGCGCCGCAGCGGCCTTCGGTGGCTGGGATGAACATCCTCATGTTCATCAGCGATCAGGAGCGCGCGATCCAGCACTTCCCGCGCGGGTGGACGCGGAGGCACCTCCCGGGGTTCACGCGGCTGCAGAGGCATGGCCTGACGTTCGAGAACGCGTTCTGCAGCGCGTGCATGTGCTCGCCCACGCGGGCGACGCTGTTGACGGGCTACTTCCCGGCCCAGCATGGCGTGAAGTACACGCTCGAGGAGGACATGTCCGGCGAGCAGTTCCCGCAGGTCGAGCTGCCGACAAATTTCAAGAACGTGGCTAGCGTGATGGCGGCGGCGGGCTATAACGTGATCTACAAGGGCAAGTGGCACCTGAGCAAGCCCGCTGGCTCCGAGTTCGCGCCATCCGACGTCGACAAATACGGGTTTTCGCGCTGGAGCCCGCCGGACGCTGGAGCGAACCAGGACATCGACCAAGAGGGCGGCGGGAGATACAACAACGACGGCGGCTACATGAACAGTCAGGGAAGCGCCGCGAACGGCAACGAGGGTGTCCTGCAGTACCTGAAAACGGTTGCCGCCCACCAGCAGCCGTTTTTCATGATCGTCTCGCTGGTCAATCCGCACGACGTGCTGATGTACCCGAGCAAGTACCGACGGGCGGGGTACAACGACTCGTGGCTGAAGGGCGGAATCGGGCTGCCGCCTACGGTCGATGAGGACCTATCGACCAAGCCGAGCGCGCAGCGGCAATTCCTTCGCATTTCGAACCTCATCGGCAGGCTCAACACGCACCAGAAGAAGCGCGCATACGTCAACTTCTACGGCAACTTGATGAAGCTGATGGACAGTTACCTGGTCAATGTCCTCAATGCGCTCGAGGCGCAGAACTTGCTCGACAGCACGCTCGTGATCCGCACCTCCGATCACGGCGAGATGGGATTGGCGCACGGCGGCCTGCGCCAGAAGTGCTTCAACGCCTACGAGGAGACCCTGCGCGTTCCGCTGATCTACTCCAACCCCCGCCTGTGGAGCAAACCGCAGACATCACAGGTGATGGTCTCGCACGTCGACTTTCTCCCCACCCTGGCCAGCCTCGTCAACGCGCCGCGATCCGCCCGCGCCAACTGGCAGGGCGTCGACTACTCCGACCATATCCTCCGGCGACTGGCGCCGCCGACGCAGGATTACGTCGTTTTCACCTACGACGACTACCAGGTAGGGCAGACCAGCCCGCCATACGTCAAGCCTCCGCAGCACATCGTCAGCCTGCGCGAGAGGCGCTGGAAGATCGCCGAGTACTACGACATCAACGGCAAGGTTCCCAGCCAGTGGGAGATGTACGACCTCAAGAACGACCCGCTGGAGCGAACGAACCTGGCGCACAAGGGTTACAAGCGAACTCCGGCGCAGCAAAAGCAGTACCGGCGCCTGCAGCGCAAGCTGGCCCGGGTGAAGGCGCAGCGCCTGCGTCCGCTACCGAATACTCCCCAGCCACAGACGCAGGGAACTCCGAACAGGACTGCGCCCATAAGCGCGATGGACTAGCGGCTGCTAGGTACGGCTCTCGGCGATGGGCGCGCCTGGTTTCGAACCAGGGACCTCTCGCGTGTGAAGCGAGCGCTCTCCCACTGAGCTACGCGCCCTCAGGCGAGGGCGATTCTACGCTGCGGGTCGCCCTAGAGCCGGCTGTGGGAAGTTAGTGGCGCGAGAGATACACAAACATCCCACGCCTCTCGGCTCGCCGGCCCTACAGCCGCACGAGGTTCTCGACCAGCATCCCGCGGGTTGCCCCCCGGAGGTCGATGAACAGCGAGGCGTCTCGGGCGATCGCTATGTGATCGATACCCGGGTGCGCCGTGACCAGCACCACCGCGTCGGCGTCGGCGACGACCTCATCAAGCGGCAGGCTCTGAAGTCCCAGCTCTGGAAGAGCAGGGACGTACGGGTCGTGGTAGAAGAGCTCGCCGCCGCGCTCGGCCAGAACCTCCATGATCCGCAGCGCAGGAGATTCGCGGACGTCGCCCACTCCTCCCTTGTAGCTCACGCCCAGGATCGCGATCTTTGACTCCCGGACGGGCTTGGCCGCCTCATTCAGGGCCAGCTCGATCCGCTCCACGCAGTGGTAGGGCATCTGCTGGTTGATCTTGCCGGCGAGCTCGATGAACTCGGTAGACATGTGGAATTCCCGCGCGCGCCAAGTCAGATAGAAGGGGTCGACCGGCAGGCAGTGGCCGCCCATCCCCGGCCCAGGCTCGAAGCGCATGAAGCCGTAGGGCTTTGTCGAGGCCGCGTCGACCACCTCCCAGATATCGATCCCCATCCGGTCCGAGAGCATCGCCAGCTCGTTGACCAGCGCGATGTTGACCGAGCGGAAGATGTTCTCCAAGAGCTTTGTCAGCTCAGCGGCCTCAGGCGTCGAGACGCGCACGATCTCGTCGCAGATGCGACCGTAGAGCTCGGCCGCCCGCTCGGTGCACTCGGGGGTGATGCCGCCGATCACCTTGGGGGTATTGCGGAGCATGTAGTCGGTGCGTCCTGGATCGACGCGTTCCGGCGAGTAGGCCACGTTCAGCCCGTCGCCGACACGCAGGCCCCGGTGCTCGAGCAATGGAACCAGCTGCTCGCGCGTCGTGCCCGGATACGTGGTCGATTCCAGCACCACCAGCTGGCCGCGCTGCACGACCCCGCCGAGCGCGCGCCCGGCGGCCATCAACGGCCCGAGATCCGGCTCGCGGTTGGCGCTGAGGGGGGTCGGCACGCAGATCAGGACGGCATCCGCCCGCGCCAGCGGCGCGTAGTGGGTCCAGGCCTCGATGCTCGGCACCGCGTCCCGGAGGCGCTCCGAGGGAATGTCCTCGATGTAGGACCGGCCAGCCTCGATCGACGCGATCTTGCCCTCATCGACATCGACCGCCACCACGTGCTCGCCCGCCTCCGCGAACGCGACAGCGAGGGGCAGCCCCACGTATCCAAGACCGATTACCCCTACTGACATTGGCTTGAGGACAATAGCGGCAGGGGTGACGGAACCCGCCGCACAGACTACGATCTGTGGTGGACCGTGCTAGGCGGGGTGATAGCGGTGCCCTGTACCCGCAATCCGCTCTAGCGGGGCTGAATCCCCTCCCGAGGGGCGCAGGCCCCGGGGTCGGCGCCCCGCCCGTGGCGTTGATGGTCCGGTCCCGCGACGATGGAGACCCGTGAACCAGGTCAGGTCCGGAAGGAAGCAGCCTTAAGCGGTCACCTTCAGGCGTTGCGGGGTCACCGAACCGGAGTCAACGAGCGGCGGTCGCGCCCTGGGTACCGGCTTCGACGGAGGGTGCACGGTCCGCTTTTTGTTCGGGCCGGCTCATGAGCCGGCCCGCCGGCCGCGCATGCGCGGCCGGGGCCGGCGCACATGTGCGCCGGCCACCGCCAACACTAGACTCGATCACCAGTGTCGACCGGCCCCTCCCTCTACCGCCGCCACCGTCCCCGCACGTTCGCCGACGTCGTCGGGCAGGAGCACGTGGTGAGAACCCTGCGTCATGCCGTCGAGCAGGGCAAGGTCCACCACGCCTACCTGTTCGTCGGGTCGCGGGGGACTGGCAAGACGAGCATGGCCAAGATCCTGGCCGCCTGCCTGAACTGCGAGCGCGGCCCGACAACCGAACCGTGTGGCCAGTGCGAGTCGTGCGTCTCGATCGCCAACGCCACCTCGCTCGACGTGATCGAGATGGACGCGGCCTCGAACAACTCGGTCGACGACATTCGCGATCTCCGGGACCGAGTCGCGCTGGCCCCGATATCCGGCCGGCACAAGGTCTACATCCTCGACGAGGCCCACATGCTCTCGCAGCAGGCCTGGAACGCATTCCTGAAGACGCTCGAGGAGCCCCCGCCGCGGACCATCTTCGTCCTGGCCACCACCGAAGCTCAGAAGGTGCTGCCGACCGTCGTGGACCGCTGCCACCGGTTCGATTTCGGCAGGCCCACGGTTGATGAGGTATCGACCGTCCTGCAGCGAGTGGCGCAGGCGGAGCAGATCGCGATCGACGAGCACGCGTTGGCCTTGATCGCTCGCCACGCCACCGGGAGCTTTCGCGACGCGCTGGGAACGCTGGAGCAGCTCCTCACGTACAAAGGCCAGGAGCCAATCGAGCCGGACGACGTCCTCGCGGTGCTGGGGGTCGCCGACGACGAGCTGCTCTCAGAGGCCGTCACCGCCGTCGTCGCCCGGGATCCGGCGACAGCGCTGCGGGCCGCGGCCCGGCTCACGGAGTCAGGCCGCGATCCGGGTCAGGTGCTGCGAGACCTGGAGCGCTACGCCCGGGAGTTGCTGGCCGTCCAGATCCTGGATGAGGTGCCGCCCGAGTTGCGCGTCACGCCAGAGCGCGATCGCCGGCTGGTGGCCCAGGCGAAGGCGGTACCCAGAACCGACACCGTCCGCCTGCTCGATCTGGTCTCGGTCGCGCTGGATGCGACAGCCAACGGAGCCAACTCCCGCATCCAGCTGGAGCTGGTTCTGATCAAGGCGGCGGCCCCGGAGGTCGACCCCTCGGTGACCGCGCTCCTGTCTCGGATCGAGCGATTGGAGGGCGGTGCGAGCGAGCCGGACTCCCATGCCCCAGCGGAAGGCCCACCTCCCGCTCCCGCGGCGGGTCCACCTCCCACCCAACAACAGCCTCCCGCCTCCCCCGATCTGCAGGACGCCTCCCGCCTGTGGCCGGCGGTGGTCGAGCAGGTCAAGGAGCGCAACGCGATGCTGGCCGCGCTGCTGGCAGACGCCAAGCCGGTCGCGGTCTCAGAGCGCGAGCTGACGCTGGCATTTCCCTCCGGCGCCGACTTCCTCAAGCGCAAGGCCGAGCAGGACGAGCACCGGCGCGCCGCTGTGGAGGCGCTCAGGGCGGTCAGCGGCAGCGCGCTCGGCCTCCGCTACGAGCTTCGCGACGGCGAGGACGAAAGAGGCGGCCCGGAAGGAGCGACCGGGCTTTCGGGAGAGGAGCTTGTGCGACGCTTCGTGGAGGAGTTTGACGCTGAGGAGATTCTGGACGAGGAACCGAATCCCGACACCGAACAACGCGAGGCCCACTGATGCCACCACAGCCCAACATGCAGCAGTTGCTCAAGCAGGCGCAGAAGATGCAGCAGGACATGATGGCTGCACAGGAAGCGCTCAAGCACGAGGTGGTCACCGCCTCCGCCGGCGGAGGGATGGTCACCGTCGAGGTGACCGGCGACCTCGCCGTGAAGTCGATCAAGATCGATCCGCAAGCGGTCGATCCCGATGACGTCGAGTTGCTCCAGGACATGGTCCTGGCGGCCGTCAATGAGGCGCTGCGCGCCGCTCAGGAGCTGGCGGCGTCGAAGCTCGGTGGGCTGGCTGGAGGGCTGGGCGGCCTGGGCTTACCTGGCGTCTAGGGGCTCGTGTACGCGCCACCCGTCCAGCGGCTGATCACTGAGCTCTCGAAACTGCCGGGGGTCGGCGGGCGAACGGCCCAGCGGCTCGCGTTTCATCTCCTGCGCTCGACCGACGACGAGGCGCTGGCATTGGCCGAGGCGATCCGCGAGGTCAAAGAGCGGGTCGGCCTGTGCGAGGCGTGCTTCAACCTGGCCGACGGACCGCTTTGCCGCATCTGCGCCGACGAGCGTCGCGACCCGGAGCTGATCTGCGTCGTCGAGGAACCCTCGGACGTGATCTCGATCGAGCGCACCCATGAGTTCCGGGGCCGCTATCACGTGCTCGGCGGCGCGCTGTCGCCGATCGACGGAATCGACCCGGAGGACCTGAAGCTGACGGAGCTCTATGACCGTGTCCGGGACGGAGCGGTGCGAGAGGTGGTCATCGCCACGAACCCGACGACCACCGGTGAGGCAACCGCCCTGCATATCGCCGAAGCGCTGCGGGACCGCGCACCCGAGGTGAAGGTCACGCGGCTGGCGAGCGGGCTACCGGTTGGGGCCGACCTCGAGTACGCGGATGAGCTCACGCTCGGCCGGGCCCTGGCGGGGCGGCGGGCGGTTTAGGCGCCACCAGCTCCATTAGCAAGCAGTCGTGCCAGCCGTCTCCTCCTGAGTCGCGTTCGGCCTGCCGCATGACCCCCACAGGTGTGAAGCCCACCTTCTCGTAGCAGCGGATCGCGGCCGCGTTGTCGAGCGCGGGGTCGATCGTGATCCGGTGATGATCGCGTTCCGAGACCAGGTGGTCAACGACGCGACCGACCGCCTCGGTGCCGAAGCCGCGGCCGTGCAGCCTGGGGTCGAGGAACAGGTCGATGCCCGCGTGGCGGTACCGGGGCTCTCGCTCCTCCCAGTACTGGATCAGGCCAGCGATCTGCCCGTCCACCATGATCGTGAATCGCGTCGAGTCTGGCTCGTCCCAGGGGAAGCCCTCTTCGGGGCGGTCCCACCACCGCGTGATCTCCGGCATGCGGTGGATACGCAGCAGCTCCTCCTCGTCACCGGGGGCGAGTGGTCGGAGCTCGAGGCGGGACTCGGGCCGCGACACGTTCAAGCCCTACCCTTGGCTGCCGTGCCAGACGACCGAGCGCGCACCGCCGACCGCCCCCTAGCGGCGGAAACCTCCCGCACGGCTGACAGCCCCACAGTCGTCATGAAGTTCGGTGGGACCTCGGTCGCAGACGCGGAGCGGATCAGGCGCGCGGCCCAGCGGATCGTCGCCCAGCGGGAGGCGGGCAACCGGGTCGTGGCCGTGCTCTCCGCCCGCGGGCAGACGACGGATGAGCTGATCGCGATGGCCGAGGAGGTCTCGCCGGCCCCCGACCGCCGGGAGATGGACATGCTGCTCTCGACCGGGGAGCGGATCTCCTGCGCCCTGTGCGCGATGGCAATCAACGACCTCGGCCACCGCGCTATTTCGTTGACCGGATCCCAGGCGGGCATCGTCACCGACACGTCGCACACGAAGGCAAGGATCCTCGATGTACGGGCCGATCGCATCCAAGAGGCGCTGACCGAGGACAGGATCGTGCTGGTCGCCGGCTTCCAGGGTGTCTCGACGAGCCGCGACGTGACCACGTTGGGCCGGGGCGGGTCGGACACGACCGCGGTGGCGGTGGCTGCGGCACTCGGCGCGGAGGTGTGTGAGATCTATACCGACGTCGCCGGGGTGTTCAGCGCCGACCCCAGAATCGTGCCCGACGCACGAAAGCTGCCGGTGGTCTCGTTCGAAGAGATGCTTGAGATGGCGGCCTCCGGAGCCAAGGTCCTGCAGCTGCGATCGGTCGAGTATGCGCGTAACCACGGCGTCCGCATCCACTGTCGCTCCAGCTTCGCGGACAGCCCAGGTACCTTTGTTCTCGGAGAGGACGAGACGATGGAACGACCGCTAGTCACCGCCGTGACCCACTCCACGGATGAGGCCCGGATCACCCTGCTCGGGGTGCCGGACCGTCCCGGCGCGGCGGCCAGGATCTTCGGCGTGCTGGCCGAGTCGGGCTGCATCGTGGACACGATCATCCAGAACGAGCCTCTCGGTGACGGGCGGGACGCGGAGGTGTCCTTCACGATTCCGCAGGAGGACTTGGCCGAGGCCCAGCGGGCGTTGCAGACTGTCGCAGGCGAGCTCGGGATCGCGCAGATCGATACTGACCGCCAGATCGGGAAGGTGTCGATCGTCGGCGCCGGTATGCGCTCTTATCCTGGCGTCGCGGCGAAGGTGTTCCAGACGCTTGCGAGGGAGGGCATCAACATCGAGATGATCTCGACCTCGCCGATCAAGATCTCGTGCGTGATCCGTGCAGAGGTTGTGCCTCAGGCTGTGCAGGCGCTTCACGGCGCATTCGAGCTGGGTGCGGGCGGCATCGAGGAAGATCACGGCCCGCGGTAGCCGCCTCGGCGCGCCCAGCCCGCGAGGCTGAGCGCGCCCCAAGAGAGCGTCCCCTCAGTATCCCTTCGCGACGAACTTGTTGCCGACCGTCTGGATGTTGCGCGCGTCCGCCTCAACCGCCTTGGCGGCGTTTTGGTAATCGGTGGCGTTCTTGGCCTGGGCCGCGTCGCGCAGCTTCGACATGTCGTTGATCAGCGAGCTCAGGTAGGTGACCGCCTGCTTGTGAAGGTCGGCGATTCCGGTCGGGGGGTTGATCGATGACATCGCGTCCCGGGCTTCCGTCACCAGGCCGACCGCCGTCGTCAGGTTCTGTGGGTTGGTGGCGCCGCCGTTTGACAGCGCCGACTTGAGCGCCGGGTCGATCTGGTTGTTGAACAGCGGCCCGAGCTTCGCCTCGTATTGGGCCTTGGTCAGCGGCTGCCCACTGGTGGTCGCCGTCGACGAGGATGGCGTCGACGAGGATGGCGTCGACGACGAGGATGACGAAGTGGAGTTGGACTTCGATGAGCCGCCGCAGCCTGCCACGGCCAGGGCGAGCGTCGACGCCGCGACAGCGGCGCCCGAGAGCCATCTGTGGCCTCCGCGATCAGCCGAGCGATACATGGTCATGACGTGAGAACTCCCTGGTTGTTGGGTGTTTTACGTGCCTCGCCGAGTCTCTCCCGCGCCACTTGGCACACGGTTTGACACCACCTGACGGCGCGGCTTGTACGGCTTTGGATTGCTCCGCCGGTTCGCCCCCCGCCGGGATCAGAGGATTTCGACCACGGAGATTATGCCGCCTTCAGGGGATGTTCGCTCGGCTACCTAATTTCCGCCGTCAGTGCGCGTGCGGTAAGCCTGGGGCCGGTGGCGGCCCTAGTCGTCTTCCGGCGGCGGGATCGTCTCCTTCAGACGCTGCCTGGCCGCCTCGATCCGCTCGGCGGGCTCCACGTCGCGGTCGGGGGTCGCAGGCGGGGCCACCGGCGGCGGCGTTTGACCGCGCAGCAGCGCGATCAGCGCCCACCCGAGCCTCCTGATCACGCCGCTGCGGCCACCACCGAGGTCGACCAGTCGATCACCGAGGTGGGCCTCACGATGTGCTTGCCCATGCCTAGCTCCTTCGGTGACAGGCCGAGCGCCAGGCCGACCAGCTGCGGTAGGTGCAGGACCGGCAGCCCCAGCTCGCGACCAACCACGCTGGCCGCGGCGGGCTGCTGGAGGTCGAGGTTCAGGTGGCAGAGCGGGCAGGGGACGACCAGACAGTCGGCCTCGGCATCAAGCGCGTCACCGATGTGGCGTCCGGCCTGCGCCAGCGAAGCCTCCTTGTTCATGGTGATGATCGGGAAGCCGCAGCACTTATACACGCCGGCGTAGTCGACGACGGTTCCCCCGAGTGCCTCGATCAGCATGTGCAGGTAACGGTCGCGCGGGTGCTGTTCGTCTATCCCCAGCCTGTCCACGGGGCGAACGATGTAGCAACCGTAGAAGGGCCCGACTCGGAGGTCGGTCAACGGACGCTTGACCCGCTCGTGCAGGGCGTCGAGCCCGATCTCCTCAACCAGCAGCCACAAGAAGTTCTTGTTCGTGATCCCCTTCTCGTACCGCAGCCCTTCGTTAACAAGATTGGTGTTGATCTGCTCCCGGTAGGCGGTGTTGGCATCCAGCCGCTCCTGGCACTCCGACTGCGCCCCCTGGCAGGTCGAACAGATATTCATCATCAACTCGCCGTCCGTCCGCTGGGCCAGCGCGAACGTCCGGGCGTTAAGGGTGTCGGCCAGCTCCTGGTTGTGCTCTGCGATCACGCCCGCACCGCAGCAGGCGGCGCGGTCCAGCTCGATCAGCTCGATGTCGAGCAGCGGCGCGACCTTGGCCATCGATCCGTGAAGCTCCGGCGTGAACCCGCGGCTCACGCACCCCGGCCAGTAGGCGACCTTCATTTTTGCTCCTCGTTTGTGGGCGGTTCCTGGTCCTCGGCCCCGGCGCCCGGCTCGTCCTCGGCGCCGGCCGTCGGCACGGACGTCTCGGCGGGAGGCTCACGGTCGGTGGCCCCAACCGTCTGCTCCGAGCGATCGTCCTTCGGTTCCGTCGGTGCCGCCGGCTCGAGCGGCGTCGGCTCGTCGGTGTGTGGCGGGTGCGCCGGGTCGTCCTCGTACCCCGTCACGTAGAGGTTCAGCTCGTTGCGCGTCTCGCGCCCATCGACCTCGTCGAACAGCCCCTTGACCTCCTTCGACGCCTTGTGAGTGTGAAGCAGGGCGGTCTTGGGCGTAATTTTTCTCCGCGCCAGCGCCGTGGCGGCCGTGGGCAGCGAGCTGATCAGCTCCGGAACCGCGCGGGGGTTCAGTTTCCCGCCGTAGGAGTCCGGCAGCAGGTCGGCCTCGTGCAAGAGCCCGTTCTTGCGAATGTTCTTGACGAATGCGCGCTCGTGGCGATGGCCGTTGTTGCGGTCCTCGATCTCGAAATCCGTCCCGGCGACACGCCGCAGGCGCATGATCTGGCTCATCGGATCGACGCCCTTGGGGCAGGCGTCGATGCAGTTGAAGCAGTGGGTGCAGTCGTAGATTCCGTGCTCGTCCTCGCTCAGGTCCTTCAGCCGCTCGCCATGTCCGGCGTCCCGGGGGTCGCCCACGAACCGGTAGGCCTTGGACAGCGCCGCCGGCCCGATGAACTCCGGGTCGACCTCCATCGACAAGCAGTCCGACACGCACGCCCCGCACTGGATGCAGGCCATCGTCTGGGTGACGTCCACCATGTTGTCGTGGGGGACGATGTACTCCCGATCGGGGATCGGCTCTTTGTTGATCAGCCAGGGCGTGACGCGATGGATCTTCCGCCAGTGGACCGCGTCCATGTCGACGATCAGGTCGCGGATCACGGGCATGTTGCCCATCGGCTCGACCGTCACCACCGGCTCTTGCTGCTGGCCCTCATCGGGCGGATTCCAGCCCGTGCCGGCGCCCCGCCTCGCCGCCTCGTCCAGGTGCGTGTTGCAGGCCAGCCCGGGCTTGCCGTTCATCCGCACGCCGCAGGAGCCGCAGATGCCCTGCTGGCAGGAGCAGCGGATGCCGATTGAGCCGTCGGTGTCGGCCTTGACCTTGAGGATGGCGTCGAGCACCGAGTTGTGCTCGCGCATCTCGACCCTGTGCTCGTCCCAGTACGCGGCTTCTCCTGACTGAGGATCGAAGCGGCGGATTTTCAGCGTGTACTCAGGCATCGGTCTCCTTGCGGCCTTCCCAGGACCCTAGTAGGTCCTCTCCTGTGGCTGCCAATGGGTGATCGTGACCGGCGAGTAGGTCACGGTGGGGGCCTCGGCGCCGTTCATCGAAAGATCGATGTGCTTGAGCCACTCGCCGTCGTTGCGATCGGGGAAGTCCAGCCGGTACTGGGCCCCGCGCGACTCCTTGCGCTCTTCGGCGGCCACGATGCTCGACTCGGCCACCTCGAGCATGTATCCGAGCTCGATCGCGGCAATCACGTCCTGGTTGAAGACTTCTCCGCGGTCGTCGATGGCGGCCTTGGCGGCCTCCTCCTTGAGCCTGCGGATCGTCTCGTGCGCGGTGGCGAGGCCCTGGGCGTCCCGGAACACGGCCACGTACCGGTTCATGGTCTCGCCCAGCTCTTCCTTGATCGCCGCGATCCGCCGGCCGCCGGATTCCCGGCGGATGATCGAGTTGATGTAGCGCTCCGTGTCCTCGACACGGGCGGGCCGCGTCAGCGGCATGACGGTGTGACCTGCACGGTTCAGGGCCGCGTGCTCGCCTGCCCGGCGGCCGAACACCAGCGTGTCGAGCAGCGAGTTGGCCCCCAGTCGATTGGCGCCGTGCACCGACACGCACGCCACCTCGCCCGCCGCGTACAGCCCGGGGACGTTCGTCTGGCCGTGGGTGTCGGTCTTGACACCGCCCATGATGTAGTGGTTGCCGGGGCGGATGTGGATGGGCTCGCGCGTGATGTCGACCCCCGCGTAGTCCCTGCCGATGTTGACGATCTCCCGCAGCGCCTCGAGCGTGCGGCGGCGCGGCACCTTGGTGATGTCGAGCGCCACTGTCCCGTCCGGAAAACCGCGGCCCTCGTTGATCTCGGTCTGCTCGGCGCGGGAGACGACGTCCCGGGAGGCCAGCTCGACCTTGTTCGGCGCGTAGCGCTCCATGAACCGCTCGCCCTCGGCGTTCAGAAGCCATGCGCCCTCACCCCGGGCGCCTTCGGTGATCAAAAGTCCGTTGCCGGCCAGGGTCGTGGGGTGGTACTGGACCATTTCCATGTCCTGCAGCCGCGCGCCGATCCGGTAGGCCTGGGCGATCCCGTCGCCGGTGACGATCAGCCCGTTGGTGGTCGGCTGGTAGACCTGCCCGGCGCCGCCCGAGGCCAGGATCACGGCCTTGGCGTTGAACACCTCCAGGTGCCCGTCGCGCAGGTTGCGGCAGATCGCGCCCGTGCAGTGGCCGTCGTCGTCTTGGAGCAGGTCGACCGTGAACCACTCCTCGTAGCGGTCGAGCTGCTCGTGGTGCTTGAGCAGCTGCTCATAGAGAACGTGCAGGATGGCCTGGCCGGTGATGTCGGCCACGTAGTAGGTCCGCGCGGCGGAGGCGCCGCCGAACGCCCGGGTGCCCAAACGTCCAGCGTCGTCGCGGTGGAAGGTGACGCCGGCGTGCTCGAGCCACAGGATCTCCTCAGGCGCCTCGCGGCACATGATCTCGATCGCGTCCTGGTCGCCCAGGAAGTCGGAGCCCTTGACCGTGTCGAAGGCGTGCGACTCCCAGGTGTCCTCGGGGTTCAGCGCCGCATTGATCCCCCCAGCCGCGGCGACCGAGTGGGAGCGGACCGGGTGGACCTTGGAGACGACTCCGACCGTGGCCCCGGTCTGGGCCGCCGCCAGCGCCGCTCGCTGGCCGGCGAGGCCCGCACCGATGATCAAAACGTCGTGGGAGGGCACGGCGGGCGATTGTATTGATCGCCGGTTTTCTGGTTTTTGCGGGCTGGCCGGACCCGCTCGCCCCCGGCCCGCGGCCCGCGGCCTCCGGCCCTCGGCCCGCGGCCTGTTCAAACTCACACTTCGTCCGGCCGCGGGGAGTTTGGTGCAGTTGAACACGATTATCGTGTTCGAGCTCTCCTTCCACCCGGTCGCGGGCCAGAGAGTGAGCTTGAACAGCTCGCGCGCGTCAGCGACCTCGCAGGCGTCAGCGACCTCGCGCGCGTCAGCGACCTCGCAGGCGTCAGCGACCTCGCAGGCGTCAGCGACCTCGCAGGCGTCAGCGACCGCGCAGGCGTCAGCGACCTCGCAGGCGTCAGCGACCGCGCGCGCCGCCCGCCCCGGAGCCCTACTGCGGCTTCATCCCACCTCGCGGGTTGCGCGGGTGATACATGACCCCCATCAGGAAGTCACGGTTCAGCCGTCCGATCACCCGGATCGAGATCTCCTTCGGGCAGGCCGCCTCGCACTCGCCGTAGTTGGTGCAGCCCCCGAACCCTTCGGCGTCCATCTGCTCCACCATGTCCTGGACGCGGGTGTAGCGGCCGGGCTCGCCCTGGGGGAGATCGCCCAGATGGGTGACCTTGGCGCCCGTGAACAGCATCGCGGCGCCGTTGGGGCAGGCCGCCACGCAGGCGCCGCAGCCGATGCAAATCGCGGAATCGATCGCCTCGTCGGCCTTCTCCGGGCTGATCGGGTTGGCGTTCGGTTCCGGCTTGGGGCCCGCGTCGACGCCGGTGTATCCGCCCGCCTGCTGAATCCGGTCGAGCGCCGAGCGGTCGACGATCAGATCTCGGATCACCGGGAAGGTCCGGGCTCGGAACGGCTCCACGGTGATCGTCGCGCCGTCCTCGAACTGGCGCATGTAGATCTGGCAGGTGGTGGTGCCCGTGCCCGGGCCATGGGGGCGGCCGTCGATCGTCATCGAGCAGGTGCCGCAGATCCCCTCCCGGCAGTCGCTGTCGAACGCGATCGGCCGCTGGCCCTCCACCACCAGCCGATCGTTGAGCTGATCCATCAGCTCCAGCAAGGACTCGTCGGAGGCGATGTCGGCGACCTCGTAAGACTCGAAGCCGCCCTCTTTGTCGCGGTCCTCCTGGCGCCAGACCCGCAGCGTGAAGTTCATGCGTAGCTCCGCTGCTTGGGCTGAAGCTCATTGAACTCGAGCGGCTCGGCGTGGCGCTCGGGCGCTTCGGCCTCGCCTCTGTGCTCCCACACTGTTACCTGCGCGAAGCGATCGTCGTCGCGAATCGGCTCTCCCTCTTCTGTCTTGTGCTCCTCGCGCAGATGACACCCGCACGACTCATCGCGCTCCAGTGCATCGCGGCACATCAGCTCCGCGAGCTCCAGGAAGTCGGCCACTCGCCCGGCGTACTCGAGCCCCTGGTTCAACGACATGGCATCGCCGCCTACCTTCACGTTCGACCAGAACTCCTCGCGGATCGCCGGGATCTCCTGGAGGGCCTTCTCGAGCTTTGGCCCCTCCCGCGAGACGCCGCATACGTCCAACATCAGCTTGCCCAGCTCGCGGTGGAAGTGCCTGGTCGCGGTCTTGCCGTCGACCTTCAGGAGCCGCTGGAGTCGCTGCTCCACCGCAGACTGGGTCTGGCCGAACGCTTCGTGCTCGGAGTCCACGCCCGGCTCGTCCAGGCGGGCCAGGTAATCCGTCACCGTGTGGGGCACCACGAAGTAGCCGTCGGCCAGGCACTGCATCATCGCGCTGGCGCCGAGTCGGTTTGCTCCGTGGTCAGAGAAGTTCGACTCCCCGATCGCGAACAGCCCGGGCACCGTCGTCTGCAGGTTGTAGTCCACCCACAGGCCACCCATCGCGTAGTGGGGCGCGGGGTAGATCTGCATGGGAACCGACCACGGGCTCTCGCCGGTGATCTGCTCGTAGAGCTCGAACAGGTTTCCGTAGCGGTTGGCGATCTCGCGCTCGCCGCGCTGCTCGATCGCGTCGTGGAGATCCATGTAGACCGCGTAGCCGGTCGGCCCGACGCCGTGGCCTTCGTCGCACACGTGCTTGGCCGCCCGAGAGGCCACGTCGCGCGGGACCAGGTTCCCGTAGCGGGGGTACATCTCCTCCAGGAAGTAGTAGCGCTCGTCGTCCGGGATGTCGTTCGGCTTGCGCTCCTCGTCTGTATTGCGCGGAACCCAGACCCGGCCGTCGTTACGAAGCGACTCCGACATCAGCGTCAGCTTCGACTGGTGCTCGGCCGTCTGCGGGATGCAGGTCGGATGGAGCTGGGTGAAGCAGGGGTTGGCAAACCCGGCGCCGCGCTTGTACGCCCGCCAGACGGCGGTGACGTTGCAGCCCACCGCGTTGGTTGAGAGGAAGTACACGTTCGAGTAGCCGCCGGTGGCGAGCACCACCGCGTCGGCCGGGAACGGCTTCGTCTCGCCCGTGATCAGGTCGCGGGCGATGATCCCCCTGGCCCGCCCGTCGCAGATGACGATGTCCAGCATCTCGTGACGGGTGTGCGCATTGATCAGACCGCCCCTCACCTGCCTCATCATCGCCCCGTAGGCGCCCAGCAAAAGCTGCTGCCCGGTCTGCCCCCGGCAATAGAAAGTGCGCTCAACGAGCACGCCGCCGAACGACCGAGTCGCCAGCAGGCCCCCGTACTCACGGTTGAACGGGACGCCCTGCGCCACCGCCTGGTCGATGATCTCGCTCGAGAGCTCCGCCAGCCGCCACACGTTGGCCTCGCGCGAGCGGAAGTCTCCGCCCTTCATCGTGTCAGCGAACAGGCGCTCGACCGAGTCCCCGTCGTTTGAGTAATCCTTGGTGGCGTTGATCCCGCCCTGGGCCGCGATCGAGTGTGCGCGCCTTGGTGAGTCTTGAAAGCAGAACGATTCCACCCGGTAGCCCATGCCGGCCAGCGTCGCGGCGGCGCTGGACCCCGCCAGTCCCGTGCCCACCACGGCCACGACGTGGTCGGAGCGCCCACGCGGCCCGACCAGCTCGTGGTTGTCCCTCCAGATCCGCCACTTCTCATCGATCGGACCGTCGGGGATACGGGAATCCAGGATCATGGGCCCACCGGCTTGGGAAACACGTCGGCCGCGTACAGGATGGGGATCAGCGCGAATCCCACCACGGTCACCACCGTCACGCCAGTGGCCAGCCGCCGCCAAAACCAGTTGCGGTCGGGGTTGTCGACGCCTGCAGTCTGCGAGCCGCTCCAGAGCCCGTGGTTCAGGTGAAAGCCCAGTAGCACCACGGCCGCCACGTAGATGGCCACGATCCACCACTTCTGAAATGCGCCGTAAAGGTTCGCGTACACCGCGCCTTTGACCAGTTTGGTGGGGTGGATGGTGAGCGTCGAGAACTGAAGGACGTGAAAGATGGCGAACGCCAGGACCAGAACCCCGGTCCACGTCATGGTCCTCGCGAAAATCGTCGATCGGACGGGCTTTGACTTCTGGTTCCGGGGCCGGGCCTTGCGGTTCAGGCGCCAGAGCTGTACGACCGCCACGATGTGCAGGACGAGCGCGATGATGAGGATGATCCGGACGATCCACAGCACCATGTTGTGCGGGAACACAGGTGAGCCGATTCTCTGCAGGAACCGGGCGTAGCTGTCGACTGCCGCGTGGCCGTGGCCGGGGCCCTCGATCGCCTTGAGGTTCCCCAGCATGTGAAGGACGATCCAGATGGCGATGATCGCGCCAGTCACGGCCGCGACGTACTTCTTGCCGATCGTCGTCCGCCACAGCGACAGGAGCCGGTGGGGGCGGTAGTCGATCGTCGCGCCGTGGTTGATCATCGGCGCGGCGATTGTATGAAGAGTCCATCCGACACCCCCCCGCGCGCGTCTGGCGGCGGCGGATCTGCGCGGATGCTTCGTCCTCGGATGCTCGCGCAGCGCTGCTGCGCCACGCATCCTGCGTCCTCGCCCCGCTTGATCCGGCGCTCGCCAGCCGCACACGCGGAGTGTCGGATGAACTCTCGCGCCTAAGCGGGGCCTGAGCCCAGCGTCGTTCGCAGGGCCCGCTGGACCTGCTCGATCGTCACCACGCCCCGCAACACGCCCAGGTCGTCGACCGCCATCACCGCCCCCAGCCTTCCCAGCGAGTCCGAGGAGAGCACCTCGGTCAACGGGCGGTCGAGGTTCACGCGCCAGTGGCCCGATTCTCGATCGTCGAGTACCGAGCCCACGGTCAGCCACCCCTCACCGGAATCGAACGCGGTCTGTAGCCGCGGCTGTTGAGCGATCCCCAGGAACCGGCCCGCGCCGTCGATCACGGGAAACCACGACCAGCCATAACGGAGGAAGTAATCATCGAGCGCCTGTCCCACTGCGGCGTCCGAGGGGATCGCCACGGGCTCTGAGTCCATGATGTCGGCCACGCGCACGCGCTCGATGCGCTCCGTTAGGGCCGTCTGGACGATTGCCCCCCGCGCCGCCTGGTTGAGCAGGAACGCCACCGCGACCAGCCACAGGCCGCTGAATACATCCCGGCTGGCCAGTATCAGCCAGATCCCCCCGCCGGCCACGATCACGGCAAAGCCCCGACCGAGCTGGGCGGCGGCCCGGGTGCCGCGCGCCTTGTCCGCGGTCATGCGCCACACGATCGCCCGGGTGATTCGTCCTCCGTCGAGCGGGAACGCCGGCACCAGGTTGAACGCCAGGATCAGCACGTTCATCAACAGAAGCCAGCTCAGCGACAGCAACACGGGAGTGATGCGGATGGACTGATCGAGCCGGGCGGCGTCGACCAGCCGGTGGGGCCCGACGATCACGAGATCGACGATCAGGCACAGGACCACGAAGCCGAACGTGGCCAGCGGACCGGCGGCTGCGACCTTGAACTCCTCTCCGGGCGTGCGGGTGTCCCGGCTCATCTGCGCCAATCCGCCGAACAGGAATAGGTCGATGCGGCGGATCTCGATGCCCTGACTGCGGGCTGCGAGCGAGTGTCCCAGCTCGTGCCAGACGAGCGAGACGAAAAACAGCAGCACGGTTACTACCGTCGTCAGGTAAGCCACCCCGTCCGAGCTGTGCAGCACGGACCGGAAGTTCGGCGACAGCCAGAAGATCAGCAGAAAGAGGATCAGAAACCAGCTCGGATCGACGCCGATCCGGATGCCGAGCACGTCCATCAGCTTGATCGAGCCGGGACGACGGAACATGCTGCAATGGTGGCACAGGGTGATCGCGCTGACCGACCGACCATGACGAGGACCACTCACATGTTGGAGCTACGAGCGCGGCTGGCGGAGGTGACGGATCTCCGAAATGTCAAGCACCTGCTTGACTGGGATCACCAGACGATGATGCCTCCGGACGGTTCGTCCGCCCGGGCGGAGTCGCTGGGGACGCTCGAGCGGATCACCCACGAGCTGTTCATCTCCGAGGAGACCGGCAGGCTGCTCGAGCGGGCGGCTAAGGAGCTCGACGGAGCCGCCGCTGACTCCGACGACGCCAGAATCGTCGAAGTAACGAGGCGACGATGGGAGAAAGCTCGGCGCGTCCCGGTCGAGCTGGCGGCGGACATATCCCGCGCCGCGGCGCTCGGTCATGACGCCTGGGTCGAGGCCCGCCGGCGATCGGATTTCGGCTCGTTTGCTCCCTACCTTGAGCGCAACCTCGAGCTCGCCCGCCGCTACGTCGACTGCTTCGACTCGTATGAGTCTGCGTACGACGTCCTGCTCGACGACTACGAGCCGGACATGAGAACCACGGAGGTGGCGTCGTTGTTCGCCGAGCTTCGCTCCGAGCTCGTGCCATTGATCGCCGCCCTGCGCGAACACTCAGACCGGGTGGATGACTCCTGCCTGCACGGCAGCTTTGCCACCGAAAGCCAGAGGCGGCTGGTGGCGGATGTGTTAGAGCTCATGGGCTTTGACAGGCGGAGCTGGCGCATGGATGACACAGTGCACCCCTTCGCGATGGGTCTGGGCGCCGGCGACACCCGCATCACCACGCGCTGGGATGAGAGTTACTTCGCCTCTGGGCTGTACGGAGCGATGCATGAATGCGGCCATGGCCTGTACGAGGACGGCATCGCCGATGAGCTGAGGCGCACCCCGCTGGGACACGGCGAGTCTCTCGGCCTGCACGAATCGCAGAGTCGCATGTGGGAGAACATGGTTGGCCGCTCGTGGCAGTTCTGTCAGGTGCTGGCCCCGCGGGTCGCAGAGGCGTTCGGGACGACGATCGATCCCGACACGCTTTATCGGGCTGTGAACCAGGTGAAACCCACACTCATCCGGGTCGAAGCCGACGAGGCGACCTATGGGCTACACGTCGTGCTGCGCTTCGAGCTAGAGCAGGATCTGATCGAGGGACGGCTCAAGGTGGCAGACCTACCCCAGGCGTGGAACGCCAAAGTCAAGAACTACCTGGATATCGAGGTACCGGACGACGCTCGCGGTGTCCTCCAGGACGTCCACTGGTCGGGGATGGCGATCGGCTATTTCCCGACCTACGCGCTCGGCAACCTGATCGCCGGAGAGTTGTGGGAGCGGGCGCACAACGACGTGCCCGACCTGGACGAGCGGATCGCCGCCGGCGAGATGGCGCCTTTGAGGGAGTGGCTGCGGGATCGCGTGCACAAGCACGGTGCCAAGTGGGGCGCCCCGGAGCTGCTCGAGCGGGTGACCGGGAGCTCCATCTCCGTGAAGCCGTTCGTTTCCTACCTCAAGCGCAAGCTGTCGGACGTCTACCGCCTGGATCTGTCTGAATAGGGTTCATGAGCCAACAGCGAAAGGACCAAAATTGACTCCAGTGAAAGTCGCCGTCACCGGCGCTGCCGGCCAGATCGGCTACGCAATCCTGTTTCGAATCGCCTCAGGCCAGCTGCTAGGTCCCGAGACTGAAGTGCAGCTTTCGCTGCTGGAGATCCCGGACGCGGTCAAGGCCGCAGAGGGCACCGCCATGGAGCTCGATGACTGCGCCTTCCCGCTGCTGGCCGGGGTGGACATCTCAGACGACGCCGCCAAGGCGTTCGACGGGGTAAACGTCGCGCTGCTGGTGGGCGCACGCCCCCGTACAAAGGGAATGGAACGCTCAGATCTGCTCGAGGCCAACGGCGGCATCTTCAAGCCCCAGGGCGAGGCGCTCAACGAAAACGCTGCATCCGACATCAAGGTGCTGGTGGTCGGCAATCCGGCTAACACCAACTGCCTCATCGCCCAGCGCAACGCGCCCGACATTCCCCGCGAGCGCTTCACCTCGATGATGCGCCTTGACCACAACCGAGCGATCGCCCAGCTGGCTACGAAGGTGCAGGCTGAGGTCAGGGAAGTCACCAACATGACCGTGTGGGGCAATCACTCCACCACGCAATACCCCGACATCACGCATGCCAAGGTGAGCGGGCGCAACGCGGCGGAGGTCGTTAGCGATCAACAGTGGGTCGAGGACGAGTTCATCCCCACAGTCGCCAAGCGCGGCGCGGCCGTCATCGAAGCGCGCGGTTCGTCGAGCGCGGCGTCGGCAGCTAACGCTGCCATCGATCACGTCAACAACTGGGTGAACGGCAGTCCGCAGGGGGACTGGGTGACGATCGGAATTCCCTCCGACGGCTCCTACGGTGTGGAGGAAGGGGTGTTCTGCGGCTTTCCCTGCACCTGCTCCGGCGGATCCTACGAGGTCGTCCAGGGTCTCGAGATCGACTCGTTCTCACGCGAGCGCATCGACGCCACCGTGGCGGAGCTGGGCGAGGAGCGGGCGGCCGTCGAGCAGCTGGGACTGCTGTAGGCACTACGCCGACGTTACGCCGGCACCCAGCCTTTGCCGTCGCGCTTGACCTGGCCCTCCTGTTCCAGGCGAGGCATCACCCGGTACAGGTAATTGGGCTCGATCTTGATCTCGGTAGCAATCTCCGGGATCGAGATCCCGGGCCGGGAGCGGACCAGTTCGAGGGCCTGAACCGCACGGGTAGCGCCCCGGCGCCGGCCCCTGGGGCGGCCGGGACCGCGGCGGCGGCGCGTGGCCGTGCGCGAGCCGCGGGGACGGCCAGGGCCGCGACCGACGAGCGCTGTCCGGGCGGCCTCAAGCCGCGAGACCTCCGCCTTGAGCTCACGCAGCCGCTCGTCGATGTCTTTCACCGTACTGTCGACAAAGCCTGCCAAGTGGTTCTCCTCTGGTGGAACCTGTAGAAATCAGCACTGGTAACCATACACATAGTTACTGGTCAAAGTGCAAGTGTGTCGTCAGTCCCCCTCCACCAATTCCTTCAACTTCTGAAGTGAACGGTTTGCCTCTCGCTCCGAAGCCGCACCCATAACCACCCTACTGGCGACGACGCCAAGCCGTCCACCCGGCGGAGTGAACTCGTTGAAGTACTCGAACTCGGTGGTGCCATCGCTATCCCCTGACAGCTCGTAGCGAATCCTGGCGCGCGAATGGGCAGGGCCCCTACCTTCCCATTCCGCGTGCCTGGGCTCGTCGACATCGACCAGCGTCCAGTGAACTTGAAAGCTGATGCCCCGGAAATGCATCACCTGGTCCATCTCCGAGCCGGCCCGTAGCGGGTCGCTGGGGGCGCTCTTGAGAGCGCGGTGAATGGTGACCCATTGCTCGAGCCGGCTGGGATCCATGATCGTCTCCCACACGCGTTCGACCGGTGCCTCGATCTTGGTTTTTACGTGCACGACGCTCATAGCCGTTCGGAGACACTAACGGCGGCGGGCGTCGGGATGGGCCAATCGTCAGCGCGCAGCCAGGGACTCGGTTGTCTCCCACTCCCGGAGTGCATGCTCGATCGCGGCGTCGAGCGAGTGCAACCGCACTCCGAGCAGGCGTGCGGCGCGATCGTCACGGGGCAGGAGGTCCTCGTCAAGGCTTTCCATCAGCGGCCCGATCAAAGAGTGATCCTCACCGGCGATCAGTGCCGAGAGGCGACTGGCGATCGGTGTCACCGTCAGCCGGTTGAAGCCGATCGTAGGGCGGGATACGAGCATGTGCTCGCGGATACGGTCGATCAGCTCGCCGTACGTGACGAGATCGGGCCCCACGGCGTCCAGCGACTGGCCGCAGACCTCCTGGTTCGTGGCGGCCCGCGCCAGGAGCTCGATCATGTCCCGCTCGTCGATTGGCGCCGTACGGTGCGTGCGCCACGCGGGGACGGCCAGCGCCGGCAGTCGCTCCACCAGGCGCACAAGGAACCTGAACGCCCGGTTTCGGGCGCCGATCACGATCGACGCCCGGAACGCCACTCCGCAGGGCACCGACCCGAGCAGGATCTCCTCCACTGCCACGCGGCTCGATAGGTGCATCGACACGCTGCCCTCGATCGGCACCGGTCCACCGAGGTAGACGATCCGCTCGACCCCGGCGGCCTGCGCCGTGCGCCCAAACGTCTCCGCCGCCTGGCGCTCGCGCGCCGGAAAGGCGCCGTCGGCGGTCGTCGCGGGCTCCATCGAGTGGATCAGGAAGTACGCCACGTCGATCCCCTCAAGCGCCTCGGCCAGCCCTTCGCCCGACACGGCGTCACCCGCCAGCACCGGTACCTCTTTCAGACGCGCCCGCGAGGGGTCGCGTGCAAATCCCCGGACCACATGGCCATCGCGCAACAGCCGGGGAGCGAGGACCGATCCCACATAGCCGGTCACACCTGTCAGCAGGACATTCAGGCCCATGGTGCTCGCTCGTAGTCGGCAAGCGTGATCAACATCGAGGAGCAAAGCTACGGAAAATGCGGCCAGAGCCCCGGTCGAGCCGCAAATCACCTGCAATTTGCGCCAGTTCGGAGTTGTAAAGAATTAGTTGCGTTTTCCGGAAAGCGTCGTTGCGGCGGGGGGCGAAGTTCGCTTTGATGCCTGCCTCGGATCGAGCAACGGAGCAGAGAGAGGGCGGGTCAGGCATGGCGACGGGGAGGACAAAGGCAAGCTGCGAGAACTGCTTCTTCCGCCAGAACCTACTTTGCGCCGTCGCCGGTGATACGCCGTGCGCGAGCTTTCGCCCCAACCATCCCGAAGGGCTTCGCCCGCCGAGCCAGCTCCGATTCGTGTTCCGGCAGGAGCGGGCGCTCCAGGTGGCGTGGGCGTTCCCGTCACCGAATGAGCAGGTAGCTCTCCACGCATAGGTATTCTCCGGCTCGTGTACTGGCCGCTCGCCGCAGGGTTCATCGCCTTCCTCATCATCGTGGTCCTGATCGGCTGGGCGGTCAATCGCTCTGAGGAGCGTGCCCGGCGACAGTAAGGCTTGGTGCCCTGGGAGCCCGCTCGGACCGGCGCGCTAACCATTCAGCCCCCGGCGTGTCCGTGAGGCCGTGGGCGATGATCGAGCAGAACACAGCCAGCGCGGCGAGGTTGAAGATTCTCGAGCCGGCGGCGATCCGATCTCCCAGCACGAGCAGCGCGAACGTCATCGTCGAGATGCCCTTGGGCCCGAACCAGGACATGAAGGTCCGGGTGGCGGTGTCGGTCGCAGTGCCGGTCAGCGCTGCGAACACGGCCACCGGCCGCGCGACGAAAAGCGTGACGGCAACGATTCCGACCGCAGCCCAGCCGTCGCCGAACAGCCCGTGGAGCGTCAGCACCGATCCGAATACCACGAATATCCCCAGCTTGACGATCTCCACCAGATCCTCTGACTGGTGCGAGAAGTGGGCGCGCAGGTCGGGTCGCCGGATACCAAGCGTGATCGCGGCCACGTACACCGCGATAAGCCCGTTCCCGTGCGGCGGCAGCGTGGCGATCCCGTAGGCGGCGAATGCGGTGCCCAGCGCGTAGAGCGCCTTCTGGTGGATGGGGATCTCGGGCTCGAGTCCCTCCTCTCGCGGCATCAGCCGCGCGGATACAAATCCGACCACCATCCCCGTCGCGAACCCCAGCCCGACATCCTCGAGTATGAATCGCCACCAGACGAAGTGGTTGCCTCCCGGGGTCAGCACCGCTGCGAACGCGAGCACTGCCGGCAGCGCCAGCCCGTCGTTCAGGCCCGACTCCAGGTTCAGCGAGTGGCGGACGATCTGCGGCACCCGAGGGTTGGTGACGACGCTCGACGACAGCACCGGATCGGTCGGCGAGAGCAGCGCGCCGAGCAGCAGGCACTCGAACCAGCTCAGGTCCGTGAGGGCCTTCGCCGCCACGGCGATGATGCCCATCGTCAGCGGCATCGCCAGCGCCAGCTTGCGCAGCGGGAGGTGCCAGTGGGTCTGCAGCAGCTCGGCGTCGACTTCGAGTCCGTCGCGGAACAGGATCACGATCAGCGCGACCGTCGCCAGATCGTTGATGAACGGCGAGCGGGCATGGAAGTGGAGTACTCCGAGCCCGCCCTGGCCGAGCACGAATCCGGCCAGCACGAACATCGAGGTCAGCGACAGGAAGCTGCGCTTCGCGATCCCCGAGGTGAGCGCCCCGATCGCCAGCAGCGCGCCAAACACGAGCAACGTCGAGTTGAGCCAGTTGGTACTGGCAACGATGAGGGGCATCAGGAAAGTGGCCGGTGGGTGCGCATGGCAGTCAGACGGACGCCGACCAGACTTCCCGGCTCGCCGACAGGGATCGTAACGGCGGTCGAAAGCCGCTGCTCTCTCTCACAAACGGGGATAGAGTGTCGGATGTCACGAGAGAGGAGCCGGTTGCACCTGACGGTCCTGGGAAAGTCGCCGTCGTGGCAGGACGTCGGCGGGGCCTGTAGCGGTTACCTGGTCCAAGAAGACGACTTCGCGCTGCTGTTGGACTGCGGTAACGGTGTGTTCTCGAAGCTGCGCCGCTTCTGCGACTACGTGGACGTCGACGCCGTACTGGTCAGCCACCTGCACGCCGATCACTTCCTCGATCTGGTGCCGTTCAGCTATGCGCTCACGTACGCGCCTCGTCAGCAACCGGTGCCGGTTGCCGGCTGGCCGGGGACGGAGATGCCGGCGCGGCCCCAGCTGTGGGCTCCGGTCGGGGCGCAGGACATGCTGCGTCAGATCGTCGGCTGCTGGGGCAACGAGGACTTGGTCGAGAAGGCGTTCGAGCTCCACGAGTACGACGCCCCCGACGAGCTCGAGGTCGGGCCCTTCCGGATCCGCTTCTGCGAGGTGCCTCACTACATGCCGACTTACGCGGTTGACCTCAGCGCCAACGGCTCGCGTCTTACATACAGCTCCGATTGCGCGCCCAATGATGACCTCGTGAGCTTCGCGCGCGGCACCGACATGCTGCTCATCGAGGCCACGCTGCCCCGCCCGGAGCGAACCGGGGTGCGCGGCCACCTGACTCCCGAGGAGGCGGGCGAACACGGCCGCCGCGCGCTCGCTCGTCGGCTGGTGCTCACCCACTACTCGGACGAGCTCGACGCCAACTGGGCCCGGGGGCAGGCGGGGCAGACGTACGGTGGTGAGGTGGAGCTGGCCCAGGAAGGCGCCGTCTACGACCTCTAGCCGCGCGGCCTCCGGCGGCGGGTAGCCTTGGGTCTATGCCTGAGCGCGACCTGTTCGCGAACTTCGAGCGCATGCGACGCGAGGTCGATGAACTGTTCGGCGACGTCTTCGAGCGCACCGGGCTCTCGCGGCGCCGCGGCGGTTTCTCTCCGGCTGTCGATGTCGCTTACGCCGCCGATCCGGCGCGCGCGATCGTCACTGCAGAGCTCCCGGGCGTCGATCTGGACGAGTTGGGTCTTGAGATTCAGGGCCGCGTGCTGATCCTGGCCGGCCACCGCGGCCCGGCCTGCCCGGAGGGTGACGTCTATCAGCAGGTGGAGATCGGACGCGGAGAGTTTCGGCGCGTTGTCGAGCTGGGCCGGGACGTCGTCGCTGAGGAGGCGAAGGCGCGCTACGAAGACGGCATGCTTCGGATCGAGGTGCCGCTGGCGCCAGCCGCGCCCCGCTCGCGGGCGGTCCCGATCGAGTCAAGCTCCGAAGAGTCGTGATCGAAGTCGGGGCCCCGGATAGCGGGCCGCGTGACGTGGCCGTCGGCGCCGGACGAGCGCTGCCGGACCGCGCGCCAGTGCTTCCACTGCGGGACACCGTCACGTTCCCCGACATGGTGATCCCGTTGAACATTGGTCAGGAGCGCTCGATAGAGCTGATCAACGAAGCGCTGCGCGGGGACCGTTCGATCGTGATGGTCGCCTCCCGCAATGCCGAAGTCGAGACTCCCGGACCCGATGACCTCTACTCGATGGGGGTGCTCGGCGTCGTGGCGCGCATGATCCGGGTTCCGGACGGGACGCTGCGGGTGCTGATCCAGGGCGGGCAGCGGGTGCAGATCGAGCGCTGGGTCCAGACAGAGCCGTACATCGTGGCCGAGATCGCCGACAGTCCCGACGTCGTCAACCAGACGCCAGAGCTGGTCGCGCTAATGCGCAATGTCCAGCAGACGTTCTCCAACATCATCGAGCAGGTTCCCTATCTCCCGGAAGAGCTCCAGGTGATGGTGACCAACGTCGACGACCCCAGCGCGCTCACCAGCCTGATCGGGGGCTCACTCAGGATCTCGACCGAGGAGAAGCAGGCACTGCTGGAGGAGCGCGACGTGGGCAAACGTCTGCGGCGCCTGTCGGAGATCCTGGCGCGCGAGCTCGAGGTGGTGGCCATCGGCTCGCGGATCCAGTCGCAGGTTCAGTCCGAGCTCGAGAAGGGTCAGCGCGAGTATTTCCTGCGCCAACAGATGAAGGCGATCCAGGAGGAGCTCGGGGAGGCCGACGAGGCCCAGGCCGAGGTCAACGAGCTGCGCGAGCAGCTGGACGCCATCGACCTGCCAGAGGAGGTTCGCAAGCAGGCCGAGCGCGAGCTCGGCCGATTGGAGCGCCTTCAGCCGGCGATGGCCGAGTACGGGGTGGTGCGCAGCTACCTGGAGTGGATCGCTGCGCTGCCGTGGGATAAATCGACGGAGGACAACCTCGATCTGCGCCATTCACGGGAGATCCTCGACGCCGATCACTACGACATCGAGCAGGTCAAGGACCGGATTCTCGAGTTCCTGGCGGTGCGGTCGCTGAAACCCGACGCCCGGGGCTCGATCCTTTGCTTCGTCGGCCCTCCCGGCGTGGGCAAGACCTCGCTCGGGCGCTCGATCGCCCGCGCGCTGGGCCGGAAGTTCGAGCGGATCAGCGTGGGCGGGGTGCGCGACGAAGCCGAGATCCGCGGCCACCGCCGGACCTACATCGGCGCGATGCCAGGAACGATCATCCGCGCGCTGCGCGACGCCGGCTCGAACAACCCGCTGTTCATGATCGACGAGATCGACAAGATGGGCGCCGACTTCCGAGGCGACCCGTCTAGCGCCATGCTCGAGGTGCTCGACCCGGAGCAGAACGACAGCTTCCGAGACCACTACCTCGACCTGCCGTTCTCGCTGATCAACGTGATCTTCATCACCACGGCCAACAACCTGGACACCGTTCCCGGCCCCCTGCGCGACCGGATGGAGGTCATCCAGCTCGCCGGCTACAGCGAGGAGGAGAAGCTCGAGATCGCCAAGCGCTACCTGGTGCCGCGCCAGGTCGAGCGCAACGGCCTTCGGCGGTCGATGATCTCCTTCACCGACGCCGGCCTGCGGACGATCATCTCCGACTACACGCGCGAGGCGGGGGTCCGTCAGCTCGAACGCGAGATCGGCTCGGTGTGCAGAAAGATCGCCCGCCAGGCGGCCGAAAAAGATGGCCCGCCCAACCGCCGCCGGATGAGCGTGACCGAGCCGCGGGTGCGCGAGCTGCTCGGCAAGCGCAGGTTCTTCTCCGAGGCGCGACGACGGACGGCGCGCCCGGGCGTGGCAACCGGACTGGCGTGGACTCCGGTCGGGGGCGAGGTGCTGTTCATCGAAGCCACGGCGATGCAGGGCAAAGGTCAACTGACGCTGACGGGTCAGCTGGGCGAGGTGATGCGCGAGTCGGCCCAGGCGGCGCTCTCATACGTCCGCGCCAACGCCAGCGCGCTGACGCCGGAGCTGGACAATGATTGGTTCGCCACGCACGACGTTCACATCCACGTTCCGTCGGGCGCGACCCCGAAGGACGGGCCGAGCGCCGGGGTGGCGATCGCGGTCGCGCTGGCGTCGCTGCTCAGCGGGCGGCCGGTACGGAGTGACATAGCGATGACCGGCGAGATCACCCTCACCGGACAGGTGTTGCCGATCGGGGGGCTGAAGGAGAAGGCGCTGGCGGCCCAGCGCAACGGCATCCGCATCGTGATCGCGCCCGCTCTGAACGAGCAGGACGTCGATGAGATCCCCGCTCACCTGCGGTCCAGGCTCGAGTTCGTGTTCGCCTCTGAGATCAGCGAGGTGCTGGAGGTGGCGCTCCAGCGCCGGCGGGCCAGGGAACGGCCAGTCGCAGTCGCCTAGCCTGCGGCGCCGTCGCGGCTACGCGGCCAAGGCGCTCGCCTGGGGGGGAGACATGGCCGATCGCTCCCATTCGCTCAACAGCCTCCTTTGACCGGTCGGACTGTTCGTAACGGTCTCAGCGCCGACCCTAAGTGGCCGGGCGATCCGAGGTCAAGGCCAACGAGGGCTTCCGGCGACGGCGGTTGTAAACCAGGCCAAAGCGGGCCCCGGCGGGGGGACGGCGTGCCGCCGTCCCCGAGCTGGAGCCCGCCCCGCGCAAGGCTGGTGCTGGGACGCTAGACCTGGCCCTCAGCGAGCTGGTTCGACGCCGACTGAACCTGGGCGCCGAGAACGAGCAACCAGATGGAGCCCGCCAGCCCCACGATGCCGATCAGAATCCAGCCGGCGAGGGAGAGGATCTGGGCGGTCGTAACCTGCCCCCGGTTGATCGGAGACGGACGCCCGCGCAGCCGGAACTGGAAGTTGATCCGGTCCACCAGTCGTGGCCAGACGACGAAGTACCAGTAGAGGTTGAAGAACGGGATGAACATGAATCCGATCGCCTTGCCCGCGCTTGGATCATCGTGCTTGACGACCGGCAGCTTGCTCTGCTTGAGCTGGAGGTAGATCGTGGCGAAGATGCCGAGCGTGATGATCGACAGAACTACAAAGGCCCACGGCGGGAGCCCGGGCGTCAGCTGATGTTGCTTGTACGCCTCGCGTTGCTCAGGTGTGAGGGTCCGGTCGAGGTCTACTAACTCGTTGTAGAGATCGGCCGTCATCACCGCGCCACCGGAAGGCGGCGGAGTGGAGACCGGGATTGCTCCCGGAGCGTTTTGAGCTGAGTACTCCAAAGGAATTACCCCCTGTGGTTGTGACCGAGGTAGGGACGGCCGGATTGCTGGCCCGCCCCCTCAGTCAAGAGTTCGTGTGGTTCCTCCGCTGCCGAGGCGCTCGCGGGGGCTCCGCCATTCCGCCCGGTGCCGAACGGCGAGGCCCCCTCGAGTCGTTGCCCCTGCTATGTGCCCCCTGTTGGCCCCTCTCATCTGCCTCTATTGCCCCTTATACGAGCCGGGCGGTCATCGCACCAAGCTCGCGCCCCGCCATCTCATCGGCAAACGAGCGCATCGACTTTAGGCCCGGATCGAATCTAGTTGGCACGAACTTCTGCATTGATCGATTGTCGTAGCGCCGCGTCATGCTGCGGCCAAGCCCCTGATCGATCCTGATCGACTTAACAGTCTAATGGCTCGTCAAGCTCGTTCGGCCATCTCGAGCGGCGCCGGACATAGATAGCCGATGCTGCTGCCGCTACGAGGAACTCGGTCGATAACGCCTGCGTACATCGCGTATCCTGAGCGCTTCCGAGATCCCTCCCGAGGAGAGCGCAATGGCACGAGGCAGGAAGAGCAAGGCGGTTCCGTTCAACGCCGCAGACGTCGCCGACATGGCAAAGTCCAATCCGTACCTCCGGCGCCTGGTCGAGGACGCGAAGTTGCGGGCCAACCTCCGCCAGGCGGCCGATTCGAGCAAGCGCGTCTACGAGCGCCTGTCGAATGGGAAGACGTCGCCGAGGCAGCTGCTCGAAGACAAGAAGGTCCAGTCGGACGTCCGCAAGACGTTGGAGGCCGTTCGCGACGCCACGATCATTCTCACTGACGCGCCGCGGAAGCGCGCCCGCAAGGGGCTGACATTTGGGCGGACGCTGCTGGTGGCGGGCATCGGGGGCGGCGCCGCGCTCGTCGGATCCGAGAAGCTTCGCTCGAAGGTACTCGACGTTCTGTTCGGGGCCGAGGAGGAGTTTGAGTACACGCCGCCGGCGGCCGCGACCACGGCAAGCGCGCCGACGCAGCAGGCCCCGGCCGGGGCGGCATAGCGGCCTAACAGGAGACCCCGTGGAGGCCGCAACCTCCATTGACCGGCCGCGTGAGCTTCCGGGCGAGAAGGCATCGCTGATCGTCGAGGCCATGCGCTCGAGCGTGGCCGCGCGAGGCATCGCGGGGTCGACGTTTGACCACGTGGCTCGGGAGGCCGGCGTGTCCCGCGGTCTCCTGCATTATTACTTCGGGACCAAGGAGCGGCTGCTGGTTGAGGTCGTGCGCCGGGAGTGCGACGTGACGCGCCAGCGGCTGGAACGGGGTGTCTCGGGCGCCGACAGCGCCGACGACGTGCTCGCTGCCCTCGTGCAGAGCTTCGAGGACTTCATCGGCGAGGGACCGAGCCACGTGGTCACGTTCTACGAGATCCTCACGCTCGCCCAGCGAAATCACGAGATTGCGGCCGAGCTGGCCGAGCTCGGCCGCCAAGTGCGGGTCCACCTCGGGGAGCTGCTCCGGGCCAAGGCGGATGTCGGGGTGCTGTCGCTGGACGCCGACCCCGAGGCGGCGGCGGGGCTGCTCATGGCGCTCGCCGATGGATTGACGGTCAGGATGCTGAGCGAGCCGGAGCTCGACATCGCGCCGCTAATGGAGCTCGCGGTAGCCGCGGCGCGCGGGCTTCTGGCCTAGCGCCCGCCCCGGCACCAGCACCTAACGTTCGCGCGGCCATGCGCCGTCTCATTGGCCTCGCGAGCGTCCTCGGCCTGATCATTCTGCTGCTGATCATCACGCAGCTGGTCCTGCCAGGGATCGCGGCCCAGCGGCTCCGGAACCGCCTGTCGAAGTCCGGGCAGGTGCTGGACGTCCAGGTCAGCGCATTCCCGGCGATCGAGCTGCTCTGGCACCAGGCGGACCGGGTGGTCGTGCGCTTGAAGAGTTACCACTCAAATCCCGGTCATCTCGGGAGTCTGCTGGGCCAAACGGCCGATACCGGATCGCTCGATGCATCGGCCGCCGAGCTCGACACCGGTTTGGTCACGCTCCGTAACGCAACGCTGCGCAAGCGCGGCAATACGCTGACCGGAACGGCGACGGCCACGGCGGCGGATCTGCGCTCCGCGCTGGGCGGGGCCATACAGGACCTTCAACCCGTGGCTTCTGGTGGCGGACAGCTGACCCTGCAGGGAACGGTCCTGGGCGTGACCGCGGACGCGACGCTCCGCGCCCAGAACGGGGAGTTGGTGGTGCAGCCGGACGTCCCGATCCTGAACTTCATCACGCTCACCGTGTTCAACGATCCACACGTCGAGGTCCAGGGAGTGGGCGCCGCCGATGCCCCGGGAGGGTTTGCGCTCTCTGCGAACGCCACCCTGAAATGAGTCACGGACCCGCCGCTACGCGAACAGCTTCGGCGTCTTGACCAGCATCCGAAGCTTGCCCCGTGGGCGAATCCTGCCGCTCGCCAATGCCCGCCATGGCTCGATCCGTCCGGCGACGAGGTCGAGCCAGTCCTCGAACCGGCAGCGGAAGGTCAGGTCCGCGTCAGAGACTGGCCCTCGGGCGGCCACCGGCTCCCCGTGGTTTAGGAGCAGGTGCCACGGCTCGGCGTCGGTGAACTCCCACTCGATTTTCGCGCCAGGCGCCAGGGTGCTGTTTACCGAACGGCGCAGGCCGTCGAACAGGAGCGCGGTTGCCTTGGGGCTTGGCGTCACAGGGCCCTCCGGCTGGCCGAGGTAGCCAGCCCGCAGCAGCGTCAGCACGCGCCGGGTCCGTTCTGCCGGCTCGAGGTCGAACGGCAGCCCGACCCGCATCCGGAGCGGATCGAGGCCCGCGGCCCGCAGCCTGCCCTCGATCGCCTCGGCGGCGTGCGTGTACAGATCCTCGAGCGTGAATCCGAACATGGTCACGTAGCGCTCGTCCCACCCCGGCGGAACGAAGACCGCCGCCGTGAACGGGAACAACTCACGCAGAATCTCCTCGATCGCCGGCTCGCACTCGGGGTCCTCACGAACCAGGTCGGCCAGCAGCTTGACTCCAAACGCGATGTGACGCTGCTCGTCGCGGGAGACGTTGGCGATTCCCTCGCGCAGTCCCGGCAGCACGCCGAGTCGGCCCAGCGACTCGTCGATGAAATGCTGACCCGGCTGGGCGAGCATGGACTCGATCACCAGGTGGTAGAGCGTGATCGCCTGGGCCAGCTTCGGCTTGGAGCGATCGCGCCGGAGCTCCGAGGCCATACGGTCCAGGCGCCCGAACACCTTGCGAAAGCCCCAGGTCAGCCCGCCGCCCGTCCGCTCGAGTGCTCCCCCGATGCTGTCGCCGGCACCCACGACCTCGCGCATGAACCGCCCGAACAGGACTGCGTGGCGCGCCTCGTCAACCTGCTGGGTGGCGAGAAAGTACTTCTGCTCCTCACGCGGGGCGGCATCGATGTATGGGGAGAGGTTGTCGGCGACCGAATCCTCACCGTGGAAGAACATGGCGTACGTCCACAGCGAGCCGCGCCGCTGGAGGTCTGAGAGCGTCCCATGCCACTGCTCCCGATCGGTGCTGAAGTCGATCTCCGAAGCCCGCCAGTTTCCGTGCTCCCAACGGGCATAGAGGTCCTCGTAGGAGATCTGATCGGCTGCGATCGCGGCTGTCATGTGGACTCTGATTAAGTGTCGCAGCAGTGGCTTCTGTCGAACTCACCGTCAACGGCGACCGCCTCCGGCTCGAGATCGACGTTCGCACCACGCTGCTTGATCTGCTGCGCGAGCACCTCGACCTGACCGGCTCGAAGAAGGGCTGTGACCACGGCCAGTGCGGAGCGTGCACGGTGTTGATCGATGGCCGTCGCGCCAATGCATGCCTCCTCCTCGCGGTCACCCTGGACGGCGCCGAGGTGACGACGATCGAGGGTCTGGCCGAGAACGGACAGCTTCATCCGCTCCAGGCCGCGTTCATCGAGCACGATGCGTTTCAGTGCGGCTACTGCACTCCGGGGCAGATCTGCTCTGCGGTCGGAATGCTGGCCGAGGCGCGCGCCGGGATGCCGAGCTTCGTGACCGAGGACCTCCTCGACCCTCCCGATCCGACCGACGGGCACGAGATCCGGGAGCGGATGAGCGGCAACCTCTGCCGCTGCGCGGCCTACGTCAACATCGTGGCGGCGATCGCGGACGTGGCGGGTGGGGCGATCGCAGAGGACGCCGAATGAGGCCGTTCTCCTACGAGCGGCCCGCCGACGTCAGCGGCGCGATCACCTCGGCGGCGGTGCCAGGGGCGATGTTCCTCGCCGGCGGGACGAATCTCGTGGACCTCATGAAGCTGGAGGTCGCGCGGCCCGACAAGCTGATCGATATCTCGCGCCTGCCGCTGTCGCAGATCGAGGAGCTCCCGGGGGGTGGACTGCGAGTTGGCGCCACGGTCCGCAACTCGGATCTCGCCGCCCACCAGGCCGTCAGGCGCGACTACCCGGTCCTCTCCCAGGCGCTGCTGGCGGGAGCATCGGGGCAGATCCGAAACGTGGCCACGATCGGCGGCAACCTCCTCCAACGCACCCGCTGCCCGTACTTCCAGGACATCTCCAAGCCGTGCAACAAACGCCACCCGGGGTCGGGCTGCCCGGCGCGCGAGGGCGAGCACCGCAACCTGGCGATCATCGGTCACTCGAGGCAGTGCGTTGCCACCCATCCCTCCGACATGGCGGTCGCGCTGGCGGCGCTCGAGGCCGGGGTCGAGGTGGTCGGCCCGGGAGGGTCTCGGACCCTGCCGATCGGTGAGCTGTACCGGCTGCCGGGCGAGCATCCCGAGCGCGACACGATCCTTGAGCCCGGCGAGCTGATCACCGCCGTCCACTTCGACCGCCAGGCACTTGGCGCCCGCTCGGCGTACAGGAAGTTGCGCGAACGGGCCTCGTTTGCGTTCGCGTTGGTGTCGGTGGCGGCGGTCGTGAGGACCGAGGAGGGCGTCGTGCGGGATGCCAGGATTGCGCTCGGCGGAGTGGCACATGGGCCTTGGCGAGCGCTGCTGGCCGAGGAGGCCGTACAGGACCAGCCGGCGAGCGAGGACACTTTCAACCGGGCCGCCGAGGCCGAGCTCGCGGAAGCGCTGCCGCTGCGCGACAACGGCTTCAAGGTGACTCTGGCCCGCAACGCGATCGTAAGGACGCTGAGCGAGGTCTGCAGCTGATGTCGAGCACGCTGACCCGTGCCGTCGGCTCGCCTGTGGAACGAATCGAGGGCCGGCTCAAGGTCACCGGACAGGCCAAGTACGCCTATGAGCACCACCCAGAGCACTTTGCCTACGGGTGGATCGTCCAGTCTCAGATCGCGCGCGGGCGCATTCGTGCCCTGGACGGGGATCGCGCGCTGGCTCGGCCGGGGGTGCTACAGGTCGTTCACTACGGCAACGCCCCCCGACTGGAAGGCGAGATCGACAACCGCGAGCTGGCCGTCTTCCAGGGCCCGGAGATCGCCTACCGGGGGCAGATCATCGCCTGCGTGCTTGCCGAGACGCTCGAGGCGGCGAGGGAGGGAGCCGGGCTGGTCGAGGTGCAATACGACTCAGAGCCCCACGACGTCGTGCTCCGTCGCGACCACCCCCGCCTGCGCGAGCCCGAGACCGTCAACCCGTCCTATCCAGGCCGCACCGACCGCGGCGATCCGGACGGCGCGTTGCTGGAAGCCGAAGTGGCCATCGATCAGATCTACAGCACGCCCGCCGAGCACAACAATCCGATGGAGACGCACTCGAGCGTTGCCCTCTGGCAGGACGGCGCGTTGACCGTGTATGACTCGACCCAGGGCGCGCCGAGCTGGCGGACAGTGCTCGCCGGACTGTTCGGGCTCGACGAGGACCAGGTACGAGTGATCTCCGAGCACGTCGGCGGCGGCTTTGGCTCGAAGGGCACGCCCCGCCCACATGTGGTCGTCGCCGCGCTGGCGGCAAAGGCGCTCGGGCGGCCGGTGAAGCTGGCCGTGACCAGGCAGCAGATGTTCGTCTTCACCGGCTATCGCACCCCCACGATCCAGCGGCTGCGGATCGGAGCCCGACGGGACGGCACGATGACCGCGATTGTCCACGACGTGTTCGAGCAGACCTCGATGATCAGGGAGTTCGCCGAACAGACCGCCGTCTGCACCCGCTACATGTACGCGCCACAGAGCGTGCGCACCACGCATCATCTGGCCGCGCTCGACGTGCCCACGCCCTCCTGGATGCGGGCGCCGGGGGAGACCCCGGGGATGTACGGGCTCGAGTCGGCGGTCGACGAGCTGGCGGTCGCCTGCGGAGTCGACCCCGTCGAGCTGCGGATCAAGAATGAGCCGGGCGAGCGCGATCCAGAAACTGGGCATCCCTGGAGCTCGCGGAACCTGGTCGCCTGCCTGCGCGAGGGCGCCGAGCGGTTTGCCTGGCAGCCCCGCGACCCGACGCCCGGTATCCGCCGCGACGGGAGCTGGCTGATCGGCACCGGCGTGGCCGCCTCGACGTTCCCGGCCTTCCGCCGACCATCAGCGGCGATCGCCCGCGCCGAGCAAGATGGCGGCTTCACCGTTCAGATCGGCGCCGCGGACATCGGCACAGGCGCGCGCACCGTCCTCACCCAGATCGCCGCCGATGAGCTCGAGGTCCCGCTCGAGCAGGTGCACGTCGAGATCGGCGACAGCGCGCTGCCGTTCGCTGCGCTGGCCGGAGGCTCTGGCGGGACTGCCTCCTGGGGGTCGGCGGTGGTGCTCGCCTGCAGCCAGTTACGCGAGCGTCTGGCCGCCGGCGAGCAGCCGCCCGTAACGGTTAGGGCCGACACCACCGAGGAGATCGAGAACCAGCGCTCGGACCTCTCCCGACACGCCTTCGGGGCCCAGTTCGCCGAGGTCAGAGTGGATGTCGGCACCGGCGAGGTGCGCGTGCCTAGGATGCTCGGCGCGTTCGCCGCTGGCCGCATCCTCAACCCGATGACCGCCCGCTCGCAGTTCATCGGCGGCATGACCTGGGGGTTATCGATGGCGCTTCTCGAGGAGAGCGTGATGGACGTGGAGTTCGGCGACTACCTCAATCACGACTTCGCCCAGTATCACGTGCCGGCGTGCGCAGACGTGCTCGACATCGACGCCTTGTGGGTCGATGACCCGGACGAGAACCTGAACCCGATGGGCTCGAAGGGGATCGGTGAGATCGGGATCGTGGGCGCCGCGGCGGCGATCGCCAATGCCGTCTATCACGCCACCGGCAGGCGGATTCGGGACCTGCCGATCACGCCGGCGAAGCTCGTGGAATAGAACCTCGCGCCAGGCGACTGGCCGCTACGGGTCGGGGTCGGGCTTAACCGCCTCCCCGTTTTTGCTAGGAACCAGGCTGCGCAGTGTCGGCATGCCGCCGTATCGTTCTGCTGCGCTTGCAGGGTTTCCGCGACGAGCCTTCGTAGGGGCCTGTCTCCATGAGCGTCAGCACGACCCCACCTCCCGCGCCGCCAGCACCGCCCACCCGAGTGGCTCCTCCTCGGACCCCGCCTCCCGAGCCGCCGCCGGAGCCGCCGCGCGCGTGGATCGTGTGGCGCGTGATCCTCGGGTGCCTGGCGGTGCTTCTGTGCGCCGCTGTGACCAGCGCCGTGTTCTGGTCAGGCCAGGTGGGGACCCTCAAGCGGGCGCTCAACCTCAACCCCACACTGCAAGTGGGGGGAGGGCTCACTCCGGCCAGCTTCGGAGGTCCGGACAATCTGCTGCTGGTCGGCAACGACCAGCGCAAGCACACAACCACGACTCCCGTCCTTCCGCACTCCAACGAGATGCTGCTCGTGCGCTTCGACCCGAGCAAGCCCTACATCTCGATGATGTCGGTCCCCCGTGAGCTCATGGTCACCATCCAGTGCCCGAACGGGCCGGCCATCACTCGCCTCAACTACGCGCTCACGTGCGGTGGCATCCCGATGCTGGTGAAGACGATCAATCAGGTGACGGGCGTGGCGATCAACCACGTGGTCGAAATCAACTTCAACCAATTCAAGAACGCGGTCAACGAGATGGGCTGCGTCTACTCGACCATCGACCGCCGCTACTACCACGTCAATGTGCCCGGTGGCGAGCAATACCAGGAGATCAACCTCCAGCCGGGCTACCAGCGACTATGCGGAAGCGAGGCGCTCCAGTTCGTCTCCTACCGCCACGGTGATACCTCCCTGGTCCGCGACGCGAGAGACCAGAGCTTCCTGCTGGACGTCAAGCGGGAGTACGGCCCCACGCTGGTTGACAACTCCGGAAAGTTCGAGCAGATCTTCGGGCGGTCGGTCGAGACCGATCCCACGTTGCACAGCACGAGTGGAATCCTCGACCTGCTCGGCACCCTGGTCAACTCCTCCTCGCTCAGGGTGCGCCAGGTCCAGTTCCAGGTCAACCTACAGCCGACCGGCGCCAACCCCTGCTCCTGCGACACCGCGACGCCGCAGCAGATCAGCGCAAGCGTCAACGCGTTTCTGAACGGAGGCTCGGGAATCCCACCCAAGAAGAAGGTGGCGGCAGTCGCCGGGGCGGTGCACGCACACCCCGTTCAGGCCTTGCCGCTGGTGCCCATTTCGTCCGACGAGCTATCGAAGGCAGTGAATGCCGCAGCCGGGATTCCGTTCCAGCTCGAGATCCCGCGGGTCAAGGACAGAAACGGGAGCCTCACGCCCGTCTCGATCCGCGACTACCCGATCCAAGCGCCTGACGGAAGCCAGTACGCGTCATATGTCGCGGTGTTCCAGGCAGGTGGCTTTGGCCAGTACTACGACGTCCAGGGGACCACGTGGACAACGGCACCGGCGCTCGACAATCCCGACCAGACAATCCAGGTCGGATCGAGGACCTACTACTTGGACTACGAGGGTCAGCACCTCGTGACGGTGGCCTGGTACGAGCACGGCGCCGCCTACTGGGTGCGCAACTCGTTGACAGACGCCCTCGGAAACGGCGAGCTGCTGGCGATCGCGGAGCAGACGGCACCGGCCACGGCGCGCGTCGGGCGTCAGCTGGGACTTCGGGCCGCCGTCGTGCCGCAGCGAATCGTCACCCAGCCCGAGTACAACCTCAAGAACACGCTCGGCTCGGTTGGGGGGTTGGTCGCACTGCTGGCACTGCCGCTGTTGGCGATCCCGTTCTTCCACCGCCGCAGGGAGCTCGGCAAGCTCAGGGCGCAGCTTGCCGCCACGCTCCACTTCGAGGCTCAGCTGAGGGCCGCGGCCCCCGGCGCAGGCCCCGCAATTTCGCAAGCCGGATGGACAACCCCGGTATTCACCGTGCCTCGGATCTCACGCCGACTGCGGCTGCTGGCCGGCGCCGGCGCGCTACTTCTGGCGGCCGTGGGCGCGGCCGGAATCCTGGTCAACCTTCAGGGCGGGACCACGCCCAAGCAAGTCACCCACCGCGTCATTCAGACGACGCCGTCGGTACCGGTCGCGGTCCTGAACGCCTCGAAGACACCCGGGGCCGCGGGCAAGCTCGCCAAGCAGCTCCGCGGCCGCGGGGTGAAGATCGCGCTCGTTGGGAACCTGAACAGCTCTCGTCCGCCAGGGATGCTGATCCTCTACGCGCCGGGCTACAGGTCGGAGGCGGCTGCGCTGGCGCACACGGTGGCGGCGCAGCGGCCCACGATCCAGCCGATCGACCCCGCGGCGCAGGCGGCGGCCGGCAGCAAGACTCGGCTGGCGCTGGTCATCTCCTAACCGCCCAGCTTCGGCGAGCGCCACGGCTCCCGCAGCCGCCGCTCGACCTCGTCCGCGAGCTCGTCGATCCCTATCCGCACTTGCTCCAGGCTGTCCCGGTCGCGGAGGGTCACGGTCCGGTCCTCGAGCGACGGGTGGTCGATCGTCACCCCCCAAGGAGTCCCGATCTCGTCCTGTCGCCGGTAGCGGCGGCCAATGGCGCCGCTCTCGTCGTATTCCGCCTGCACCCGGTCGCGGAGCCGCTCGTAGACCTCTCGCGCCAGCTCTGGCTGGCCGTCCTTGCGCACCAGCGGCAGGACCGCCACCTTCACCGGGGCTAGCAGGGGATGAAGCCGCAGCACAGTTCGCCGCTCGCCCTCGATCTCGTCCTCGTCGTAGGCGTCGACCAGGAACGCGAGCATCGCCCGATCGACCCCAGCAGCCGGCTCGATGACGTGTGGGATATAGCGCTCGCCGCTGGCCGTGTCGACGTACTCGAGCTTCTGCCCGGAGCGCTGGGCGTGAGCCGTGAGGTCGTAGTCGCCGCGGTTGGCGATCCCCTCGAGCTCCTGCCAACCGATCGGAAACAGGTACTCGACGTCGCTCGTCGCGCTCGAGTAGTGCGAGAGCTCATCCGGCTCGTGAGGGCGCAGCCGGAGGTGGTCGGCACGGATCCCGAGCTCCTCGTACCAGTTCATCCGCTGCTCGAGCCAGTGCTCGAACCACCGTTGCGCCTCGGGCGGGGGAACGAAGAATTCCATCTCCATCTGCTCGAACTCCCGAGTCCGGAAGATGAAGTTCCCGGTCGTTATCTCGTTGCGGAAGCTCTTGCCGATCTGCGCGATCCCGAACGGCGGCTTCTTGCGACCGAACTGAAGGTAGTGGCGGAAGTTGAGGAAGATCCCCTGCGCCGTCTCGGGGCGCAGGTAGACGATCGACCCCTCATCCCTCACGGGTCCGATCGTCGTCTCGAACAGCAGGTTGAAATCCCGTGCCTCCGTCAGGTCGCATTCCGGCGTTTCGCCGGGATGCTTTGAGGGCTTGCGACCGCACTGGCTGTCCTCGAGCTTGTCGGCCCGGAAGCGCAGCTTGCAGGTGCGGCAGTCGACTAGGGGGTCGGTGAAGCTGGCGACGTGGCCGCTCGCCCGCCAGGTCTCGGGGTGCTGAATGATCGCGGAGTCCAGGGCCAGGATGTCGTCGCGCTCCTGCAACATGGCTCGCCACCAGCGGTCCTTGACGTTGTTCTTCAGCAGCACGCCGTAGTGCCCGTAGTCGTAGCTCGAGCCGAGCCCTCCGTAGATCTCGCTCGACGGAAACACAAAGCCGCGCCGCTTGGACAGCGACACGATCTTGTCCATGGTGACTACGTCGATGGCGGACATGGAACGGGGATGCTAACCGCGGCCATTCGGGGCCCCGATCGCCGCGCTATGCCCCTTTCTCGCTGGCACTCTTACCTTGAGAGTGCCAAGGGCGTCTCCTATACTTGGTAAAGCAATGCCCATCTACGAGTATCGGTGCGAGCAGGGTCATACGTTCGAGGTAATGCAGCGCATGACCGACGATCCCGTCTCCGTCTGCAACACGTGCGACGCGCCGGTCGAGAGGGTGTTTCACCCGGTGGCGGTCCACTTCAAGGGGTCTGGCTTCTACACCACCGATTACGGCCGCAAGCGGCCCAAGGATTCGGCCGACTCTGACTCTTCCAAGGACTCGGGCGGATCGGACTCCAAGGACACCAAGTCGGAGAGCAAGTCCGACTCCAAGACTGAGAGCAAGTCAGAGACGAAGACCGCGGCGTCGCCTAGCTCGGACTGAGTCCGAGCGCCGCTAGTAGGTCCTCGACTGCGCCCAGCGGGTCGAGCTCGAACCGGCTGTCGGTGATCCTCAGAACCCGGATCCCGACCTTCAGCAGCTTCGCGTCCTTGAGCCGATCGCGCTCGATGTCGCGGACGACTATGTGGTACGGGCGACCGTCGAGTTCAACCGCAAGTCTCTGCTGCGGCCAGTAGCAATCGATCTCCCACCCGTGGATGTGGACGTTGCGTTGGGGAGGCGGAATTTCCGGATGCTGGGCCAGCAGCTCGTCGAACGCGCGCTCTAGGCTGGACTTGCGGTCCGGCCGCGGCAAGTACTCCGCCAGTGCGGCCTTGAGCTTGGTCAGGCCCGGGCGTCGATTCTGTTCGGCGAGGGCCGTTTGCATCTTGTCCAGGTTCAGGATCCTCTTTCGGACCGCGAGGGTGATCAGCCGGTCCAGTTCCCGCGCGGACTCGCGCGGGGCGAGCTCGATGAGTAGCCGTGCAACGGAGCTGACGCGGAGGTCGTCCTTCGTCGTGACGTGGCTCGCGTCTGAGGCGTCATGGATCGTGAGCGATCCCCGTGGTCGGCGCCTACAACCAGGGGCAGTCAGCTCGATTCGGCGGGTCGTGATATCCCGGAGCCCCCACACGGCCGCCGCCGTCCGGTGACTCAGGAACGCCGTCGGACCGGCGGCCAACAGGGCGGCCCTCAGATGCGCGCGCGGCGTGAGCCTCGCATGTCCGACGGCGTACACGCCGCGGTGAAGCGGCAGCAGATAGCCCCACGCTACGAGGCCGCTGATCTGTCGATCGGTGAGCCCTATTCGCCGAAGCTGAGCGCGAGAAATGACGCCATCCTGTCGGCCGGCGATGGCGGCAATCGCCTGCAGCGCTCCACTCGTTCGAGGTTCTGTACCTCCACGAGTCGAAACCTCGTACGAGTCGGGCATGGCCCCGAGCGTGACACCCAAAACCCGGCGCGTGGTTCACGCCGTGCAACAACTCTGTGTCAGCCGTTCATGAGCTTGGAGACGGCCGCCTGGACCGCCTGCGGCGAGACCGTCAGCGCATCGCCATAACCCGGCAGGTATTCCCCGCCGGTTGGCTTCAACACGTTCACCGGTGCCGAGCCTCCGATCTCCGACGCCGTGAACAGCGACATCAGGGTCGGGCCGCCCATATCGGTCCGAAGCACCTGCGGCGCATCCCACGACGCCCACGGGAGGTGGAAGAACGAGCTGGGCGAGAACAGCTTGGACTTGATCGCGTTCAGGATCTGCTGCTGATGCTGGACCCTCGTCAAGTCGTTGTCGGCCGGGTTGCAGGGGTTCTCGCGAATCCGCGAATAGAGCAGCGCCTGCTGACCGTTCAGGTGGTGCTCGCCGGCCGGCAGATTCAGCGTGAAACCGCCATCGGCGGTTCCGCCGGAGACGTTGGCGCAGATGTGCTCGGTTTTCACATCGACCCCGCCGATGGCGTCGATGAACTTCGGGAACGCCGCGAGGTTGACGATGATGATGTGGTTGATCTTGACGCCGGTGAAGTTCTCGACCGTCTTGATCTCAAGTGTTGGTCCCCCGATGGCGTAACCGGCGTTGATCTTGCCCAGCCCGTGTCCCGGGATCTGCGCGACCGTGTCACGCGGGATCGACAGGCGGCGGGACGTCCCGCCGCCGATCCGCCACAGCATGATCGTGTCGGAGTTCGCGCCGACGTCGCTGTAGTTGGATCCCGGCTCCTTTGAGCCTGGGCCCGTTCGCGGGCGCTGATCGGTACCCAGGATCAGCACCGTGTCGGTGCCGGTGATCATGTTGGAACCGCCGGTCAGCGCCGCGCTGGCCGAGCTCGGCAGGTTCCCTTTTTCGGCTTCGGCGCTGATCATGAACAGGATCAGGGACAGCAAGAGCCAGGCGACGATCGCCAGCCCCACGTACTTGACCACGCGCCAGACGGTGACCCGCCGCTTCCCGGGCGCCTTCGGCCTGCCAGGCTCACGATCCGGAAGGCCGATCTCCTCCTCTCCGCGCAGCAGTGCCTTGAGCCCCCGCGGACGGGATCGGTAGACCGTGTAGGGGCGCGGGTCTGCTTGCTGCCTCGACCGCCCCTCGCGTCCATAAACGCGGTAGGGCCGATCCTCGACCGGCGCCCGGCTGTCGCGTTCGTCGGCCATCCGGGTGCGCATATAGTGACAGCCGATGCCGACCCGACTACCTATGGGTGTCATCGGCGTCGACATGGGCGGGACGAAGCTGCTCGCGGGGGCGGTGGGGCCCGATCTGGAAGTCCACCACCGCGCCCAGCGCTCGCTGAAAGGTCTCGACCAGGCGTCGCTGGTCGACGTCGCAGTCGACGCGGTCGAAGAAGCACGCGGTTCCTCTGGGGACGAGGTGGCGGCCGTCGGGTTCGGGATCCCGTCGTTGATCGACCACCGCTCAGGGATGGCGATGTTCTCGACGCACCTGCCGCTCGCGGATATCGCGTTCGGGGACGTGATGGCCGAGAGGCTGGGGATGCCGGTGTTCATCGACAACGACTCCAATCTGGCGGCGCTGGCCGAGCACCGAGCGGGCGCATGCCGCGGGGCCAGCGAGGCGGTCGTCATAACGGTCGGGACCGGGATTGGTGGCGGGCTCGTGCTCCGCGGCGAGTTGTACCGAGGGGCGATAGGCACCGGTGCAGAACTGGGCCACACGGTGATCGACCTGGATGGGCCGCTCTGTCAAGGAAACTGCCCGAACCGGGGATGCGTGGAGGTCCTGGCGTCCGGCACAGCGCTCGAGCGCGAGGCGGTGCGCATCGCACAAGAGCGACCCGGATCGGGACTGGCCCGAGCATTGGAATCGACTCGTGCGCTCACCGGGGCGCTGGTGACCGAGCTGGCCCATGATGGCGACGCCGCTGCCATCGAGGCGGTGGCTCTGATCGGGGCGCGCCTGGGGGTGGCGATCGCCACCTTCGTGAACATCTTCAACCCCCAGGTCGTGGTCGTGGGGGGTGGGGTGATCGCCGCCGGCGAGCTGCTGCTGGAGCCGGCCCGGGCCGAGGTCGCAGCCCGCGCGCTCCCGCCCTCCCGAGATCAGGCGCGGATCGTCGCCGCCCGGTTCGGCGTCGAGGCGGGAATGATCGGCGCCGCGGCGCTCGCGTTCGACGGCCTGGTGGCGGCGACATGAACGGCCCTAAAGGCCGCCTGGTGGTCTGCCCAACCCCGATCGGGAACCTGGAGGACGTGACGCTCCGAGTCCTCTCGGCGCTGCGCGAGGCCGACATCGTGGCCTGTGAGGACACGCGGCGGACGCGAGTGCTGCTCGACCGCTACGGCGTCAAGGCGCGGCTGAAGAGCTACCAGGAGCACAATGAGAGCCAGCGGGCGCCGGAGCTGGTCGACGAGATGCGTCGCGGCGCGGTCGTCGCGCTGGTCTCCGACGCCGGGATGCCGCTGGTCTCCGACCCGGGGTTCGTGCTCGTGAGGGCCTGCGTGGCGGCTGGGCTGGCGGTCGAGGTTTTGCCCGGACCGTCGGCGGCGCTGGCGGCGCTTGTCGCCAGCGCCCTGCCCGCAGATCGGTGGCGCTTCGAGGGGTTCCTGCCTCGCAAGCAGGCCGACCTCGCGAGCGTCTTCGAAGCGCCGGAGACGGTCGTGGCCTTCGAGTCGCCTCGGCGGCTGGCGAAGTCACTGGCGGTGCTGGCGTCGCTAGACCCCGATCGGCCGGCGGCGATCTGTCGAGAGCTGACGAAGGTGCATGAGGAAGTGGTGCGGGGGCGCGCCTCAGAGCTGGCCGAGCGCTACGAGGCGGCGCCGCCCCGGGGCGAGGTGGCACTGGTGGTAGCACCGGCTCCGGGCCGTCCCACGCCAGACCTGGGGCCGGCGGTGGACGCGGTACGGCGCCTCGTCGACGCCGGTGCCAAGCCGCGCCCGGCAGCCGCGGTGGTCGCCGAGCTGACCGGGTTGAGCGCGAACACGCTCTACCGGGCGCTGAACTGAGTCAGGGCTAGCCTTCTCCGTCCGGCAGATGTCCTTCTACGTCACCACCCCGATCTACTACGTCAACGCGGAGCCGCACCTCGGTCACGCCTACACGACGATCGCCGCCGACGTGCTGGCCCGACACACACGCCAGCGAGGCGAGGACGTGTTCTTCCTCACCGGCACCGACGAGCACGGCGAGCCGGTTGCCGACGCCGCTCGGGCGCAGGGGCTGGAGCCAAAGGAGCTGGCCGATCGCAACGCGGAGCGATTCAAGGCGCTGATGCCGACGTTGGGGATCTCAAACGACTTCTTCATCCGCACCTCGGACGAGGGTCACGAGCTACGGGTCCAGGAGGTCCTCCAGCGGGTGCACGACAACGGCTACACATACAAGGGGCTCTACGAAGGGTGGTACTGCCCCCGCTGCGCGGACTTCAAGGTCGAGAACGAGATCCTGGAGGGCTGTCTCTGTCCCATCCACGAGATCCCGCTCGAACGCCACCAGGAGGAGAACTGGTTCTTCCGTCTGTCGGCGTTTCAGGATGCGCTCGAGCGTCTGTACGCAGAGCGGCCGGATTTCGTCATGCCGCGGCGTCACTTCAACGAAGCCCGTGCGTTCATCGCCCAGGGACTACAGGACGTCTCCTTGAGCCGCGAGCGGCTGAAGTGGGGGGTCACCGTGCCCTGGGATCCAGGCCACGTCTTCTACGTGTGGTTCGACGCCCTCCTCAACTACTACACCGCGCTCGGCTACGCCCGCCCCGGGGAGGACTTGACCGCCCGGTTCTGGCCGGCGACCTACCACATCATCGGCAAGGACATCCTCAAGTTCCACACCGTCTTCTGGCCCGCGCTGCTGATGGCCGCGGAGCTGGCGCTTCCCCACCACGTGTTCGTACACGGATTCCTGCTCGGGGCCGACGGACGGAAGATGAGCAAGTCGCTGGGCAATGTGCTCGACCCGTTCGAGGTGATGGAGGGGTACGGCACCGATGCCCTGCGGTTCTATCTGATGCGAGACGTCGGCTTCGGCAGCGACGGCGCAGTCGGCATGGACGCCGTCAAGGCACGGTACGAGGCGGAGCTGGCCAATGAGTACGGCAACCTGGCCAGCCGCACGGTGGCGATGATCGCCCGCTACCGCGATAGCGTCACCCCGGTCGCGGCCACTGATGGATCGCTGCGCAAGGAGTTCGAGACCTTGTCTGACGACGTCGCCCGGCTGCTGGACCAGGCGGAGGCCACGCAGGCGCTCGAGGAGATCTGGCAGCGGGTGAGGCGCTTGAACCGATATGTCGAGGAACGCGCGCCGTGGCAGCTGGCGCGCGATCCCGATGACGCCGAAAAGCTCGACCAAACATTGGCCTCCCTGGCCGAGGGCTTGCGCGTCGTCAGCGTGTTGCTTCACCCCTACATGCCCGCCAGCACGGAGCGGTTGCTGGAGGCGATCGGCCAGCCCTCGCAGGAGTACGCGGCGGCGCGATTCAACGAACGCGGATCAGGTTCACGCGTGAACGAACTCGGGCCGCTGTTTCCCAAGCGGGGGTGACCCCGCCGGCCCGGCCTAAACCCGCCAGTGATCGACAGCCACACCCATCTCAGCTTCTGCGAGAAGCCCGACGCGGAACTTGTGGCTGCGGCCGCGGAGGCCGGCGTCGAGAAGATCGTGAGCGTGGGGACGAACGGCGAGAGCTGTCGTGCCGCTCTCAAAGCAGCCGAGGACTTTCCCCAGGTCTATGCCGCGGTCGGCCGCCACCCGAACGAAGCCACCGGCTTTGACGACGCCGACCTGGCGGAGTTGAAGGCCCTCGCCGCACACGACAAGTGCGTCGCCATCGGCGAGACCGGCCTCGACTACTACCGTGACCGCACCCCGCGGCACGACCAGGAGCGGGCGTTCGCCGCGCAGATCGAGCTGGCGCGGGAAACGGCCAAGCCCCTGGTGATCCATACGCGGGCAGCCGAAGACGACACGCTTAGTTTTCTCAATGCCCACACCGGCGGCCTCCACGTCATCCTCCATTGCTTCTCGATGACAGACCGAATCGAGGAATGCCTCGAACACGACGATTGGTGGTTGTCGTTCGCCGGCAATGTGACTTACCCGAAAGCCAACGAGCTCCGAGACGCGGCGCGGCGGGTTCCGGGCGAACGGCTCCTGGTGGAAACAGACGCTCCGTTTCTGGCCCCCCAGCCGGTCCGCGGCAAACCGAACGAGCCCGTCAACGTCGTGCACACGGCGCGGGTCGTGGCCGCCGAGCGAGGAGCGTCGTACGAGGAGCTCGAGGCCGCACTCGAGCGAAGCGCGGCGAGAGTGTTCGGATGGTGAGCGCTCGGCGCGTCCGCGAGCTCGGGCAGAACTTCCTCGTCGACCGCAACATCCTCGATGTGATCGAGCGCTTGGCCGAGCTCTCGCCTGATGACGTGGTGCTCGAGATCGGAGGCGGACAGGGCGTTCTCTCCGAGCGGTTGGCGGCCCGCGCCCGACAGGTGCACATAGTCGAGGTCGACCCGGCCCTCGCCGAGTTCCTGCGCGAGACGCTGGCGCCGAACGACAACGTCGCCCTACACCTGGCGGACGCGCTGGAGCTGGATCTGCGCTCACTTGAGCCCTCCCCGAGCAAGGTGATTGCCAACTTGCCCTACGGCATTGCTGCAACCGTGATCCTGCGGACAATCGACGAGCTGGCGAGCGTGACGAAGTGGGTTGTGATGGTGCAGCGGGAGGTGGGCGAGCGGCTGGCCGCCGGTCCCGGGACGTCGGCCTACGGCGCGCCGTCTGTCCTTGCCCAGTCGGCGTGTGACGTTCGCGTCCTGCGACCGGTGAGCCGGACGGTGTTCCGGCCGGTCCCGAACGTCGACTCGGTCCTGGTGGGACTCGAGCGGCGGGGCCCGGGACCCTCGCAACCGCTCCGGGCTCTGGTTCACGACGCGTTCGCCCACCGTCGCAAGACGCTCTCGGGCTCGCTCGCGCTTGCACCCGGAGCCCCGGCGGGGATCCGGGAACGGGCGCAAGCCGCGCTCGAGGCGATCGGCCACCGGCCCGACGAGCGCGCCGAGCGGCTATCGCCCGAGGAGTTCCACCGGCTGGCCGAGGAGCTCGACATCAAGTGAGACTGGTGGCTGACGCGCCGGGGAAGGTGAACCTGTGCCTGTTCGTCGGACCGCGGCGCAGCGACGGCAGGCACGAGGTCGCGACGCTGCTGGAGTCTGTCTCGTTGGCCGACGAAGTCTCCTTGACCACCCGCGACGGCACCGGGCATGACGAAATCCGCTCCCCGGGCGTCGAGGGGCCGAACATCGTCTCCCGCGCACTTGAGGGGCTCCGGGTGCGGGGGTGGAACGGGCCGCCGGTCATGGTCGAGATCGCCAAGCGGATCCCGGTCGCCGGGGGGATGGGGGGAGGCTCGGCCGACGCCGCTGCCACCCTGCGGTTGGCCCGGCATCTGGCTCCAGTCGCAGACGAGGCCCTGCAAGAGCTGGCGGCCGAACTTGGCTCGGACGTGCCGAGTCAGCTCATGCCCGGTCTGGCGCTTGGCGCTGGCGCAGGGGATCAGGTCGATCACCTGCAGGGACTGGCGCCGCACGCGTTCGTGATCGTGCCGCTCCCTCACCAGCTGAGTACCACCGCGGTCTACGCCGAGGCCGACCGCCTGGGTCTGACGCGAAGCCCGGCAGACCTCGAGCGCAAGCGAGCGCAGCTGATGACCGCGTTGTCCGGAGGCGCCCCACTGCCGGAAGGGCTCATCGTCAACGATCTCGAGCCCGCCGCGCTCTCGCTCTGCCGGCCGGTAGCAAAGGTGATCGACACCGTGCGGGACGCCGGCGCCGAGCAGGCGATGGTCTCGGGCTCGGGCCCGACCGTGTTCGGGCTGTTCTGGGGACCCGACGCCTCGGCGCGCGCCGAGACCGCCGCCCACATAATTTCGGGACGGCTCCCGGGCGCAAAGTCCGCGGTCGCCGTCGATGCCGGCTTCAGCCATCCACGGCTTTCGGCACAATCAGGCTCTTAGCTGATGAGCAACACGACGATCACCTACCTGGTCGGTGCCTGCCTCGGAGTGTTCGGGCTGACGGCGTTCTGCGCGCTCGTGCTGGCGCCGGCGATCACCGCCTACAGACGGCCGCTCGAAAGGGCCGCCGTCGTGATCCTGTCGCTGTACGTGCTGGCTGCGTTGATCGGCATTGGCGTCGTGCTCGGTGGTCTCATCGTGCTCGAGTGGCCGCGGGTCTTCTAGGTGACAGACATGACCGACCAGCCGACTCGCCGCGAGGCGAGCTCACCTGACCTTCGCGCCCTCCAGGCGATAACCGACGCCGTCGAGGGCGGAGCAGGGCTGCCCGAGATCCTCCGCGCATCGGCGCGAGCGCTCGACGCCAGCCTGATCTTGATCGACCGCTCGGGCGCGGTGCTCGCGGTCGCTGCTCGCTCGCCCGCGGATGAGCGCTCGTTGATGCGCGGTGGGGAGGGGGTGCGGACGGTCGAGTTGCGCGTCGCCGAGACACCGGTAGGCCAGCTCCGGATGCGCACGCGCGAGCCGCACGACGACTCGTTGCTGCGCCTCGTCACTACCCTGATCGCGTCTGAGGTCGAGCGGGTCAGGGCCCCGGAGCGAGCTTCGGAGGAGGCCGCGGTCAGCTTCCAGAGGGCCGTGCTGTTGGGCCGGATACGCAATCGGGACGATCTGCTGGCGCGCGGCAACGAGCTGGGGACCGACCTGGCCTCTGGCGCCAGCGTGCTCGTCGTCAGAGCCCATCCACGGACCCCGACCGAGGTCGACTGGCGCCAGCGCCTGCTGGCGGTCGCCGGACGAGGCGCCCGCTCCGTGGCTCCGGGTTCGGTCTCGGCGCCAAGCGAGGAGGACGCGGCGGAGGTCGTTGTCCTCGTTCCCGATCCCGACGGGGAGACCGGGCGACGGGCGACGGCCGCCGTGATCAGGGAGCTCGAGTCGGGACTGCCGGGATTCGCGTTCGCGCTGGGCCGCAGCCGCCACGCGGCCGATCCGCTCGCCGTCCAGCGCGCCGGGAACGAAGCGCTGCTGGCGGCCAACGTGGTCGAAGGCGACCCCGAGCGCTCACAGCTGGCCTACGAGGAGACCGGCACCTACCAGCTGTTGCTACCGCACATGAACGATCCCGCAGAGCTGCAGCGGTTCTACGACGAGACGGTCCGCCCGCTCGTCGCCTATGACGAGCAGTACGAGACCGACCTCCTGGGCACGCTCTCCACGTTCCTCGACTGCGACGCGAACGTGAACGCCACGGCCGCGCGGCTGATCACGCACCGCCACACGATCAGATACCGGTTCGAGCGCGTGCGCGAGCTCACCGGCCTCGAGGTCTCCTCGACCGACGGCCGCGAGAAGCTCTCTCTCGGGCTGAAGGCCATGCGCGTGCTCGGCATCGCCGCTCCGCGCGGACCGGCCACCGAGCCCGGGGCAGAGGGGGGACGGGTCCCCCACTAGCTGCGCGTACCATGGCCGGCTGCATGCTCGCGCCGTGGGGGCCCAGACGAGCTCACTTACCGCCCTCGCGTGCAGTTCCCCTTCCTGCTCATGCTGTGGCACAACCTCAACGGTGAGCGGATGACCGTCAGGTTCGAGCCCGGCCACGGAGGGGGAACCAGGGTCAACATCAGCGGGGCGGTCGCCCGTGGACGCCAGCCGCTGGCCGCGGACCGTGAGCACTTCTCAGAAGCGCTCGGGACGTCGCCCTCGGAAGCGGTCTAGCGCTACACCAGACCGAGTGGCTTGACGTCGAAGATCGCGGCCACCGCCAGCCCCACGACCAGCAATGCCCCCGCACGTCGGGTGTGGGTGAAGGTGAAGGCAGCGAACCACAGCGGCCAGACCGGGAATCTTCGAGGCGGGCGGGCCGGACGAGGCCGCCGCAGGGACTTGATAGCGCGTGCGAGCAGCGGCGCGGCCCCGAAGGACGCAAGCACCGGCCAGGGGAGCGCGTCCACGAGGACGCACGCCACGACCACCACGTAGAAGCCGATCATCAGCGCAGCCGTCAGGCGCCTGGCATGGGCCTCGCCCAGGATCACGGGCAGGGTTCCGACGCCCGCCTCCCGGTCCCACGGGAGCTTGTCGATGTGCTTGCCCATCAAGACCGCCGTGCACAGCAGGCCGTAGGGCAGGCCCGCGAGCAGGATCCGCCACGTGATGCTGCCGGTCGCGCTGTAGTAGGTCCCCCCGATCATCAGCGGTCCCCACACCAGCAGCACGTCGAGCTCACCCAAGCCGCGCTTCTTTAGCCGCAGCGGCGGGGCGGTGTAGGCGACGTTCAGCACCACGCCTGCTAGGCCGAAGGCCAATACCACCGGCCCCCGGGCCGCCGTCAGAACCGCGAGGATCGCGACCCCCGCGGCGTTCACCGCGACCGCCGCTCGCACCAGCCCCGGTCGGCTGATCATGCCGGACAGGATCGGATGCGGCGCATACAGCGCGCGCGGGTACTCGCCGGTGTCGAGTCCCGCGTCGGTATCGAAGAGGTCGTTGAGCAGGTTGTTGGAGACGTGGGCCAGCAGGATCCCGACGAACGCCAGTGCGAACCAGCCGCCCGCAAACGAGTGCTCGCGGACCGCGAGCAGACCGGCGGCGGCGCCCGCCGTCAACGTCATCGGCAGCACCCCGGCACGGGTGATCACGAGCCAACGCGTGACGAGATCAAGCTCGCCCGCCGGCGGGTTGACCGTGCTCAGAGCGTGCCGCCAGCTCCTCAGTCGGCCAGGCCTCGCGACAGCGGAGGAGATGTCGCTCACGCCCGCGAGGCTACCGGCACGAGCGACTCTCCCTCAGTGGATATGCAGATCTATGCCCAGCAGCACGAGCGGCCACAAGACGATCGCCAGGACCGCCGATGCGAGCAGCCTGAGCGTGGCCACGTTCGTGAAGTAGTGATGCGTGCTCGCGATGATGAGCCCGATGATCAGCCAGAGAACGGTGCCCAGCCCGACGCGGCTACGTCCGACGGCCATCTAACGGCCCTCGCTCCGCTCGGTGCCGACCACCAATACCGCGACCACGATGATCGCGATCAGCACTCCCGTGAACACGATGTGCACCTCCCTTACTGAGGCCTGGCTACCCCCGGCTTTACCGCGTCCGCGTGGACTGGACGTTTGTTCGGTGAGGGCGCGCTAGCTCGCCGCTTCCGCGAGCGCCGCTTGCACCGATCTGGCCACCAATTCGCCCGCGATCTCCAGCGGCTCGGTGGTGCGCAAAGCGCGTGCCAGCACGAACGCACCCTCGAGCGCCGCGAGCATTCCGATCGTCAGCTCGCGCGCCTTCGCTTCGCTCAGCCCGGCGCGGCTATGCCTGGCCGCGCCCTGGGCGATCCAGCTCTCGAACACCTCGGCGCACGCCAGGCGCATCGTCTCGCTCGAGCTCGACACCTCGAGTGCCACGGTGGCGATGGGGCAGGCGTCCTCGTAGCCGGTTTCCCGGAGATGCTCGGCCGCGCCGGCGAAGAACGCGCGCACACCGCTGAGAAGATCAGGCGCCGAGTCGATGACGGCGGGGATCAGCAGCTCGTACAGGGCACCCGACACGCGAATTGCTTCGGCTCCCAGCTGCTCCTTGCCGCCGGGAAAGAAGTGGTACAGCGACCCGAACGGCGCCTGTGCGGCCTGGACGATCTGCTTGACGCCCGTCGCGGGGTAACCCTGGCGGCGGAAGAGCTCAGCGCCGGCCTCCACGATCCGCTCACGTGTATTTGACATGCCCTCACGTGTATTTGACATACCAATAGGGTATCGCTAGAGCGATCAATCTAGTAGGAGTGCCGAATGATGCCTGCGCCGTCACCCAACGGGATCCGTCACCGCCCTCGCCCCACGCCCCTGCACGCCGCCGGCTTGCTGACGCCCACCGCGGCGATGTTCTCCAAGGTCGCGCTCGAGCGCGATGCCGCGCTGCGCGCACGCCGCCTGCGGGATGCAATACGGGACGCATATGAACAGCGCCGCCGGCCGACGAGGGAGAGGATGCGGGCTTTGACGGTCGGGCCGGGAGGGCGGTTCAGCTGGCGGGATGTGCCCGCGCCCCCGCCTCCGGGGCCCGACGGAGCGGTCGTTCACCCGATCGCCGTGGCCACCTGCGACCTGGACCGGATGATGGCCCTGGGCGCGACGCCGTTTCTGCTGCCGCTGCACTTCGGCCACGAATGCGTGGCGGAGGTGCTGGGGGTAGGCGAGCAGGTCAAGACCGTGCGCCCCGGCGATCGGGTGATCGTCCCATTCCAGATCAGCTGCGGCGAGTGCCGCATGTGCCGAGTGGGCTTCACCGGAAACTGCGAGACGGTGCCGCCGATCTCCATGTACGGCTTCGGCGTAGGGGGAGGCCACTGGGGCGGCGTGGCCTCGGACCAGCTCGCCGTGCCGTTCGCCGATGCCATGCTTGTGCCGCTGCCGGAAGGGATCGAGCCCGCCGCCGCCGCGAGTGTGGCGGACAACGTCTGCGACGGATACCGGCATGTCGCGCCGTATGCCGACGAGCTGTCGGCACGCGACCCGGACGCCGAGATGCTGATCGTCGCAGGCGTCGATCGGCGTCCTCTGCTAAGCGCCAGCGTTCCGCTCTACGCTGGACTGGTGGCGAGCGCGCTGGGGATCCGTGCGGTCCATCTGGTCGATAACCGGCCACACGTGCGCGAGCACGCCAACCGGCTCGGGCTCGAGACGCATCGCCCAGGAGAGCTTCGGCGGCTGCCGCTGTTTCCGCTGGTCATGGACGCCAGCGGGAGTCCGGCGGGGCTAGCGGCCGCTTTGAGCCACACCGCCCCCGACGGGATCTGCTCGAGCGCGGGAAGCATCCACCGCACGGCCCGGATCCCCGCGGGCATGATGTTCGGGCGCAACGTGACCTGCCGCATCGCGCGATCGCACGCCAGGGCGATGATCCCCGAGGTGCTGGGCCTGATGCAGGAAGGCAAGCTATCGCCTGAGCTGGTGACCTCCGACCGGGCGCCGATGGACGAGGCTCCCCAGGCGATCAAGCGGCACGTGCTCGGGGACGCGACCAAGACGATTCTGGTGGCCTAAAGCGGGTCAGCCGCGGGCGGCGATCCGCTCATCCGCGCGCCGCTTGCCTCGCTCGGGAATGAGCTTGCTGAACTTCGAGCGGTGGTCTGCCACCCACCGGTAGATCCGGTCGGTGAGCTCTGGCGCGACGGCGAGCACTGCCGCTGGCGCTCGCCCGGCCGGGAGCAGCCTCAGCAGCGGCGGCGCGGCGTATCCCGCCGACCACCGTCGGCCGTCTGGCGCCGCCAGATGCCAGGACGCCATCCGCTCTTCGGGGGTTAGGTCGGTCAGCAGCTCATCCGCCTCCGGCGAGCCGAGTCGTACCGGCCGCACGCGCCGCTCTCGATCGGCCGCCAGCACCCACCCCAGCGACCAACGGCAGAAGCCGCAGTCAGGGTCGTAGAGCAGAATCCACTCAGTAGGATCGCGCGCCATGTCCATCGGCATCATCACCGGATCGGGCACCCATGCGCTTCCCGACTTTGAGGACGCCGAACAGGTCAGTGTCGAGACCCCGTTCGGCTCGGCCTCGGTGGCGCGCGGCCGGTACGCGGGGGCGGATGCTCTGCATGTCTCGCGTCACGGCGCCGGCCACGTCAGGCTCTCCAATCAAGTCACCCATCGCCCGAACATCTGGGCGCTCAAGGAGCTCGGGGCCACGGCGGTTATCGCGTGCACCGCGTGCGGGGCCGTGGATGCCTCGATCGCGCTCGGGTCGCTCATCGTGTTCGACGATCTGCACTTCATCTCGAACCGGCTGCCCGATGGTTCCCTCTGCACGTTCTTCGTCGAGCCGGGGGATCCGATGCGGGGACACTGGATCCTTCACGGCGGGCCCTTCTCGACCGGGATCCGCGCCGCCCTGCTGGAGGCTGCGTTGCAGGCGGGCCACCCGGCCCGGGACGGAGGCACCTACGGATTCGTGGATGGGCCCCGGTTCAACACGCCGACTGAGATAGCCCAGCTGGCGCGCTGCGGCGTCGTGGCCGTGAGCCAGACAGGCGGACCGGAGGCGGTGCTGTGCGGCGAGCTCGAGCTTCCGTATGCCCTGATCGGATACGCCACCGATTACGCCAACGAGGTCAAGCCCGGCGAGCCCACGCCGGTAGCGACCCTGATCGAGTTGATGGGCCGCAGCACGACGACCTTCGCCGACGTGCTGCGAGGCGCTCTCCCGGCGCTGATTCGATCACAACCCTCGGCAGCTGGCACGATGTTTCGCCTCGAGCAATAACCGGGCACGATGTGACGGGACGAGCAGTGAGCAACGGACACGCTGCAGCGGTGCTGGCGATGGTCCGCGCCCCTCGGCGCGGAGAGGTTCGCCGAGCGTTGGAGCCACTGCTGGGGCCAGAGCGCTGTGCTGCGCTTCAGGCCACGCTGATCCTGCAGACAATCCAGTGGGCCAACGCCGTCGCGCCGGGTGCGGTCCACGTCGCGCACGAGCCCGCCGACGCGTGCGACGAGATCCGGCGACTAACGGGCGATGGTGCGGTGCTGTTCCCACAGAACGGGGAGGGCATCGCAGGGCGACTGGGAGACGCCGTGGCGCGCGTTTTCGCCCGCCACGAGGGACCGGTGCTGATCGTCTGGCCGGATCTCCCTCGCCTGGGCCCTGGCCATGCTCGCTCGGCGCTCGACGATCTTCGTGGCGGCTGCGACGTGGTGCTCGGCCCGGCCATCGACGGAGGCTTCTACCTGATCGGAATCGACCGGCCGCTGCCGAAGCTGTTCGCGCTGCCCGAGAATGCGTGGCGCAGCCCGGACGTGATGACGATGGGGCTCGCCGCGGCCCGCGACGCCGGACTCGAGATCGGCCTTCTGCGGCCCGAGCGCGCGCTGCACCGCCCCGCCGATGTCCGCGCCGCGCTGGCCGACCCTCTGCTGCCGGCTGAGCTGGCCCGTGTGCTGGGGAAGGCCGAGTCCGTCGCGGTCGGCTCCTAGCGCGCCGGCCCTCCCTTCTAGAGTGAATTAGATGCCGGACAAGCTGCAGTCGGTAATCGAGCCGCTGGACCAGGTCGTCGATCACGTCCGCGGGCCCGAGGGTACGAAGTTAATCCTCGAATACGGCGACTACGAGTGCCCGTACTCTCGCGCGGCGTACCGCTCGATCGAACGCGTAGAGGCCCAGCTCGACGGCGGGATGAGGTTTGCCTTTCGGCACTTTCCATTGACCCGGATCCATCCTCACGCGCTGGCCGCCTCGCTGGCGGCGGAAGCGGCGTCGTCGCAGGGCCGGTTCTGGGAGATGCACGACACGCTGTTCCACAGCCAGAAGGCGCTCGAGGACGACGACCTGCGCCGATACGCGACCGAGCTACGGCTGGACATAGTCCAATTCGACGAAGACCGGCGCAGCGAACCGGTGGTCGAGCGGATCGAGCGGGACATCCGCAGCGCCATCGCCTCCGACGAGGTATTTGGGACGCCCACGCTGTTCATCGACGGAGTCCTTCACAGCGGGGGTTATGACGTGGAGACGCTGTTGAGGGCGCTCGAGTCGTGACTCCGGCCTCCGCGGTCACAGACGAGCCTGCCGTCAGCGATCGCGGCCGGGCGACGGGTGAGCCGCCGCGGCGAAACCCCGTGATCCTCGTGGTCGATGATGAGCCGGCCGTCCTGGCCGCAGTGGCACGCGACATGCGTAAGGGCGTCGGGGCGCGCTACCGGATCGTTCGTGCCGGTTCGGGGGACGAGGCGCTCGAGGCGCTGCGCGAACTGGTCCGCCGTGGGGAGCAGGTGGCGATGCTGGTGGCGGACCAGCGGATGCCGGGTCTGTCGGGCACCGACTACCTGGTTCGCGCGCGTGAAATCGTGCCGTCGGCCAAGCGAGTCCTGCTAACGGCCTACGCCGACACCGAAGCGGCGATCCAGGCGATCAACGAGGTGGACCTCGACTACTACCTGCTCAAGCCATGGGATCCACCTGAGGAGGAGCTGATTCCCGTAGTCGAAGATCTCCTTACGACCTGGGAGGCCGGAGCCGCCCTGGAGTCTGGAGGAGTCCGAGTGATCGGGCACCGCTTCTCCAGAGCCACGCACGACCTGCGCGACTTCCTGGCCCGCAATCGAGTACCAGGGCGCGTGATGGACGTCGAACGCGAGGCGGAGGCGCGGCAACTGTTGAAGGTGACCGGAGCCGACGACGACCGGCTGCCTGTGGCGCTGCTGGAGGACGGCACCGTGCTCGAGCGCCCCACGGTGCTCGAGCTTGCCGAGCGGCTCGGCATCGTCGGCCAGCCGGCGTCCGACCACTACGACCTTGTGATCGTCGGTGGTGGACCGGCGGGCCTCGCGGCCGCCGTGTACGGCGCCTCCGAAGGGCTGAGGACGATCATGGTCGAGCGCGAGGCACCCGGAGGGCAGGCGGGGATGTCGAGCAGGATCGAGAATTACCTTGGCTTCCCAGCGGGTCTGAGCGGCTCCGATCTGACGCGCCGGGCGACGGACCAAGCCCGCCGGCTCGGTGCCGAGCTCCTGACCCTCCTGGACACGACGCGGCTGCGGATCGAGGGCTCTGGCAGGCTCGTTGAACTCTCGGACGGCGGCACCCTGAGCGCCAGTACCGTCCTGATCGCCTCGGGCGTCTCCTATCGCCAGCTGGACTGTCCGGGATTTCGCGAGCTGACAGGGCAGGGCATCTACTACGGGGCGGCCGTGACGGAGGCCCGTTCTTGCGCCGAGCAGCACGTTGTCGTCATAGGAGGGGCCAACTCCGCGGGGCAGGCCGCCGTCTACTTCTCAAATTACGCCGCGCGCGTCACGATGCTGGTCCGCGGTGACTCGCTGGAGAGATCGATGTCGCGCTACCTGATCGAGCAGGTCGAGACGCTCGCCAACGTCGAGGTCCGTACCGGCGCCGAGGCCGTGGCCGCGGAGGGCGACGGTCGGCTGCGGACACTACGCATCCGCAACGCGGATGGCTCTGAAACGAGCGAGGAGGTCGACGCCTGCTTCGTATTCATCGGGGCACGCCCGCTGACCGACTGGCTGGCAGGAGTCCTCGCGCGCGACGACCGGGGCTACATCCTGGCCGGACTAGACGCCAAGCGCGACGGCTGGCCGCTACCGCGAGACCCATTCCCCTTGGAGACCAGCGTCCCCGGGGTGTTCGTCGCCGGTGACGTCAGAGCCCACTCGATCAAGCGAGTCGCGAGCGCCGTCGGGGAGGGGTCGATGGCCGTCTCGCTCGTCCACCAGTACCTGGCAGAAGCATGAGCACCGCGCGCGAACAGCCAGTCACCGCGGCCGACCTCCGGCCGGTCGACCTGTTCGACGACCTCGACGACCGAGCGCTCGGCGAGTGGGCCGCGGTCGCCGAGTGGCGTGATGCCGAGCCCGGAGAGCGTGTGATCGAGGACGGCCAGGAGCCCGAGGGCGTTCTGTGCCTACTTGAGGGCAGGTTGCAGATCTTCTCCCGCAACGGCGACCGCTTCGAGCCGGTCGCCCAGCAAACCGGGCCCACCTGGATTGGCGCCGTAGCCACGCTGACCGAGACGCCGATCGGAGTGCGGATGGTGGCCATCGAGCCAGCTCGGTCGGCGCTGATACCGGCGGAGGACTTCCGGCGTCTGGCACTGGCGCATCCCACGGTGCATCGGCGCGTCATGCGCCAGGTCGCTCCTCTCATGCATCGGATCACGTCGATTGAGCAGAACCGCGAGCGGCTGGCGGCGTTGGGAAAGATGTCGGCCGGACTGGCGCACGAGCTTGGCAACCCGGCCGCTGCCGCGAGCCGCGCGGCGGACCAACTTGCCGAGGCGCTGGACGTGATGACCTCGGCGCTGAGGCAATTTGTCGAGGCGGGAGTGGACCCGGCCGACACGATGCGGCTCGCGGACCTGCGCGACGAAGCGCTACGCCGGGCGGCCGAGCGCGGTCCGCTTGCGCCGCTCGAGGCCGCCGACGCCGAGGAGGAGATGCTCCGACGGCTGGAAGAGCTGGGCGTGCCGGACGCATGGCAGCTCGCCGAGCCGCTGGCTCTCGCTGGGGTCGACGAGGCGTGGTTGGAGAGGGGACACGCCCTCGCCGGATCTGCGACGCCCGAGGCGTTGCGAGTGACCGTCGCCTGGCTGAACGCACAGAGGATCGTCGGCGAGCTTCGCGATTCGACCGACCGCATGGAGAAGCTGATCAAGGCGATCAAGGCCTACGCCTACACCGATCGCGGAGGGCTTTTGGAGGCGGATGTCCATGAGGGACTGGAGACCACGCTCACGGTCCTGCATCACAAGCTCAAGCACACCCAGATCGAGATACAGCGCGATTACGACCGCAGCTTGCCGAAGCTGACGATCTACGGATCGGAGCTCAATCAGGTGTGGACGAACCTGCTCGCCAACGCGATCGAAGCACTCGGTGACCACGGCACGATCACCATCCGCACGAGACGCGACGGAGAGTGCGTCGCGGTCGACATCGCGGATACGGGTCCGGGTATACCGCCCGAGGTCCGATCCCACATCTTTGAGCCGTTCTTCACCACCAAGGACGTCGGCCAGGGGACGGGACTCGGGCTGGATACCGCGAGGAGGATCGTCCAGGACCGCCATGGTGGTTCGATGTCGTTTGATACGGGCGACAACGGCACGACCTTCCACGTTTGGGTTCCGTTGCATCCGCCCGTCGCCGTCTCCGGAATGGGTGCCGCTCGAGGCTCCGATTCCGGCCCCCGCTCAAACCCCAATCCCTGAAACGAGGAATCCCCAAATGGCCACCTGCACCCACCTCGACCAGATCACGGTCTTAGAGCTGCCCGAAAGCGTGCCCGGCTGCGAGGACTGTCTACGCACAGGCGACGCCTGGCTTCACCTGCGCATCTGCCTGGAGTGCGGCCACGTCGGCTGCTGCGATGACTCTCCGAACCGGCACGCGACCGCGCACTACCACGAGAGCAGCCATGCGCTGATCCGCTCGCTCGAGCCCGGGGAGGACTGGAGCTGGTGCTACGTGGACGAGGTGGCAATGCTCATCCCCGACATCCAGGGACAGACTCGAATCCCGCCATCGCCGATGCTGGCTGGGTGATGAGCGCGGCTTAGCGGTCGGGCCGGCCGCGCATTTTGGCGGTGCGCTCAAACATCTTGTCGAGCCCGATGCGGGCGACCAGGCGCTCCGTCGTTCGCGGCGCGAGCTGAGAGAGCGCGAGCATCGGCCTGATCGGTGAGCCGGTTTCCACTACTTCAGGCAGATCTCGGCGGACAGCTTCCACGACGTCGTTGGCGATGCGCTCCACGGTCGTCGACCCAATGATGCGGTTGGACCTCACACCCTCCTCGACCATGCGTTGGTACATCCCGTCGCCGGCCACGAATCCTGGGCACACGACCGAGAAGGACACCGGCCGCTTGCGGTACTCCTGTCGCAGTCCCTGGGTGAGGGCGATCAAGCCGGCCTTCGTCGCGCCGTATGGAGCCTCGAACGCCGGCCCGAGCTTCCCGGCGGCGGACGCCATAAACACGATGTGACCGCGTCCGCGCTCGAGCATTCCCGGCAGCGCTGCGCGCGTCAGCAGCATCGGCGCCGTGAGGTTGACGGTGATCGTCTCGAGCAACTCGTTGCGCGGGGCGTGGTCAAATGCCGAGGAGTACTCGACGCCCGCGTTGTTCACTAGGACGTCGACCGGGCCCACCGCCTGCTCGGCGCGCTCGATCAGCCCCTCCGCCTGTGCCAGATCGTTCAGATCGACCGTCAGCGCTTCGGCTCGGACGCCGAGTGAGCGCAGCTCGGTGACGACGGCGTTCAGCGCGTCCTCCCGACGGCCGGTCACTCCGACGTTCATGCCCGCTCGAGCAAGTGCACGCGCGATGTGGGTGCCGATCCCGCCGGAGGCTCCCGTCACCAGCGCATTTCGGCCTGCCAAGTCCCGCATCGCCGTAGCCATCCTAACCCACGGCCGCCTGGGCGACGGCGAGCGTAGAGTGTCCGCCGTGGCTGACGAGGTCGATGGTGCGCCGCTGATCGCGGTGTGGAGCGACTACATATGACCGTTCTGCTACGTCGGCCTAGAGCGGGCGGCGTGGCTCGAGCGCCAGTTCGGCGCGCGGATCGTGTGGAGGCCGTTCGATCTACATCCCGAGTATCCCGCGGAGGGGATTCCGCGCGCCGATCTTGAGCGCCGCTACGGACAGGGGTTTCAGGGCCGTCTGTTTGCCATGTTCGACGAGGCCGGGCTTCCCCACGCCGAGGCGCTCGACAAGGTGCCCAACTCCCGCAAGGCGTTGCTACTCGCCGAGCTGGCGCGCGAGCGGGGCGCGTTCAAGCCGCTGCACCCGCGGCTGTTCGACGCGTACTGGGCCAGAGGACGGGACATCGGGGACGAGCGGGTGCTGGTGGAGGAGGGAGCCGCTGTTGGCCTCGAAGAGGGCGATGTCCTCGAGGTGCTGAGGGACGGGCGCTACCTGGAGCGAATCGAGCAGTTCACCAGGCTGCGCTTCAGCTAGGTGCCGGCGGCGTGCCCGCTTGGCTGATCGACGAGCGGCTGCTCGTGCCGGGCGCCCAGCCCCACGATGTGTTCGAGCGCGTGCTCGAGCGGCTGGGGCACGCGCGGATTGACGCAGAAGCGCCCGCAGGATAACGGTGGACTCGGGTGCGGGCCGACAGCGCAGGGGCTCGATTCATCCGTCGGGGTCGGGGGTAGGTGAGCGTTGGTTTCTCCCGCGTCCACCGAGGAGGCACTCATCCGTCGTCTCGGAGCAGCTCTTGCCGCGGCAGCGCTAATCGTGGCTGTGTGGGCCATTCCACCCGCTGCCGCGGCGGCTCGGGGCCCGCAGACGAGATCGGGCGCAGTGGCGACCGGTACCGGCGGCGCCGTGGCCTCGATGGACGTCAATGCGAGCCGGGCGGGCATCGACGTCCTGAGGCGAGGCGGCAACGCGATCGACGCGGCGGTGGCCACCGCAAGCTCGATGGGCGTCAGTGTCCCGTTCGTCGCCGGTCCGGGTGGAGGCGGTTTCATGGTCATCTACCTGGCTCACTCCCACCGCGTGGTGACGATCGATGGCCGCGAGACTTGCCCCGCCGCGTGCACGTCGACGATGTTCACCGATCCGACGACGGGCAAGCCGCTCGACTACAACTACGCCTCAGAACAGCCGCTGTCGACGGGGGTTCCTGGGATGGTCGGCACGTGGGCCAAGGCGATCGGTCTCTACGGCCGCAAGAGCTTCGCCGCCGATCTGCGACCGGCGATCGAGCTGGCCCGCCGCGGCTTCCGCGTGAACGCCGACTTCCAGCAGCTCGAGCAGTCCGGGCTGTCCGTCCTGCGGGCGTATACCGCCAGCCGCGCGCTGTTCTTAACGCCATCCGGGGACCCGCTGCCGGTCGGATACCTGCTGCGCAATCCCGATCTCGCGAAGACCTACGGGCTGCTGGCCCACTACGGCCCCTCCTATCTGTACGACGGGCCGATCGGCCAGGCGATCGTGCAGGCCGACGACCACCCGGCGCTGTATCCCGGCACGACTCTGATCACGAAGCCCGGAATCATGAGCACTGACGACCTGCACTCGTACGCGGTCAGGACGCCGCCGCCAACGCGGGTCACCTACCGCGGTCTCAGCATCTATGGCATGGCCCCGCCGTCGAGCGGAGGCTCGACCGAGGGGGAGATCCTCAACATCCTGAACGGCTGGAACCTGAGCGGTGAACAGCGGGTGACAGCGCTGTTCCACTACCTCGAGGCCTCGCGCCTGGCCTACGCCGACCGCAACGCGTACGTCGGCGACCCCCGGTTCGTGACCGTGCCCCTCAACGGCCTGTTGAGCCCGGAGTTCGCAGCCACCCGCCGCTGCCTGGTCCACGACACGGCGTTGGTTTCGCCCGTGGCTCCAGGGAACCCGACGCCGCCGTACCACGCTTGTGGCGCGTCGTCGTCCGTGGCCGCCGCGGCAGCATCACAACAGCACACCAACAACATCGTCACGACCGACAAGTGGGGCGACGTCGTCGCCTACACGAACACCATCAACTTCTTCGGTGGCAGCGGCGAGGCCGTCCCCGGCTACGGATTCCTGCTCAACGACGAGCTCACCGACTTCGACTTCGTCCCCCCGACGGCCGGCGCCTACGACCCCAACCTGCCTGCCGGCGGCAAAGAGCCGCGCTCGAGCATGGGTCCAATCATCGCGCTGCGCAACGGCACCCCGGTGTTCAGCATCGGAGCCGCGGGCGGCTCGACGATCATCACCACGGTGGTCCAGATCCTCATCAACCACGTCGACTTCGGCATGTCGATGCCAGCTGCGCTAGCCGCGCCTCGCGTCAGCCAGCGCAACCAGCCCACATCCCTGGCCGAGCCCGACTTCTACTACAGCCCAATCGCGCAGCAGCTCGGGCAGCGCTACGGCGAGAAGTTCACCCTCGCCACTGGGCCGATATTGCCGCTCGACTACTACCCGGGCGACGCCACCGCGCTGCAGATCTTCGGCGGCGGACGCGCGGAGGCCGTCGCCGAACCGGTGAGGCTGTACGGCGGTAGCGCCCTCACGGTTCACCCGTCACGGTGACGGTCGCCGGCCGGGCACGGCGGCTACCCATGCCGCCACCGACCGTGAACCCGCCGCCGCGGGCTGCCAGCGCTACCTCGACTTGGAGCCTACGCGCCTACCACTGCCCGCCGGCGGTGCTCGACGGGCTCTCTGGCTAGGAATTCGTGGATGACCCGGACGAAACGCGCCGGGTCATCGCGGTGGGGGAAGTGCCCCGTGTGCTTGAAGACTTTGAGCTGGATGTGTGGCACTAGCTCGTGCACATTCTTTCCTTGGCGGGCTGGGACGACCCGGTCGTTCTCACCCCAGATGATCAGCGCCGGGATGCGCTCCGCCGTCCTGATCCGGCCGAGTGCGCTCACGCGCTGACCCTCGTAGTCGACGACTGACCGCAGCGTTTGGATGAACGCCCTCCGCGAATCACGATCGGCCAGCAACGCGTACGCCCGTCCGACCTCCTCCAGGTCCGTGTTTCCGTGCACGCCCAGGCGGCCGAGGGTTTGGGTCAGCAGCGTCCCCACCTGCACGATCGGCCCCCACGTGGCGAGGGCGAGCACGGGCCCGGAGCCCGGGACGCTCGCCGCCCGCAGCAAGAGCGTGACCTCGTCTCCGAATCCGCCGGGGGCGACCAGGACGAGGCGATCGACCCTGCTTGGGTACTGGTAGGCGAACTGCAGCGCGACGCCACCGCCCAAGGAGTGGCCAACGAACGACGCCGCGCCGTAGCCGAGCTCGTCGAGCAGGTCTCTGATCGTGTTCGCGTGCGCGCCGACCGAGTAGTCGCCGCGGAGCTTGTCCGAATGACCATGGCCCATCAGGTCCGGCGCCAGAACTGTGTACCGCCGTGCCAGCTTGGGCAGGACCCGGTCCCAGGTGGCCGAGCTTGACGTGATGCCGTGGATCAGGACCAGAAGAGGCCCAGAGCCGCCGATTCGGTACGCGACCCGACGGCCGTGGAGAACGATCTCGGCCTTCTTCAGCGCCGGGAGCGCGGTCGTGCGGTGATGCCCGTTTGACCGACCCTTGCTGCCCGCGACGACCCGCAATCCCCGCCGCACCGCTCCCGCCGGATGTCGGTCCTTCGGCATCGACCGGGGAGGTTTTCACATGTGGCGGCGGGAAAACCTGGCTCGAGATGCCGGTCGTCGCTCGCAGCGGTTTTTTTGTGCATGCCCTGTGTCGCGCCCTATGGGCTAACGTCAACCCCGCATCGAACCCAATGCACTGGGGAGTGGTGTAATGGCAGCACAGGTGGCCTTGGACCACCCGGTTCAGGTTCGAATCCTGGCTCCCCAGTTGTAACAAAGTTGCTGCAAGACTGAAGGTTTTTCCGTCCGGGGCACGAACTAATGTTCGGGCATGCCCCCGCGGCCTCCATTCTCCGAATCTGATCTCCGAGCGGCTATCGCGCAGGCGGATCTGTTGGGCCGATGCGCTGCGGTTCCTGGGATACGCGACCAAAGGCGACAACTACCGCACGCTCCAGAGGAACGCTCGGCGCTGGAACAGCTCGACAGATCATTTCGATCCCCACGCGGGCCGAAGGCGGGCGGGCCGTTTACGTCAGCTTCCCCTTGACGAGATCCTCGTCGAAGACTCCACCTACCCACGCGGCCACCTCAAGGGGCGACTGCTCGCGGCGGGGCTGAAGCATCCCATCTGCGAACTCTGTGGCCAAGGTGAGCACTGGCATGGGCGGAAGATGTCCATTGATCCTCGACCACATCAACGGGATCTCGAACGATCACCGACTAGAGAACCTGCGGATCGTGTGCCCGAATTGCGCCGCGACGCTCGACTACCCACTGCGGACGAAGCCTGCCTCGCACCCGAACCTGTCCGGCCTGTGGCGCGACGTTCGTTCCTAAACACATCCAGCCACCGGTATTGCTCTGCAAGTTGCTGGGGACGAGATAGCTGCGGAGCTGTATCGCGGTAACCCAGATCCGGAAGCCCGCAAGGTCCCGCGCCCCTCGTACGACCAGCTCATGGACGACGTGAAGTCGATGAGCCTTCTCGCGGTCGGACGCAAGTACGGAGTCTCTGACAATGCGATCCGCAAGTGGATCCGCTGGTATGAGTACCAGCGTGAGCTCGAGCGGCATGAAGACGAAGCCGCCTGAGGGGCGGTCCACCGGAGGACCGTGGGAGCGTTCCTAGAGAGCCTCGGAGTCGAGCTACCCATCGTCCAGGCGGGGATGGGCGGCGGCTTGTCGCGCCACGAGCTCGCGACGGCGGTCTCGAAAGCGGGCGGGCTCGGGACCATCGGGATCCTCGATCCAGAGCCTCTCCGACGAGAGATCGCCAAGGCGCACGAGCGTCTCAAAGAGCAGCCGGTGGCCGTCAACCTGTTGCTCCCGTTCGCTCGTCGGGTCCACTTCGAGGCGGCCTCGGAGGCAGATGTAGTGGTGACGTTCTGGGGGCGTCCGGAGCGGCGAACCTCGAATCCGTGGATTCACCAGTGCGGCTCACTAGAGGAAGCACAATCTGCGCACCAGGCGGGAGCGGATGCGGTAATCGCCCAGGGAGTCGAGGCGGGAGGCCACGTTCGCGGAACGATCCCCGCGCTTGAGTTGCTCGAGCGCATTCGCGCGACCCTGCCGGATGGCTATCCCGTTCTGGCGGCCGGCGGCATCGCCGACGCCTCGGACGTCAAGGCGCGGCTCGACGCCGGCGCCGAGGCGGTGGTCTGTGGTACGCGGTTCTTGATGACCAAGGAGAGCGGAGCCCACCCTGAGTACAAGGCGCGGCTCGTGGAGGCCGGGGAGACGATCCTCACCGAGATATTCGGATTTGGCTGGCCGGCGCCGCACCGAGTCGTTCCAAATCAAGCCACAGATCGATGGCTGGCCAACAACCCTCGTGGCCCAGCGTGGCTCCGGGGAATCAACCGCGCGGCAGCTCCGCTCGTCGCGACCGGACCAGCATCGAGCCAGTTCCGGTTGGTTGCGCGCCTGGCGGCCATGCAGCGGCCGAGCGTCCCGCTGTTCGGCCCGGCCGGGGCGATAGCTGAAGGGTCTCGCAACCTGATCGAAGCAGGTCCTCTATATGCGGGAGAGTCGGTGACGCGCATCGCGGACATTCGGCCAGCGGGAGCTCTCGTTCGCGAGCTTGCCGGAGGAGCCGTCGAGGCCGCCTGACTGGTCGTCTTTACGGGGTCATACGATCCAGTCGTGTCCGTGAGCAACGCACATGATCTCTATGGGCTTCCGCTGGAGCGATTTGTCCCCGAGCGGACTGCGTTGGCCCGGACGCTGCGGGACGAGGGTCAGCGTGAGGAGGCCGCCAAGGTCGCCAAGCTGCCCAAGCCCTCGATCGCGGCGTGGGCCGTCAACCAGCTGGTTCGCACCCAGCACAGCGCCATCTCGGATCTATTCGACGCCGGCGACGCGCTCCAGAGCGCGCAGGCGGATCTCCTCGCGGGCCGCTCGGACGGTGCCGCGCTGCGCCAGGCGGCCGAACGCGAGCGGCGTGCCGTGGAGGGTCTGATGGAGCGCGCGCGGGGTCTGCTCAGCTCGGAGGGCCACGAGCTCTCGCAGGCGACGCTCGACCGGGTGGCCGACACGCTTCACGCGGCCGCGCTTGAGGACGAGGTCCGAGGACACGTACAGGAGGGCTGCCTACAGAAGGAGCTCCGTCACGCTGGCCTCGGCAGTGCCGGCGTCACGGTCGGCTCTGTGGCGACGGCGCCGAGCAAACGCGGGGTACGCGCGCGATCGAGACCGAACAAGGAGCGGCAACCGGGAGGCGACGACCGCGAGCGCGCGCGCCAGCTGGAGGCGGCCCGTAGGACCGAGTCCGATACCCGCCGCGCAGCGGACCTGGCGCAAAGGAAGCTCAATAAGGCCCAGGAGCGCCGCGACCTAGCAGCTGCTGCGCTGCAGGAGGCTGACGATGAGCTCGCGGCTGCCCGCCGGGAGGCTGAGGAGGCAGAGCGCGCTCACAATCGGGCGCAGCAGGCGCTAGACCGCATCTAGCAACGGTCGGGCGAGAAGCCGTTGAGCCGCTCCGAGCAACCTGTCGATTTCGGCACTTCCCGTTTGTCTCATACGCGACCATCCAGACAAGGAGGAAGCGAATGAAATACATGCTCCTGATTCACCACGGCGAAGCGCCGACGCCGCGCGACCCTGAGGCCTGGTCGCGCCTATCCGAGGAGGAGCAGAAGGCGGTGTTCGCCGGCTACCAGGCGATCAACGAGACGCCCGGCGTCACTCACGGCGTCCAGATGGAGCCGCCGGAGATGGCGACGACCGTGCGGGTTGAGAACGGAAAGACGCTGACCACCGATGGCCCGTTCGTCGAAATCAAGGAGGCGGTCGGTGGCTATCTGTTCTACGACGCCAGCGATCTCGATCAAGCGATTGGGCTGGCCGCGCGGATTCCGGCGGCCCGGATGGGCGGCGCGATCGAGGTTCGCCCGATCGTGGAGCGTTCTTGGTAGCGATTCTCGAGCAGGCGTTCCGAGAGCATTGGGGCCGCGTGCTCGCTGCGCTGATCGGCTTCCTCGGCGACTTCGACCTCGCCGAGGAAGCCGCGCAGGAGGCGTTCGCGATCGCCGCCGAGCGCTGGCCGCGAGAAGGTGCTCCAGACAACCCGGCCGGGTGGCTTCTCGTCACAGCGCGCAATCGCGCGATCAACCGCATCCGACGCGCACGGACCCTTGCCGAGAAGAAGCGATTGCTCGAGGGATCAGCCAGGGTCGAGCAAGCGCTGGCCAGCGCCGGTGACGCGACCATGGATGAGGCCACGATGATGGATGAGACGACATTCAAGGACGAGCGACTTGAGCTGATCTTCACCTGCTGCCATCCCGCGCTGTCGATCGACGCCCAGGTAGCGCTGACTCTGCGAACGCTCGGCGGCCTGAGCACGGCCGAGATCGCGCGAGCCTTCCTGGTCGGCGAGGCGACCATGGCCCAGCGCTTAGTTCGGGCCAAGCGGAAGATCAAAGATGCCGGCATTCCGTTCCGCATCCCCGCGGATCACCTTCTGCCCGAACGCCTCGAGGCCGTGCTGGCTGTCGTCTACCTGATCTTCAACGAGGGCTACGGCGGCCGCGGCGAGCTGGCCGCCGAGGCCTTGCGACTCGGTCAGGCGATAGCGGAGCTGATGCCGGACGAGCCCGAGGTCCAGGGCCTGCTGGCCCTGATGCTGCTGCTCGACGCCCGCAGCGCGGCACGGTTCCAAAACGGAGAGCTCGTGCTGCTGGACGACCAGGATCGCTCGCTGTATGACGCAGACCAGATCGAGATGGGACGATCGGTGCTCGACCGCGCGCTGGCGCTCCGCGGCCGCGGCCCTTACGTCCTACAGGCGGCGATCGCCTCGTTGCACGCCGACGAGCCACGCGACTGGAAACAGATCGCCGCTCTCTACGGCGAACTGGCGCGGGTAACCGGCTCTCCGGTAGTGGAGCTCAACCGAGCGATCGCACTGGCCGAAGACCAGGGCGCCGAGGTGGGCCTTGAGCTCGTCGATCGCCTCGAGCTCGATGAGTTCCGCTACCTGCACTCAACCCGTGCCGATCTGCTGCGACGGCTGGGGCGAACCGCCGAAGCACGCGACGCCTATCTGCGAGCGCTCGAGCTCGTGCGCGACGGCGCAGAGCGGCGGCTGCTGGAGCGCCGGCTGGCCGAGCTTCCGGCGTGACCGACGCGGTCGAGGTTCGACTCCCGTTCCACACGCCACTCGACGGCGCCAGTCTGCTCGCGTTCTTCGCGGCCCGCGCCGTGCCCGGAGTCGAGGAGGTGCAAGCCGGCACCTACCGCCGCAGCCTCCGGCTACCAAAGGGAGCCGGAGTGGTCGAGCTAACGCCCACCGCTAGGCACGTAAACGGCCGCTTCTGGCTCGAGAACGTCGCCGATCTCCCCGAGGCGACCCGCCGCTCGCGATCGATGCTCGACTTGGACCGCGATCCCCGTCCGGTGCTGACCGCGCTCGGCGCCGACGACCTGATCGGGCCGCTCGTTCGTGCTACGCCCGGACTCCGCGTGCCGGGAACCCCGGACCCGCACGAGCTGGCAATCAGGGCCGTCATCGGCCAGCAGATATCGGTCGTGGGGGCGGCGAGGCTCGCCGGTCGCCTGGTGGCGGGCTATGGCGAGCAGGTAGCGCGCCCGGCCGGGTCCGTCACCCACCTCTTCCCATCCGCGAGCGCGCTCGCCCACGCGGATCCGGACCGGCTGGGGATGCCCAGCGCGAGGGGCCGCGCGTTGCGATCGCTTGCCGCAGCGCTGGCTAGCGGCGAGCTGGGGCTCGACGACGGCGTGGATCCGGACCGCGCCCGCGAGCAGCTGCTGGCGCTGCCGGGGATCGGGCCGTGGACCGCGGAGTACGTCGCGATGCGTGCGCTGCGCGATCCCGACGCGTTCCTACCTGCCGATCTCGGCGTGCGGCGCGCGCTGGCCCAGCTGGGCCAGGACGGCCGCCCGGCCGCGGCCGCCCGGCTGGCAGAGCGCTGGCGGCCATACCGCGCATACGCGTTTCAGCACCTGTTGGCGGCTACGATCCCCGCGTGACTGCGCCAGTCGTGGTGATCCTCGCCGCAGGTGAGGGCACGCGGATGCGATCCGCGACGCCGAAGATGCTTCATCCCCTCTGCGGGCGGCCGATGGTCGCCTGGACCGTCGCCGCGGCGCGAGAAGGAGGCGCCGAGAAGATCGTGGTGGTAGACGGGCCCGGGCGTCCCCTTGAGTCGTTGCTTGATGGCAGGGCGACGATCGCGGTCCAGGAAGAGCCCCGTGGGACCGCCGACGCGGTCAGGGCAGCCTCGGGTCACATGGGTCGGGATGGAACGGTGATCGTGCTGAACGGCGACGGGCCGCTGGTCCGCCCCGAGACGATCGCCGCGCTGGCTGAGGCCCACGGACGCTCGGGGGCGGCGGCGACGATCGCGACGGCGGTGCTCGAGGACCCGAGCGGCTACGGCCGCGTCATTCGCGCCCCCGATGGGACGGTCGATCGTGTCGTCGAGACCAAGGTGGGGGGTGACGCCTCCGAGCTCGAGCTTCGCGTGCGCGAGGTCAACGCGGGGCTGTACGCCTTCGACGCGGCCGAGCTCCTGGACGCGCTCGAGCGGGTGCGCTCCAACAACGCCCAGGGCGAGTTCTACCTGCCCGACGTACTGCCCCTCATTCGCGAACACGAGCGCACGGTCGACGCCTACGAGGTTCCAGACCCGCTCGAGACGCTGGGTATCAACGACCGCGTGGAGCTGGCGCGAGTCCGGGCGATCGCCCAGCAGCGGATCCACGAGCGCCACATGCTCGCCGGGGCGACGATCGTCGATCCGGCCTCAACGGTGATCGACGCCGATGTCGAGATCGACGAGGACACCGTGATCGCGCCATTCACGAGCCTCCACGGCGCGACCCGAATCGGGGCCGGCTCCACGATCGGGCCGCTATCGACGCTGATCGACACGCGGGTCGGCGCGCAGGCGAGCATCGTTCACTCCTACGCCACCGGCGTCGAGATCGGCGACCGCGTGAACGTGGGGCCATTCGCCTACCTCCGTCCTGGCACGGTCCTGCGGGCGGGCTCGAAGGCGGGAACGTTCGTCGAGATCAAGAACTCGACCATCGGCTCGGGCGCGAAGGTCCCCCATTTGTCCTACATCGGCGACGCCGAAATCGGGGAGGACACGAACATCGGCGCCGGCACGATCACCGCCAACTACGACGGTTATCGCAAGCACAGAACTTCGATCGGGGCGCGGGCCAAGGTGAGCGTCGACACCATGTTCGTGGCACCGGTCAGCATGGGCGACGAGGCCTACACGGCGGCGGGCTCGGTGATCACCAAGGACGTCCCCCCGGGAGCGCTGGGAGTCGCACGCGAGCGCCAGCAGAACGTCGAGGGCTACGCCCAGCGTCGGGCCGAGCGGGAGGCCGCGAGCGAGGCCGAGCGGGAGGCGGCGAGCGAGGCCGAGCGGGAGGCGGCGAGCGAGGGTGAAGCCGCGGCCGAGCAAGAGCCCGGGCAAGCACCGGACAAGGACGATCACGGCTCTTGACGGACTTCATGCCGTCGGCACCCCGGCGTACACTCGCAGTGCGATGAGCGTCCTTCAGGAGCGCCCCTCGGCGAGCGAAATCGAGCTCGCGTACAACAAACGGCTGATGCTCGTCTCGGGGCGGGCAAACCCGGAGCTGGCCAGCCGGATCGCCGACAAGCTGGGCGTCGGGTTGTCGCCGGTGACGCAAAAGACCTTCTCCAACGGCGAGGTCTACTGCCGGTTCGATGAGTCGGTGCGAGGCTCCGACGTGTTCATCATCCAGCCCACCTGCGAGAACCGTTCTGCCGGCCTGGGCACCAACGACGCGCTGATGGAGCTCTTGATGATGATCGACGCCGCCGTCGGCGGCTCGGCACACCGCGTGATCGCGGTCACCCCCTGGTATGGATATTCGCGCCAGGACAAGAAGTCCGCCCCGCGCGAGCCGATCAGCGCTCGGCTCGTCGCGCGCATGCTCGAGGCCTCCGGGATCGACCGGATCCTGACCATGGACCTGCACTCGGGGCAGCTCCAGGGGTTTTTCCAGAAGCCCTGCGACCACATGACGGCCCTGTTCATGCTCACCCAATATTTCGCCGACCTGGCGCTCGAGGATCTGGTGGTCGTGGCTCCGGACGCCGGCCGCGTGAAGCTGAACAAGAAGTTCGCGGCCGAGATCGGCGCCGACCTAGCGATCCTCAACAAGGAGCGCCCGGCCCAGCAGGTGGCCGAGATCGGCTACATCATCGGCGACGTGGAGGGCAAGACGGCTGTCCTGGTGGACGACATCATCGACACCGCCGGGACGCTCAAGGCAGCGGCCCAGGCGGTCCACGACGCCGGCGCCCGGCGCGTATACGCAGCCGCGACGCACGGCGTCTTCTCGGGCGATGCGTGGGAGAACCTCGGGGCGGCAGGGCTCGAGCAGGTGGTGGTGACTGACACGATCCCGGCGCCCCCTGGGAAACCCGACAACGTCACAGTGCTCTCCTGCGCCGACCTGCTCACCAACTCGATCCGCCAGATCTTCACCGATGGCTCCGTGAGCCAGGTGTTCGGCGGCGAGAACCAGCTCTTCTGATCTCAGGGCGCGGGCGGTTATCGAACACCCGAATGGGGGAGCGTCGGTCACCCCTTTGGGGCAGCGAGCATCGTCCGCAAAAAGCCCTATCGACCGATGGTCAGGCGGGGGCCCCTGGTCGATGATCTTGTATGAGCACGAGACGGCGCGGGTAACTCGGGGCGCATTTCGGGGGCCGCCGTCTCGTGGTCTTGGTCCACCGGCGGCGTGCTTGTCGCTTCCGGAGCAGCCGTTGCCCGTGAACAGCTGCCGACACGGGGGCCGCGCACTCGTGTCGGTGGTCGCGGCCGCCGGAGTCGGCCTCGGAGCTGTTGCGGCGGCGGGCGAGCAGGTGCGGTGACTGACACGATCCAGGCTGGCGGCTACTCCAGCGGCACCTGTTCAAGCTCACATTTCGCTGGAGTCACACCGGGTTCGTGAGGTTGAACAGGATTGTCCTGTTGGATCTCACATCCGGACCGGTTGCCGTCAGGTTTGTGAGGTCGAACAGGTCGTGACGGCGCCATCCTGTTCGCCGCCCGAGTCAGTGGATGGAGCCTACGGCCGCGCAGGGCCCCGAGGGGGTGATGCGGGTTCTGGGCGTCGGGCGGATCGCGGAGGAAGTCGATCCGGTCGCCCGCGGCGACTACCACGAGCTGATGTTCGCGAGGAATTCGACCGCTGGTCCAAGGCGCCGCACCACCCCACCGCTCAGGGGACTACCATGGCCGACCATCGACTCAAGCGGCCAGCCGCGCCCAGCTACTGCGTGATCGCATTCAACGAAACTCCCGCGCAAGTCCTGTCTGATTCCCGCTGCCCCGGCAGCTAGCGGCAGGGCGGGTTAGGTCTGAGCCAGCCCCACGACCCGCAACTCGGGCGCCGCGTCCAGAGCGAGCGCGCCGCCGAACTTATGGACCTGCTTGGGCTGAGCGAGGATGAGCTCTGCCGGACGCTGGACGTGGAGCCACTGACGCTGCTCTCGGGCCAGCTCGAGCACCGCGGCGAGCTCCCGATCCTGCTCGGCCTACTCGCCGAAGCGAAGGAGCGCGCCGGGGCGACCGTCCTGCGGCGATGGGTCAGAGCGTCCGGCCTGCGCGGCAGGCCGATCGACCTCCTTACTGAGCGGGACTTCGGCTCATTCGAGGACGCGCTTGCGGACCTTGCCGAGCGAGGGTTCGTGCTCCGAGCGGGACGGTGACCCCTACTTCTCGGCCTCCTCGGCCGACTCGGCGCCTGGCCATACCCCGAACAGGTAATGGAACGAGCGAGCGCTCGCACGGTTTGCCGCCGCCTTAGCCGCCGCCAGCGTGGCGGCTTCAAGCGCCGCTGCCCCCACGGCCTTGCCGACATTGGCGTCGCGCCGGGTCGGCTCCGGGGGCTCGGCCTCGTCGATCTTCGACCACACGGTCTTGAAGACGCGCTCCCCGACCTTTGCAGCGATCATGCCGGCAATCAGCGCAAACGGCTTGTAGAGGAGCTTCATCGCGCGTCCAGCCTACCCACTGGCGATGGATTGCCGCCGCGTTTGGGTAAATAATTGGTCCCAGGATGCTTGACGAGGATCAGAGCCACGGCGAGTACGACGCCGAGGAGCTATTGCGTCGGGCGTTGCTCGACGAGTCCTCCTCGGTCGCCGTTTCGCTCAAGGTCTCGGGGCTTCCCGTCAGCGACGCGGTGACGGTCATCTTCCACGGGCGCCGGGACCTGGGAACGCTCCAGACATACGTGGCCTACGGCAGCATGGGCGCCGGCTCCCGCGTGGCCGCCAGCGAGCTGCTTCGCGTTCCGTGCGACCTCGATCTGGCGGATGCCGACGATCGGAGCGAGGCCGAGCGGCTGTACGCCGAGCAGGCACGGGCCCTTCGCGACGCGCTCGTCGGCGCCGACACCGTCCTCGACGTATGGCGCGAACCGCTCGACGAGCTGAGCGACGGCGGCGTGACCATCGATCACTCGGTCGAGCTCTCGATCCGCCTGCCTGCCGCCAGGTTGATGCCCACCGCCCTGGTCGCGGCAGATCGGCAGCTGGTCGTGACGCCCGTGTGCAGCGCCAGGACGCTGGCGGAAGGTCGTCCGCCGATGGGAATCGCGTGCGCACAACCTGACTTGACCCGCGTATATCCGTTGGCCGACGATCCAGAGCGGTGCGTGCAGGATTTCCTCGAGCTGGCGGCTCAACATGCCAAGACGCTCTCCGAGCGACTCGCGCACCAGGAGGCGTCGGTGGAGCGGTTCCTAGAAATCTCCGATAGCAGCTCTGGATAGCCTCAGCCGGCGGATGCGCCGCCGATACCTGCTGTCCCTGGTCGCCCTCGGCGTCGTCCTGTTCGTGGCGATCAGCATTGGGCTGGCTCGAGTCTTCGGCGCCAACGGCACCGAGCAATCGGCCATCACCTCCCTTGTGAAGGCGGAAGCCGCGGGGGATCAGCAGGCGATGCTGGCGCGGATCGAGGGCTGCGCCGAAAGTCCCTCCTGCCGAGCCCGGGTGGGCCTGAACGCCGTCGACCTCAAGCGCCCCGGCGCCATCACGATCATCCAGCTCCAGCCGTCGACAAGCTTCTCGCTCGGCGGGATGGTCGGAACGGCGAGGGTCGCGTGGAGGGCCGGCTCGTCACTGCCGATCGTGCAGTGCGTTCGGGTCAGGCGCTCGGGCGACGTGTTTGCCGGCCTGACTGTGCAGCTGCTCGAGATCAGCGTCAGGATCAAGAGCGACAGCTCCTGCCCGGCCCGCTATTAGGACGGCGGCTGCGCGCTACCCGGGCTGACGTACCGGCGCGCGCTCGGGCTCGCGGGACGGACGCCGCTCCCGACTGGGCCGGAGTTCGCCGAGCTTGCGTGCGTCGCGCAGGCGAACCATGGCCTGCTCGGCGTCGGGCAGGGGAATGCCACCCCACGGACGATCGTAGGGCCGTCGCGGCTGTCTGGGCTCGTTGCCCCATCCGTCGTCGGAACCAGGATCGGATGGCCGCCGGTCATCGTCCGGCGTCTGACGGAAAGCCAGCACCATCAGCACTCCGACGCACACCAACCCCAGAACATGCATCCCGGCGATCAGCAGCAAAAGCTGATACCCGGCTGACATATCTAAAGGGTACCGCGCGGTCTGGGGCGGGCAAGCCCACGCGCTACCATCGACCGCCGCCATGGCCACGGCCACCGCCACAACCCTGGAGGTCACCCAGCGCGACCCGGCGGGGTCGCGCGCTGCCCGACGCTTGCGCCGCGAGGGCCTCGTACCGGGTGTCGTCTACGGCGGCGGCAAGGACCCCGTGCCGTTCCAGGTCGAGTCTCGCGTGCTGCGGCTGGCCCTCTCGCATGCCGGCGCCGTCCTCGACCTGAGCGTCGACGGTGAGGACTCAACTCCGGTCGTCGTCAAGGAGCTCACCCGTCACCCGGTCACGGGCGATGCGATCCACGTCGACCTGCTCCGGGTGCGCCTCGACCGCCCGATTCAGGCCACCGTGACGCTCGAGCTCATCGGGACCGACGATGCGCCGGGAGTCAAGGAGGGCGGCGTGCTGGAGCACGTGACGCGCGAGCTCACGATCGAAGCGCTGCCGACCGACATCCCGGATTCCGTGCAGCACGACGTCTCGGAGATGGTCATCGGAGACACGATCACGCTCGAGCAGGTGACGGCGCCCGAGAAGGTCAAGGTGATGGACGACCCGGAGACGGTGATCGCCACCCTGACGCCGCCGCGGCTCCAGGTCGAGGAAGAGCCGGAGATCGAGGAGGAGACCGAGCTCGTCGGCGAGGAGGGCGAGGAGGCACCGGAGGCCGAGGGCGCGACCGGCGAGGAGGCGGAGGCCCAGGCCGAAGGCGGCGAAGAGGGCTCGGGCGGCGAGTAGCCCGCCGTGCGCCTGAGAGGCGCTCCCGTCGACTGGTTGATCGTCGGCCTCGGCAACCCCGGCGCCGAGTACGACCGCACCCGCCACAACGTGGGGTTCGAGGTGGCTCGGGTGCTGATCGGCCGCTGGGAGCTCCGGAAGCCGAAAACCAAGTACCGCGGCCTGCTGACGGAGGGGCGAGCGGGCGCCGGCGGCCCGCGAGTGGCCATTCTCCAGCCCCAGACCTACATGAACGACGCCGGGCGCTCGGTCGGGCCTGCCCGGGGTGCGCTCAAGGTGCCGCTCGACCGGGTGCTCGTGCTGCACGACGAGATCGACCTGCCGTTCGGTGAAATTCGCGTCCGGCTGGGCGGGGGTCTGGCCGGCCACAACGGGCTCAAATCGCTCAAGCAGGAGCTGGGCTCGGGCGACTTCGCCCGAGTCCGGGTGGGCGTGGGGCGTCCCCCGACCACCGATCCCGAGCAGGTCGCGGCCTACGTGCTGAGTCGCTTCGCGGAGCCCCGGGACGAGGTCGCGGAGGTGGTCGAGCGGGCTGCGGACGCCGCAGAGTCGATCGTCCTGGGCGAGACCACGCTCGACTCCTAGACTCGAAAGAGATGCTCACATCGCTGCTCCAGCACGCAGACGAGGACCCGCAGACCGCGGGGCTGGCCCGCGATGGTGGCCGTGCGTTCGTCTCCCAGTCGCTGCGGGCCTACCTGCTCGCGGCGCTGATCGCCCAGGGGCCGGAGAGCCCCACGGTGGTCGTCGCCGGCGACGACCGGGCGGCGCGAGATCTGGCCTCGGCGCTCAAAGAATGGCTGGAGCCCCGCACCGTCCGCTACTACCCCAGCCGCGGCGTGACCTACGAGTCGCACCTGGCCCCGCCGCCGCACCTCGTTGGCCTGCGGATAGCCGCCCTGGACGCCCTGCTCGGGGGCGAGGACGCGGACGCGCCGCCGGTCGTCGTGGTCAGCGCCGTCGCCCTGTCGGAAAAGGTCCCAGACCCGGCCTTGCGCCCGCACGGGTTCGTCCTCTGCAAGGGCGAGCTGCTGGACCTCGACGAGACCGCCCTTGACCTCGTCAGCGCTGGATATGAGCGCGTCGAGCAGGTCGAGGACCGGGGCCAGTTCGCGATCCGCGGCGGCCTGCTCGACCTGTTCCCGGCCACGGAGGATCGGGCCGTGCGTGTCGATTTGTTCGGCGATGAGATCGAGTCGCTCCGCTGGTTCTCGACCTTCACCCAGCGCTCGCTCGAGGAGGCCGAGGAGGTCGAGGTGGCGCCGGCATCCGAGCTGGCCGAAGAGCACCGCGAGCTGGCGGAGATCGCCGCGCTCGAAGAGGAGCGACCCGACATCGCGGAGCTGCTCCCGGTCGAGAGCTTTCACCCGCTGCTCGAGCTGATCCCGGGCGACGCGGAGGTCCTGATCGCGGGCGAGGAGGATGTCGCCCCCGCGCTCGCTGACCACTGGCAGGACGTGACCGCCGCCTTCCACGACGAGGACGCCCACCAGCTGTACGTCGCGCCCGCGCAGATCGACGACGCGCTCTCCGGCCGGGCGCGGATCAGGCTGGCGAGCGTCGATCAGGATCAGCCGTTTCAGTTCCGGGCCCAGACCGCGGACATCCAGGCCCGGGGGCTGGCCCAGGCGGAGCCCGAGCTGGAGAAGCTGATCCGCTCCGGCTACACGACCGTGGTCACCTTCCCCCGCCGCGGCGAGGGCGAGCGGGTGGCCTACAACCTCGGGCGGCTCAGGGTCGCGTGGCTAGATGGAAATAAAGGGCCGGCGCCCGCTCCTGGGGAGCGGGCGACCGGCCCCATTTTTACTAGGGCCCGCTTACAGACCGGCTTCATCGCCCCCCAGTTTCACCTGGCCGTCATCCCCGAGCACCGGCTGTTCCGCCGCCGGCGGGAGGCCGAGCCTCCCGAGCGCGCCCGTCGTCGCGGTGTCCTTCGGAGCTTCGCCGAGCTGCGGACCGGGGACATCGTGGTTCACGAGGACCACGGCATCGCCCGCTTCGCCGGCTTTGACACCAAGACCGTGGCCGGGGTCACGCGCGACTATCTGTACCTCGAGTACGCCGGCTCCGACCGGGTGTTCGTGCCCGTCGACCAGCTGGCCAAGATCAGCCGCTACGTGGGAGCGGGGGGCGAGCACCCGCCGCTGTCGAAGCTCGGGGGCACGCGGTGGGACACGCTCAAGGCCCGGGCCCGGCGCGCGGCCCAGGAGCTGGCGGGCGAGCTGCTCAACCTGTACGCGGAGCGCAAGCGGCGCGAGGGCCACGAGTTCCCGCCCGACACAGACTGGCAGCGCGACTTCGAGGCCGCGTTCCCCTACTCCGAGACGCCCGATCAGCGCGACGCGATCGAGCTCGTCAAGACCGACATGGAGACCCCGCGGCCGATGGACAGGCTGATCTGCGGCGACGTCGGCTACGGCAAGACAGAGGTCGCGCTGCGGGCGGCGTTCAAGGCGGTCCAGGACGGCAAGCAGGTGATGATGCTGGTCCCCACGACGATCCTGGCCCAGCAGCACTACGGCACCTTCACCGAGCGCCTCAAGGACTACCCGGTGACCGTCGAGCAGGTCTCGCGCTTCCGCCCCGCGGCCGAACAGCGGGCGGCCGTGGCCCGGTTCTCCCGGGGCGAGGTGGACATCCTGATCGGCACGCACCGCCTGTTGTCGCGCGACGTCAGAGCTAAGGACCTCGGGCTTCTGATCGTCGATGAGGAGCAGCGGTTCGGCGTCAAGCAGAAGGAGCTGCTCAGGCAGCTGAAGCTGAAAGTCGACGTCATCTCGATGAGCGCCACGCCGATCCCGCGCACGCTGCAGATGTCGCTGGCTGGCGTGCGCGACATCAGCGTGATCGAGACCCCGCCCGAGGGCCGGCGGCCGGTCAAGACCTACGTCGGGGACTACGACGAGGAGCTCGTCCGGCGCGCGCTGGCGCGAGAGCGAGCGCGGGAAGGCCAGGCGTTCTTTCTCCACAACCGCGTGGAGACGATCGACGAGACGGCCGAGCGGCTGCGGGGGCTGTGCCCCGATCTGCGGTTCGAGGTGGCGCACGGGCAGCTGGACGAGCGCACGCTCGAGCGGCGGATGCTCCGCTTCCTGCGGGGCGACGCGGACGTCCTGGTCTGCACCTCGATCATCGAGGCCGGCATCGACATCCCCCAGGCGAACACGCTGGTCGTCGAGCGCTCGGATGCCTTCGGGCTGGCGCAGCTGTACCAGATCCGGGGGCGGGTGGGCCGCAGCCGCGAGCGGGCGTACGCCTACCTGCTGTACCCCAGCGCCGCGGCGCTGACGCCCGACGCCGCCCAGCGTCTGAGCGCCCTGTCTGACTACACCGAGCTGGGCGCGGGGTTCAAGATCGCGATGCGCGACCTGGAGATACGCGGCGCCGGCAATCTCCTGGGCGACGAGCAGTCAGGTCACGTGGCCGCGCTCGGATTCGAGCTGTACATGCAGATGCTCGACGAAGCGGTCGGCGCGGCCGCCGACGGCGCAGGACCGGAGGAGGAGTGGGAGCCGGTCCGGCTCGACGTCAACGTCGACGCCTACGTGCCGTCGGACTACATCGGCTACGAGCAGGCCAAGGTGGACGTCCACCGACGGATCGCCGCGGCCCGCGAGGTGGCGGAGCTGGTGGAGCTCCGTCGCGAGCTTCGCGATCGGTTCGGGCCGCTGCCGGAGCCGCTCGAGAACCTGATCCTGCTCCAGCAGGCGAGGATCAAGCTGGGACAGGCCGGCGCGCGCGCCGTCACCTTCCGCAACGGAAGGCTGGCCGTGACCCCGATCGAGCTCGACTCGACCAAGGCCAAGCGGATCCGGGCCGAGATCCCCGAGGCCCTGTACGAGTCGGGCCGCTCGCAGCTGTCGGTACGGGTGTCGGATCAACCGGGCGAGCGCTTCCCGGCGGTCGTCAGGGCCGCGGACGTGTTGCTGGCGGTGACACGGGAGGCCGAGCCCGAAGACGCGGAGGAAGGTGTGGGCGTTGTGAGCGGATTGACCGCGCATTAAGCCTCCATCAGAGCCGGCGGGCTGGGAAGGGCAACTCGCTACCATCCCGCCGCGACGATGAAGGTCAGACGGTCCATCCTGGCGCTCGGCGCCTTTTTTGTGCTCGGCGCCGGAATCGCCGCCTGCGGCTCGGGGGTCCCCGGCAACTCGGTGGCGGATGTCGCCGGGAACCCGATCACGACACAGGCCTTCAACCACTGGATGTATGTCGCGGCCAAGGGCACCGCGGCGCAGTCCGGCCCCGGTTCGCCGGTGGTGGTCCCGACCGATCCGCCGAACTTCAAGAGCTGCATCGCTCAGGCGCGCAAGCTCGTCTCACAGGTGTCCGGCCAGAAAGACTCCCAGATCCGCAGTGAGTGCAAGAACCTGTTCAGCTCGCTCTCTAGCCAAGTGATGGACTTCCTTATCCGGGCCTACTGGTACCAGGCAGACGCGGCCAAGCAGCACATCACCGTGACTCCCACACAGGTCCAGCAGCGCTTCGAGGCCGAGCGCGTGGCGCAGTTCCCGACCAATGCGCAGTTCCAGGCCTTCTTGAGCTCCTACGGCTACACGACGGACGACCTGCTGTTCAGGACGCGGGTGCAGCTGCTCTACAACAAGCTGATCCAGAAGGTGACCAAGCCGGTCACCAACGCCGATATCGCCGCCTACTACGCGAGCCACCGCTCTCAATTCGGCAAGGCCGAGACCCGCAACCTGCACATCGTGCTGACCAAGACGCAGAGCCAGGCCCAGGCAGCCAAGTCCGCCCTGGCCTCCGGCCAGAGCTGGGACGCCGTGGCCAAGAAGTACTCGATCGATCCGGCGACCAAGAGCCACGGCGGCGTGCTGAACAACATCAGCAAGGGACAGACCGACCAGGCGCTGGAGTCGGCGGCCTTCTCGACACAGGTGGGCAAGGTCGTCGGCCCGGTCAAGGGTCAGTTCGGCTATTACGTGATCCAGGTCACCAAGATCAACGGCGGGACCCAGAAGTCTCTCGCCCAGTCGACCGCGGCGATCAGGCAGACCTTGGCCTCCCAGTCTCAGAGCAGCGCGCAGAGCATGGTGGACGCGCAGGCCAAGAAGAACTGGCTGGCGAAGACGAGCTGCCGAAGCGACTACGCGATGGCCGACTGCGGCGGCTACAAAGCACCGAAGGGCTCATCGACGTCCACCACCCCCACTACCACCACTGGGTGAGCCCCGCCTCGCCGGACCCGGCGGCCGAGGCGCTGGCGCGGCTTGACGCGATCACCCGCCGCCTGCGGAAGGAGTGCCCGTGGGATCGCGAACAGGACGAGCGATCGATCGTGCCCCATACGGTCGAGGAGGCTTACGAGCTGGCGGACGCAGCCAACCGGCACGACGATCGCAAACTGCTGGACGAGCTGGGCGACGTGCTCTTCCAGGTTCATTTCCTGGCGCTGCTGCTCGAGGAGCGGGGAGCGGGGAGCCTGAAGGAAGTGGCCGACCACTGCCGCGAGAAGCTGATCGGGCGTCACCCGCACGTGTTCGGCGAAGTGGAGGCCGAGACGGCGGCGGATGTGCTGCGCAACTGGGATCAGATCAAGCAGCGGGAGCCGGGGCGCGAGCCCGGGCTGTTCGGCGACGTCCCCGAGACGCTGCCCTCGACCTTGTACGCCCGCAAGGTCCAGCGTCGCGCGGCCGCGAGCGGTTTCGACTTCGAGGGCGTGGAGGAGCCGCTCCAGTCGGTGCGGGAAGAGCTGGCCGAGCTCGAGCAGGCAGGCAGCCGCGAAGCGCGCTTCGACGAGCTGGGCGATCTGCTGTTCGCGGCCGTGAACGTGGCTCGCAAGCTGCGGGTGGATCCGGAGCTGGCGCTGCGTGCGGCATCCGACCGCTTTCGCAGCAGGGTGGAGGCAGCGAGCGAGCGCGCGGCGTCGGAAGGCCGAAATTGGAACGATCTGCCCCCTAACGACCAGCTCGCGTACTACCGGCAGGTCGTCGACGACCCGGACGCGAAGGCGCACTCCAAAGGAACATGAGCCAGATCGAGTACGTGCACGCCCGCCAGATCCTTGACAGCCGGGGCAACCCCACTGTCGAGGTGGAGCTGAGCCTGCGGTCCGGGGCCTGGGGCCGGGCCGCGGTCCCGTCGGGCGCCTCGACCGGCGAGTACGAGGCGGCGGAGCTGCGCGACGGAGGCTCGGAGTGGATGGGCAAGGGGGTCTCGCACGCGGTCGAGAACATCAACGGCGAGATCACCACCGCCGTCCGGGGGATGGACGCTTCCGGCCAGGCGGCGCTGGACCGGACCCTGATCGCGCTCGACGGGACGCCTAACAAGTCGCGACTGGGCGCGAACGCCGTGCTCGCGGTGTCGCTGGCCGCCGCCCACGCCGCCGCGGCCGAGGAGCGGCTGCCGCTATGGCGCTACCTGGGAGGCGACTCGGCGCATGTTCTGCCCGTGCCGATGATGAACGTGCTGAACGGCGGCGCTCACGCTGACAATCGGGTCGACTTCCAGGAGTTCATGATCGTGCCCGTGGGTGCGCCCTCATTCTCGGAGGCGCTGCGGATGGCCGTGGAGGTCTTCCACCAGCTGAAGTCGACGCTGCGCTCGCGGGGGCTGTCGACGGCGGTCGGTGACGAGGGTGGCTTCGCCCCCGACCTGGGATCGAACGCCGAGCCGCTCGAGATCCTGACCGAGGCCATCTCGGCCGCCGGCTACGCGCCCGGGGACGAGGTCGCGATCGCGCTCGATCCCGCCGTGTCCGAGCTGCATCGGGACGGAACGTATGAGCTCGAGCACGAGCATCGCTCGTTGAACTCCGAACAGCTGGTGGCGTACTGGGCCGAGCTCGCGACCCACTACCCGATCATCTCGCTGGAGGACGGGATGGCGGAGGATGACTGGGATGGCTGGAAGTCACTGACGACCCGGCTGGGCCGCACGGTGCAGCTGGTCGGAGACGACCTGTTCGTGACCAACACCAACCGCCTGAAGCGGGGAATCGAGTCGGGGATCGCCAACTCGATCCTGATCAAGGTGAACCAGATCGGGACGTTGTCCGAGACCCTGGCCGCCATCCGGATGGCGCGCGAAGCGGGCTATAGCGCGGTCATGTCTCACCGCTCGGGCGAGACCGAGGACGTCACGATCTCGGATCTGGCGGTGGCCACGGGATGCGGCCAGATCAAGACCGGTGCCCCGTCGCGCTCGGACCGCGTGGCGAAGTACAACCAGCTGTTGCGGATCGAGGAGGCGCTTGGGCGCGAGGCGGTGTATCCGGGCCACGCCGCGTTTCGCGCCGGACAGTAGGGGGGAGATGCATCCCGCCTTGCGGCAGGAAGGAGGGAGCATTCGCCGAACGAAGGGGCTACCGGATGCCCTCGGCTCGCTCATCCGCTGCCACACGCCGTGCGCCGCCGGCGCGGCGGGGACGGACCTCCTCGCGGCGAGCGGGCCAGCGGCGGCGGACGCGGACCGCCTCCTCGCCGTGGGCGAGGGTTCGCTGGGACCGGGTGGGGCGCACGAGCCTGCTGATCGTGCTGGCGGTGGTCGCTGGGCTCTATATCCAGCACGCGATCGAATACCTGACGACGCGCGCGCAGGCACAACATCAGCAGGCGCAGGTACAGAAGCTGGCGCGCGCGAACGCTCAGCTGCGGGCCCAACAGAAGTCGCTGAACGACCCCACGACCATCAAGCGCGACGCCCGCGCCCTGGGAATGGTCCAGGCCGGCGAGCGCTCCTACGCGGTGGTCGGGCTGCCCAAGCACTGAGCGGACGGCGGCCGGGCGCCGCCAGCGGCCCGCGACCCGTCGGCGCGCCGTAGTCCGTGCGCTTCGACGAGCTGATCGGCCTCTGGCAGGATGGCGCGAGGCGCCTGGAGAGCGCCGATCCCCCTCGGCGCCGGGCCATGGAGCGCGTCACCGACGCGATCGTGCTGGAGCTCCGCCGGCGCCTCGGGGGGCCGTTCACGACCGGCGAGCTGGCCGCGCTCTACGACGAGCAGGGAACGGACTGGTGCTTTGAGATCGCCAGTAGGGTGGCGCCGGATAGCCCGTCGGCGTGGGACATGCCCACCGTGGCCGGCGCCGCCTTCGCCCGCTACGTCCGCCAGGCCAGCGACTACGCGGGGGGAACCAGGATCCGGGAGGACGCATGACATTCACCAACACACCCGTCGCCGTGACCGGCGGCGCTCACGGAATCGGCCGCGCGATCGCACAGCATTTCGCCCGCGCCGGCGGGCGGGTCGCGATCGGCGACATCGACGGCGACGCGGCTGCCCGGCTGGCGGCCGAGATCGGGGGCGGCGCGATCGGCGTCGCGCTCGACGTCACCGACCGGGACGCCTTTGCCGCCTTCCTGGACGCGGCTGAAGAGAGCCACGGCCCTTTGGGGGTGATGGTCAACAACGCGGGCGTCGACTGGACCGGCCCGTTCCACGAGGAACCCGATCAGGTCAGCCGCCGGGAGCTGGACATCAACCTGATGGGGACGATCCACGGCACGCGGCTGGCGCTACAGCGGATGTTGCCGCGCCGCCAGGGGCATGTGGTCAACGTCGCGTCCGGGGTCGGGCGGGTGCCGCTGCCCGGCAGCGCCGTCTATTCCGCCAGCAAGCACGGCATCGTCGGGCTGACGGAGTCGCTGCGCATGGAGTACCGCCATAGCGGGGTTCGCTTCTCGGTCGTCCAGCCTTCGCAAGTCGAGACCGCGATGATCGAGGGCCAGCCCCGGCCTCGGCTGCTGCCGGTCGTGGCGCCCGACGACGTTGCCCAGGCGGTGCTTGACGCCGTCCGCAGAGGGAGATTCGAGGTATGGGTGCCCGCTTCGCAGGCGGTCAGCGTCAAGCTGGGCAACCTGCTGCCGCGCCGGGCCCGCGAGGGTGTGCTGCGGTTTCTGGGTGTCGGGCGGATCGCCGGCGAAGCCGATCCCGTCGCCCGCCGTGACTACCACGAGCGGATGTTTGGGAGGTCGTGAGGGGCGGGAGCTCCGGCGGCGCCGTCGGGCTCGCCGTGCGGCGCCCGGCCCCGTCGCGACCTGTGCGGCGCCCGCCCGGCGTGCGGCGCCCGCCCGGCGCCGTCACGACCTGTTCGACCTCACAAACCCGACGGCAACCGGTCCGGATGTGAGATCCAACACGACAGTCCTGTTCGATCTCACCAACCGGGTCCGACTCCAGCGAAATGTGAGCTTGAACAGGTGCCGCTGGAGTTAGCAGCCTATGAGTCCTCCTCCTCGTCGCCCTCGGACTCCTCGCCGCCCGCGCGGCGGATCAGGATCTGGTCTTCCTCGATCGTGACCTCGACGGGCCGATGTCCGGCCCAGTACTCGGCATAGATCGGATCGTCCTGGACGGCCGGGTCGAGCCACAGGCCGTAGCCCTCCTCGCCATGATCGAACGTGGCCTCAAATGGGCTGCCGCCGGCTTTGCGCCGGCCGCGACCGCGGCCCCCTCGCCGGCGCCTGCGGCGGCCGGCGCGCTCCTCCTCGCCTTCCTCCTCCTCGGGACTCTCGGACTCGGCAGCCTCGAGCTCGGCCGCTATCAACGCGTCGTCCTCGGCGCGCAGGTCGATCTCGTCGTCGTAGTCGGGCGCCGCCAACACGCTGTTCGAATCTTCTTCGGGCTCCAGCCCCTGGTCCCGCTTGAAGGCCTGGATCTGCTGGACCGTGACCTCGAGCTGGTGGGCGATCCAGGCATCCGTCCGGCCCTGGCGGACCCAGGCGCGGATCTGGTTCAGCTGCGGCCGAAGCGATCTCGGGGGCATCACGGCGGCAGACTATTACAGGGGACGTGCACCCGCCCCCGGGCCCCCGGGGGGTCGCCAAGCGCCTCCTGAGCGCGTGTTTCGGCCATGACGGGCAGCCGTAGGACCGTTTGCTTGTGCAATGGCTCAGTTGTATGCTGGCTCTGGGCTCCGGGGTGTTCGCAGCGCGGCCTTCGGGGCTCCGTGAAGACTTATCGGCCGAGCAGGGAGGCAGATTCCATGTTGGTACTGACGCGCAAGTCGAACCAGAGCATCATGATCGGGGACGACATAGAGGTCACTGTGCTGGCGATCATGGGGGAGAAGGTCCGGGTCGGGATCCAGGCGCCGCGGGACATCCCGGTCTTTCGCAAGGAGGTGTACCTCGAGATCCAGCAGGAACGCATGGGCGGGGGCAAGGGTGCGCGCGACGAGGTTGACGCCGCACTCCAGGGCCTAGGCGACGAATCCTGAACCGCCCCTCCGGCGCAGGGCGCTAGTCAGCCTGCGGCGGCGGGCGCCAGCCAGCTGCGGCGTCAGCTCAGCAGGTAATACAGCGACGCGAACATCGCGGCGGTGACGATCACCGCGGTTGCCACCAGCGAGACGACGAGGATCCAGAAGCGCATCGACCTGCGCCGCTCGCGGCGCTGGTAGAAGCGCCTGCGCGAGCGCACCACCGCGGTGCGATGTAGGCGCTCCCGGCGCTCGCGATCCTGCTGCGCTTCGTGCCAGAACTCCTGTTCCAGCTGCGCGAGGCTCTGACGCATCCTCAAGGCCATGGGCGCGCCGAGCGTACCATCAGCCGCGCTGCCGGGTTATGTCGCCCTGGGAATGCGCGGTGTGGGCGCTACGGAACCGTCTGACCCTCGTAGACGCGCGTGAATCGCAGGTAGTTATCGGCGATCTGGTCAGCCCCTGCCTCGCGCTCGAGCTGCTGGTCGAGGAAGCCCTTGAGCGCATCCCACCAGATCGATCGCCCGATGGCGAAGCCGATGTACCCCTCGACGGGGGCGGCCGCCTGGAGCCACTGGTCCACCTTCTCGGTCGACGCGCCGCGGCCCAGCACGACGCACTTCACCCCCTCGCGACCGGATCCCGAGCGCGTCTGCTCGGCCAGCATCTCGGCGTCCGAGCGCTCGTCGACTCCTTCTATTTTCCACACGTCAACCTCGATCCCGAACTGCTGGATCGTCTCGATCGTCTGGCGCATCAGCTCGGGCCTGAGCTCGGCGTCGTAGCGGTCGGAGTCGCCGTCGACTCGGCTCAGCTGTTCCTCGGTCGCCGGCACCAGCAACTCGAACAGGAACTTGCGCCCGTTGTCGTGAAGCCAGTCAGACAGGCGCTTCAGGCGCTCCAGCTGGCGCTGGTTGAGCGCCTCATCGCCCTCCGGGTTGAAGCGGACGAGGACCTTGGAGAAATCGGGATCGAACTCTTCGATGTGGGCGGCGAAGTCGTCGCCGTACTGGAAGTCGAACTCGTCCTGGCCCGACTTCTCGACCGGCATCGCCAGCTTCAGCCCGCGCTCCCGGGCGCGCTCGGGGATGTTCGAGCCGAACTGCTCGTCGACCAGCACCCCGGTCGCGCCGGCCTCGGCGCCCCGGTCCACGGCCACCAGCATGCCCTCGAATATCAGCCGCTTTGCGTCGGAGATCGTCTCGGTCTCCTCCGGGGTGGGGTCGCCTGAGATCCCGAACATCTTCTTCTGGAATGAGCCTCGATGATCGAAGGCGAGGATGTACAGCTTGCCGTCGTAGCCGAGGGCCATTTGCGCGCCTCCTGTCGTTTCTCCAGCTGGTAGTCATCATCCAGTCTAGGCCCAGGGCGCTCGTTAGGCTGCGCCGCCTATGGAGCACCTGTTTCGTGCCCCGTCCTACACGATCGGCATCGAGGAGGAGCTGATGATCCTCGACGCCGAGACCAACGAGCTGGCCAACGCGATCGAGAGCCTGCTCGAGCCGACGCCAGCCGGCGAGATCAAGCCCGAGCTGATGGAGTCCGTGCTCGAGGTCTCTACCGATCCCTGTCCCAGCACGGCGGTGGCCGCGGAGCAGCTGAAGGCGCTCCGCCAGCAGGTGGCCCAGACGGCGGCTCGCAGGCAACTGGCGATCGGCGCGGCCGGAACCCACCCCTTCGCCATGTGGGAGGACCAGCGCGTGGTCGCCCGCCCGCGCTACCGAGATCTGATCTCCGCGCTGAGGTTTGTCGCGCGCCAAGAGCTGATCTTCGGGATGCATGTGCACGTCGGGATCGACGACCCGGAGAAGGCGATCCACGTGGCCAACGGCATGCGCGTTCACATCCCGGTCCTCCTGGCGCTGTCGGCGAACTCCCCTTTCTGGCGGGCGGACGCCACCGGCCTGGCCTCCACGCGGACGCCCATATTCCGCGCCTTCCCCCGCGTCGGGATGCCCCCCACATACAAGGACTGGGCGGACTACGAGCGGCGAATCGAATTCATGGTCAAGACGCATGTGATCGAGGACTACACCTACCTCTGGTACGACGTCCGTCCCCACCCCAACTTCGGGACCGTCGAGATCCGGGTGATGGACTCCCAGACGCACGTCGAGCACACGCTGGGGCTGGCGGCCTTCACCCAGGCGCTGGTTCGGGAGCTGGCCCTTCACTACGAGGCGGGTAAGCACCTCTCCCGCTATCCGTTCGAGATGCTCGACGAGAACAAGTGGCTGGCCGCTCGGCACGGTTTGGAGGGCGAGCTGGTGGATCTGCCGAAGTCCGAGCGGGTCGCGACGGGGGCGCTGGCCCGCCGTCTGCTCGACCGCATGCGGGAGCACGCCCAGGACCTCGGTTCGGCCACGGAGCTGGCCGCGGTCGAGGATCTGCTCGAGCGGGGCAACGGCGCCGCCCGCCAGGTGGTCGTGTATGAGGCCAATCACGACCTGCGCGAGGTGATGGCAGAAATCGTGGCTGCGACCACCGTGTAGCGGCGTTCGGGCTCATACCAATGGGGAGCGAGCCTCCATTTGACCGCTCTACAATCGGGTTGTGAGCACGGGCGGTCCGGACCTCTTCGTCATTTGCAAGAGCTGCGGGTCCGAGGTGAGCCCGTACATCACCGAGTGCCCGTACTGCGGCAACCGCCTGCGCAAGCGGGCGCCAAAGCTTGATCGAGAGGGACGGGTCACAGAGCGCCGCCTGCGCGCGCCCACGTCGCTGCCTCGCTTGAGGCGGGGCGAGATCCCCGGGATCCGCCCCGACACCCGCCCCTACGCGACGCTCCTGCTGGTGGTGGCGGGGATCGTCGGCGCGCTGTTGTGGCGCACCGGGGCGGTGCACAAGGGCACGCTGATCATTTACGGCAAGCCGACCGGCCACTGGTGGCACGTGGCCACCGCCGCGTTCACCTACGACAACGCCGGTGTGGCCTTCGCGGTGCTGGGAGCTACGGCGATCTTCGGCTGGCTGCTCGAGCGCCGCCATGGTCCGGTCCCTGTTCTGGTCCTGTTCGGGCTCGGCGCCGTCGGCGGGATCGCCGTCACGGCGATCGCCTATCCCTTCCCCGTGGCCCTCGGCGGCACGGGCGGAGCGCTGGCGCTCCTGTGTGCGTGGGCCGTCCCACAGCTGCTGGCACTTCGCGGCGGCGAGGAGGTCGAGGCCGACCTGATCGGGACGGCGGTGATCGCCGCGGTCGTGGCCCTGATGCCGATCGCCGACACCAACGTCAGCTGGCTGTCCGGCGGGGTCGGAGCGGCCGTGGGGCTGACGCTGGGGCTGCCCCTGGCGCTGTCGCGTCCGGACTGAGCCTCAGATAACGCGGATCTGTCCGGGCGGCCCCTCGAGCAGCCGGCCGATCACCGCCCCCGGGATCCCGGGGGCACCACTGTCGGGCACCGCGGCCAGCAGGCCGCCCGAGGTCATGGCGTCGCACACCAGCCAGCGCCTCGCTTCGGGCACCTCGGCAGAAAACGTCGCGAACTGCTCCGCGTGCGCCCGGTTGCGCCGCGTGCCGCCGGCGACGGCTCGCTCGTCAGGATCGGCCAGCAGCTCGAGCACGCCATCGATCGCGGGTACCAGCTCGGCCTTAACCTCGGCCGACAGCCCCGATGCCTCCGCCATCTCGTGCAGGTGCCCCAACAGCCCAAAGCCGGTCACGTCTGTCAGCGCGCTGGCGCCCGCCCGGACAGCAGCCTCGGACGCCTCGCGGTTGAGCTTCGTCATCACCGCGACGGCCTCATCCAGCGGCGCCTCCAGGCCTCGCTTGATCGCCGTGGATACCGCTCCGGCCCCAAGCGGCTTTGTCAAAACGAGCTCATCGCCGGCGCGACCGGAGCGATTGGTGAGGAGCCGATCGGGGTGGACGACGCCTGTGACGGCCAGCCCGTACTTGGGCTCGGCGTCGTCTATCGAGTGGCCGCCGACGATCGCGCATCCGGCCTCGGCGGCGACCGTCGCCCCGCCACGCAGAATCTCGACCAGCACCTCGGCTCCGAGCTGCTCCAGCGAGAACGCCACCAGGTTCAGCGCGCTGACCGGCGACGCGGCCATGGCGTAGATGTCGGAGAGGGCATTGGCGGCCGCGATGCGGCCGAAGTCGAACGGGTCGTCGACGATCGGGGTGAAGAAATCGACCGTCTGGACGAGTGCCAGGTCGTCCCTGAGCCGATAAGCGCCGGCGTCGTCGGAGGTGTCGAACGAGACCAAGACGTTCGGATCGTCGTTCGACGGCAGGCCGGCGAGCAACGGCCCAATCGAGGCTGCGGGAAGCTTGCAGCCGCATCCGGCGCCGTGGGAGAGCGAGGTCAGTGCAACGGCCACGGACGTATGATGCTCCACCCGAGTGGCAGACCGCCCCTACACCGACGCCGATCTCGACGCCGCGATCGCCGCCATCAGCGAGCCGGGACGGTTACGGACCGCGCAGGAGCTCGTCGCGCGGATAGCTCCTTCGCTGCAGCGCATGCTCAATACAGCGCTCGCCGAGGGCGGCTGGTTTGACGAGGCCCACCGGCAGGCGGTCCGAGAGGCCGCTGGGGGCGAAGACGCCGGAGCCCGCGTCCGGGCGGTGCAGACGCTGGTCGCGGAGGAGACGCGGCTCGGGATGATGGTGGGCGTCGCGGTGGGGTTCGAGCTGGCCCGGGAGCTTGAGCTCTCAAGACCAACGACTCAGGAGGATTGATCGACGATGGACGTTCACTTTCTCGGCCATGCCTGCTTCGAGCTTTCCGACGGCGACGAGACCGTTCTGATCGACCCGTTCCTGACCGGCAATCCGAAAGCCGCGATAGCCGCCGAGGACGCGGCCGCGACTACGATCCTGCTGACCCACGGGCACGCCGACCACATCGGCGACACGGTCTCGATCGCCAAGCGGACGGGCGCGCCGGTGGTGGCGATCGTCGAGCTTGCGAACGAGATCGGGGAGGAGGGGGTCGAGGTGTTCGACCCGAACCTGGGCGGAACCGTGAGGTTTGAGTGGGGGTGGGTCAAGCTCGTCCCCGCCTGGCACACCTCGACCACACCCAAGGGCACCGTCAACACGCCGGCCGGCCTCCTCATCAACTTCAAGGAGACGATCGTCTACCACCTCGGCGACACGAGCCTGTTCTCGGACCTTCAGCTCGTCGGCAAGCGCACTCCCATCGATCTGGCGCTGATGTGCATCGGCGGCCACTACACGATGGACTCGACCGACGCCGTAGACGCTGCCGAGCTGGTCGGAGCCAAAACCGTGATCCCCTGCCACTACAACACGTTCCCGGTGCTCGAGACCGACGCCCAGGCGTTCAAGTCCGATGTCGAGTCGGCAACGAGCTCGAACGTCGTGGTGCTCGAACCAGGCGAGACCCACTCCGCGTGACCCACGCCATCGTGCTCATCCAGGCCGAGCGCTCGGCCCTCCAGACCCTCGGTGGCGAGCTGGCCGATATCGACGGCGTTGCCGAGGCCTACTCCGTCACCGGCGAGTGGGATTTCGTCGCGATCATCCGGGTGCGCGAGCACGACCAGCTCGCGCAGCTGGTGACGGGACGAATCTCCCAGCTCGAGGGGGTGACGCGGACGCACACGATGGTCGCGTTCGAGGCCTATTCGCGCCACGATCTCGAGGCGCTGTTCTCGATCGGGCAGTAGAGCCTGGTGTCGGCTCAGGCGATCCGAGCCCCGGGCTCGCTGTCCTCGTCGGGGCGCAGCAGCACGACGCCCTTGTGGGGATCCAGCGCGCCTAGAACCAGCACCTCCGAGGAGAACGGACCGACCCGCCGCGGCTGAAGGTTGACGACCCCTACCACCAGCCGGTCCTGGAGCTCCTCGCGCGTGTAATGGGTGATCTGGGCGGAGGAGCGCTTGACGCCCACCTCCGGGCCAAAGTCGATCTGAAGCTTCCAGGCCGGGACCCTGGCCTCTGGGAACTCATCGACCGCCACTACCCGGCCGATGCGCATGTCGACCGCCTGGAACTGGTCGAACTCGATCACCGACGATGGTCGGCGCTACTTGGGTCCGGTGGGAGGTGCCCCGCTCCCGGAGCCGCCGCCGCCGGAGGTCCCGGGGCCTCCAGTGCCGGTAGTGCCGGGGGTTCCGCCACCGCCGGCACCGGTCGTTCCGCTCGAGCCGCCATCGGGGGGCGGGGATCCGCCCTGGCCGCCGCCAGCTGGGGGTTGACCGCCACCTGCCGGCGGCGTACCGCCGGTGCCGTCAGCGGGGTTGGCGCCGGTCGTCCCAGTGGGAGGCGTCGTGCTGCCGGTGGGCGTCGAGCCCCCGCTTCCGCCGGCAGAATCGAGGCCGGTGGCAGGGGCGGGCGGGCAGCTGGGCGTGGCGGCGGGCGTCGTCGGCGTAGTGGTCGTTGGCGTGGTGGTCGTGGTTGTGGTGGTGGGCGTAGTTGTGGTCGCAGTGGCGCCGGCCGATCCGCACGCGCTCGTGGCCAGGTTGGTCGTGTCGTTGTTGACCACGGTTCGGCCGGAGGGCGCGGCTGGCTTGGCTGGCTGGGTGCTGGCCTTCGAGTCCGGGGTCGTGGACTGCTTGGTGTTGTCTGGCTTGCTGGCGGTGGGTGCTATGTCCTGCGGTTTGGACGTGACCGTCTTGTGCGTAACGACGGCGTGATGGATCGGGGCGGCCGGGACGAGGAGAGGCATACCGACGCCGCCGGACCCGGCCGACGCGACGTTGTGGCGTACCGCCGAGTGCCTTCCGGAGGAGCCGACCTCGACCGCGCTGGCGGTGACGATCGCGGTGACGGCGAGACCCGCGACCGCCTTCGTGGCCACCGCTCCGATCCCCGCCGAGACGGCCCCGCCGGCCCCTGTGGCGACGGCCGAGCCCGCGGCCGTTCCCGTGCCGGCAGCGGCACCTGACCCCGCGGCGCCGGCACCGGATCCGGCCGCGCCGCTCCCGGCCGAATGACCGAGATGTGTGAACGCCAGCTTCTTGAGCACCACGAGCGGCCCAAACGGCAGCAGCGCCGCCAGCGCTTTGTTCGTCTCTCGCAGCTGGACGCGGAACTTGGAGCAGCGGTCGCAGTAGCGGATGTGGCGGCGGACGAGCGCGCTGGGACGCCGCCTCAGACCCTCGGCCACCTCGCCGAGCTCGAGTCGCACCTCCTCACAGGAAAGGAGGCGGGCCTCCGCGGCCTCGGCCAGAGATACACGCGCGCGTACGAGCAGGGACTTGACGCTCGGCACGGTGGTCTCCATGGCCTCCGCGATCTGCTCGTAGGAGAGGGCATCCATCTCGCGCAGGACAAGCGCGGTGCGCTGGGTCTCGGGCAGATCCTGGATGTCGCCGACCAGCAGCCGGAATTCCTCCCGGTCATGAACCTTGTCCGCGGTGCTGGCGCCGTTGTCCGAGAAGTGGACATCCATGGAGTCGACGCCCAGGGCCTGGTTGCGGCGGAGGTGGTTCAGGCAACGGTTGCGGGCGATCCGGTAAAGCCAAGGTCTGACCTTGATCGGTCGCTCGTCCGCGAGGATGGCGTTGAACGCCGCCGCCATGACCTCCTGGAGGATGTCCTCGGCGTCCTCTCGCGATCCGAGCAGGTGCCGGCAGAACGCCAGCAGCCGCGTCTCGTAGCGGCCGACGAGCGCCTCGAACGCCGCCACGTTTCCGCGCCTGACGAACGCGATGAGCCGCTCGTCGGACTGGAGGCGCAAGATCGGCGAGCGCGCGTGCAGCCCGAGTCCCCCGCGATATTTGAGAGCTGAGACTTCCATCCAGTTGGCTCGTGGGCCTCTATCGGGGCTTGGACACCGTAGCAGCGGATTAGTTGCGGTTGCCGCCCGACCCGCCCGGCCCGGCGGGAGTGCCCAGTACCCGGGGCGGGACTCGAACCCGCAAGCTCCGAAGAGCAGCGCGTTTTAAGCGCGCAGACTTTGCCAGTTTGTCTACCCGGGCTCCTCGGGCCATCTTAGCCCTGCCAGCAGCGCAAAAACGATTGCACCTGGGGCCGCGGTTCCCAATTGACAGTGCAATAAAGCCCTTGCTAGCGTCGGCGCAGCGTCGCGCAGGGAGTTGCCCCTACAGCCCCGCGCGGGAGGAGACCGATGGCCAGTCGCATGCGCGTGAAGTCCATCAGCGGAACGCCCGGCTCAGGTAGGGAAGGCCGTGGCCCGGGCAGGGGGGTCAAAGGTCGCGCCGATCGACGGGTCGTCCGAAGGCGAAGCTCGGGCTGAGGCCGGCGTGCGCAACGCATCGGTGATTGGCCGGATCGCCGCACTCGCCGCTGTGGCGATCGTGATCATCGCCGTGGCCGTACTCCTGCTGTCCGGCGGCTCGGACTACAAGGTCTACGCGATCTTCCAGGACGCGAGTCAGATCTACTCGGGCAACCAGGTCGACGTGGCCGGCGCGCCGATCGGGAGCGTAGGACAGGTCAGCTTGACCCCCCAGGGACAGGCTCGGATCGAGCTTGACATCTCGGACTCGACCTACCAGCCACTGCACCAGGGAACCGTGGCCACGGTGCGCAACCCCTCGCTGACGGCGGTCGCCAACCGCTATATCGAGCTCCGTTTCCCGCCTGGCAACCACCCCCCGATTCCCAACGGGGGCACGATCCCCACCCAGAACACAAACAGCGCCGTCGATCTGGACACGCTGTTCAACACGCTCACGCCGGACACCCGCCGGTCGATCCAGAAGGTGATCCAGGGATCCGCCTCCCAGTACCAGGGCTACGGGCCACAGGCCCAGGCCGCCTGGCAGTACCTCAACCCGGCCGTGGCCTCGGCCAGCGTCCTGTTCTCGGAGCTGAACCGCAACACGGCCTCGTTCACCAACTTCATCACCCAGACGGGCAACCTGTTTACGACGATCGCCGCCCGCAACACGCAGCTGTCGGACCTCGTCGTGAACCTGAACAGCACCACGACGGCGCTCGCCAACCAGCACACCAACCTGGCTCGGACGATCCAGCTGCTGCCGCCGTTCATGCGCCTGGCCAACACCACGTTCGTCAACCTCAGAAGCGCGCTCGACGACCTCAAGCCGCTGGTCGACGCCTCGAAGCCCGTGGCGCCCAAGCTCCGAGAGCTGTTCGTACAGCTCAGGCCGCTGGCCAATGACGCGGTGCCGACGGTCCGGGATTTGTCACAAATCATCTCCAAGCCCGGACCCAACAACGACCTCATCGACCTCATCAGCCTCGGCCCGTCGCTTCAGGCCGCGACTGTGGGGGACATCTTCGTCAACGGCAAGGAGCGACTGGGTGCCTTCCCGATCTCAACCCAGGCCCTGCAGCAGTCGACGCCGGAGTTGGCCACCTCGCGACCGTACGCCGCCGATCTGACCGGCTGGTTCGAGGGCTACAGCAAGCCCGGCGGCGTCGACGCCAATGGAAACTACGCCCGGGTCGCGGGCGTGGTGGGCGCGGCGTCGTTCTCCGCAGGCGGGATCCTGACCCCGATCCTGCGGCAGCTGAATCTCACGCAGATAGTCAATACCGGCGACCTCAAGCTCAGTCAGGGCGACCGCTGCCCGGGCTCCATGGAGCGAGGCGGCGTCTGGTATCCGGAGAGCGGCTATCCGTGTACCCCCAGCGAGGTGCCGAGCGGGCCATGAGGCGGATCGCCATCTCGGCTGCAGTATTGCTGGCGGTGGTCGGGCTCGTGGTGCTCGGCACGGGCGCCGCGAACGGCTCGGGCTCGAGCTCGGGCGGGAGCCCAACCTTCAACATCGAGCTCGACAACGCATTTGGCCTCACGAACGGCGAGCAGATGAAGGTCGCCGGCGTCCCCGCGGGCAAGATCACCAAGATCGACCTCTGCTACACCGACCCCCACGCCCACTGCCAGAACCCGCTGCACGCGCTGGTGACGGTGAATGTCAGCCAGACCGGCTTCGGGTCCTTCCACCAGGACGCGTTCTGCCAGTCGCGACCGCAGTCGCTGATCGGCGAGTACTTCATCACCTGCGATCCGGGGAACTCCGGCCCGGTGCTCCGGTCCGGTGGCAAGGAGCCACCGCTGATTGGAATCACCCACACCCAGTCCACGATCCCGGGTGACCTGCTTCAGGCCGTCATGCGGCTGCCCTACCGCGAGCGCCTGACGCTGATTATCAACGAGCTCGGCGCCGCGGTGGCCGGAAACAGCCAGAACCTGCAGGACGCACTCGACCGCGCCGTGCCAGCGCTGACCGAGACCGACAACTTACTGAACGTGTTGGCCAACGACTCGCACAACATCCAGGATCTGACGGTTACGGCCAACACGCTCGTCAGCGCGCTGGCCGACAACTCAACCCAGGTGGAGCGGTTCATCGATCAGGCCAACAACGCCGCCTCCGCCACCGCCACCCAGCAGGCCAACCTGAGGCTGAGCTTCCAGAACCTGCCGCCGTTCCTCGAGCAGCTGCGCCCGGCGCTGGCAAAGCTCGGTGTCGCTGTCCAGGCCAACGAGCCGGCGCTCGCCAACCTCAATTCCTCAGCAGGCCAGATAGACCGGCTGCTCAAGGACATACCCCCGTTCTCGAAGGCATCGATCCCCGCGATCAAGTCGCTCGGCCAGGCGTCGGTCACCGGCAAGCAAGCAGTGACGTCCGCCACCCCCACGGTGGCCAAGCTGAACACGTTCGCCCTAGCCACTCCGGAACTGGGTCAGAACCTGTCGATCGTCCTACACGACTTGGACGACCGCAGCCGGGCGGTGGAAAGGGACCCACGCAGCCCCGGCGGCCAGGGCTTTACCGGGCTGGAGGCGCTGCTCCAGTACGTGTTCAACCAGACGCTCGACCTGGACTACCTCGGCCCCTATGGCCATGTCCAGGCGGTCGACACCTTCGTCAGCCCGATGTGCAGCTCACTGGCGACGCCCGGGACGATCGCCAACAACCTGAAGGCCTTCGGGCCCAGCTACCGCTCGTGCTACTCGTGGCTGGGTCCGAACCAGCCCGGCGTCAACTCGCCCGATCCGTCCAGCCCCGGCACCTGTCCGCCTGACCCAGGTGGCCAGCCACCGTACGCGCCCGCCGGCTCCAGTCCGTCACAGAGCGGGTGCACCGCTTCAGCTGCCAGCCGTTCAGCCAGCGCCTCGACGGCCTCCAACAACCAGCAGGCCAAGCCGAGCGCCACGACAGCGTCCTCTGCCGCGGCCACCGGACGCGCCAGTCCCGCCAGCTCCTCCTCCGGCAGCTCCTCATCCAGCGGCCAATCGGGCGGCTCGCCGGCGATCAACCTGCGCAACTCGATCGGGCAGCTGCTCGGCGCGAGCAACGGGTCGGGCTCTTCATCGTCCTCCTCGACCTCGTCCTCCACGCCGACCTCGTCCTCCACGCCGACCTCGTCTTCCTCTTCGGCGTCGGGCACGACGTCGCCCAACCAGGCCCAGCAACTCCTCAACTACCTCCTATCGCCATGAGACGCCGCCAGCAGTCAGCGTTCGCGAATCCTGTGTTGGTGGGGGCGGTGACGGTGTTGGTGGTGATCGTGGCGGTGTTTTTGGCTTATAACGCCAATAAGGGCCTGCCGTTCGTGCCGACGCGGGAGTTGAAGGTCAATATCGGGGATGGCTCGAATTTGGTGCCGGGCAATGATGTGTTGCAGGGTGGGCATCGGATTGGGTTTGTGTCTGAGCTCAAGCCGGTGGGGTTGCCGAATGGGACCACTGGGGCGCAGTTGACGTTGAAGCTGTCTAAGAACGAGGGCAAGGTTCCGGTCGATTCGACGGTGACGGTGCGGTTGCGGTCGGTGTTGGGTTCTAAGTACGTGGATCTCACGAAGGGGACGTCGAGTCGGGTGTTCGCGGATGGGGCGACGATGCCGATTTCGCAGACGAATGTGCCGGTGCAGTTGGATCAGGTGTTTGACATGTTCAATCCGCCGACCAGGACGGCGGTGCAGGGCAATCTGGTGGGGTTCGGGGATACGTTCGCTGCCCGGGGCGGGGATTTGAGCTCGACGATTCAGAGCCTGCCGGCGTTGCTTCAGTATCTGACGCCGGTGGCGGCGTATTTGTCTGAGCCGGCGACGGGTCTGGTGCGGTTTTTGAATTCGCTTGGTTCGTTTACGGGGGCTGTGTCGCCGGTGTCGGGGACGCTGGTGGATCTGTTTCGTGATTCGGCGACGACGTTTGGGGCGATCGCCGCTAATCCGGGGAATTTGGAGGCCACGATCGCCAAGTCGCCGTCCACGTTGTCGGTGTCGACCACCTCGTTGGAGGTGCAGCAGCCGTTCTTGGTGGATCTGGCGAGGTTCGGTGGCTATTTGACTCCGGCCACGGCGTCGTTGAAGGGGGCGTTGCCCTACATCAATCCGGCACTTGAGGCGGGGTCTGTGACGTTGCGCCAGACGCCTTCGCTGAACGTGAAGCTCCAGCAGCTGTTGGATCAGCTGAACTCACTGGCGGTTGATCCGGGGACCAATGTGGCGCTCAACGGTCTGACCGCCACGGTCGATGAGCTCAACCCGATGGTCCGCTACCTGGGTCCCTATCAGACGGTGTGTGATTACTGGAACTACACCTGGACCGACCTGGCAGACGTCGTCTCGGAGCCGAGCGCTTTTGGCACGGCGCAGCGCGGCATGTTCATGTCCGCGGATCCGGCTCAGCCGAACAACCCGGCCGCCCAGCCGGCCTCGCAACCGGTCAACGGCGGCAGTCCCGGCGGCGACAGCAATCCCCTCGGCGGCAACGTCTACTTCCACTCCCCGACCTACGGGGCCGCGATCGATAACAGTGGCAACGCCGATTGTGAGACCGGCCAGCGCGGGTATCCGCGCCAGCTCAACTACTTCGACCCGCAGCACCGGCTGTTCGACACAGACCAGCACACGCCTGGTAACCAGGGCCCAACCTACGCCGGCCGCGCCCACGTCCCCGCGGGCGAGACCTTCACCCGCAACCCCCAGATCGGGCCGCAGACCCCCTTCAACCCCACGAACCCATGAGGATCCTCCCGCGAAGGCGTAAGCGCAGAAAGCCGATGAGCAAGTTCGCGGCCGGCATGATCGGGCTGGTCGTCCTGGGCGTGTTCGTGTACGGGGGCTTCACCAAGTTCGCCAACCCGTTCGCCAGCCACTTCACGATCCACGCCATCGTCCCCAACTCCAACAGCCTGCGACCCAACTCGCTGGTGCGGATCGCGGGCGTGAACGTCGGCAAGGTGTCGAGCATCTCGAGCATTCCCGGCTCACAGGCCGCCCAGGTCAATATGACCATCGACGACAACGGGCTGCCGCTTCACTCCGACGCCACCTTCTGGATCAGGCCGCGCATCTTCCTGGAGGGCAACTTCTTCGTCGACGTCTCCCCGGGCAGCCCCAATGCGCCCACCGTCAAGACCGGCCACGTGTTCCCCATCCAGCAGACCCGGGAGCCAGTACAGCTCGATCAGGTGCTCGACTCGCTGCAGGCGAACACTCGCCAGAACCTCCAGATCCTGCTCAAGGAGTACGGCAACGCCGTCTACCAGGGCGGTCCGGCGTTCGCCCGCTCGGTCCAGTACTGGCTGCCCGCCTACAAGTATTCCGCGATCGTCGAGCACGATCTGCTGGGACTGCAGCCCCACGATTTGTCAAACGGGATCTACGAGCAGGGCACCGTCTCAGCCTCGTTCAACGCCCACCCCCAGGCCCTGCAGAGCCTGATCACGGACTTCAACACCACGGCCGGGGCGCTGGCGAGCCAGAGCGCGAATCTTCAGAGCACGATAGCCCAGCTTCCGGCCACCCTCTCCGCGGCGACCCCGGCGTTCGACGCCGTCAACGCGGCGCTCTGTTCAGGGCCCGCCGGACCTCCTCCTTGCGCGCCCGGTCCGGTGCCCCAACTCGCCAAGGCCCTGCTGCCGGGCGTGAAAACCACCGGCCACACGATCGACGTCAGCCTGCCGTTCATCAACCAGCTCAGGCTGCTGGTCCAGCCCGCAGAGCTGCGCGGCCTGACCCAGGACCTGGTGCCCACCATTCCCGCCCTGGCCAATTTGACCAACCAGACGATCCCGCTGATGCGAGACCAGGTTCGCCCGGCCTCAAGCTGCGTGGTCCAGAACGTGATCCCGTGGTCGAACCTCGAGATCAACGACTCCAACTTCAACGCTTCCAATGGATTCCCGCCCCATCCGGCGTACGTCGAGGACCTCCAGCTGCTCCCGGGAATCGCCGGCGAGAGCCGCACGTTCGATGGCAACGGCCCGATCATCCGCTTGCTGTTCGGCGGTGGCACGTTCACTTACTCGCTGAACCTCGGGGGAATTCCTACGTTCGGCTCGCTGCTACAGCCGCTCGAGGGAGTGCAGCCGGTCCCGCCGCCGAACGACCAGCGCCCGCCGCTGGCCGGTGGCGACGTCCCGAACGCTCCGTGCGAGACCCAGGCGCCGATCACCAACCTTGACTCACCCGAGGGAGCACCGCCCGCCCAGATTCACCCCGTTTCCTCCAGCCCGCCATTGCTGGGGCTTCAGCAGACGACGACCAAGCTGTTCGGCGCCGACATCGCCGACGCGCTGAAGGCCACTGGCAGCTCACTGAAGGTGGGCGGCGCGTGGGCCTCGCCCGCGACCCAGGGGAGCAGCACTGGCTCCTCCTCCTCCTCCTCCTCCGGTGCCAAGAACTCGTCGTCCGGCGGCGGAGGCTCCTCATCCGGCGCCGCGAGCTCTTCCTCGAAGACCGCGAGGACCGCAAAGTGAAGCGCGCGATCAAGCACCACCTGAGCGACTTCATCGCGATCATCGTGCTGTTCGTGTTGGCCGTGGCGGTGACCGGCTACATCCTCACGCAGCAGGGATTCCGGCTCCCGTTCATCTCAAAGCCTCAGTTCACGATCAACGCCGAGTTCTCGACCGCCCAGGCGGTCACGCCCGGCCAGGGCCAGACCGTACGGGTGTCCGGGGTGCAGATCGGGACGATCACGGGCGTGACGCTCAAGAACGGCATCGCGGTCGTGAAGATGTCAATCGACAAGAAGTACAAGGGCGTGATCCACACGGACGCCACAGCCTTCCTGCGGCCGAAGACGGGCCTGCAGGACATGTTCATGGAGCTCAACCCAGGCGGCTCGGCGCCGGTGGTCAAGCCGGGCTTCACGATCCCGCTCTCGCAGACCGCTCCTGAGGTCAACGTCGACGAGGTCCTTTCGTCCATCGACGCCGACACCCGCCAGTACCTGCAGCTGCTAGTCAACGGCGCCGGGCAGGGCCTCAACGGCCGGGGCGGCGAGCTGGCCCAGGTGCTCGAGCGGTTCGAGCCCACCCACCAGGACCTGGCGCGGCTGAATCAGGCGGTCGCGGTCCGCGGCGTCGAGCTGCAGCATCTCGTCAACTCATTGCGGCGCCTGAACGACGCGCTGATCACCAAGCAGACCCAGATCGGGGAACTGATCGTCTCAAGCTCGCAGGTGTTCAGGGCCACCGCCTCTGAGGAGGGGAACATCAGCCGCTCGATCGCCGATCTGCCGGCCACGCTCGCGCAGACCAGGACGACACTGGGCCAGGTGCAGACGTTCGCTCAGCAGCTGGGACCGACGGCCGCGAAGCTGATCCCGGCGGCCCACGCGCTTCCTGCCGCCAACGCCGCGCTGGCCTCGCTGGCCAAGCCCTCAACGCCGATCATCAAGAACCAGATCCGGCCGTTCGTGATCGCCGCCCGCCCGTTCGTTCGAAACCTAGAACCGGCGTCGATCAACCTGGCCAACGCCACTCCGAGCCTGAACAGCACGTTCAGCGTCGTCAACCACTTCTTGAACATGCTCGGGTACAACCCGGCGGCTCCTCAGCACGGCTACCTGTGGTGGCTCGCGTGGCTCGGGCACATCGGGCGGACCGTGTTCTCCGTCCAGGACGGCAACGGAGACTTCCGCCAGGCCTTCATCCAGGCCAGCTGCGCCACCCTAGGCCAGCTCCTCACCCAGGCGGGCGGACTTGGGCCGCTTGTTCTCCAGGGCCTCAACCTGGACACCGTACTGGCGGACACCAACTTGTGCCCGGCCCAGGCCGCCGCCGTCCAGTCCCAGTTCAAGAACTTCCAGGCCAACGGCAGCGCGTCGCCGTACTCGACCGCCAACCCCAGCGTGGCCTCCCAGCTGAGTAAGCACGGCGTGGGCAACATCGGCAACCAGTTCCTCCCCAAACCCCCCACCCACTGATGGAAACCAGCGCTCCCTCACTAGGCAAGATCCTCTCGATGGTCCTGTTCTCGCTGTCGTGCATCGGGCTGCTGCTGTTCCTGTGGGTGGAGTTCGGCGGCACTGTGCCATTCAACTCCCAGGGCTACCGCTTCCAGGTTGGCTTCCCGTACGCCCAGGAGCTGGCCACTCCGGCGGACGTGCGGATCGCGGGTGTGACGGTGGGCAAGGTCGTGTCGACGACGCTTGACTCGACCGGCAACCGCACGGTGGCCACCATTCAGATGAATAAGCAGTACGCACCGATCCGGCGCGACACCAAGGCCATCCTGCGGATCAAGACGCTCCTGGGCGAGACGTACGTGGAGCTCACGCCGGGCTCGCCGAACAGTCCACCGTTACCCGATGGGGGGAGGCTGCCCAACTCGCAAGTGGTTCCGGCAGTTCAGATCGACGACATATTCAACGCGCTCGACGCGCCCACCAGGAAGGCGTTCCAGGTCTGGCAGCAGTCGCTCTCGCAGGCGGTCACAGGCAACGACCAGAACCTCAACAACGTGCTCGGAAACCTGCCCACGTTCGCCGCCGACGCCACCGACATCCTTCAAGTCCTGGACGTCGAGCAGGCGGCGGTCGTCCGGCTCACGAACAACGGGGCCACCGTGTTCAGCGCCCTCAGCAACAACCAGACGGCGCTTCGGAACCTGATCACCACCGGTGAGACGGTGTTCTCGGCCACGGCCTCGGTCCAAAACGACATCAAGAACACATTCGCCGTGTTCCCGACCTTCCTGGACGAGACGAAGGCCACGATGTCCCGGCTCCAGGCGTTCGCGACCGACACCGACCCGCTGATCACGCCGGGCGGCCCGGTCTCGCTTACCCCTGCCCTCCGGCAGGCTGTGCCCACGCTGGCCTCCGTCAAGGCGCTGTCCCCGGACCTGAAGCATCTGTTCATCCAGCTGCGGCCGCTGATCCAGGTCTCCCAGACCGGTTTGCCCGCGATCACCAGCGTGATTAAGGGCGCCCAGCCGCTGCTCGAGCAGCTCGGGCCGTGGCTCGAGCAGTTCAACCCAATCGTCAACTGGCTCGGGCTCCACCAGCAGCTGATCACCGACTTCATCAGCCTCCCGGCGACGACGCTCAACGCCACCATCGCCGGCGGCGCCGGCGGAACCGGCCACTACCTGCGGACAGTCTCGCCGCTCGGAGCGGACGCCCTCTCGATCGGCGGTCCGCGCACGCCCGACAACCGCGGGAACACGTACCCGCTCCCGCTGTGGGCGCCATCCGGAAACCCGAAGGACTTCATCATGGGCGGCGGCGCCTCATGGGATTGCAACAACACAGGCGGGCCGACCCAGCAATACGTCGGCGGCGGACCGCCGTGCTGGCTCGACACCCCGCCCGGCCAGCTGCTCGGGCAGCCCCAGCAGTTCCCGCACGTCACCGCGACGACATACTCCAGCCACTAGTGAGGATCGGTCACGCCGCTTTACCGGCGCTGATCGCGGCGCTGCCGCTCGCAGCCTGCGGCGGCTCAGGGACGTCTGCAACGACCGTGACCCATGCCGTACATACGAGGCCCGCGACGACGCCCCGGCGTCCGTCGTCCAGCACCCTGAACGTAGGCGAGACCTACCAGGTCACGGCCGGCGTTTCTGTCCTGGCGGTGACCGTGACGAAGGTGATCGACCCGTTGAACGGTTCCGGAGCGGCTCTGCTTCCCGGCATGCGCGCCGTCGGAGTGAAGATCCAGCTCCTCAACCACGGACCGGACACCTACGACAGCTCGGCGACCGGGGACGTGTCGCTGGTCCTCTCCTCTGGCGCCGCGGTCCCAACGTTCGCGCCGAGCGGCGCGTGCCAGACGCCGCTCCGGGACTTCGATAACAACATCGGCCCAGGCGATCAGGTGTCCGGATGCGTCGTCTTCTCGGCCCCAACGAGCGCGAAGGTGCTCGAGGTGCGATTCGCGCCACACGCCGATAAGGCGGCGGCCGCTCGCTACAGCTGGTCGGTGGGCTGAGCGGCGCGGGTCCTTACGCCGCGGGGCGGGGCTTACGCCGCGCGCGTTGCGCGCGCCAGCTCCTCGGTGCCCAGCGCCAAGCCCTCGAGCAACTGGGTCGCCACTCGCCGGTCACCCTCAATTCGCAGCTGGCCTAGGTCGCCGTCCGGCGAGAACGCGGCCACCCATGCGTCCTTAGTCCCTGTGATGGTCGCATCAGTCCTCGCGGGCTGGGTCTCCTGCACCTTCACCTTGCCGTCCTCGGCGATCAGCACGTAGGACTCGCCTTCCTCGTCCTCGACGACCACCGACACGCTGGCGTTCAGGTCTGGCGGCGGCTCAACCAAGCCCGGGGCGACCCGGAAGATCGCGCCGATGTTGACGCGCTCGGAGGCCCGCGGTGCGCTCCACACCCAGTCATAGCCCCAGCGCGCGACCTCGCCTATGACCGGCATCAACGCGTACGCACGCTCTGTGAGCTCGTACTCGACCCGGGGCGGGACCTCGCGGTAGCGCCTGCGGGTCAGCATGCCGTCGGCGACCATTCGGTTCAGCCTGGAGCGCAGCTGCTCGGTGGAGATGCCGGGCAAAACCCGCTGGAGCTCGACGAACCTCCTCGGACCGGCGGCCAGGTCGCGCACGATCAGCAGCGTCCACTTGTCGCCGACCACATCTAGCGCTCGGGCGTCCGGCGACCACTGGTCGTATGGGTGACGTTTGGGGGGAGGGACGTGAGGCATCTGATGACCTCCGAGGGGGCTACCTACTAGCTTTCAGAATAACGGAAGCAGTGGCCATTGTCTCGGTTTCCGGTCTTTTTGGCGCCATCACGACTGAGTTTCCGCCAGTTTCGGCGCTGGCGGTCGTTTCAGCCCTTGATGGGAGAGCTGATCGCCCTGGCAGAACGGCGAGCGGACCGCTCGAGGCGGCATGGAAGAGCCGACACCGCGTTCTTCTACGACCTGGCGTGCCCGTTCTCCTACCTGGCCGCCGAGCGGGTCGAGCGGCTGCTTGGAGAGGTGGAGTGGATTCCCGTCGCGAGCCTCACCTCGACCTGGGGGCATCAGACAGCGGAGCTTCGTGCTCGAGCTGAGCGCCGCGCGGCGGAGCTGCATCTGCCGCTGGTGTGGCCCGATCGCTTCCCGGCCGGAGTGCCGGGGGCGCTGCGGACTGCGGTTCGGGCCGGCGAGGTCGGAGCGGGGGCCAGGTTTGGCCTGGCGGCGGCGCGGCTCGCGTTCTGCGGGGGATTCGACCTAGAGGATCCCGAGGTGCTGGCGGAGGCGGCGGCCGCGGCCGGACTCACGCTTGATGACTGCTTGGACGCGGCGGGCGACCGCTCGCTCGATGCGACGATCGACGCTACGGCCAGGGGACTGCTTGCGCGGGGGGTAACGGAGCTGCCGGCTATGCGCTCCGGCCGGCACTTCCACCATGGGGAGCGGGGGCTTACCGAGACCGCCGCGCTGCTGCGGGCACGGCCGGTCTACGTACGCCCGCTGGCGCCGGTGGGCTAGACAGGGGCCGGGAGGCGGTGGGTCGGGGCGACCCGCCGCCTTCCGGATGCCTGACGCGACGCGTTCCCGCCGCCCCCGGAATGCCTGAGACACTTCTGTCATGAAGGATCCCGTCGACAGGGGGATTCGAGCCATCGGGCGCCGCAACTCGTATGCCCCGGTGTGGCTCCAGTTCGGGATCTCACACCTCGTCTTCCTGGGCGGCCTGGGGCTCATCGAGCTCTACCGGCCGATGACGTGGAACCAATTCCTGGTGCTGGCTGCCGTCTCACAGGCGCTCGTCGCGCTCGACAACGTGCTCTCGATCAAGATCACGAAGCGGATCTGGCGCCCCGTTTGGGCCTGGGAGCACGGCGCCCGCGACCCAGTCTCGACGATCGAGGCCTGGCGGGCTGCCGCCACGCTGCCGCTCGAGTACACGCGCCAGACCGTGCGCCGGGCGCCACTGGTAACCGCCTATCTGCCGTTCATCGCCTTTGCCACGTGGAAGCTGGGGCTGCCGTGGTACGACTTCTTCGTTCTGGCTGTCGTGGGCACGGTCGTCTTGCTCTACGCCACGATCCTGCGCTACTTCACGATGGAGGTGGTCGCGCGACCTGTGCTCGAGCGAATCGCGAGCGAGCTGCCTGCAGACTTCGCGATTGACGCCCCCGGCCTGCCGCTACGCTGGCGGCTGCTGGCCATCGGCCCGGGGATCAACGTGATCACCGGCGTGGTCGTGGCGGGACTGGCGAGCAGCGGCCATCACTCAGGGCTGCAGGGGCTGGGGCTCTCGTGGCTGATCGCGGTCGGGGTGTCGTTCACGATCTCGTTCGAGCTCGTCGTGCTCGTCGTGCGATCGCTTGCCAGGTCCTTGGCCGACCTCCAGGAGGCCACCGATCGGATCGGCGAAGGTGACTACAGCGCGCGGGTGCCGGTGGTGGCAAATGACGAGAGCGGCGTCCTGGTGCAGTCGTTCAACACGATGGCCGAAGGACTCGACGAGCGCGAGCGCCTGCGCGAGGCGTTCGGCGCCTACGTGGACCCCGGCCTGGCAGAGCGCGTCTTGCAGGAAGGCCCCGACTTCGAAGGCGAGGAGGTCCCGGTCACCGTCTTGTTCCTCGACATTCGCGACTTCACGGCCTTCGCCGAGCACGCCAAGCCGAAGGAGGTCGTGGCGTTGCTCAACAGCTTCTGGGAGCTGATCGTTCCGGTCCTGCTCCGCCACCACGGCCACGCGAACAAGTTCATCGGCGATGGGCTGCTCGGCGTGTTCGGGGCCCCAGAACGGTTGGACGACCACGCTGCGCGGGCGGTGCAGGCTGCTCAGGAGATCGTCGGCCTCGTGCGCGAGCGATACGAGGGCGAAGTCGGCGTCGGCATCGGGGTCAACTCGGGGCGCGTGGTGGCAGGAACGGTCGGCGGCGGTGGCCGCGTCGAGTTCACCGTCATCGGAGACACGGTGAATACCGCCGCCCGGGTCGAAGCGGCGACCCGCGAGACCGGCGACGACGTGCTGATCACCGAGGCCACGCGGGCAGCGCTTCGCCCGGGCTCATTCCAGCTCTCAGAGCGCTCGCCGGTGCCACTCAAAGGCAAGCGCGAAGCGGTGCGGCTGTGGGCGCTCGAGGCCGAGGTCCCGGTGGACGGGGCCCCGCGGCGAGTGCCTCAGTACGGACTGACCAGCCCGGCCAGGATCAGGCCGTCCAGCGAAGCGTCCTGAGCCTCGATCGGCTCTTCCTCGAATTCCGGTTGTTCGCCCTTGACCGCCGGCAGGTGATCCCATTCGTCCAGCGGCTCGCAGATCTCCTCGAACTGACTGTGATCCGCCGAAGGCATTTGGAGCGTGCTCATACCCTGGCTCCCTTCGTCGCTATCACTCGACAATCGATCGTAGCCCCCGGAGTCAAACGAAGCCTAAAGCCCCGTCCGGGCCCCGCTGTTAGCGTTCTGTAGCCGGTGGCGACGGACACGAGCACGCGGGTTCACGGCGGTCGGCTGATCGCCAAGCGCCTGGAGGCGCACGGCGTGAGCCGGCTGTTCACGCTCTCCGGCGGCCACCTGTTCTCGATCTACGACGGCTGCCGCGCCGAAGGGATCGACATCGTCGACGTCCGCCACGAGCAGTGCGCGGCGTTCGCCGCCGAGGGATGGGCGAAGGTCACCCGCTCCCCCGGAGTGTGTGCGCTGACAGCCGGCCCGGGCGTCACCAACGGCATCAGCGCAATCGCCTCGGCCAGCCAGAACCATTCGCCGATGCTGGTGCTCGGCGGACGCGCACCGCAGCATCGCTGGGGCCAGGGGTCGCTCCAAGAGATCGACCACGTCCCGTTCGTCAGGCCGCTGGCGAAGATGGCGGCGACCGCGTCCGAGACGGCCGAGATCCCTTCGCTGGTCGACGAGGCGCTGCGCGCGGCGGTCGAGCCTCCCGGTGGCCCGACGTTCCTCGACTTCCCTCTCGACTACGTGTTCACCGAGGCCCCTGAGCCACCCGACGCGCCTTTGCCGCTTCCGGAGCCGTGGCTTGGGCCGGGCGCCGACTCGGGCGCCGTCGACCGCGCGGCCGATCTGCTGCGGGACGCCGAGCGCCCGGTGATCATGGCCGGCACAGGGCTGTATTGGGGCCGCGGCGAGGAGTCGCTGCGGGCGCTGGCGGAGGAGCTGCGGATCCCGGTGTTCCTGAACGGCCTGGGCCGTGGCTGCCTGCCCGCCGATCACGAGCTGTTCTTCTCCCGGGCCCGCTCGGCCGGTCTAGGCGGCGCGGACGTCGCGCTCGTGATCGGGGTGCCGCTTGACTTCAGGCTGGGATTCGGAGCCTCGTTCTCGCCCGAGGCGCGGGTCATCGTGGTCGACGTCGGCGGAGTCGGCGCGCGAGCAGCCGCGGGCGGTCGCGGCGGAGCTGTATGGGGCGCTTCCGGCGACGCTCGATGCATTGAGGGTCTCCGGCTCCGCGCCGCGCGCCGAGCGCGATGCCTGGATCTCGTCTCTGCGTGCGCTTGAGAGCGAGCGTCGAGCGGCCGAAGCAGCCGAGCTCTCGGACGACCGCGCTCCGCTTCATCCCATGCGCATCTATGGAGAGCTTCGGCAACTGCTCGACCGCGACGCGATCGTGATCGGCGACGGCGGCGACTTCGTCTCGTTCGCGGGCCGGCTGATCGACTCCTACGAGCCGGGCTGCTGGCTTGATCCCGGTCCGTTCGGATGCCTGGGCTCGGGTCCCGGATACGCGCTGGCCGCGAAGCTCGCCCATCCCTCCCGGCAGGTCCTATTGCTGATGGGCGACGGAGCGTTCGGCTTCTCGGGCATGGAGCTCGACACGCTCGCCCGCCATGGCGTGGCGGTCGTGTGCGTGATCGGCAACAACGGCATCTGGGCCCTCGAAAAGCACCCCATGGAGTTCCTGTACGGCTACTCCGTAGCCGCCTCCCTCCGCGAGAGCACCCGCTACGACCTCGTCGCCGAGGCACTCGGATGCCACGGCGAGCTCGTCTCGCAGCCATCCGAGCTGCGCCCGGCACTGGAACGAGCCTTTGAGTCGGGTCGTCCCTCGGTCGTAAATGTTCTTACCGATCCCTCGGTGGCGTATCCGAGGAAGTCGAATTTGGCCTAGGGGGCCGCGCATGCGCGGCCCCCCGGGTGCGCACATGTGCGCACCCGCCGGCCGGAACATGTTCCGGCCGGAACACAACGAAAACCGCCCGCGTTCTGCGGGCGGCTTCCGATCCAGGTGAAGGTCCATCGGGACGGGCAGGGGTACGTGCCGTAGGACCTTGCTTTGAAGTGGCTCCGGGCGGCGGGAGGCGCCGATGTCTGCGGCTACGCCCGGATCCTATGTCGGGTTCACGTTCGCCAAGGCGAACATTTCCCCGGCAAGCATCATGGCGCCTGGACACCCCCTCCACAATCGGACATATGTCCAGCTGAACGGTGGGCACGCTGCATCAAGGGCAATTGTCCCGGGTAGGGCCCCGGCCGCCCCGCCCTCGGTACCGCGAATCTGCGGCGCGGCCGGGCCCGTCTGTTTGGCCTGATTCCCGACTGTCTATCCTCTGTTTGGGATGCGGACGCTGGTCTCGTTCCCCAATCCCGTCAACGAGAAGGCGGCTCGCGTGGTCGCGGGCGTCGTGCTCGTCGGCGTCATCGTGACTCTCGCGACCAGCTGGTACTGGCTGCTGATCCCGATCGCCTATGGCTTTTGGGCGCGGGTGCTGACCGGTCCCACGCTCAGCCCGCTCGGCTGGATCGCCCAGAACCTGATCGCGCCACGGCTCGGCCAACGCAAGCCTGTGCCGGGCCCGCCCAAGCGGTTCGCCCAGGGGATGGGCGCGGTCATGTCGACTACCGCGTTGGTGCTCGCGTTTGCTGCCTCGCACACCGCGGCCGACGTGGTGCTCGTCCTCTTTTTGCCGGCCGCCGGGCTTGAGTCGATCGTCGGCTACTGCGTCGGCTGCAAGGTCTTCGGCGTGCTGATGCGCTTGGGCGTGATTCCCGAGAGCGTCTGCGCCGAGTGCGCCGACATCAGGCCCAGACTGGTCAGTACGGGCTGACAGCGCCCGGCCATCTACGACAACCCCAGCGCCGCCCCCCGGAGGATGTCGTGCTCGGACACCTCCGCCTCCGAGAGCCCGAACAGCTCGAGCACCACCAGCAGGATCTCGACGCCGGCGACGATCGTCGGCGCGCGAGCGGGGTCGAGGCCCCGGGTCTCCTTCCGCTCCTCGAGCCCGACCGCGGCCAGCCTCCCAAGGATCTCGCGTGCCTCCCGCGCAGAGAGCACGTACCCGTGCACCTTCTTGGGGTCGTATGGCTCTAGCCCTTGCGCGATCGACGCCAACTGCGTGGCAGTACCGGCGACGCCGATTCCTCGCCCGATCGCGCTTCGTTTGCCCTCGGGAACGCCGCCGATGACGATCTCGCGTACCTCGCTCGAGAGCGCCTCGAGCTCCTCTGGCCGCGGAGGGTCGTGGTGCAGGTGCCGCTCGGTCTGGCGCACGACCCCCGCTTGCGTGGAGACGTGGAAATCCGCCTGCCGTCCGGCGCCGGTGACGAGCTCGGTCGAGCCGCCCCCGATGTCGATGACGAGGGTGGGAGTGCGATCCTCCGGATCTCGCTCGCTGGTCGCGCCGAGGAACGTCAGCTGGGCTTCGTCATCGCCGCTCAGGATGTGGGGCTCGAAGCGGTAGCGCTCGCGGACCGATTTCGCGAAATCCTCCCCGTTTGAGGCGTCGCGCACCGCGCTCGTCAGGACTGCGATTCGCTTGTCCGCTCCGTCGCGTTCGATGTTCGCGGCGTATTCGTCGAGAGTTTCGTATACCCGCTCGATGCCCTCCTCGCTCAGCGCCCCGTTGGAATCGACTCCGGCGCCGAGCCGAGTCACGATCGAACGGCGCTCGAGCTCCCGGATCACGCGGCCATCCTCGACATCCGCGATCAGCAGGCGGGTCGAGTTGCTTCCGATGTCGGCGACGGCCACGCGCACGGGGGTCAGTTTGCCCGATGGGGCATGGGCCGGCCGGCGAGTCCGGCCAGGAGGTTCTCGACGGCCAGCTCGGCCATCCGCTCGCGTGCGGCCTGCGTGGCGGAGCCGATGTGTGGAGTGATGATCAGGTTGGGCGCCCGCAGGAGCGGATCGTCGGGCGAGAGCGGCTCGGGATCTGTGACATCGAGCGCCGCGCCGGCGATCGAGCCGTGCTCCAACGCGTCCGCAAGCGCGACCTGGTCCACCAGCCCGCCCCGCGCGGTGTTGATCAGGATCGCCGTGGGGCGCATCTTGTTGAGCGCGTGGACGTCGATCAGGTGGTGGTTCTCGGGCGTCAGCGGGGCATGCAGCGAGACGAAGTCGGCTTCGTCCAGCAGGCTGTCGATCGGCTGGTCGCGTCCTGTGTGGATGACCCGCATGTCAAAGCCCTCAGCCCGCGCGGCGACCGCCCGCCCGATCCGGCCGAAGCCGATGATTCCGAGAGTCGCGCCGTGCACCTCGCGCCCGAGGTGCATCGCCGGCTCCCAGGTGACCCAGTCCCCTTCTTTTGCTGCCTCGATGGCCTGCGGCAGCTTGCGTGCCGCCGCGAGCAGCAGCGCAAAGGTGAAGTCCGCTGTCGCGTCCGTAAGGACATCGGGCGTGTTGCCGACAGGAATGCCGCGTCGGCTCGCAGCCTCGAGGTCGATGTTGTCGTAGCCGACTGCGTAGTTGGAGATCGCGCGCAGCTTGGGGCTCGAGTCGATCAGGGCGGCGTCGATTCGGTCGGTCAGCAGGGTGAGCAGACCCTCGGCCTCGGCCGCCCCCCGCGCCAGCTCGGCCGGCGTGGGGGGAAGGCGTCCTTCCCAGATCTCCACCTCGTGCGCCTCCTGCAGCCGGCCCAAGGCGGGTCCAGGTAGCCGGCGGGTGACGAAGCAGCGCGCCATCGGCCAGGACCATAACCGGGGCCGCTACTGCGACGCCCAGCGCCCCGCTACTGCGACGCCCAGCGCCGCTAATGCGACGCCCAGCGCCGCTACCGGGACACCCGGCCCGCAAAACCTGATTGAGTGCAGGTCCGATGAGGAGAGGGATGGCCTTATCCGTTGTGGGCGTCGCGCTCGTGTTCGTCCTGAGCTGTGGCACGGCTTCCGCCAGCGCGGCCCCGTTCAGCGCGCACGGCAGCGCGGATCAGGTCTACGTGACGGGCCTCGCGCCGTTCGCGCGGATGTCGCTACTCAACGGCGGCGGACGGGTTCTCGCGACCAAGTCCGCCGATTCCCTCGGCGGGGTGCTGTTCCGTAACGTCGCGCCCGGCAGGGGCTATCGCGTCCGCGTGGGCCGCCACGGTCGCCAGTCGGGGCGGCTGACCGTCTTTTCCACGAGATCCGCCCCGCCCGACGCGTCGATCTACAACCAGACGATCACCAGCCACGGCTACGGCTATATGACAACCCGCGACGGGACCAAGCTCGCGATCGACGTCCGTCTGCCGTCGGACCTCCCCAGCGAGGTCGGCTTGCCCGTTCCGGTGCCGGCGCCGCCCGCGAGTGGCCAGTATCCGACGCTGATCGAGTACTCGGGCTATGGATACGCGGATCCACCCGGGCCCCAGAGCGGGATCGCGATGCTCGCCAACGCGATGGGCTTCGCGGTGGTCGACGTCAATATGCGCGGCACCGGCTGCTCGGGCGGCGCCTTTGACTATTTCGAGCAGCTCCAGAACCTCGACGGGTACGACGTGATCGAGACGGTCGCGCGCCAGCCGTGGGTTCTGCACCACAAGGTGGGGATGATGGGAATCTCCTACGGTGGCATCAGCCAGCTGTTCACAGCTCAGACCCGACCCCCGGATCTGGCGGCGATCTCGCCGCTGTCGGTGGTCGACAACACGCAGACGACGCTCTACCCGGGTGGCATCCTCAACACGGGCTTCGCGGTCGGCTGGGCCAAAGACCGCGTACACGATGCCCGGCCGGCCTCGCCGACGGGCGGACAGAGCTGGGCTTACCAGCAGATTCTCGACGGCGATCAGACCTGTAAGGCCAATCAGGTCATGCACGGCGAGGCGACGAACCTGCTCGCGCAGATCCGTGCCAATAACCACTACGTCCCGTCCGTCGCCAATCCGCTGTCGCCGATCACATTCGTCAACAAGATTCGGGCGCCCGTGTTCCTCGCCTGCCAGTGGACGGACGAGCAGACGGGCGGCCACTGCCCGGACCTGGCCGAGCACTTCACAGGCACGAGCCAGAAGTGGTTCACGTTCACCAACGGCCTCCACATCGACTCCCTGGACCCGGAGACGTTCAGCCGCTGGTGCGACTTCCTGCATCTGTTCGTGGCCCAGGACCTGCCGGGGCCTGGATGTGCGCTCACTCGGGCCGCCGCGCCGCTGGTGTACCAGGTGGCGATGGGGATACCCGGCGTCTCGCTCCCACCGGACCCGGTCCAGCAACAGACGACGTACGGGGGCGCGCTACAGGCGTTCGAGAGCCAGCCGCCGGTCCGCGTCTTGTTTGACAACGGTGCCGGCTCCTCCACGCCGGGGCAGCCCCTGGCGGCATTCGGCGACTCGTTCTCAAGATTCCCGATCCCCGGCACGATCGCCGGCTCTTGGTATCTGGCTCCGGGCGGGACCCTCCGCTCGTCCCCACCTTCGCCTGCCGGCGCCAACCGCTTCACGTGGAATGCGCGTGCCCTGCCGCTGACCGACTTCACCGGCGACACGGGCACGGGCACAGGCGGCCTGTGGACGGCGACCCCCCACTACCAGTGGAATCCGAACCCGCCCGGGACCTCGGTCTCCTACATGACCGCGCCTCTGGCGTCGAACACGGTGGTGATCGGTGCCGGCGCCGTCCGCGTCTGGGTGCGCTCCTCGACCCCGAACGTCGATCTCCAGGCGACGGTGAGCGAGGTGAGGCCCGATGGCATCGAGACGTTCGTTCAGAACGGCTGGGTCCGCGCCAACGAGCGAAAGCTCGACCCTCGCAAGAGCACGCTGCTCGAGCCGGTGCTCAGCCTGCGGGCCGAGGACGTCAAGCCGCTGCCGCAAGGGCGCTTCGTCGAGGTCACGATCCCGCTCTACTACGAGGGCCACGCGTACCGCGCCGGCTCGCGCATCAAGGTCACGATCAGCGCCCCGAACGGCGACGCCCCGATCTGGTCCTTCAGCCAGACGAGCCCTCGGGGGAGGGCCAGAGTCGCGATCGCATTCTCAAAAAAGATGCCGTCCCGATTGATCCTGCCGGTCGTCCCGGGCGTGAGCGTGCCGACCGGCCTCCCGCCGTGTCCCAGCTTGCGCGGCGAGCCGTGCCGGCCCTTTACGCCGTTCACGAATCTGGGGGCGAAGCCTTAAGGGCTCGGGCCTGGTGATCGGGCCGGACCGCTTACGCCGCTTCCGTTTGCGGCCGGCGTGCCATCCCTCTGGCCCGCAGCCGCGGCAGGCCGAACAGCGCCACAGCGCCGCCCGCCAGCGAGACCCCGGCGGCGACGATAAACGCCAGGTGGAAGCCGCTGACGAGCGCAGCGTGGCTCGCGGCCACTCCCACGGCGTGGTGGGCGTCGGTGCGGGCGGTCGCGAGCGCCGCCAGAACCGCCAGCCCGAGCGCGCCTCCGAACAGTCGCGAGGTGTTGACCAGCCCCGATGCCAGTCCGGCTTCCTGCGGCGCGACTCCCGACACTGCCGCGATCGTCGCCGGCACGATCGACAGTCCCATCCCAATCGCGACCAGCAGCGAGGGCACAAGGACGTTACTCGCGTAATGGCCATCGGCTGGGAGCTTGGCGAACAGCAGCAGCCCGACCGTTTGGGCGAGCATCCCGGCGACGAGCATCCGCTTGGTGCCGAACTGGCGGATGCCTCGCGACGCGAGCGTCGACCCCACCGCGATCGAGACCGTCATCGGCAGGAATGCCAGCCCGGCCCTGATCGGCGAGTAGCCCAGGACCTGCTGCAGGTACAGCGAGACGAAGAACCACATCCCGAAGGTCGCGGCGCCGATGAGTAGCACGACGCCATTGGCGGCGCTCAGCGTGCGCGAGGCGTAGATGCGCAAGGGCATCAGCGGAGTCCGGGCGAACCTCCCCTCGATGGCCACGAACAGCGCCAGCAGCAGAGCGCCGGCGCCGATCAGCGCGAGCGCCTGCGCCGAGCCCCACCCGGTGACGTCGGTCCGCACGATCCCGAGCACCAGCACCGACAGCCCCACGGTCGCGCTGAGCGCGCCGGACAGGTCGAAGTCTCGCTTTGGCGCTGTGGCCTGATCGCGGGTGATGTACCGGACCGTTAGCGCCGCTGCGGCGAGCCCCAGGGGGACGTTGACGAACAGCACCCAGCGCCAGCTGAGAAGGTCGGTCAGAACGCCGCCCAAGAGAACACCGGCCGAGCCGCCCGCGGCACCCATCGCGCCCCACACGCCGAGAGCCCGGTTGCGGGCCGCCCCTTCGGCGAACGTGGTGGTCAGGATCGACAACGACGCCGGCGCGACCACTGCTCCTCCCAATCCCTGCGCCGCGCGCGCGGCGATCAGGACGCCCTGGCTCGTGGCGATCCCGCCCGCCAGCGAGGCGAGCGAGAACAGCGTCAGCCCGGCGATGAATAGCCGGCGGCGCCCGAGCAGGTCCGCGGCGCGGCCGCCCAGCAAAAGGAAGCCGGCGAAGGTGACGGTGTAGGCGTTGACGACCCACTGGAGGTCTTGCTCGGAGAACCGGAGCGCCCGATGGATCGCGGGCAGCGCGACGTTCACCACCGATACGTCGAGGATGACCATGAACTGCGCCAAGCAGGCGAGGATCAGCGTCGCCCGGGGGTGAGCGCGGCGGTCGCTGGTCCCGTCCCCGTGACTAATCCCCGGTCGGTCCCCAACCTCCTTCTGGTCGAGAATCCCCTGTCGATCTCCAGTCTTCTTGGGCTTCGTGGTCATGTCCTTCCCCTTGGTACGATGACTATCGAACTATACCCAAGTTCGATAAGTGTCGAACAATGTCTTCTTTCGCCTCTATAGACGAACAAGCGGCCCGCCAGGGGACAGTCCCTCCGCCCGCACTTCCTCACCCCGCGCAACATGAGCTCGAGCTCTCCGCCGTGTTGCACGCCCTGAGCGACCCCGTTCGGCTGTTGATCGTCAGGACGATCGCCGACGGCCGCGAGTGGACCTGCAACAGCCTCGAGGTTCCGGTCTCCAAGTCAACCTGCACCCATCACTTCCGGGTGCTGCGGGAGGCCGGCGTGATCCGGCAGAGGGTGGAGGGGACGACCAAGCTCAACTCGCTGCGGCGCCAGGAGCTCGAAGCCCGGTTTCCAGGGCTGATCGACGCCGTGCTGGGGGCTACCTCCGCGCCGTAAGCGGCGCTGGGGCCGCTCCCGCCCTACGCCATCGTCAGTCCGCCGCTCACTGACAGCGTCTGGCCGGTGATGTAGCCCGCCCGCTCTGAGGCAAGGAACGCCACCGCAGCCGCGACCTCCTCGGGCTTGCCCAGCCGACGCATCGGTACCGCCCGGCGCATGGCCTCGAGCGCTCTGGCGCCCGCATCGCCTTCGGAGAGCATCCCCTCGAGCAGCGGCGTCTCCGTAGGTCCTGGGCAAACGGCGTTTACTGTTACGCCGCTGCGAGCTGTTTCGCGAGCGAGCGTCTTCGAGAACGCCACCACGCCTGCCTTGGCGCCGGAGTACACGGCCTCGAGCGAGGAGCCAACCCGGGCCGCATCGGAGCCGATGTTCACCACCCGTCCGTACCCGCGCTCGACCATCCCCGGCACCACCCGACGGCTGACCCGCAGGCAGCCCTTGAAGTTCAGCTCGATCACTCGGTCCCAGAACTCGTCGTCGGTCTCGAGGAACGGGCGCAGCTCATCCCAGCCGGCGTTGTTGACGAGTATGGCGATCGGGCCCAGCTCGCGCTCGACCTCGCTGACAGCTTTATCGACGGAGCTGCTGTCAGTGACGTCAAGGTGAACCGACCTGCCGCCGACGCTGCCGGCGGTGGCAGCGGCTTCCTCATCGAGGATGTCCGCCACCGCGACCCGGTGCCCGTCGTCTGACAGCGCCCGCGCGACCGCCCGGCCGATGCCGCGGGCGGCACCGGTGACGAGCGCGACGCGCGCCCCCTCCGGTATGGCGGCTTTCGGCGGCATGGTCCCCAAGTATTTTCGTTTCGAGCCGGCTGGGTAGTCCAAGGCCGTCCGGGCAGTCCAAAACCGGACGAAGGGAGGAAAGATGTATCACCAGGTGCTCGACCCGGTGTCCCATTCGCTTGGGCTCACCTCGATCTTTGCTGTTCTGCCGCTGCTGGTGCTGTTCGTGTTGCTGGGCGTCGTGCGGATGAAGGCCCAGTGGGCATCGCTGATCACGCTGGGGGTGGCGATCGTGATCGCGGTCGCGGTCTACTCGATGCCCGTCGGGCAGGCGTTCAACTCCGGCGCTGAGGGAGCGGCGTTCGGCCTGTTCCCGATCATGTGGATCGTCGTCAACGCCCTGTGGATCTACAACATGTCCGACGAGACAGGGCACTTCGCGGTGCTCCGCCGCGCGTTCAGCGAGATCTCGGACGACAAGAGGGTGCAGGTCGTCGTGATCGCGTTCTGCTTCGGGGCCCTGCTCGAGGCCCTGGCCGGCTTCGGCACGCCGGTGGCGATCTGCGGTGTGATGCTGATGGGCATCGGTATCAAGCCCGTGAGGGCGGCGGCACTTGCGCTGGTGGCGGACACAGCGCCGGTGGCGTTCGGGGCGATCGCGATCCCGATCACCACGCTGGCCCAGGTCACCGGTCTCCCGGCTCACACCCTGGGCGCAATGGTCGGCCGCCAGACCCCGTTTCTGGCGGTGCTGATTCCGTTCGTGCTGGTGTTCATCGCCGACGGGCGTAAGGGGCTGAAAGAGACGTGGCCTGCGGCGCTGACCGCCGGCATGACGTTCGCGATCGTGCAGTTCGCCGTCTCGAACTACGTCTCGATCCAGCTAACCGACATCCTGGCCTCGCTCGCCTCTGCGGGCGCTGTTCTGGCCTTGGTGCAGGTGTGGCATCCGATTGCCCCTGGAGCGCCGGCGACGGGCACGGGAGGTCGGCCCGCGATCGCCGGCGCCGCGGCCGCCGATGCGGCGCTAGAGCGCAAGCATGGGCCGCGCGAGCGCCGCAGGCGCGCCGAGAACGGGCCGCCCCCCAGCTTCCGCGAGCTGCTGCTGGCGTTCGCCCCCTACATCATCATCGTGCTCACGCTGGGGGTCACGAGCATCGCCGTGGTCACCAAGCAGCTGGACAAGCTGACGACGGCGTTCAGCTGGCCCGGCCTTCACGTCCTGAACGCCAAGGGCAAGGCCCCGGAGAGCGAGATCTACAAGCTCAACTGGATGACGGCCGCCGGAACGTGGCTGTTCATCTCGGGCGTGCTCACAGCGCTGGTGCTCCGCGTCCGTCCCGGACAGGCGCTGCGGAGCTTCGGACGGACGCTGAACCAGCTGAAGTGGGCGATCGTGACGGTCGCCGCCGTGCTGGGAGTGGCGTATGTGATGAATATGTCCGGTCAGACGACCACGCTGGGCACGTGGGCAGCCGGCGCCGGCGGCGCGTTCGCGTTCCTGTCGCCCTTGATCGGGTGGTTCGGGACCGGGGTGACGGGATCTGACACCTCGACCAACTCCCTGTTCGGCGCACTGCAGGTGACGGCCGCCCACAAGGCCGCGCTGTCGCCGGTGCTGCTGGCGGGTGCAAACAGCTCTGGGGGCGTGCTGGCGAAGATGGTCTCGCCCCAGAACCTGGCGATCGGTGCCGCGGCCGTCGGCCTCGGCGGGCGCGAGGGCGACATCTTCCGCCGCGTCATCGGCTGGAGCATCGTGCTGGTGCTGTTGATGGCCGTGCTGGTGCTGCTTCAGTCCGGGGCGTTATCAGGGATGGTGCCGTGACCGCAGCGGTTTGACCGCGGGCGGCGCCCGGCGCCGCCCGCGCCCGCTGCGCGGCCGAGCTGCCAACTCCTTCACGCCCGCGCCCGCTGGACGGCCCAGCTCCCAACTCCTTACGCCCGCGCCCGATACAGCGTGACGTTTCGATCCAGCCTGCCGCCCTGGGCGTCGTGTGGGCGGCCGCCCTGGGCATCGAGGTATGACAGCTGGCGCGAGATCGTCCCGAGTTCACCGGGGAACGCGTGGTCGAGCATCCACGTCTGGATCGCCACGCCGCCGCCCTTGGTGGCGAAGATTCTCAGCGCCCTCGCCTGCTGCGGGTAGTCGATCAGCGAGGAGGTGGTGATCAGCCAATAACCGCCGCTCTGCGTCGGGCGGGGGACGATCGCGTTGTGGTGGACGTGGCCTGAGATGGCGGCGATCACCCGTGGGTGTTGGTCGAGCAGCTCGAGCAGCTGCTCGCCGCCCTCCGAGCTCGCGAGCGGCTGATGGGAGACGACGATGACCCACCTCTCGCCGGCCGCAGCCAGCTCCTTGGCCAGCCACGGTGGTTGCTCGGGCCGAACGAGGCCGCCCGACCCGCCGCCGCGACGGGCCAGGTCGAGCACGATCAGGCGCAGCCCAGGCGCGACGTCGGCGCGGTAGTCGAGCGAAGGCCGGGCTTGGCCTCCCAGGAGCCTGCTGATCACCTCGGGCGGCTCCATCTCCCGCCGTCCGGGATCGGCGGGTACGCGGACCTTCGGCCCCGCCAGTGCCTGGGCCAGGAAGTTGCTCACGACGCCCGGCCTGGGTGGCCCATCCGGGGAGCCGTTGGTGAGGGCGGATGCGGCACCTGGAGGAACTCGAAGCCCGGGAGGGAGCTCCCACAACGCCTCTGCGCCTGTAGCGAGGTTCATGGTCTCCGGCGTCGGCCGGATCTCGCCCTGGACCAGGATGTCGTGGTCGCCGAGGACCGGGTAGGTCCTGGCGCCGAGGCCTGCGCTCCAGAATGCCTGCGACGCCCTTTGGAGGACGCCGGGATAGCGCGGAGCATCGAGGTCGGGCCGGTAGTAGAAGGGGTCGGGGTCGCCGGCCAGCTGGACGCCGTAGTAGCCGTGCGGACCGCTGCCGGGCCCGACGAAGCCGCCGCCCAGCGTCGTAAGCGCCTGACCGAGCTCGTTGCTTTGGTCGTTGTCGATCAGATCGCCGCCTTGGATGACCGCGTCGGGTCTGAGGCGCCGGATCGCCCTGACCGCCCCGGCGAGGACTTGGACGGTCAGCGCCTCCTGCGGGCGGAAGGTCGATTGAAACGGCGGCCCCAGCCGGTCGAGGAACGTCACCCGCGCGGGAGATGAGGCGTCGAGCACGTGCGCATCGGTGACGTGTGCGAGCGTCGCGATCAACTGCTCTGGCGCGGCCACTGGCCCGAGCTCGGTCCTGGCGATCAGCGGTTCGCCGGGCGCGCGCTCGAGCATTCCGGTGCCGGCGGGGTCAGACCAGGTGGCAGCGACCGTGGAGCCGTTTAGGCCTGGGTTCCGGGCGCTCCCGCCGCAGCTCGTCGCGAGCGCGGCGGTGGCCGTGGCCGCCAATGCGTCTGCCAGCGCCTGGCGCCTGGTGATCCTCCGCGGTGTCATGACGCGGCGAGCCCCTGGACCACGCTCTCCCTCGTTGCCTGGCGAGCCACCCACCCCACCGCGACCGCGCCCGCGACGGCCAGCCCGACCAGCACCACGACGATCTCGGTGGTCGTCGGTTGGAGGGGAAGCGTCGCGTAGCTCGCGGCCAGGCTCGAGAGGGCAGGCCCGAGCACCAGCGTCTCGACCAGGATTCCGAGGACGGCCGCCGGGATCACGAGCGCCGCCGCCGCCCCGGCGAGCAGGCGCCTGACCGCGGGCGCGCCCGCCCCGCAGGCGCGGATGACCGCGACCGTCCGCCGCCGCTCCTGCACGGTCAGCGCGCACGCTTGCACCAGCGCGTACAGGCACACGAGCCCGTCCACGATCGCGACTGCCGTGAGGATCGCGCGCAGCGTCTGCACCAGCGGGACACCTTTTCCGACCGCAGTTGACGCCGGCACCGCCGATGGACCGAGCGCCTGGGTTACCGCGCCGGCATCAGCACCGGGCTTCAGGCGCACCGCCAGCTGCTCTGAGGCGTAGGGGTCAGCTCGGAGCATGGCCGTGGCCGGGATGTACGCCACCCGGCCGTCATGGTCGAGCGAGCTGATGATTCCCGCGACCTTCAGGCGCAGCTCGCTGCCTGACTGGAACTGGATCGCCAGCGTCGAGCCTGGGGATAGGCCAAGCGTGTTGGCGAGTCCGGCCCCGACCTCGGCCTGGCCTGGCCCGGCGATCCGATGTCCGGCCGTCAACGGTGGCGCTTCATAGCGGGTGTGATCCCCCGGGTAGCCGATCACGTCGATCGTCTCCCCGAGCGAGAACGAGTCGAGGGCTTGATCCTCGTAGCGGGGCGCCGCGGCCTGTACGCCCGAGATGGATTGGACGTGCTGCACGGCCGCCGCAGGCAGGTCGGCGGTCAACTGGTAGCGCTTGCCGAGCGCCTGGGGGTCGGTCTCAAGCGCGCTAAGTGCCGACGCCAGCGCGAGCAGGAGCAACACGAACGCAGTCGAGAAGCCGAGGGTCACGGCGGTCGCCGCCAGTCGCGTTCGGCGAGCACCGGCGAGTCGGCCGCCTAGGAGGGCGAGGCTGCCGCGCGCGGTCGGGCGACGGCCTGTGGTTGCCCTCGGTCCCGTCCGCCTGCTCGACCGCTTTCCCGCCAGCTCGGCTCCTCCCAGCAACTCGACCGGCGGCCGGCCAGCTGCGCGCCACGCCGGCCACGCGGCCGCCAACGCCGGGAGCGCGGCGCTCACTACCCAAGCGAGCGCCAGCGGGAGCAGGAGGCCGATGCCGGCGGACGGCTCATTCAGCATGGTGAGGAGCCGATCGGTGGGGCCGTTGGTGGCAAGCGCGCCGGCGATTGCCCCCACGGTTGCCGCGGGAAGTGCGATCAGTAGCGCCTCGATCGTCATCGTCAGCGTCACATGGCCACGCGGCGCTCCGAGCGCTCGCCGGATGCCGATCGCGTCCATCCGTCGCTGCACCTCCGCCCGCGCGGATGCCCCAAGCAGCACGCCCGCGGTCGCGAGCGCGATCAGCGACAGCGCGACAAGCAGGTCGATCACGATCCCCGCCGCCTGGTCGAGCAGCACGCGGACGCCGGAGCGGGTGATGATCCTGACGCCCTGGAGGCCGTAGCTGGTCGCGCGCGCCTGCACGAGCACCTCGTCCAGGTAGCGCGGATCGCGCAGCCAGATCTGGGCTTCGTTGACGCGAGGGTCAGGCGTTTCTCCCGACCCCGGCGGCGGCGCGAGCGCTTGTCCGGAGAAATAGATCTCCGGGGCCGCGAGCGGGTAGGCGACGTTGTCGGGCTCCTCGGCGAAGCCGACCACCCTCTGCGGCGGGAGGTCCTGGACGTCGATCGTGCCGCCGAGCGGAACGCCCCACGAGGCGGCCAGACCCCGCTCGATCACAACTTGGTTCGGCTGTCCGTTGACGTCCCGACCGGCGACGATCGCGTAGCCGCGGGGACCGGTGTGACCGGCGTCGACGACCTCCGCTGCGGCATTGTCGGCGTCGTGGGTGCCTGTCGATACGTCCACGCCCGTGAACTCTTGCCGAAGGGAGAACGCGCTTAGGTCAGGGAGCGCCTCGATCCGTTGCGCGACCTTTGATGCCTGCTGGGGGTTGAAGCGGACGATGATGTCTGCGAGATGTGCCTGAGTCGCGGCGCGGCTGAAGCCGCGGCCGAGGCTGTCCGAGACGACGACCGCAGCCGACAGCATCGCCGCGGCGAGGGCGATCCCTATGGCCGTCAGCAGCGAGCGACGGCGGCGCAGACGAACGCCGACGCGAGCTTCGGCGAATGCGGACTTCATGCCCGGTAGCGCCCCCGGCGCGGCGCGGCGAGCGTGGGCTTCATGCCCGGTAGCCCCCCGGCGCGAATGTGGGCTTCATGCCCTGAGGCGGCGGACCGTTGCGATGGGCCTCGTGTCCGCTGCTTCAGTCAATCGACCCTCGCTCAGGCGGAGTACCCGGTCGGCGATCGCCGCCGCCTGCGGCTCGTGGGTCACGAGTACCACGGCGCGCCCGCTAAGGCCGCGCAACAGCTCGAGCACCGCGGCGCCGTTCTCCTGATCGAGATTGCCGGTCGGCTCATCGGCGAGCACGAGCTCCGGGTCGTTCACCAGCGCTCGCGCGATCGCGAACCGCTGCTGCTCTCCGCCGGACAGCTCATGCGGTCGGCGGTCGGCCACGCCGGCCAGGCCGAGTTCCTGGATCAGCCGACGGGCTCGCCGCTCGCCTCCGCTGCGCGCGCCGGGCAGCCGGGCGGGCATCAGAACATTCTCCTCGCCGCTCAGCTCCTCGATCAGGTGAAAGGACTGGAACACGAAGCCGATGTGCCCGAGCCTGGTCCGCGCGAGCGCCCTCGGAGCCTGAGCCGTCAGCTCGTTGCCGGCGAGCACGATCTGGCCGCGATCGGGCCGATCGAGCCCTCCCAGCAGGTGGAGCAGCGTCGACTTCCCGCTGCCCGACGGGCCGAGCACCGCGACCACCTCGTCCGCCTCGACGTCTAGGTCGACCCATCGAGCACAAGCCGCGCTGCGCGTCCGACGCCAACCGTCTTCGAAACGCCGCGAGCCTCCAGAACGGGCACCGGCGCCACGGTAGCGCGTGGGATGTGAGGGATCGCCGCATGGAGGGCGGATCGATCACCCGCGGTCTGGACGAGCGGAGTGTCTGCACCCCGACACCGGCGAGACTCGTCCCCGCGTGACGCTCCGCACGGCCAACGCGGCGTGCCGAGACCGCCCCCGCCGGGATCACGCCGCGGATCGGTCCCTCCCATTACTGGCGGAGGCGGTCTCCGCACGCCGTTAGGGCCAGTGGTGCACTCGGAGCACGCTCTGCGCTCGATCCGAACGCGCGGGAGATCCGCCAGCAGCGGATCTCCCCATGAGTCGCCCCGTTATGTGGGTCAGTTCAAGTCCGCGTCCAGGCTCCCCTCCTCTGGTTCGACGTTGTCGTCCTCATCAGGTTCGTCGATGTCGATGACGACCGCTGTCTTGGGCTCGTGGAACAGGAGCCTGATGCACCCGTAGCCGTACTCGACCTCATCCGGCGCCGGCAAACCGTTCTGCTCCAGCAGCTCCCGCATCGTGCGCTCCGCCTCGATCTTCTGCTTCAGCGATGCCACGGCCAAAGCATGCGCCAAGACCATGTAACGGAACAAGACATGGACGTCAAAACTCCGCGCCGACTTCGCAACAAATCTGTGCCAGGGACGGCGATGCGCCGGAGCACAGCGGCCGCATGCGGCAGACCCAGACTTGCCCAATTTCCGAGGCCCATTGCTATGATCTGGTGTCCGCCGCGGGGTGGAGCAGTCTGGTAGCTCGTCGGGCTCATAACCCGAAGGTCGCGGGTTCGAATCCCGCCCCCGCTATCCCGGCCGACAAGGCACAGGGCCCGCAAAAGTCCTGCAAACCGGCCGACCGAGACCTCGAGGGCCACCGAAAGGTGGCCTTCGTCGTTTTGGCCCAGAGGGCGAGCATCTAACAACCATCTAACAAGACCTCGTAGACTTTCGGGGCGATGAGGTGGGGTTCAGGACAGGTCGTGCGGGTCGAGCGCAAGCGCGGCCCGGTCTGGTACGCGCACTACCGCGAGCCCTCCGGCCGCCAGCATCAGAAGCTGATCGGCCCGGTCTGGCCGCGGCGGCGGAGGCCGACCGCCCGCCGGCTACTTCACCAAGCGGATGGCCGAGGACTGGCTGCGCGAGTGCTGCTCGAGGATGCCCAGCGCTACGCGACCGGGTCCGCGGTCGACGATCCGAAGCGACGTTCGCGGACGCAGCCGAGGAGTATCTGCGATACGCGAGGAGGACCGCGACTGCAAGCCGTCGACGCTGCGCGGATACCGCTCGCAGCTCAACGCGCACCTGCTGCCGGCGTTCGCCTCGATGAGGCTCGAGGACATCACCGAGTACGAGATCGAACGCTGGCGGGCCGGGATCATGAGCCCGCGCACGGGACGGCCCGATCTCGAACAAGACCAAGAACGAGCAGCTCGTCCTGATGCACGCGATCATGCGCCGCGCGGTCAAGGTGTGGCGGCTGCCGCGCAACCCAGTCGCAAACGTCGATCGCCTGCGGATCCGCACGCAGCGGCGACATCGAGGTGTTCTCGCCCGAGGAGGTCTGGGCGCTGGTACGAGCGGCCGCCTCCGAGATGGACGGGACGATCTACCTGACCGCTGCCTTCACCGGCCTGCGGCGCGGCGAGGTGCTCGCGCTTCGCTGGCGCGACGTCGACTTCGAAGGATCGACGATCCGAGTCCGGGCGAGCTACGCCGCGAACCAGCTGACGCATCCCGAAGTCGGGCAAGGTCCGCTCGGTTCCGATGGCGCCCGATGTCGCAGCGGCGCTCGCCCGCCTCGGCCAGCGCGAGCACTTCACCGGGGACGACGACTTCGTGTTCGCCGGCGAGTCAGGACTGCCGATCAACGGCGACGCGCTCAGCAAGCGCTACGAGAAGGCGCTCGCGGCGGCCGGGCTGCGGCGGCTTCGCTTCCACGACCTGCGCCACACGTTCGGTACGCGGATGATCCGCCAGGCCGACATCCGCCGCGTCCAGGAGTGGATGGGCCACGCCGACATCCAGACGACGATGAAGTACCTGCACTACGAGGGTGCGCGCCATTCCGATGGCACCTGATGTCGCCGCCGCGCTGGCGCGCCTCGGTCGGCGCGAGCGCTTCACCGGTGATGATGACTTCGTATTCGCAAATGAATCCGGGCTCCCGATCGACGGCGAGGCGCTCTGCAAGCGCTACGAGACCTCCGTGAAGAACGCTGGTCTCAGGCGGCTTCGTTTCCATGACCTGCGCCACACGTTCGGCACTCGGATGATCCGCCAGGCCGACATCCGCCGCGTGCAGGAGTGGATGGGGCACGCCGACATCCAGACGACGATGAAGTACCTGCACTACGAGTCGCACAAGGAGGATGCGGACCTGGTCGCCAGGGCTTTTCAGACGGATCAGATCGGAGACGCGAGCGGGCATTCCGGTTGACCTGGAGCGTGCGCTGGCTCGGCGAGGCAAAGGCTCCTTTCACGCGAACTCGCAAGTCCCTCGAGCCACAGTCAGCGCCGAATCACGACGAGCGTTGTCGCCAAGCCACTCGTGCGCTCCACAGCCAGCCACTCGTTGTCGACCAGAGTGGAGCTTTGACCGATGTGCGGGTACGAATGAGCCCCGGTTGCTGTCATCCGTCGCGATCAGGGCGCAGGTCGTCTCCGAGCTCCTGGGGTGTCGTCGTGGGTAAGCGGTCGACTTCGTCGGTCAGCTCCGCGATTCGCTTGCCGGTCGCGCTCTCGGGATCATCCTTGTCCGGTCGCGTAGCGAGCTCCGCGATCATCTCCTCGGTGACGAGGCGCAGGAGGGACAGTCCAGCGTCATCGTCGATCCCCATGCTGCGCAGATCGCCGACGATCTCGCCTGGCGTTACGTACTGGGGAGCCAAAGCTTGCGGTCCATCGATCACGAGCACCCAGCCCACTTGGTCTGACGGCACATCGTGGTCGCACAACGCGTGGTACCTGAACGTGGTCTGCCCGTCGTCCCCTTCACACGTAATCACATGGCGCTCCATCGGGTTCCTCCATCGCTGCGTCTTGTCTCCTGTATTCAAGTCGTCTCACACGTCGCACGGCTGATGCGAAACCGCATCGTGTGGCCTGATGTACGCGCACCTAAGGCACGTGGTCGTAACGGCGACGGTCCACTCGGTGGCGCAGAGCAAGACGACGAGCATCCGGCGCCTGCCCCCGCGCCCTGAGTGGTCGCCAAAGCACTCGCCGGCTGCGTGTCGGGCTGGACGGTGAATGCGATCGTCCGCAGCGGCACCCGCGAGATGCGCGCGGTGCGACGGATGCACGCCGACGGTCGCGTCGGCTTTCCTTCTTCTGCTTCACCGCTAAGGAGCAGTGTCGCGTCAGTGCTGGTGCTCGTCCCCTGCGACCGTCTGCCGAGGTTCTGAAAGGCCCGCTGTTCGCGCGGAGCAGAAGCGAGGACGCTGGGCTACCTTGGGACCATGGGCATACCGGAACTTGCAGCTCCCGTAGAAGGGGAGGGGGTTGACCAACTGGCCGATTGGGCGTCGCTCTGGGCCGACCTCCTACACGTAGACATGACCCTTCATGCCAGGGCGGACATTCCGGGCGATGCCGCCCATCTGTTCACCCGTCGGGCGCTATGGGAGGCGGCAGTGATCGCCTATGGACGCACCGCAACCACTGGCCGGCGCAAGCAGCGTGTGACGGATCTAGTTTCGGCGCTAGGGCCCGACCCGAGAAATGCCATCAAGACGTTATGGCTTTTCTTCTCGAATTTCGGCCTGAGTGGCGCGCCGGACGAGGCGAAACTGAAAAACCTGAAGGGCAAGGACGAACTGGTGCAGGCGCTGAAGGACTCTTATGCCTTCGCGCAGAAGGGTATCGACACCATCACGCCGCAAAATGCCTTCGTCGTAACCGGGACTGGTCCGATGAACATGAAGATGACCCGCGCCGGCGGGGCGACGTTCTGCCTCGCCCACTCTATGGATCACTACGGGCAGATGGTGGAATACCTGCGCATGAACGGCATCGTTCCCCCAGCGAGTCAAAAGCAGCCCAAGAGCGGCGGCAGCGACTAGCTTTCGTGCACATAGCTAAGGCGCAGCTTTCGGGCTGCGCCTTTGCACTTGTGTAGCTAGCGCTTTTCGATCGGCGTGTACTCGGCGGGATATTCCGGGCCGATGTAGTCGGCGCGCGGGCGGATCAGCCGGTTGTCGTCATGCTGCTCGATGACGTGCGCGGCCCAGCCGGAGATGCGGCTGACGGCGAAGATCGGCGTGAACAGGTCCATATCGATGCCGAGCGTCGTGTAGGTCGAGGCGGAATAGAAATCCACGTTCGCGTTCAGCTTTTTCTCCTGCTTGATGAACATCTCGATCTCGCGCGACATGTCGAACCACTTGAGTTGCCGGCTGACTTGCCGAGCTCCTCGCTGACATGCGGCGCAGGTGGGTGGCGCGCGGATCTTCGGTGGGTAGACGCGGTGGCCGAAGCCGGAGATCTTCTTCTTTGCGCCAGCATGCCGCTTGACGTGCTCGACCGGATCGGCGCCTGCCTTGTCGATCTCGAAGAGCATGCGCATCACCGCTTCATTGGCGCCGCCGTGCAGCGGGCCTTTGAGCGCGCCGATGGCGCCGGTAATGGCGGAATGAATATCGGACAGGGTGGCGGCGATCACGCGCGCGGCAAAGGTGGAGGCGTTCAGCTCATGATCGGCATGCAGGATCAGCGCGATGTCGAAGGCGCTTGGTCGCGGTTCGGAGGGTTTTTCGCCGTTGAGCATCCAGAGAAAATTTCCCGCGTGGCGAGAGCGACGTGATCGGCCTCGACCAGCGGCTTGCCTTTGCGAATGCGGTCGAAGATCGCGACGATCATGGCGATCTGGGAGGTCAGACGGAAGCTCTTGCGGACGTTGGCGTCGTGCGAGTTGTCCTTCTCGTCGGCGTCGTAGCAAGCTCAGCGCGGAGACGGCGGTGCGCAGCACTTCCATGGGCGTGGCCGTCTTGGGGAAGGCTGCGCAGCAGGTCGACGATCTTCGGGGTCGAGCTCGCGCGCCGGCGGCCAGCTTCTTGCGTAGAACTCCTCGAGTTCGGCGCGCGTTGGGCAGATGGCCGAACCACAGCAGGTAGGTCGTCTCCTCAAAGTTGGAGTGCTCGGCCAGCTCATGAATGTCGATGCCGCGATAGGCGAGCACGCCGGCGTCGCCATCAATCCAGCAGATGCCGGAGCTGGCGGCGACAATGCCTTCCAGGCCTTTCGCAGCAACAGCAGTCGCCATCCGTCCCTCTCCTTCGCCCTCAGCCGGGTCTTTCCTGTTGGTGTGATGCTCAGCGCCGGACGTAGTGCCTTCAGTGCAGCTCTACGGAACTGCTCCAGCGGCCCGAGTGCGGAACTAACCGTTATAGCGCAGCCGCAAAGTGCTTGTCACATACTGGAGAAAGAGACGCGCGACGCGGCGCGAAGGCCGCAAGATCAATCGCCGGGGTTCTGCCGCAAACAAGGTCTGCAATCACATGCGCGGTGCCCGGAGCGAGCAGGATGCCATTGCGGAAGTGGCCGGTCGCAACAAATTGCAGACTGTCCTCGTCGCAGCGGCCAATCGCCGGCAGAGCATCCGCAGTGGCCGGCCGCAGACCTGCCCAGCTATCCACCTGTGGGGCAGCCCCCGCCGGCGGCCACAGGCGAGCCGCGCGCGTGCGCAGCAGAGCTAATGCCTCCGATTCTACTTGCTTCGAGTACCCGGCATCCTCCACCGTCGCGCCGACGACGATTCTTCCATCGCCGCGCGGGATCAGGTAAATCTCCGGCGACCGCAAGACCCGCGTCAGCACCGGCTCGCTGTCGGGCTGCTGGATAATCAGCATCTGGCCTTTGCGTGGCGCGATTTCAAGCGACGAATCGAGCGAAGCCGCCCAGGCGCCGCAGCAGTTCACAAACGCGTCGGCCCAGAGCGTGCGATGTTCCGTGGTCACCAGCACGCCTTGGCGTTCCACTTCGGCGGCTAACACGCGCTCATGCTCGCGAATTTCAGCTCCAGCGGCTAGGACAGCCGACCGCAGCGCCGCACATAGTTCCCGCGGGTCAAGGCTCGCTTCTTGTAGCAGGAGATAGCGCTGTTCAGTCTCTCTGATTCCGGGGATGAGCTTCCGCGCCTCTTCCGCTGACAGCGGGACGCAGTTCGATGCTGTTGAGGCATGCTCAAGGACCTGGATCGTCTCGTCCGTTCGAAGCGAGACACGTTGCCCGGAAAGTGCCTCAATTTCCTGGAGAAATTCGGGATAAAGGCTGCGGCTGTAACGGGAGAGCGGGAGCAGCGCGGGAGGGTTTTCAGGATCTTCAGCAGCCAGCATCCCGCCGGCAGCCCAGGACGCCTCCTTCGCAACTTCGCCCGCCTCGAGAATGGTGATTTGCAGTCCGCGGCGTCCAAGAACCAATGCGCAGGCAAGGCCGATGATGCCGCCGCCAGCGATTGCAAGATGACGCGCCTGTCGCATGAATTCGATTGTAGTGGGAGGCGGGTGAGGTAATCTTTTAGTAATCCAATTCCACAGAACTCTGAATTCCGGCCGCGGATTGCTGTCGTGGACATCCCGGGACCATAGTGGCTTCTCATAACTGGGTAACCACTCGGGACATGGAATCTGCAGGAGGGCATCGCCGCATGCGACAACTTGGCGCACGTCTACCGGAACCTCCCCCGGTGAAGACGGATGTGGATACGTCTCCTGAGATTCAGCCGCATGAGCGGCATCCTGTGCTGGCGGAGCAACCGTATCCGGTGGAAGTGCACAGGATTGAGCTCAGTGCGACAGAGGCCGTCCCGGTTGAGCCGCTGCCGCCCAGCCCTGAGCCGATGATCGTGCCGGAGGCATATCCCGAGCCCATAACGGAAGTGGATGCGCAGACGCAAGCGCCGCCCAAAGCGGTCTCCGAGCCGATTGTCGAGATGGAAGCACCTGTGGAGGCGAGCGTTGAAACCGCTGCGATGATGCAGCCCCAGCCTATACCGCCTAGCGAGGAGCCTGCCCCAGCGCAGGCGGCCCCGGAAGCAAGCGCCCCGGTACCGGAACCGATCGTCTCGGGAAGCAGCGCGCCGGAACCGAAGCCGGAGCTCCTGCCTGGGACGCAATCGCTGGCGCCCGCTGGCGTCGAGCCGCGCCCTGGGTCCCCAGCATCGGGAGAATCTCATGCTGAGCCGGTGGTGACTCAGTCGACGTCAGTGGCCGCGGCAGAGCGCATTGCTGTGCCGCAAGCGATCCCGGAGTCCGGTGCACAGCCGGCGATCTTCCCAAAGGCGCCGCGGGAGCTGGTCGATCAACCCGCTCCGCTGCGCATTACAGAAGCGCCACGAAACCCAACCGAACAGATACTGAGACGCCCTCCTAGACCATGCCCGAGCGCCCGCCGGCGCCCCGGCCCGAACGGCCTCACGCCCCATGGCCTGAGCGGCAGGCTGCACCGGATGTGGCGCGGGACTATTCAGAACCTCACCTGTCAGAAGAGCCCCACCTCGGCGGCCGCTGGGCGGAGTTTCACGATTTTCGCCGTCTTGAGCAAGGCCGCGGCAGCCGGACCGCGTTAGAGCCGCTATCTCCTTCGTCTCTGCCGGTACGAGGGCTGCTCGCTGCCGATCGCGAGCCCGAGCACCGTTCTTCGTTTCTGACGATCGCGGTGCCGGGGATCGCTGCCGTTCTTGCGGTAGGCGCGCTGCTGTGGAGCGGATCGCTGCGGGACCGCCTGCTCCGGCAGGACGCGCAGATGACCGCGCTCCAGGAGCAGAATCGAAAACTTGCCGACACGCTGGCCCAGATGAACGTGGATCAGAAGGTGGTCGGCGCGTTGAACCAGGCTGGTTCGGCCGCGACAAGCGCGCCGGCCGAAACAACACAGAGCCGTACGGCGGGCACCACGCAGGCGCAAACGCCGGCTCGCTCCGGCAACGCTGGCGGGGCTTCTGCGCCGGCAGCACCTCCGGCTGCTCTGGACTCGAGCCAGGCCGCGTCGAGCACGGCAAAGCGGGAGGGCGTTTCGATTCCGCCTGTCCAATCGGCGAGGCAAGGGAGAGGCTCTCACCCCCCGGTGGACACGGGATACCACCCCGAGATAGTTCCGCCATACCCGACCGTCTCACCGTCGCAAAAGACAGTTCAAGGGAGCTCGAGTTCACCGCAGCCGGCGCAGCAGAATTATCGTGCGTCTGCTCCGGTGAACTCGGCCGCTACCCCGCCCGGGTCTTCGAGCGCCTCTTCTGCCGCGCCGGGTTCATCTGCTGCGGCGCAAACGCCTGCGCCCACCGGAAATCCCACCACAGGCTACGGAATCGGTTCTTCGCCCGCACCGAGCGCGACGGAAAACGGCAGTATGCGAGTGCGCTAGCGCAGAACATCGAAGCTGTCGACCGCCAGCAGCGGCAGAGCCCGTGCCTCTGCGCGAGTTCCACGCGCGCAACGGGATGCAGACCAAGATCACGCCGGCCTCTTTTCTCGGTGCGATCTCCCGACCAGGCACATGGCACCTATGCCCTGGTGGTGAACGGCGGCTCAGGAAACTACCAGCTTCGTGGATATGTCAACGCCCCGCTCGCCTTCGTGGATAACATGACCCATCGCGGCTACCAACTGGTGATCCTGCACATTGCCGGCCAGGAAGTCTATGGTTACATTCGTCCCGCGAAGTAGATTCTGGTGGCTGGAGGCCGGCGAGGCGCAAGAAATGTTGTGCCCGAAATCGCTCTCGGGAGGAGTTTGATCCTCGTGGCGATAGCGCACAACTAACTGGAAGGAGCGTTCAGGGTAACGTCCTTCGCGCCATTGAAGGAGATGGTGACCTGCATCGATTTGCGCTTGTCCCAGTCCTCGCGCGAGAGCGGATAGCTGAAGACGACCAGCCCATCGACGGACTGGCCGGGCTGAATCTGGAGATCGCGGCGGAGCGGGATCCATGCGCACGGGCGCGAGTTGCGGATAGGCCTGGAAGACCTTGTTGAAGTCCGCCTGGCTGGCCGCAGGGCTGCGTTGCGTTTCCCCATCCGGCAAGCGTCACGATAGCCCAGTCGTCCTGGATGGTGATCGGCGTCTGTTCGGATTGTGCAGGCGCACGTGCGCGAAGACCAGTAACTGGTTGATGATCTCGTCCTGACCTTGCATGACCCGGGGTGCCAGCGGCGCCGCCGGTGATCTTCGCCTGTACGGGATAGATGGAAATCCGCGCGATGTCTCCCGTAGCGACCGGGGTCTTACGCCCAAAGCGCACCCACACGAACACAACCAGGGACGAGATGATGAGCGCGATGAGGACCCGAAGCGGCCAGACGGCCATAGTTGGTCGGCTCGTCGATCTGCGCGAGGTGCAAGTCGTCGGAATGCGGGGTGCCAAACGAGTCAGTCACGGTTTGCCTGCATTCTATAGCGGACTATGCGTAACTCAGCGAATTCGGACGAACTGTCCGTAAGCCCTTTCACGATACGATGAAACCACATTCGGACTGCCGAATGTTGCAGAAACTAGCAGCAAACGGATGTAGGAGTAAGACCGCGCTGGATGAAGCGGATGGTAGGATCGGTTACTGGCGGATTGCTCTACTGTGGTAACAATCGCGGTATCCTGGCGAGTTCCGAGATTCAGCAGAGGGGTTCATTCCGCAGAAAGATCGCATGTTCACACGGGGAAGAACGCACTCCGCCTGGCCTACTTCGTCAGCCACCCCATCCAGTACCAGGCGCCGCTGCTGCGGCGGATCGCCAGGGAGCCTGATATTGATCTGGAAGTCTTCTTTTCGAGCGACCATTCCGTCCGCGGCTATGTGGACGAAGGTTTTGGAGTCAAGGTCGAGTGGGACGTTCCTCTGCTGGAGGGCTACCGCTCCTCCTTTCTGCCGCGCTGGCGGACGATGCCGTAAGGAACCGGGCTTCTGGCGGCCCTTGAATCACGGAATTTTCGGACGGCTGCAGCAAGGCCAATTCGATGCTGTGTGGAGTCATGGCTATAGCACCGCGAACAGCCTGCGCGTCATTGCGAGCGCGGCGATGCTTCGTATTCCGGTGTTGCTGCGCGCCGAGTCCACGCTCCATGACCGGGCGCGCAGCCTGCCGAAGCTGGTGGCGAAGAAGTGCTTCTTCCGCGTGCTGCGGCCCCAGGTAAGCGCAGTGCTCGCTATCGGCAAGGCAAATGCCCGCTACTGGCGGCATTATCTGGGCGACGATGATGCCGGTCTTCCGGATGCCTTATGCAGTGGACAACGCACTTTTTCCAGCGGCGCGCTGCCGAAGCTGCCGCAGGGCGCGAGGCTCTGCGGGCAGAGCTGCGCTGGAGCCGGGCCGGCCGGTCATTCTTTTTGCCTCCAAGCTGCAGGAGCGGAAACGCTGCGCGATCTGTTGGCCGCGCATGGCCTGCTGCGGGGTCATCCGGCCGTACTCCTGGTTGTCGGTGACGGTGAGGAGCGGCAGAGGCTGGAGCAGCAGGCGGCGGGTGACTGACTGAGCAGTGTCCGCTTTCTCGGCTTCCGCAATCAGACGGAGCTGCCGCGATACTTCGATCTGTGCGATGTGTTCGTGTTGCCGTCGCGGCACGAGCCCTGGGGTCTGGTGGTGAACGAGGCGATGAACGCCGGGCGCGCGGTGATGGTTTCGGACGATGTGGGCTGCCAGCAGGACCTGGTTCGCGAGGGGGAGACGGGCGCGGTCTTTCCCGTGGGCGACGTGGCGGCGTTGGCGGCGGCGATCGAGCGAGTGCTGGCCACGCCGGAAACAGCGGCGCAGAATGGGCGCTGCGCGTCAGATACACATTGGCCGATTCAGCTTTGATCAGGACGTGGCCGGTCTGCGGCAGAGCCCTGTCTTACTGTGTGCCGGGTTTCGATGCACGCAATAGCCGGAGAGGGGACCGCGGACGCACGCGCCGCTATGATGAGGCTCAATGGCGCGTAATGCACAGTACAACGCCGCGCAGAGTCGATCACTGCGCGGCAATCCGGATGCCTATCTGCGGCCGGCCTTTCCGTGAAGTGTTCGTGTGAGGCGGCTGGCGTGGAATGTGGTATGGGCGCTGCTGTACAGGCTATCGCCGCGGCCATTCCATGGCTGGCGCACGATGCTGCTGCGGAGCTTTCGGCGCGACGGATGGGGCCGAAGTGCCACTTCTATCCGAAGTCGAAGGTATGGGCGCCGTGGAATCTGATCTGCTCGGACCAGGTGACAGTGGCCGATGGTGCGGAGATCTACAATCCCTCGCCGATGAGTCTCGGCTCGCACGCGATTCTCTCGCAGGACAGCTATCTCTGCGGCGCGACGCATGACTACGACGATCCGGCATTTCCCTCTGATTGCTTACGCTATGCACGTGGGCGCCTATAGCTGGATCTGCGCGCGCGCGTCCGTGCTGCCGGGCGTCGATATTGGCGAAGGCGCGGTGCTCGGGTTGGGCTCGGTGGCGACGCGCGACCTGGAGCCATGGACAGTGTATGCGGGCGTGCCTGCAGTGAAGGTGAAGGAGCGCTGCGGCAGGGGTCACGGGCGCGTGATTTCCGTTCTGGTTCTGACGAAGAACGAGGAACAGGATCTGCCGGGATGCCTGGCTTCCGTCTCATGGTCGGACGATGTGCATGTCTTCGACTCGTTGAGCACCGACGCGACGGTGAAGATCGCACGTGAGGGCATCGGGGCGAAGGTGACGCAGCGGGACTTCGACAACTGGTCCGCGCATCAGCAATGTGGCGCTCGCGAATCAGACCGTTCCGACATCCGTGGGTCTTTTGATCGATGCGGACGAGCGGTGCACACCCGCGCTGGCGGAGGAGATGCTCGCGACCATTCGGACGGCGAGCGATCTGGTTGCCGCTTACCGGGTCGGGCGGCGGGATTATTTAAAGGGCACCTGGCTGCGCCATGCACAGATCTCGCCGTGGTACATCCGGCTGGTGCCGCCCGGAGCAGGCGCGCTACAACGCGCGGTGAATCAACGTGTCTGAATTGCAGGGACCGGTGGGCGAACTGACGCGGCTCCGCTGGATCACTATCCTTTCTCCAAGGGCATCGGTCACTGGCTGCGCAAGCACGATGCCTACTCGACGATGGAGGCGCAGCTGATCGCCGCGGGTGGCGGCGCAGGCAAAGTCCATCGCTGCGCGCGGCGCTCACGGCGCAGGACTTTCACGAGCGCCGTCTGCACCAGAAGGCGCTCTTCTACCGCATGCCGGGCAGGCCGCTCGTCAAGTGGCTGTACATGGTCTTGTGACGCGGGGCATTTCTGGACGGGCCGGCCGGGGATGACATATGCCCGGCTGCAGGCGATCTACGAGTACATGATCGTGTTGAAGACGCGTGAGCTGGAAGGACCGGCGAGGCTGACGGAGGAGAAGCGGACACGAAGCGGCGAGATCTGCCACTGAAGCAGTAGAGGCTCCGTTGCTCTGCCCCTTTTGTGGTGCATGAAGTCTCTTGGGGCCGCCTCGGTTGCTGAGGTAGTATCGGAGCACCAGCAGCCCTGCAAACGACTCAGCTCTCTCGCGTTCTACTGATTTTGCCTGGCGTGCGGGGAGCGATGCAGTCCGCAATCGATGAACCGGGCGTGCCCGGCGAGAGTGGAAGGGACGCCGGAGAGACGCCGCAGATGGTGGATGCCCCGCATCAAGTATCGCCGATCGCAGTAGAGACAGAAGGTCCCCTTGGCGCCGGGTTCCGGCAAGGACGGCCTGTCGCTGTCTGACATCGGGCGCATCCTGCTCAAATGGAAGTGGCTGATTCTGGCATGCCTCGCTGGTCGGCGTCTTGCTGGGATACGTATATTCGAAGACTCGGATCCCGTTGTATGAAGGCAGCGGCGACGATCGATCTGAATCCGTCGCAGACCAACATGGGTCTCAGCGATCTGATCCAGGAGAGCCTCTCTTCGGAAGATGTGCGCCTGCCCACGGAAGTGGCGCGCATGCAGAGCAATCTGGTGGTGTTTTACACCATCAAGGAACTTGCTCAGCAGCACCGCGGTCCATTTCCGACAGCCTTCGACCACCTGCCGCCGGACGCCGGCATGGACGCGTTTCCTCTCGGCCAACTGCAGGGAATGATCGGTTCGGTGCGCGGCTCGTTGCGCGTCGTCGGCGGTCACCGGGACAGACATCATCGCGATCGATATCGCGATCCGCGACCGCAGGTCGCTAAGGATGTGCCGAACACGATCGTCGAGGTCTACTTGAAGCGGAACCTTGACGATCACATGGAAGGCACAGGCCGTGTGACACGCTGGCTGGCGACCGAGATGGAAGGAGCTGAAGCAGCAGGCGACCGATGCGCAGGCGCGGCTGGCGCAATATCAGAAGAGAGCACAATCTTATCGAGACGAGGGGCCGGTCACGAACGCCGGGCAGACCGACAGCCTGGAGCTGGATCGGTTGCGCATGAACAACCAGCAGGTCGCCGGCGCGCAGGCAGACCGCATCGTGCGCGAAGCCAAACTGCGTCTTGCCGAGTCGAACGATCCAGACCTGGTGGCGAGCGTTGCGCCGAGCTCCACGCTGATGATGCTGCGCAGTGAACTGCTGACCCTGACCGCGCAATATAGCCAACTGACGACACGATATGGGGCGAATTTTCCGCGGGTACGTGAACTGCATAACCAGATTGTCAAAGTGCAGGGCCAGATCGATACCGAGATGCACAACGTGCAGCAGCGTATCCGCGAGGAGTACAACACCTCAACGCACACGCTGGACCTGATGCAGGACCCAGCTCGATAAGCAGATGCAGGATGCTTACAGGCTGAATGAGAGTGCGGCACAGTACGCTCTGCTGCGCCAGGATGCGGAGTCGAGCCGCCAACTTTACGATCAACTGCAACTGAAGCTGAAGGAATCGAACCTTGCCGCGGGATTGAATACGGCGTCCGTAACCGTGATTGACGAAGCGCTGCTGCCGCTCGGGCCCGTGTCACCGGATGTGCAGACGAATGTCATGATCGCCGCCGCACTGGGACTTCTGGTAGGCGTGCTGGGTGCTTTCATCTTCGATTCGCTCGACGATACGTTGCGCACGACCGACGACGTGGAGCTGTTCTCCGGACTGCTTTCGATCGGAGCGATTCCCGCACTTTCAGACCGCGGCGAAAGGGGCCCGATCCGAGGATATGGGTGAAGAGCCGGGTGAGCGTCGCCGGCTGATCTCGATCACTGCGCTCCGGCTTCGCCTACCGCGGAGGCATATCGCGCACTGCGTTCCTCGATTTTGTTGAGTGCAATTGACAATCCGCTGCGTACGCTGGTGATTACCAGCGCTTTCATGTCGGAAGGCAAATCGACGCTTTCAGCAAATATCGCGGTGATGCTGGCACAACGCGGCGAACGCGTGCTGATCGTGGATGCGGACCTCAGGCGCAGCACGCTGCATCTGCTCTTCGGGCTGCGGCGGCCGGCGCAGGGGCTCACGAATCTTTTGAGCCGGCAGACGGACGAATCGGTGATCCTGCATCCGGTGGCGCAGGTGCCGAGTCTGGCGTATCTTCCAGCCGGCGCGGTGCCGCCGAATCCCGCGGAGCTGCTGGCGTCCCACCGCATGGCGGAGATGATGCGGCAGTGGTCCGAGCAATACGATCGCGTCATTATCGACACCGCGCCGATCCTTGCGGTCTCCGATTCGCTTGCGCCGGCTGCGCGTGCTGACTCCGTGCTGCTGGTGGTGCGCGCGGGAGTGACGCGCAAGAAAGCCCTGATGCGCACACGCGAGATGCTGCGCCGCGTGAATGCGCACCTGCTGGGCGCTGTGGTGAACGATATCGATATGCGCAAGGACAGCTACTACAACTACTCCGGACCGTACACCTACGGATATGGGTACACGAGCGAAACGGTGCATGAAGAAGTCAAGTAATTGTTGCTTCATGCGCTTCCGCGTCGCGCTGCTGCTCTGTGCCTCTGGCTGGCGTGATGGCGTGTGTCGCTTCCGCGATCCATGGCCAGACGATGGGCCAGCAGGTGTCGCCGCAGCCGATGGGAAGCTATGGCGGAACGCAGGCCACAGGGAACCAGCGGTGCTGGCGATCCATATGGCCAGCCCAATGGCCAATCCACTTCCGGCAATGGCGGCCAGCAGTCGCCGGCGTGCCGATGATGCTGCCTGGCACTGCGCCAATGAACGAGGGCCGCGTCGGCTAGTTTGGGACGGGATTTGATATTCCGCAGACCAGCCCGACTACGCAGATTGCCGAAGGCGATCTGCTGGACATCGTGATCTTCGATACTCCGGAGCTTTCCGGCCGATTTCGGGTGAATATGAAGGGCGATATTCTGCTGCCTCTCGCAGGCACGTCTGCACGTTGCGGGCATGACGATTGCCGAAATCACGGATGCTGTCGGCCAGCGCTACAAGGATGCGAAGATACTGGTCGATCCGGAGGTGACCGTCTTCGTTGCGGAGTTCACCCGGCGCACCATCACCATCACCGGTGAGGTGCGCGCGCCGGGTGTGTATCCGATCGCAGCGCCGCGCACGCTGACCGATACACTGGCGATGGCTGGCGGACTGAACGATGCTGCTTCTCGCACGGTGAGCATTGTCCACGCCGCCGATCCCAAGCAGATTATTCACGTCACATTGAATGTTGGCGCGCAAACACCGGAGTCGATCGAGGAAGGACGCATGCAGATTCTGCCCGGGAGACAGCATCTTCGTTGCCCGGTCGGGTGTGATTTATCTGGTAGGCGAGCTGAACGCGTCCAGGCGGATACCAGGTGGAGCACAATAACCGGCTGACACTTCTGGAGGCAGTGGCGCTGGCGGGAGGTGTGACGCGTATTGCGAAGGGAGACGAGTCGCGCCTGATTCGCCGCTCTCCAATGGGCAGGGAAGAGCTGACGGTGAATCTGCAGAAGGTGCTCTACGGCGGCGGTCCAGACATGCTGCTGACCGATGGCGATATCTTGTTTGTGCCCACCAGTGTTCGCAAGGAGTACACCGCAGCAAATCATCACCGCAGCAATCGGTTCGGCAACGACCTATGGCATTTATCGCATCGGACAGTTTAAATCAATGATCACGATATCCGTCTCCGTCTCCCATTTCCAGATATCTCCTTTGACAGAGATCAACAACAACATGCGCTTCCTTCTCTTTGGCGGCGGCGGCCAGGTGGGTCATGCGCTGCAGGCCGGTGCGCCATTCGCCGATAGACTTGTCGTGGTGACGCGGCGAGAATGCGATCTCACGGATGCGGATAGCCTGCGTACGCTGGTGAGGCGCGTGCGGCCCGATGTCATGGTGAATGCGGCCGCATACACCGCAGTGGACAAGGCGGAGAGCGATCGTGAAACGTGTTTCGCCGTGAATGCGACTGCGCCCGCCGTGATGGCGACGGAAGCTGCAGCGCTGGGCGCTAAGCTGGTGCACTACTCTACCGATTATGTCTTCGAGGGAACAAGATGGAGCCGTATGTGGAAGAGGATCCGCCCGGTCCGCGGAACATCTATGGCGCATCGAAGCTTGCCGGGAGAACAGGGCATCGCTGCGAGCAGGCGGCGAGTTTCTCATCTTGCGCACCAGCTGGGTGTACAGCAATCATGGTGCGAATTTCTTGAAGACGATGCTTCGCCTGCGCACGGAACAGCCGGAACTTCGCATCGTTGCCGATCAGCACGGCGCGCCTACATCCGCCGATGCCATCGCGGACGCCACTGTCCGGATTCTGAGGAGGCCAATGCACTGGGCCTGGGTAAGCGGCGTCTATCACATGACGGCGGCAGGCGCGACGACATGGTACGGATTCGCCGAAGGCGATCTTTGCGCATGCAGCAGGAGCCCGACGCCGTCGCTGGTGCCAATTGCTACGGCCGAATACCCGACGCCCGCAGCCGGCCTGCGAACTCGGTACTTTCCAACGACAGGTTTGCTGCGAATTTCGGTTTTCGCTTGCCGGATTGGGAGCAGCAACTGGATGCTGTAGATGGCGGGCAAGAGCGAGGGCGGCTGGGACGCGGAGATCAGATGCAGAGGTACATCGAAACAAATCTGGCTCGAAGTGAAGCTGCTGGAGCCGCGAGAGTCATTCGCGGACAGCCGGGGATTTTTTCTGGAGAGCTATAACCAGCGCACTTTCGCGGAACTCGGCATTCGCGAGACTTTCGTGCAGGACAACCATTCGCGCTCCGAACGGGGCGTTCTCCGCGGATTGCATTATCAACTCATCCAGCCGCAGGGCAAGCTGGTTCGGGCGGTGCGAGGAGAGATATTTGACGTCGCCGTCGATCTTCGGCGCAGCTCGTCTACCTTTGGTCAATGGACGGGACATCGGCTGAGCGAAGAGAATAAGCAGATGCTTTGGGTTCCGGCCGGGTTCGGCCATGGGTTTCTGGTGCTCTCGGCAGTCGCCGAGGTGCTTTACAAGGCAACGGACTTTTACGCTCCGCAGGGAGAGCGCAGCATTCTGTGGAATGATCCGCAGATCGGAATTCATGGCCGGATGGGGATACGCCGACGTTGTCAGCGAAAGATGCCGCGGGCAAGCGGTTGCTGGAGGCAGAAGTCTTCGCATAGTGAAATGAAAGGTTGCAGTGAATGGGTGTAAGTGATTGTAATAGCCGTGGATTGGAGCTTCCATGAGCCGGCGCTTACTGGTAACGGGCGGGGCCGGATTCATCGGCGCAAATTTCGTGTTAGATGCGCATTGCCGCCGGCGATCAGGTGATGGTCCTGGACAAGCTGACGTATGCCGGCAATCTCCAGAGTCTGGCGCCGGTCGAGAATGGCATCGGGCTATACCTTCGTGCGGGGGGATATTGACGATCGTGAGCTGATCGGCCGGCTGTTGGCCGAATATCAACCGGACGCCGTCGTGCATTGTCGCGGCGGAGAGCCACGTCGACCGGTCGATTCTGGGGCCGGAGGCGTTCGTGATGACAAATGTTGTCGGTACATTCCGGTTACTGGATGCGGCGCTGGAATACTGGCGCTCGCTGCCGGAGGCGGCGCGGGATCGATTTCGTTTCCTGCATGTCTCGACTGATGAGGTTTACGGGTCTCTGGCCCCCTCCGATCCGGCTTTCCATGAAAACACTCCGTACCGCCCGAACAGCCCGTATTCGGCGTCGAAGGCGGGCAGCGATCACCTGGTACGCGCTTACCATCACACCTACGGCCTGCCGACCTTGACGACAAATTGCTCCAATAACTATGGTCCCTTGCAGTTTCCGGAGAAGCTGATACCGCTGATGGTGCTGAACGCGCTGCATGGGAAGCCGTTGCCGGTGTACGGCGATGGGCGGAACGTGCGCGACTGGTTGTACGTGGGCGATCACTGCGCCGCGATTGCGACGGTGTTGGCCAAGGGCCGGCCGGGCGAGACCTACAACGTCGGCGGGCTGAACGAGATGGCGAACATCAGGGTGGTTGAGACGATCTGCGACATCCTTGACGAATTGCAGAACTCTCCCGATGAGGCCGCGAAGAACTGCGCTCCGCGCGCGCGAACTGATCACCTATGTGAAGGACCGTCCCGGTCACGACCGGCGTTATGCCATCGACTGCCGCAAAATCACTGCGGAGCTGGGATGGAAGCCGCAGGAGAGCTTTTCGAGCGGCATTCGCAAGACGATTGCGTGGTATCTGGAAAATATGCCGTGGGTGGAGGCAATTACCAGCGGCACATACCGCGACTGGATCGACCGGAACTACGCCGCCGGGAGACGCAGGCCACCGCACCCGGAAGACGCAAATAACGCAGCACGGGAGCGCACAGTGAAGGGCATCATCCTGGCCGGCGGGTCCGGCACGCGGCTCTATCCGGTAACGCTTGCGGTATCGAAGCAGCTTGTTCCTGTTTACGACAAGCCGATGATCTATTTCCCGCTGAGCACGCTGATGCTGGCGGGTATCCGCGAGATTCTGGTGATCTCCACGCCGCACGATCTGCCTCGCTTCCAGGATCTGCTGGGCGACGGCGATCGATGGGGGTTGTCGATCTCGTATGCGGAGCAGCCGAAGCCGGAGGGGCTGGCGCAGGCGTTTCTGATTGGCGAGGCTTTTGCGGCGGGAGAGCCGTGCGCGCTGGTGCTGGGCGACAATATCTTCCACGGGCACGATCTGGCGACGATGGTGCAGAACGCGGCAAAGACGAGGGATGGCGCGGTTGTCTTCGCATACCCCGTGCAGAATCCGGAGGCATACGGCGTGGTCGAATTCGATGCTCAGGGGAATGCCATGAGCCTGGAAGAGAAGCCGGAGACGCCGCAGTCTCGCTACGCGGTGACAGGGTTGTATTTTTACGACGGGAACGTTGTGGAGTACGCGAAGACGTTAAAGCCGTCGGCACGCGGGGAGCTCGAGATCACGGATTTGAATCGTCTGTATCTGCAGAAGGGCAAGCTGAAGGTGCAGTGCTTTGGCCGCGGCATGGCGTGGCTGGACACGGGCACGCATGACTCGATGCTGGACGCATCGTTGTTCATCGCGACACTCGAAAAGCGGCAGGGGCTGAAGATTGCGTGTCCGGAGGAAGTCGCCTACCGGATGGGATATATCTCGGCTGCGCAGCTTGCGGATCTGGCGGCCCCGCTGATGAAAAGCGGCTACGGAATTTATTTGTTACAGATTCTCAAAGAGGCAGCCTCCTCGCCGCCGACGATCCTTTGAGTTCGGACCGAGCGATGAAAGTATTGTTGGTGGGTAACTATGTGCCAGACGGGCAGGACAGCATGCAGATTTATGCCTCCATGCTGGAGGCCGGCATGCGTGCCCGCGGACACGAAGTCCACCTGCTGCAGCCACCCGCGGTGCTTGGGCACGCGCGTAGCGGAGGGTTCGCCGATTCTCGAAGTGGCTGGGTTATGCAGATAAATTTGTGCTCTTCCGGCGGGAGCTGCGTCGCGCCGCCGCAACCGCGGAGCTCGTTCATCTGTGCGATCACTCGAATGCGATGTATGTACCCGCACTTGCCCACTCTGCGCATGTCATCACGTGCCACGACATTCTTGCGATCCGCAGCGCGATGGGGCATTTTCCCGAGAACCGGGTCAGCCTGACCGGACGCATGTTTCAGCGTCTCATTGCACGCGGTTTACGACAGGCAGGCGCCATTCTGTGCGTATCCGGAAAGACGCGCGACGACCTGCGGCAGTATCTCGGGATACCCGAGGACGCGGCTGCACGTCATCCCAAATGCGCTGCACTGGCCATACCAGCGGGTGAGCGCCGATACCTGTGCGCCGTTCCTGACATCCGTTGGCTTACGGCCAGGGTGAACCATATTTCTTTCATCTGGGCGGCAATCATTGGTACAAGAATCGCGGCGCGGCAATTGAGATTTTTGCCGAGCTGCGCAAGCTGCCACAGTATGCGGAGGCGAAGCTGGTGATGGCCGGCGGCCCGATGAAGCCGGCGCTGCGCGCGATTGTGCGGAAAGCATCAGCTCAATGGCGTACTTCTCGAAGCTGTGGGGCTGAACAATGAGCATCTGCAGGCACTCTACAGTTCTGCGCTCGCTCTGCTGTTTCCATCGCTTGAAGAGGGGTTTGGCTGGCCGATTCTGGAAGCACAGGCGTGCGGCTGCCCGGTTGTGACGACCGACCGTCCGCCCATGAACGATGTGGCTGGCGGGGCGGCGATTCTGATCGATCCGGCAAAGCCGGTTGCAGCGGCACGAACGATTGCGGACGTTTTACGCGATACGGCGCGGCTGCTCAGTGATGGTCTGCGAAATGCAGCATCCCATAGGGCGGACCGGATGCTGGAGCAGTGCGAGTCGTTGTATCGCGAAGTCATCTCCATGGCACGAATGCCCAGATGACGATGTCTGGTTTTCTCTGCGGGAGAGCGAACGATATACTTTGAAGAGCCAACGGACACAATAGGGGAGAGAGTGTGGAAGCGACAGCGAAGCCGGTGTCTATTGCTGTGGTCGGATCAGGCTATGTGGGTCTGGTGGCGGCTGTATGTTTTGCGGAGATCGGGCACTCGGTTGTCTGCGTGGACAATGACGAGCAGAAGGTTGCCATGCTGCGCGATGGGGGCGTGCCGATCCACGAGGATTTCCTGCCCGAACTTCTTGCGCAGCACCGTAACAATCGTTTGCAGTTCACCACGGATCTGGCTGCAGCCGACGCAGAATGCGCAAGCGATTTTCATCGCGGTGGGTACGCCTCAGTCCGATTCGGGCGATGCGGATCTGTCTTACGTGGACGCGGTCGCGACACAAATCGCACGCGCTATCGGCAGTTACAAGGTGATTGTCGAGAAGAGCACGGTCCCGGTCTATACCAATGAATGGATCCGCCGCGTTGTGGAGCGCAACGGCACTTCGAGCACGAACTTCGACGTGGCTTCCAATCCGGAGTTCCTGCGCGAAGGCACCGCGGTGTCGGATTTCCTTCATCCGGACCGCATCGTGGTGGGCGCGGACAGCGACGCCGGCGGCCGATATCCTGAAGGCCATTTATGCGCCGCTCACCTCGGGAGAGTACTACCGCAGCGACAACGCCATCATTGGACATCGCACGATCTCCGATCCGCCGCCGCTGCTGATGACTTCCACCAAGGCGGCAGAGCTGATCAAGCATGCGTCGAACGCCTTCCTCGCGATGAAGATTTCGTTCATCAACGCCGTGGCGAATGTGTGCGAGGCGGTGGACGCGAACGTGGAAGAGGTGGCGCGCGGTATGGGACTGGACAAGCGCATCGGCAGCCAGTTCCTGCGCGCGGGCATCGGCTATGGCGGCTCTTGTTTCCCCAAAGATGTGGCGGCTTTCCGTTATGTAGCGGAACAGTTGAGCGTCGATTTCGGCATTCTTGGCGAAGTGGAAAAGATAAACGAGCAGCAGAAGCGGCGCTTCTTCAACAAAGTGCGCTCGGCGCTGTGGACCTTCCGCGGGAAACGACTTGCGGTGTTCGGGCTGGCCTTCAAGGGCGGTACGGACGATGTGCGCGAATCACCGGCGTTCGACATTATCCGCATGCTGCTGGCAGAGGGTTGCACCATCGTGGCTTTTGATCCCGCCGCAACAGAACGGGCGAAGCTCGAGCTGCCTCCTGGTCCTTCCATGCAATATGCGGAAGATCCTTATGCCGCAGTGAACGGGGCCGATGCGCTGCTCATCCTCAGCGACTGGGCTCAGTTTGGTGAACTCGATCTGGACAGGCTGCGGGCCGCGCTGCGTTATCCGATCGTGATCGATGGACGAAACTTGTACGATCCGCAGGAGATGCTGGCCCGCGGCTTTACCTATTTGAGCGTCGGGCGGCCGGCAATGTATCCGGCGAAAGAAAAAGCCGGAGCGCGGCGCGTGCAGTGACACAAGAGGAAATCCGCAGCGATTTTGGTTCGAGGAGCGGCGCCCTTTGAAGAAGATGCGAATCCTGGTCACCGGTGCGGCGGGTTTCCTCGGTTCTCATTTGACGGACGTGCTGCTGTCCGATGGGCACACGGTCATCGGCGTCGATAATGTATCGAACCGGGCGGCTGGACAACCTGGAACACCTGCACAGCGAGCCTCGCTTCTCGCTGTTGGAACGGGATATCTGCCAGCCATTCGAGCCGGGACAGGTGGATGCGATCTACAACATGGCGTCTCCCGCCAGCCCGACCGACTACATGAGGCTCGGTCCGGAGACGTTGCGAGTTGGCGCCTATGGCGTGTTCAATACACTCGATATTGCGCGCCGCTATCACGCACTTTATCTGCATGCATCCACCTCCGAATGCTATGGAGATCCCGAGGTCCATCCGCAGGCGGAAAGCTATTGGGGCCATGTCAACCCGATCGGACCGCGTTCGGTCTACGACGAGGCGAAGCGCTTTGCCGAAGCGACTGTGATGGCCTACCGGCGCTATCGCAACGTGAACACGCGCCTTGTGCGCATCTTCAACACCTATGGGCCACGCCTGCAACCGGACGACGGCCGCGTGATCTCAAACTTTTTGATGCAAGCCTTGCGCGGCGAAGACCTGACCATCTACGGCGACGGATCGCAGACGCGGTCCTTCTGCTACATAACCGATCTGATCGACGGAATCGTACGGCTGGCGCGTAGCGACGAGCAAGGGCCGGTCAACATCGGCAACCCGGTGGAATGGACGATAGCCGAGTGTGCACGCGAGGTGCTCGCTGTGACCGGCTCGCAGAGCAAGCTGCGGACGCTTCCATTGCCGGTCGATGATCCGGCGCGGCGACGCCCGGACATCACCCTCGCCCGCACAGTGCTAGGCTGGGAGCCCAAAGTGCAATTGCGGGAAGGGTTGAAGCTTTGCATCCCATACTTCACACACGCGGTAGAGGAAAGTGTCAACTCGCGACCGTCAGCCGACTGATCCGGTGTCTGCAATACGAGCCGGCACGCAAGGCTAACTCTGTTCGCTGCTCTGCCTGGGCACTCTTCGTTTTGGTCCTCCTGAATGGATCATCGCTTACGCGCGCGCAGCAGGCGAACGGGCCTATACCCTTACTGCGGTTGCACGCAGGTTGGTGGCTCGCCTCCGGGTGTAAGCTGCCCGCCGCCGGCGAGCAATTGTCGACTGCGTCCTACCGCCCAGGCGCCAGCTCCTGGACTGCGACTTCCGTGCCTTCCACCGTGCTGGCGGCGCAGGTGAGCGGAGGGCAGTTCACCGATCCGTATTTCGATCGCAATCTTCGCGCGATTCCGGGAACGGATTATCCCATCGGCAAAATCTTCTCAAGGATGCCGATGTCACCGAACAGCCCCTACGCGTGTCCCTGGTGGTATCGCACCCGCTTTGCAGTGCCTGCGACGGCGCGAGGGAAGACCCTCTGGCTGCGCTTCGGCGGCATCAATTATCGAGCGAATATCTGGGTGAATGGCCAGCAACTGGCGGCATCGACCGAGGTTGCAGGCGCGTATCGCACATATGAGTTTGACGTGACGCGGCTGCTGAAGCCGGACAAAGAAAACGCGATTGCCGTTGAGACATTCGCGCCGACTGAGCACGATCTGGCAATCAACTGGGTGGATTGGAATCCGTGCCCGCCGGACAAGGACATGGGCCTGACCGGCGATGTCGCGCTATACACGAGCGGACCGGTGAGCGTGCGATCGCCAATGGTGGATACACATCTATCGGTTCCTCTGACACTGCGGAGCTGACGGTGTATGGCGAAGTTCACAATGCGAGTGCGCAGCAGGTGCGCGGCACCGCGGAAATCGCACTGCTTGGCATCAGACCGAACAGCCGGTGACGCTCGGCGCCGGCGAGACTCGCACCGTCGTTTTTGCGCCAGAGCAGTTCCCGAAACTGCGGGTGCGCATCCGCAGCTGTGGTGGCCGTACGCAGATGGGCAAGCCGCACCTGGAGGCACTGCGGATGAGCTTCCGGGTGGACGGCAAACTCTCCGACGAGAGCGTCGCCCGGGTTGGCATTCGCGAAGTGACTTCCGAGCTGACGGATAAGGGCGCGCGCCTGTTTCGCTTGAATGGGGAGCCGGTGCTGATGCGCGGCGGCGGCTGGTCCGCAGGATATGTTGCTGCGCGAGTAGCCGCAGCAAACTGCAAAAGCAGTTCGAGATGGTGCGCGACCTGAACCTGAACACGATTCGCCTGGAAGGCAAGATGGAAGACGGATGAGTTTTATCGGTCTGGCCGATGAGCACGGCGTTCTCGTGATGGCGGGTTGGTGCTGTTGCGACCACTGGGAACAATGGGAGAAGTGGACCCCGGAGAACTTCACGGTGGCGTAGGCTTCGCTGCGCTCGCAAATGCTGCGCATCCGCGAGCATCCCAGCTGCTGGTGTGGCTGAACGGGAGCGACAATCCGCCGCCCGCCAGAGGTGGAGCAGTATATCTCGGACATTGAGAAAGATACGCACTGGCCGAATCCCGACCTTTCCTCGGCGTCGGCGCGCGCGACCACGGTGAGCGGCCGTACTGGCGTCAAGATGACTGGTCCATACGATTACGTCCCGCCGTATTACTGGCTGACGCGATACGAAACATGGCGGAGCATACGGCTTCAACACGGAAACAAGTCCCGGGCCAGCGATTCCGGCCATCAAGTCCTGGAGAAGATCCTTCCGCCGGCAGCGATCAGTCTGGCCCATCAGCGACGAATGGAACTACCACGCCGGCGGAGGCGATTCGCGAAATCTCGATCGTCTTCGACGACGGCGATGGACAGCAGCTACGGAGGCGCCAGACCGACGGAGATACGAGCGCAAGGCGCAGGCGATGGCCTACGACAGTGAACGCGCGATGTTCGAGGCATATACCCGCAACAAGTACGAGTCGACAGGCGTGATCCAGTGGATGCTGAACAACGCGTGGCCCTCGGTGATCTGGCATCTTTACGACTATTACCTCACCCCGGCCGGCGGTTACTTTGGTGCGAAGAAGGCCTGCGAGCCGTTGCACGTGCAGTATTCGTATGACGATCACAGCGTCGTCGTGGTGAACAGCACGTATGCGGCCGCGCCGGGACTCCATGTCAAGGCGGCGGTGTACGATCTTCAACTCCATCCCGTCTACGAACACGAAAGCGCGATCGACGCAAATCCCGACAGCTCAGACCGCGCCTTCAGCATTCCCACCGAGTTGCTGACCGGCGATGGCGAGTTGCATTTCGTCCGTCTGACGCTAACCGATGCGGCAGGCCAGCAAGCTAGCGAAAACTTCTACTGGATCCCAGCGAAGCTGGCTGAGTTCGACTGGCAGCATGAAGACTACCGCTATACGCCTGCCTTGCGGGAGCCGGATCTGACCGCGTTGAAAGATCTGCCGCAGTCGCACGTTGCCGTAGAGACGGTGAAGACGGATGCGCAGGGCCACGCGACAGTTCGTCTACGGAACGATTCGCAGGCACTTGCGTTTCAAATCGCACTGCGGGCTCTCGATGAGCACGCTGCGCCGGTGACGCCCGCATTCTGGTCGGACAACTACGTGTCACTTTTGCCCGGCGAGTCCAGGACATTCACGGTGCGACCTTCATCGCATGGCGGTGTCCGGATCTCGGCGATCGAGGTGACGGGATGGAACGTCAGCGATCGACGAGTCCCTGTGAGGCGCGGCCTCGAAGGCCGCCACTCTCAGGAGACGGCAGCGTTGCCGTTTGCGCGCGCCTCTGCTTCCGCCAGCCAGCCGCGACGAAGCGATGCTTCTGGGACGTTGGAGAGATAGGGCTTTATGTCGAGGATCGGTGTGCCATCCAGCATGTCCACGCCGCGCACGCGCAACTCCGCACCGTCGCGACCGAGCAGCTCGACGACGGTAAGGCCGATGGGATTGGGGCGGCGAGGCGACCGCGTGGCGAAGACTCCATGCTTGCGGTTGTCCAATGGCGGCGTGCCGAGCAGTTCAAAACGCTGCGAGCGGTCGAACTCCCAGAGCACGATCAGGTGCGAGAAACCTTCGATGTCGGTGAGGCCGAGCTCGAAGTCGGGCAGGATTGTGATGATGCCTTCTGCTTCGTGTCTGGTACCAGGTCCCTTTGGTATATCGCTGCCTTCTTTGTAGGGACTACTTACAAATCCGATGGGCCAAGGCGTAAACATATGAGGTTTAACCTCCATTCATGCATGCATTTTGCGAGCAAGGCCAGATGGCCTGCTCCCCTACTGGATTTGACGTATGAGCGCGGTAGCGGTAGCTTTAAATTAATGTCACTCGTCCACACCCCGGCTGCTTGTTGTTGCGACTGTTGTTGCGCATGCGGCTGCGTGGGTGCCTGTTGATGAGCTAGTGATCTAACCTCCATCACTTCAAGCGAATCCGAAGCCCCAACCGCAGTCATTCTGCAGTTGGGCTTTTCTTTTTGTACCCCAGACACAAAAGAAGGGAAGTGGCATGACGCAGGCGAGCCATCCTGAAGGGACCACGGTGAAGGAGACAAAGGCGCAGCGGACAGAACGTCTGAAGCACGAAAAGAATCCCTGGGCCGCATTCGACGAGATCCGCCGCTTTGCGGCAGAGGGCCGCGGGAGTGTGCTGCCGGAGTGGACCAGTCTCTACTTCAAGTGGTGGGGCATCTATACGCAGGGCGATGGCGTGGGAGCGGTGGGCGGAGCCGGTGGCGAGGGCAAGAGCAGCAATTACTTCATGCTGCGTATTCCGGTGACTACCGGCATCCTGTCGTCAGCACAGGCCGGCACGATCGCGGACATAGCGCGAAGCTACGGACGCAATCTTGTCGACATCACGGTCAGACAGGCGATTCAGCTTCACTGGCTGCCGATCGAGAGCATTCCCGAGATCATCGAGCGGCTGGACGCTGTCGGGCTGTCGCCGCGTGGCGCGTGCGGCGACGTCGTTCGCAATGTCACAGGCTGTCCACTGGCAGGCCTGGCGGATGATGAGGTCTTCGACGCGTCGCCCATTGCGCGGTCTGTGGCCCGAGCGTTGGCCGGGAATGCCGAGTTCTACAATCTTCCGCGAAAGTTCAAGATTTCGGTAACCGGCTGCAGCTCGTGGTGTTCGCATCCTGAGATCAACGACATTGGCCTGTCGCCTGCGCGACGTGGCGCCGAGGTTGGCTTCTCTGTGCGGGTGGGCGGCGGTCTTTCGAAGGAGCCGCATCTGGCCGTGCGGCTGGATGCGTTCGTGCGCCGGGAACATGCGCAACCGGCTCTGGCCAGTTTCGGTGAGCGCGGCTGGACTCGCGGCTCTCGCCTTCGTGACGAGGAAAATATCCGCGCGCGCGCGCTCCGCTCTGGCTGACGCGATGTTGCTTAGCCCGCTTTTGTTCCGATGAGAATCGGACGCCTCGCGCCCTTTTATCGCTGGATTGAGTACGCTGCGTTCGGTCGCGCTCTGGAGCGTCGGCGCTTTGCATTTCTCGAGCGTCTAGCGGGCGCGCGGCGGGTGCTGACTTTGGGCGAAGGCGACGGCCGTGTGCTTGCCCGACTACTGTCGATCACGCCGGAAGCGCGGTTCGAAGTCGTTGAACTGAGCCCTGAAATGATCGAGCTGGCGCAGCGACAAATCGGGCGTTCTGGACGCGTTCACTTCCGCTTCAGCGACGCCATGATAATCGACTGGCCGCCGCAGGAATATGACGGCGTAGTTACCATGTTTTTTGGACTGCTCCACAGAATCGGGTGCGCGCCATCTGATCGGGCGGGTCGCAGCCTCACTGCGTATTGGCGGCGTCTGGCTGGTCAGTGACTTTGCGATACCCCTAAACCGGATGGCGAAGATGGCATGCACACCTCTGGATCTGGACGATGTACCGATTCTTTCGCGCCACCACAGGGTTGCGGGTGAAAGGACTCCCTCCCATCGAGAAGCTTCTCGCCGAAGCCGGCATGCAGCAGATGGAAAGAATTGAAGTGCGCGGGAGCATGATCTATTCCGAAATCCTGATCCGCCGCGTGTGAACCCTTTTCAGTGACCGCTTTTCCACTCGCCCTCCACCAGGCGGGCTCCGATATCGTTCGGACTGACTGGCGCAATCCCGTTCGGAGCCCGATCGAGCACCAGAAGATTGGCCTGTTCCTCGGGACCAATGAGCGATCCCGCCGCAGGCACGATCCATTTGCCACTCAGATCGGTACGGTCCGAATTCTGCGGAACGGGAACATCCTTCCGCAGACCGACCGACCGGATTTTCGCCCCGCGATAACAATAACCGAGTCTTCAATGGGTGCGCGCCGGATGCAGGCATCGGCGGTGGCGCCAATCAGGACTTTGTAACTGACATCGGTGTTCCGGCACGCGCACAGAGTGCAAAGATGAGAGCCGAAGCCAGGACTTTGCGCATATGAAACCGCAGTATCGCATGTATGTGTTAACTTGCCTGAAGTGAATCTCTGCGATCTTTTCGATTTCTCATTGAAAGCGCGGCGCGATGCCGTTGGCCTGGAATTCCGCGGCCGGGAGTATACGTTCGGCGAGGTCGATTCTCGCAGCAACCGGGTCGCCCAGCTGTTGGCCGCCAGAGGGTTTCGCAAAGGAGACCGCCTGTGCGTCTATCTGCTGAATTCCGTCGAAATGATCGACATTTATCTGGCTTGCGTGAAGCTGGGCGTGATCTTCGTGCCAATCAATATCTTGTATCGCGACCGGGAAATCTCCCACATTCTGGCCGATGCCAGAACCTCGCGCGCTGATTACCGAGGCGGAAATTGCACCGCGAGTTGCCGGTTGGCGCTCGCCAGCCTCTGACTCGGAAGCGGCGGCAATGGCGGACGCAAGACCGGTTGTGGGTCGGCGCGGGCATCGATGGCGATACCCCAGCGGGAATTATTTATACGTCGGGAACCACGGGCACATCAAAGGGCGCGGTGCTGACGCACAACAATTTCGCGGCGAACGCGGTGAATCTGCTGGGTGCTGGCAGATCTCCGAGAGCGACCGTTTTCTGCTGGCGCTGCCGCTTTTCCATGTACACGGGCTGGGTAATGGACTGCATTGCTGGCTGGCGAGCGGATGCCGGATGCGGCTGCTGGAGCGATTCGAACACCAGTCCGCCGCCGCGGACGTTTCTGAGATTTCCGACCGACGCTGTTTTTCGGCGTGCCGACCATGTATGTCGCGGCTGCTCGATTTGGAGCCGGACACGGCGCGCGAAATCGGCGCGTTCATGCGGCTGTTCGTTTCGGGCTCGGCGCCGCTGCCCGCGCAGGTGCTGGAAGAATTTCGGGACCTGTACGGGCACACGATTCTGGAACGCTACGGGATGAGCGAAACCCTCATGAACATGAGCAATCCGTATGCGGGCGAGCGGCGCCCGGGAACGGTGGGATTTCCGTTGCCCGGCGTTTCGGTGCGTCTGCTCGAATCATGCGCTGGACCCGGTCGCAGATGGCGAGACGGGGGAGAGTTTATCTGCGCGGGCCGAATATATTCGCGGGTTACTGGCGGCGCGAGGAAGCGACTGCCGTAGGCGTTTGTCGATGGCTATTTCAAGACCGGCGATCTGGCCACGCGATCGCCCGATGGTTACTACACGCTCACCGGACGCAAAGAGCGATCTGATCATTTCCGGCGGCTTCAATATTTATCCGCGCGAGATCGAGGAATTCTTTCAGGAGCAGCCGGAGATCGCGGAAGCCGCGGTGGTCGGGGTGGCGGACGCGATGCGCGGGGAGGTTCCGGTGGCGTATCTCGTGGCGAAGCGAAGTCGATTCGACGCGGCGCCGATCGAGGCGCGCTGCCGGGAAAAGCTGGCTTCGTTCAAGATCCCGCGAGAATTTATCGCGGTGGACAAACTGCCGCGAAATGCGATGGGGAAGAGTCCAGAAGCACCTGCTGCCGAAACATTCGCGTTAGTTGTCGGTCGGCTTCTGCTCAATATGATCGATTACGAGGACAGACACAGCGCGTTTCCGGGACTCCAGCTTCAGCCCCAGTTGTTTTTGAACTGCATCGAACACGGAGACAGCCCCATTCGGGTCCGATGCCTGCGGCGTACCCGCGGGTGGCGGGCTCGCATCTCCCCCACCACCCCGAAGGCCTCCGGTCCGCCCCCCGCGAAGCATGCCGGCCGGGCTGAAACTCAGGGTGAAATCCCAGCCCCCGTCGAGCCCGGTGCCATCGAGAACCGGACTGTAAATATAGCCACCGGCGAGGCGTCTCAACCGTCCCGCGAACTCCGCCATGGTCACATTCTGAAGCTAATCAGACGCGAAAGCGCCGGATTCGTATTCCGTGTGTCTGTTGCTGCCGGCGCCGGACCTTCCAAAAACCTTGTCCGGCTTGTCGGGTCCGCTCTCCTGAGTTTCGGCTTCACAGCCACGAGCGTAAACGCCGATACTGGTCGTTCTTCTCTATGAACCGCTAGTTTGAACCGGTCCTCCAGCAACGCCCGCACATGGGCCAAACCGAGTCGATATCCATCATCGGGCCGTTCTTCCCGGGCGGAGCCGTTTTTGCCACGATATCGAAACGATCCGTATCCAGCCATTTCGGGGCTCCGGCGAGCATATCGTCCGTGACATCCCAAGCCTGTTCAATCAAATTCTTCAACGTCATCCCGGTAATATTCACGCGCCCAGGCTGAAAGTTGAATCGCGTCCCCCTGCTGTCCTGTGCGCTTGGCTTCACGTCCGCGACTTCAAATTCTGTCGGGGCAGGGTCGACATGCAGGCGTTCCGTTACGCCGGGCAAGTTCTCGGTTGGCTTTCGGTTTACGCTATCCACAGCAACAACGGACAGTGGAACTCTGACCGGCTCCAGTTTAAGCCCGAGCTGCTTCTCGATTGCTTCAAAAATCGTCATCGTGTCGGCCCCGCCAGCAATCCCCCGAAACGTATATTTCAAACTGAAATTCCATAAGCCCTTCAACCCGGTCTGGTCGACTACCGGTCCGTCGATAAGGTATTGAATAGCGCCGGCCATTCTGCGCATTCCCTGCGCAAACGCCGCCATGCTCATATTGCGGCATGAGTACGGAAATGCGGGCGCCATGGGAAGAGGTTCGTCAGACCGTACTTGAGCCGGAGGCGTGAATCTACACCCGGTGTCGCCCGACCCGTCGGCCGCCTCGAGCACCGGCTGCTTCCCCACCTTAAGAGCATACGCGGGAATCGGCCTGATTTCGTCGTGGACTGCCAGTTTGAACCGGTTCGCAAGCAGTTCTCTCAGCATTGTTCTCTGGCTTTCGGGCGTCGAACCGGCCGGTACGGCAGCCTCAATGTCGAACCGGTCCATTTCCAGCCAGTTCGGCCCGCCCACCACCTGGTCTGCCTCTACGTTGTATGCGATCCGGATCAGATCGACCATCGTCGCAGTTCGCAGCTGATACATCCCGCCGCGCGCGAATGGACCTCTCACGAACATATTTCTTGTCGGCGCGCTCGCGTGAACACCCGCAGCTTCGAATGCTGGCTGTGATTCGGGCGATTGACCACAAGCCGCGCTGGCAAGAAGGGTCATGCAGCTTG
>CAVWQN010000002.1:0-403044 GCA_963757075.1 uncultured Actinomycetes bacterium
CGAACCGAGACGCGCTTTAAGGGATTCGCTCCACCTCGCGGTATCGCAGCCCTCTGTACGCGCCAATGTAGCACGTGTGTAGCCCTGGACATAAGGGGCATGATGACTTGACGTCATCCCCACCTTCCTCCGGTTTGTCACCGGCAGTCTCGCATGAGTCCCCAACTAAATGCTGGCAACATGCGACGGGGGTTGCGCTCGTTGCGGGACTTAACCCAACATCTCACGACACGAGCTGACGACAGCCATGCACCACCTGTGATCCTGCCCCGAAGGGAGACCGTGTTTCCACGGCTGTCAGGAACATGTCAAGCCCAGGTAAGGTTCTTCGCGTTGCGTCGAATTAAACCACATGCTCCGCTGCTTGTGCGGGTCCCCGTCAATTCCTTTGAGTTTTAGCCTTGCGGCCGTACTCCCCAGGCGGGGCACTTAATGCGTTAGCGTCGGCACAGGGGGAGTCGACACCCCCCACACCTAGTGCCCATCGTTTACGGCGTGGACTACCAGGGTATCTACACGTCTGTTACTTTCACTCTCACTATCGAGAGCTACTGACCGAGTTACCTCGGCGGGCCGTCGTTTCGGATGACCTCTCGCTGTTACCAGCGAGGTCGGACTATGTCATCACCCGATCTCGAGATCGGGGCCAGCGTATAGTCTCTACGGGGTTCAGGTTTGACCTGAACTTCCCTCGGCGTTGTCCTCATGCCTCCCAACTTACCGGCAGTGCCGGATGGAAGAGTAGGAGTTTCGCCGATACAGCTGGTTTAGTCACCGGCGTTACCGCCGGAGAGGACAAGATATTTATCCTGTTTGCTCCCCACGCTTTCGCGTCTCAGCGTCAGTCCCGTCCCAGCGAGCTGCCTTCGCCATCGGTGTTCCTCCTGATATCTGCGCATTTCACCGCTACACCAGGAATTCCACTCGCCTCTTCCGGACTCTAGCTCGACAGTTTCCACCGGCATTCCAGGGTTGAGCCCTGGACTTTCACAGCAGACTTACCGAGCCGCCTACACGCTCTTTACGCCCAATGATTCCGGACAACGCTTGCCCCCTACGTATTACCGCGGCTGCTGGCACGTAGTTAGCCGGGGCTTCTTCTGAAGGTACCGTCACTCCAGCCGGCTGTTCACCGACGGAGCTTCGTCCCAACTGAAAGGGGTTTACAACCCGAAGGCCTTCTTCCCCCACGCGGCGTTGCTGCGTCACGCTTTCGCGCATTGCGCAAGATTCCCCACTGCTGCCTCCCGTAGGAGTCTGGGCCGTGTCTCAGTCCCAGTGTGGCTGATCGTCCTCTCAGACCAGCTACCCATCGTTGCCTTGGTGAGCCATTACCTCACCAACAAGCTAATGGGCCGCGGGCCCATCCCGATGCGGAGGCCGAAGCTTCCTTTCCCCAGCGGCCTTATGGCCGGAGGGCACATTCGGTATTAGCCCGAGTTTCCTCGGGTTGTCCCAATCATCAGGGCAGGTTACCCACGTGTTACTCACCCGTTCGCGGCTTTGCCCCAGGCCGAAGCCTGGTTCGTCGCTCCACTTGCATGTGTTAGGCACGCCGCCAGCGTTCGTCCTGAGCCAGGATCAAACTCTCCGTGAAGAACTACTGAACTGACTGCCCTCGCGCGGGCAAAGCCCGGCAAAGACAACCGGTTCTCACAAAGAGTCGTCAGGGGCACGCCCGTTCGCTTGGCCGCTCGAGGCGGCGGCTACGGGCAAAACCCTGGGCCTGTCCCTGGTGGGATCAAGCCCTTGCGCCCACACGCGGAAGGCCGATGTACACGACGGACTTCGGGGCGCAAGACGGGGTCAATCTTGGCACCGCCGTTCGAGTAGCCCCAGAGAGGCGTGTCGAGCGACGGCGTCGAACCTGGACACACTCCTCGGCCGAGGGGTCGGCCGAAGGTGCGCATGCTGTTGAGTTTTCAAAGACCGTCGCACCTCTTCTGGAAAGGTGGCTCCTTTCCACGTGGGGCGCTCCCGGGCACCGGAATCGGTCCGGCCCCCGAGGCGGACAGACGAGTATAGCGCCGAAAATGGCCTCCGAGAAAGGCCGACGGACGCAAATTTAGGGCCCGGCGATCCACTCGGTCGCCGCCGTAGCGCCCCGAAGCCCGGCTAAGACAACACCTGCACGGTCACGGTCCGCCGCCGGGGACGGTCGTCGAAATCGAGCAGCACCACCTGTTGCCAGGTGCCGAGGGCGAGTCGACCGTCGACCAACGGGATCGTCTCGGAAGGGCCGATCACCGCTGCCCGCAAGTGGGCGTGGGCGTTTGTGTCGTGATTGCGGACATTGTGTTCGTAGTCCGAGCGGCTGGGAACCAGACGGTCGAGCAGCGCCTGCAGATCATGCACGCCTCCCGGCTCGTACTCCATCGTTGTCACCGCGACCGTCGAGCCCGTGGCGAAGACGGTGACCAGCCCGCGGTCGACCCCTGAGGTACTGACCACGTGGGCCACGCCTTCCGTCAGGTCAACGATGTGTCCGTTGCCGGGCGTGTCCATCCGCAGCAGCCCGCCGTGGACCCCCATCTTCTTAATCCACGCGCACGCGCGCGAAGCGGCGTTTGCCGAGCTGCAGCACCTTTCCGGCCACCTGATCCACCGGGACGTCGAGTGAGCCGTTGGCGACCTGCTCCCCGTCGATCCTCACACCGCCCTGGGCCAGCGCCCGCCGCGCCTCCGAGGTCGAGATCCCAAAGGCGCTATGGAGCAGCGCAGGCAGGTGCACTTCAGGCGTGGACGCCGGCCAGTCAACGAACGGCACGTCTTCCGGTAGCTCTCGGGCCACGTGAACGCGGTCGAACTCGCGCTCTGCCTCCGACGCTTCATCAGGGCCCCAAAACCGTGCGACCAGTGTCCTCGCCAGGGCGCGCTTTGCGTCCCGCGGACCCAGCTCCCCAGGCGGCTCCACGCCCAGCAGCAGCGTGTACCAGGTCTGAAGTGCGGAATCGGGGATGCTCAGGGTCTTGCCGTAGATCTCTCCCGGCGGCTCGGTCACGCCGATGTAGTTACCGAGCGACTTCGACATTCGCCGCTCCCCATCCGTGCCGGGGAGGATGGGCATCGTGAGCACGACCTGCTCCTCGATGCCGTAGGCGCGCTGAACGTCGCGCGCGAGCAGCAGGTTGAACTTCTGGTCGGTCCCCCCCAGCTCGATATCGGCCTCCACCGCAACCGAGTCGTAGCCCTGGAACAGCGGATACAGGAGCTCGAGCACGGCGACCGGTGCTCCGGCGCTTAGCCGATTGGCGAAGTCCTCACGTTCCGTGATCTGCGCCACCGTCGCGGTTCGTGCCAGGCGGAACAGCTCATCCATGGTCATGTCGAGCCATTCGCTGTTGCGACGCACCTCGACTCGTTCGCGATCCAGGATCAGGAACGCCTGCTCCGTATAGGTTTGTGCGTTGGCCTCGATCCTCTCGCTCGAGAGCACCGGGCGGGTCTCCGAGCGCCCGCTCGGGTCACCGATCCGGGCCGTGAAGTCGCCAATGATCAGGACGACGAGGTGACCCTGGTCCTGAAATTCGCGCAGTTTGCGAAGAACGACGGTGTGCCCCAGGTGAATATCGGCGGCGGTCGGATCGATCCCAAGCTTCACCCGCAGCGGCCGTCCGAGAGCCAGTTTCCGCTCCAGCTCCCCCTTCGGCAGGCAATCCACCGCATCGCGCTGAAGCCATGCGGACAGCTGCTGATCCGCCGGGGGGTTCATCGCGGGCCAATGCTAGAGTCTGCGCCCGCCCCGGGGACCTCGCCGCCCTTCGTTCTCGGGCGTGCGGCTGCAGTCGGCCGCGATCGCCGGTCAGAGCACCGAGTGGTACGAATCGATCGCATGAGCGACGACGGAAACACGCTGACCCCGTCTGGCCCGCAGCGAGGCGGGGCTGACTCACCACGCGCAGGCCGGGCTGGCTCGACGCGCGCAAGCGGGGCTGACTCACCACGCGCAGGCCGGGCTGGCTCGACGCGCGCAAGCGGGGTCGGCTCACCACGCAGCCAGCGGGCGGCCGCGTCGCGGGCGGTGGGAGCGCCCGCGCCTCCTAGGGGTGTCCCCCGGACCGGCGGGGATGATGGACGCGCCGGCAACGGCGGCCAGCCGCCGCCCGAGGCCCCGGCGCTCGCGACGACGGACGGCGGAGGAGGTGGTAGCGGCGCAGGCCAGGGCGGCGGCGACCAGCTCCCGCCCAAGCCGCGCGTGCGCAAACTTCGCCTGCTGGCGATCGTTATCGGCCTCGGCGCGCTCGCGTTCGTCTCCACGGCCTTCGGAATGATGATGGCGGTCGCGTCGGACCTCCCGCAGCTCGAGAATCGCCAGCAGTACAAACACGAGGAGAACTCGTTCCTGTACGACGACGCAGGCAAGCTGATCGGGATTCTGGCGCCGCCCACGCATACGGTCGTGATCCAGCGGCTGAGCGACATCTCGCCCTGGATGAGCAAGGCGGTGGTGGCCGTCGAGGACAAGCGCTTCTGGTCGGAGCCGGGGGTCGACGTCCAAGGGGTCGGTCGGGCGCTGATCAGCGACGTGACTGGTGGCTCGCACCAGGGGGCGTCGACGATCGCCGAGCAGTTCGTCAAGAACGCGCTCTCAGAGCAGAACAACCGGACGGTGTTCGAGAAGCTGCGCGAGGCAACGCTGGCGTTCCACCTGACTCACAGATGGCCGAAGGCGAAGGTGCTCAGGGAGTACCTGAACTCGGTCTACTTCGGCAACGGCGCATACGGCGTCGAGTCGGCGGCGCGCGTTTACTTCGGCAAGGCGCTCGGATACGACACCAACGCGGCCATCGATGGCTCGACCGGGGGCTGCGGCGATAGCACGCCGAGCGCCAAGCGCCCGACCTGCGCCTCCAAGCTCCAGCCCTGGCAGTCCGCGCTGCTGGCGGGGATGATCTCGTCGCCCTCCCAGTTCGACCCCGTTGCGCATCCGCACGCCTCGCTGACGCGCCGGAACGCCGTGCTCCGGGACATGCTCCAGCAGCACGACATCAGCCAGGAGCAATACCAGGCCAGCATCACGCAGCCGCTGCCGACCGCGAACGACCTACAGCAACCGGCGGAACCGAGCGCGGCCCCGTACTTCACCAGTTGGCTGCGGCCCCAGATCCTTACGGCGATGGGCCTGGGACACGGCGTGTCGCCGAGCGTCGCCGAATACCGGGCCTACTACGGCGGCCTGAAGATCCACACCAGCCTCGACCTGGGCATCCAGCAGGCGGCCGATCAGGCGGTCGAGCAGACGCTTCCCTATAGCCCCGGGCAACCCACTGTGTCGCTGGTGTCGATCGACAACAAAACAGGCGAGGTACGGGCGATGGTGGGCGGACCGGTCATCAATGGCAAAGAGGACTACGAGCACCATCCATTCAATCTCGCCGTCGAGGGCCACCGCCAGCCGGGCTCTTCGTTCAAGCCCTTCACGCTGGCCGTCGCGCTCGAATCCGGCATCGGTCCCGACTCCGTGTGGACCTCGGCCCCGCAGGACTTCATCGTCCCCAACAGCGGCGGCAAGGAGCACTTCATAGTCCACAACTTCGGCAACTCCTACTCGGGGTCGATCTCGCTGCAGGGGGCAACCGACGTGTCGGATAACTCGGTGTTTTCGCAGGTGGGAATCAAAGTCGGAACGACGAGGGTGGCCCGTCTCGCGAGGAGGATGGGTATCCGCTCGCCTGTCTCCAACAACTACGCGATGATCCTCGGCGGCCTGCGAATCGGGGTCTCACCGCTGGACATGGCTCACGCCTACGAGACGTTCGCCACCGGCGGGCTGAAGGTCTACAACCCCGTCCTGGGCGATCCGAACGGCGGGCCGATCGGGATCGACTCGATCGACTGCAACGACTGCGCACACACCGGCATCCCCGCGCATCTCGCCAATAAGCCCGTGCTGAAGCGGATCCTGCCGGCCGACGTCGCCCAGGAAGTGCAGCAGATGCTGGAGGGGCCGGTCGAATCGGGCACCGCGACCGCGGCGGCGATCTCCGGCGTCACGGTGGCCGGCAAGACCGGCACCACCACCAACTACGGGGATGCGTGGTTCGTCGGCTGGACGCCGCAGCTGACAACCGCGGTCTGGGTGGGGTTTCCCGACAAGCTGGTGCCGATGAGCACTCTGTACAACGGGGGCCCAGTCGAAGGCGGAACCTGGCCGGCGATCATCTGGCACTCGTTCATGGTGCAGGCGCTCCAGGTCCTCCAGCAGGAGCAGCAATCCAAGAACAACGGCCAGAGCACGACGAGCACCGACACCACGCCGCTGCCAACGCCGAGCGTGGCTCCGGTCGGGCCGAGCACGGCCGCCGCTCCCGTGGCCCCGACGGCGCCGGCCACAACGACGCCCGCCCCGGCCCGGCAAGCTCCTCCTACCGGGCCCGCCCCCACGGCGCCGACACCGGTCGCACCTCAGGGCGCACCAGGGGCGGGAGGCGGAGCAACGGGCGGCACCCCCCGCGGCACACCGCCAGCCGGGGCCGGAGGAACTCCTCCCGGCGGAGCCAGCGGCGGCACCGCGGTCCCCGGGAGATAGGGGCGAGCCGTCAGCGGGCGGCTGAGCGCTGAGGGCGGGCGGAGCGCGACGGAGAGCGGCCGCCGGATGACCGCGACAGAAAGCGGCTCCCCGCGACGCAGAACCTCCAAGGAAGCTCCGCGGCCTTGGTGATCCCGACGCGGGGGCCGGCGGTCACCGAAGCCTCCCGCCACGACGGCGGAGGCTCGGAGATCACGACCGGACCTTGTGACAGAGAGGTTCCGTTGTGATCGAGCGTGATCCCCAGGGCCTGGGTCAGCTTCCCGGGGCCTGAGCACAGGCTCTCGAGGCGCTCGAGACCTCGCCGCTCGCGCATCAGCTCGATGCCGGAGAGAGGCTCCAGCGCTCGGATCAGGACCGCCGCTCCCACCCCCTCACGCTCCGAGACGGCATTCAGGCAGGCGTGGATGCCGTATGACCGGTACACGTAGGCGACCCCCGGCGGGCCAAACAGGACGCCGGTGCGGGGCGTGAGACCGACGAACGCGTGGCACGCGGGCTCCGACTGGTGATAGGCCTCGGTCTCGACGATCGCTCCGGCGGAGCCCTCACACGAGACCACGCAGCCGATCAGATCCCTGGAGACCTCGAGCACCGCGCGGTCGTAGAAGGCCGCAGGGAGGGCTGGGGCCAGCGCCGTCAACGCGAGGACGCCAGCGCCGCTTCCGCCTGCTCGAGCTGCTCGCGGACGCGCAATGAACTGGTCCCGCCCTCGGAACGTTTCTGCTCGAGTGACTCCGTCGGCTTGAGCAGCGCATAGAACTCCTCGTCCAGCAGTGGCGAGTGCTCGGCGAGCTGTTGGGGCGTGAGCTCCGAGAGCCGTTTCCCTTGCTCTATCGCGCTCCTGACGGCGCCGCCCACGATTGTGTGCGCCTCCCGAAACGGAACCCCACGGCGAACGAGCATGTCGGCGATGTCGGTCGCGGCCAGGAACTCGTCGGAGGCAGCAGACGCCAGCCGCTCGCGGTTGAACGTGACCGAGGCCAGCATCCCCTCCGCCGCTTCTAGGCATACCTCGAGGGTGTCGGCGGCATCGAACAGATGCTCCTTGTCCTCCTGCATGTCCTTGTTGTAGGTCAGGGGAAGGCCATGCATAACGCCGTGAAGCGCGACCAGGTGGCCGGCGATCCGTGGGGCCTTGGCCCGCAAGAGCTCCGCCACGTCGGGGTTCTTCTTCTGCGGCATCAGCGACGAACCCGACGCCCAGGCGTCTGAGACCTCGAGGAAGCCGAACTCCTGACTTGACCACAGCACGACCTCGGCGCCGAGCCGAGAGAGATGGGTCGCACACGTGGCGGCCGCCGCAAGGTAGTCGAGCGCGAAGTCCCGGTTCGAGACGGCATCGATCGAGTTCTCGGCCACGCCGGCGAACCCCAGCTCGCCGGCCACAAATGCCCGGTCGGTGTCGAAGTTGACCCCCGCCAGCGCCCCGGCGCCCAGCGGCAGACGGCTCACCGCGTGGAGCACGTCGGCGAACCGGTCGCGGTCGCGGACCAGCATCCACACGTACGCCAGCAGGTGGTGGGCCAAGTAGATCGGCTGCGCGCGCTGGAGGTGGGTGTAGCCCGGCATCGGCCAGTCGAGGTGCGCGCGCGCCTGCTCGAGTAGCGTCTGCCCCAAGCCGACAGAGCCCTCGAGCGCCCGCTGCGCGTGCTCGCGGACGTACATGGCCATGTCGGTCGCCACCTGGTCGTTGCGAGAGCGCCCGGTGTGGAGCTTTCCTCCACGGGGCCGGCCATCTCCGTCACGCGGCGCTCGATCGCCATGTGGATGTCCTCGTCGTCCTCGGCGAACAGAAACGAGCCATCCAACAGCTCGCGCTCGACGCGATCCAGCGCTTGGTGAAGGGCGTCGCGATCCTCGGACGCGATGATCCCCTGACGGGCGAGCATGGAGACGTGCGCCCGCGATTGGGCGACGTCGTACGGCGCCAGGCGCCAGTCGAAACCGATCGAGTCGTTGAGGCGGCGAAAGGCCGCGTGTTGGGGCTCCGTGAACCGTGCGCTGGCACGGGAGGCCGTCGGAGAGGAAGAGGTGTCGCGCGGGGACATGCGGCGACTGATGTTAGGGTCGGACGCTCGTCCGGGCCTGCGCCTCGACCACCGATCGCAGCCCGTCCGCCACCTGCGCCACCTGACCCTCGGTCATCTGCGGGAAGAAAGGGAGGGCGATCGAGCGTGCGGCGATGTCCTCGCACACCGGAAATTCGCCAGCGCGGTGGCCGAAGCGCTCGCGGTAGAACGTCATCAAATGGACGGCCGGGAAATACGGCTTACTGGGGACGCCTCGTGCCACGAGGTCCCTGACGACCTCGTCGCGCTCGACCGTGCGCGGCAGCTGGACGACGAACACGAACCAACCGCGGCGCGCCCCTCCCGAGTCCGGGCACGGCAGCTCGAGCCCCTCGATGGACGACAATCGCCTGGCGGTATAGAGAGGCCACGCGCGCCCTCCCCTCGAGCATCTCATCCAGTCGCTCGAGCTGCGCGAGGCCCAACGCGCAGGCGACATCGGACAGGCGATAGTTGAAACCGAGCCGGTCGTGGTCGAGCCAGCCCATGTCCGGGGAGCGCCCCTGGTTTCGCTCTGAGTCGAGCCGCTCCTTGACGCCGGCGTCGGCCACGCAAACCATCCCCCCCTCCCCCGTCGTCAGCTGCTTGTTGGGATAGAAGCCGAACACCGCCGGATGGCCGCGTCCCCCCACCGGAACACCGTCCCCGTACACGGCGCCGAGCGCCTCGCAGGCGTCCTCGACGATCGGCAGCCCGAGCCGCTCCATTGACGGCACGTCGGCCGGATAGCCGAAGATGTGGACCGGAAGCAGCGCGGCCGTCCGTGGCGTCACCGCCGCCGCCACCGCGTCGGGATCGACGTTCAGCGTGACGGGGTCGATGTCGGCAAAGACGGGACGCGCACGCTCGTATACCGCGACGTTCGCGCTGGCGACGAACGAGAACGGGCTCGTTATCACCTCGTCGCCCTCGCTGACCCCGACGGCCCGCAGCGCCAGGTGCAGCCCGGCGGTGCCGCTCGAGACTGCGCTCGCGAACGGTGCACGCACCCGCTGGGCGAATGCCCGCTCGAACTCCGGGAGCAGCGGCCCTAGCGACAGCCGGCCGGAGCGCAGCGCGGCCAGCACGCGCGCCTCCTCCTCGGGGCCGATCACCGGCCTGGCGAGGGGAAGGGCCTCTTCGGAGGATGGGCTCAAAGCGACTCTTCGGAGGGTGGGCTCAAAGCGAATCTAGGGGAACGGTCGCGGGCTCAAAGCGACTCTTCGGAGTGCTGGCTCACGTAGCGGGCGCGGTGGTTCCGCGCCCAGCTCGCCGCTCCACCCGCAACATCCCGTACTCGAGCGAGTCGACCAGTGCCTCCCACGAGGACTCGATGATGTTCTCCGAGACGCCGATCGTGCCCCATACCTCCTCGCCGTCGGAGGTGTCGAGGAGCACACGGGTGACCGCGCCCGTCCCCTTCGCCTCGTCCAGGATCCTCACCTTGAAGTTGACCAGATCGATGTCGCGCAGACGCGGATGCGTCTGCGCCAGCGCCTCTCTCAGCGCGCGGTCCAGTGCGTTGACGGGGCCATTGCCCTCGGCGGTGCGCACGTAGCGCTCGCCGTCTACCCAGATCTTGATCGTGGCCTCGGTCTCGACCCGGCCGTCAGCCCGCTTCTCGACGATCGCCCGCCAGGACTCGAGCGTGAACAGCGGCTCGTAATCACCGGTCTCCTTGCGCAGCAGCAGCTCGAACGATCCGTCGGCGGCTTCGAAGTGATACCCGCGGTGCTCGAGTTCCTTGACCCGCTCGACTACCGCACCCGCCTCCTCGTCATCGAGCGCCAGGCCAGCGTCGCGAGCTCGGGCGTGGACAGTCCCCTTACCCGACAGCTCCGAGATCAGGACCTCGCGTCGGTTGCCGACTACCTGGGGATCCACGTGCTCGAAGGTCGCCGGATCCGCGCTCACGCCTGCCACGTGCATGCCTCCCTTGTGCGCGAACGCGTTGCGACCAACGTAGGGCTGGAACGAATCGGGGTTGAAGTTCAGGAGCTCGTCGATGAAGTGCGCGGTGGGGGTCAGATTTGTGAGCTGCTCGTCGGTCAGGCACTCGTATCCGAGCTTGAGCTGGAGGTTGGGGATGATCGTGACCAGGTTGGCGTTTCCGCAGCGTTCTCCGTAGCCGTTCATCGTCCCCTGGACGTGCGAGGCGCCCTGCGCCACGGCCGCGATCGAGTTGGCCACGCCGCAGCCGGCGTCATCGTGGCAGTGGATCCCCACGCTGACGATGGACCCCAGGCTGCCGATCACTGCGGCCATGGCCGCGGCGATCCCGTCCGGCAGCGTGCCCCCATTGGTGTCGCAGCAGACGACGGTGTCGGCGCCCGCCTCGGCGGCGGCGCGCAGACAGCGAAGCGCGTAGTCCGGGTCGTCGCGGAAGCCGTCGAAGAAGTGCTCGGCGTCATAGACCACCCGCTTGCCCTCCGAGGCAAGGAACGCCACCGAGTCGGCGATCATGCGCAGGTTCTCCTCCCGGCTGACCTTCACCACCTTCTCCAGGTGAAGCCCCCAGGTCTTGCCCACCACCGTGCACACCGGCGCGAAACACCCGGCGAGCACGCGCAGTCCGGGATCCTCCGATGCCGCGTAGTCCCGCCGCCGGGTCATCCCAAACGCGGCGATCGAGGAGTGCTCAAAGGTCTCCTCCGCCAGCAGGTCGAACAGCTCGAGCTCCTTGGGGTTGGAGCTCGGAAAGCCTGCCTCGATCACGTCGATCCCGAGCTCGTCAAGCCGGTGCGCTACCCGCAGCTTCTCCGGCGCCGACAGCGACATTCCCTCGCCCTGCATACCGTCGCGCAGGGTGGTGTCGTACAGCTCGATCTTGGTCATGGGGGCGGTGTCACACCGCCTTCGAGGGCACCTTGACCACGTCGAGCCACTCGGCGTAGCGCGGGTCGCGGCCGTGGAGCGCGTCGTCGAACACGCGCTGGACGGCGTGGGTAATCGGCCCTGGCTGACCGGAGCCAACCCGGTGGTCATCGATCTCGCGCACCGGGGCCAGCTCGGTGGCGGTGCCGGTGAGGAACACCTCGTCGGCCAAGTAGAGCTCGGCCCGGGCAAGGTTGCGTTCGACCACTTCGTAGCCCAGGTCGCGCGCGATCTCGATCAGCGACCTGCGGCTGATGCCATCGAGGATCCCGGCCGTCTGGGGCGGGGTGAAGATCGTTCCGTCCCGTACGACGAAGATGTTCTCGCCGGTGCCTTCGCAGACGAAGCCCTGGGCATCGAGCAGGATCGCTTCCTCGTAGCCGGCCTTCGAGGCCTCGATCTTCGCCAGCACGTTGTTCAGGTACTGGCCCGAGGCCTTGGCGTGCGGTATGAGCGAGTCGTGCGGGATCCGGCGCCAGCTCGAGACCTTGGCGCGGACGCCTTCTCGCTTCCCAGCCTCGCCCAAGTACGCTTCCCAGGGCCAGGCGGCGATGGCCACCTCCACCGCGCAGTCGAGCGGGTACAGCCCCATCTGGCCGTAGCTGCGAAACACGATCGGGCGCACGTAGCACTCGCGCAACTCGTTGGCTGCGATCAGCTCGTGCGTAGCGGCCCGCAACTGCTCGAGCGTGTAGGGGATCGGCATGTAGTACAGCTCCGCCGACTTGAACAGCCGCTCCAGGTGCTCGCGGTGGCGGAAGATGGCCGTGCCGTGGGCCGTCTCATACGCCCGCTCGCCCTCGAATACCCCGGTTCCGTAGTGGAGCCCGTGCGTCAATACGTGGACCTTCGCATCCTCCCAGGCCACCAGCTCTCCGTTGTGCCAGATGAGGTCAGCTTGCTCCACTAGTTGCGCTCCTTACAGGTGTTCGAGTACCGCCTGGGTGGCCTCGCTAGTAGTGGCTGAGCCCCCCAGGTCCGACGTGCGCAGCCCGTCGGACAGCGCCCGGTCGACCGCCGATTCTAACGCCGCTGCCTGCGCCTCCATTGCCAATCCGTGCCTCAGCATCAGCGCCCCCGAGAGGAACATCGCCAGTGGGTTGGCGGCGCCGGTGCCGGCGATGCCCGGAGCCGATCCGTGAATGGGCTCGAACAGCCCGGGGCCGCCGTCCCCCAGCGACGCGCTCGGGAGCATCCCGATGGAGCCGCTGAGCATCGCCGCTTCGTCACTGAGGATGTCGCCGAACATGTTCTCGGTCAGGATCACCTCGAAGTGGCGCGGCGCCGCGACCAGCTGCATGGCCGCGTTGTCGACGAGCAGGTGCTCGAGCTCGATATTGGGGAACTCGCGGCCGTGGACGTCCCGCACCACCTCCCGCCACAGCCTCGAGGTCTCGAGCACGTTGGCCTTATCGACGCTCGTCACCCGCGAGCGCGCGGCCCCGAACGCCACCCGCGCGATCCGCTCGATCTCCGCCCGCGTGTAGACCGACTCGTCCAAGGCCCGGTCGGCGGTGCGCTCCTTGGTGCCGAAGTAGATGCCGCCCGTCAGCTCTCGCACGACCAGCAGGTCGGTGCGCTCGATCAGCTCGCGCTTGAGGGGGCTTGCGTCATAGAGGGCCTCGAGCGGCTTGACCGGCCGCAGGTTGGCGAACAGGCCCAGTCCCTTGCGCAGTCCGAGCAGGCCTTGCTCCGGCCGCGGCTTGGCGGGGTCGGTCGTGTCCCACTTCGGCCCGCCGACGGCGGCCAGCAGCACGGCGTCGGCGGACTTGCAGGCCGCGAGCGTCTCGTCGGTCAGGGCGCTGCCGTGGGCGTCGATCGAGGCGCCGCCGAACACGTGCTCTTCGAACTCGAGCTCTCCCGGGGCGACGGCGTTCAGCACCTCGACGGCTGGCGCGGAGATCTCGGGGCCGATCCCGTCTCCCGGGAGCAGGATGATGCGTTTGGCCATGGTGGCCCGGGAAGGTAGCGGGAAGGAAACCTGGCGGCGGTCGCCGCCGAGAACCCGCTACTCGGGGACCTCCGCCGGCTCCAGCGTCGGCGCGTGCTTCGGCCTGAGCCTGCCCATGGCTGACGGCCACCAGTTCCAGCGTCCGAGCAGCATCACGGTCGAGGGGACCAGCAGCGTGCGCACCAGGAACGTGTCCATCAGGATCCCGGCGGCGAGGCCGAAACCGACGGCCCGCATCTGGCCGCCGTTCGACCCTCCCCCGCCGATGATCCCGAACACCGCGAACGTCCCGCCGAGGATGATTCCGGCGGCGGTCACGGTCGGGCCAGTGCGGGCGACGGCCTTGATGATCGCCTCGCGCAGCGGCAGGTGCCGCGCCTCCTCGCGGATCCGGGTCATCACCAGGATGTTGTAGTCCTCGCCTAGCGCGAGCAGGAACACGAACAGCAGGAACGGGAGGATGAAAATGATCCCGCTGTTGCCGCCGATGTCGATGAACACGATCGTGGCCACGCCGAGCGCGGCCAGGTAGGAGAGCACGACGCTCATGATCAGGTACAGCGGCGCCACCAGGCTGCGGAGCACGAGCGCCAGCAGCAGCCCGATCGCGACCACCGCGATCGGGATGATCGTGGCCAGGTCGTTGTTGGCCGTAGTCGAGATGTCGTAGACGGCTGCCGCCTCGCCGGCCACGCCGCTGGCGATCGCCCCCGACTGCCGGGCGGCGTCGTCGACGACGGTGCGGATCTGCGGGGTGACGCTCATCGCCGCGGTCGAGTCCTGCGTGCCCGCCACGAGCGCGGCCTGGAACTGGATCGTGCGACCGTCTGCGGAGACGAACTGGGCCGAGGCTCGGTACGCGTTGTATTCGGCCGTCGGCACGCGGAGCCCCGGGGGTTCGGTCACCGGTAGCCGCTGGGGTGGGCCGAGCAGGGAGTGCAGGCGCGAGAGCTCGGCGGGAGAAATGATGGTCCCATTGGGGTTGAGCGGACCGGCGATCGTTCTGAACTTCCCGGAGGAGCTGAGCGACGCCTGGGCGGTGTCGATAGCGCTCGGGTTGTCGAACACCGGCCGGGAGTACGCCATCACGAGGTTCGCAGGGTTGCTGCTCGATTGCGGGAAGTGCTGTGCCAGCGCAGCGTTGCCGGCGGCGGCGTCCGAGCCCTTGGGCGGGTTGGTGGCGCCACCGAAGCCGGCCGAGTGGTACCCAAGCGCCCCGGCGGCTAGTCCCAGGAACACGACCACGCCGATCGCGAGCGTCGCCTCGGGGCGCTGCACGAGCCGGCTTGCAACACGACCCCACCCGCCGTCGCGCTGGGTGCCGGCCACGACCTTCGTCGGCCAGAACGCGCGCCGGCCGAGGATCGCCAGCAGTGCCGGCAGCAGCGTCAAGCCGAGCGCGAGCATCACCGCCATCCCGACCGCGAGCGGCGCCCCCAGGTCGTGGTAGAGCCCGAACGTCGCGAGCGTCAGGGTCAGAAGGGCGAGGATCACCGTCCCGGCCGAACCCGAGATCGACTCGCCGACGCGCACGATTCCTCGGCGTACCGCGTCGTGCGGCTCGAGACCCCCGCGGAGCTCCTCCCTGACCCTGAACACCAGGAACAGGCCGTAGTCGGTCCCCGCGCCGATCAGGAGCACGATCAGCAGCACCTGGGTGATCGAGGAGATCTTGAGCCCGCTCTGACCGAGCCCGCCGATCAGGCGCATAGATATCAGCAGCGCGAGCGCGCTCGGAACCAAGGTCACGATCGCCGCCGGCACGGAGCGGAACACGACCAGCAGGAGCACGATCACCAACAGGATCGAGAACATCTGGATCTGTTTGCCCGCCTTGTTCGAGCTCGCCTGGTTGGCCACCGCGGTCGCGATCTGGCCGGACAGGTGGAGCTGCAGCCCGGCCGGGGCACCCGCATGCGAGAACGTCGCCTGGAGCGCATCGATGATCTGCTTGTCCTTCGAAATGTCGCGTCCGCCGAACAACACGCGCACGCGGATCAGCGCGGCCTGACGGTCCGAGGAGACGCCAAGCTCGGTCGAGGACTGGACCTGTTGCACTCCCCGCGCCAGTGACGCCTCACGCGACACCGCCTCCAGATCGGCGCTGGTCAGCTGGCCGGAGCGGGAAGCGACGATTGTCACGTCGCCGATCCTGCCCGTGCCGCCGCCGCCCAGGACAGGGTTGGCGAGGTTGGCCGCCTTCTGGCTGGGCGAGCTCGAGGGCAGGAATGCGCTGTTGTTGTTGTTGACCTCGCTTGCCAGCGAAGGCAACGTGGCGCTAGTGACGACCGCGACCAGGATCCAGAAGGCCACGATCGCCCAGCGGAAGCGGACCACGAATCGGGCCAGCGACTCGAATATCCGATCTACGGAAAGCGGCATCGGTGCATTGTGCAGGTTCGCCCCAGATCCGTCGTCGTCCTTGAGGCGGAATTCGACCTACTACCTCAGGAGTACCTCCTCCCTATAGTGCGCCCGCGTGCCTGGAGTGCACGCCAGGGGACTCGTCAAGCGGTTCGGCCCAATCTGCGCCGTCGACCACGTGAACCTGCTTGTCGACGAAGGCGGGGTTCGAGGCTTGCTGGGTCCCAACGGGGCCGGCAAGACGACGCTGCTTCGTCTCCTGTTCGGGCTGGTGCGGCCCGACGAAGGGTCGGTGGAGTTGCTCGGTCGCAGCTCGGACCCCGGTGGCGCTCCGGTCCTCGACGGCGTCGCCGGGTTTATCGAGGACCCGAGCTTCTATCCCTACCTGTCCGGCCGCGTCAATCTCGAGGTGTTGGCCGAGCTCGATGGCGAAGGAGCGCACGGAAGGGTGGCGGAGGCCCTCGACCGCGTCGGACTTGCCTCCAGGGCCGAGGAGCGGGTCAGCGGCTATTCGACTGGGATGAAGCAGAGGCTGGGGATCGCGGCTGCGCTCGTGCGGGCGCCTCGGCTGCTGTTGCTAGACGAGCCGACGAGCGGACTAGATCCGGCCGGAGCCCGCGATGTGCGTGCACTGCTGCGAGAACTGGTCTCGGCCGGCGTCACCGCGGTCGTATCCAGCCACCAGATCGGCGAGATCGAGGATGCGTGCGACTCCTTCACCGTCCTTCACCAGGGCCGAGTGGTGTGGGACGGATCCGCTTCTGCACTGCGAGCCGAGGCACCCCCGTCATCGTATGCGCTGCACACCAGCGATGACACCCGGGCCCTGGAGATCGCGGAGCGTCACCCCAGGGTCACCGTGACCCCCGCCGGCGACGGCGGATTGGCTCTGAAGGCCGAGGAAGAGAGCCTCGACGCGTACACGCTCGCGCTCGGCGAGGCCGGGGTGGCGGTTCGCCGTCTCGAGCTGCTCGTAAGCCCGCTGGAGTCGATGTTCTTCGCGCTGACGGGCGGTCAGCCGGAGCCGGATCGCTCGACGGACGACGAACTCGAGCCGAGGGCACTCGCAGAGAGATGAGCGCGACCCAGACCCTGAAGCCGCCCGCGGCGCTCCCTCGACTGGGGTTCGATCAGGGAACGTGGAGCGCGTTCCGGGCAGAGCGACGAAAGCTTCAGGCCCAGCTGTCATTGCGGCTGCTGGCGCTGGTCTGCGTGCTGGGACCGTTTGCGTTCGCCGCGATCCTCAGCACGCAGAGCGCGAGCCCCGCGGACACGTTGTTCGGGGTGTGGGTCCACAGCTCGGGGTTCGCCATCCCACTCGTGGTGTTGGGGTTCGCTGGCGCCTGGGGCTTCCCGCTCATCGCCGGGATCGTGGCCGGAGACCTGTTCTCAGCCGAGGACCGTCACGGCACCTGGAAGACAGTTCTGACGCGGTCGCGGACGCGCGGGCAGCTGTTCAGGGGAAAGCTCTTGGCAGCGGCGACCTTCTCGGTTGTGCTGGCAATCCTGGCTGGGCTCTCGAGCCTCGTGGCAGGGCTCATCTTCGTCGGCGACCAGTCGCTCGTCGGCCTGTCCGGCACGCTGCTGTCGCCGGGCAAGTCGCTGCTGCTCGTGCTCGTCAGCTGGCTGTTCTGCCTGCTACCAATGTTGGCGTTCGCGAGCCTCGCGGTCCTGCTCTCCACCGCGACGCGCAACGGCATTGTGGGCGTGATCGGCCCGAGTATCGCCGGCTTGGCCATGCAGCTATTACTGCTCATTGGCTCCGGCGTGTGGGTCCATCAGCTGCTTGTGGGGTCGGCGTTTCAGGACTGGCACCCGCTATTCGTGGCCCAGCCGTTCTACGGCCCCGTGCTTGCCGGGATCGCGATCTCCGTGGTGTGGATGATCGTCTGCGTCGCGGTCTCGTGGCGGCTGCTGCGCACACGGGACTTCGCCGGCGTGCCGGTCGTCCGCAAGACCGGCTGGGTGATGCCGGCCCGGATGGTGTTGGTGTTCGCCGCGGTCATCGCCGTACTGGCGATCGGCGGCAGCTGGGGCCCGGCGGGAGTCACACCGGCGCGCGTGACGTCTTCGATAACGCCAGTGTTCAACAACCTGACGGTGCTCCAGCAACGACAGCTCGGCCGCAACGTTCCCGCCGGTGCCAAGCTCAACGTGAAGACGGCCTGCAGCCGGCGGGGGAGCTCGCCGCAGGGCCCCGGTGACTGGAGCTGCACGTTGACCGTGTTCATCCCCCAGCTGGGCGCGCTGCCGTTTCAGCAGACGCCAGTCACCTACGACGTGAGCGCCAACTCGGACGGTTGCTACAAGGCGACGGCGCCGCCGTCGTTCGTGGGCCAGCAGACGATGCGCACTCCGGCTGGCAAAAGCATCGTCAATCCGCTGTTCACGCTCTACGGCTGCTTCAACACGTTCTGAGGTTCGACGACGCGACGTCGTCGTTCATCGCGTCGTCCAACGACGGTGCGAGCGGACGGGTGAACACGAGGTCGGCTGATCGCCTGCCCCGTCTTCTGCGAGCGCGGCTTCGACGGCCTGCAGCTGACGGCTTGGACGTGAGCCTTGCCGGCTTCGGCGGGAGTGTCTCGGAATGCGCATTCTGGTACCGCGCTTGCTGTAGACCCTGTCGTAGCTGTGGACGCTCGCGACTCCGCCCAGGACGCCGACGATGAAGACAGCCACCATCACGTACGTCACGACCATCGTGAGGCCTCCGGATCGGGTTGGGTTCCGCTCGCTTCCCGTCCGCGTGCGCGGGCCGGGCCGCCGGCCCGGCGATGGGAGCGGCGACCCGTCCGAGTGGAGCGAGGTCTCGTCTCGGCCACAGCGCTGCCGCGTGATCTGAGCTCAGCATCTGCGCTTGCCGCCAGCCACAGTCCCACGGTCCTGGACGGCTGGGGGTATCCGGCCTCCTTCAACTCGGCGACCGCCTCGTCGAAGTGCCGCTGTAGATGCTTGAGGCGCGGGAACCTGCGGGCTACGTCGCGTTCCACGCCGCGGCGCCAGCGTTGCCAAAGCCAAAACCGCAGCCACCCGAAATCGAACGCCTGGGGTGCCAGCTCGCGCAGCGTGATGCCGACCGCGCAGCCACCGGAATTTTGTCCTCGGAAGAGAACGCCTGGAGCGAGATCGTCAGCGTGTGCCCGCAGCCCGCGAGCCATCGCCCGCAACAGCTCGTCAGGGAGATGCTGCAACGCCCGCCCCGCGCCATTCGCCGGCGCTCCGCTCACACCAGGCGGCGGCGCAACAAGAACCGAAGGACGAACGGTGGTGTCGGTGCCGATGTTCATCATTATCACCCTTAGGCGCGATTGCCGCCGTCGGAGGCCGCGCTCATGTTGAGCCGCACGTAATCGAGCACCACAGGCTGGCCGCATTCGGCGAGCACCCGGTCCACGAACCGGGGACGTAGCTCCTCGGGCAGGGGATCGAGATGCCGGACCAGGCACACCGTTTCGACGAACGCACGCTCGGGCTCCACCCGCTTTGGCTGAAGCCACGTCTTCACCTCGACGAACCCAGCCCTCGTCAGCCGCTCGGCCGTCTCCTCCGCGGATGCGTAGTTCCAGGGCCGCCGCCACCCCTCGAAGTGGGGGGCGAAGGGCGCCTCAGCCGCGACGGCGTCGGCGATCTGACGGAAGGCGTCGATGTTGCCGAGCCCTCCGCACTGGGCGAGCAGCCGTCCGCCGGGCTTCATCGCCCGGTAAAGGGCGGCAAACAGGGCTTCGTGGTTGTGGATCCAGTGGAAGGTGGCATTCGAGAACACGACGTCCACCGGCTCGGGCAACTCCAGCTCGATCAGGTCCTGGCAGAGGATGGTGGCCTTGGCGCCCAGCGCACGCCGGGCGTGCTCCACCATCGATGGCGCCACGTCCACCCCGTAGACGCGGCCGCCCGGAACGCGGTCGACCAGCTCCGCCGTGACCCGTCCCGAGCCGCAGCCCGCATCGAGGACGACCTCGTCGCCTGCCAGCTCCAACCGCGTCAGCTGCTCGAGCGCCCAGCCGAACTGCGGGTCCGAGACCCGGTCGTAGGTGCCCGCGTCCCAATCGCGCTCGGCGGCGGCGCTCACGGGCGCTCCATAGCGCTCACAGCGCGGTGGTGACGGGGCCGGAGCGCTCGCGCTCACGCTCGTAGGCCTCGATCGCCGCCCCCTGCTCGAGCGTCAGCGCGATGTCGTCAAGACCATTCAGCAGCCGGTGCTTGGTCTCCGGGTCGACCTCAAACCGTTCGCTCCCGCCGGGCCAGCTGACCTCCTGGGCCTCGAGGTCGATCCGAACCTCCCCCGCATCCGCGATCTGGGCGCACGCCTCGGCGCTGAGCTCAACCGGCAGCAGGCCGATCTTCATGCAGTTGGAGCGAAAGATGTCGGCGAAGCTGGGGGCGATGATCGCCTCGAACCCGTAGTCCTCGAGCGCCCACGGCGCGTGCTCGCGGCTCGAGCCGCAGCCGAAGTTGCGCCCGGCGACGAGGACGGGATTGTGCGCCAGCTCCCACCCCGGCTCCTGTGCCCAGTCGTAGAACAGGAACTCCCCGAACCCTGTGCGCTCGACGCGCTTGAGGAACTGCTTGGGGATGATCTGGTCGGTGTCGACGTCGTGGCGGTTCAGGACCGACACCCGACCCTCGATCGTCTCGATCGCTTTCATCGGCTCCACTCCCTGATATCGACGAAGTGACCCTCGAGCGCCGCAGCGGCGGCCATCTGCGGGGAGACCAGGTGCGAGCGGGCGCCCTTGCCCTGCCGGCCCTCGAAGTTGCGGTTCGAAGTCGAGGCCACGCGCTCGCCCGGCGCGGCGATATCGGGGTTCATCCCCAGGCACATCGAGCACCCGGCGCCGCGCCAGTCGAAACCGGCGCGCTTGAACACCTCGTCGAGCCCCTCCCGCTCGGCCTGCGCCTTGACCTGCTGCGACCCCGGAACGACCATCGCGTAGACGTCTCCGGCGACCCGACGCCCGTCGATGACGGATGCGGCCGCGCGCAAGTCCCCGATTCTGGAGTTCGTGCAGGAGCCGATGAACACGCGGTCGAGCTTGATCTCCTGCACCGGGATCCCGGGCTCGAGCCCCATGTACTGGAGCGCGCGCTGGTCCTGCTCGGAGTTGGGCTCCGGAACGGCCTCGGTCACCGGAACGACCATCCCGGGGTTCGTGCCCCAGGTCACCATCGGGCTGATGGCGGTGGCGTCGACCGTGATCTCCTTCTCGAAGCTGGAGCCGGGGTCGGTGTGAAGCTCGCGCCACTCCTCGGGGGGCTCCGTCGGAGCTCCGGGACGGCCGATGACCCAGTCGAGCGTGGTGTCGTCGGGGGCGATCATCCCGGCCCGTCCTCCACCCTCGATCGTCATGTTGCACACGGTCATCCGTCCCTCCATCGACAGCGACTCGATCGCCGGCCCGGCGTACTCCACGACGTGCCCCACCGCGCCATCCACTCCCATCTGGCCGATGGTCTGAAGGATCAGATCCTTGGCCGTCACCCCGAAGCCCAGCGAGCCCTCGTAGACGATCCGCATCGAGCGGGGTTTTGACTGCACCAGGCACTGGGTGGCGAGCACATGCTCGACCTCGCTCGTGCCGATCCCGATGGCCAGCGCGCCGAACGCCCCGTGGGTGGCGGTGTGTGAGTCGCCGCAGACGATCGTCATTCCCGGCTGGGTGATGCCCAGCTCGGGACCGATCACGTGCACGATCCCCTGATGATTTGAGCCCAGCGAGTAGACGGGAATGCCGAACTCATCGCAGTTGCGCTCGAGTGTCTGAACCTGCACACGGCTCAGCTCATCGCGGATGCGAGCGGCGACCGGCGTGCCGTCGGTGGGCACATTGTGGTCGGCGGTGGCGACCGTGCGGTCCGGGCGCCTCACCGGCCGCCCCGCCAGCCGCAGGCCGTCGAACGCCTGTGGGCTGGTCACCTCATGCACCAGGTGGAGGTCGACGTACAAAAGGCCAGGAGCCACCTCGTGGGCGTCCCAGATCTTGTCGAACAGCGTCTTGGGGGGTTCGGGCATCAGCTCCTCCGCAGGCCGGCGCTGACCACCGCCAGCAGCACGGCCTCGTCGCTTTCGGCTGGATTCTCGAAGTGGTGTGGCAGGTCGGCGTCGAACGTCACGCAGTCGCCTTGGCCTAGCGTGTGGCGCTCGCCGTCGCAGACGAGGGCGACCGTTCCCGACTCGACCAGGGCGGTCTCGCGGCTGCCGGGTTCGTGCATTGGGGGGTCGCCCGGCCCGCCGGTCATGGCGCCCGGGGCCAGGGTGTGGCGTGAGAGCTCGGCCCGCTGCCCGGGCAGCGGGGGCGTCAGGATCTCGTAGCGGTGGCCGCTCTTTGGGGCACTTGGGCCCTTGCGCCGATCGGAGGTGCGCACGATCGTGACCGCCCCGTCCTCGTCGAGCCGCAGCAGCTGTGAGAGCCGAAGCTCGAGCCCAGCGGCGATCCTCGAGGCCACCTGGAGCGTGGGGCTCGTCTCTCCCCGCTCGACCTGCGAAAGCATCGGAGCGCTCACGCCGGAGCGCTCGGCCAGGTCGCGTAGGGACATGGACATCGCCTCGCGCAGCGCGCGGATGCGGGACCCGACCCCCGATTCGGCCAGCTCGACAGTGGGCATACGGTCGTACGTTATCACGTACGCAAGGAGCTGCTAACGCAATCGAGCAGGTGGCGCCGCTGCACTAGCCTCAGGGCATGCTCTCTCGACCCGACGTGCTCGTATTGGGTGGCGGCGGACTCATCGGCGTGGAGTGGCTGATGGGAGTGCTGGCCGGCATCGAAGAGGCCACGGGATTCGACCTGCGCGACTGCGAGCACTTCGTCGGCACCTCGGCCGGCTCGATCGTCTCCGCGCGGCTCGCCGCGGGCCGTCGCCCCAGGCGACCGACCGCCAGCTCCACCGAGCTCGAGCCCGCGCCCCTGCCACAAGTGGGGGATGGATTTGCCGCCGCGGCCCTTGAGGTCGCCCGCCGGGCCAGTGAAGTGACGCTCGCGGCGACCGCCCCAGTCGCGCCGCTGATGCTGGCAGCCTCGGGGCCGGGCGGCGCCCTGGTGCGAGCGGGGGTCCTGACCCGGATCGCCCGCCCGCGCCGAACGCTCGACGACCTGCGCGAGCACGTCGACGGCTACGGCGCCAGCTTCGACGGGAGGTTGCGCGTGGCCACGGTCGATCGGGCCCGCGGCCAGCGGGTGATGTTCGGGAGCCCGGGCTCCCCCAAGGCTGGCGTTGGCCAGGCGGTGGCCGCCTCCTGCTCGGTCCCGTGGCTGTTCGCGCCGGTGTGGATCGCCGGCCGTGAATATGTCGATGGCGGCGTGTGGAGTGCGACTAACCTGGACGCCGCTCCGGCCGGTCGCGACACGCACGTGCTCTGCCTCAATCCCACAGCCGGCGTCGGCGGGACGCACACGCTCATGTCGGTGGCACGACGGCTGGCCAGGTCTGCCGTATCCGTTGAGGCGCTCGCCCTGCGCCGAAAGGGGGCGATCGTGCAGGCTGTCGCGCCCGACATGGACTCCGTGGCGGCGATGGGCGGCGACTTCATGGATCCCGAGCCGCGGAAGCGGGTACTGGCGGCCGGCTATCGGCAGGGGCTGCGGCTAGCGTCTTCTACTTCGCGCTGACCGGCTCCGGCACGGCCCGAGTCGCGAGCTCGGCCCGCCTAAGCGCGGTGGACAACGCCCGCACGTAGGCCTTACCGGCAGCCTCCAGGATGTCGGTCGACACTCCCTGCCCGGATCCCGTCACGCCGCCGATCTCGAGCACCACGGAGGTCTCGCCCAGCGCGTCCTGGCCGCCGGTCACCGCGTCGACGCGAAACTCCCTTAACCGGGGATCGACCTCGGTGGCGGCGTTTATCGCCCGGAAGATGGCGTCGACCGGGCCGTCGCCCGTGAAGGACCCGGTGACCTCCTCCCCCTCCGGGGTGCGCACGCCGACGGTTGCGTGCGGAGGCCGACGCGACGAGGCCTCGACGTCGAACCACTCGAGCTGGTAGCCGGCTACCGCCTCGCGCAGCTCGTCTGTCACCAGGGCCTCGAGGTCGAGCGCGGTTACGTGCTTTTTCTTGTCAGCGATCTCCTTGAAGCGCTTGAAGGCGGTGTTCAGGTGCTGGCCCGAGAGCTCGAACCCCAGCTCCGCCAGCGCCTGCTGAAGCGCGTGACGGCCGGAGTGCTTGCCCAGCACAATCGAGTTGGCATCGAGCCCGACGGTGGTGGCGTCCATGATCTCGTAGGTGGTGCGCTCCTTGAGCACGCCGTCCTGATGGATCCCCGACTCGTGCGCGAACGCGTTGCGGCCCACGACCGCCTTGTTGGGCTGTACCGGGTAACCGGTGAGGCGCGAGATGAGCCGGGAGGTCCGGGCGATCTCGCGGGTGTTGGCGCCGGTGTAGAGCCCCACGTCGGCTTGCCGGGTATGGAGCAGCATCACGATCTCCTCCAGGGAGGCGTTGCCGGCGCGCTCACCGATTCCGTTGACGGCGCATTCCACCTGGCGCGCCCCGGCCCGCAGCCCGGCGAACGAGTTCGCCACAGCCAGCCCAAGATCGTCGTGACAGTGGACCGAGACGATCACGCTGCCCAGCTCCGGAACGAACTCGTAAAGCCTCCGGAGGTAGGCCTCGTACTCGTGGGGCATCGTGTACCCGACGGTGTCGGGGATGTTGATGGTGGTCGCTCCCTCCTCGATCGCCACCCGGCAAACCTCGGCTGTGAACTCCACATCGGCCCGGGTGGCGTCCATCGGCGAGAACTCGACGTCCTCCACGTACTGCCTGGCCTGCGCCACCGCCGCGCGCGCCTGGCCCACGACATCCTCGCGTGTCGTCTGAAGCTGATGGCGAATGTGGATGTCCGAGGTGGAGATGAAGGTGTGGATCCGCGCCCGCTCGGCGTCGCGGACCGCGTTCCAGGCCGCGTCGATATCGGCCACGTGCGTCCGAGCCAGTCCGGCGATGACGGGGCCCTCGACCGTTCGGGAGATCTCCTGCACCGCCTCGAAGTCACCGGGCGAGGTGATCGGGAACCCGGCCTCGATCACGTCCACCCCCAGCCGGGACAGCTGCTGGGCGATCTCGAGCTTCTCCTGCGTGTTCAGCGAGATGCCGGGCGACTGCTCGCCGTCGCGCAGGGTCGTATCGAAGATCAGTACTCGGTTTGGATCTCGATCTGGGCTCATGTCACTCCTTGAAGTTCTCGATCTGGCTCTTCTCCGAATGGTGTGCGGCTACGTGCGGCCGCCGACGCGCTATTCCCCCCGAAGGGGGAGGAGAAGAAGTCGCAGGTCGAGGCTGAGCGCCATGTGCGACGGAGACTAGCAACGGTTGTTTGCGACGCAAGCGCGTCGGGGTCGCGGCCCGAGGCATGCAAAACGTCGCAATCCCGGCCTTCGAGTGCAGGAGCGGTGACGTACGCACCCTCCAGCTGCCGAACCCCCCAAACTTCGAGGAGGGACCCCGGTTTGGGGAGTTGTGCATGGCGGCAAGCGGCGGCTCCGATTACCGCCCGGGCAGACAGCAGCTCAGGGGCTCTGGCGGCTCGAGGACGCCGCCCGGCTGCCCGGACGGCTGAGTATCGATCGCCCCAGCGATGCTGTCGCGGCCGCCGCTGCCGCCGCCACAGCGGCTACAACGAAAGCAGGCCTTGCGCTGCCGCCGTGCGCGCTGACCGCGCCCGCGATCGCGCTCCCCGCGCCCGTGCCGCCCGCGATCCCGGTCGAGAGCCAGCCGAAGGCCTCGGCCACCGCCCCTCCCGGCGTGTGGCGGTCGATGAGCAGCGAGATCGTCGTGAGCGACGGATTGATCGCCAGCCCGGCGACCAGCAACAGGGCGCCCACGGCCACCAGTGCCGCCGGGATATCCGCCAGCAGCACCGCCACTGTCAGACCAGCCAGCAGCACGACCAGGCGTGCCGGCGGTTCGGATCGCCAGCGGCGCCCGGCGTACACAAGCGCGCCGATGATTCCACCAACTGACAGCGCCGCGATCAGGAGCCCGCTTGCCGCCGGCTGGCGGTGAGCGATCGCGAGCGTCGGCGCAACCACCTCGAGCCCGCCGATCACCCCGCCCAGCAGCACCGAGATCGCAATCAGGAGCCGGGCACCGCGAGACCGCAGCACCGACACCGCCACCACGGTCGCCCCCGGCGCGTGAGGAGAGCGTGACCCGGCGCTTGAAGCGAACCAGAGACCGCCGACGGCCGTGATCCCCGCTACCACCAGCACCGCGGCCGAGCTGCTGGCGGCCGCGATCACCGCCGCGAGGATCAGCGGCCCGGCCAGGATCGCCAGCTCCTGCACGAGGTACACGAGGCTGTAGGCGGCGGTGCGATCGTCTGCCCCGAGCCGCTGGCCCCAGCCGACTCGCATCGCAGTCGATATCGGCGGCAGAAAGATGCCGGCGGCGGCACCAAGCGCCAGCAGCGCAGCGCCCGGCGCTTGAACCCCGGCAAGCAGCACGATCGCCGCCAACGCCGCCGCATGCCCGACGCCGGTGGCGGCCACCACTCCGGCCGCTCCGCGGCGGTCGATCAGCCGCCCTTGCAGCGGCCGTGCGATCCCAGCGGCGATCGACAGCACCCCGACGACGCCGCCGGCGAGCGCCACCGAACCGGTGTGCTGTCTGACGACGAGGATGATCCCGACGCCTGACGCTCCTTGGGTGACCTGCGCCAAGAGCCCGCTCACCGCTTGCCAGCGAACCTGAGGCTGGCGAAGCAGCGCGCGATATGGCGGCTCGGATGTGAGCGGCACGCCGCTCATGCGCGTGGGCATCGCGCGGTCAGCTTGCCCGTGGCCCTAGGCCCCCGCGTAGAGCGCTTCGATCTCCTGGCGGTACTTCTCGACGATCGGCTTTCGCTTGAGCTTCATCGTCGGCGTGAGCTCATCGCCCGCCGGCGGCCAGTCGCACGGCAGAACCTTGAAGCGCTTGATCTGCTCCACTCGGGACAAATGGGAGTTGGCCCGCTCCACGCCCGCGGCGACCTCGGCCAGCACCGACGGCTGGGAGGACATCGCTTCCAGAGACGGATCAGGCAGCCCCTGCGAAGCGGCAAAAGCCGCGGCCGCATCCGGGTCGAGGACGATCAGGGCCACGTTGTACGGTCGCCGGTCGCCGATGGCGATCGCCTGCCCGATCAGGGGGCTGCTTGCCTTGAGGTGCTGCTCGATGTTCGCCGGCGACATGTTCTTGCCCGCGGCGTTGATGATCAGCTCCTTCTTGCGATCGACGATCCGCAGGAACCCCTCGTCGTCGAGTTCGCCGATGTCGCCGCTGTGAAGCCACCCGTCGCAGTCGATCGTCTCGGCTGTCTTCTCCGGCTGGTTCCGATAGCCCGCCATCACGATCGGCCCGCGCACAAGCACCTCGCCGTCGTCCGCGATCCGAAGCTCGACCCCCGGCAGCGGCCTGCCGACGGTCCCGAACTTGAGCCGGTCGCGCGGGACGAGCGTCGCGATCGAGGACAGCTCCGACATCCCCCATACCTCGCAGATCGGAATCCCGATCGCGGCAAAGAACTCGAACAGCTCCACGGGTGCCGGCGCCGCCCCGATGACGTAGGACTCGCAGCGGTCGAAGCCCAGGCGGGCGCGGATGGGGGAGAAGACCTGAGCGTCCGCTCGCTCCCACTCCTCGCGCAGCTCGTCGGGCACCGGCTCACCCTTCTGCTCCAGGCGGACCTTGCGCAGGCCAAGCTCGATGGCTTGCACTGCCGCCTTTCGCTTCGCTTCGTCCGGCTCCGCCGCTATCCCCGCCTGGAGCGCCGCCATCAGCTTCTCCCACACCCGCGGCACGCCGCCGAAGCGGGTCGGGCGGGTGTCCGCCACGTAGGCGAACACTTGCGTGGGGTCGGGGCAACAGCTCAGAGTGTTTCCCCACGCCATCTGGGCGTAGTGGGTGAGGCCCCGGTCGGCGATGTGGGCCAGCGGCAGGTACGACACGACCGAGCCCCCGCCGCGGCTGAGCCACGGCGAGGCCTCGTGCAGCATTCGGCACTGGGCGAGCTCATTTGCATGGGTCAGCTGGACGCCCTTAGGCGGTCCGGTGGTTCCCGAGGTGTAGATCAGCGTCAGCACGTCATCGGGTTGCACCGCGCGCCAGGTGGCCTCGAAGTCAAACTCGCTGTCCGCGGGCTCTGCGGCCTCCAGGTCCTCCAGCGGGATCTCGTCGCCGGATGCGCCGTCGAGCGAGATCAGGTGCTCGACGCCCTCCGACTGCTTCAGCGCCTCGAGTACCCGGTCGCGGAACGCTGCCTCGAAGATCAGCACCCGGTTGGCGGCGTTGTCCAGCAGGTAGGCGATCTGCTCGGCGGAGGATGTGTTGTAGATCGAGAAAGCGCTCGCGCCGAGGTGCATCGCGGCGGTATCGAGCAGATGGAACTCGGGCCGATTGGTGAGCATGAACGCCACCCGGTCGCCGTGGCTGACGCCGAGCGCGTGCAGAGCACCCGCCAGCCGGGCGACCCGCTCCGCGTATTCCGCGAACGTGATCGATACGGCGTCGCCCAGAGTTCTCAGTGCCACCTGGTCGGCGCGCTCTGAAGCCGTCAGCTGAAACGCCTCGCACAAGGTGGCGGCGTCAAGCGCCGCCGGACGGCTCTCCTCGACCTGCGCGGCCGTTGTCACGTGGCGAAAGCTACAGCGTCACGGTGCGGCCGGCCACGAACCCATCGCCGGCGACGATCTCCTCCAGCACCTGCTGCGACACGGCACCGTCCGTGGTGATTACCATCGCCGCCAGGCGGCCGTCGGCATCGGCGTCGGACCCGTCCGGCTGGCGACCGACCGCTGCCGAGACGATGTTGATGCCGTGCTTGCCGAAGATCGTGCCCACCCGGCCGATCATGCCCGGGACGTCGCGATAGCGGAACAGCGTGATGTGCTGCTCGAGCTGGACATCGAAGCGCTGTCCCCAGGCCTCCAGCAGGTGGGGCCTGTTGCGGCGACCAATCAGGGTGCCGACGACCCGGACCGGATCCTCGCCGCTCACCACGGTGACGCGCACCAGATCGGTGTAGTCGCGGGCGACGGTCCGCTTGGTCTCCGAGACGTCAATGCCCCGTTCCTCGGCGAGGGCAGGCGCGTTGACCTCGTTGACCTCCTCCTCGGTGTGGCCCTGGAGCACCCCCAGCAGCACCTGAATCGACAGAAGCCGCGTGTCGCGCTCCGCGAGCCGGCCCAGGAACTCGGTCTGCACGCGGTCCACCGATGACCCCTCCGCGAGCGCCACGGCGATCCGCCCCAGCGAACGACAGAGCGGGACGAATGGCCCCAACACCTCCATGTCCTCGCTGGGGATCGCGGGCACGTTCACCGCGCTCGTCACGACTCCCCCGGTCAGCGCCGCGATCACCTGCTCGGCCGCTTGGTAGCCGGCCCGATCGGTGGCCTCCGCGGTCGAGGCCCCGAGGTGCGGCGTCACGATCACATTCGGGTATCCCAACAGCGGGTGCTCGGTGGCCGGCTCAGACGAGAACACGTCGAGCGCGGCGCCCGCCACCTTGCCGGAATCCAGTGCCGCCTTCAGGTCCTCCTCGACGACCAGGGGACCGCGGGCCACGTTCAGAACGCGCACCCCGTCCTTGCATTTGGCGAGGGCCTCGGCGTCGAGCCAGCCCTCGGTCTCGGGCGTCTTTGGCAGGTGCAGGGTAAGGAAGTCTGCCGCGGCGTAGACGTCACCGGACGAGGACGCCTGCTCCACGCCTAGCTCGCGGAAGCGCTCGGTGGCGACGTACGGGTCATACGCCGTCACGCGCATGCCGAACCCGCGGGCCCGCTGGGCGACAAGCTGCCCGATGCGTCCGAACCCGAGGATGCCGAGTGTCTTTCCGTCCAGCTCCACGCCCGAGAACTTCGAGCGCTCCCACGCGCCACCGATCAGCGAGGCGTGGGCCTGGGGGATGTTGCGCGCCAGCGCCAATAGCAGGGCCATCGTGTGCTCGGCGGCGGTGATGACATTCGACTGGGGGGCGTTGGCGACCACGATGCCCCGCTTGGTCGCGGCGGGAACGTCGACGTTGTCGACCCCCACTCCGGCCCGTCCGACGGCGCGCAGGCGCTCGGCCTTGGACAAGAGCTCCGCGTCGAGCTTGGTGGCCGAGCGGATCAGGATCCCGTCATAGCCACCGATCCGTTGCTCGAGCTCGTCTCGCGAAAGGCCAATACCAAGGTCCACGTCGAAGTGCTCCTTCAGCAGCTCAATGCCTGAGTCACCGATCTTTTCCGCCACCAGCACGCGCGGCCTCTCCAGGACCTGCGCCTCGGGTGCGAGCGCCGAGGCCGTCATCACAGCCGCTCCAGCACCCAGTCGACGCAGGCGGTCAGCGCCTGCACGTCCGCCGGGTCGGTGGCGGGGAACATCGCCACCCGCAGCTGGTTTCGTCCCAGCTTGCGGTAGGGCTCGATGTCGACGATCCCGTTCGCGCGTAGCGTGGCTGCCACGAGCGCGGCGTCCACCTCGTCTGAGAAGTCGATCGTGCCCACGACCAGCGAGCGCTTCTCGACGTCCTGCACGAACGGCTCGGCGGATTCGTGCGCCTCGGCCCACCCGTAGAGCAGGTCCGAGGAGTCTCTCGTCCGCGCCACCATCCCCTCGAGGCCGCCGAGGGCGAGCATCCAGTCGAGTTGGTCGGCGAGCAGGAACAGAGTGGCGATCGCCGGCGTGTTGTAGGTCTGGTCCTTGGTCGAATTCTCGAGCGCAATCGCCAGCGACAGGAAGTCCGGGATCCACCGGCCCCGGGGTCGCTCGGTCGTCAGCGTCTCGATCCGCCTGAGCGCAGCGGGCGAGAGCAGCGCCAGCCACAGCCCGCCGTCCGAAGCGAAAGCCTTCTGCGGGGCGAAGTAGTAGGCGTCGGACTGGCTGACGTCGACCGGCAGCCCACCCGCGCCCGAGGTGGCGTCCACCAGAACGAGCGCGTCACCGGCCCCCGGCGGGCGGATCACCGGCAGCATCACGCCGGTCGAGGTCTCGTTCTGCGCCCAGGCGACGACGTCCGCATCAGCGGCCTCGATCCCCACGGGATCGGGGGCGTCGCCGGGCTCGGCCAAATCGATCGCAGGCTCGTCGAGGAATGGCGCGGCTCGGGTGCAGGCCGCGAACTTCGATGAGAATTCTCCGTAGCTCAGGTGAAAAGCGCGATCGCTCACTAAACAGCAGGTGGCCGCGTCCCAGAACGCGGTCGTGCCCCCGTTGCCCACCGCGACCTCGTAGTCCTCGGGCGCGGAGAACAGCTCGCGCACCCCCGCCCGCACGCGTGCGACCAAATCCTTGACCGGCTTCTGGCGATGGGAAGTGCCCATCACCTTCGTCCCCTCGCTCGCCAGCCGGGCGAGCTGCTCGGGGCGGACGCGGGAAGGTCCGGAGCCAAACCGGCCATCCGCTGGTTTGAGCTCGTCCGGGATCTTGAGCGCGGTCTGGGTCTGGGTCATGCGAGCTCCTCGAAGTTAGCGGGATCTACATGCCCAGGCGCGCGACAAATTGAGGCTCACCGCCGCTCCCCGGTGGTTGCATCCACCTTGAGCGCCAGTTGCGACGGCTTCTAACCAAGTCTATCGGTCGCGCGAAGGCGCCCATGGCGAGGAGTGATAGAACGCCGCCATGGCTCGACGAATAGGGGCGTCGGCAGTGCTCGTCCTTGCGCTTTGCGTGCCCGCCGTGGCTCAGGCCAACCGGAGTGACATCACGCGCTACGTCCTGCCGCCCGGCAACTACGGCGGGATTCCGACCGGGCCGCACTCGCTCGATCAGCTGTCTCTTTACTCGGGCCTGACTCCGCTACGGCGGAACGTCTCGATCGGGGGCATCCGCCGCTACTTCCTGCCGATGGACCTACGCCCGATCGGGGCGACCACCATCCAGCCCGTCGGGCGCAGCGACGTCACCGTCACTTACGACGCCTATGGGATCCCACACATCAAGGGCACGACGCGCGCGGGGATGATGTTCGGCGCGGGCTGGGTGATGGCCCGGGACCGCGGGCTGCTGCTCCAGTTCGGCCGTAACCCGGCGCGGGCCGCGGTAGCTGACGTCCCCGGCCTCGACGCCTTCTCGCTCGTCACGAGCGCAACGCCATTTCAGCCGAGTGCGCAGGCCGAAGCGCTCGTCACCAGCGAGCGCCAGGCGCTCGTCCGCGCCTACGGGGCGGAGGGTCAGCAGATGCTGAATGACATGAACAACTACGCCGCCGGCCTCAACGCCTATTACACGACCAACCATGTCGCGTTCCCCGGCGGCCGCCCATTCGACGCCAATGATGTGATCGCCGTAACCGCGTTCATCGGTTCGATCTTCGGCAACGGCGGCGGTGACGAGCACGAGAACGCCGACCTGCTGGCCCGCCTCCAGCAGAAGTTCGGCGCCCGCCGCGGCCACGCGATGTGGAATGACGCGATGGAGGCCAACGACCCGGACGCGCCAGTCACCACGCAGAAGGTTTTCAACTACCCCGAGCTCACAGGCGGGAAGGTTCGCGGTTCGGTTGTCGTCGACCCTGGGTCGATCCAGCTTGCCAGCAACCCTGCTACGGGAGCCGCCCGCACGACCGAGCCCGCCCGCCGCCACGCCTCGAACTGGCAGCTGGTGTCGCCGGCGCGCTCGGCCACCGGCCGCGCGCTCGGGGTGATGGGCCCGCAGCTCGGCTACTACTACCCGGAGATCGTCTACCAGGAGCAACTCCAGGGGCCCGGGATCAATGCCCAGGGCGTTGCCGCGTCCGGTATCGGCCTCTACCTCCTGATCGGCCGCACGCGCAACTACGCCTGGAGCCTCACCTCCGCCAGCAACGACAACGAGGACGTGTTCGCCGAGAAGCTGTGCGTGCCGGGAGGCGGCACCCCCACCCGGGCCACGCTCTCATACGTGTTCCGTGGGAGCTGCCGGCCGATGCAAATCTTCGATGCCGGCCGGATCGGGAACAAGGAGATCACCTTCCCCATGACCGTCCACGGCCCGGTAATCGGGACCGCGACGGTGCATGGACGACCCTACGCCCTTACCCGCAAGCGCTCGACCTACGGCCAAGACGTGCTGTCGCTGGCGGCGCTCAAGGCGATGACCGAGGGGCGGGCGACGACCCCCCAGAAGTTCTGGAAGTTCGCGAACCGCTTCGGATTCACGTTCAACTGGGGCTACGTGTCGCGCACGGCCACGTCGTTCTTCTCCTCGGGGAGGCTCCCGATTCGCGCCCCGGGGTTGGACCGGATGTTGCCGACGTTGGGGACCGGCGGTTACGAGTGGCGCGGCTTCCTCTCCGAGCTGGCCCATCCGCACGACATCGGCGGTCCGAACAATCTGCTGCTCAACTGGAACAACAAGGCGGCACCGGGGTGGATGCACGGCGACGACCAGCACCTTGGCTCGGTGCAGCACGTCGAGCTGTTCGGCCCCTTCCCCAGCCGCCCGCGGATAAACGACGTCGTCGGCGTGATGAACAAGGCAGCTACCCAGAACGAAACTGGCGTCGTGGTGTGGCCGGTGGTCCGCGCCATGCTCAGCCGCGCCCGAGCGCCGGACGCCCAAACGGCGAGAGCGGTTGCCCTCATTGATAACTGGGTCCGCCACGGAGCCCCCACCGTCGGCAGCCCGCCCGGCGGACCGATTCCCTACGCGGGCGCGGCGCTGTTGAACGCCGCCTGGCCCCATATCTTCGACGCCGTCATGGGTCCCCGGCTCGGGAACGTACTCGGGCCGTTCGAAAACCTGCTCGGCCGCGATCCTTCCTACGTCGACAAGGACCTGAAGACCGAGCTCGGCCGCCGTGTCCTCGCGCCCTACTCGATGCGGTACTGCGGCCGGGGGAACGTGCGCAGGTGCGCGCGTGCCCTGTGGTCCGCGATCAGCGCCGGACGGGCGGATTTGGTCAAGCAGGTGGGCGCCAGCACCTCAGCCTGGCGCGTCAATCAGGGCATGACCTCGTTCGTGCCCAACCTCATCCCGACCACGTTCCCGACCACCAACCGACCCACCTATCAGCAGGTCATCTCGTTCGCGCGGAAACCGTAGAGCCCGCGGATGTGGGTTTGCGGGCGCGGATGATCGCCGCTGCGGCGTGCTCGTGCACGCGGTGGGTTTCGCGAACCTCCACGTCCTCGAGCCCCACGTCGGCCAGCGCCGCCCGGAACTCAGCTTCGGTGAGGGCGCCGGCGACGCAGCCCGTCCACGCTGCCATGTCCGCCCTCGTCGCATCGTCCATGTCCGCGTCGGCGATCACGTCGGAGACCGCGAACCGACCGCCCGGCCGTAGCACCCTCGCCGCCTCCGCGACCACCTTACGCTTGTCACCGGAGAGATTGATCACGCAGTTGGAGATCACAACGTCGACGGTTGCGTCCGCGAGCGGCAGCTCCTCGAGGTACCCCTTTCTGAACTCGACGTTCTCGACACCGGCCTCGGCTCCGTTGCGGCGCGCCAGCTCGAGCATCTCGTCGGTCATGTCGATGCCGATCGCCCTGCCTCTCGGCCCGACGCGGCGGGCCGAGATCAGTACGTCGGCGCCGGCTCCGGACCCGAGATCCAAAACAACCTCTCCCTGGTGCAGATCGGCGACCGCGGTCGGCACTCCACAGCCCAGCGAGGCGCTGACAGCAGCCTCAGGCGCGTCCGCCTCGCCGCTGTCGGCGTACAGCACAGGGCCGAATGCGGCGGTCTGGTCGCCGGCAGTGCAGCAGCCGGCATCGGATCCGGTCGCCGCGGCCTCGGCCGCCGCGGCGTATCTCTCGCGCACGACATCGCGAACGTCTTCGGGGGTGCGGCTCAGCTCAGCCATGCGGACAGCTCCTTAAGCGCGTCGGGGATGACGAAGTAATAGGCCCAAAGCCCCACCCTCTCTGAGCCCACGATTCCTGCTTCGCGGAGGACCTTCAGGTGGTGGGAGACGGTTGGCTGGGAGAGGTCGAACAGGGGGACGAGCTCACAAACGCACACCTTGCCGGCGTGCTTTCGGAGCACGTCCACCAGCTGGAGCCGGACCGGGTCGCCGAGGGCCTTTGCGACCTGCGACATCCGCACAGCAGCCTCACGCTCGACATCGGGATAGACGACTGGCTCGCAGCACGGCTCGCCGGCCGGCCGCTTTGTCTTGGGTGTCAGTTCCAGATCGACGGTCATCTATATATGAATATCGATTGAAACGACATTTGTCAATAGATAGCCTCCGGCATGTGCCTGAGGTCGTCGCAGTGGTCACCGATGTCCACGCCAACCTTCCTGCGCTGCAGGCGGTCCTCCAGCGGATCGACGAGCTGGCAATCGAGCGCGTCTATTGCGGGGGCGACCTCGTCGGGTACGGCCCCCACCCCAACGAGGTCTGCGCGCTGATCCAGGAGCGTGCGATTCCCACGATCTACGGCAACTACGACTACGCGATCGCGCGGGACCTCGAAGACTGCGGCTGCGCATACGTGACCCCCCACGACCGTGAGATCGGCCAGCAATCGGTGGACTGGACGCTCGCCCACACCGACCAGGCATCGAAGCACTTCATGCGCGAGCTGCCGTTCGACCTGCGATTCGACGTCGGCCGGGTGGCGGTCCATCTCGTGCACGGCTCGCCGCGTAAGGTCAACGAGTACCTGTTCGAGGACAAGCCCTCCAGCCTCTACGAGCGGCTGGCGCGGTCCGAGGACGCTCGGGTTCTGGCATTCGGGCACACGCACAAACCATGGGTGCGCGAGTACGGCGGCGTGCTTGTTCGTCAACTGCGGCTCGGTCGGCAAGCCCAAGGACGGCGATCCGCGGGCCGCCTTCGCCGTCCTCAGTCCCGCTGACGGGATGGTCGATGTCGAGATCGAGCGCGTGAGCTACGACGCCGAGGCGGTCGCGGCGGAGGTTCGCCACGCCGGGCTGCCCAGGGAGTTTGCGGACAAGCTGTTGGTCGCGGCCTAGCGTGACCCCGCCCCGACCACCGCTTCCGCGGCGCCTGCTGGCCGAGTTCCTCGGCGCCGCGTTCCTCGCCGCCGTGGTGATCGGGTCCGGGATCGCGGCCCAACAGCTCTCCCCCCATCAGGTGGGCCTCGAGCTGCTGGAGAACGCGCTTGCGACGGCGGCGGGTCTGTACGCGATCATCCTCATGTTCGGCCCGGTGTCCGGCGCGCACTTCAACCCCGTGGTCTCGCTGGCGGACGCCATCTTTGGCGGAATCAGCTGGCGCGACGCGTTCGCGTACATCCCGGCCCAGATCGGTGGCTGCGTCCTGGGCGCCGTCGCCGCCAACGGCATGTTCGCCAAGGCCGCGATCAGCATCTCCACCAAGCACCGCGGCTCCCCCGCGCACCTCCTGGCCGAGGCCATCGCCACCGCCGGGCTGCTGCTGGTGATCTTCTCCCTCGCTCGGACCCGACGCACTAACACGACGCCGGCCGCCGTCGGTGCCTACATCGGCGCCGCCTACTTCTTCACCAGCTCCACCAGCTTCGCCAATCCGGCCATCGCCGTCGGACGGATGTTCTCCAATACCTTCGCCGGCATCGCTCCGGCGTCAGTCCCCGGGTTCGTGGCCGCCGAGCTGGTGGGCGGCTGCCTGGCCGTCCTCATCATCCGCACGCTCTACCCGCACATCAGCCGGGCCGACGCAGCCGAAGTCGTCGTCCCGCACGATGGCGCGCAGGCGCCAATGCCGCGAAGCGGGGTGGCGCCCTGAAGCGACTCGCGCGTAGCGCATCGTCGCTTCAGGGTGCCGCCCCCGAAGCTACTCGTGAAACTCCGTGTCGATCCAGTCCATCTGGGACCGCAGCTCGCGCCCTATGACCTCGACCTGGTGCTTTGACTGCTCCTCGCGCATCCGCTTGAAGTTCTCCTGACCGGCGCGATTCTCCGCGATCCATTCCCGCGCGAAATCTCCGCCCTGGATGTCGTCCAAGAGCTGCTTCATTGCCCGCCGCGACTCGTCGCCGATCACCCGCTTGCCGCGAGTCATGTCGCCGTACTCCGCGGTGTTGGAGATCGAGTAGCGCATACCGGCGATGCCCTTCTCGTACATCAGATCGACGATCAGCTTCAGCTCATGCAGGCACTCGAAGTACGCCAGCCGCGGGTCATAGCCGGCGTCGACGAGCGTCTCGTAGCCCGCCCGCACTAGCTCCGTGACGCCGCCGCACAGCACGGCCTGCTCGCCGAACAGGTCCGTCTCGGTCTCGTCCTTGAAGGTGGTCTCGATCACCCCGCCGCGCGTGCAGCCGATGCCCTTGGCGTACGCCAGCGCTACCTCCAGCGCCTTGCCGGTCGCGTTCTGGTGCACGCCCACAAGCGCCGGCACCCCTGAGCCCTCCAGGTACTGGCGTCTGACCAGGTGGCCCGGACCCTTGGGCGCGATGAGCGTCACGTCCACCTCGGGCGGGGGCACGATCTCCTCGTAGTGAATCGAGAACCCGTGTCCGAACAGCAGCATGTTGCCGGGCGCGATCCCGTCGCTCACCCCCGATTCCCACACCTGACGGTGCAGCTCGTCGGGGACGAGCATCATCACGAGGTCGCCTCTGCTGGCCGCGTCCGCGGGCTCCAGCACTTCCAGACCGTGGCCGCGCGCCTTCTCCACGCTGGGCGACGAGGACCTCAACCCAACGACTACCGAGACGCCCGAATCTTTGAGGTTTAACGCGTGGGCGTGGCCCTGAGAGCCATAGCCGATGATCGCGACCGTCTTTCCCTCGAGCTCGTTTAAGTCCGCATCGTCGTCGTAGAACATGATGTGCGAGGCTACACATCCGGAGACGAGTTCGACGCTCGCGTGGCAGAGCCAGCGGCGCTCAGCTGCCCCAGGGTTTGCGTCGAACCGCGCCGGGTAGCGGAGAACACACCAGCGAGCAAAGGAGACCGGAGACCGTGGCGCTAGATGACTTGTTCAGCACTGAGTCGGCATTTGTGGCGGCGGCCACTGCGGCCGTCTTCTCACCCCGCACCCGGGAGACGATCAGGCGCGGAGCGGTGCTCGGCGTGACCGGAGCCCTGAAGGCCGGCGACGCCGTGGGCGGCGTCGCGCGTGGCGCGGTACGAGGCGTTCGCAACGGGACCGGTTCGGGCGGCGGCTCTCGGTCGAGCAGCGGCGGCAGCTCCTCCAGTCGCGGCGGCAGCTCCTCCAGTCGCGGCGGCGGCTCCTCCAGCCGCGGCGGCAGCTCCTCTAGTAGGAGCGGCTCCCGTTCATCCTCGCGGCGCGGCGGCGGAAAGAGCAGCTCGTCCTCCACATGAGTAGCGGCAACAGCTCATCCTCGAACGCGCGCTCGGCCGAGAAGCGCGCCGAGGAGATCGTCGAGCGCGTTGTCACCGACGGCTCTCGATGGATCAAGCGGATCGCGGGCCTCGTTCGCGAGGAGGTCGAGGACATCGTCGCCGAGGCCAAGGCGCGGAATCAGAGCTCGCGCGCGAGCGACAAGTAACCCGCTCCGGCTCAGCGCATCTGTGACTTCGCGGTGACCGCAACGGCAGAGCAGCCCCGCGTCTTGCGGGCCATGCCCGGTCGCGTACGGGTCCATATCCCTGGCTGGGACGGCCGGAATGCCCAGGCGCTGGAGCAGGCGCTGGCCGAGATCCCCGACGTGAGCAAGGCGTCGGCCCGCTCCTCTACCCGTAATGCGCTGCTGCTGTTGAGTGACCCCGCGGTCGACCACGACAGGCTGATAGCGGCGGTCACCGCGCAGATGCGAGACATTGATCCGGCAGCGCAGGACCCCGGGGGCGACGACCCATCGCCGGAAAACCCTGGCGCGGAGCCTGAAGCCGAGAGCGACGAACAACCCGGTAAGGCCGGCGCGCTCGGGGGCGTGAAGGGGATCCTCCGCGAGCAGGCCGGCCGCTTCGGCCGGGCTCGGATCGCGGTTCGGGGAATCGACCGCGACCCGCAGCTGGCCCGGCGCGTGGTGAAGATCCTCGAGCGCCGCCCCGAGGTCCGGCGCGCCGTGGCGAGCGCGACCACCGGCCGGGTGATGGTCGAGTTCTCGGGCCGAGTCACGTCGATCCAGGACCTGCTCTCAGACGTCTCAAGTGTCGAGCTGCCCCCCCAGCCCGGTGAGGATCGGCCAGCCCACCCGCTCGATCCGGCACCCGTCATCCAGAGCGGCGCCCGCGTGGTCGGGTCGCTGCTTGGACTGGGGTTGGTGGCGGCTCAAAGGCTGTTGAGCGCACCCGGAGCCGAAGCGGCAAACGCGCCCGCTGCCGTCGCCGGTGCGCTCGGGCTGATCGAAGGCGCTCCGCCGGTCCGGGACGGGCTCCAGCGGGCGCTCGGCCGCGACCGCGGACAGCTGCTGCTCGGCGGGGCCGCGATCGCCAGCTTGACGCTGTCGGGCTCGCCGCTGGGACTGATGCTGAGCGGCGCCGGTGCGCTGCGCGTGTTCACCGAGGCCCGTGCCCGCCGTGATGCCTGGCGCGACTACGAGCGCCGCGTGCAGGAGCTCGACGAGGCCCAGGCCGGTGCCGTGGTCCGGCTCGAGCCGGGCTCCCGCGTACCCCTCACGGCGCGAGTGATCGAAGGCGTGGGCACCGTGGTAGGGGCCGACGGACTTCCCGACGGCATTTCTCCCGGGGCAGAGATACGAGCCGGAGCACAGGTCCTCTGCGGGTCGTTGGTCATCGAGCTGCTCGGCGACCGGCGGTGGGATCCCCAGCCGCGCCCGGCCGATCCCCGGCCGGACGGGTTGCACTGGTATCTGACGGCCATCGGTCCGGCCGCGGTCGCCTACGCTCTCGTCCGCGCCGCTCGACTTCGCTCGCTCGGTGCCCTGTTCACGGGGCTCCTGCTCGTCAACCCGCGCGCGGCCGTAGTCGGAGCCGACGGGGCCGACCTCGGCGCCTCGGCGCGGGTCTTGCGTGCCGGGGTCACAGTGGTCGGCACCCGGCCCGAGCGCAAGATCCGCCGCCCCGACGTGCTGTTCATCGACGGCCCACGGGTGCTGACGAGCGGACTCGAGCAGACGCACGTGATCCCGGCGGCGGGTGGCGATCGCACGGAGCTCGCGCCGCTGGTCTCGGCGCTGGCGTCCTCCGCGGAAGCTCCTTGGGGCCGAACGCTGCCGCGGATCAATGGCGCGGCCGCAACCGACGCGCACTACGACGGCGACGCGGTCACCGCCACGGTGAACGGCAGGCGGCTGCGGCTCGGGCCGCCCTCGGCCGCGGACGAGGATGACCCCGAGGTCAGGCGAGTTATCGAGGCCGGCGAGCAGCCGCTCGTGCTCCGTGATGACCCCGACGGTCAGCCGATCGCCTACGTGCGCCTGCGCCCGCGGCTGGCTCCGGGCGTGGGGGAGCTCCGCCGGCGCTGCGAGGCCCAGGGCGCCGAGGTCGCCGTGCTCGAGCGCGACGACAGGCGGGCCTCTCGCGCGGTCGCCCGTCGCGCGGATCTGCCGCTGATCGTGGAAGCGGACCTCACCGAGCTCGTCCGCGACCGGCAGCGACAGGGCGAGCGGGTGGCGGTTCTGTCGGACAGCGCGTCGGCGGCCGAGCCGTTCGAAGCCTGTGATCTGGCGATTGGGCTGAGCTCGGGACGAAGCTCGGTGTTCCAGGCGCGCGCCGACCTGCTCGCTCCCGGCCTCTCCGCCGTGGCCGCCATCGTGGAGGCCGGCAATCGGCGCGAGCAGGCCTCGGACATCAGCGTCGGGATGTCGATCGCAGCGAACCTGGCCGGAGCCTTCTGGGGTCTGCAAGGCGAGCCCGGCCTGGTACGGGCTTCGTACGCCACTTACATCGGGGCGCTGGCGGGGCTGGGCGCCGGGTGGGAGCGACTGCGAGGCGGCGGCCGCTCGCGCTCGGTGATAAGCCGGCTCACCGATCCGCAGCCCGAGCGCTGGGGGCGGCTGGATCCCACAGAGGTGCTGCGCGAGCTTGAGACCAGGCCCGGCGGCCTGCGTGAGGAGGAGGTGGCGAGCCGCCGCCGGCCCCCGCCCCGCCGCGTGGAACGGAATGCGTTCGTGCAAGCCATGTCAGACCAGCTTCAGTCGCCACTGGCCGCCGTGCTAGGAGCGGGCGCCGCGCTGTCGCTGGCGATCGGGGCGACGGCCGACGTTCTGATCATCGGCGCTGTGATCGTGGCCAATGCCGGAGTCAGTGCCTGGCAGGAGCGCCAGGCGGGTCAGGCGGCGCGGGCGCTCGAGCGAATGGGCGGCGCGACGGGACGCGTGCTGCGGGACGGCACCGTCCGGGAGGTGCCGTCGGAAGAAGTGGTCAAGGGCGACATCCTGTTGCTCGGCACCGGAGATCGGGTGCTCGCCGACGCCAGGCTGCTCGAGGCCGATTCGCTCGAGCTCGACGAGGCGGCGCTGACCGGCGAGTCGCTCCCGGTCGAGAAGGCGCCGGATTCAGAGCACGCCGACGCCCGGGTGGTGCTGGAAGGAAGCGACGTCACGGTGGGAACCGGCAAAGCCGTGGTGGTCGCCGTGGGCGAGGCCACCAGGTGGGGCGCCACCGCCGCCGCACTGACCGTCGAGGAGACCAAAGCGAGCCCGCTGGGGCAGCGTCTCGATCGACTGTTCCGGCAGGGCATGCCGGTGGTGGTAGCGGGCGGGGCGCTGGTGGCGATCGCCGGGATCCTGTGGGGCGGGTCGCCGCTGGCGCAGCTGGCCGTGGGCGCGAGCGTCGCCGTCGCGGCAGTCCCGGAGGGCCTGCCGCTGCTGGCCGGAGTATCGGAGGCCGCTGTCGCCCGTCGCCTGGCCACGCGCTCAGCCCTGGTCCGCAGGCTGACCGCGGTCGAGGCCCTTGGTCGCGTGGACGTGGTTTGCAGCGACAAGACGGGAACGCTCACCCGCGGAAAGCTCGAGCTGACCGCCATCGACGACCTGCAGGGGACCACAGACTTCTCCTCGACGCTGCCGGATGGGGCCGCCCGTGTGCTCCTGGCCGCTGGGCTGGCCAGCCCGCCGCCCAACTCTCCCGACGCGTTGGCCCACCCGACCGATGGAGCGGTGCTCGCGGCGGCACAACGGGCGGGCTTGGAGAGCCAACTGGGCGCGCCGCGCAGAGGCGAAGCGCCATTCGACCCAGCCCGCTCCCTCCATGCCACCGCCGTGTCTGATCGGGTGCTGGTGAAGGGCGCGGCCGAGGCCGTCGCACCCCGGTGCGATCGCATCACCGGGCCGGACGGCGCCGCGCGGCCTCTGGACGAGAACGGGCGCCAGCGGCTGCTCGAACGCGCCGAGTCGCTGTCCGCCGATGGGCTGCGGGTGTTGATGGTCGCCGAGGGCCAGGCGAAGACCTCGGTTGAGGATCCCCGCAAGCTGATGGCCCTTGGCTTCGTTGGGATCAGCGATCCGGTTCGCTCCGGTGTCGAGGAGTCCATCACCCTCTGCCACGACGCCGGCATCAGGGTGATCATGCTGACCGGGGACCATCCCGCGACGGCGCGCAAGATTGCAGCTGACCTCGGGTTGCCCGTCGATCACGGAGCGGTCATGACCGGCGATGAGATCGAGCAGCTCCAGGGCGGTGAGTTGAGCAAGCGCCTGAGAGGCGTCTCCGTCGTCGCCCGCATTACGCCGATCGACAAGGTGCGGATAGTGGAATGCCTGCGGCAGGCAGGGCACACCGTGGCCATGACCGGAGACGGCGTCAACGATGCGCCGGCGCTGCGGCTGGCCGACGTGGGTGTGGCGATGGGCGCGGGAGGCACCGAGGTGGCGCGCCAAGCGGCAGACGTGGTGCTCGCCGACGACCGGTTCGAGACGCTGACCGAGGCGTTGATCGAAGGGCGATCCCTGTGGCAGAACCTCCACGGCGCGCTGGGACTGCTGCTCGGGGGGAACCTGGGAGAGATGGGGATGATGGTCGGCCTCGCGGCCCTCGGTCGTGGCACGCTGTTGAACGCCCGCCAGATCCTCACCATCAACCTCGTCACCGACGTGCTACCCGCGGTTTCGGTCGCAGTGCAGCCCCCGCGCGAACGAGAGCTCGAGTGGCTTACCCCCGCGGCACGAGAATCGTTTGATCGGCAGCTCCTACCGGCGATCGTCAGCCGGGGAATCGTCACGGCGGTTCCGGCGCTGGCGGCGGTTCTCCTGGCCCCGCTGCTGGGGGGTCAGGGATCCGCAGTCGCGTTCGCCTCGATCGTCTGCACGCAGCTGGCCCAGACTGTCCAGGCCGGAGCCAGGGAGGGCCGGCTGAGCCTGCCGGTGATCGGGGCGATCGCGGGCTCTGGCGGCGTCACCGCCCTGTCGTTCGCCGTGCCCCCGCTTCGGCGCTTCCTCGGCCTGCCGCTGCCGAACCTGGGCTCCCTGGCCCTGATCGCGATCAGCGGTCCGGCCGCCGCGCTGTTAGGCGGCGCGCTCTCGCGGGGCGGGCGTCGATCAGCGCTCGATCAGCACCCGGGGCGGCGGCTCCTCAACCCGGCCTAGGCCCCACAGCAACAGCAACAACTCCCAGACGATGCGCCTCACGGGACATTAGGTTCGCTGGGCCCTCGGACGGACTCGTTTAAGAGCGGTGCCTTAGTTGTGAAGCTCCGGTGAACGCTGCCTAGCCGCCCCCGAACGACGACGCCAGCGACAGCACGTCCTTGACGTAGCGCTGCGTTGAAGGGAATAGGCCGTGGCGCTCCACGGACGGAAGGCCCTGGTAGTAGCCGGCCGCCGCCAGCGATGGACTCCCCCCGGTCGCCTGAAGCAACGAGTGCAGCAGCAGCACGCCGCCCTGGATGTTGTCGGTGGCCGAGTACGGCGACAGCGGAGCGCGCGTCAGCGAGGAGTTGATCCACTGCCAGGTGCCGGGCAGGATCTGCATCACGCCCCGGGCGTCCGCGCTCGACACCAAGCCGTTGTTGAAGCCGCTCTCCTGCCAGCCGATCGCCTCCGCGAGCGAGGGAGGGACGCCGTTGGCGGCCGCGATGGACCCCACTTGAGTGGCCGTTACCCGCTGAGGCGTCAGGTACGGGGGCCCGGAGGGCGAGCCCTGGGCCGGCGCTCCCACCGGCTGCGACACCGATGCCGCGGCCGGCCCGGCGGCTCCGCCGCCGCCGAACCGGAGCACCGTCCCCGAGATCAGATAGCCGTTCGGGTTCAACCCGTTCTCGGCCGCCAGCTGGGCGACCGTCATCCCCGCCCGCGTCGCGATCGCCGACAGCGTGTCACCGGGCCGGACTACGTACGAGCCCGCGCCTACCCCACTCGCCACAGCGACAGCCGACCCGCCCGGGTCGTCGCCGTCGCCATCGCCGTCGCCGACAGTCGAGACACGGCCGCTCGTTGCCACGGCGGGCGACACCGGCCCCCGGGGCGGGATCGCCAGCGCGGAGCCCGCGACCAGCGGCGTGCTCAAAGAGATTCCGTTGGCGGCCGCCAGCTGGGCGACCGAAAGACCGTCTGTGGTGGCGACCGACGAGAGCGACTCGCCGGGACTGACGACGTGAAGGAAGTTGGCCGAGGCGACCCCAGGGGCGGCGAGCGCCACCGCCACGGCGAGCGGGAGGACGGTTCTGATACGCATGGCCCGCAGTGTCTGCACGTCGGCAGCGAAGACTCAACTCCTGCAAGCTCAGTTCCAAACTGCAAGCCCGGTTTCAGCCATTCCCGCCCAGGCAGGCTCCGAACACATCGAGGTCCGTGCGGCCGAGGCGCGCCTCCTCTACGCCCGCGCGCGCTCCGACAGGCGGTCCGTGATCTGACCGAACGCCGCCTCGATCTGGGACTCCATCCTCCCCGCGAAGATCGCCAGCAGGGCATCCGTGGCCAGCGGGCGAAGCCGCTCGATCGCCTCGTCGATCTCTGGCCAGCGCTCGTCCGGCATGCCGGCGCGCTGGAACGGCCGCCACACCTCGGTGACGAACAGCCTCACGAATGCGCGCGCGACGGCATCGCAGTGGCGGTCGAGCTCCTCGAATACCGACAGCGCCGCCTCGACCGGGATCCCCCGCCCCACCACCTCCTCCGCGACCGCGAGCAGCGACGGGCTCGGGACCTCGTAGCGACCCTCGCCCGCAGGAACCAGCACGCCTAGGCCCTCGGCCTGGGCCAGCACGCGCGGCGCCTGCTCGGCGCCGACGCGGAAGCGGCGGCCGAGCTCGGCCAGCGTCAATGTCTCGGCGGGCTCGCGATGCTCGGTGAGCGACTCCTTGAAGCGCATCAGCCGCTCGGCGGTGCCCTGGGTGTCGTCGAGCAGCCGCTTGATCCCGGCCAGGTTGAAACCCTCGGCCTGGAGGTCGCGGATCAAACGCAGCTGGGCGACGTGCTCGGGCCCGTAGTACCCGACGCGCAGGCGGACCTCGGGGGGCGACAACAGTCCTCGCGCCTGATGGGAGCGGATGTTCCTGACCGACATCCCCGACTGCGCGGCCAGCTGCTCGATCGTCAGCTGGTTCGGAGAGTCCGCGCCGTCGCGACGGTCGCCGCCGGAAGCTGCCATCCAGCGATCATATCGGCAGACGATGTGACGTTGACTGATGTGACGTTACAGTTCTCGCCGCAGCAGCTTGCCCGACTCGGTCCGGGGCAGCGCGTCGGCGAAACCGATCGCCTTCGGAACCTTGAACCGCGCCAGCCGGTCGGCGCAGAAGTCCCGCAGCTCATCCGCGTCCACCGCGGCGCCGTCGCGCACCACAACTGTCGCGACCACCGCCTCTCCCCACTCCGGATCCACACGGCCATGGACGCCCGCGTCCGCGACCGCCGGATGGGCCAGCAGCACGGCCTCGACCTCCGCGGGCGCGACGTTCTCGCCCCCGCTGATGATCGTCTCTGCCTTACGGCCGGTGACATACAGCCGCCCACCCTCACCGAGCCGCCCGACGTCGCCGGTGTGAAGCCAACCGTCGCCGTCGAGCGCGGCGTGCGAGACGTTCGGCCCGTGCACCAGGATCTCCCCATCTGAAGCGATCCGCGCCGACACCCCGGGCAGCGGCCAGCCGAACGTGGCGATCTGCGAACAGGCCTCGGTCATCCCGTACGTCGGCGCCACCGGCACTCCGGCCTCGCGCCGCTCGCTCGAGCAGCGGGGGCGGCAGCGGACCTCCGCCCAGGAGCGCCCACCGCAGCGCCGGCGGGGCGCGGAGGCCGGCGTCGAGCAGGCGGGAGAGCATCGTCGGCACCAGCGAGACGAGCGTGATCGCCCTGGCCGGGTCCATGAGCCGGTCGAGCACCTCCCCCACGTCGAACCGCTCGCTCAACACCGCAGTGCTGCCGTAGATCGCTGAGCGGATCGGGATCGAAAGCCCGCCCACGTGGGCGAGCGGCATCGGGCAAAGCCAGCGCTCCTCTGGATCGAGACCCAGCGCCACGGCCGAGCCCAGCGCGCTGTGCAGCCAGTTCCCGTAGCTCAGCGGAACCTGGCGCGGAGCGGCCGTCGTGCCCGAGGTGTGCATGAGGGTGGCGATGGCCTCCGAGCGCAACGGCCCGATCTCCCCCAGCTGAGGCCCTTCAAGCATCCCATCGACGACCGTCACGGCATCCCTCGCCCAGCCCGCGTGCTCCGCCTCGCCCAGCCGCAGGTCGATCGGCACCGCGACCGCGCCCAAAAGCATGCAGCCGTGCAGGGCCGCCGCGAACGCGACGCCGGCCGGCAAGGCAAGCGCCACCCGGTCGCCGACCCCCACGCCCCTCTCCGCCAGAGCGCCCGCCGCTGCCCGGGCCCGGGCCTCGAGCTCCGCGTAAGTGACGCCACCAGCAGGCGTCTCGATCGCGACCCGATCGGGATGCATGGCGGCTGCTCGCACGAGCCAGTGATCCACTGACGAAACGGTAGTCTCAGCCGCTCCGTGGCCGTCAGATGGGAACCCGCCGCCGAGTACTCGGACATTCGCTATGAGCTCTCAACGGGCGAGGACGCAGGGATCGCCAAGATCACGATCAACCGCCCGGAGGTCAGAAACGCGTTCCGCCCCGAGACCGTGGTTGAGCTCTCAGACGCGTTCGAAAAGGCCCGCGAGAACCCGAGCGCCGGCGTCGTGATCCTCACCGGCGAAGGAGAAGACGCATTCTGCTCCGGCGGCGACCAGCGCGTGCGGGGCAGCCGGGGCGGCTACGTAACAGGCGCGGACCCAAGCGCCGCGGGAAAGCACGAGGCCGTCGGTCGCTTCGAAGTCACCGACCTGCATGTCCAGATCCGGCGGATGCCCAAGCCGGTCGTGGCCATGGTCGCCGGCTACGCGGTCGGCGGCGGACACGTGCTGCACGTGATCTGTGATCTGACGATCGCCGCGGACAACGCCCGCTTCGGCCAGAGCGGGCCGAAGGTCGGGTCGTTCGACGGGGGCTTCGGGGCGACCGTGCTCTCGCGGCTGGTGGGGCCAAAGAAGGCCAAGGAGATCTGGTTTTTGTGCCGCCAGTACGACGCGCAGGAGGCGCTCCGGATGGGGCTCGTCAACACCGTCGTGCCGCTGGCCGAGCTCGAGGCCGAGACCGTCAGGTGGTGCCGGGAGATGCTGGCCATGTCCCCGTTCGCGCTCAGGCTGCTGAAGGCGAGCTTCAACGCCGACGAGGACGGGCTGGCCGGCCTCCAGCAGCTGGCCCACGACACCAACCTCCTCTTCTACATGTCAGAGGAGGCCCAGGAAGGCCGCGACGCCTACCTCGAGAAGCGCAGGCCGGACTTCTCCAAGTTCCCGCGCCGGGCGTGATGACCACCGCAACGCCCGCCAGAGCCCCGAGCGGCGTGCGCATCTGGCTGATGGCGGCCAGGGTCAGGACGCTGCCGGCGTCGGTGGCGCCGGTGCTGGTGGGGACGGCGCTCGCCGGGTTCGGCCACGTGTTTCACCCCCTGAGGTTCTTGGCCGCGCTGGTCGGCGCGATGTTCATCCAGGTGGGAACCAACTTGTCTAACGACTACTCGGACGCCCGGCGGGGCGCGGACGCCGATGACCGGCTGGGGCCGGTGCGCGTCACGGCGGGCGGGCTTGTGCCGCCGCGGAGGGTCCTGCTCGCAACGTACATCTCGTTCGGGGTGGCCGTGCTGGCAGGCATCTACCTGATCGTGGTCGCCGGCTGGCAGCTGCTGCTGGTCGGGACGGCCTCGATCCTGGCTGGCGTGCTCTACACCGGCGGGCCGCGACCGTACGGCTACGAGGGGCTGGGCGAGCTGTTCGTGTTCCTGTTCTTCGGGATCGTCGCGGTCGCCGGCTCGTTCTTCGTCCAGGTCAAGCACCTCGACTGGGAGGCGTTTGCGCTGGCGGTCCCGGTGGGCCTGCTGGCGGCGGGGATCCTGGTGGTCAACAACGTGCGGGATATCGAGACCGACAGGCGGGCCGGCAAGCTGACGCTGGCGGTGCGTCTCGGGCGCAGCCGCATCCGCTCGCTGTTCGCGGCGATGATCTACATCTCGTACCTGCTGGCGCCGGTGACGTGGCTGTTCGGCCCGCTGACGGCCTGGGTGATGCTCCCCTGGCTGACGCTCCCGATCGCGGCGGGGATCGTGCGCCAGGTGCGAAACCGCATCGACGGACCGTCGCTCAACCAGGCGCTGGCCCAGACCGGGATGCTCCAGCTGGCGTTCTGCACGCTTCTGTCGGCCGGGCTCTTGCTGAGCAGGTGAGACTCGAGACATCTTTTGTAAAGGCGCGCTTGCGCGCGCCGTTTTTCTCTGCGCGTCAGCAGGTGGACGCGGTGCGACTGGTGTGCGTCCGCGTCGTCGATGCCGCCGGGGTGGCCGGGCAGGGTGAGGCGGTAGCGATCGATGTCGAGCTCGATGTCCTGCGCGATGCGCTCGAAGCCTGCCGCCCCGTGCTCGGCCAGTCCGACGGCGACGACCGCGAGCAGCTGACCGCGGCCTGTGCCCAGGCATCGCCCCATCCGGCCGCGGGCGCGGCGATCGACGTGGCGCTCTGGGACCTGGCCGGCCGCCGCACAGGCCAGCCGGTGTGGCGGCTGCTGGGGGCCGCGGACGCGCCGGCGGTAGAGGTCAACGCCACGATCGCCACCTCCGACCCCGAGCGTGCCGCGTCCGAAGCGGCGGCGGCACGCGAGTCCGGCTTTCGCTGCGTGAAGGTCAAGGTGGGCCTGTCCGGGGACGCCGATCGCGTGGCAGCCGTCAGGTCGGCCACCGGGCCCGAGATGGCAGTCCGGCTCGATGCCAACGGCGCCTGGTCCGTGGATGAGGCGATCTCGGCATTGCGCGCGCTCGAGCAGTTGGGGATCGAGCTGTGCGAAGAGCCTACGAGCGGCCCAGGCGGCGTTGCGCGCGTTTCCGCGGAAACGTCGATCCCCATCGCGCTCGACGAGTCGACCTCCCAGCCCGGCGTGCTTGATCACCGCATCTGCGATGCGGTCTGCCTGAAGATCGCCCGCTGGGGAGGAATCTCGGCTCTGGTCGAAGCCGCCTCCCGCGCCCGGGCGGCCGGTTACCGCGTCTACCTGGCCTCGATGCTCGACGGTCCCCTGGGAATCGCCGCCGCCCTCCACGCAGCCACCGTCGTGCGGCCGGACCTGCCGTGCGGGCTGGCGACGCTGTCGCTGTTCTCGGGGCGCCCGGATGCACTGGCCGCGCGCGAGGGACGCATGAGCGTGCCGGGCGGCCCTGGACTGGGGCTCGGCCTGAGCGGCTGGTACGAGTTGAGCTCGTAGCGGTCGCTGGATTGCGCCCGGAGCGCACGCGGGCGCTGCTCGCGTAGAGTGCCTGCCGGGTTGCTTTTAAACGGGGACGCTCGGATGGCTCTTGCCCGCGACGGCCTAGGCGTGGTCGACGACGCCATGGCGCGGGGCGACGAGACGCTGGACCTGGCCGCCCGACATCTCGACCGGTCGCTCGTGGAGGTTCTGCGGATCCTCGGTTTCGACACCGAGTACACCTCCGCACGCGGCTCTTACCTCTACGACGCAGCCGGGCGCGCGTATCTCGACTTTCACACCGGCGAGGGATTCGCGAGCCTGGGTCACAACCACCCGGGGGTGAGCGAGGTGCTGCGGGCTGCGTTGGACGCGGACCTCGTGGACGGCGTGCAGATCCACTACTCGGCGCTGGCCGGCATGTTGGCCGAAGCGATCTCGGACCGTCTGCCGTCCGGCCTGGATGCCGTGTTCTTCGCCAGCACCGGCTCTGAGGCGGTGGACTCGGCGATCAAGTTCGCGCGGGCGGTGACCGGTCGGCCGCGTTTGATCTCCTGCGATTCGAGCTTTCATGGGATCACACTCGGCCCGCTGTCGCTGGTCGGCGATGAGTTCTTCAAGCAGGGCTTCGGGCCGCTGCTGCCCGGTTGTGAGCGCGTTCCGTTCGGCGATCTCCCGCAGCTCGAGGCCCAGCTTCGCAGCGAGGATGTGGCGGCCTTCATCGTCGAGCCCGTTCAGGGTCGGACCGTCGCGCTTCCGCCCTCCGGCTATCTGCAGGCGGCGCAGGCGCTCTGCCGGCGCCACGGGACCCTGTTCGTTCTCGACGAGGTTCAGACCGGGCTTGGACGGACCGGCCAGTGGTTCGCGCTCGAGCACTGGGGGCTCGAGCCGGACTTTGTCCTGATCGGCAAGGCGCTCAGCGGCGGATATATGCCGGTTGCCGCGATGGTGACCAGGCGCGAGATCTACGAGAAGGCCGTGGGAAAGCTCGAGCGCTGCTACTTGCAGCAGTCGACCTTCGGCCGCAACCGTCTGTCGATGGCGGCCGGTCTGGCGACGATGCGAATCATCGAGCGCGACCGGCTGGTCGAGCGGGCGGCAGTCATGAGCCAGTCACTGCTGGGCGGGCTGGCCGAGCTTCAGGACCGGCACGAGATGATCAAGGAGGTGCGCGGCAGCGGTCTCTTGATCGGAGTCGAGCTGTGCGCACCGCCCTCTCTGCTCGCTCGGCTGAACTGGCGATTGATTCACATCGCAAGCGAGGGCCTGTTTCCCCAGCTGGTCGTAATTCCGCTGCACCGCGACCACGGCGTGATCACAATGGCCGCTGGCAAGAACGACGTGATCAAGCTGCTTCCGCCGCTCACGCTGTCTGAGTCCGAGGCGCAAGGCTTCCTTGCCGCGCTCGACGCCGTGCTCACCGATTGTCGCGGCGCTGGTGGCAAGAACTGGACGCTGGTGCGGGGTATCGCTTCGGCGACGGTCCGCCGCCGGGCCACGTCGATGAGCCGGTGAGCCCATCGGTCACCTTCCCCGAGACAAGCCCTTGGGGTTGGTAGCTGACGACGTCTGCCTGATTACGGGCGCCACCGGGTTCATCGGCGGTTACCTCGCGCAGCGGCTGGTGCGCGACGGCCGTCCGGTGCGCTGCCTGGTCCGGTCGAGCAGCGACACCTCGCTGCTCGAGAAGCTCGATGTCCAGATCGTCATCGGCGATCTCACCGATTCGCCTTCGCTCGCCAGAGCCCTTCAGGGCTGCCGCTACGCGTTTCACTGCGCCGCGTTGGTATCGGACTGGGCCACCCCCAAGGAAATCGCCCGCATCAATGTCGGCGGGACGCGGCACCTTCTGCAAGCGTCCGTCGCCGGATCCGTCGAGCGCCTCGTCCACTTCAGCACCACCGACGTCTACGGCTACCCCGGTTCCCCCTCGATCGACGAGAGCTACAGATCGACACGATTTCGAAACTGGTACGCCCAAACGAAGCTGGCAGCAGAGGATGAGGTCCGCCGCGCGGAGCGAGCCCGCGCCCTGGACGCCGTCATCCTGCGCCCGGCGACCGTCTACGGCCCGCGGTCGACCGAGGTCATCGGAGCCATCGCCCGGGCGATCCGCGACGGGAGCATGATCTTGATCGACGGCGGCCGCGCCGTTGCCGGTCTGTGCTACGTCGAGAACCTGATCGATGCCGCGGTGCTCGCCCTCGAGAACGACGCCGCGCCCGGCCAGGCCTTCAACGTGACCGACGGCATCGGCGTCACCTGGAAGCAGTTCACCGAGGACCTGGCGGACGGGCTCCACTGCTCACACGTCCGATGGAGCCTCCCATACTGGGTCGCCCACGCCGTTGGCTTCTCACTGGAGCACGGCTACCGCTGGCTACGCGCCGCCACCGGGCTGAGGACTCCGCCTCTGCTCTCTCGACAAGCCGTTCACGTGATGGGCAAGAACCAGAGCTTCAGCAACCGCAAAGCCCGAGGGCTGCTCGGCTGGCAGTCCCGTATCGACTACCCGACCGGCCTTCGAGCGACCATCGATTGGCTGCAGGCCGAGCAAGGTCTGGCGGCCTCGCGCGTGAAACACTGCTGAGCGTGGAGCACTTCAACTTGGACGGCAAGGTCGCCCTGGTGACCGGCGGAGCCCGTGGGATCGGCTTCGCCACCGCACGTGCCCTTAGGGCACGGGGCGCGTCGGTGGCGATCGTTGACCTGCACGCGGAGGCGGCCGAGCGCGCGGCCAGCCAGATTCACGACGCGCGATCGCTGGGGATAGCGGCCGACGTCACCGATCGCGGAGCCATGCAGCGAGCCGTCGCAACCGTGGTCGAGCACTTCGGCGGCCTGGACGTGGTCGTCGCCAACGCCGGAATCGCCTCGCGCGTGGCGACCTTCCGCGCGATGGCGAAGGAGAGCTTCGAGCGGGTGCTCGAAGTGAACCTGATGGGGGTTTACCGGACGGTCGATGCCGCGCTGCCCGAGATCGTGAAGCGAAAGGGCCACGTCGTCGTCATCTCATCCATCTACGCGTTCAGCAATGGCGGCGGCGCAACGCCGTACGCGATGAGCAAGGCAGCCGTCGAGCAGTTCGGACGGGCCCTGCGAGTAGAGCTCGTCCAGCACGGCGCGAGCGCAAGCGTCGCCTACTTCGGTTTCATCGACACCGACATGGTCCACCAGGCGATCGATCGGGATCCCCTCGCTGACCAGCTGCTCGCCACCCTCCCGCGACCGCTGCGAAAACGACTGCCACCCTCGGCCGCCGGGGAGGCCATCGCCCGCGGCATCGAGCGCCGCCAGCCGCGCATCATCAGGCCACGGCGATGGACGGTGATGTCCGTGCTCCGGGGCGTCCTCAATCCGCCGGCCGATGCCCGGGCTGAGCGCGACGAGACCATCCAGGGCCTGATGGGACAGATCGACGCCCGGGCGAGCGAGGACCAGCCCACAACGGCCTGAAATCGGCTCTCAGGGCCCGGCGATCGCCTCGGCCACCGCCTTCGGCGCCTCGAGATGTGCGGCATGCCCCGAGCGCGGAACGACCGCGACCTCCGCCTGTGGGATCGCTTCGGCCATCTGCTCCGCGATCGTCCGGAACTTCAAGTCCCGCTCGCCGACAACCAGCACGACCGGCATCTGTAGCTCATCCAGCCGTCCCCACAACGAGGGCAAGGCCCCGGTTCCCAGCGCCCGCAGCGCGCGCGCCAACCCTGTGGGGCTGTTCTGAAGCCGATCCGCCTCGGCCGCCGCTCGCACGCTCGCCGGCTGGTCGGCGAGCACAGGGTTCGAGGCCCATTGCTGCGCGAACTCTTCGATGCTCAGCCCCTCGATCTCATCCGCCAGCCGCTCGTCGGCCCCCCGCCGGGCGCTTCGCTCCGCTTCGTCTGCGATCCCGGGGCTCGCGCCGATCAGGATCAGGCGCTCGACGCGGTCGCGCAGTGCCAGCGCGGCGTGCAGGGCGATCCTTCCCCCCATCGAGTAGCCGGCCAGCGTGAATGCCTCTCCCCCGGCTTCGGTCACGTCGCCGATCACCGCTTCGAGGGTCAGCGGCTGGGACTGCGACGCAATCCCGTGGCCGCGGATATCTGGCGCGAGCGCGCGATAGCGTTCGCCGAGCGCCGCGACCACCGGGTCCCAGCTACGCCCGGTGTGCGTGAAGCCGTGTAGCAGGACGAGCGTCGGCGCCATCCCGAGCATCATGACCGCCACCGACACGTATCTCCTCCTGCGCGCCTTCTGCGACGAGCTTGCCCGCTGCGGAACGCGTCAGGCCTGCACCACTCCCGGCTCGCGCTGCACCCCGATCGTGCTCTCGCTGGTGCGACAGCCGGGGATCGAGTGCTTCTCCCACCTCGACGAGCGCTGCGCTTCGTTCTTTGCGCTCGGAGCCGCCAAGGCCTCGGGCCGGCCGGTCGCGGTGACCTGCACGTCTGGGACGGCGGCGGCCAACCTGGCGCCGGCGGTGATCGAGGCTTCTCAGGCGCAGGTGCCACTGCTCGTGCTGACCGCCGACCGTCCCCCGGAGCTACGAGAGGTGGGTGCCGGACAGACGATCGATCAGCTGAAGCTGTACGGCGACGCAGTCAAGTGGTTCTTCGAGGTCGGCGTGCACGAAGCCACACTCGCGGCGCTGCGCTTCATCCGCACCCTCGCCTGCCGCGCGTACTGGACGGCGGTCGAGGGCCCGCCGGGGCCCGTCCACCTCAACTTCCCGCTGCGCGAGCCCCTGGTCCTCGACGGGAAGCTCCCAGACGATCAGACCGCCCGTGCGGATGGACACCCGTACGTGCTGCGCGAGCCACCCGCCACGCCGCCATCCGGGCAGGGACCAGGGCCGCACCCATCGGGAAGGCTGCTCATCGTGGCCGGCGCAGGGACGCCCGACCCCAGCGAACTGGCGGCCTTCGCCGCCCGCAGCGGCATCCCGCTGCTCGCCGATCCGCTGTCGGGGGCTCGCCGTGGCGGCGCGGCAGTGGCCCACTACGACCTGCTGTTGCGCGCTGCCGACTTCACCGATGGCCACCGACCGGACTTCATCTTCCGCCTCGGCGACGTGCCGACGTCAAAGCCGCTGCGCGCCTGGCTGGCCTCGCTGGCAGACGTACCGCAGATCGCCTCTGACCCCTATGGCCGCTGGCAGGATCCAGACGCCGTGGTGGGAATGCGGCTGCGCGGGCCCCTGCCCCAGCCCGAAGGCCTCGACGTGGACCGGGAGTGGCTGGGCTCCTGGCGGAAGGCTGACGGCGCGGCCGCCGAAGCGATCTCCGCGACCCTTGCTGACGAGCTGTCGGAGCCGCTGGTCGCTCGCGAGCTCGGCACCTGGCTGCCGCCGGAGGCGACGCTGTTCGTCGCCTCGTCCATGCCCGTCCGGGACGTGGAAGAGTTCGTCCCGGCACGGGATGACCCGCCCCGCGTGCTCGCCAACCGAGGCGCCAACGGGATCGATGGCACGGTGTCCTGCGCCTTCGGAGCCGCCGCGGCGGGAGCCGGGCCGGTGGTGCTCCTGATCGGCGACGTGGCGCTGGCGCACGACATGGGCGGCCTGCTGGCGAACCGGCGCCTGGGGCTCCCGCTCACGATCGTGCTGCTCAACAACGACGGCGGCGGGATCTTCCACTTCCTCCCGGTGGCCGGGGAGACCGACGCCTTCGAGGAGCACGTCGCCACCCCGCATGGGCTCGACTTCTCGCTGGCGGCGGAGCTGTACGGCTGCGACTACAAGCGGCCCCAGAGCACCGCGGCGTTGCGGGAGGAGGTCACACGCTCGCTCCGGGCCGAGGAGACCACCATCGTCGAGGTGCGGACTGACCGGCAAGAGAACCTGGAGCTCCACCGCCGGGTCGCAGAAGCCGTGTTGGCGGAACTCCAAGCGGGTCCGTAAGCTGCCACGATGGACCCGGAGGGCAGAGTGGTCGTGGTGACCGGAGCGGCTGGTGGCATCGGCGGCGCGTTGGTGCGCGGGCTGCTCGAGCGCGGAGCACGCACCGTGGTGGCCGCGGATCTTGACGCGGTGCTCAGCGACGACCTCGGCCCCGCCGTACTACCGCGGGCGCTCGACGTGACCGACGAGCAAGCCACCCGCGCACTGGTCAGCGAGGTTGAGCACGAACGTGGGACCGATCGATGTCTGGTTCGCGAACGCGGGCCTCGCCACCGGCGGCGGTCCGGATGCTCCCGATGAGCAGTGGGAGCGCCAGTGGCAAGTCAACGTGATGTCGCACGTCTACGCCGCTCGGGCCATGCTGCCGCGCTGGATCGAGCGCCAAGAAGGCCACCTGATCACCACCGCGTCCATGGCCGGAATCCTCAGCGCCGCCGGAGACGCGCTCTACTCGGCGACCAAGCACGCGGCGCTGGGCTTCGCGGAGTGGCTTGCGTTCACCTACCGTGACCAGGGCATCCGCGTCTCCTGTGTCTGCCCGGGGGCCGTTGATACGGCAATGCTCCGCGCCGGCGCCGGCGGCGACGCGGCGAAGGCCAGCGCCGTCATTGGCGGTGGCGAGGTGATCGCGCCCTCGGAGGCCGCGACGCGCATCCTCGACGCCGTCGCCCACGATCAGTTCCTGATCCTCACCCACCCCGAGATGCAGGAGTACATGGTGGTCAAGGCCCAGGATCCCGAGCGCTGGGTCCGGGGCATGACCAAGCTCTGGGCGCGCGCGCAGACGCTGCTCACCCCGCCAGCACCGGGAGCAACGCCCCCAGCTTGACCTCGGACTCGGCCAGCTCCGCGGCGGGGTCCGAGTCGTGCACGATCCCGCAGCCCGCATAGCAGTAGGCGTTCCGGCCGCGAAGGACGGCGCAGCGCAGCGCGACGCAGAATTCCCCATCGCCGACCGCATCGGTCCAGCCCACGGGACCGGCATACCAGCCCCTGTCGAGGCCCTCCAGCGCGGGGATCAGCCGCTCGGCCACCTTCCACGGCTCGCCGCCCACGGCCGGGGTGGGGTGAAGCAGGCCCGCAAGCTCCACGGCGCCCGTCGGCTCCGTGAGCTGCGCCCGGATCGGCCGCCCAAGGTGCTGGATGTTTGCGATCCGCACCACCACCGGCTCGCGGGGCACCGTCACCCAAACGGAGTGGGGCTCGAGCGCACGCGCGATCCGCCGAGCGACGATCTCGTTCTCCTCGCGGTCCTTGGCGCTATTCAGCAGCTGCTCTCCCAGGTGGTCGTCGACGGCGGGGTCGGCGCTGCGGCGGGCAGAGCCGGCCAGTGCCACCGTGCTGGCGCGCTGGCCCTCACGCCGGACGAGCAGCTCCGGGCTGGCCGCAACGAAGGTGGCCTCGCCCCGGCCCACCGCGAACACGTAGCACGCCGGGAACGCATCGCGCAGGATCCCCAGCACCGCCGTTGGGTCGTGGTCCACCGGGGCCTGTACCTCGACCTCCCGGGCCAGCACCACCTTCTGAAGCTCTCCGGCCTGAATCCGCTGCACGGCGCGCGCCACCGCCTCCTCGTAGTGGGTCGGAGGCATCACGCTGCGCACCCTGTAGGAGCCGGCCTGCGCCGGGTCAAACAGCGGCAGCCCTTGGTCACCCCGAAGCTCTTGTAGCCGCCGCTCAACCCTGACTATGAGACCGCTTGGCGTGTCATCCGGAGCGACGTCGACATTGATGGTCAGCGTCGCCTCTCCTCCACGTCTCGCCAGCGACACCTCGGGCACAACCAACGATGCCGGAACGAACGCATCCCAGCTCGGGGCGTTTCCGCCCTCCGGCGCGAATGCAAACCCACCGACCGCGATCAGACCTGTGCCCGGCGGCCCGGCCACCTCCGCGCTCACGGCGCGGGCCACGAGCCCCTGCCAGCGGCGGCTGAGCTCTTCGAACCTCCCGGCGCCTTGAGCCTCGAGCGCTCGCACCGAGCCAAGCGCCGCGATCGCGGACTGTTCGTGCTCGGGCTGCTCGAAGCAGAACCACGGCTCGCCCGGCCGACGAGACGCCGCGATCACGGCGGTCGGATCGACTCCGGACCCGGTCGCCATGCTGACGCTCGTCAGAACTGGGGCGCCGACTGTCCGCGCGCTACGAAGGGCCGCGTCCAGGGAGTGCGCGAGTCGGGCCCGCCCGTCCGGACCGAGCCATTCCGGTACCGCGGTCCCGATGACTTGATGGGTCACCGAGGCTTCACCCTACTCGGTCGATCGCCAACCTGAGCGCCGGCGGTCGGCGACCCAAGATCCGCAGCGTCAGGGCCGGTGCCGCGTACCAGCTACCCACCACGAAGCGCATGATCGGCCCGAAGCCGAGGGCAGTCGGGGCACCCACGAAGTGGAGGCCGGGGATCGAGCACTCGAGTCCCGGTCCAAGGACCGGATAGCCAGCCACCGTCCGGATCTCTGTCGCGATCGGCCGTAGAAATGGGTATCGCGCCACATCGATGTCATAGCCGGTCCCGAGCAGGACGTGATCCACTACGCGATCGGAGCCGTCGTCGAGGATCAGCCTTACCTCTCCGCCAACGGGCTCGGCCTGCGCCACGAACCGGCCGCAGGTGATCGTGACCTGGTCGAGCCGCGGCCGCAGCCAGCCCGAGCCCGCGGGCCTGATGCAGCGGTCTGAGACCCACGGCTTCAGGCGCTCCGGGGCGTGACGGAAGGCATCCGGTGCCGCGGCGATCCATCCGCTGACCCTCCCTCCGACTCCGGTCGGAGGCGGTCGCAGACCGATCTTGCGCGCACTCGGGCTTGGCGGTTGCGTGTCGTCCGGCAGCCAATTGACTTTCGTCTCGCGCACGACTATCTCCACCGTGGCGGCGTGTTCGTTCAGCAGCGCGGCCGATTCGAGCGCGCTCTGCCCGGCGCCGATTACCGCCACGCGTTTACCCGAGAAGATGGCCAGGTCGTCATGCTCGCTGGAATGCGAGACCAGCGAGCGTGGCAGGCTGCGAAAAGGCTCTGGCCAGGCGGCGAAAGGTGCCAGTCCCGCCGCGACCACGACGCGCGACGCGTCGAGTTCCTCCCGATCGTCGAGGGTGACGCAGAAGCGACCGTTCACGGGGACCACGCTGACCGCGTGTCGAGAATCGAGATCGGGGACCGCGCGGCGCTGAAACCAGGTCGCGTAGTCGACGAACTCCTCGAGCCGAAGCGTCGGCCTGCGCACCAGCCTGCCCTCGTCCTGCTCGTAGCGGTCGATACTCAGCTCGCGGTTCGGCGCGGCGATGTGCGTCGCCCGGCGCGGCGAGCGCAACAGCATGCCGGCCGGCATGTTGCGCCGCCAGAAACCCAGTGGCTCCCCGAAGGTGCGCACCGGGAGCCCGACCGAGCGCAGGTGAGCGGCCGCGGCGAGGCCATAGGGACCGGCGCCGATCACCACGATCGGATCTCGGGTGGCGCGCGCGCGGATCGCTTTTACCGGTCCCGGTACAGATGGGTCCCGCACGTCCTGGTGCACCCGAGCCTCCCGCTCCGGCTTCAGCTGGCGGGGGACACCCTTCGCCAGGAACACAAGCCGAGCGGCGAACGGTGCGGGATCGCGCACTTGAAAGTAAGGGTGCACAACATGCCGGTGAACACGAAGCGCACTCGCGGCCCGGGCTGGGCGACCATGACGAAGCTGCCAGTAGGCGTGGCGCAGGTCGGCGTCTTCCCACCGGTATCGGACTCCCGGCCGGGCCCGAACGACCTGCGTCTGCTGCCCGAGAAGGTGCCGGCACCAAAGCGCCGGCAGGTTGGCCCCGGCGGCGATCGCCAGCGCCAGCGAACCGTACAGCCGCGGGTTGAAGTCGATCGCGGCCCAGCTACCGTTGGGCCGGGCTATAAGCTCGAGCTCGAACAATCCCTCCCAGGCCAGCTCCTCGAGCAGACGGGTCACTAGGACCCGCGGCTCGGCCGGGACGGCGACAGTCTCCGAGAACGATACGTTCCCGGCATCCGGGTACCAGGTGCGCCTGTATCTGGACAGCGCCTCGCCCAGGAGCTCGCCGGCGGCGCACACGCCGGCGAACGAAAGCACGTCTCCAGCCTCGATTCGCTGAACCAGGACCCGCCCTCCGCAGGCGCGGATCGCCGCCGCAAGGCTTCGTTCGTCATTCACCCGAACGCTTCCGACGTGTGCCCGGAACGCGCCCCGATCGACGATCGATCGTTCGGGCTTCACCACCACCGGAAAGCCAAGCCTGTGGGCGGCGGCGGTGCCATCCTCCGTGCCCGAGCAGACGACCGTCTCTGGCGGGGTGAGGCCAGTTCGCCTGGCCGCGGCTGTCAGCGAGCGCTTGTCAAGCGCACGTTCCACCACTTCGTGCGGAGGCAATCCAGTTGCCGCGAAGCTCGGGAGGTTGTCGCGTCCCGCGGAAATCGCCAGCAGGGAGGCGTCACTGCCGGCCACCAGCAGCCGATAACGCTGCGACGCCAGCCGGCGATCGAGCGATTCGAGAAATCCGCGCTCATCGTCGAGTGGGTGCGGGACCTGCACTCGTTCCGTCGCGCAGCACGACCAGTGCGACGGCGCCGGCCGCGCGGATGCCGCCGCCGCCACCGCCACCTCGAACCCCGCGTCATGCAAGCCGCGTACCGCAGCGAGCGTCGCCCTGGTTTCGCCGTCTGTGATCAGAATCCTTGCGCGGCTGGCGATCGCCCAACCCCCTTCCCTAATGCCCTAGGTGTGAGACCGCTTTAGCCTAGGTCAGGTCTCTCCTCGCCCGGGAAATCGTGGGTCAAGTCTCCCCACGCCCACGCGAGATGGCTATCTCGCCGGTGCGCGCCATCTCCACCAGCCCGAACGGACGCACGAGACGCTCAAACCCATCCACCTTGTCGCAGGTGCCGGTGACCTCCACCACCAGCGCTTTTCGCGACACGTCCACCACCTTGGCTCGGAAGATCTCGCAGATCTGCATGACCTCCGAGCGGTTGGCGCCGTCGGCTGAGACCTTGAACAGCGCCAGCTCGCGGGCCAGCGTCTCCTCGGGCTCGAGATCGCGGATCTTGAGCACGTTGACGAGCTTGTGCAGCTGTTTTGTGACCTGATCGATGGGATGCTTGGCGCCGTCGAGCGTCAGCGTGATCCGGGAGAAGTGCTCGTCGTCGGTGGGCCCCACGGCCAGCGTGTCGATGTTGAACCCCCGGCGGGCGAACAGTCCGGCGATCCGGGTCAGGACACCTGGCTTGTTCTCGACCAGGATCGAGAGGATGTGCTTGCGGCCCGTGCGCAGGTTGCCGGCGGCCTCGAGCTCATCGAGTGACAGAAGCTCCTTGGTGCCTGGCTCGCCCATCAGCCCACCATGTTCCGGGCCGGCTGCCCGGCCGGGATCATCGGGTAGGTGTTCTCCTCGCGCGTTACGCGCACGTCGACCAGCACGGGACCGTCGGTGGCGATCGCGTCCTTCATGTCCGAGACCAGCGTTTGCTTGTCCTCGAAACGCATCCCGGTGGCCCCGTAGGCCTCGGCCAGCTTGACGTAGTCCGGGTGCTGGCCCGTGTCCACGTGGCTGTAGCGCCTGTCCCAGAAGAGCTCCTGCCACTGCCGGACCATGCCCAGGTAGCCGTTGTTCATGATGAACACCTTGATCGCAATTCCCTCCTGGGCACAGGTCGCGAGCTCCTGCATGTTCATCTGCACCGAGCCGTCGCCGGCGATGCAGACCACGGTTTCATCGGGTTGGCCCACCTTGGCCCCCATCGCCGCCGGGAGGCCGAAGCCCATGGTGCCCAGACCGCCTGAGTTGATCCACCGCCGGGGCTGCCTGAAGTGGTAGTACTGCGCGGCCCACATCTGGTGCTGGCCGACGTCGCTGGTGACGATCGCGCCCCCGCCCGTCGCCTCGTACAGGGCCTCGACCATGTACTGCGGCTTGATCTCTGAGTCCTTGGAGTCCTCGTAGCCCAGGGGGTGGCGCTCCCGCCAGGTCTCGATCCGCGACCACCATCCCTCGAGCCGCGAGGAGTCGGTGTCCAGCGCCCGGTACTCGGCCGTCAGCCGCGGGAGGATGTTCTTGGCGTCGCCAACGATGGGGATGTGAGCCGGGACGTTCTTTGAAATCTCGGCGGGGTCGATGTCGATGTGGATGAACTTCGCTCTGGGAGCGAATTCAGACAGCTTGCCGGTGATGCGGTCATCGAAGCGGGCGCCGACGGCGAAGATCAGGTCCGCCTCGTCCATCGCGTAGTTAGCGGCCCGGGTGCCGTGCATGCCCAGCATCCCCAGCCACTGCTCGTGCGGCGCCGGGAACGCGCCCAGCCCCATCACCGTGCAGGTCACCGGGAACCGGTCCGCGGTCGCCAGCTCTGTCAGCTCGGCGGCGGCATTGGCGTTGATGACGCCGCCGCCGGCGTAGATCACCGGCCGCCGCGCGTTGGCCAGAGCCTTGGCCGCCAGGCGGATCTGCTTCTGATTGCCCTCCACGGTGGGCTGGTAGCCAGGTAGGTGCACGTCGCTGACGGGCTCGTACGGGATGTCCGAGCGAGAGAGGTCCTGTGGGATGTCGACGACCACCGGACCGGGGCGTCCCGTGCGGGCGATGTGAAACGCCTCGTGCAGCGAGCGGGGGATCTCCAGCGGGTGCTGGATCAAGAAGCTGTGCTTGACGATCGGCATCGTGATCCCGATCGTGTCCGCCTCCTGAAAGCCGTCGGTTCCGAGCAGCTCGGTCCGCACCTGCCCGGTCAGGAACACGACCGGCACCGAGTCCATCATCGCGTCGCAGATCGGGGTGACTAGGTTCGTCGCTCCCGGCCCGCTGGTGCCCAGCGAGACGCCCACCTTGCCGGTGGCCTTCGCGTAGCCCTCGGCCGCGTGCCCGCCGCCCGCCTCGTGACGGACGAGGATGTGGCGGATGCCGGCGTCGTAGAACGCGTCGTAGGTCGGGAGGTTCGCGCCGCCGGGCAGCCCGAATACGACATCGACACCTTCTGCCTTCAGGCATTCCATGAGGGCGTCGACTGCACGCATGGCGCGGAGTTCCTTTCTGTGGCTGGCGTCGATGTTCGGCTACCGGCCCGTTGTCCGGGTAGCCCTCCATTTCCCCCGCACGCGGGAAGAAAGCCGAGTGTACATCGTGGCCTGCGCCCGGCAATCAGGGTCCCGCCGCGAGCGCGGCTCCACCGGCGCGGCCGCGGTCTACCCCGGGCGGGGCCGGTGTGCCACCCGCCAGACGCCGAACCCAACCGCGATGAGCAGACTGACGATCAGCAGCACGGGCAAGGGCCAGCCCATGCCCCCGCCGCCGTTGCCCGATAGTGCTTTGCCGATCCCGCTGGCGGAGGAGCCTGTGGGGGTGAGGTTCGTGACCGCACCCGCACCGCGCGGCGTGTGGGGCGCGGTCTGGAGGGCGAATACCGCGGCGGCCCGACCGTCTGGGCCCTGGCGAGCGACGGAGTTCAGCGTGCGCTGCCCGACCCCTGGCAGACGTCGTGTGGGCGACACGGGAGCTAGGGCCCACCCAGGACTTGCGGCCCAGCCGACCATAACGGCGACCGTGATCGCAGCGGCGAGCGCGGACCTACGCCCAGACATCAGCTGGCTAGCGGTCGCGGACCTGACGGTACAGCGTGAAGCCGGCGGCCGTCAGGATCAAGGCGGTCAGCACGACCAGCAGCAGGTCCTCGCCCGTGAACGGGAGGGTGCTGGTCGGGGCTGCAGCGGTCGGTGTGACGGACGTCGGGCCGGTGGGTGTGGTGACCGGCTGCACGTACTGGTTGGCGCCTGCGGAGCCCGCCGGCAGGGTGCTCGCGGCGAGCGCCTGGGCTGGGAACGCGAACGCGGCCAGACACGCGGCAATGAGGATCAAACGACGCATCAACCCCAACATACGCTGGACTTCAACGAATCCTGACACCGGGATCACATTCCGATCGCGAGCGCGATCACTAGGAGCACGATCCCGGCCGCGAATAACGCGCCGACCTGGAGCCAGAGAGGAGCCCGCTGCGGGGTCGCCGCCCAGCGAATGCTGAGGGCCCACCCCGTCCGCCTGGCGAACGACTCGCTGGGCTTTGGACGGCCACGAGCGAGTTTGCGCTCGACGGCCCGTGAACCCTCGCGGCTGGCGCGAAGCCGCGAGAGCGGTCCCGGGAGGCGAAGGTGGGGAAGGCGAAGAGGGCTCATTGCTGGAATATGGCGAACGTGGGGTCGAGCGAGCGGGCGCGGCGCCAGTCGGCCAGGGCCCGCCTGGGATGGCCTGACTCGATCGCCATGCGGGAGGCGATCGCCCACATCTCCGAGTCGGTTGGTCCGCGGGCGATCGCCTGCCTGACGGTCTGATCGGCGGCGGCGTAGTGGCCCAGCAGCTCGAGCAGCAGCGCGCGCTGTAGTCGGGGGCTCGATGAGGAGGGCTCGATTTGCTGTGCGGTGTTGGCGTAGCGCAGTGCCGAGGAGTAGTCGCCGGCCGCCGCTGCGTTCTGGCTCGAGCGCACCGAGACTGTGGTGGACAGCGGCACGATGATCGCCCACAGCGCCACCAATGCCGTGACGACGGTCGCCAGCCTGATCGCCAGCAGCCGCTGGCCGGGGCCGATCCGCTCCCGGTCCCAGAGACCCGACACCCCGAGGGCCGCGAGCAACAGCCCCACCATCGCCACGGCTCCGAGCTGCCATACCCAGTCGAATGCCGCCGCGGCCGCGAATCCCGCGAACCCCGCTACGGCGGTGGCGAGCGCCAGCCTCCTGGCCGGACTTGAAAGGAGCGCCCTGGCAGCCCCGGCCACCAGCACGAACACGACGAACCCGCCGATCAGCGTGAGGCCGATGATCCCCGTCTCGGCCAGCGATTCGATGTACAGCGAGTGGGCGTTGACGACGTACTCGGACAGCGTGTTGTGCTGGGCCCAGTAGAACTGGTAGTTCCCCGGTCCGATCCCTTTCCATGGGTGGGTGTTGAAGGCCGATATCGCCGCTTGCCAGTACTGGTAGCGGTGGCTGCCTGAGATCGACAGCAGCCGGCGTTCGATCGCCCCGGCCGCCGGCGGGTTGGGCTTCTTGAAGTCCTGCCACAGATGGTGGATGGTGCCGCCGGCGGCGAGCGCTATGACGACGGCCACTACCGCCGCGACCACCACGCCCGTCACCGCCGCCGCTACCCGGCGGGAGAACCGAAGCCATCGGGGGCGGGCAACGTGGCGGACGACGAGCCCGATGGCGAGCGCCAGTGAGGCGGCACCGGCGCACGAGACCAACGTCACCGCCAGCAGCGTGTGTCGCTGGCTGGCCGAGGCGTTTGCCAGCAGGCCGGTGTGGCGATCCTTGCCAGCCAGCAGCACTAGCACCGGCACGGCGCTCGCGACCGCGGCCGCCAGCGCCGTAGCCAGACGTGGCAGACGATCGGGAACCAGCGCGAAGAAGGCGATCAGGCCGGCGGCCGCAGCCAGGACTCCTCCCCGGGAGGCGGTCAGCGCCAGGCACAGCACGATCAGCGGCAGCCCGGCCACGGCTCCCGCCCGGGCGGCCAATGTGCGGGCCCCCGTGCCCGTGAACAGCAGCAGCGGGAGGCCGAGCGCCGCAAATTCACCGACGCCGTCCGCGTAGTCGAACGGGAAGCTCAGCCTGCCGGTGTAGTAGAACGGCTTCGCCTTGTCGGGCGGAAACCATGACGGCTCCACCTTCGATAGGCACGCCAGCGCCGCCACCAGCAGCGTCGCGCAGGCCAGTCCGTTCAAGAGCGCGGAGGCGTTGGCCCGCGTCACCAGGCACAGGCCGAGCGCGAACACCCCGAGATAGGTGGCGAGGCGGGCTACCTCGGCCAGCGTGTCACCTTCGTTCTGGGACCAACCGGTGGCGATCCAGGACCAGGCGAAGAATGCCGTCAGCAACCCGGCCGCCGTCCAGCCAGCCCATGTCCAGCGGGTCCGCGGCAGCACCCCGGCGAGCAGCGCCAACAGCAGCGCCCACCACACGATCAGCCCGACCTCGCTGCGCACCACGATGTCGTAACCGCCCCCGGAAAGGGCCAGGTAGGAGGCCGGTACGAAGCCAATGGCCCACGTCAGCGCCTGCTCGGCCTGCCAGGGCCGAAGCACGGGACGGGCTTTAGCAGCGACGATCGGCTGAGCAGCGAGCTCCAATTCGCGGTTTCATACGTCCTGGGGGCCTGGGAGGCTGACACTGGTTCGTGCTCCGGCCAGGACCTCGCATCCAGCGAAAGGCCTTTCGGAAGACGCACGAAACCGACGATGCTTGACTTCGGCGACACCTACGAGGAGGAGCTCCCGCGCGTGTACGGGTACGTCGCCTACCAGGTGATGAACCCCGAGGAGGCCGAAGACCTAACGCAGCTGACCTTCGAGCGCGCACTGGCCCACTGGGGCGAGTTCGACGATCGACGGGCGACCGTCACCACGTGGCTTTTGGCGATCGCCCGCAATCTGATCGTCGATCATTACCGGGCCCGATCGCGCCGTCCGCCGACCATGGCGATCGAGGAGGTTCCGGAGGCGCAGCTGGAGGCGCCCAGGGACCGCGATGCTCGGCTCGGTATCGGCCCAGAGCTCGAGAGCGCGCTGGCCGGCCTCGGGGAGCGCGAGCGTGAGCTGATCGCGCTCCGTTACGGGGCGGATCTCTCGGGTCCCCAGATCGCGACGCTCACCGGGCTGAGCGTCCCGAACGTGCAACAGATCCTGTCGCGGTCGCTGCGCCGGCTGCGAGCCTCGATGGAGGGAGAGAGCGCCCGCCGGCCGCTCAGACGGTCACCTGTTGCGAGACCGTCGCCGTCTGTCCGTTCGCGTCGCGGACCTGAAGCGTGACCGTGTATGTCCCGTGGGCCGAGAACTGGTGGGATGGATTGGGGACCGACGAGGTGTCGGCCGGGGATGACGGGTCGCCAAAGTTCCACGACCGGGAGATGATCGGCGCCCCCGAAATCCCCGGTCCCGAGTGGTCCGTGAAGGAGGCAGTGGCCGCGGCCGGATTGGCCGCGACGGTGAAGCCCGCCGTCGGCGGCGGGGGCGAAGTCGAGGTGAGCGTCCCGCTGTAGGTCGCGGCGTCCTGGCCTATGCCGCCCGGGCAGGCGGTCAAATTGACACGGCTCGGGTTCTGGTAGGTGGCCTTGATGCCGGCGGCGAAGAGGTTCGTTCCGATCAGCCGCGTGCGCGTGACCCGCACGGTGATCTTCTCGCTGGCGCGGCCTCCGTGCTCGATGATCTTTCCGGCGCAGTTCAGCGCGATCCAGAACTGTCCCGTTCCCACGTAGAGGTTTTGCTTGTGGCGCTTGAGGACCACGACGTCGCGTATGCGCTTGCCGGAGCGCCGGCGCACGAGCGTCACCCGGTTGCAGGCGCCGGTGGCGCAGTGGGGAAGGAAGATCCACGTTCGCTGCACCTTCTGTCCTCGATGCTCCCCGTATACGTTGCGGACGTAGGTCAGCTTTCCGAGCATCAGGAAGGTGCCGCCGAGACGGGCGGGAGCGGCCAGACCCGGGGCAGGAGAGACCAGCGCGAAGGTTGAGACCAGTGCGAGGGCGGCGACGAGCCAGCGTGCCCTCCCCCACCGCTTGGTTGTGCTCGGCATCGTCCTCACGAGTGTCGGTGGAACCGCAGCGTCTTCGCCAGCTGGCTCAGTTGCGCGACTTGCCCCTGCGCCCCGCTGGCGATGGTGGCCGCGGTTGAAGGCGCTTTGATGACGGCATAGATGCAGAACGGACGCCCGGCGGCGGTGAAGAAGTGCTGAAAGCCGGCCTGCCCGGGCCGACCGACCTGAAGGCTTCTGGAGTGGAAGTGGCCGGCATGGAGGGGAAGCGGGATCGATCTCGAGGCGAACAGCCCGGTGCCGGGAACGAGCCGGTGGTCGGCCCGGTACTCCTTGACCACGATCAACGCGCCGCCGTGGGGCATCCGCGCCGTCGCGCCGCTGCCGAAGTCGCCGTCCGCGGCCGGCAGCGGGAAATTGGCTGCGTGAAGCGTGGGGTCGGCGCCCGGGCGGCGAAAGATCCGCCCGTCCCAGCCACGCGGCAGGTCGATCTCGATCCCGTATGCGCTCAGCTTCACCTCACACCACCAAAACCAACGCCGCAGCCCCGACGAGCGCCAGCTGCGCCGTGAGCGTGCCGCGGCGAACCGGTCGCTGGACGGAGTTCAGGAACTCGTGCAGGCGGACCAGCCGTTGCGGGGTTGTGGTCCTCGCGCCGGCCAGGAGGGTTGCGCCCCGCATGGCGCCCGCCGCAGCCCCGATCGCCGCGCCGGCGGCCGGATGCGCGGACACAAGCGCCGCGGCCCACACGCCGTACACCGCCGATGTGACGACGATCGTCATCACGCCGACTCCGAGCTGGGCGCCGAACCCGGACGCGTAGATCCAGCGCCTGTACTGATCGAGCCAGCGTTCGTTCACCTGCCGGCGTGGTCCTGGGACTGTGCCCCGACCGAGCTCCCAAGCGACTCCGAGGGCCAGCGCTGCGCCGAGCAGCCCGAGGCGCCAGCCGATCCCTACGTGGGCGAGGATGAGGGAGCCCAGCAAACCGAGCATTGCTCCCAGCGCCAGCGCCCGCTGTGACCGAGGCCGCTATGAAGAGGGCCGCGGTGGTCGTCCATCGGTTTCCCCTTGCCCGCTCCCCGAGCGGGGTGATGCTCGCGAGCATCGATTGGCCTCAGGGCGACCAGGCCGAGCGGATGGCGGCGATCGCTCCGGCGGCGCAACCCAGTGCGACGACGGCGATCACTCGTCCTCCTCCGGCCTGCCACTGGGGTACAGGCTCGGGTCACCGGGGCGGATACCCGCCGCCGCGAGCACCCGATCGACGTCTCTGGTGCGAGCCTCGCCGCCGCGGGCGACGGCAAAGTCGTCGATCGCGTCGCGCACGAGCGAGGAGATCTGCGCCCAGCCGTTCGCTGACCCCTCCCCCATGACCGCGCCGCCCTCGATGTAGACGAAGTAAGGAGCGGCGGGTACGCCGTAGTCGTTCCAGGCCGCCGACGACATGACGACCGGTGTCCCCTGCGGCGCCAGCGAGCGCAGCCGAGAGGGGCTCTCGTGCGAGGGATCCTTGGTGACCGCCACGACGCGGATCTCCGCGGGCAGCTCCCGCGGGCGGCGCCCGTCGCGCAGGTCGTTCCAGAAGCTCTCGCAGACGGCGCAACCCGATGTCAAGAACGCGAGCAGCGTCGGCGGATACCCCTGGCCGAAGCCGATCTTCACCGGCTCCCGCTCGAGCGTGACGCCCGTGATGTCGTTGCCTTCGCGGGTGGTGGCCCGGCGATCTGGCGAGGGCAGCTCAGCGCCTCGATCCTCTCCCTCCCCCGAGAGCGGACCCAGCCGCCGCAGGATCTCGGCGTGGCTTCGCAACAGCCCCGCGACCAGCAGCACCAGCAGCGCCAGCAGCACGGTCTCGCAGGCCACCAGAACGGTCACGTGCTCACGCTCCACCCGCGCCCGGCACCTGCTGCACCAAGGGGCTGGTCAGGCAGCTCCATTCGTGCGAGCACGTGCTGTCGTCGACGGACACACTGCCGTTGCAGTTGAACCCGTCGATCGTCGCCGGGTTCTGGCACACCACCACCCGGCAGCTGATTGCGGTGACGCCCCCGATCTGGGTGTTGCACTGCCCGTAGCGAAACACGTTGCAGTCCGTGCGGCGCTCCCCGCAGTTGTCGTTCGCGCACCGGCAGTCAGAGCCTGTACCCGGGAGATGGTTGCAGTCCATGTAGTAGCGGACCCCCTGGGGCGCGCACAGCCCGCCTCCGCTGTACGCGGTGCACATCCACCATCCGCCGATGTAGGTGCCGGGAGGACAGACGTTCTTGCCGTTGTTGATCTCGCAGCAGAAGGCCGTGTAGCCGTCATCGCACAGGCCGCCCCCGCAGGACCCCGGGCTGATCACCGCCCAGGCGCTGACCGGGCGGATGAGGTAGCGCAGCGGCCCGACGGCAAGCGCCGAGCCGATTAGGCCCGCGCGCCCCAGCAGGCCCCGCCGCGAGGTCTTTCGCTCAAGCAGCGATCCAGCCTTCTGCACGAGCCGGTCGGTCACCGGGCCGCTCCAGACCCGTACGACCCCCAGGCACGGGGAACTAGCGTGTAGGCGAGGTAGGCCGCGTAGGTGGCGGCGAGCCCACCGATGACGAGCGCCGGCGTGATCAACGCCGAGCGACTGAGGATCCAGCCGATCCCGTGCACGCCGAACGCTGCGCCTGCGGCAGCAATCGCGCAGGCGAGCGCATTCAGCGCCACGTGGAGCCACCCCACTTCTTGCTCCGAGCCGCCGAAGCAGCCGCAATCCACCGCTCTTCCGGGGTTCCGCACCAGGAGCGTCAGCACGAAGAGGCAGAACCCGCCGTAGACGGCCGCGACGAGCGTCGCGGTCACGACGCCCGGCCACACCGCAGCCACCATGCCCAGCGCCACCTCCACTGCGCCCAGCCCGCGCACGGCGAGACTCGGTGCCGAGACCCGGATGAGCGCCAGCGAATCTCGAGTCGCCCGAGGGGCGACGAGCTTCTGGCCGCCCGCAAGCACAAGCAAAGCGCAGATCACCAGGAAGGCTGGGGTCAACTCGGCCAGGGGTCGCTCCCGCGCCTAGCTTCTACAACCAGTCCCACGCCGCCCATAGTTGTCTTCCGTCGCCCTCAGGAGAGGCGGGACCATACAGCTACCCAACCGCGATTTCCAGCGGAACGTAGCGGTGGGCCGGTCTAGCTCTGGAGTCGTTTCATGAGCTCGCCGAACGGCCCTCCAGCGACTTCATGCGCAACGATCGCCGCCCATTGAGCGACCGCGATTAGTGGCAGGAGCGCCTGACCCAGCGCGGGATCGCTGTCGATCGGGCGGATCCGGCGGCGAACCGATCCGGGCGTGCCGGAGCTGGTGGCCGACGGAGTCATGTGCCGCGCCCAGATCGACTGGTCGTGACCCGATACAGGCGCCCAGGCCGCTCGCTGCAGGCGATTCCGCCCCGGAACGCGAGTGACACACCGAAGCACCAGTCGTCGCCGCTGTCGGCATCAGCGAATCCGTCGCTGCCCGCGCGAGCTCGGTTCGATGATCGTCGCGCCCGTAGTCGGGTACAGCGACCAGACGCAATGGAGCAGCGAGAACACCCGCGGCATCGCGGGCATCAGCGACCGCGACCCAGCGGCGCGGCTGGCGGTGGCGGCTTCCCGGAGGGCTGCCTCGATGATCGCGCCGCGAACGCCGCCAGCGCCTGGGGTCGCCGGCGATCGCCTTCTCGAGAAACGCGAGCGTGCCAGGCAGCATCACGTCGTCGGCGTCCCAGAAGATCACGTAGGGGGTTTTGACGTGCGCCAGACCGAGGTTCCGCGCAGTCCCGAGCGGCAGCCTTTGCCCCGCGCGGACTACAGACGCGCCGGCAAGTTCACGGACCGCGACTGACGACGCATTGTCAACGACCACGATCGCAGGCGCCGGGTCCTGACGGCTAACGCTCGCCAGCGCCTCAGGCAGGCGGGCGAGCACGTACTCATCCCACACCGGCAGGACGACCGTCGTCTGGGCCGCAGTCACGGGAAGTCAGTATCGACAATCCTTGGGCCACCGTTGGCGAGGCGATCCATGCTCGGCCGGCTGGTCGCTGCCATCATGGCGTCCGATGAGCGAGGGTACGCGACGTCAGATCGCGTTCGAGGCGTTCGGCGTACGCGCGGTCCTCCTCACGAACAGCCAGGAGGCATTTGAGGGCCTCGGGGCGGCACTGCCGCCAGGGGCGCACCACGTCGATGGCGACGATGCCGATCACCGCCTTGCGGTGATCAGGATCGAGGCCGACAGCTACCAGGTCGTCGACGGCGGCGAGCTGTTGGGCGGCGGGCTCGAGCTCCGGGACGCGCTCGGGCTGGCAGGCAAGGCGCTGCGCTCACGGGTGGCCTTGAACGCCCCCGGCGTTGTGTTTGTGCACGCCGGAGTAGTGGGCCACGACGGAAGCGCGATCCTCGTGCCCGGCCACAGCTTCGCCGGCAAGTCGACGCTGGTCGCCGCGCTGGTAGAGATGGGCGCGATCTACCTCTCCGACGAATTCGCCGCAATCGACGAGCGTGGTCTTGTGCACCCCTTCCCAACCCCGCTGTCGCTGCGGGACGAGCACCGAGTGGCCACCGATCATGAGATCGAGCGCTTGGGAGGCGTGACCGGCCGCGAGCCGCTTCCGGTCGGCACCGTCATCGTGACCGCCTACCGGCCGGGCGCCCGCTTCAGCCCCGAGCGACTGTCATCGGCCAACGGTGTGCTGGCGCTGGCGTCGCACGCGATCCCGATCCGTCAGCGTCCCGAGCAGGTGTTGCGGGCGCTCGGTCGGGCCGTCGAAGGCGCGGTCGTTCTGGCCGGCGAGCGAGGCGAGGCCGCCGCGACCGCCGAACGACTGCTTGCGCCGGCAGGCCGCTGAGTTAGCAGGGACAGGGCGGAGACTGGCCGCCGAAGGCGCACGGCGCGGAGCACCCTCCGGCGCCCCCCCGGTGGATCGAGCAGACTTTGTTGGAGGTGCCGCCGCTGCTGCAGGGTCCACACCCGCAGGTTCCACCGCAGGACGGGTGCGTGGCCCCGCATTCGTCGTCCGTGGTGCACGCCGCGCCGATGTTGCAGCCGCTCTGTGCCAGCGCCGCCGTTGGCGCCACGATCGAGGTGATAAGCGGCACACTCGCCGCGGCCGCTCCCACAGCCGCTGTCTTGCCGAGCATCTCCCGCCGCGTCGGGCGCCCGTCCAGCTCGCGCGAGTTGGAAGCGACTAGTTCGCGCTCTTCGAGCTGGGCGACAGCGCCGGCGACCGTTGCGATGTCGACAGGCTCTCCTCGGGCTTCGGTCAGTCGCTCGGCGATCGAGGCGAGCGAGGTCGCTCCGTCGCAGTGCGCGAACACGGCCGCAGCGATCGGGCTCAGGCAGTGCGCCTGCTTGCTGTTCGTGTCGTAGACGACAGTCTCGTCGCCCAGTTCCTCGACCAGCAGGCCATCCCGCCGCGCGCCTGGTATCGCCTTGTCGAATTCGTCGTGCATCATGAGCTCGCTCCCTGATTTCCCCCTTCGGGCAATTCGACTGCCCCAGCCGGGCGATCGGACACACTAACCCAACTGTTCGGGTCTTGCAAGCGCCATCGTGCTGGCCGTCAGCGTGTCCAGTAGCGCCTCGGCGGTCTCTCCGGCGTCCCCGCGCTGGCCCACGAGGACCGTTGCGCTCGCCAGCGCTCGGCGAACCGTCTGTAGCGTCAGCTCGGGCTGCTCGCGGAACCGGACCGCGTGCGCAAGCAGCGCCAGCGCGCCCGCACCCCCCGTCCGGACCTCGGGGTCCCAGCGGGCGCCTGGTCGGTAGGGAGCGAGCGCCACGAGCCCGATCGGCACCGGACCGGCGGCGTGGGTAATGGGCGTGGTACCCAGTAGGCATGGATAGGGATGGACGAGTCCGTCCCCGTCGAACACGGCGTACGTGTCGGAGTAGTAGACCGCGCCAGCCGCGACCAGCGCTCTGACAAGCGTCGTCGTGCCGCTCAGGGTCGGACCCGGTAGCACGAGCGCCCGCCCGTCTCGAGCGACGACGCCGGCGTTGACGAACACTTTTCCGGGGGATCTCAGCGCGACGTGCAGCCTTACCGCGGCGCCGAGCACGCCGAGTGCAAGATCGATGTCATGGGTCGTCAGCTCCACTTGATCGGTGCCGCCGACGTGGTACCCAGCTCCGTCCTCGGCCGTCAGAACGAACCGCGCGTCGCCCTCGGCTGGCTCGACGCGCGTCGATCCCGGTGGCGCCAGCTCCGCGACGCGCGGGAGAAGCTCCTCGTGCGAGGCACCCAATACCAGCCGGACGCCGTACGCCTCGACTGCGACCTCGTTCGTGGCCCCTTGCCCCATCGGAGGCGATGTTAGCTGTGGTAGGCAGCGCCCCGGCTCCGGCTACGATTGCCGGCCGTGGGCACCTTGATCCTCGCGCTGCGCGTAGGGCTCGCGGCCGTTTTCGCCACCGCCGGCGTTGGCAAGCTTCTCGACAGGGGTGGCTCGCGCGAGGCCCTGGCCGGGTTCGGCGTACCCGAGCCGCTTCAGGACGCCATGTCGGTCGGGCTGCCCATGTGCGAGCTGGGGGCGGCCGCCGCGCTGCTGGTGCGTCAGGCGGCCGTGTGGGGAGCGGTCGGCGCGCTCGTGCTGCTGCTCGCGTTTGTCATAGGGATCTCGGTTGCAATCGCTGGCGGGCGCGCTCCCGAGTGCCACTGCTTCGGCCAGATCCATTCAGAGCCGGCCGGCTGGAGCACGCTTGTGCGCAACGGCGTTCTGGCGGCGGTGGCGGTCGTGATCGTCGCCGCCGGCCCGGGGCCTTCGATCAACGGCTGGGTAGCGGCGCGCAGCGGTCCCGAGCTCGCACTTAGCGCAGCGGTCGTGGCGCTGCTCGCGGGCGCTGGGTATCTGGTCGCCCGATGGTTACGCAAGCGCAAGCTGGACCGGGAGCGAGCCCTCCTAAGCCGGCCTTCCGGCCTCGAGCCCGGCACGGTGGCACCCGACTTCGAGCTTCACGACCTCGACGGCAACAGCGTGACGCTCGGATCGATCACGGCTCAGGGCCGCCCCATCGTGCTCGTGTTCACTCATCCCCAGTGCGGTCCGTGCCAAGAGCTAGCCCCGGACCTGGCCCGCTGGCAGGCGACCCTGGCCGAGCACCTGACGATCTGGGCGGTCAGCCAGGGCGACCACGAGGACAACGGCGCCGCCAGTGCTCAGCACGGCCTGGACAAGGTTCTGGTCGAGTCCCGCAGCGATGTTTATGACGCGTACGCGATGCGGGGCACGCCCTCGGCCGTGGTTGTGTCGGCCGAGGGCCGGATCGACAGCGTGACCGCCCAGGGTGCGATCCTGATCGAGGAACTGATCCGGCGAACCGTCCGGCGCGCGGCAACGGACGGGGGACGGATAGGAGGACCTCAGGTGCCCGACGTCTCGGAGGCCAGCCGCAGCAACGCGACGGCAGCCTCGTTGGCCTCGTCGCGCTCGCCACTGAATACCTGAGCCTCCGCGACCGCTGCGCGGGCAACCGCCAGGGCGAACTCCGGGCGCTCGTCGGACCCGGGCGAGTTCGAAACGAGCATCAAAATGCCCTCACCCGCGGTTCGCCGCTCGAGTCGCAGGCCGCCGCCCGCTCGGCGAGGAATGTGGGCGATGATGCCCACCGGGATGCGATCGACGCCGGCGACCCCGCCGAGGCTCTCCGGCGTGTGATCGACGAGCCCGCCCGTATCCTGATTCCGGAGCCGGAGCGGAATCGGATACGGATGGGCCAGACCGTGCTCATCGAGCGGCAGGTAGTCATCCGTGTAGTAGTCCGCGCCGGCGCGCACCAGCGCCGCGACCAGGGTCGACTTGCCTGACCCGACCTCCCCCGGCAGCACGATCGCCTTCCCTTCGTAACCCACGACACCGGCATGGATGAAGAGTGCGTCGCGGGCACGCAGCAGGACGTGGAGCAGCAGATGGTCGGCCAGGACCGAAAGGGCAGCGCCCGGGCTGTCGCTCGAGTAGCGCAGGTCCCCGTCGTCGATCACCTCGTAGCCATTCGTCGTCGAGCGAAGCGCGAAGTGGCGGTCGTCCGGCGCCACGCTGCGCCTCCTTGCGCCCCACGGCAGTAGCTCGGTCACGTGCTTAACCAGCCGGGGCTCATCGACCGTGACCGCGGCCCCGGCCCCCTCGACCTCAAACGCAACCACGGCAGACCTGGAGTCTTCTACCACTCGGGCCCGTGGCTGCGAGCTTTCCGCCTGGTGCGTAGCCAGAACCGGAACCCGTCGGGAGCGTGACGCAGGATCCACAGGGGGCGCCTCACATATGCGCGCGCCAGTCCGAGCCGGGATTCGGTTGCGTCACGCCGCCACCGACGTACGAAATCGGAAGGCGGCACCAGCTTGTGCCGAACGATCGCGAAGCGCTCGCGCCAGCTGTCCGCGCTGGCGAGCAACTCAAACCCAAGCGCCACGGGCGGGGGGCTGCTGGCGCGCAGCAGCACCTCGATTGATCGAGGCGGTGGCAGTCCAAGCTCGGCGGCAAGCTTCTCTCCCCGCGGTATCAGGCGAAGACCGGCGGACAGCGCTTCGGTCGCCCGCAGCCGCTCCGCCAACTCCGCGGCCTGGCGCCACACTGCGGGCGCCACCTGACTCACGGCTCGGTCGAGGTCGGCCAGTGGCTTGGGGGAACTGGTTCCATGATGGGCGGCATGCAGAGCGATGTGCAGAGCCCGGCCTGACGGCCCAAGGACGGGGGCGGGTTGGCCCGCGATCGTGAGGGAAGTCATCTCCGCCGAGAGCACCACCCATGCCGCACCGTCGTCGATCCCCACGCCGGGGATCCTGCGGTGAAGATCGACCATCACGTCGTCGGCGCCGCGCCTCCATTCGCTTGCATGCTCTCGCCACCACGACGGCATCCGGCCGTCCTCGTACTGGCGCTCAAAGCCCAGCTCAGCCAGCATGCTCCCCGCCATGCGAACGTCACCGGGCCGTACCAGCAGGTCGCAATCGACGTACGACCGGGGATCGCCATCGCCGTACAACCAGGTCGAGATCGCAGGGCCCTTGAGCACAAGGCTGTGCACGCCGGCGAGAGTGAAGGCCCGCAGCACCTCGGCCGTGACCGCGTCGATTCGAAGCCGGCTCGCTACCTGAAAGGCCTCGGCGCCCCTCTCGCTAGACTCCGCCATCGTGCCAACGGTACATGGGGCAGGGGAATGGGAGGCGCCGCTCGACGAGAGCAGGCGTTGCTGGGCGTAAGCAAGACCATCGAGGGCACGAACACCCATCACAACGATCGGGGTGAGTCCCCGGCGGTCGCCAGCCGACTGCCGAAGAGCGCGGTCGCCTGAAAATGTCCTACACCAGCCTGACATCGGGACCGAGCCTCCCAGGCGGCACAAGCCTGGCGACCGTCGAGGCATTCGCGCTCTGGGTGCTCATCTTTGGCTGGCTGCTGGTTCTGCTCATTCGCTTCTTGGCTCGGTCTCGCAACGGCTTCTCCGTTGGCGGGCCCCTCGCGATCGGGTTCGCGATTCGGATCGCTGCGCTCCTTGCCGTGGGTTCCGTCGGCCAGCTGTCGTCGACCCTGCGAGGCGGCGACGAGACGACGTTCCTCGAGTACGCAAAGGTCATCGCGGCGCAACCCCTGGGTACCGGCAACATCCCGCACGGTCATTACCAGCTTCAGACCGAGCTGTTTGGGCTCCAGATGAAGCTCGGGTTCTTGCCCATCAACGCGTTGCGGGTCACGCAGGTCGCGATTGCTATGGCGGGGATGATCCTGCTCGTCGCGGCCGTGTACGACCTAGCCGGCGGCCGCGCGGCCCGGCTCGCGGCGTGGTTCATCGCCTTCGAGCCCGCCAGCATCTTCTTTAACTCCGCGCTGCACAAAGAGCCCAACATGGAGCTCGCGAGCGGTCTGGTCGTGTTCGGGGGCACGATGCTGTGGCGACGACTCGATGTCAGAGGGATCCTTCTGTTCGGCCTTGGCGGGGCGATCGCTGTTGCGACCCGAAGCTACGCGGGCTGGTTCCTGGTCAGCGCCGCAGTGTTCGTGCTGTTGCACGCGGCGTTGCGAAACATGAGCCGACCGCTGCGGGCACTCCCTGCGGTCTACGCGGTCGCAATCGTGGCCTTCTTGGCAACGCCAGCCATCTTGACCGCCACCTCCGGGAAGAACCTTCAGACGCTCCAACAGTCGCAAAACGCCTACGCCAACGGCATCGGCACGGGCAGCGGCGGCCCGAACACGGACAACCTCAAGCTGGAGACTGTCGACTTCTCGACCCGGGGGAAGGTTCTGACCAACCTGCCGAAGCGAATCCGGGATCTCATCCTGAAGCCGTATCCGTGGCAGCTGAGCGATATGAGCCAGAGGCTAGGCGCGGTCGGAACGCTTGTCGCCTACGCGGTCGTGTTTATGCTCTTCGTCTACGGCTGGCAAAGCCGCGGCAAGATCTTCCCCCGCGCCGGGCCGGTGCTCTACCCGATGCTGTTCCTGCTCGTCGCCTACGCGCTCGCCGCGGGCAACGCAGGAACCGGATTTCGATATCGAACCCACCTCGTGACGCTCGCGATCGCGGCGTTGGTAATCCTGCGAGAGCAGGCCGTCCTGTCCCGCGCCGCTCGGCGGGCGGCCGCCGGGTTGCCGGGAGAATCGGACGCTACGTCGCCCGCCGGCGCCTTTCCCAGTCCTGCGTAGCAGGGTCTGGCGTTAGCTTGGCTACCAGCTCTCGAAGATCGCCGTGCGGCACCCGTGAGTGACCCGCAGTTCGCGAACCAGCCGGAATCTCCCCGTGGCGAACACTTGCCAGGTGCCGCCGGGCATCAAACAGATCAGATGCACACGCCGCGGACGGCGGTCGATCGACGTCGACGAGATTGCGCAACACGGCCTCTAGGGTCTCTCCGCGGAAAGGCGCGAAGAAATACGCGATCGTCAGATCGTCCGGCACCTGAAATCGTGCGGCGTCGCAGACAACGATCTCGACGCTTCGGCAGCGGTACTCCTGCCGGTGCCCTGCCACGAGAGTCTGCGCGACGGTAGCCAATTCCGGGGAGAGCTCGACTCCGATCACGCGCTTCAGTGGCCACTTCGCGGCCTGATGAACGATCCGGCCCTTGCCGCAACCGTAGTCGACCAGTACGTCCCGGTCGGAGGCACCAATCGTCCGCAGCGCTCGGGGCAGGATGTGCCAGGGCGACGGCACGTAAGGGGCCCCATTGACCGCGCTACGTTCGGGGCAGTCAACGTCGCCGTAGATGTCCAGGCCGCGATGGAAGACGGAGTCCAATCGCCAGACCGCCCAGTCGATCAAACGAGCGACCCTTCCTCTGACGTGCGCGCGGCCGGAGCCACGCTCTGCGGCTTGACTCGGCGCGTCTTCGCCGAATTCTGCAAGATCAGCTTGTCTTGCCTTCTCTGCGCCCCAGAGTGCAAGCCATGCCTGCCGGGAGTGAGGGTCCTGAGGTATCCCGGTCACTCTGCTCACACTACCTTCGGCACCCGATCCTCACCCTATAAGCAGCGAACGCTCGCCACCTCGAACGGTCCGTGTCTGAACGCCCGCTTGCAGGAGAAAGCTCCATCCTCCGGAATCGGTTGTATTCCAGCAACCCGATCCCTAAGCTACCCGCGGGGTCCGGTCTGGTGAGGCGACCTAGGAGCGGCTACAGATGGGCATCATAAGGAAGGACAAGCGGTTTCCATTGGCGCGCCCGCAGGGCCTGCTCACTGAGCGGGTCGACTCGGAGATCGTCATCTTCGACGAGGAGACCAAGCATGCGCACTGCCTGGCGCCGCTCGCGGCCGTCGTCTTCAGCCATTGTGACGGCGAGACCTCTCCTCGTGAGCTTGCCCGGATCGCAAGTGCTCAGCTGGACCAACCGGTAGCTGATCAAGACGTCGAGGAAGCGATCGCGCAGCTGCACGAGCGGGGACTGCTGCGCGCCTCGCCATCAATCCGAATCTCGCGGCGCGACATGATTCAGCGTGGCGCTGCCGCAAGCGCCGCCGCCAGTGCGGCGGCTCTGATCTTCACGATCGACCCGTCGATCGCTCAAGCCGCTGGCAGGTGCGTCAGCTCCGGTTGTTCTAACCAAGGGAACTGCGTCAGCATGGGTACGGCGGGATGCACCGGCGGGACGAGCTGCAAAACGTGCGGCGCGAAGAACCTATGCCTGTGTGGTTGAGCCGCTGAGCCTCCGCGCCCTCCGCCAGGTACGCACCGCGGCCGGCAGGCGGATTAGCACCCATACGGGCCGCCAGCTGTAAGCAAGGACAAGCCCGGTCCGCCCGCGCCGGGCCAGCGGCGACCAGATGACGCATGAAAGTCTTCGGCGGGATCAGCTTGTGGCGGATCATCGCCACGCGGGTGTGTGGGTCGCTCGCGTGACGAACCGCTCGAGCGTGAGAGCCGGGGCCCGCGATGCTTCTCCGGCCAGCGCAACCTCAACCCGCGGCCGCGCCTCGATTCCGAGGCGCGCAACAAGGGCCTGCCCGGCTGGGACCAGCCGCAATCCGGCGAGGAACGCGTCAAGCGCCCCTAGCCCGTTGGCGAGTGCGGCCGCCGCGCGCCAGGTGTGTTCGTCGGCGCGCTCCGAGGCGCGCGTCACCTCCCGCAAAGATGTCGAGTCGCCTGGACCGTGATGCGAGGCGTGAAGGGCAACATGCATGGCACGTGCCGGGAGCGCGAGCCCGCGAGCGGGATAATCCCCGACCACCGTCTTCTCGGTTTCCCTCGACAGCAGCTCCCACGCCCGGCGATCATCGACGCCGATGCCGGGCAGCGTCCGGTGGACGTCCATGGCTACTCGGTCGCCGCCGCGCATCCAAGTGACGCTGTGCTCGCGCCACCACCAGGGCATTCGCTCTACATCCAGTTCAGGCTCAAACCCAAGTCTCCTCAGAACGCGAGCGGTCAGCGCCCCGTCCCCGGGCCTGACAAGTAGGTCGCAATCCGCATACCCGGAGCCTCCGCACCGTCCCAAAGCCACTGCCGATTGCTCGCCCCTTTCAGGAGGATGCTCTCCACGGCAGCCGCGTCGAGCGTCCTGAACACTTCTGCTGTGGCGCTGTCGATGCGGAGGCGCGCTGCCGCGGCCCGAACAGCCCGTCTCATGCCGGCTGGATCGAGAGCACCCGAAGTTCGGCTGCATCCGTTCGCCGTAGCACGACGCGAACCAGTGAATGGATCATCTGGTAGCCGGTCGCCGTGTCGCTCGCGATCAACCCGTCGCTCGAAACCATCACCGCGGAGGGGCTGCCGCGCGTGAGAAATCTGTCCGACACCTGAAAGTCGCTCTGGAGGAGAACGTCCGCGATGCCATAGCGCTCGCACAGCACTCGTCTGGCTGATTCGAAGTCATCATTGCTGACGAGCGCGATCGTCAACTGGCCCGCGAGCGCCTGCTGCCACCGACCCACGTGGGGCAAAAGTGCCTCGCAGGCACAGCAATCGGCGTCCGCGAAGACGAGCATGACCGGGCGCCCGCGTGCGCAGAGCGAGTCGAGGCTGAGCGACGGACCACATGCGCCCGGAAGGTCGAAACGTGGCGCCGCCGTTCCCACCGGAACTCCGGAGCGCCGTCGAAGCTCTTCTCCCCGGGCTCGAAAGCGTTGCCTGCGGCGACGCTCGAGCCCGACGGCGATCAGCGCAGCAGCCAGCACGAGCGCTGCGATCGCCGCGCTGAGCGCAAGCTCGGCAGACGTGCGCTGCGAAACCCACGTATCGATGGCTGGCCCGGGTCCCCGCCAGACGACGAACAGCGCTACCAGCAGCAGGAACCCGTTCCTGGCAAGCGTCCCAGCCCCTGCAGGGGCGGAATGAATCTGGCCGAAGCAATGGCAGTCGGGCGCCCGGTTGTGAACGAGAGCGTTCGAGATCGCGACCGTGAATGCCAGCAGCAGCACTGCCGCAGCAATGGCTCCGCCCAGAGCAAACGGTGAGAGCGTCAGCGTGACCGCGGTTCCCAACTCGATCAGCGGGAGGACGACGGCACCAGGGCCTATCAGTCCCGCGGGCAATCCGAAATCAGCCAACGCATCGCGCGAGCCATTGCGGTCGAGCAACTTTCCCAGGCCGGCAGTCAGAAACACAGCTGCAAGCAGCAGGCGCGCGACGACCACCGCCGTTGGCATGCGCGCAGCGTAGCGATCGATGCCGTCGGTAGTGGCTGTACCATCCCGCATCGTGCGAGAGCCCGATGACTCTGGGGCTGGGCTTGAGCTGACCTTCGAGGCCCACGGCGTGCGCGCGGTGCTCGGCGCATCGGATTCGGAGCTGTTTGCGGCGGCCACCGCTCTCTTGCCGGCTGGGGCGACGCTGCTCGGGCCGGGTTCCGCCACTGATCGCTTCGCGCTCCTGCGCGAGGACGGGCGCTACCGGGTGATCAGCCCATTTGAGAGCGACCAGCGTTGCAGTGACCGGGAGCTTGCACTCGACCTGCTAGCGGGGGAATTGCACTTCCACGTTGCCACCCATGCGGCAGATCGAATCTTCGTCCACTCTGGAGCGGTAGTACATCGCGGCCAGGCAATCTTGACCCCGGGCCCGTCACTTGCCGGCAAGACGACGCTGGTTGCTGCACTCGTTCAAGCGGGCGCCCTGTACTTCTCGGATGAGTTTGCGTTCCTTGACGGGAAGGGGTTAGTCCACCCCTATCCGCGGCCGCTCGCGGTCAGAGGCGCCGACGACTCCGATGTTCGGCGGTCAGTGGGGCGCATCGGTGGGGTCAGGGGGACTGACCCTGCCCCGATCGGGGTGCTCGCAATCACGTCGTACCGGCCCGGCGCCGAATGGAAGCCGCAGGTGCGCTCACGGGCCCATGGTGTGATGGCTCTGCTTCAGAACGCTCCGTCGGCGACGTCGCGTCCGGCCGAGCTACTCGCTGTGGCGCGCCGCGCCGTGGAAACAGCACTCGTGCTCGAAAGCGAGCGCGGAGAGGCGGACGGAGTCGCTGCTTCGCTTCTTGAGATCGTCGAGAGTGGACCGCGGACTAGCTTGTCATCGCGGGCCGATGGTGGGAACTAACCTGCAGAACGCCGAGGGCGTAGCGCTGTGCGTGTTGGTCGTTGGCTACGCGCTCTGGTACCTCGTACGAAGGCTTGGTCGTTCGCGCGTGGACTTCAAGGTTGCCCTTCCGGTGGCCGTTGGTTTCGGGCTTCGGCTAGTCGCCATCGCAGGAATTGGGATCACTGGCCTCGAGTCCACTCTCCGAGGCGGCGATGAGACGACCTTCCTGAACCTTGCTCACATCCTTGCCTCTCAGCAGTTGGGCCACGGCTATTGGCCTCACGGCGCGTTTCAGCTCCAGACCGTCCTATTCGCACTTGAGGACAGGCTTGGCTTCATGACCGTTGGGGCGATGCGCGTGGTTCAGGTCGGGATCGCCCTCATTGGGGTGGTGTTGATCGTCGCTGCCGTTTACGACCTCGCAGGCGCTCGCGCGGCACGGCTGGCGGCATGGGTGATCGCGCTTGAGCCGGCCAGCATTTTCTTCAACTCGGCATTGCATAAGGAGCCGAACATGGAGCTGGCCAGCGGGCTCGTGGTCTTCGGCGGCACGATGCTCTGGAAGCGACTCGACGTGAGGGCGATCCTCCTCTTCGCACTGGCTGGAGTGATCGCGGTTGAGACGCGCAGCTACGCGGGCTGGTTCCTGGTCAGCGCGGCGGCGCTCATCCTCCTGCACGCAGTGATCCGTCGAGTGCACCGGGGTACGCAGGCCATTCCGGTGCTTTACGCCGTTGTGATCGCCGGCTTCCTCATTACGCCCACGCTCCTCGCCGCCACCTCCGGCAAGAACCTCAAGACACTTCAGCAGTCGCAGAACGCCTACGCGAACTCCATCGGGACCGGAAGCGGTGGCGCGAACACCGACAACTTGAAGCTCGAGTCTGTCGACTTCTCTAGCCGAGGACAGGTTCTCGTTCACCTCCCGCAACGCATCTTCGACATCATCGTCAAGCCGTTCCCGTGGCAGCTGGGAGATACGAATCAGCGCTTCGGTGCGATTGGCACGCTCGTGGCGTACGCGCTGCTCCTGCTATTCGTCCGCTATGCGTGGGTCAGCCGTGGCCAGGTGTTCGCGCGGGCGGGCCCCGTTCTATATCCGCTGATCTTTCTGCTCGTTGCCTACTCGCTTGCGTCCGGCAACGCGGGAACGGGATTTCGGTACCGAACGCATCTGGTCACGCTGGCTATCGCCGCGATGGCGATCCTTCGCGAGCAGGCCCTACTTGTCCGTGCGGAGCGAAGGGCTCGAGCCCAGAAGTCCGTGGCAGGACCGGATGCCGAGCCACCGCCCGAGGCGCTTCCGTCACCAGCGTAGGAATTGGGCGAGGTTTCCGGTGCGATAGATGCGAATCGCTGGTTGGGCTGCTACCGTGACGCGATCGAGGACAGCGGGCTTTAGATTTGGGGGAGCAACATGACGCGGCGACGGGAGCGAGTTGATGCCTGAGTTCACGGGCACCAAGGATCTGCGCACGTATCTCCGGATCCTGTTGCGCTGGAAATGGCTGTTCCTGATCTTCCTGATCGGAGCGCCGGTCGCCGCCTATCTGATCGAGCGCGGCCAGCCGAAGGTTTACCGCTCGAGCGCGCTGGTGGGCGTCAACGCAGCAACAGTCGACACCACCGTCTTGCAAGGCGGGAGCTTCTCGACCACGAACGTCCAGGCGGTCGCCCAGCTTGTCACCACCCGGCCTGTCGCTGCCCGGGCCGCAAGCCTTATGAGACCGCGGGCAAATCCTGGGGACATCGTTGGCGAGGTCACGACATCCGCAGATACCAACACCAACTTCCTGACGATCAATGCCGAGGATCGCAGTCCCCAACGCGCGGCAGCAATCGCCAACGCCTTCGCTCAGGCAATCGCGCTTAACCGCCAGAACGCCGCGCTCCAGCAGCTCAACAGTGCGATCAAAGGCATCCGGACGCAGATTGAGCACCTGGGAGCCGCGGCCGCGGGCTCGACGCAGGCGCAAACGCTGGGTCAGCTGGAGGGGCAGCTCACGCAGCTTCGCGCTGCTAAGGCGACTCAAGGTAGTCAGGCGGCCATTCTGCAGTCGGCCGTGCCCTCTTCCACCCCGGCGGGACCCCAGACCCGTCGATCTGTGGAGCTCGCGGCGCTGATAGGCCTCTTGCTGGGCCTAGGCGCGGTTGTCCTGGCCGAGAGTGGTGATCGCCGGCTACGCAGGCCAGACGATCTGGAGAAGATGGCCGACGTGCCGCTCCTGGCGACGATCCCGCCGAGCGCGTTCTCCTCGAAGCTCGACACTGGGCCTGCGGACGAAGAGGCCTTCCAGATGCTCCGCACCTCGCTCCTGTACTTCAACCCCGCGAGCGTGCACCAGAGCATCGTCATCACAAGTCCCGGTGAGAAAGACGGCAAGACGACCATCGCGATCAGGCTGGCGCTGGCCGCAGCGCGCGCGGGCCTGCGCGTGGTGCTGGTGGACGCCGACCTGCGCCGTTCTCAGATCGGCTCGCGACTGGGAATTGACGCAAAGACCGGGCTGAGCGCGGTGCTCGAGGAACGTCAAGCAGGAGCCGAGGGCGCGCTCTTCCCGTACCCGATCGACGAGCCCGGCGCTCGGACGCTGACAGTTCTTCCCGCTGGCCGACCCCCTGCAAATCCGGCAGCTCTAATCGGTTCGCGGGAGATGAAGCACGTGATCAAGCGGCTTGAGGCGAACGCGGACCTCGTCGTGATTGATACGCCCGCGGCCCTCATGGTTTCCGATCCGCTGCCGCTGATAGAGCTCGCGACCGGAGTCGTCCTCGTAGCGCGCATGAACCGCTCGACCCGAGAAAAGATCAGGCGCCTTGAGAAGATGGTCAAGGCGGCGCATGGCAACCTGTTCGGGGTCGTGGCGACCGGTGTCTCAACCGGGATTGGATACGACTACTACATGTCGAAGTACTACTCCAAGAATGGAGACGGGCGCTTCTTCGGCAGAAAGCGCAAGGCGGTACGACTTCGAGCCGAGCCGGCCAATTCAGCGCTGGCCTCTGAAGCGGCCGGGTCATCCCCCGAAGTCGTCGAATCGACCAACGGGGAAGGCTCAGAGTCCGCCTTGGCCAGCGGTGTAGAGCAGACCGACGAGTAGGTCGAGCGCCTAGTGGGCGTTCAGGAAACGCCGACCGCGGTCGATGTCCATTCGCGGCAGGCCGGCGATTTCGCGGCTCATTACGAGGCGCTTGACCGCGATCCGTATGCGTCGTGCTTCACATACAGCCGCATGCGGCTCGAGCAGGCACTCGAGCGCTATCTGCCCCGGGTCGGTGCTGGGATGCGCGCGATCGATGTCGGGTGCGGAACCGGTCACCATCTGAAGGAGCTGGTCTCGCGGGGATTCGACGCCGTCGGGGTGGACGCTTCGGCGGAGATGCTCGACGAAGCTCGCCGAGCGAATCCAACAGTCGAACTGCATCAGGCAGATGTCGCATCTCTGCCATTCGCCGATGAAAGCTTCGACCTTGCGCTGTGTATCGAGGTGCTTCGCTACCTCCCGGATCCGCAGCGCTGCATAGCCGAGATGGCGCGCGTGCTCCGTCCCGGCGGGATGTGCCTGGCTACAGCAGCTCCGCTGTTCAGCATCAACGGCTACCCCCTCGTCAACCGCCTCGTGCTGGTCGCTCCGGTAGGCAACTTCACCCGCCTGAAGCAGTACTTCACGACGTCCTCAAAGCTGCGTAGGCAGTTTCAGAATGCGGGTTTGTTCTCCGTCGAAGTCCATGCCGTGTACACCGGGCCGATCAACTGGGTCGAGCGTCTGGCGCCGCAGCGTCTGTCGCCGTTCCTCCGGCGTTGGGAGACTGTCGATCGGCAACTCGCCGATCGACCGCTGCTCCGTGGGCTCTCGAACATGCTGCTCGTCAAGGCGTCGGTTCCTTCGTAGCGAACGAGGCAGTTGGTGTCACTAGAGCGCGGCGTATTCACGCTGAGCCTTGACTTCGAACTCATCTGGGGAACCGTCGATGTTCGGGGCCCGGAGCCCTTCCGGCACACCTGTGAAATCGAGCGCGACGTTGTTCTTGACCGGCTGCTCGAGCTGTTATCGGAGTTCGACATCTCTGCGACCTGGTGCATCGTCGGGCACCTCTTCCTCTCCTCCTGCGCGCCGCAGCGACGGGGTCAAGCACCCCGAGATCGTCCGCCCTTGGCACTCGTGGACCGCGGGCGATTGGTTTTCGCACGACCCCTGCGGAACCGAGCAGACAGATCCCGTCTTCTACGGCTCGAGCCTCATCGAGCGGATCCGCAGCTGCCCGGCCCCGCAGGAGATCGGCTGCCATTCCTTCTCCCACGTCATCTTTGGCGACGAAGGCTGCTCACGCGAGACGGCGGCGAGCGAGGTCGCGGCATGCGTGCGCCTAGCCACTGACCGGGGCTTGGAGCTTCGGAGCTTCGCCTTCCCGCGGAACCGAGTCGGGCATCTCGACGTGCTGCGGGACCATGGCTTTACCTGCTATCGCGGTGCCGGAGCCGGCGTGGTACGACTCGACGCGCCTGCCCCGCCCCATCAAGCGTGCTCGCTCATCTCGTGGACGTAGTCACCGCCCGGCAACCACCGACCGTCATGCCCGAGAAGTCACCCGGCGGCATCTGGAACATCCCGGGGTCGATGCTTTATTTCCCAATGCACGGCGGCAGGCGCTACATACCCCTCTCGCTACGCGTGCGACGGGCAATCAAGGGGCTGGACCGCGCGGCCGCCGAGCGTCGGATCTTTCACCTCTGGTTTCATCCAACCAACCTTGTGGACGAGCGTGATCGGATGTTCGGGGGCCTGCGGGCGATCTTCGAGCACGTCGACCGGCTGAGACGGGATTCAAGGATCCTGGTCGCGCCCATGGGCGAGGTCGTCAGCCTTGCGAGCGCTTCATCCCGCGCTCCGGCGTGACTGCAACATGAGTTCCATCCAGAGCCAAATCCAGTCCTTGGACTCGGGACTCTTCGAGCATCTGGAGGCGCAGACCAGCGATTGGGATCGGCAAGCTCTGCTTGCCCTCCACGATGCAGTTGCCGATATCTGTGGTTCGTTCGTCTACCTGGAGATTGGCTCTTACCTCGGAGGCTCGCTGCAAGCCGTAATGCGCGATCCTCGCTGTAGCCAGATCATCTCGATAGACGCGCGCCTCGCTACGCCGCCGGATGCGCGGCCCGAGGGCTGGTTCTACGAAGACAACAGCACCGGTCACATGCTCGAGCTGTTGCGTGAGCTTCCTGACGTGGACATGGGAAAGCTGACGACGATCGACGCTTCAACCGACGGCATCCGGCCATCAGACTTAGGCGTGGCGCCGAACTATTGCTTCATCGATGGCGAACACACCCACTCTGCGGCCCTCCGCGACGCGCACTTCTGCGCGGAGGCAATGGGGGGTACAGGCGTTATCGCTTTTCACGATTACCCGATTGTCGGGTCAGCCATCGGTGCGTTCCTTCGTGAGAACTGGCGGGAGATCTCCTACGCGGTTGCATTCAACGGCCCCCTTCATCCGGCTTTCGCGGGTGGCGTGTTCGCGCTGGAGATGGGAGGCAGTGGGGTGCTGAGGCATTCGACGATCGAGCGCGCGATCGGCTCTCGATGGCACGACGCTGTGTGGAGGCTGGCGAATCGGCCACGCCGCACCGCGTTACCGTTCTTGACTGCATGGACACTGATGCCGGCAATTGACAGCTTCGTCGTCCACGCCCGGCATGGCATCACGGAGTACATTCGCCGGAGCCGCCGAGGGGCAGCAGAGCGACCGCAGCGACCCGCCGCGAATCAGGCCACGCGCATCGCCTCTCCGCCCGAACCCAGACACCGCGACGAGCGTGACCCGTCAGTCCCCGCTGACAGCCGCTGAAGCGGCCTCACCGGCCGACAGGCCAATAAAACTCACCCGACCGTGTCCTAGCTGTGGGAGCGAGCGTGCGCACGCAATGGCGCGGTACCTCTCCGCTCGCCTCGTGCGCTGTCAGCGCTGCCGGCTTGTTTATGCTGGCGAACTTCCTTCGCTGAGCGAACTGGGCGAACACTATGCGCAGTACCCACCGGCGGGGGAACTATCAGCGCTCACCGCTCGCCGGTACGACGAGTTGTTGGACCGGCTGGAACCGTTCCGCCACTCAGGCCGGCTGCTTGACGTCGGATGCGGGGATGGACTGTTCCTCGTTGCTGCTCTGGCGCGTGGATGGAATGTCTACGGCAGCGAGTATGGTGAGGCTCCGCGCGAGCGAGCCCGAGCACGTGGTCTAGACGTTCGACCCGCGCCGTTCCCCGCGGCGCCCTCCGAGCTAGGCAGTTTCGACGTAGTCACGGCTATGGAAGTCATCGAGCACGTTGCCACGCCTCGAGCGGAGGTCGAGCAGATCAAGACGTTGCTGCGCGCTGGGGGATGTGTCTACCTCACGACGCCTAACTTCAGTGCGCTCACGCGGCGACTTATTGGACCTCGTTGGCGGGCGATCGACTATCCCGAACACCTGAATCTCTTCACACCGAAGACGCTCGACCGCCTGCTCTCGCATGCCCAGTTAAAGCCGCTATGGATAACGACTACCGGCTTCAGCCCATCTGACGTTTGGAGCGGGATCAAACTCGCCCGCGATGACAGGGACGATCAGCGGCCGACTCTTGATCAACGGCTCCGGGCCGGCATGTCCGTATCGCAGCTGCTCGACCGGGGAGCCCGAGCAGCGAACGCAGTCCTGTCCGCGTTACGTGTCGGAGACACAATCAAGGCGGCATATCAGCGGTGATCAATTACGCGCACAGTCGCTGGGTTTAGGAGGTGTGCCCATCCCAAGGATCAGCGTGATCGTCCCCGCGTACAACGCAGCGCCGACAGTGGGAAGAGCTGTCGATTCGGTTCTTGGGCAAACCTTCAGCGACCTCGAGTTGCTGGTGATTGATGACGGCTCCACGGATCCGACCTATGAGGTGGTGCGTGCTCGTCAGGATCAGCGTGTCCGCTGCATCAAAACCGAGAATGGTGGCGTGGCCCGCGCTCGTAACCGCGGTCTCGCCATCTCCTCCGGCGAATTTGTCGCCTTTCTCGATGCAGATGACGCCTGGCTTCCAATGAAGCTAGAGCGCCAACTCGATCTGATGGTTCAATGGCCGTCCGTCGGCCTCTGTTTCACTTCCGCCGAAGTTCTGGACGGTGGGCTGCGCCGCATCGGTGAGGATCCAGCAGACTCTTTCAGCGACTACACCGAAGCCTTGCTAATGATCGGGAACATCGTTCCAGGCGGTGGCTCGTCCGCAATGGTCAGACGCTCTGCGCTGGAGGCCGCAGGATTCTTTGACCCACAGCTCAGTCAGTGCGCCGACTGGGATTTGTGGCTGCGGTTGAGCCTTGCCGGTGATCTCGCGCCGATGCCGGAGGTGCTGATGCGTTACACGCGAGCGACCGGAACCATGAGCACCGACCCGAAGCTGCTTGAGAAAGACACCTTTGCGCTGTTGGACAAGTTCTTTGCTGCGCCGTCATCGACGCCTTACCGTTCACTTCGGCGCCGTGCTTATAGCACCCAATGGATGGTATGTGCGGGCACCTATCTTCACGCGCGTCAACTAAGGGATTCATTGCGCTGCGTGAGACGCGGTCTCTTCACCGATCCCCGAAGCCTCCCCGGACCTCTACTGCTCCCGATCCGATTCGGATCTCGTGCATGGAGGAACCGATTGCGTAGCGGTTGAGACGCTCGCAATCCGGCGGTCGATCACCTGGCTCTTCGCCAGCCAGCTTTCGTAGAGCTCCTCGTAGGCACGCACCCACCGCTCGGGGTTGAACCGCAAAGCCCGGCGACGTGCTTCCGCGCCGAGCTCCGGCCAATTCTGACGCGATGCAAGGGCTCGGCCCATTGCATCGCTTAGAGCGTCGGGATCCGTGCCCCTGATTTCAATGCCGCTGATGCCGTCCTCAATGACTTCAGGAGCAATTCCGACCGGCGTCGAGAGAACGGGGAGCGCCATTGCCATCGCTTCCACGATGGCAAGCCCAAACGACTCCGCCAGTGCCGGGTGAATGAAGACGTCCAGGGCAGCGAGCACCTGCGGCACGTCCTCCCGGCGATCCAAGAGGCTGACGCGGTGGGTCAAACCCAGTTCCCGCACTGTCGCGCGAAGCGGCTCCCAATCGCCGACCCCAAGGATCACGAGGTGAACGTCTTCTCTGTCCGGTGCGACAGTTGCGAATGCACGGACGAGTGCATCCAAGTTCTTCACCCAATGACGTTTGGAGATCGCTCCGAGCACGAGCCTCCCCTCGAGCCCCATCTCGCGGCGCACGTCCGTCCCATCGGTACTCTGCGGATCGAACCGCCCCAAGTCGAGCCCGTGCTCGATCACTACTACCTCGGCGGGATCGCAACCGTAGACATTCACGAAGGTGTCCGCCATCTGCCGCGATGGAGCAACGACCACATTCGACAGGCGCCGTGCAGTAAACCTGTCGGTCTCGAGTAGCAACCGCCAATCGTAGAGGGGCACCTCGTGAGAGTGGTGGCCGGTGAAGACACGGAGCTTGACACCCGCAAGTTTCGCCGCGAGCAGGCCCACAATCGACGCGTCGAAGAGGTGAGCATGGAGGACGTCGATCTGTGTGCGTCGAAGCCACCAGGCTAATCGCGTCACCGCCCAGGGATACTGTGCTCGTCGGTTGGCCCCTAAGGCGAATGTAGGGATGGAAATCTCCTGGAGCCCTTGCTGAAGCCCACCCACGCTGCGCAACGAGGCGACCTGCATCTCAAAACGGACGTGATCCGTGTAGCGAGCGATGAGCCGGAAGTACTCGGTCGGGTTCGAGTCGGAAATCAAATGCAGCACCCGGATTCGCCGGCTCATTCCCAGGTCAGGCTATCGTCTAGCCGCGGTCTGGAGTAGGACAGATCGAAGCTAGGCCTGGTCCAGAGATGTCGTCGCCTTTGGTGTCAGTTGTCATCCCGGCCTACAACGCCGAGCGGACGATCCGCGCAACGCTGGCCAGCGTTCTCCGTCAGACGCTTACAGATGTCGAAGTCATCGTTATCGACGACGGCTCTACCGACTCCACCTCTGACGTCGCTCGATGGTTGGGCGATGCACGGGTGCGAGTCGTGCAGCAGGAGAACACGGGCCATGCGGGTGCTCGTAACGCCGGGATAACGCACGCCACGGGACGGTACGTCGCGATCATCGATGCAGACGATTTGTGGTTTCCCAGGAAGCTGGAAACACAGGTTGCCTTCTTACGTGCGCATCCAGGTGTCCGAGCGTTGCATTGCGCGACCATTCACGTCGATGATTCCCTTCGGCCTCTTTTCATCGGCCGATGTCCGGATGGTGAGAACAGCCTCCTTGACGTACTTTGCTTTCGCGGGCTGCCCGGCCTCATGTCTACGTTGATCGCTGACCGCGAGCTGTTCGAGGAGGTCAGGCGCTTTGATCAGTCGTTGATCATCCTCCAGGATTGGGATTTGGCAATCAAGCTCGCGCGCCGTAGGCAGCTGTGGTCAATTCCCGAGCCTCTAGCAGTAATCCGGGTGCACTCTGCCAGTCAAAGTAAGAACCTCGAGCTCCACATCGAGCCGGGTGAGCGGATTCTGGCCGGCCTCTTTCAGGATGCGGATCTACCGCGAGAAATTGTCGACTCTCGCTCATACGTCTACGCGTACTTTTACGCCATGCTGTGCGGCGGCGCCTTCCAGCTGCACCGATGGGCGGAAGCGGCGGCCTGGGGACGGAAGGCGCTCGCTTCCGACACGCGAGTGCTGCCCTACCTTGTGTCGCTTCCGACGCGGCGCCTTCGCAAGCGTGCCTCCCGTGTTCGCGCGAGCCGACTTATGGCGGACGCTCAGGCCAGCATCGACCATCAGGACGGGCTCGGCGACTAGGTACGGGCTGTCGTGTCCGTCGATCGTCTCATCGCCTCGTACTTGGCGATGATCGCTTCGCCGGACTCTCTCATCTCTGCATTCACCTTCCAGCAGATCTCTGTCTCGCCCCAACGCCGAAGGATGGCGTCCACGTCTGGATTCAACATGTCCCATCCCCACTTCTTCTGCCAGTAGCGATAGTGATGGGCCAGATACTGGCGGTGTGCTCGGGGACCCTTGTCCCATCCAAACGCGCGGACCAGCCGCGTGCGCAGTCCTGACGGAAGCAACGCGCCAACCCCGCGCCTTACGCCGACTGCCGATCGCCGTAGGGAGCCATGGTCTTGCCGCTGATCATCCGGGCGTGCTCGTCTGCCCAAGTGGTGTACGGCCCGCACGTCCGGTAGATAGAAGACCTTGAGGCCGGCCCGGCGCATCGAGATCGTGAGATCTAGGTCGTCCAACCAGACGGGCGCAAAACCGCGGTCGTAACCGCCGAGCTCGATCGCAACCTCCCGGCGGTACATCATGCAGACGCCCATACCGCCGTCGACCTCTGCGATTTGCTCTTCACCCGGCCACTGACCTTCGCTGCGCCGCCTCACATTCTCGCGGGAAGTCCGGCGGCCGGGCGGCTCCGTAATGACACATCCGCGGTCGTGGTATCCCTCCTCACCGATCACATCAATGCCACAGGCCTGCAGCTCTCCCACGTCCGTTACGACCTTGCTTGTGATGGCTCCGACGCCCGGATCTAGACGGAAGAACCCGGCCATCCTCTCAAGCCATCCTGGGGTCTCGATCGACGCGTCGGCGTCCAGCTGGACGACGAGTTCTCCGCCCGCCGCGTTGAGCCCAGCATTGAGTGCGTCGACCACGCCCCCGGCGGTATGTTCGCGCTCTAACAGCTGAAATTCCGGAAGGCGACCGGAGTCGCGCCAGCGTCGAAGCACCTCACGGCTGCCGTCCGTGGATCCATCGTCTACCACGATCAACTCAACGGCGGAATACCTAAGGTTGCGAGCCAACGCATCGAGCACAGTGTCCAGCACGACCGCGTTGTCGCGGTTCGGCATTACCAACGACACAGTTGGCCGGTTGTCACCGGGGCTGTGGGTCGCGAACCGGACCTTCGGCCGGGAGGGCGATCCCTCTGCTTGTTGCTCGGTACGACTACGGTCTATGGCCATGGCCCGCGAGGTGCCGGTCCGATTCCGAGCATGCGCGCCCATCCGGGTCTGACCGCGCCTGGCCTCACTCGCGCGGCTCTCACGATGTGGCGCCTTGCTCGCGCGAGATCTCCGTGACGGCGCGCATCGATGGCGGTCTGCAGATGCCAGTGCGCCCGCCAGAATCGTGCATATTCCCGCATATCGTCGGTCAACTGCGACGAGTGTTCATCGTAGAACGAATCCAGCAGTGCGCACACATCCTCCCAAAACAAGCCTATGTCCCGAGAGAGATTGGTGCCGTGCCAGCGGTACTCCACGAGCTCCTCGGGCAGGAAGTCCATCTTCATTCCCCGGACTACCAATTCGAGGTACAGCCTACCGTCGGAGGCAATCACCAGGGTTTCGTCAAATGGCGGGAGTCGTGCAAGAGCATCCCGTCGAACGAGGACGGTTGACATGGGGCCGATGGGTAAATAGGCAATGAGCCTCCTGAGTGCTTGAGCCGGATCCGGATCCCAGTTCTCGTGAGAGACCACTTCAGGTGTGTTGTCGCGGCCAGGGGCCCCTTGATAGCCCTCGTATGTGTACGTGTACCCGGTAAAAGACAGCACTAGCTCCGGATCCGACGCGAAGTGTTGAAACTGCCGCTCGAGCTTCTGCGAACGCCACACGTCGTCGCCGTCGAGAAAAGCGACATGAGTCCCAGTTGCAAGACCAAGAGCGAAGTTGCGTGCGCTTGAATGCCCGCCGTTCGCCTTGCTGCGCCACATGAAGCTCGCTGGCAATTCCGTCGAAAGTCGGCGAAGTCTGTCTTCGGTGTCATCCGTGGAGCCGTCATTTACAACGATGACCTGGCTTGGCTCGACAGTCTGCGCGTAAGCCGACGCGATGGCCTGCTCTAAGAACACCCCGTTGTTGTAGGTCGGGATTACGACGGTGATCGAGAATCCGGGTTGACCGCCGACCTGAGTCATCAATACGCCTTTACGCCTCCACTACGAGCGGTTGTCGAGAATAGCCGTCCGCGATGGCACCGGCATTCCCGACCATCCAGCGAAGTGGGAGACCGTGCGAATCAGCCGACGCTGCGCGCAAGCATCCGCTGAGCCTGCCGGGTCAGCTCAACGCCACGCCTTGTTCCGCGAAACACGTGGAGACCAGCGAGTGCCGTATACGACTGCTCAAGCGGCCACCCCCCGTGCGGTCTCAGCAGCTCGATGCATCGAACTAGACGATGGGCGACTGCCAACGGAAACCTTCCGCTCAAGGAACCCCGCAACAGTTTTCGAACTAGGACTCTCGGCGGATCAGTGCGGTGCAGCGGGCCGTTGAGCGATAGTAGGTCTGACGGAGGTGCATCAGAGTTCGTGCCTACGAAGAAAACCGCGCCCATCGCTCCGCGCTCCAGCCGTTCGCATAGCGCTGCAAGATCTCCATGCTGATCGTTGTGAACGACAGGAATGTCGTAGTCGTATACGAGAGTGCAACCAGCTTTACGCGCGCGCCACGTGAGGTCCTGATCCTCGGCGCCAACAGGAAAGCGCTCATCGAAGCCATCCAGAGTCCAGAAAACATCGCGCCTTACGCTCAGGTTGCTCGCAGCAAGAGTTACGGGGTAGACCCGACCACACTGGGCGTCGTGCTCAATCCCATGTGGCACGTTATAGAGATCCTCATAGCGCAGTCGATAACGGCCGAGCGGCGTCTTCGCAAGTGCCGCACGCAGTTGTGGATCGAACTCCCATCGGCCGGACACGAAACACCGGTCGAGCTCGCAATGAATCGCCTCATGCTGACTCAGAGTGTCCTTCCGGACGACTATGTCATCGTCCACGAACATCAGCAACTCACCAGAAGCGAGCCTCGCACCAGCGTTCCGCGCCGCCGCAACGCCCGCGTCAGGGTGAGGTATGTACCGCGCATTTCTCGCAGTTGTCACAACGCCGGCGCCAGCTTGCTTCGAGTGGCTGTCTATGACAATGATTTCGAGCTTGGAGGCCGGATACGTCATGTCACACAATGCCTCGAGCGTTCGGGCGAGCGCAGTTGGCCGGTCGTAGGTCGGCACGATCACGCTGGCCGAGAGCACGCGAGAAGGCTAGATCAGTCGCACCGGGAAGCACGGTATCCTCGCGCCAGGGAGCCCCGCGGGCGTCTCAGCGGGATCCCTTTGTCTAGTACTCGCACAATGACATGGCCCGGCCAGCCAAGGTAAGCGTTTGCATCCCATCGCACAACGCCGCTCGCTTTTTGCCCGCCGCGATCGAAAGCGTGCTCGCGCAGGAGTTTGATGACTTCGAGGTGATCGTCTCCGACGACGCCTCAACCGATGAGACGCAAACCGTCTGCGAGGGCTATGAGGACCCGCGCGTTCGCGTCGTCAGATCAGACGGTCGACTGGGTCAAGCCGGCAATTGGAACCGATGCGTCGAGCTGGCAACCGGCCCTTACGTGATCCTTCTTCATGCCGACGACGAGCTGAGGCCGGCCTACCTTCGGCGGACGGTCGATGTTTTGGACTCATACCGCGATGTCGCTCTGGTGCACTGCGCCGTTCAGCGCATCGACGCAAACGGAACACATCTGACGGTTCAGCGGCTGTTTGATGAGGATCGGATAGACCAGAACGACGCGACTCTCCGGCAGCTTCTTCTGGACGGCTGCGTAGGTTAATCCAGCCGGCGTGCTCGTTCGGCGAGAGGCGTACGAGCGCGTCGGACGTTTCACGGACAAGATCGTGTGGGGAGTCGACTGGCACATGTGGACTCGCATCGCGCTTCACTCGCCAGTCGCTTATGTCGCTGAACCGCTAGCGCTGTACCGCCAACACGGCGCAAGCGGCACAGCGACAGCCGTCATGACCAGCGGGAGAAATGCTGGCGACGAGCTGTGGGCACTTGAGGACTTGTTCTCGCACATCGAGCGCACACGGCCGGATCTCTTGCCCCTGAAGCCGGAGGCGATGCGCGGCGTGGCCCACCGCACGTGGTGCTTCGCCGAAGCAATGTGTGAGTTGGGCGAGATGAGAGCCGCGCGCGCCGGACTCCGCAACTCTCTCCGCATCTGGCCAGGGATGATCCGTCAGGCAAAGCTATGGGGCCTTTGGGCTGCGACTTTTACCGGATACCGATGGTTCGCCGCCGCGCATGCAGGCAAGCGTCGGGTCGCGGCCAAGCTGCGCGGGAATGTTCCGGCGACGTGATCGCTCAGCCGTAGCCCCGCGCAGTAAAAAGGTAGTTGAGCCACTGCTCGTGAGGTGTGATCATCGCGCACCGCTCGGGCCCTCGATCCGTCAGATGGTAAGACGCGTAATCCAGAGGCTCGAGGATCGAACTCAACGCACCGACATCGGCTCGGCCTAGGACCTCACAGATGATGTCCGGTCGGCTGTCGCCCAGCAGTGATCCCATTCCAGCGAGCACGTCGGGCTCTGTCGTTTCCGTGTCTAGCTTCACAAAGTCGACGCGGCCGAGGCCGTGCGTGCGGGCCATCGTGTCGACTCGGACCATCTCGACGTCCACAGCTTTCAGGGCGGCATGGACACGCATGAATTCGCGGGGCAGGCTTGAGCTCGAGGGGATGCCGGCAGTGTGGTAGAGCTCGACACGGCCATCGGCGGCACCGGCCGCCACCTGCAGCGCCACGATGTTCTCAAGTCCGTTTAGCTGGACGTTGCGCTGAAGCCTCTCGAACACCGCAGCGACTGGCTCAGCCGGGTCACATCGCGCCGGGGTTCGCTAGCGCCGCCGGCGCGGTGTAGTACCCGATAAGTGCATCGCGACGTCGAGCATGACGTTAGCGTTCTGCGCCAAGCGCCAGAAGAGCGGCGCCACTTCGCCTTCGTACCCATCCCACCCCCGCCAGAAGACCTGGTTGGCGACCCAATCATCGCCACGCGACCAAAACTTGGCCCGGCGTCCATCGGGGAGGGTGGTCACCGTGAGACCTGATCGCGGTAGATGCTTGATCGCAAACTCGGGAGTCACCCCCAGCCGGTCAGCCACGAACCGAACAGTTGTCGTAGCCGGACGGCTTATCGCAGGAACGGCGCGCATGCTCTTCAGCAGTGCTTTAGCCGAGCGCGCCATTACCACCCTTCCCGCCGCAAGAAGATCTCCAGCGTCAGCAGGCTCCAGATCGTGTCACCGTAGTTAGCGGCGCTGGCTTGGTGCTCGTTGACGATCTCGTCGATCGCCGGCGGGGCCAGATACTCGCGAACCCGGCTGCCCTGGCTGCACAACATCCCCCGCACATAGGACCTGAGGTCCTGGCGGAACCAGCGGTCGATCGGCACGCCGAAGCCGCGCTTTGGCCGGTGAAGGATCTCCCGGGGCAGCAGGTCGGTCATGGCCGCCCGCAGCACGCGCTTCAGCGACAAGCCTCTGAGGCGGGCGCTCGGGGCCAGGCGGAAGGCGAACTCTGCAAGCTCACGGTCGAGAAATGGCGATCTGACCTCAAGGCCGTGGGCCATGCTCATCCGGTCGACCTTCGGCAGCAGGTCGTCTAGAAGGTAGGTACGGATGTTGAGGTCGAGCAGCCTGTCGAGAGGATGGGCGCCCGCGGAGCGTCCCCAGATGTCCTCATACCCGTCAACGCCGTCCGACGCGGTACCGACGCTCGAACAGTTCAGCAGCTTGGCTCTCTGTTCCGCTGGCACATAGCCGACCCACGACAACAAGGCCAGGGGGGCTGTCAGGTCGCTTCGCACCAGGAGCCTGCGAAGCTTCGACAGCGTCCGGCCCCTGGTGCTGGTTGGTAGCAGCTCGGCAGAGCGCCGGACGCCCGCGCGTAGCAAATCCGGCAGATGCTCATACCGCGCGATCGCCAGCGCAGCGGCAAATCGCTCGTACCCAGCGAATAGTTCGTCCCCCCCGTCGCCACACAGCGCTACCTTGACGTGGTCCCGAGTGAGCTCGGAGAGCAGGAATGTGGGAAGAGCGCTCGGGTCGCCAAACGGCTCGTCATAGTGGTGGACGAGCCGTTCAATCAGCTCGATCGCGTTTGGCTTGACGACGAACTCCGTGTGGTCCGTCTTGTAGCGCTGGGCGACCGCACGGGCGTACGGTCGCTCGTCATATCCCTCGAAGTCATCAAACCCGATCGTGAAGGTCTTGACGGGTCGGCCCTCGCTCGCTTGGGACATGAGCGCCACGACGCTTGATGAGTCGATGCCGCCGCTCAGGAAGGCGCCCAGCGGGACGTCCGCGATCAGGCGACGCTCGACCGCCGCGCGTAGCTTCCGCCGAACCTCGGCCGCCGCGGCGTCAAGCGGCACGTCCACTCTTGCCACGCCGTTTGCACCCGGATACCGCGGCTCCCAGTAGCGCTCGAGTCTCGGCTCACGACCCTGCTCGGCGATCAGTACATGTCCCGGTGGCACGCTGCGAATTCCTTCGAAAAAGGTGTCCGGAGTCGGGACATAGCCGAACGTGAGGTAGGCGGGGACGGCTTGCTCTCGAAGCCGATGCGGCACACGAGGGTTCGCGAGCAGCGACTTGATCTCGCTCCCGAACACGAGTGGGCCACCCTCGTGCCAGTAATAGAGCGGCTTCTTGCCGAACCGGTCTCGTCCGAGGACGAGCCGCTGCCGGCGCTGATCCCAGATCGCGAATACGAACATCCCTTCGAGGCGGGTCGCAAGATCCACCGGCTCGCACTCCTCCGCAAGGTGCGCGATGACCTCGGTGTCGCCGTCGCTGGCGAAGCGGTGCCCCTTGCCCGTCAGCGCGGTGCGCAACTCCCTGTAGTTGTAGATCTCGCCGTTGAGCGAGACGCCGATCGTCCCATCTTCGTTTGCGATCGGCGGATCGCCCCGCTCGAGGTCGATGATGGCCAGCCGCGTTTGGCCTATCCACCCTCCCTGCCCCTCAAATGCCCCCTCGGCATCGGGTCCCCGGTGACGGAGGCGGGCTAGCTGGGCTGCGGCAGTCGAGGAGTCCGGCTCGCCCGCGTGGACTTCACCCGCGATGCCACACATGAATCAGCGCTGTCGCCTCAGCCTGCGCCAGTCAGCGTCGCCCAGTTCGGCGGCATGTTGATCGGTACCTCGATCTCGCCCTGGAAGGCGACCGCCGGTCTTACGCCGACGGACTGGACCCAGCGCGCCATCCGTGCAATGCCGTCTTCGAGCTCGATCGTTGGCGAATCTCCAAAGATACGGCGCGCCTTCGCGTGCGAGGAGAAGGCGTGCACGACTTCCTGCCGCGGAGGCAGATGAACAACGTCGCAGGGGACGCCGAACGCCCGCGCCACCGCGTCGGCCAGTTCCAAGATCGTGTAAGGCTTGTCCGCTCCAACGTTGATCACTTCGTTTCGCGAGGCCTCGACAAGCGGAGCGCGCGCGATCGGCGGCGCCACGTCGTCGATGTGAGAGAACGCCCGCGTCTGCCTGCCATCGCCAAAGATCGGCATCGGCTCCTCCTTGACGACGCAGCTCATGAAGATCCCGATCACGTTCCGGTAAGGATCTGAGATGTTCTGCCGCTCGCCGTACACATTGTGTGGGCGGAAGATCGTGTAGTCGAGCCCGAAGATGTCGTTCGCTGCAGCCAAGTCCAGTTCGACGGCGTACTTGGAGATCCCGTACGGATCCTCCGGGCGCGGCGTCATCTCTTCCGTCATCGGCGTTTGCTCGGCCCCGTAGACCGCGATCGATGATGTGAACACGAACCGCTTTACACCGTGAAGGACTGACTGGTTGATCAGCAGAACGCTCGCTTCGAGGTTGGTGCGATAGTTGTAGGCGCGGATGAAGTGTGAGAGTCCTTCGGCCGCGTAGGCGGCCGTGTGGTAGACGTAGTCGTACGGGCCGAACTCCCACAGCGACTCGACGAACTCCGGATCGCTGACGTCGCCTTCGATCCATGACGCTTCTGACGGTACGTTCTCCACGAAGCCGCCTGAAAGGCCATCGGTGGCGACCACCTCCATGCCCAGCCGCAGGCATTCGTCCGCCACGTGCGAACCGATGAACCCAGCTGCCCCAGTAACCAAAGCCCTCGTCATTGGTTGCGGGCGAGTCTACCTGTCCAAATCGCCGGCGGCGACGCGCAGCGCGTGCTCCCAGCGGGGCAGCGTCGCGTCCACCGAATAGTCGCTCTCCACCCTCGCGCGGCCAGCGGCGCCGACCCGCCTCCGAAGGCTCTGATCGTCGACCAGCCTGCACAGCGCATCGTGCCATTCCGCGTCGGTGCTTGCCAGGACCGCCGCCCCATCCCGGGCGATCTCGCGATTCACTCCCACGGGCGAGAGGACCGTCGGGATTCCGAGCGCCATGTACTGAAGCGCCTTCAGCCCGCACTTGCCACGGGACCATTCGTCATCCGGCAACGGCATGACGCCTATGTCGATCTGGCTGAGATCGGCGACCTCGCTGTTGGCGTTCCAGTCGAGGGCCTCCACAGTCGCACCATCAATGGCGAACGACGTATCACCGATCACGCGGATCCGAATACCGCGTCTCGCGCTGTAGCTCGCGGAGCACGGGTCCGATCAGGCGAAGGTGGGCGATCGTCGGTTGGGCTGCCGCTCCAGCCGACACATACTTGCGTCTGACGCGCACGGGACACGGGACGGTAGACCTCCGTGTCGATCGTCGTCGGGATCATCGTCACGCGCTTTGTGTGGCGGCGAGCCCATTCGGCGAGATGCTGGTTGCCTGCGACCACCAGGCTGGCGCCCCGGATCACTCGAACGGCCTTGCCGGCGCCCTTCAGGAACGCGAGGCGGCGGTTGGCGTCACTCGCCGCCGGGAGGTAGATCGCGTCGTCAAAGTCAAACGCGTACGGAACACCTGACGCCATCAGCAGTCGCTCAAACAACGCGGGTCCGAGTGGAAGCGACTCACGATGGACGAGCACCAGGTCGTAGCGACGCGCCGCCAACGCGTCCCTAACTCTGCGCCGGACGCCTGCCGCCGTGGCGGCGGACTTGGCTGGCCACGCGCCCGGCAGATGGACAATGTCCAATCCGCGAGCGTCGAGGAAGCTTGACGGCTCCAGCACGATGCCGCGCCCTCGGAGTGGCTCGATGTACTGTTCCCAGCGGAAACGCTGGGAAGGTGCGCGCTCGAGCGGATATGGGGCGAGAACCAGAACTCTCATGGGCAGGTGGTTAGCTCATAGCACGACGGCCGACGACAGTATCCCGAGGTCCTAGAAGGCTGGACGTACGGTGAACTCGCGCCGTCGAGTGCTCATCGTCGGCGCCGGGCTGACGGGCTGCACCGTCGCGCACGCGCTTGCCCGCGAGGGGGTCGAGAGCGTGTTGCTGGAGCGAGCGACGGTTCCCGGCGGCCTCATTCGCTCAGAGTTGATGAACGGCGTGATCTACGAGCCGCACGGCTCGCACATATTCCACACCGAGGACCGCGAGGTGTGGGAGCTGGCCAACACGATGACGCCCTTCCGTCCGTACCGTCACCGGGTGGACATCGTGGTTCAGGGCAAGGTGCTCAACTGGCCGCCCTTGCTCAGCGACGTCGAGCGGCTAGAGGATGGACAGCGGATCAAACGCGAGCTGCTCGCTAGGCGCGAGCAGCCGCTCGACCCCGAACTGCGCGCGCAGAGCGCCAACTTCGAGGAGTGGTGTCTGGAGCTGATGGGCCCCGACCTCTACGAGCTGTTCGTGCGTCCCTATACCGAGAAGCAGTGGGGCCGTCCCGCTCGCGAGCTGCCGGCGACGTTCGCGCCCCGGCGGGTGAGCGTCCGGTGGGACGATGACCCTTACCTGTTTCCAGATCCCTATCAGGGGTGGCCGGCCGGCCCCCGCGGCTACACCGACTTAGTCGAGGGGCTGTTGCGGAGTCCGCGCATCGAGTTGCGAACGGATGAGGACGTGACCTTGACGACGATTGCGGGGTATCTGCGCGAACTGGAGCCCGAGCGTCATCGTGCTCACCTGTCCGCTCGACGTGTTCGCCGGTGCACCGTTCGGGGAGCTCGACTGGCGCGGGATCCTCGTGCGGTCCGTCCATATTCCTCATATCGAGTACGCACAAGGCGCGATGGTCGTCAACTATCCGGGTCCGGAATACCCGTTCATCCGGATCCATGAGACCAAACACGCTTCGGGGCAGCAGTGTGAGGGGACCGTGCTCGGCTTTGAGTTCACCGGTGCGGCCAGCCGCTATTACCCAATCGAAAGCGAGCACAACAGGTCGCTGAACGCCCGCTACCAGAGCTACCTCGATCGACTCCCTGGCGCCGAATCCCGTCTACTTCGCCGGCCGGCTAGCCAATTACATGTACATCGATATGGATGACTGCATGAGGCAGGCGCTCGACTGCGCCGCACACGTGCTCGAGGACCTGCGAAAGCAGCAGCCTCTGGGCCGGGCGGGCCGTGCGTAGGGCGGCCGCCCTGTAGCCGCTCGGCGTGTACGCATCGGCCGGTATCCTTCCTCAGCCGTGGGGCAGCCGCGCAGCGTCGACGTCATGACCTCGCCTGGCCAGGCCGGAGCGTCCACCGCTGCGGTCACGGCAGCGACTGCTGTCGGACAGCCATCGCCGGTCACGGTGCGTGTACCGGCAAACCGCCGGGTTCGGCTCGCGCACGTGGCCGGCTATTGGCCCGTCATCAGGGCACTGGCCAAGCGCGACCTGAAGATGCGCTACAAGCAGTCTGCGCTTGGCCCCGCTTGGGTGGTGTTCCAACCGCTTGCGCTGCTGGCGGCGTTTTCCGTCGGCTTTCGAAGCGTCGCGCACGTAAAGACCGCCGGAGTCCCCTATGCCCTGTTCGCGCTGACGGGTCTGCTGGTATGGACCTACTTCCAAGCGGTCCTGATGGTCGCGGCTAATTCAATCGTGGTCAACTTTCAGCTCGTGCGCTGGACCGCCTGCCCACGGCTGGCACTACCACTAGCGACTCTGGTCTCAAACTTGCCGTCGCTCGCGCTCCCCTTCGCTGCGGCGTTGATCGCCGCTGCGGCCACCGGGTATCTCTGGTTGGGCTCGCTTGTCGTGCCCGTCCTGGTCTTGTGGACCGTAGTAGTGGTTGGGATCTTTGCGCTGTTCCTTTCGGCGTTGTCGGTACGGGCTCGTGATGTGCTCAGCGTGTTGCCGTTCCTACTCATGGTCACGATGTTCCTGTGTCCGATTGCGTACAACACAGGCCAGCTATCGCCCACTTTGCGCACGCTGATCGAGATCAATCCTCTAACCGGGCTCATTGATGCGTGGCGGTGGGCGGTTCTGCACGTGACACCGAGCAGGTCGGCGCTGGCAATCTCTTTCGGCCTCACCGTGGCTGGGGCGGTGGTTGTGTGGCACCTCTTCACGCGGCTCGAGGTCCGGATGGCCGATGACATATAACGGCTCAATACGCGAGCCGTCGGTGACGGCGACCGATCTCAAAAAGATCTATCGGCTTGGAGAGCTGTTGCGGTTGGAGGCCACGCTCCGCTCCCTCTTAGGACGGAATACCGAGCGGCCTGCATTCGATGCTTTGCGCGGCGTCAGCTTCGAAACGTATCCTGGTGAATGCTTTGGCATCGTCGGCAGCAACGGTTCCGGGAAGTCGACGGTGCTGCAGATCCTCAGCGGGATCACCTTGCCCTCTTCGGGCTCGATGACAGTCCGGGGGACCGTGTTGCCCCTACTCGCGGTAGGAGCCGGCTTCCAGCTCGAGCTCACCGGACGCGAGAACAGCTTCCTCTACGGCACGATCCTTGGTCTTGATCGGCGGGTGATCGACAGCAAGCTCGGGGACATCGCCGCGTTCGCCGAACTTGAGCGTCACTTCGACACGCCATTGAAGCGCTACTCGCACGGGATGCAGTCACGACTCTGCTTCGCGATTGCGATGCTATTTCCGGCGAGCGTCTACTGCTTCGACGAGGTCCTTGCCGTCGTCGATGGTGAGTTCAAGGAGCGCTGCCTGAACGAGATCAGGACCCTAGTTGGGCGCGGCGCGACAGTGTTCTTTATCAGCCATGATCTCGATCAGGTCGGGTCGCTCTGTGACCGAGTGATGTGGCTCGACGCGGGTGGGGTGCAGAACATCGGCGCCACGCAGGAGGTAATTCGGCGGTACGCCGACCACCTCGCTCGCGATCCAGCAGTCTGAATGCGGCGCTACGCCCGGACCCGTTCTGAGTGAGTTTCTGCTGACGGGCGGCGGCGCCAGACAGCGAAGAAGCTTGGCCGTAGAGCCGGCGACTCGACACCTGGCTGTCCAAGTTCCGGCTCTGCACCCGGCTGTACGGCCGTGGTCTCAGACAGCTCGTGGGAAACAGAAGGCGCGAAGAACGGAATGCGCTCGAGCTGCCAGATCATGACCAAGCCGAACACGAGGGCCGCTCCGCCGGCGAGCGAGTACCCATCCGAACCCGGCCCGCGCTACCGCGATCGTGATTCCGCAAACCAGCATCTGCGTAGCTGCCAGGACGAGCGCGACTGAGCGCGGGGAGAGCCAAGCCCGTTGACCAGGCGATGCGTGAGGTGGTCACGGCCGCCGCTCAGAACCGCTCGGTGCCCGCGGGTACGAGAGACCGTCACGAGCGTGGTGTCCAGGATCACCAATCCGACCAGCAGCGGACCGATGACGATGCCTCTGGAGCCGAAGTAATCCCTGGTGACGACCGACATCGTCAGGCCGGCGACCAGCAAGCCGATTGGCAGGCTGCCGCCGTCTCCCATGAAGATTCGGGCGGGACGGGCAAGATTTCGGGGCAGGAATCCGGCGCACGAGCCGGCGACCGCGAAGCACAGTGGCGCGAGCGCCGCCTTCCCGGAGATGATCGCCAGCAGTCCGGCGCCGAGTGCGGAGACGGCCGCCGTCGTGGCGGCGGCGCCGTCCATGTTGTCCATCAGATTGAACGCGTTCGCGACGCCCACCACCCACACCACGGTCAGCGCCACGTCGGGGGCAGTGGAGTGGAAGACATCCCAGCCGTGGCCCGAATGCCACAGCCCCACCCCGATCGCGACCTCCGCCACCAGCCGGAGCAATAGCGGGAGGTTGAGCCAGTCGTCGAGCGTGCCTAGTCCCCAAAGGAAGACCGCGCAAACGATCAGCTGCCACTGTCTGTCGAGCGAGCCGCTGCGCAGCAAGCCCCGCGAACAGGAGGCCGACCATGATCGCCGAGCCACCCAGGTACGGGGTCGGCGTTCGGTGCCCCTTGTAGCCCACCGGCAAGTCGAAGAACGACAGCCTGATCGCGGCGCGGATAGCTAGGGGCGTGACGAGATAGGTCGCGATTGCCGCGACGGCGAAGCAGACAACGCTTCGCAGCTCAGGCGACATCGACCGCAGCCTCTCCCTCGCCCAAGCGCCCTGGGAGGATCGAGCGCTTGCGGTGGCCGTTCCTTGAGGCGGTGGCGATTGTGTCCTCGATCGTGCGCCGAAGCCCTTCGGCGAGGCTGATCGCGGGCTCGTAGCCCAGCTCGCGGCGGGCGAGCGAGATGTCGGCGTGAGAGTGGCGGACTTCGCCGGCGCGTGGCGGCCCGTGTACCGCCGCGACGGTTGCTCCCGTCTCTTCACGGAGGATTGCAGCGAGCTCGTTGAGCGTGGTCCGCTGCCCGTAGGCGATGTTGTAGACGCGGCCGGCGACTTCGGGTCTCGCGAGCGCGGCCAGGTTGGCCTCTACGACGTTGCCGACATAGGTGAAGTCGCGAGACTGCTCGCCATCCCCGAAGATCGTGGGTGCCTCACCGTTGCGGAAGGTGCGGATGAACTTCGGTACGACCGCCGCGTACTGCGAGTCTGGGTCCTGTCGCGGCCCAAAGACGTTGAAGTAACGGAGAGCGACGGTCTCTAGCTCGAATAGCTCGAAGAAGCTGCGGCAGTAGTTCTCGGCTGCGAGCTTCGAGACTGCGTAGGGGGATATCGGTAGCGGCGCCGTCGACTCGCGCTTCGGTAGCTCCTCGGCCGCTCCGTAGATTGAGGAGGAAGAGGCGAACACGACACGTTGTGCATCCGTGTCGCGTGCCGCGATCAGCACGTTGAGCGTGCCGGTGGCGTTCGCTTCGTGCGTGGTGATCGGATCGGCGAGCGAGCGCGGGACCGATGGCACCGCGGCCAGGTGGAATACGGCTTCGCACCCCGTGGTCGCGCCGCGGGTGCGTTCCAGGTCGCGGATATCGCCGTCGATCAATTCGATCTCGCTGGCGACGTCCTCCAGGTTCGCGCGGCGACCGGTGTAGAAGCTGTCGAGGACGCGCACCTGGTGACCGCCCGCGAGCAGCCGCTGAACGAGGTGTGAGCCGATGAAGCCGGCTCCGCCGGTTACCAGCACTCGCATAGCTGCGCAAAGGCCGCCCCCTTGCGAGGGCCCCCTTCTTTTTGCGTTCCCCCCTTAGCCCTGGTTACGAAATTTGGGCGGGAACCCTACCGGAAACCAGTGGTGTAGTCCAGTCGGACGACACGTGTAGTTCATTAGGCACGACAGTCGTTCACGACTGCGCGGCAGCTGAAGTCTCGTCTACGCGGCCCGCCCGCGCATCGCCTCCTCGGAGACGACCGCGCGCTCGGGGAACTCGAGCTCCGTGCCGCAGCGCATGCAGACTGCGTCATGGAGCTTCAGCACCCGCCCGCACGTGGGGCAGATGCGCCTTAGCTCGCGGGAGTCCCAGCGGTAGAAGATCGCCGCTAGCAGTCCCAATACCGGTACGAGCCCCGAGATCAAGAACCAGAGGATGAAAGAGCTTCCCTTGATCCGCCCGATGATTCCCCCGGCCAAGGCGAAGCCAAGGGCGATCGTCACATATCCCATGCCCTGCATGGGCTATGTCCTACCAGAAGATGGTTTTTAGGGCCCAGAGAACGGCCACTACGGCCGCGACGGCGACGATGGTCCAGAACACGGCCGCGACGATGCCGGCGATGATCTTGATCGCGATCACCGCCCCGATCACAAGGACCAGGCCGGCACCGACTCTGCGCATGACGGGCTTCTTCGCCTGAGTCCGCTGAATGTCGGTTGATTCCACGGCTGAAGCGTAGCGCGCGCCGATGGTTTCCAAATAAGAATCAGTCGTAGATGCGCTTCAGATGCTCGAAACGGGCCTCTGGGTTTGCCGGGCGACCGTCCAACCGCAGGCGCGCCAGCCGGTAACGGCGCACGGAGCCGACGCCGCGCGCATCCGCGATCTCGCGACGATCTTCGATTAGCAGGACCTTCGATGATCTCTCGGGCTTCGTCATGGGTCAATGATCCGCCCCGCGGCTAAAGCCCGCATTGGCCCTAAGTACAAGATTGCGTAAACCAGGTCGGCCGTGAGGCAAGACCGGAATCCGGTAGGGCGTCAGGTGAAACTAAGCCTCGCGCGCCAAGGCCACCGCCGCCTCGAGCGCCTTCCGCCCACGGAGATCGAGGCGGCGGCGCAGCCGCCACGGGGCGCCGGCGAAGGCCAGGTTGGCGACGGTGGCGAACCCCGCCTCATCGGTGCGGAGCGCGAGCAGGAGGTGAGCGATCCGGTCGCTCGGCGGCAGGAAACCGTCGTTGGCCCGCACGCACAGGCAATGGACTCGCTTGCCACCGGGTCGGACGAGCAGCGCACCCGCCTCGCCGAGCACCCACACCCCGAGCTCACCCCGTTCGAGCACCAGCCCCGTACGTGCGTGAAGCTCGCGCGCCGAATGGCCGATCAGATCCCCGAGAAAGCCGACCGCGACCCGCTCGGCTTGGGGATCCGACTCGCCACGCGAGCTGCGGCTTCGCGAGCGGCGATTGGCCCGCGGCCGCACCACGTTTGCTCCCCGCGCCGCGTATAGCTCGGGGATGATCCACGCCTGTGCGAGTGCTGCCAGCCCGACCGGGATGGTGATCGGGCTAAGCAAGATGAGGAACACTGCCGTGGCGAGGAACGGCAGCGTGTGGGCGAGCGTCGTGGCCGTCCAGAGCCTGCCGGTGCGGGTCAGCGATCGATCGCTCGCCCTCGGGCGCCAGTAGACCTTCGCCAGCTCGGGCAGAGCATCGTCTGGTCCGAGTGGCGTCGCGGCCGATGCGGCGTCGATGGCCAACAGGCTGGTGGGTCGGATGTGCCGCGGCGGCGGCTGGTGCGCTAGCCCCCGACGATCGGTCGGCGAAGGATCACTAGCGAGGCGTCGACCGGCAGCTCCCGAACCTGCTCGGCCCGGGCTTCACCGTCTGAAACGACTGCGAAGTACCCCTGCTCGAGCTGTGCCCGGAACGTCGCGACCGCCGCCTCGACGGACTCCGGGTCATCGGCAGTCCACTCCGCGAGCGTCGTGTGGCCGGTGCGGTCCATCCGGATGAGTGAAGACATGAACTTTGCCTCCTGACGCGGGTTTCGCCCTCATCCTACGCCCCGCGCGGCGCGATGCCCCCGACTGCACCGCGTGTCTGTCATCGGCCGACCGGCCAGTGCTCCAGCTCTAGCCCGGACATAGGAAAGTCGCTCGGGTTGCCGGTTGCCAGGCGCGCGCCCACCCCGACCGCCGCGGCCGCGATCAGACAATCGGCCTGGCTAAGCGTTACTCCCTGACGGGCGAAGTCACGACGCCATCGCCCCGCGCGTTCGCCCTCCGTACGCCCCAGCGGCGCGAGCAGCAAGCTGCTGAGGAACTTCAGCACGACCGCCTCCTCATCAGGAAATGTTCCGCGGAACACCTCTTCCACGTTCACGGCGCAGACCCAAGGAGGGTCAGCGGCCTCGGCTTTGAGTGCGTGCAGCCGTTCCGCAGCCGGTCGACCACGAAGGGAGTCGATCAGTACGGTCGTATCCAGCAGCAGAGCCACGCGCTAGCCGACGCGGCGATGATCACCGTGGCGCTGCGCGCTCACCCACGAGGCGGGATCCCGATCCCATTCGTGCTCGCGGCCAGCGAGAGCTCCGAGTCCGTCCTCGATCCCCTCCCAGCGGCGGTCGATCTCGAGCGCTCTGCGCACGATCCGCTCGATGAACGCGCTCCGGCCACGCCTGCCGACGCGTCCGTCGAGCTCCTTGACCAGTTCGTCGTCCAGAGTTATGTGTACACGCACGCCCATATCTTAGCCCACAGCATGGCCCACTAGCGCAATATCGGGCGCCTCCGTCTCGACTCAGCGCTCAACGCACCTTTACTACTAAAGTAAAGGCATGCCTCGGATCTCTTCGAAGAACCAAGTGACGATCCCGGTGGCCGCGCTCGATGAGGCGGGGCTTCATCCAGGAGATCAGGTGCTGGTTGAAGCACTTGAGGACGGCGAGCTGCGGATCCGTCGCGGCGCGCTCCGGTTCGACGATGCGTTCGGAGCGCTGACCGGCGTCTACCCACCGGACTACTTGGATCGACTTGATGCCGAGGATCAGCAGCGTTGACGTACGCGCTTGACGCCGACGTGCTGATCGGCGCCCTTGACGGCTCTGCCCCGCATCACTCTCAAGCCCATGAGCTGTTCCGGACCTGGCGCGTGCGGAACGACAGCACGTTGGTCAGCGTTGTGAACCTCTCAGAGGTGCTTGTCGCGCCCGCTGCGGATTCGCAAAGGCTGCGGGCGGCGCGGGAGGCGATCGCCGCGCTGGGCGTCACCATTCACTCCCCAACGGAGGTGATCGGCGTTGGCGCGGCGCGATTCCGCGGTCTTCACCCGATCAGCCTGCCCGACGCGTACCTGCTCGCGACCGCTAGGCAGACGGGTAGCACGGTGGTGTCGTTTGATCGTAAGGTCGCGCGCGCGGCTGCTGCGGAGGGTATTCCCGTCGCCGCTGCTTAGGCGCGCCGCTCAGGACGCCCCGAGCCGCTCCAGGATCAGCCGCCGCACCTCTCCCCCATCCGCTCGACCCTTGGTCTCCCGCATCACAAATCCCACCAGCGGCCCGAGGGCCTTCTGGTTTCCCTCGCGGACGGCTTCGGCCGCCGAGGGGTCGGAGGCCAACGCTTGGTCGACCAGCTCGCCAAGCGCGCCGTCGTCACCGAGAGCGCCCAACCCCTCGGCACTCACGATCTGCCGCGGGTCGCCTCCCTCGGCCACCAGACGGGTCAGCACCTCGCGCGCCGCCTCGCGGCTGACCTCCCTGGCCTGGACCATTCCCACCAGCGTGGCGAGGCTCTCGGGAGCCACGCGCGAGTCGGATGGATCGGCGTCAGACCCGATCCGCTCCACCAACTGCGGAATCCAGTTCGCGACGTCCACCGGGGTCGGACCGCCCCCGTCGGCGACCGCCGCAACCGCCTTCTCGAAGTAGTCCGCCAGCTCTCCTCGGAACGCGAGCTCCCGCGCCCGTACGGCGGGCAAGCCTAGCTCGGCTTCGAATCGGGCGGCCCGCGCGGCCGGCAGCTCCGGCACGGCCTCCTTGGCCGAGGCCAGCATCTCGGCGCTCACCTCGAGCGGCATCAGGTCCGGCTCGGGGAAATAGCGGTAGTCGTGCGCCTCCTCCTTTGAGCGAAGGGGCGTCAGCCGGCCGGATGCGGGATCGAAGTGGAGGGTCTGGAGAACGACGGGCTCGCCGGCCTCCAGCAGCTTGATCTGCCTTTCAATCTCCGCCCGCAGGCCCCGCTCCAGAAAGCGGAACGAATTCATGTTCTTCAGCTCCGTCTTCACCCCGAGCTCGCTCGACCCCACCGGGCGGATCGACACATTCGCGTCCACCCGCAGTGACCCCTGCGACATATCGACGTCGGACACTCCCAGCGCCTTCAGCGTCGCGCGCAGCAGCGTGAGCCACTCGCGCGCCTGCTCGGGAGAGCGGAGGTCCGGCTCGGTCACCAGCTCCACGAGCGGGGTCCCGCAGCGGTTGAAGTCAACGACGCTTTGCTCGGCGCCGTGGATCCGGCCGCTGGCCGAGGAGTGCTCGAGCTTGGCGGCGTCCTCCTCGAGGTGGATGCGGTGGATGCGGACGTCGCCCAGCTCGCCGCCGCGGCAGAGGGGCTCGTCGTACTGCGAGATCTGGTAGCCCTTGGGGTTGTCGGGATAGAAGTAGTTCTTGCGGTGAAACTGCGAGCGCTGCGCGATCTCAGAGCCGAACGCAAGCCCGATCATCACCGCGTAGCGCACGGCCTGCTCGTTGATCACGGGAAGCGCGCCGGGAAGCCCTAGGCACACCGGGCAGGTGTGCACGTTCGGCTCATCGCCGAACGACAGCTGGGAGCCGCAGAACATCTTTGTCCGCGTCTGGAGCTGGACGTGGATCTCGAGGCCGATGACCGGCTCGTAGTCAGCCACGGGCGGGGCTCCCATCAAATCCGATCGCCTGCTCGAGCGCGAACGCCGCCTCCAGCAGCTTGCCCTCGGAGAACGCAGGTCCCGCCAGCTGAAAGCCGACCGGCAGCCCGTCGCTAAGCCCCGAGGGGATCGAGATCGCGGGAATCCCCGCCAGCGGCATCGGCACCGTGCAGAAGTCGTTCAGGTACATCTGAAGCGGGTCGTCGGTCTTGGTGCCGAGCTCGAACGCCGTCCAGGGGCTGGTCGGGGTGACGATGAAGTCGAACTGCTCGAACGCGGCACGGAAGTCCTCGGAGATCTTCGTGCGGACCTTTAGCGCCGTACCGTAGTACGCCTCGTAATAGCCGCTCGAGAGGGCGTAGGTGCCGAGCATGATCCGGCGCTTGACCTCGGCGCCGAACCCTGCCGCCCGGGTGCGGCCGTACATCGACTCGAGCGTTCCGTGGCCGTCGACCCGGAGCCCGAAGCGGACGCCGTCGTAGCGCGCCAGGTTGGCCGAGGCCTCGGCCGGGGCGATCAGGTAGTAGGCAGACAGGGCATGTGGCGCATGCGGGAGTCGACACGGTTCGACCGCCGCGCCCAGCCGCTCCGCCAGCTCGAGTGTCTGATCGAAGCTCTTTCGCACACCCGGCTGAACGCCGCTCTCAGGCCCTGACAGCTCCTCTGGCACCCCGAGCCGGACGCCGCGTAGGTCCTCCGAGCGCGGCAACTCGATCTTGCCGGGGAAATCGAGCGAGGTCGAGTCGCACGGGTCGCGCCCGACCATCTGTCCCAGCAATAGCGCGGCGTCGGTTACATCGCGCGTCAGGGGGCCTGCCTGGTCCAGCGAGGAGGCGAAGGCGATCATGCCGTAGCGCGAGCAGGCGCCGTAGGTGGGCTTCATCCCCACGACCCCGCATAGGGCGGCCGGCTGGCGGATCGAGCCGCCGGTGTCGGTGCCGATGGCCCAGGGTGCGAGTCCGGCCGCCACCGCCGCCGCGCTGCCGCCAGAAGACCCTCCCGGTACCCGGGCCCGGTCCCAGGGATTCAGCACGGGGCCGAAGCCGGAGTTCTCGTTCGATGAGCCCATCGCGAACTCGTCCTGGTTCGTCTTGCCCAAGCAGCGGCGCTCCGGCCTCCAGCAGCTTGCGGACTACCGTCGCGGTGTAGGGCGGGCGGTAGCCCTCGAGGATGCGAGAGCCGGCCTGGCTTGGCGCGCCCTCCGTGCAGAAAAGGTCCTTGACCGCGACCGGAACGCCGGCCAGCGGCGTCTCGGGCGCCGGGGTCTCTGTCGTCCTCGGGCCCTCAGGCACCCAGGTGAAAGCGTTCAGATCGTTGGCGGCGGCGCGCTCCCGGTAGACCTCGAACAGCTCCGCTGCCGAGAGCTCTCCCGCCCGCACGCGCTCGGCCGCCTGGGCGGCAGTCAGCTCGATCACGTCGCTCACGCTTCGGGCTGCCCCGGGGTGGGAACTCCGAAGCCCCCCTCGACCGGCTCGGGGGCGGCAGCGAGCACCGCCTCGCGGGGAAGCGATTCGGTCGGCTGATCGGCCCGTAGTGGCGCCGCCACGTCGACCACGTGCGAGGTCGGGGGGACGCCCTCCAGATCAAGCTCCCGGATCTTCTCGATGTGGTCCAGCACATGCGAGAGCTCCTCAGCCATCCGCGTGACCTCGTCGTCTGAGAGCTCGAGCCGTGCGAGACGGGCGACGTGGAGAACCTGATCGCGGTCGATCATCGTTGCCGATTCTAGGAGCCGTTCTGCAGCCGGACCGTCTCGATGTCCAGCACCGCCGGGTCGGCGCCGGTCTCCTCCCGCATCGACTTGTAGCCCCCGTAGGCGATCCCGATCGCCGCCACCAGCCCGAGGTAGGCCCCGGCCTTCTGATGGAGGAGACTGCCGAAGCTCGGTGGCCCCGCGAGGATCGTGTAGATCACGACCAGCACGCTCAAGACACCGAGGACCGTCACGATCACGGCAAGCGCTATGGGGATCGCCGGCGCGCGCTCCGCGGCCTGGAAGTACGCCAGCGCCAGCGCGGCGGCGATCGTGACCAGCACGACGTAGCGCAAGCCGCCCAGCCCCCACCAGCCGTTCCAGGTCGTACGTGCGCCCAGGTCGCTGGCCGTCTGGCTCAGCGTGCCGTTGAGCGCATACCAGTCCGGGGTGAATAGGAACACCAGCAGCAAGAGGGCGCTGGCGCCGGCGACGATCTCCCCTAGACGCAGGCGCCGGGGATCCAGCTCCTTCAACGGCGGGCCGCCTCGAGCGCGTGCAGGCGGTGGGACACCCACACCAGGGCGCCGCCCAGCACGACAGCCCCCCAGAACCCGAGCTCGCCGGCAGAGCCGAAATGAAGCAGCAGCTTGAGGCCCAGCAGCGCGACCGCCGCCACGGCCAGGGCGTAGCGCGTATTGGCGCGGCCCCTGCCGATGGCGGGAACCTGCGTGTCCGGCGATAGTCGCTCGATAGCGATGTCGACCAGCAGCGCGAGCACGAGCAGCAGCGCCAGGACCCCCAGCCAGCCGCTTGGAGGGCCGGTCGCGGTGTTGCTGATCGAGACCGATGTGGCGCCGGCGGTGACGGTGATCCCGTACCACGGCAGGAACAGCAGGTCGAGCACCAGCAGCACGCCCAGACCAGCGAGGATCCCCTCGTCCCGGGAGACGGTCTCGGTGCTCAAGTGTGCGCCCTCTTCCTCAGGCACGGTGGTGCCTGATCGTAGCCCGTCCGACGCGCTCATCCGACCTGGAGCCTCGCCGCCCGGACGGTGTTACGCAACAGCATGGCTGGCGTCATCGGTCCCACGCCGCCGGGGACGGGCGTGATAAGGCTGGCTCGCTCAGCGACTGGCTCGAAGTCGACGTCGCCCACCAGACCCTGCTCGGTGCGGTTGATTCCCACGTCGATTACCACGGCGTCCGGCTTGATGTACCCGGGGCCGATGAGCCGCGGTCGCCCGATTGCCGCCACCAGCACATCCGCCCGCGAGCAGACGTCAGGAAGCTCTCGGGTGCGTGAGTGGCACATGGTCACGGTGGCGTTGCGGTGCACGAGCAAGACTGCGATCGGTCGTCCCACCAGATTCGAGCGGCCGACCACCACGGCCTCGGCCCCCTCGAGCGCGACGTCGTGGGAATCGAGCAGCTCGAGGATCCCCAGTGGCGTGCAGGGCCGAAGCCCCGGCTGATTCTGCGCCAGGCGCCCGGCACTGATCGGCGTCAGCCCGTCGACGTCCTTGTCCGGGGAGATCATCCCGGTAAGCGCCGAGCCGTCGAGGCCCTCGGGGACCGGCAGCTGGAGCAGGATGCCGCTGATGTCGGGATCCTGGTTGCACTCCTCGATAACGGCAGCCACCTCCTCCTGTCTGGCATCGGCGGACAAGTGTTGGTGGAAGTCGGCGATCCCCACCTCGGCCGAGGACTTGCGCTTGTTGCGAACGTAGATCTCGGATGCCGGGTCATCCCCGACCAGGATCGTGGCCAGCCCCGGGCGCCGGCCCGTCTGACCGAAGAACTCTTCTACCTCCCGCGCGACCTCCGTCCGCACTCGGGCAGCGGCCTCGCGGCCGTCGATGATGGTCGCGGCCATGGGTCCGCCAAGCTAGACGATCGCCCGGCGGAGGCGAGCATGTCCGCGTCCTCACTTGCGTCATCTAAACCTGAGGTTCATCATCAGCGCAGGTCGATCAGGAGGTCACACACATGTGCCACGAATCGTGGTGGTGGCAGCGCAGGTACGAGGAGCGGGAGGCGAGCCGCGAGCTCTGGGATGAGTTCGAGCAGACGCGTCCGCTGAGCGATGCTGATTCAGCGGACGAGGAAGCAGATGTCAGGCTCGAGGAGCCTGGCACGCGGCCGGTAGCGACGGAGCACTGAAAGTGATGCCTGGGCCCATGCCCAGCGCGGGCCCAGGCACCGCTCACCGAACGCGCACTCCACGGAGAGGGAGTGCGCGCGCGGAGCCCGGGGAAATCGGGGCCGCGAGGGCTGTCCGGACCTTCCGACTTCGCTGCAGGCTTATCTCGATCAGGTTTTGCCAACCACCGGACCGCCACCCAAGGAGGTGGTGGTCCGATGGGATGGGGACTCGTTCGAACTGGACGGTCGACCGGCCGTCAACACGTTCTGGATCACGGAGTGGTATGGCGTTGAGGAGGTACGGCGTACGTTCGAGGCCCGGGCAGGCCGCCGCATTAGGTTGTGGAAGGACACGGTTACCTACGCGGATGGTCGCGAAACGAGGAATTTATGGCGGCTCTTCCGGAGAACACACAGAGAAGGTCCAACGCCCGCCTCACCGGTCGAGTACCTCGTTGCGCTTCCGGGCGCGACACAAAGAGATGGTGATTAATCGAACATAGAAGGTCCAACGCCCGCCTCACCGGTCGAGTACCTCGTTGCGCTTCCCTGCGCGCCCCACGCGATCGCGTTCAATCGCCAGCTTCGGTGGGAGGAGGTTGACGACCGCCGAGTGACGGTCACGGCGACCATCGATGCCCCCGCCACGGCCGTGACGTTCGAATTCGGCGAAGCCGGCAACATCATCCGCAGCACCTACGACGAGTCTGACGGCGAAGCTAGAGGGCTTATTACGGAGGAGTATCGCTCCTACAAGACCAATGGCCCAGCTCTAGTTCCAACCGAGATCATCCGGACTGCCGGCAGTGAACCTCCCGCATCGATGCGAATTCTCTCTGTGCAGGTCATCGAAGGGCCTGCTACCTAACGAGCAGTTCGAGCGGCGGGACCACGTTGCGTGCCAGTGGCTCTGTGGAGGTCATCGAAGGGCCCGCTACCTAACGAGCAGTTCGAGCGGCGGGATCACGTAGCGTGCCGGTGATGCGCGGAACGGGCGTCGATCACCTCGATCTCGTCGTCTCCGATCTCGAGCGGAGCCTCAGGTCGAGGAGCGCCTGCGCTGGGTCCGCCAGCAGGGCCTGGAGATCGAGAACGATCCGAAGGAGTACGACTACCGCCCCGGCTACTACGCCGGGGTGAGACCACGCGACCGGCGAGCTGACCTCTGTGCCCGTTGCCGGAGATCACGTTGAGCTCGTCACGAGGTCTGCGGCGACGGTCGGCCACCATCTCCCGGCGTTGCGAGGTGAATACGCCGCCAGTTGAGGCACTGCCCGGTCTGCGCCGCCTTGCCGTGCGCGCGTCGGCGCCGTTCGAACTGTGGCTGCTCGACCTTCGCGCGACGCCAGATTGCGCGAACTGGATCGAGCTCTCTTGAGCCGCCACGAGCTGGACCGCGCGCGTGGTTATCGTTTCCAGCGCGACCGCCACCGCTTCGTCGCCCGCCGCATCGTCCTGCGCCTGCTCCTGGCTGACGCGCAGGACCGAGACCTCCGCCACCACAGCCTCGCCAGTTCGGGCGACCTCGTCTTCTACGACCCCGCCGACGGAATCAACATCGAGATCGTGCATGCAGCCCGCTCCCGTAGCGCTCCGCGCGCGCCCGCAGCCCGAGCCCGTCCAGCGCGCCGCTAGGCGAAGACCCGGTCGCGCCGTGCCCGCTCGCGGTCGAGCGGGGCAGGCTCGGGCGCGCCAGGCTCCGGCGGCCGGGGCGCCAGCGCGAACCGAAGCGCGTCGAACGAGCGCGTGAAGTCGTGCGCCACGTCAACCACGTCCGGCACCACGTCCGGGTCGGCGTATAGCCCGATGTGCAGCACGCCGCGGTAGGACAGGATCCCGACCGACAGGCCGTGCCCCCGCGGCAGCGGGACGGCGGGATAGGCGGCCCGCAGTGGCCGACCCATCACGTACAGCGCGTCGCGAGGCCCCGGCAGGTTTGACACGACGATGTTGAACGTCTGCGGCCGGGTGGCGATCCACCCGATCGCGTCTCGCACCGGTAGCGGCGCGAACCGGGCGGCGTGCAGCAGCCCGTCGAACGCCCCGGCGCTACCGGCGCTCTTGTGCTCGCGCATCTGGCGAGTGACTTCCTCAAGCGCGGCACCCGGGCTGCGCTCGCCAATCGGCAGCTCGACCATCACGAACGAGACACGGTTGCCGAGCTCGGCGTGAGTGCCGTCCGGCCGCGTCGAGACAGGCACCAGCGTGCGCAACCACGGATGGCACTCCCCCGCCCGGCGCAGGTACCGCCCGAGCGCGAGGGCGGCCGTGGTCAGCACGATGTCGTTGACGGTGGCACCGCGTTCCCGCCCCAGCTCCTTTGCCGCCGCGAGCGGCAGCTCGGCGAACGCCACCGACCGCCTCGGTCCTATCCGCCGGTTCAGGGCGGTGCGGGGCGCCGCGCCGGCGACCGGCTCGAGCGCCGAGCCGAGCCTACGCAGCGCCTCCACTCCTTCTCCAGCCACACCAGGATTGGCGAGCGCCTTGAGCGCCAGCGAGCCAGCCGCCCGGCCAACGCGGGCGCGGTCGGCGACGGTGGAGATCGCGCGCTCGGCCAGGGACGGCTCAGGGGCCGCCGACCAGGGACGGGGCCGCGCTGGCGGTACCTCAGGGTCGGCGTCGAGCAGTAGCTGCGCAACCTCGATCGCGGCCAGTCCGTCGACCAGCGCGTGGTGGGCTTGGCCCACAACCGCGAAGCGCCCATCGCGCAGCCCATCGACCAGCCACAGCCTCCACAGCGGGTGTCGCCGGTCAAGCGGCACAGACAGCAACTGCCCCGCGAGCGCGCGCAGCTCGGCGGGGCCGCCGGGCTTCTCCACGCTGGCGGTCGCGATGTGGTTTGCGACGTCGAACTGCGGGTCGTCGACCCATACCGGGTCGTGCAGGCGCAGGGCCGAAGTCAGCGGGCGGCGACGAAACCGCGGCAGCAGATGGAGCCGACCCGCCACGTGCTCCCGGAGTGCTTCCACTTCAGGCGGCTGGCCCTCGGCCAGCAGCGTCCAGCCGACGTGCATGGGCGTAGCGCGTGAGTCGAGACGTAGAAACGCCTCATCGAGCGCAGATAGGCGGTCGATTGCCATTCGCATGCCTCCTCGGGGGCGGCGAGGTGGTTTGCTCTGTCGGTGGGCCCCTCCGTGGACTTTTCCCGGTCCACCGTCCTGCACTCCGAACCTACCGCGAATCCTCGATCCCGCAAGGGGCTTTACTAGAAAATTAATCGCGCTCTTTGCGGCCAGTTGAGGGCGCTACTGGTTGGCTGGACGACCAGGATTGTGGTACGCCATTCGACTCGCTGGCCCGTGTTGACGGGGCGGAGCGGGCGGTCCGCCGGTTGCCTCCGCCCTTGTCGAATCGGGCGACGCGTTCGGCGTGCTCGACCAGCAACCGGCGGTAGATGTCAGCGATCTGCTCGACCATCGTCTCTGCCCTGTACATGGGGTCAACCAGGCGCCGGCCCCCCTCTCCCAGACGCTCCCGCAGGTCCGGATCGGCAAGCAGCCGGGAAATGGCGGCCGACAGCCCGGCGGTGTCGCCGGCCCTCACCAGCTCGCCCGTCTGCCCGGGGATGACCACCTCGGGCGCGCCGTCGAGGTCGAAGCTGACGCATGGCTTTCCCATGGCCAGCGCCTGCGGGAGGACGCGCGCGATTCCCTCGCGCAGCGAGGTATGGACCAGCACGTCCATGGCGGAGATCATCTCCGGGATGCGCTCTCGCTCGATCAGCCCGGCGAAAACGAGGTTGCGCTCGAATCCCTCCCGGCGGGCGCGCTGACGCAGGTGCTCATAAAGGATTCCGTCCCCCACCAGAAGGAAGCGGACCTCCGGGAACCGCTCGACCACCGCCGGGATGGCGTCGAACAGCTGCTCATGGCCCTTGAGCTCGAACAGGCGCGCGATCTTGCCCACGACCGGAGCGTCCGCCGGAATCCCGAACTCGGCCCGTACGGCTTGCGGGTCCGGGCGGGCGTCGAGGTACCAGTCGAGCTCCATCCCGCTGTAGACCGTCGAGAAACGCTCGGGGGTGCCGATCCCAGCCGCGATCGCCTTCTCGGCGATGATCCGCGAGACGCTGATGTAGTGGTGTGTGAGCGGCGCCAGCGCCCGCTTGACCAGGCGCAAGAGACGATTGAGCCAGCGCGGCTGGTAGTCGTGGAAGACGAGGCTGTGGAGCGTGTGGACGACGATCGGCGTTCCCGCCGCCCTGGCCGCCAGCCGGCCAAGTACGCCGGCCTTCGAGCTGTGGGTGTGGACGATGTGATAGCGGCCCACCTTGATGAGCCGGTAGACCTTGACCAGCGCCACCAGATCGGAGAAGGGGTTAACGCTGCGACCGAGCTCCGGGATGATCACCAGGTCCGTCGTCCTGCGCGCCCGCGTGAGCAGGTCGCCCTCCGGCCCGTCATCGATTCCCGTCGCCAGCGTCACGTCGAAGTCGGGCAGCCGGTCGAGGCCCTCGACGCTGAGCAGCGTGTTCTCCTGGGCCCCGCCCACGATCAGCCGGGTGATCAGGTGAAGGACCCGGTAGGTACCCGGCATCAGGGGCGCGCCACGCTGCATCAGGCGCGCGCCACCACCACGTAGTCGCGCTTGAGGTCGATGAACCGGAAGTCGTCGATTCCGGCGCGGGAGAGAAGGTCGCGGACCTGGCGCTCGGAGTACAGGAACAGCGGCACGCGGCGAATCGCGAAGCGCACCCGGCGCACCGGGACCCGCCACTCCCAGGCCTTGGGGAAGCTCATCAGCATGACTCCCGTGGTGTCGGTGCGCATGGCGCGAAGGTGCTCCTCCGGGCGCTCCACGTAGTCGAAGTAACCCATAGCCGTGCTGGCGTCGAACCGCTCCCCGCCCAGGTCGGCGGGGAACGTGCCCACCCGGAACTCGCACCGGTCGCCCAGACCCTGCTCGGCGGCCAGGCGATTGGCTATGTCGATCATCGCCGGGGCGAAATCGATACCGAGCACGCGGCGTGCCCCGCCGGCGGCGAAGGCGTGGCAGTAGCGGCCCGAGCCGCAGCCGACGTCCAGTATGGACTTGCCCTCGAGCGGCGCCAGCTCGTCCACGGCGAGCTCCAGGCGGCGCTGGACCACTCCCCGCCAGCGGTTGTCGACGAACCGAGAGAACCAGTTCTTGCCCGATTCGCGATAGATGGCGTCGAACCGCGTCGCGTCGTTCTCGAAGTGGTGCGCGACCCGCTCCTCAACCGACATCAAAGACCTCCTTGACAGGAGCGAAAGCGAAGTCCCGCAGCAGCCGCTCGAGACGGACCTTCGTGGACTTCAGGTTCGCGTAGTGGGTGAGTGCGATCCGCTTCGGGAGATCGATGCGGGGGTGGTCGGGATCCAGCTCCCAGGGGTGCAGGTAGAAGAGGGCAGCTTGCGATTGCCGGTTCAAGACCTGAAACGCCTTGCGGGTAAGCGCGTAGGGCCAGATGCGGAAGTACGCGCCGCCTCCCACCGGGACGCGCTGCCCGCGTATCTCCAAGGTGCTGATCGGAAGCTCCTGAATGGGGCCGCCTTTGGTCTCGATCATGTGTGGCCGGCGCGGCGCATCGGGGATCCCGTATCGGGGGTTTCGGGTGGGATAGACGCTCGAGTCGTAGCGGATGCCCTCCTCGGCGAGCACGTCAAGCGCCCAGAGGGACTCGTTCGTGATCGAGAAGAATGGGGCACGGTAGCCGACCACCGGCGCTTGACCGAGCTCCTCGAGGGTGCCGATCGACCGGCGCAGCTCCTCCCGAAAGTCCGCTGGGCTCTGGCGGTAGACGAGCATGTGGGAGTGTCCATGGGAAGCGATCTCGTGACCCCCGGCCGCTATTTCTCTAACCAGGTCTGGATGGCGCTCGGCGATCGCGCCCAGGACGAAGAAGGTGCCGCGCGTGTTGGCGGCCTCGAGCAGCTCGAGCATTCTGCGACCGGCAAGCTCCATGCGGTCCTCGAAGCCGTGCCAGCCGTCGATCGGGATCTCCAGCCCCTGGTACCAGTCCTCGAAGTCAATGGTGATTGCATTGAGCATGCTGTCGCTCCGGCGCCCCGGGCTCGCCCATCCGCCGGGCGAATCGTACTGGGAGCGCGGCCCTCTACCGCTTGGTGATTGGCGCCAGGTCGGCGACAAGCTTGCGCTCGATGCGGTCCTTGGCGAACCTGATCACGACGATTCCGCCCGGCTCGATCCCCGTAACCACGCCCTCGCCGAACGCCGGGTGAACGACGTCGTCCCCCAGTCTGAAAGCCGCTGTGGGCGCGGCGTCGGCGGCGGCCGAGGTCCATGAGGCCACCCGGGCTCGCATCCTGCCGCCAGCCGACTCGGGCGCTTGCTCGTCCCGGTCCGTCAGCTCCGCGGGTATCTCCGAGATGAAGCGGCTCGGGATCCCGTATGTGCGGGCTCCGAACACGGCGCGACTGCGCGCAGATGTCAAATAGAGGTCCTTCATCGCGCGCGTGATCCCCACGTAGCACAGCCGTCGCTCCTCCTCGAGCCCGCCCTCGTCGAGCGCCCGCGAATGAGGGAAGACGCCCTCCTCGCAGCCGATCATGAACACGGTCGGGTACTCGAGCCCCTTGGCGTTGTGGAGCGTCATCAGCGTCACGAGCCCCTCGTCGTCTCGGCGCTCGTCCGCGTCCGAGAGCAGCTGGATCTGCTGGAGGAACTGCGCCAGGCCGGCGTCTTCCCGCCCTTCGGCCTCGGCTGCCTCGTCGTATTCGGCGGCCACGTTGATCAGCTCCTCGAGGTTCTCGATCCGGCCCTGTGCCTCGATCGTCCGCTCAGCCTCGAGCGCCTCCAGATACCCGGTCTCGCGCAGCACGTCGTGGACCACGGCGGCGACGGTCGTGGAACTCTCGGCCCGCTCCCGCAAGACGTGCATCGTGGCCATGAACCGCCGCAGGGCCTTGATCGCTGGGGCCCCGAGGTCGGGCACCTGCTCGGGGTCTGATGCCGCATCCCAGATCGAGGTGCCGGTGGTGTTGGCGAACGACAGCAGGCGGCCGAGCGACGTGGCGCCGATGCCGCGCCTTGGAGAATTAACGATCCGGGTGAAGGCACCCACGTCCTGGGGATTGACCAGAACGTTCAGGTACGCCACCGCGTCCTTGATTTCCGCCCGCTCGTAGAACTTCGTCCCGCCGATGACCTGATAGGAGATCTCGGTCCGCACGAGGGTGTCCTCGAGCACCCGGGACTGGGCATTGGTGCGATAGAAGACCGCGATGTCCGAGCGCGCGCTGCCCTCGTCGATAAGTCGCTGAAGCTCGCCGGTCACGAACCTGGCCTCGGCGTGCTCGTCGTCCAGCTCGCGCACGTGGATCGGGTCGCCTTGGCCCAGGTCTGACCACAGCGACTTGGCCTTCTGCCCCCGGTTGTTGGCGATGACCGCGTTGGCGGCGTCCAGAATGGTCTGGGTCGAGCGGTAGTTCTGCTCCAGCCGCACGACGTGGGCGTCGGGGTAGTAATCCTCGAAGTCGAGGATGTTGCGGATGTCTGCGCCCCGGAAGCCGTAGATCGAGTTGTGGGTGACGATTCCGTTGGCGATGAAGTTGTGGGTGTTTTCGATGTCGAGGTCGTAGACAGGGCGCTCGAGCTCGACGGGCTCAACTGACTCGACGACGTCATAGCCGCCGGAGCCGTCGAACATGACCATGCCCGGGCGGACGGCGGCCGCTTGCGTGAATGGGAGCTGCCGGCCGTCTCTCGACAGCTGCGCTGTGGCGCGGATGGCGATGCGGTCGGCGAGAAGCTGAACGCCTGCCAGGTCGGTGCAGGTGGCCTCGGCGCCGTCCAAGCGGATGCGATGGGCCGCTCTCTCCCTGGCGGGGGCACGGGCGCCACACAGAGCGACCTCCACGTGCGTAGCGCCCCAAAGCCCTCCCCGCGCGCCGACGCCGGGGCGAAATGCATGCCCACGGTGCGTAAGTCCCCGAGCGCGCGGGCGTCTGGCGGCTTTGGGACTTAATGCATGTCCGACGGGGCGCTCGCGGCCGTCGGCGAGCGAGCCGAGAGGCCAGTAGCCCGCGAAGTGAACATGCTCCGGGGTGCTCAGAATGCGCCGGCCTGCCTGGGTGGTGATCGCGACACCGCCGCGGCGCTCCGAGCGATGCACGCGGAGAACCCTCGCCGCACGGAAATCCCCGCTGCCATAGCCCGAGAGCACTGAGTCCCCGACGCACACCTGCTCGATCGGCCGCTGACTCCCGTCCGCCATCGTCACCAGCGTCCCCTCGATCAGGCACTGGGCATCGTCCCCCACCACCATCAGGTTCCGCCGCTCCTTGGTCAGGAGCTGCAGCCAGCGGTACTGGGCGTGGTTGGTGTCCTGGTACTCGTCGACCAGGACGTGGCGGAAGCCGGTGGCGTAGATGTCCTGCACCTCCTGGAAGAGCTCGAGCAGGTTCACGGCCCGGAACAGGAGGTCGTCGAAGTCCATGGCGTTCATGCGGTGAAGCTCGCGCTCGTACTGGCGGTAGACATCGGCGACCGTCTGCTCGAAGAACGACCCGACCATGCGGCCGTAGGCGTCCGCGTCGCGAAGCTTGTTCTTGGCGTCGGAGATCTGGGCCTGCACGGCGGCGGGAGTGAACCGCTTGGGGTCGAACCCCAGATCGTCCAGGCAGCGCTTGATCAGCCGCCGAGAGTCGGCCTGGTCATAGATCGAGAACCGGCGCGTGTAGCCGAGCCGGTCTGCGTGGGCGCGCAGCATGCGGGCGCACGCGGCGTGAAATGTCATCACCCACATGGCCCGGATCCTGCGGCCGACCAGGTAGGCGGCCCGGTCGCGCATCTCCTGGGCCGCCTTGTTCGTGAACGTGATGGCCAGGATCTCGTTCGCCTGCGCCGCCCCGGACGCCAGGAGGTACGCGATTCGATGGGTCAGCACCCGCGTCTTGCCCGACCCGGCGCCGGCCAGAATCAAAAGTGGACCTTCCCCATAGGTGACGGCTTCGCACTGGGGGCCGTTGAGGCCGGCCAGCAGGTGGTCGATCGTCGTGGTGTCAGGCATCTCCTCTTTTCTCAACGGTAGCGGCGGGACTGGTCGGTCATCCTTGCCCTATGGACGTCCTGAGCCGTCTGCGCGAGGCGTGCGCGCAGGTCGCCGAGTCGGCCCGCCACGTGCGAATCGAACATTCCGCCATTCCCGCGTACGCAGCCGATCTTCCACTCGACGCGGCGGCCGCGGCGCCAGATCCGACCGCCCACCTGATCGAAGGCTCGCGCGAAGAACTGTCCGCCTTCTGGCTCACGCTTGACGCGATCAACTTTGGCTCCGGGTGGTTCCCGACGCTCCGCAAACGGGCGGGGCGCTCTGGCTACTTCACGGTTGCGATGGGAGTGCGGGAGCGGTTCAGAGAGCACGGCCCGTGGAGTGCCGAGGAGCTCTCAGCACTTGACCCGGCCGACCTAGCCGCCACCCTGGGCCAGGACCCGGGCCACGAGCTGATGGGCCTCTACGCGGCCTCGCTCAACGACCTCGGCCGCCACATTCGCGAGGACTTCGGCGGGCACTTCTCGGGACCGGTGGACGCCGCTCGTAGCAGCGCGGTGGCATTCGTGGAGCGGCTGGCCGGCTGGAAGGGCTTCGCCGACAGCTCTTCCTACGATGGCCTCGAGGTGCCGTTTCTCAAGCGGGCGCAGATCGCCGCCGCCGACCTAGACGCGATCGGCGCCGCCCAGTTCGGGGACCTTGGGCGCCTGACCATGTTCGCCGACAACCTCGTCCCCCACGTCCTGCGCCTCGACGGGCTCTTGAGGTTTGACCCCGGTCTGGTCGAGCGCATCGAACGCGGCCAACTGATCGACCACGGTTCGCGGGAGGAGGTCGAGATCAGGGCCTGCGCGCTACAGGCAGTCGAGTTGATGGTCGCCCAGCGACCGGAGCGCTGCGCCGCGGATATAGACCGGCTGCTGTGGTACCGGGGCCAGGAGTCGCGTTACAAGGCCTCGCCCCGTCACCGCTGTCGCTGCACGGCGTACTGATTCAGCCGGGAACGCGCGAGCTGACTCCTTCGAAGCGCTGGAAGTCGCGGTCGAAGGAGACGATCGTCGCGTCGTGTTCGAGTGCGAGCGTGGCGAGGTGAGCGTCGTTGACGAGATTGCCGGCGGTGCCAAGCGTCGTCAGCAATCCAGCCAGCAGGGCGAAGTGACGTCGCGTTGGTCCCACAACCGTCGCGGCAGGAGCCACGAGCCAGTTCTCGACTTGCTTGGTCGCGCTTGCTGCGCTCAGCGGAGGGGAGAACACTGTGCCGCTCGTGCTTACCCGAAGGAACGCAATCAGAGCGATCCAGGCGAATGCGACTACCTCGTGCCCTCGAAGCGAGCTAAGTAGCCATCTTTCCGCCCGTTCGTGATCGCGGGAGCGCGTGTTGACGGCGTGCAAGAGCACGTTGGCGTCCGGAATCACCACAGTGTTACTTGCCCTGCTGAAGCTTGCGGATGATCTCCAGATCTTCGAGCTCGCCCGCGAGCTGGAGCGCCTTCGTTAGGTCCACCTTCGGCTCGCCCATGTCGTACGTCGGGAACGTGTACTCCTCGGCGGCGCCGCCGTCCGTCAAGCCCGCCCTGATCGCGTCGTTGACGGCCTGCTTGAACGTCACGCCGCGCTCGCGCATGGCGCGTTTGATCAGGGCATCGGTATCCGAATCGAGTGTGATCGTCGTCCGCATGGGAGCATCATAGCATCACGACTCCTGATGCTTTGATGCTCAACCCTCCGGGCCGTGGCCGCCTCCGGCCCCGGCGCGAGCCCTGACGATCTCCGCCGCACCTTCCTCCCCGACCAGCCGCTCGGCGCGGATGGTGCCGCTGGCGTGGAGATCCAGGGCGGGAAATTGGCCGCTCCTCGCCAGTCCCGGATCTAGCGCGATGACGGTCGTCTCGCCGCCCAGCGGCTTTGTCACGGTTGCGATCACGGTCACCGAGCCGCCATCGACGATCTTCCGCGCTGCGGCCAGCGCCCGGCGCGCGGCGTGGGGGTGAAGGCCGTCGAGCGTGTCGAGCAGCACGACCGCGTCGGAGCCCCGGGCGGCCAGCCGCCGCGCCTGGTCGATCACGCTCGCCACCGCCTGGTCCTGGACATCCGCGGAGTCCGCCAGGGTTAGCGCCTGGAGCGGCTCGACGGAGCCATCACGCCACTCCGATACCTCCTCCGGGCGGACGCCAACCAGCAACAGCAGCAATCTGAGATCGTCGCGCTTTGACAGCGCCGCTGTCAGCCGGCGAAGGATCTCCGTCTTTCCTGTGCGCGCCGACCCGACGATGGCCACGCGCGAGCCCTTGCCGATCGGGCTGAGTGACTCGATCGCCTTGATCGTCGGGTCATCGGTGTCGAGCTCGAAGCGCTCGTGCGGAAACTCGGCCGGGAGGTCCTCGAAGCGGGCGCGGTCGGCCACCTCCGCCGCCGGCTCGCCGTTGATGGTGTCGATCCGGATCAGGGACGCGAACCGCTCGGACCGGCGTGGAGCCCGCTTCGGCCCCGAGACGCGATCGCCGGGGATCAGCTCGCAGCGCTTGACCTGCGCCGCGGAGATGTAGACGTCGTCGTCTGACTGTTCCGGCGGGTTGACGCGCACGAAACCCGAGCCGTTTTGAAGTAGTTCCACTTCCCCTTCGACCGGCTCCGCTGACTCCTCTTCGGGCTCGCGCTCGGGTGGAGCGGATTCGGCCTCGCCGGCGGCTCTGCCACCGCGTCCGCGGCCGCCGCGCCGGCCTCGACGGCGTCGCGTGCGGGCCGCGGCGGTTTCGTCCTCGGCCTCCTCCGGCTCGGCCTGCGCCTCATCGGCGCGTCCCTCCTGACGCTCGAGGATCGCGTCGATCAGCTGTTCCTTGCGCAGGCGGCGGTAGCCGTCTATCGAGAGCTCGGACGCGATCGCATGCAGATCGGCAAGCGGGCTGTCCTCGAGCGCGGCTCGGTCGATCACGGTCATCTGTCCTCCCTTCTGCGGTTAGCTCCGGTCGCGTTGACGGACAGCGACCGGCCGTGCGTTGGCGGCCCTCAATCTACCGCGAGCCTGCGGTGACCCCAGCCGTGAGCCCTCCCAGCCATTCCGCCAGCTCCGGCCGCTCCTGCCAATCGGCCTCGAATCGTTCGATGCCGGCGGTGGTCAGCGGGTGGCCCAGCATCTGGCGCAAGACCTTCCCCGGGACGGTGGCCACCTCGCATCCCAGCCGAGCGGCGGTCACGACGTGCTCCGGGTGGCGGACGGAGGCGGCGAGCACCTCGGCCGAGCCCGCGGTCCAGGCTGTGTGCCCGGCGCCTGGCTTCAGCGCCGCCACGATCGCGGCGAGCACCTCCGCCGAATCGATCGAGTAGTCGTCTAGCCGACCCAGGAAGCACGACACGTAGCGCGCGCCGGCCGCGGCCGCCAGCAGCGCCTGGTTTGGTGAGAACACCAGCGTGACGTTGACGCCGATCCCGTCCTGGAACAGGGATCGGGTGGCCTCGAGGCCTGCCGCCCCGAACGGGACCTTGACGATCACCTGCTCGTGAAGGCCCGCCAGCGCCCGCCCCTGGGAGACCATCTCCCGGGGATCGTCGGCCACGACCTCCGCCGACACCGGCCCCGCGACGAGCTCGCAGATGCGGCGGATGCTCTCCCCGGGATCGCCCGACTCCTTTGCCAGCAGGCTGGGGTTGGTGGTCGCTCCCGACAGCACGCCCCAGGCGGCGATCTCCTCGACCTCCGCGACCGAGCCCGTGTCGATGAACAACCTCATCGAGGACGGATGATCTCACCCGCCCCGGCGGCAAAAGGCGGCTACTCCGAGCCCTGCTCCCACCGGATCGCGTCACGCCACACGCAGCTCGGAATCGAGCTCGAGAGCGCCCGACAACGCCGCGTCGACGGCCAGAAAATCCGCCACGTCGCCCACGTCGTGGACGCGCAGGACGTGGACCCCCGCCGCGACACCGTGCGCGATCGCGGCCAGCGTCCCCGCCAGCCGCGCCCTTGGCGGTCGCCCAGTGATCGCGCCGATGAAGTCCTTGCGGGAGACAGCCAGCAACAATGGCCGTCCCAGCTCGTGCAGCCTCGGCAGCGCTCGCAGCACTTCGACGGTCTGTGCCGGGGTCTTGCCGAAGTCGGGTCCGGGGTCGAGCATCAGCTGCTCGAACGCAACTCCCCGCTCGTCCGCCAGCGCGATCCGCTCCCGCAGGAACTCCTCGACGTCGTCGGCGATCCGGCCGTCTAGCGAGGTGTCGAGCAGCTTCTGCTTCGGCGTCGCGCGCGTGTGCATCAGGATCAGCCCGGCGCCCGTTTGGGCGCAGACGTCCGCGAGCAGCGGGTCACGCAAGCCGCTTATGTCGTTGACGATCGAGGCGCCGGCCGCGATCGCCGCCCGCGCCACCTCCGGCTTGTACGTGTCCACCGAGACCGGGACCCCCAAGTCGCCGGACACCCTCTCGATCAGCGGCACGACGCGCTCGATCTCCTCGGCGGCCCTGACAGGCGGTCTGTTCGTCACCCCCGACTCACCGCCGATATCGATGAGCTCGGCGCCGGCGTCGATCAGCGAGCGCGCCAGCTCGACCCGCTGATCGAGCGTGGAGTGAAGTCCGGCGTCCGAGAACGAGTCGGGGGTGGCGTTTACGACGCCCATCAGCCTGGGCCGACCTCCGAGCTCGAGCGTCTGGCCGCGGAACCTGAACCGAACATGGGGGGCCATCATCACTCGACCCCTACGTTTATCCCCTCCTGGGCCGCCTCCACAGCGAACCGCTCCACCTCCTGCTCGATCCGCCGCTCGTCCCAGGCGACCTCGCTGGCCATGGCCCGCGCCACCCGCTCGGCGGCGCCGCTGTCCTCGGCGGACAGCTCCCGGGCCGAAAGCAGGCCCAGCCGCGTGCGACGCAGCAGCACGTCGCCCACGCTCCGCGCCTGCTCGGAGCGGGCGGCGTGCGCCGCCTCCGCGAGCAGGTCGGGCTTCCCGGCGAGAATCGGCTGCGCGAGCTCTCCCCGTCCGGCTGCTAGCTCGAGCACCGCTTGCGCCGCGTGACCATATCGCTGAGCGAGCGCCGCGTAGGACTCCTCCGGAACCCCCTCCACGCGTTGCAGAGCAGCGGGATCGATGCTTTCGCCCAGCGGGATCTCGTCGGTGCGGCAGCGGGCCTCTCGGCCGTCGCGCTCGACCAGCCGGTCGACGGCCAGCTTCGCCATCCGCCGCCAGGTGGTGAGCTTGCCGCCGGTGATCGTGATCAGGCCACTCGAGGTCTCATACAGCTCGGCCTTGCGCGAGATGTCGACAGATTTGCGACTGTCGCCGCTTGAGATCAGCGGACGCACGCCTGCGTAGGCGCCCGTCACGTCGCCCTCGGTCAGGGTGGTGGCAAAGAACTCGTTCGTCGCCTCCAGCAGATACTCGACGTCTGTGCCCGATGGACGCACGTGGTCGATGTCCCCGTCGTAGTCGTTGTCGGTGGTGCCGATCAGGGTCCGGCCCAGCCACGGCAGGGCGAAGATCGTCCGGCCCTCGCCGGCTGGGACGATCGCCCCCGCCACCAGCGGCAGTGCCTCGTGGGAGACAGTGATGTGGGTGCCCCGGCTCGGTCGGATGGTTGGCGCCTCGGCCTCGGCGTGGAGCTCCTCGGGGGTGATCCGGTCGGCCCACACTCCGGTGGCGTTGACTACGTTGTCGGCCTGGATCTCCAGCTGGCCCCCGGTCTCGGCATCGCGGGTCCTCACGCCCGCCGCGCTGCCGTCCTCGTGGAGCAGCTCGGTCACCTCGAGCCGATTCGCGCAGGTGGCTCCGAACCGCTCCGCCTCCCCGAGCACGGTCAGCACCAGTCGGGCGTCGTCGGTCTGGCAGTCGTAGAACAGGTATCCGCCGGTCGGCGCGCGGCGCCCCAGCGCAGGCAACAGGTCAACCACCTCCTGGCCGGAGATCAGCCTGTGCCGGGCGGGGCTCCAGTCGGGCTCCTCGCCCGAGTTGCCCCCGTCTCGGTCGCGACGCGAGCCTCGGCGGCCGCGCAGCCGGGGCGCTGCCATCACGTCGTACATGTTCAGCCCCAGTCCCATCAGCCGGTCGGGGCGAGCGCCCTCGAACGCCGGCACCACGATCTTGAGCGGCCGCACCAGGTGCGGCGCGAGCTTGACGAGCAGCTGGCGCTCGAGCAGCGCTTCGCGCACCAGGCCGAGGTCGAATTGCTGGAGGTAGCGCAGACCGCCGTGGATCAGCTTCGACGACCTGCTGCTGGTGCCGGAGGCGAAGTCGGCCTTCTCCACCAGCGCGACGCTGTAGCCGCGGGTGGCGGCGTCGAGCGCGACGCCGGCGCCCGTGATCCCGCCCCCGATCACGACGACGTCGAAGCGCTCGCCGGCAAGGGTCTCCAGGGCGCGCTCCCGGGTCAGCATCAGGCTCAGGGTAGCCGCGTCACAGCGGCCGCCCGCCGGCGTCGGTCAGGCCGCCGGATCCGCCACGCCGGCCTTGCGCCGCTCCTCGATGAGCTGCTTGATCCGGTTGACGGTGTCATCCGACATACGCCGGATCTCCCAGTGGGTGAGCTTCACCAGCCGCATGGGCGAGGTGGCGATCACGTCGGCGTTGCGGGGCTCGCGCTCGAGCAGGCCCATCTCCCCGATCAGGTCGCCCTGCTTGAGCGAGGCGATCTTCTCGCCGTCCTTGAGCACGTCGGCGCTGCCCTCCTCGATCGCGATCAGCTCCGTGGAGTAGTCGCCCTGCTTCATCAGGATCTGGCCCTCGGCCGCGCTGGTCTCGGTGGCGAACGCGGCGAGCCTGCGTGCCTCCTCGGGGCTGAGGTCGGAAAACAGGGGAATGGCAGTCAGCCGGTTGGGGTCCATCGGCGCGGGCGCACTCTATCTATAACCCCTGGACCTCGGCAGTCACCTCGCTCACCGACTCCTTTGCGTCCCCGAACAGCATCGAGGTCTTCTCGTCGTAGAACAGCGGATTGTCGATCCCGGCAAATCCAGAGGCCATCGATCGCTTGAGCACGATCACCGCCCCGGACCCATCCACCTCGAGGATCGGCATGCCGTAGATCGGCGAGCCGGGCTCGTTCTTGGCGGCCGGGTTGGTGACGTCGTTGGCGCCGATCACCAGCGTGACGTCGGTGTTCGGGAACTCGGGGTTGATCTCGTCCATCTCTCTGAGCAGGTCGTACGGAACGTCGGCTTCCGCCAGCAGGACGTTCATGTGCCCCGGCATCCTGCCCGCCACCGGGTGGATCGCGAACTTCACGGTCACGCCTTTGCCCTCCAGCGCCTTCTCCAGCTCGCGCACGGCGTGCTGGGCCTGTGCCACCGCCATGCCGTAGCCGGGCGCGATCACGACCTGCCGGGCGTACGAGAGCTGGATGGCGACGTCCGCCGGGGATGTGGAGCGCACCGTGCCGCCGTCCTCCCGGTCCCCGCCTGCCGGCGCGGCCACTTCGCCGCCGAACCCTCCGGCCACGATCGCCGGCACGGAGCGGTTCATGGCCTTGGCCATCAGGTTGGTGAGGATGGTGCCCGAGGCGCCGACGATCATTCCGGCCACGATCAGCGCCGTGTTGTTGAGCGCGATGCCGGTCAGACCGGCAGACACACCGGTAAACGCGTTCAGCAACGAGATCACTACCGGCATGTCCGCCCCGCCGATCGGCAGCACCACCATGTTGCCCAGAAGCGCGGCCGCGACCAGGATCCCGACGATGAACAGCGCCTGCGAGTGGGTGCCGGCGGACAGGACAATGGCGCTGGCGATGGCCACCAGGAACAGCGCCAGGTTGAAGACCACCTGGGCGGGAAGCCTGATCGGCCGTCCGGGGATGATCCCCTGGAGCTTTCCGAACGCGATGTTGGAGCCCCAGAAGGAGATCGAGCCGATGATCGCGGCGATCAGCGACGGAATCTCGGACTTCTCGGCCCAGTTGCTGCCGCCGGTCAGGAAATGGTGGCGGTACTCGATCCAGGCGATGATTGCCACTGCGCCGCCGCCGACGCCGTTGAACAGCGCCACCATCTGCGGCATGGCGGTCATGTGCACCCTTCTGGCGGCGGGGATCCCGATGGCGGTTCCGAGCACCAGCCCCAACGCGATCAGCCACGGGGTGCTCGAGCCGTCGAACACATGCGGCTGAATCAGCGTCGCGATGATCGCTATCGCCATCCCGGCCGCGGCGATCAGGTTGCCTCGCACCGCCGTGCGGGGACCGGTCAACCCGCTCATGCCGTAGATGAAGAGCGAGAACGCGACGATGTACAGCCCGTCCGTGACGTTGCTGCTAACGGCTGCGACGACGAACATCTACGAGGAGCCGCCCGTTTCCTCTGTCTCGCCCTCTTCAGCCTTCGGCGGGTCCTTGCGCTTGAACATGCCCAGCATCCGGTCGGTGACGAAGAAGCCGCCGATGATGTTGATCGTCCCGAACGTGATCGCGATCACCAGCAGCAGGTGCTCGAGCACCCCGTGCGCCTCATGCATCAGCAGCAGGCCGCCGAGCACGACGATCCCGTGAATCGCGTTGGTGCCGGACATCAACGGCGTGTGCAGCGTGTTCGGCACCTTCGAGATCACCTCGAAGCCGACGAATGCGGCCAGCACGAGAATCGCGATCTCGGTGATCGTGTTCATGCGGTCGCCCCCTGCGAGGCCGCCTGCTTTGCTCGTTCGTTGACGATCTCGCCGTCGCGCGTGATGCAGGCGCCGGCGATGATCTCGTCCTCGAAGTTGAGCTTCATCCGGCCGTCCTCGATCATCAGCCCCAGCAGCGCTTCGATGTTGCGCGCGTAGAGCTGTGAGGCATGCTCGGCCATCGTGCTCGGGACGTTCAGCGGGGCCAGGATCTTCACGTCGTAGCGGACGACCTCCTGGCCGGGCTCCGAGAGCTCGCAGTTGCCGCCGGCCTCGCCGGCCAGATCGACGATCACCGACCCGGGCTTCATCTTCTGGACCGCCTCCTCGGTCACCAGAATCGGCGCCCGGCGGCCGGGAACGAGCGCGGTGGTGATCACCACGTCGACCTTGCCGATGGCCTCGGTCAGCGCCTCCTGTTGCTCGGCGCGCTCCTCCTCGGTCAGCTCGCGCGCGTAGCCGCCCTCGCCCGAGGCCTCGGGCCCCAGGTCGAGCCACGTCGCGCCGAGCGAGCGGACCTGGTCTGCCACCTCCGGGCGCACGTCGAAGCCCTGCACCCGGGCGCCGAGCCGCCGCGCCGTGGCGATGGCCTGGAGCCCCGCCACGCCGACGCCCAGCACCAGCACTGTGGCCGGACGAATCGTGCCCGCGGCGGTCATCAGCATTGGGTAGAAGCGCCCGATGGCCTGAGCTCCGATCAGCGCCGCGCGGTATCCGGCCACGTTCGACTGGCTGGAGAGGGCATCCATCGACTGGGCCCGGCTGATCCGAGGCACGGACTCGAGCGCGAACGTCGTCGCGCCCGTCTGCGCCAGCGCGCGGACCCCCTCGGCGTTGGTCAGCGGCTGCAGAAGACCGATCAGGACGCTTTCTGACCTGAGGCGTTGGGTCTCCTCGGCGCTCGGTGGCGCCACTTTGACGACCACGTCGGCCCCCCACACGTCGTCTTGGAGCTTTGCCCCCGCTTCCTCGTACTGGCTGTCGGGGATCAGAGCGTTTGCCCCAGCGTCGCGCTCGACGAGGATCTCGACCGGCTCGGCGTCCTCCTCCCCGGCGCCCGAGGTCATCTTTTTGATGACCTCAGGGACGAGCGCCACGCGCCGTTCGCCCTCCGCAGTCTCCTTTGGAACCCCGATCTGCATGACGGCGCGGGAGGCTACCCGACCGGCGCCAACGCGACCGCCTCGGCCACGCCAAGATCGACCGCCAGTCGGCGCAGCGCCGAGTTGCCCGGAGCGCTGCCAGCGCCGCGCTTGCTGTGCTTGGCGGCCGTGCTCTGCGTGGCCGCATGAGCGGTGCTGGCTTGATGCGCGGCCGGAGCGGCGCTCTGCAAGGCGACTGGGGACAGCGGCAGCGGCTTGCCCGCCAGCGCCATCGCCGCTTGGGCCGTGACCCACACCGGCGTCTGGTCGGAGCCCGCCGAGTAGCGCACGTGGCCATCGGGCGCGGTCAGCGAGCGCAGGTAGCCGAGCGGGCGGTCAAGCGAACCAAAGCTGACGCCGGCGGCCAGCAGTCCCTGGATGGCCCAAGCGGTCGATTGGGCATTCGACGGGCCCCCGGGCTGGCTCGGGAAGCCGCCGTCGGAGTTCTCCTGGGAGTCGATGAACCGCACCGCACGCGCGCTGGCGCCGCCACCCTGACCGGAGAGCGCCTCCAGCGCCGCGCCGGTGTCGTCGACGTCGCTTCCCGCGCCCTTGGTGGCGAAGCTGAAGCCACCGTCTGAGTCCTGCTGTCTGAGCAGCCAGCCGATGGTGCTGGCGGGGGGTGCCGCGCCCGCGGAGCGAAGCGCGAGGATCGCAAACGCGGTGAGGTTGACCTGGCCCGACACGGACCCGTTGGCGCCGATGCGGCCCTGGAGGGTCGGGACGAGGCTGCCGGGGGGCAATCCGGCCGCCCGCAACACGAGGATCGTGCGCTCCACCGATCCCGAGTCGGTCTGGGAGCTCTCGCCCCCGGAGATGTAGTCGCTAAGGCTTGCACCACCGTGACGGACGCTTTGGGGGTTGTAGCCCTCGGACGCCAGGCCGAGTGCCGCCCAGCCCGAGTAGAGCTGCGAGGACGAGCTCCCGGGCGCGGGACCGAAGCCGCCGTCGCCGTTCTGGGCCGACAGGAGATAGCTGGTGGGGCTCGAGGCGGCATGCGCCGTGCCTGGCTGGCCGGCCAGCCAGGCAGCGGAGGACAGCGCCGCCCCGGAGAGCAAGATCATTACGGGGGCAATGACCCCGCGCGACGGCAACCACGTCACCTGAAGCCGGGCGGCGAAGCGGCCGATCGACCGGGCCAGCGCGGGCCCGAACGCCAGCGCGAACACAACGCACCCGGCGGCGTGCACAAAATCAAAACCAATCCCCTTGCCCACGTAAGCGCCGAGTGCGCGGAGGCTGTGGTCGCTGTAGGTGACCCAGTCACCGACGTCCTGAAAGGCGGTGAACGCGAAGCCCACGATCCCGGCCACCACGGCCAAGAGCCAGCGGTTGGCGCGCCGGCCGCACACGCGGGCCAGTCCGGCGCCCAGGAGCCCCGTCACCGCCCAGGCGCCCATCTGCCAGGGCGTCCAGGGACCCTGGCCGAAGAAGAAGTTCGAGCTGAAGCCGGCCAGCGCCCCCACGACGAATCCCGGGGCCCCGCCGAGCGCGTAGCCGGAGATCAGCACGATGTCCGTCGTGGGCTTGACGTTCGGCAGCGCCGCGAACGCGATCCGCCCGAGCGCCGCGAACGCCGCCAGCGTGGCCACCAAAGCGACGATCCTGGCATCCGGCCGCTTGCGCTCATACCAAGCAAATCCAGCTGCCATCCCGAGCGCCAGGATCGTGAACGCCCCCACCTGCCAGCTCACGCCAGCACCTCCGGCGCGCGTAGACGGGCCAGCGCTTGCTCTGGAGTGAGGGCGCCGGCGATCCTCGCGGTCTCGGTGGCGAAGTAGGTGCCGCCACTCAGGACCTCCTCTGCGGTTCCGTCCGCGATGATCCTGCCGTCTGCCAGAAGGATCACCCGCTCAGCGAAGGCGACCGCGAACTCCGGATCGTGGGTCGCGACTAGCACCGCCGAGCCCAGGTCAGTCAGCGTCCTAGCCAGCTCGCGCTTCGAGCGGCGGTCCATCCCCCGCGTCGGCTCGTCCAGGCAGACGACAGCCGCCGGATCCTCGGGCGCATCGAGCACCACCGCCAGCGCCAGCCGCTGGCGTTCTCCGCCCGAGAGATCGCGTGGATTGCGCTCGCCGAGCGCGGCCAGGCCTACGTCCGCAAGCGCGTCCGGCGAGGCTTCCTGCGAGACCGTCTCGTGCACCAGGTAATCGCCGGGGTTCTGCAAAAGCAGCGCCACCCTGCCGCTCTGCTCGACGCGGCCCCGGGTGGCGCGCATCAGCCCGGCGGCGTGGCGCAGCAGCGTGGACTTCCCGGCTCCGTTGCGGCCCATCAGCGCCACTCGTTCTCCGGCGGCGATCGAGAAGTCGACGGAACGGAGCACCACCGGTCCATTGCGTAACTCGTGCCAGACGCGGCGGAAGCGCAGCGCGGCGTCGACCGACCGCCGGCGCGCCGGCTTAGCGACGGATTCGGGCGGCGACTGGGCAGGCGGCTCGAGCCCGGCCTCGCGCAGAGCCGCCCGCGCGGCCTTGACCCCTGGCGCCGGTCGCAGCCCGAGCCCTAGCAGCAGGCGGGCCCCCGGCGTCTGGAGGTCGGCCGGCGCCCAGCGCAGGAACTCCTCGGGCGTCGCGTCGCAGACCACTCGGCCGGCGTCGAGAGCGATCACCCTGTCGGCGGCGGCCACGCAACGCTCGAGCCGATGCTCGGCCAGCACGACCGCTAGGTCGAGGTCTTCGTTCAGCCTGCGCAGCGCGCCCATCAGCTCGTCCCCCGCGACCGGGTCGAGCTGCGAGGTGGGCTCGTCCAGCAGCAACAGCGACGGCCTGCCGGCGAGCGCCGCGCCGAGCGCCACCCGCTGGAGCTCGCCCCCGGAGAGCTCGGCGGTCGAGCGGTCGAGAAGGTGGGCGATTCCGAGCGCCAGCGCCGCCTCCTCCACCCCCCGCGCCACTGCCGTTGGTGGCTCGCCGCGGTTCTCAAGCCCGAAAGCGAGCTCCGCTCTGACGGTGCCCATCACCACCTGCGTCTCTGGGTCCTGAAACAGGCTCCCGACGGACTTGGCGAGCTCGCCGGGCCCGTGCGAGCGGGTGTCCATCCCCGTCACGAGCGCCCGTCCTGACATCGTCCCCCCGTGGAAATGGGGAACGAGGCCGTTGGCCGCTCGCAGGACAGTGGACTTCCCGGAGCCCGTGTCGCCGACCAACACCACCAGCTCCCCGGGCTCGACCTCCAGCGAGACACAGTCGAGAGCCGGAGCTGTGGCTTCCGCGTAGTGGTACGTGACCTCCTCGAACGAGAGCACGCTCACCGCTCGATCCCCCGGCGGTCGGAGAACGGAAGCAGCGTCACTGCCAGGAGAGCCGCGGCGACGCCGAAGGTCCCCGCGCCAGTGCCGACGTGGAGCGCGGGGTAGGCCTTCAGGGGCGCGAGGTCCAGGACGCGGGCGCAGAGGGCCAGCGCGGCGATCGCCACCGCCGAGGCCACGAACTCGAAGTCATGACGGGAATAGGGCTTGCGCCTGTGCGGCGGCCGCCGAGCCACGCCGTATCCCCGGACCTCTAGCGCCGCCGCCACGTCGAGCGCCCTGTCGAGCATGCCCGTAGTCGCCACCCGCATCAGCTGCACGCGGGTCGGCGGGCGCCCGGGGCGGCATCGCTGCGCGTCGGCTCAGCCTCCGTGCGTCCCGGGCCAGGACCGGGACCATGCGCGTGGCTAGGGTCGCGGTGATGGCCGAGCGAAACGAGAAGCGCCGAAACAGTTTCAACACCTCATCTGGGTCGACCGCCGCCGTGTAGAGCGCGCCGCACAGGATCAGCGCCACCGCGCGCAGGCCGAGGAGAGCGCCGTACGCGGTCGCCTCGAGCGTGATGTCGGTGTGGCCGAGGACCGGCAGCTGCCCCAGTCGAACGATCACGGTCAGGCCGTCGCGAGTAACGAGCGCGTTGATCACCGCGATCGCCAGCGCTAGCGGCACGGCGAACAGCGCCGCGCGCCGCAGCTCGCGACCGACGCCTGCGGCGACGCCCGCCAGCGCGATCCCCAAGGTCGTCGCGCCGAGCGCGATCGGGTTCGAGGAGGCGAGTGCCGCGACCGCCAGCGCCAGACAGTAAAGACACCCCGCCCCCGCTTGGGCGGCGTGCAGAGGGCTCGAGCGACGGCGGTAGCTCATGACGCTCCCCGCGTAATCATGACGCTCCATCTAGGGGAACGGGAAGTTGCGCCGAGCCCTGGACCGCGAGCGCGAAGCGGTGCTCGAGGCTCGCCGGCGTAAGCGACCTGGCCGCTGCCGCGACGCCGGCGGGGTCGGTGCCGGTGATGAGCCAGGTGGGTTGCGAGCTCTGGGCACTGGCCGCAATCAGCCCCGAACCGGCGGCGAGCGTACGGGCCACGCGGCCACGAGGGTCAAGCAACTGAAGCGAGCTACCGCCCGGTCCCGCGAACTTGGCGTAGATGCCGCTCGTGGAGGGCCCATGCTCCACCAGGCTGGCGGCGATCGAGCCCCGGAGATCGCTCCAGGTGCCGACGAGCACAGCCAGGCTGTCGGTTCCCGATCCGGTTCCGAGCAGCTGGCTCGCGGTGGGGACGCCGACGGCGCGAAGCGCTGCGGCCACACGGTCGCATGCGGGTTGCACATCCGGGGCGCACTCCAGCGCGGTCGGCAGGCGCTTGCCTCCGACTCCGTGGACGAAAGGCTCCGGAAACGAGCCGACCACCGCCGGTATCGATTCGGTCGCGCTCCAGTCGTGCAGGTCCCACCAGATCCGGTCGCCGCGATGCACGGCCGTCTGGGCCGCTCCCACGGACGCCTGAACGCCGTTGACGTAGTAGAACCAATCGCGCCGGTTGGAGGTCCCCGACAGGCCGTTGATCGACTCCACGAAGCCGCCGCCGTAGCGGGTGGTTACTCGCGAGGACCGCTGGAGCATTCGCATCACGGTCTCCGAGCCAGGCACGTGTTGCTGGGTGACCGACAGGACCGGGCGGGTGCCGAAGTCGCGTGTAACCGCGAGGCTGACATCCGAGGTGCCCCGCCCGGCGCCGAGGCCGCAGCCAGAGACGATCGCCGCCGCCAGCGCGGCGGCGATCGTCATCCCGATGGCGCGTGGCCGCACCACCAAAGACCGGCTAGGAGACGGTCACCCGCGCGAACACGGAGCGGATGAAGGGCCTCTTGGTCGCCCGCAGGAAGAGCGTTCCCTTGTTGCCGGCGGTGATCGTCGCCAAGCCCTGGCTATTCGTCACCGCGCCACCGACGCGGGCGCCTGCCACCGGCTTGGCCAGCCCCTTGGCCGGCAGGTAGGTCACCTTGACCGTGAACGCATGGCCCGCCGTCACGTTTGTGGGTGCCCGCAGGAGGAGCGCATTGTCGGGCGCCGTGTCTGAGATCGCCCCGAACAGCAGCGTCTCGCCCTTGTGGAGCTTCAGCGCACACGCTCCGAGCTGCGCGAACCGGTTATTGACCCAGATGCCCCAGAAGTACTTCGACGTGAACGAATGCTTCTCGCCGAGGATCGAGAGCACCTCGGTGCCCAGTCCGGAGCTGAACGTGCCGCCCCACCTGCCCTTGGTCGCCACGCCGAGGGCCCCGGCTGCACTGGTCGCCGGGCATTGCCCCACCGGGGTCCCGCCCTTGGTGATCCAGCCACCGTGGGTCTTGACCGTCTTGGGGGCAAGCAGCGTCCGGTTGACGCCTTCTACGCGCACTGAGACGGTCGTGCCGACCGTGGCGGCGCCCGCTGGCGAGACGACGATCGCGACACAAGCCGCGAGCGAGGCCACGAGCGCCACCGATAGCGAGGAACTTCTTCTGATTCATGAGAGCCACCCCTTTCCGCGAGGGCTTTCGGCGTTTTGGTCGATGGCTGGTCTCCTGGCTGACGGGCCTACCTGCCGCGCCTTCCCGGTCGACTCGTGGTCATCCAGTGGCGTTGAGTGCGGCTGGCGTCCCCGATCACAGTGGCGGGTCCGCGCTGGATTCTCACCGGCTTCTCATCACCACCGACCGTTGAACCGGCGGGATGCTATCGCGGTTGATGGCCGCCGGGGAGGTACCGCTCCGAGGGGGTACCAACCCCTAGGCGTTACTCTGAGCCCTCAGCCGGGGCGAGGGGAGCGTTGGCGAGCACCGCGGAGGGGCAACCTGACCGACAGCATCACGCCCGTCGCGATGATCAACCCCAGCGCCGCGATCGCCCCCGCCCCGATCACAAACGCGATGTGGGCCCTGGCGTACGCCAGCACGCCGTGGGGGCGCGCAACCAGGACCAGCCCAGCGACAACCAGAGAAGCGAGCAGCGCGAGCGCGGCAGGCCGCAGAGCGTCCCCCAGCGAGACGCGGGCGGCAGCCGACTGCGCTGGCTGCTTGCGAGCGATCGCCGACAAAGCGGCAATTCCGAGCAGGGTCCAGACCCCCGCTACCAAAAATCCGCCGAACACATCGCTGGGGTAATGCCACCCCAACGTCAGGAACGAGTAGCTCACCGCGACCGCGAAGATCGCGCCAAATGCGGCCGCCGCCGGTCGGAGCCTGGCCGGCGCCGCTAGCACGACGCAAAGTGCCACCGACATCGCCGCGGTTGCGTGCCCGCTGGGCCAGGACGCGGGCGAGACGTGCCCGCTCCCTACGAGATACGCACTCGCGCGCGGCTGTGCGAGGAGCGGCTTGAGCAGCTCGGTCGTGATATTCGCACCGAGGATGATCGTGATCACGGCCATCGCGATCCTTGGCCGCCTGCGAACCAGCGCCAAGATCACCGGGATGGCCGTCAGGTACAGGTAGCGCGGCGGATTGCACAGCTCCGCGATGAACGTCGCGATCGAGTCGACGTGAGGCCGTTTCAGACCGCCGAAGCCGTTGTAAACGGACTGGTCCGCGTGCTCGAACAAGCCGACGTGGAACGCCAGCGCCCAGGTCAAAATCAGCAGCACAACCCCACCGCCAGCGCCGATCAGTGCACGTCTCGTCATTCACCGAGAGTACGCACCCGGGATCCTCGCGAGGTCAGGTGACTAGAGTGAACCTCAGTGACGGTAAACCTGACACGCATCTACACCCGGCTGGGCGATTCGGGCGAGACGCACCTTGGGGACATGAGCCGCGTACCCAAGACCCACCCACGGATCGAGGCCTACGGCACAGTCGACGAGCTGACGGCCCACGTCGGGCTGGCACTGACGGTCGATGACCTTCCCCAGCAGTACGCGGATTGGCTGCGGCGTGTCCAGAACGACCTGTTCGACGTAGGCGCCGACATCTCCGCGCCCGAGGACCCCGACCGCGAGCGGCTGCGGGTGCTGCCCGAGCAGGTGACGTGGCTGGAGGAGCGCTGCGACGAGGTCAACGGCACGCTGCAACCGCTGAAATCGTTCGTCCTGCCGGGCGGTACGCGAGCGGCCGCCCAGCTCCACGTCTGCCGGACGGTCTGCCGGCGGGCCGAGCGCCGGGCGATCGCCGCCGGCGACGAGCTTAATCCCGAGGTCGTGCGCTACCTGAACCGTCTGTCTGACCTACTGTTCATCCTCAGTCGCGGGGCGAATCGCGGCGAGGAGCCGCTGTGGGAACCGGGAAAGTATCGGTAGGTTGGCGGGCGCCCCGCGCTAGGCGGAGTCACGGTCGCCGCGCTCGACGGCCCCGGGATCGTCTGCAGCCGGAGGCTGGTCGGGGGGGCGCACCTGTTTCGTGATCCGGATCTCGGGAGCCACGCCGGTGCGCTGGAGATGCGCGAAGTGCTGGATGTCCTCGGGGGAGGCGACTTCGACTCTGACCGCGACGTCAAGCTCGAACCTTCCCGCCTCGTACAGCAGCTCCTGGTAGCTCGGAATGCCGCGCTGGCTGCCGGCAGCGCGAACGCCGCACTCCACATCGATGTCCTGGGCTCCGCACCTAAGTGTCCAGCGGGTGCGCTCCGCAAGCTTCTCTGCGGTGAGCTTCACGGGGACGGGATCAGCACCGGCGGGGTTGCCGTCCATGTCGATCCGTTCACGAGCGTGCTCGGCGGACAGGGCGCGAGCCAGTCGCTCGAGGTTCCGGCGGTAGGGGGCGGGCACGATCGCCAGCGGGCCCCTGGCCCGGGCGTTGCCGCGGATGGCCTCGGCGACCGCTCCGATCAGCACGTACTCGACCTTGTTCTCGTTCAGCCACCTGGCGATCGCGATCCATTCTGATCTGAGGTGCTCGAGGCCTGGACGGGAGTTGACGGACCTATGCTCGATCCGGGGTACGCGGTTTATCAAACGCATGTCGGTGCGTTTCGTCGGCTGCGGGCGGAGTCCTTCTTTGCGCTCGGCCCGGCAGGCGGCGGCTGTCGCGCTCAGCCCGACAGCACGTCGAGCCTGGCCAGCCGTCGGAGCAGCCGCGGCGCGAAGCGCGACAGGGCGCGCATCACCTTCGCCTCGGGCGTGATGACCGCCACCGGGCTGTCGACGCCGATGGCCTCGACGATCTCCTTGGCCACCCGGTCGGGGGTGAAGTTGCGTCGCTCGTAGCTTCGCGTTATTCGCTCCGCAAGGCGCTGCTGCTCCGTCTCTTCCCGTCCGACGTAGCGAGTCGTGCGCGTGATGTTGGTGGCGATGAACCCCGGACAGACCGCGGTGACCCCGATGCCATGGGGATGGAGCTCGGCCCGCAGGCACTCGCTCAGCATCAGCACTCCTGCCTTGGTCGTGGCGTAGGCGGCGAGGTCCTTGGCCGGGGCGAACGCCGCCGCCGATGCCGTGTTGACCAGCTGGCCTCCCTGGCCGCGATCGATCATGGCCCGGCCAAACAGGCGGCAGCCGTGGACCACGCCCATCAGGTTTATGTCCACGATCCGCTGCCAATCGTCTGGCGCAGTGTCAAGGAACGAGCCGGCGACCGCGATTCCGGCGTTGTTGACGACTACATCCGGAACGCCGTTCTCATCTAGAACTCGAGTCGCGAGTTGCTCCAGCGCCTGCTGGTCGGAGACGTCGCAGACGAAGGTGTGGCTCTGCGCGATCGAGGCCCCTGCCCGCTCGAGCCCTTCGGCGTCGCGGTCGACGAGCAACAGCCGCGCGCCACGGGCCGCCAGGGCCGTCGCCGTGGCCCGGCCGATGCCACTCGCGGCGCCGGTGACCAGCGCCATGCGTCCGCGCAGCTGCTCGAGTCCGCCGCCTGGGACCCACGGCCGGCTCGAGTGCAGGGTTCGGCTGTCCTCGACCTCGTCAACGAATTCGCTCACCCACCGGGCCAGCAGCTCGGGCCGGATCAGCGGCGCCCAGTGCGTCGTTCCGAGCGTGCGCCGCCTGAGGGAGGACACGTAGCGCTCGGCCAGGTCGTAGTAGTTCGGGGAGATGAAGTGATCGGCGCTGGGAACGATCACCTGCACGGGGACGCGGGCGACCGCGTCTTGGCGCGGTCGCAGCAGCCGCCGGGGGATGTTGCGGCGGTAGAGGTTGGCGGCGTGGGTGGCGTCGGCCGCGAGCGTCTTGGCGGGGGTGGCTCGCTCGGGCGGGATGCGCTCCACCTGTCGCTGAAGCCATTGCCAGCCGCCGCGACCGAGCAGTCCGCGCCAGGCCAGTGTGGGCAGACCCGGGGTGCACAAGGCGAGCACGTACCAGGAGCGCCTCGCTCGCCGCGCCAGCTCGATCAGGTGCCCCGGGCGCGGTCGAGTCAGCAACTGGCGCGCGGCGATCGAGATCTGGTCAAGAGACGGTCCCGCGATCGTGGTGAAGGAAGCCAGGACACCGTCGAAACGCTCCTGCGTAGCGAACTCCCACCCCTGGATCCCGCCCCAGTCGTGCCCCACCAGGTGCACCCGCTTTCCGGGAGCGACCGCGGCGATTACCGCCATGAGGTCGTCGCCCAGCCGGTCGAAGTCATACGCGGCGGGACCGCGAGGGGTGCTCGAGGCCCCCATGCCGCGGAGGTCGTAGGCGACCACGTGGTAGCGGTCGACTATTAGAGGGATCAGCGGCCGCCATAGTCCCTTGGTGTTCGGATAGCCGTGGACGAGCACCACCGTGGGGCGGGCGCCGTCGCCGGCCTCGATCACGGCCAGCTCGACCCCATCAGGCGAGGAAACCGTCAGCTCGATCGGGTGGGAAACTGTCGACTGGACCGGGGCGGCGCTCACGCCGCGCGAATCTATACGCTCGTGGGCCATGCAGTCCCAAGGCCGAGACTCCTCCCCCACGCGCCGCCGTCTACTGACCCGGTCCCTGGCGGCGCTGGCGCTCATCGTCGGCCTGGCCGCCTGCGGCTCCACGACCAGTAGCACGACCACGAGCGCTCCGAAGAGCTCGGCGCCGGCCGCTTCGGCCAGCAGCACGACCGCCTCACACCATTCGACGGTGACCGGAGCGCCGACCGGCAAGCCCGGAACGACACCCGTGCCGGTGCTCATGTACCACGTGATCAACCCGCCGCCCCCGGGCGCGAAATTCCCCGGCCTATACGTGCCGGCCGGTGAGTTTGCGGCGCAGATGCAGGCGCTGAAGTCGGCCGGCTGGCACGCCGTGACGCTCGATCAGGTGGAGGCGTACTGGACGCGCGGCGTCCCGCTGGGACCGGGCAAGCCGATCGTGCTCACCTTCGACAACGGCTACCAGTCGCAGTACACGAACGCGCTGCCGGTGCTCAAGCGGATGGGGTGGGTCGCGGACGAGAACATCCAGCTGACCGGGCTTCCCCCCTCCCAGGGCGGTCTGACTGACGATCAGGTCAAGGGCCTCGTCGCTGCCGGTTGGGAGCTGGACACCCAGGGGATGAGCCACGCCGACCTGATAACGCTCGGAGCCTCGCAGCTGCACTACGAGGTCGCCACCGCCCGCCAGATGCTCAAGCAGCGCTACGGGGTGGCGGTGAACTGGTTCTGCTATCCGTCGGGCCACTACAACGCCGACGTCATCTCCGAGGTAAAGGCCGCCGGCTACGTGGGTTCGACGACGGTTAGCCCTGGCTGGGCCAGCCCGTCCCAGGACCCCTACCGCCTGCCGCGGCTGCGGGTGCTGGGCGGCACGAGCCCCTCGGGGTTGCTCGACCAGATCGCGGGCGCCCAGTCCGCGCCGGCCCCGCCGGACTCGTACGGGGGCGCGGGCACGGCCTGAGCCGCTTTCGGGCCCGCGGGCCCGACCCTCTACCCTTGGAGTCAGAGATGTTTGGGCTAGGCCACACGACCAAGATGATCGACCGGGCCGACGCGCTGCCGGGGCGCCAGCAAGAGATGCCGGTCGCCGACCGCCACGCGGTCCTCGGCACGCCGCTGAAGCCGCCGTTCCCGGAGGGCCTGGAGCAGGCCGTCGTCGGGATGGGATGCTTCTGGGGCGCCGAGCGCGTCTTCTGGCAGGCGCCGGGCGTCTACACGACTGCTGTCGGCTACGCCGGAGGTTTCACACCCAACCCCACCTACGAGGAGGTCTGCAGCGGTCGGACCGGCCACACCGAGGCGGTCCTTGTGGTGTTCGATCCGGCGGTGACTTCCTACTCGGAGATCCTGAGGCTGTTCTGGGAGAACCACGACCCCACACAGGGGATGCGCCAGGGGAACGACGTCGGCACCCAGTACCGCTCGGCGATCTACTGGACGACCGACGCCCAGCGCGCGGCGGCCGAGTCGTCGCTAGACGCGTATGCCGAGCGGCTCCGCGCCTCCGGCTATCCCGAGACTTCAACGGAGATCGAGCAGGCCGGCCCGTTCTACTACGCCGAGGACTACCACCAGCAGTACCTGCACAAGAACCCATGGGGGTACTGCGGGCTCGGCGGTACGGGCGTGAGCTGCCCGGTAGGCGTGGGGACCGCCGGCTGATCGTCGGGAGCTCCCGGCTGATCGGGGTCCTGTGGGAAGTTAGTGTCGCCTGGCGACACTCTTCTTCCCACGCCGCCGCCGGTGTGCCCGCTCAGCGCCCTGCTGCCTAACCCCCCGCCACCGCAGGCAGGATCGTCACTTCGTCCCCGTCTGAGACGGGTGTGTCGAGTCCGTCGAGGAACCGGATGTCCTCGCCGCCAACGTACACGTTGACGAAGCGGCGCAGGCCGCCGTCTTCCGCGATCCGGCTACGGAGCTCTGCGTACCGCTCGTACAGGGCGTCCAGCACCTCCCCCACGGTGTCGCCGTCGACCTCGGCGGTTGCCTCGCCATCGGTTGCGGCCCGGAGCTGGGTCGGGATCTTGACGCTGATGGCCATGTGCCGCTGACTATTTATCAAGCCGCGACCGCGAGCCGCTCTCTGGCCTGATCGAAGGACGCGACGGAGGGGTCGATCTCCCAGGTCTCAAAGGTTCCGCGGGCGCAATCGAGCGTTTTCAGCCCGTCGCCGGTGATATAGACGACCACCCGCTCGGCGGGGTCGATGTCTCCCCGTTCGGCCAGCTTGGCCAGCACGGCCACCGTCACGCCGCCCGCGGTCTCGGTGAAGATCCCTGTGGTGCGCGCCAGCAGTCCGATGCCCTCTCGGATCTCCTGATCGGTAACCGAGTCGATGGAGCCGCCGGAGCGCCGCGCGAGCTCGAGCGCATAGGGGCCATCGGCGGGGTTTCCGATCGCGAGCGACTTGGCGATCGTGTCGGGCCTGACGGGACGGCAGAAGTCCTTACCGTCCTGGAAGGCGCTCGCAACAGGCGAGCATCCGGTGGCCTGCGCCCCGTTGAACGTCGGCAGCTCGCCTTCGAGCAGGCCGGCCTCGATCCACTCCTCGAACCCGCGCGCCACCTTCGTGAACAGCGAGCCTGAAGCGATCGGGGACACGACGCGGTCGGGAAGCGAGAAGCCGAGCTGCTCCGCGGTCTCGAACGCGAGCGTCTTCGAGCCCTCCGCGTAGTAGGGGCGCATGTTGATGTTCACGAACGCCCAGTCGTGCTCGGCCGAGAGCTCCGTGCAGAGGCGGTTGACGTCGTCGTAGTTGCCATGCACCGCGACCAGGTTGGTGCCGTAGACCCCCGTGGCCAGGACCTTCTGTTCCTCCAGGTCGGAGGGGATGAAGACGTAGGAGTCGAGCCCTGCGGCTGCAGCATGGGCGGCCACGGCATTAGCCAGATTCCCGGTCGAGGCGCAGGCCAGCGTGTCGAAACCGAGCTCGCGGGCGCGGGCCAGTGCGATCGACACCACGCGGTCCTTGAACGAGTGAGTGGGATTAGCGGCGTCGTTCTTGACCCATACTTCATTCAGGCCCAGCTCCTCGGCCAGGCGGTCGGCGCGCAGCAGCGGGGTGAACCCTGCCGCGAGCGTCCCCGGCTGCTGAGCCACCGGGAGGAAGTCGGCGTAGCGCCACAGCGAGTGCGGCCCGGCCTGAATCCGGCGACGGAGCTCGGAAGGATCGGTGGCCGTCCTCGGCGCATAAGCGACCTCGAGCGGCCCGAAGCACTGCTCGCACACGTACCGCGCATCGAGCGGGTAGGTGGTCTTGCATTCCTTACAGCGAAGAGACTCTGGCGGCATATGTGAAAAACCTCCGCCGGGGTCTGTGGTCGGAGGTCCTGTGAGAAACCGCCTTTCCACATCTCCCAGGCTTGTCGTTGGAGCCTGATGGAATTGGCACCGTTCCCTTGTCGGGAGGTTGCCGGGGCTTCACAGGGCCATGTCCCTCCACCCCTCTGGATGCAGTACAGCTATGTGCGATAGGAGTATACCCAGACGCCTGGCGCGGCACACGTAACGAGGCTCACATAGCGGTGTTCTGAGCTACGGGGATGAGCGCTGCAGCATCCAGTCAGTCGATCGAGCGCCTCGAGGCGATCCTCGGGGTGAGCTCCGAGGCGCCCAGCAAGCGGATGCTGATCATCGTCAACCCTTACGCCACAACCGTCTCGGACCGGCTGAAGAATCTGGTCGTGTACGCCCTACGCGGCAGGTACGAGGTGGTGGCCGTGGACACCGAGGCCCGCGATCATGCGACCGACATCTGCCGCCAGGGGGCGCGCCAGGGCTACGACGTCGTCGTGGCCTTCGGCGGCGACGGGACGGTCAACGAGGCCGCCAACGGGCTGGCCGGATCCGAAACGCCGCTGTGCTGCCTGCCGGGTGGCCGAGCGAACGTCTACTGCCGGATGCTGGGGATCCCGACCGACGTGGTGGATGCCACCGAGCACCTGCTTCGCATGGCGGATGACTGGAACCCGCGTCGGGTCGATCTGGCCCGGGTCAACGATCGTCACTTCGTGTTCTCGAGCGGCGTCGGGCTCGACGCCAGCGTGGTCGAGCGGGTTGACGCCCATCCCCATCTCAAGGCCCGTCTGGGCGAGTGGTATTACACGTGGACGGCGATCGGCGCCTTCAACCGGCGCTATCTCGTGCACCCGCCGCAACTGGAGGTCGAGCTCGAGGGCCAGCGCGTACAGGGCGTGACCGCCGTCGTCCAGAACGGATCGCCGTACACGTACTTCGGCGAGCGGCCCGTGCAGCTGGGCGAGGGCGCGGATCTCGAGAGCGGCGATCTGGCCGGCATCGTGCTGCAACGGGCTCGCCCCATCGACATCCCGACGATCGCCTGGCGAGCGCTTTCGAGGCGGGCACGGGTCGCGCGACATCGCCACATCCACCCCTTCACCGGCCTGGCTGCACTGCACGTCCGCTCGTGCGACGACCGCCCGCTGCCGCTTCAGGTCGACGGCGACTACATCGGCGATGCGCACGAGGCCGCGTTTTCGGTGATCCCGCGCGGGATCACCGTCATTTCGTAACGCCGGTCCCCGACGGGGGGCGAAAACGGCCCGCCCGCCGCTCCGGAGAGCATGGGACGAAACGGAGCGCTCATGACCGACGCGCGATCAGACCATGCTCGCGTTCGCGGCGGAGCACCGTCTCATAGTGGCGGGCCACATCCAGGTCCTGCTCTCGATTTCGCGGGACGCAGCCCAAGCCCGGCTTCAGCGTCTTCGCGCGGCTGGAATGCTCGCCAGCGAGCGGTTCTTCCACGGGCAGCCGCGCTGCTGGTGGATCACCCGTAAGGGCCTTGCGGTGATCGACAGCCAGCTCCCGCCGCCGCGGATCGATCTGCGCTCATACAGGCACGACGTCGGGCTCGGGTGGTTGTGGCTGGCCGCCGAGCGCGGCGCGTTCGGCCCGCTACGCGAGGTCGTCTCGGAGCGGATGATGCGCTCGCGTGACGGCGCACTAGCGCGCAATTCGGTGGACGAAGCCCAACGGGAAGAGCCGTCCGGGGTGCGACTCGGCGGCGTCGGCCCGGCCGGACGCCAGCGGCTGCACTACCCGGACCTCCTGTTGACCACGCCGGGCGGCAGACGGGTTGGAGTGGAGCTCGAGCTCACAGCCAAGGACAGGCCTCGGCGGGAGCGGATCCTCGCCGGCTACGGCGCCGATGCGCGAATCGCCGCGGTGCTCTATCTCGTCGACCGTCCGGCCGTGGCACGCGCGATCGAGGCATCCGCCACGCGGCTGGGCATCGCCCCAATGGTCCACGTGCAGCGCGTCCAATGGGGCTCGGGGCGCGAGGTAGGACCGGGCCTCGCTCCCGCACGGTCGCGTGGTCGGGCTTGTCGCGCCCCCGAACGGGCCATGGAGCGATGACTCGCGCGTTCCGCTGGCTGGCGGCGGTCGCGGCGGCGCTGGTGATGATCTCGCCGCCGGCCTGGGTAGTGGCGCTGACGGCCACTGTCGCGACCGCGATCCTGCTGGCTCGAACGAGCTCGTATCTGCGCCGCCGGCGCGAGGCCACGCGCGACCCGCCCGCAGGCGCGGTGGCACTGGGAACTGACCCCGGCGGTGCCCGCGTCGTGTTGACAGACCAGCAGCTCTCGGCACACGCGCTGATCCTGGGCGCCACCGGGGCCGGCAAATCGACGACGCTGCTCACGGTTCTGGCCGAGCACGTGCGGTGTGGACGTCCGGTCGTGGCGATCGACATGAAGGGTTCCCCCTCCTTCGCCCGCAGCCTGGCCGGTGCCGCCGCTTCGGTCGGCCGCGCGTTCCGACTCTGGACTCCTGACGGGCCTGGATGGTGGAACCCGCTCGCCCACGGGAACCCGACGGAGCTCAAGGACAAGCTGATCGCCAGCGAGCGGTTCACCGAGCCCCACTACCAGCGGGCGGCCGAGCGCTACGTGCAAACCGTCCTCCAGGTGCTCGAGCACGTCCATCCGCGCGACCCTGCAACCCTTGAAGAGGTTGCCAACCTGATGGACCCCCGCAGGATCTCGAGGCTGCTGCGCCATGCGCCCCGGCAGCTGGCAGAGCGGGTTCAGGACTACATGGCGACGCTGTCCCCTGACCAGCTGAGCGCCATCAGGGGCCTTGGGACGCGGCTGGCGCTCATCACTGAGTCCCAGGCCGGGCCATTCCTGGCACCCGCGGCAGGACAGGAGGGAATCGACCTTCGCCGCGCCCTCATCGGGGGAGACGTCGTCCTGTTCAGCCTGAACTCGGCGAGGTACGGAGGGCTGGCGTCGCAGCTCGGAACGCTCGTCATCCAGGACCTGGTGGCGGCCACCGGTCACCGACTTCTCGACCCGGGGCGGGAAGGACCGGCGACGGTCGGCATCGATGAGTTCTCGGCTCTGCGGTCCGACAATGTGATCTCCCTGCTAGCCCGCTGCCGAGAATCGGGTGTGAGCGTGCTGCTGGCGACCCAGGAGCTCGCCGACCTGGATCGCGCGGCCCCCGGTCTTCGCGATCAGGTGCTGGGCTCAACGGCCGTCAAGATTGTTCACCGCCAGGATGTGCCCGGCTCGGCTCAGACCGTCGCGCAGATGGCGGGGACGGAGACCGTCTGGGAGCTGACTCGACAAACGACGGCCCATCCGGTGTTCGGAGACCACGACACCGGCCGAGGCACACGTCGGCAGGCCGAACGATTCCTGGTCCACCCCAACGCGATCTCGTCACTACCGCCCGGCGAAGCGGTGCTGATCACCAAGGTGCCGCGAGCGAGCGTGCATACGGTCCGGGTTGCCCCGAGGCGAGCGGCGCGCGAGCGACCGCGGGGCCGGGCAGCGCCTACGCGGGCCGACGAGCGGGGTCCGGAGTTGGGGTGAGGCTCTCGTCGCTCGCCTACTACAGGGCGCTGGCTATGTCTTGCCGATTCGGGTCTCCCGGGTCCCCCACTCGCGTTCTCGCAACACGAATTTCTGCACCTTGCCGGTGGACGTTTTCGGCAGTGGCCCGAACTCGATTTCGTCGGGGCACTTGTAGTGAGCGAGCCGCTGGCGGCAGAAACCGATGAGCTCCTCGGCGGTTGCGCTGGCTCCGCTACCCAGCGTGACGAATGCTTTGGGTCGCTCTCCCCAGCGCTGGTGAGGAGTGCCGATCACCGCACATTCGAGAACGGCGGGGTGAGCGACGATCGCCTGCTCGACCTCGATGCTCGAGATGTTCTCTCCCCCGGAGATGATGATGTCCTTGCCACGGTCGCGCAATTCGATGTTGCCGTCCGGGTGCCACACGGCTAGATCGCCGGAGTGAAACCAACCGCCGCGAAACGCCTTGTCGGTGGCCGACTCGTCTGCGAAGTAGCCGCTCATCACGTTATTGCCGCGCATGATCACCTCGCCCATCGTCTCCCCGTCCTGGGGGATGTCGTGCATGTCCTCATCGACAACCCGGACCAGATCGGCCGAGGGGTAGGCCTGGCCCTGGCGCGCGAGCAGCGTCGCGCGCTGCTCCGGCGGCAGTTCGTTCCATGCCTCCTGCGCCGGACAGATTGTGATCGGGCCATACGTCTCGGTCAGGCCGTAGACATGCACGGCGCGGAAGTTCAGCTCCGCCATCCGACCCAGGAGGGTCGGCGATGGTGGCGCCGCCGCAACCAACGCTGTCACTGGCTGCTCCAAGCGATGCGCCTCGGGATGGTTGATGATCATCAGCTGGACCGTGGGCGCGCCGCTGTAATGCGTCACCCCCTCCTCGTCGATCAGCCGCCAGACGAGATCAGGGTCCAGGGCCTGCAGCGCCACATGCCGGGCCGCGACCGCGGTTACCGCCCACGGAAAGCACCAGCCGTTGCAGTGAAACATCGGCAGGGTCCACAGGTACACCGAGCCGGGGCTCATCCCGCCCACGATCACCTCGCTGAGCGCATTGAGATACGCGCCGCGGTATGTGTACTGCACCCCCTTGGGCTGCCCCGTGGTGCCGGAGGTGTAGTTGATCGAGATCGTCTCCTCCTCGTCCTCGAGCCAGCTATCTGGCATCGCGCTGCGCGCGTCGCTCAGGAACTGCTCGTACTGATCGTCTATGCCAGGGGTGCGCGCAGAGCGGATCACCGTCACACCGTCGAGCGCCAGCGGGGCGATGAGCTCTCCGAGCTCCGCATCTATAAGCAGGAAGCGGGCACCGCTGTGCTGCAGGATGTATCCGACCTCCGGGCTGGCCAGACGGTGGTTGATCGCCACGAGGATCCCGCCGGCCGCGGGAACGCCAAAATGCGCCTCGAGCATCGGCGCGGAGTTGAACAGCAGCGTTGCCACTCGGTCTCCCTTGTTCAGCCCCGCCGCCCTCAGGGCATTGGCCAGTCGCCATGAGCGCTCCCCCAGCTGACGGTACGAGTAGCGGCGGGGGCCATCTACCACCGCGATCTTGTCGGGATACAGGTACGAGGCCCTGCGCAGGAAATCGACGGGGTTCAGCTCCGTGCGAGACACCTTGCTCGCCAGGGCGTCGGGCCAAGACGCACGTTCGGTCCCAATGAGCGCGTCGGTCATGCCCTTCCTCCTTCGTCTTGAACAATCTCCACCGTATCGGCGGCAGCAGCGCTCCCTGCCTTGATTATCCCGCGCGAGTCCAGGCCGATCGGCTTGTGCCCCCGACGCCACCGGAGTACGTTGTCCTCATGACCTCGCTGTCGGACACTGAGTATCGGGATCTGCGCGTCACTCGGGACGGCCCAGCCGCGCGTCTCGTGCTCAACCGGCCCGAGAAGCGCAACGCGCTGTCGCTGGAGCTGATGGACGAGGTGATCGAGGCGCTGCGCGACGTCTCCGCACAACGCGCCACCCGCGCAATTGTGATCGAGGGCGCGGGTCCGGCGTTCTCGGCCGGGCACGACCTGTCGGAGATGATCGACCGCGAGAAAGCGTTCCTTGGTCATCTATTCGACCGGTGCACGGTGATGATGGAGACGATCCACGAGCTTCCTCAGCCCGTTATCGCGAAGGTGCACGGGATCGCTACGGCCGCCGGTTGCCAACTGGTGGCTGCCTGTGACTTGGCGGTCGCGGCGGAGGGCACGCGCTTCGCCACGCCCGGGGTCAAGATCGGCCTGTTCTGCTCGACGCCCATGGTGCCGGTGTCGCGCGCCGTCGGGCGCAAGCGGGCATTGCAGATGCTGCTTACCGGTGAGCCGATCGATGCCGCCACCGCGCTCGACTGGGGCCTCGTCAATCGCGTGGTGGCGCACGAGGAACTCGAACCCGCGGTCATCGAGCTCGTGGACGGCGATCGCTCGGTCGAGCGCCCACACGGTCGCCATCGGAAAGCACGCCTTCTACTCCCAGATCGATCGTGCCGAGGACGAAGCCTACGGGCAATGCCAGGTCGTCATGACCGAGAACGCACTGGCGCACGATGCCCAGGAGGGCATGACCGCGTTCCTCGAAAAGCGCGACCCGAACTGGCGACACGAGTAGCCAGGCGTCGCATCTCTCCGGCGGCTGGCCCCGCCGGAGCCCAACTACCGCGCGGTTGTTCTATCCCGCGCCCGGCGTGACGCGGTAGGCATCGAATACCGCGTCGATATTGCGCAGGCGGCCGATCGCCTGATCGAGAGAGCGGGTGTCGCCAACCTCGACCACGAACCGATTTCTGACCATCGGATGGTTGACGGAGCAGCGCGCCTCGAGGATGTTGATGCCCGCTTCGGCGAAGCTCCGCGACATGTCTTCCAGCAGCCGATGACGGTCCCAGCCATCGACCTGGATCTCGACCCGGAATGAGGTCTCGGCGTCTCCGTCCCACGACACCGGCGTGAACCGCTCGGGATCCTTACGCAGAACGGCGACGTTGGGGCAGTCCTCGCGGTGGATCGTGATGCCCCGCCCGAGGCTGATGTAGCCGACGATCGGATCGCCGGGAACCGGGCGGCAGCACTTCGCGAGCCGCAGCATCACCTCGTCGATCCCCTCGACCGTGATCCCGTAACGGCTGGAGGACGTCGTCGGTCGCTCGCGCCGGCGGCTGGTCTTGAGTAGATCGTCGGTGGCGGTGGGCTCGGACTCGGCGGCCTGGCCCTGCTTGAGCCGCTGCATCACCTTGTTGACGACCGTCTTGGTCGAGATCTTGGCCCCTCCGAGGGCGATGTAGAAGTCGTCCGCCTTGCGGAATCCCATCTCGCGGATCACGTCCGCCAGCAGCGGCGAGCCGACCAGCTTCTGGGCCGGCAGCCCCTGCCTCTTCAGATGGTCTTGCAGCTGCTCGCGCCCGGTGTGCTCCGTGTCCTTTCGCGACTCGGCCTTGAACCAGGCCTTGATCTTGTTGCGCGCGCGCGTGGTCTTGACCAGCGCCAGCCAGTCACGCGACGGACCTCGCTCCCGCTTGGAGGTCAGGACCTCGACGATGTCCCCCGACCGCAGCTGATACGACAGCGGGACGATCTTGCCGTTGACTTTCGCGCCCACGCACCGGTGACCGACGTCGGTGTGGATCTCGTACGCGAAGTCGAGCGGCGTCGCGCCCGCCGCAAGCGACTTCACCTCCCCCTTGGGGGTGAAGACGAAAACCTCGTCCTCGAACAGGTCAACCTTCAGCGTCTCGACGAACTCCCCGGGGTCGACCAGGTCTTTCTGCCAGTCGAGCAGCGAGCGCAGCCACTTCAGCTTCCCGTCGGGATCATCGGCGCTGCCGCCGCCTCCGGCGCCGCGAGCGCCCCCGGGCTTCTCCTTGTACATCCAGTGGGCGGCGATCCCGTACTCCGCGAGGTTGTGCATCTCCCGCGTTCGGATCTGGATCTCCAACGGCCTGCCCTCGGGACCGATCACCGTGGTGTGCAGTGATTGGTACATGTTGAACTTGGGCATGGCGATGAAGTCCTTGAAGCGCCCGGGCAGCGGCTTCCACAGCGAGTGGATCACGCCCACCGCCCCGTAGCAGTCCTTGACCGAGCCCACGATCACGCGCATCGCGGTCAGGTCGTAGATCTCGTTGAACTCCCGCCCCTTCTTGGTCATCTTCGAGTAGATCGAGTAGAAGTGCTTGGCGCGCCCCGAGATCTCGGCCTCGATCCCCAGCTCGTCGAGCTCCTTGTTCAGGTACTGGCCGGCCTGGTTGACGTACCGCTCTCGCTCCACCCGCTGCTGGGCCACGAGGTCCTTGATCTGGGTGTACTTGCGGGGGTGAAGCGTCTGGAACGCGAGGTCCTCGAGCTCCCACTTGATGGCGTGGATCCCGAGGCGGTGGGCGATCGGCGCGTAGATGTCGAGCGTCTCGCGCGACTTCTCGATCTGCTTCTGCTTCGGCAGCGCGGCGATCGTGCGCATGTTGTGGAGCCGGTCGGCGAGCTTGATCAGGATGACCCGGATGTCCGAGGCCATCGCCACCATCATCTTGCGGTAGTTCTCCGCCTGGGCCTCGTCGCGCGACTGGAACGTAAGGCCGGTCAGCTTCGTCACGCCGTCGACCAGGCCGGCGATCTCATCGCCGAATGCCTGCTGGACCTCGTCCAGCGACGCCGAGGTGTCCTCGACCGTGTCGTGCAGCAGCGCGGCGCACAGCGTCTCGGTATCGAGGCGCATGCCGGCGCAGATCTTGGCCACCCCGACCGGGTGGATGATGAACTCCTCGCCGCTGCGACGCCGCTGGTCTGCGTGGTGGACGCATGAGTAGACGAACGCTTCCTCGACCTTGTCGCGGTCGATCACGACCGCCGAGGAATCGGCGTGCTCCTCGACGATCGCGAACAGGTCCGAAAGCAGGCGGCCTTCGGCCTCGGTCAGCTCGGCGTGGGCCAGGACAGCGCCGTCGCGCTTGTCCGCCACGCGATCTACGGGCATGCGGCTGCGGACGAGCGTCGAGGACCTGGCCGGGGGTCTCAGCCGTCTGGTCGGAGCTTTGCGCTGCTCAGGAATCGGAGTCCGTCCTTATGCCGTTGTGCGTATGCCCTGTAGGCCGGAGAGCGCTCGAGCGCGGTCGGCGCTTCGCTCACCACCGCCAGGGCCGGCAGATCTCGGTCGAGGCTGACGAGCTCCAGCTCCGCTAGGACTCTGATCAACCTGCCGGCCAATCGAGCCGGCCGGCCATGCTGACCGTCACCGCGAAGCAGTTGCTCGAGCTCCTCGCCGGCCACTCTCTGTCGGAGCCTGAGGCTCCGGAAGAGAGCCACGAGCGAAGTGCGGAGACCGTACTCCAGCCCGTGCATCTGCCACGCAAAGCGTAGCTCAGCCTGACCCCACGCCAGGTGGGTAATTCCCCGTCCGGCTTGCAACAGCTGGGCTCCCTCGCCCGAGGCCGGCGGGTCGAGCGCCACGAGGTGGTCGGCTGACTCGGCCAGTGCGGGCTGCCTTTCCAACGCGTGGTAGCACGCCAGGGCGAAGCCCCCAAGGCGTTCGCTCAGCCCAGCGACACGACGGGACACGTCGGCGCACACGGCGAGCACTCGCTCGCCGCTGGAGAGAGCATCGGCCAGCACGGCTAGCGGACTTTCGCCCCGACGGTCAAGGACGGTGTCGTGGGGCCAGGCAGGGTCGCTCTCCGGACAGGGCTCCGAGAGCGGTGCATCCAGCTCGGCCAGGACGCCCTCGAGGTACATCTCGGGCTCGCCCACCACCTCGATCGGCGCCGGAGCGCACGCCTGGGCATGCCGAAGCACCAACCTCGGTTCGACCAGGCCGCGCCACTCGTTGCGCTCCAGCCTGAAAGTGGCGTCGATGGGCTCTCCGGGCCTTGCCGGCAGGCGTCCATCGCACCCGAACGCGACCGCTCGCGCCCGCGCGCCGCCGGAGCTGACCGAGAAGCGGGCGTGGCGCCCCTCTCCCATCGCCCGCTGTTCGGAGAAGCGCCCGCCCCGCACCAGCAGGCAGGGGGCCGGATTTCCGATCCCGCAGGGTTCCAGGGCCCGGAGCTCCTCGGCCAGCGACAGCCCGAGCTCGGCGCCAGAGACGATGGCGTCGACGCGCTCGACCGGCTCGAGCAGCTCGGGAGTGAGCACCGACGCGGCGTGACGCTCGATCGCCTCCGCCAGCGCGGGCAGACGGTCGCGGGCCACCGTGAGGCCGGCCGCCGCGCGATGGCCGCCGTAGCCCTCGAGCTCGTGGGCGGCCGCGTGCATTGCCCCCAACAGGTCGAACCCGGGGATGCTCCTCCCCGACCCTCGGCCGCACGCTTCGCCGTCCAGCGCAACCAGGATCGCGGGGCGGTGATGGCGCTCGACGATCCGAGAGGCGACGATCCCGATCACGCCCGGGTGCCACCCTTCGCCCCACAGCACGTACGAGCTGCGCTCGCCGAGCTTCGCGACCTGGGCTTCGGCATCCCAGGTGGTGCGCTCCTCTACGGCCCTACGCTCCGCGTTCACGGCATCCAGCTCGGCGGCGATCTCGCCCGCTCGCCGCCGATCGTCGGTCAGGAGCAGCTCGAGCCCGGCGTCAGCGCGCTGCATCCGGCCGCTGGCGTTGATCCGCGGCGCCAGGCGAAAGCCGAGCGTATGGGCGTCGAGCGCGCTGGGGTCCACCCGCGCCACCGCCATAAGTGCCTGAAGCCCCGGTTTGGCCGTGTTGGCCAGCGCCCGGAGTCCGCCGCGTACCAGGTGGCGGTTCTCGCCCCGAAGCGGCATCAGATCCGCCACCGTGGCGAGCGCCACCAGCTCGAGGTCATCGTCGGCGCTGGGAGCGCCCAGGGCCTGGGCCAGCTTGAATGCCACCGCTGTGCCGCAAAGGTCCGGACACGGGTAGCCGCACACGGCGGGATGCACGATCGGGCAGGCGGGAAGCGAGCCGTCGGCCCGGGGCGCGTGATGATCCGTTATTACGGCCTCGAGCCCCGCCGCCTGCGCTTGGGCGACCCGCTCTACGGCGGTGATCCCGCAGTCGACGGTTACCAGCAGCCGTGTCCCCCGCGCCACCAGGCGCTCGACCGTAGAAGAGGCAAGGCCATATCCGTCCTCCAGCCGGCTGGGCAGGAACCAGCCAACGTTGGCCTCAAGCGATTGCAGCGCGCGCACCAGCACGGCCGTAGCGCACACGCCGTCCACGTCGTAGTCGCCGTGGACGGTGATCCGCGCGCCGGCGTCGACGTGCCGGCGGATCAACGCCACGGCCTGCTCGATCCCTTCAAAAGCGGCCAGATCGTGGCGCTCCTGCGCCTCCAAGAACGCCCGGGCCGCCCCCGGATCGAGCTTCCCCCGCCTCACGAGTATCTGTGCCAGTACGTGGCTGACTCCCAGCTCTCGCTCGATGCGCTGTGCGGCCGCGAAGTCGTAGGCGGGGATCTCAAGGCGCGGCGTCGGCCGCCGCGGCCGGGCCGCAGGCTCCGAGACGAGGCGGAGCGAGGGCCCGGCGGGTGCCGGTTCGGAGATCCTGAGAGACGCGGGTTCGGCCATCCGCGAGGCAGCCTAGGTGCCGCCCCCGACGGATCCACGGTGCCCGTCGGCCGGCCGTGACAAAGCCGACACGACGCGTTAGGAAATTGGCACGAAGTTTCCGCGGAAACGTCGGGCGACTGCCGGGTCGGCATCGGGGGAACTGGTAGGTTCCGCTTTTCGGTCCACGGAGAGGAGGCTGCGGTTGTCCAGCGATGAGGGGATTACCCGCCGCGACTTGGTGAGGGGTGGAGTGGCCCTTGGCGCCGCTGGATTGGCTCTGGACCCGGCGCTCCGGGCGATTGTCGGTACCGCGGCTGCTAGTCCACGTCGCTGTCACGGCGGCTTGAACGACATTCAGCACATCGTGGTGCTGATGCAGGAGAATCGGTCGTTCGACGAGTTCTTCGGCACCTTCCCGGCGGTCCGCGGCTTTGACGATCCCCATAACCGGCAAGCGTTCGCCCAGCCCGGCTATCACGGTCGCGGTTCGCGGAAAGGCCATCTTCTCCCGTTTCACATCAGCGGTCGCACCCCGGCCGGACAATGTTTGGGGAACCTCGACGCGCCCACCCATGACTGGGCTCCCCAGCATCTGAGCTGGAACCGGGGAGGGAACAACCGCTTCTACAAGGTCCATTCGCAGCGTCAGTGGGACGGACCGCTGGCCACGAACGTGATGGGCTATTTCGAGAAGCAGGACATCCCCTACTTCTGGGCGCTGGCCAGGCAATTCACGCTCTGCGACATGTACTTCTGCTCGGTCATCGGTCCGACGGAGCCGAACCGGCTGTATTCGGTCTCAGCGACGCTCGACCCGGCTGGCAGGCGCGGCGGTCCGAGTCTCCAGACCGTGTTCAACTCGCAGGGGTCTGGTCGGCAATTTCAGCTGGACGACGATGCCCGAGCAGCTGCAGGCGCGGGGGATCTCCTGGAAGAGCTACACCCAGTTCTCGGGCGCCGGTCAGCTGGACAGTCCGTTTCCCGCGTTCACTCAGTTCCGGACCAACCCAACGCTCAACCGGCTCGGGATCCAGCCGACATACCCAGCGGACTTCGAAGCCGATCTGGCCCAAGATCAGCTCCCGGCCGTGTCATGGGTCCAGGTGGGCTTCAATGAGTCTGAGCACCCTGCGGAGCCGCCGGCGAAGGGGGAATTCGCGATCGATCAGTTGCTCCGGGCGATCTGGCGCTATCCGAACATCTGGCGCAAGACGGTGGTGATCATCAATCACGATGAGAACGGCGGCTTCTTCGACCATGTGGCGCCGCCGACTCCGCCCCGGGGGACGAAAGGGGAGTTCCTGACCGTTTCCCGGCTACCGGCGAACGCGCTGGGGATCCGCGGGCCCATCGGCCTGGGGTTCAGGGTGCCGTGCATCATCGTCTCCCCCTGGACTCGAGGTGGGCTGGTGTGCTCGGACGTGTTCGATCACACCTCTGTGCTGCGGCTGATCGAGCGGCGGTTCGGCGCAGAGGTGCCAAATTTGTCTAAATGGCGCCGGTCGGTGACCGGCGACCTCACATCCTCGTTCAATTTCGCGGCTCCGCCTAACTACTCGATTCCAAGCCTCCCGCCGACGAGCGCGACCTCGCCACTGGTGACGACGGGGCAGTGCGCCTCGAATCAGGGCCAGCCGTATCCCGTTCCCAAGCGGATCCAGATGCCGCACCAGCGGCCTGGGCGGGCACGGCGGCCGAGCGGCGTGTGCCGCGTGGCCAGGTAGCGGCCTGGCTAGTAGGGCGGTCGCCGGCCGCCCGGAACGCGACCGCGGTATCCGCTCGTCCGTGAGTGGCGGTACAGCCACACGACCAGCATCGAGAACAAAACGGACAGGATCAGGCCGCCGCCGTGACGATGCAGGACATACCACGAGAAGAGCCCGGCGCTGAACGTGCCACAGATACCCACGAGCGCGGTCATGCCGAGGCCCATCGGATCGGGACCGGGGAGCAGCAGCCGTGCCAGCCCACCCACGAATAGGCCGACGAAGAACAGGATGATGAGGTAGACGATGAGGCTCACGTGTCCATCCTACGCCGAGGAGCCGACCTGCGCGTTAGCCGGCGGCTAGACCGGGGGCCGCCGGCCGCCCGGCGTCCGGCCGCGGTACCCGGCCGGTCGCGAGCCCGGGTTGTCGGCCGGTCGCGTGCCGCGGTACTGGGCCGCTCGGGAGCCGCGGTTGTCGGCCACTCGCGGGCCGCGGTCGTCGGTCGTTCGCGGCTGTCGGTACGTGGCCGGTCGCGGGCGGCGGTATAGCCACACGACCAGCATCGAGACCAGGACGGAGATGAATATTCCCCAGCCGTGGCGAGCCAGGACGTACCAGGAGAAGAGCCCGGCGATCAACGCGGCGCAGATACCCACGAGGGCGGACCTGTCGATGCCCACCGGGTCTTCACCAGGCACCAGTAGCGGGGCCAACCGGCTCACGACAAGCCCGAGAACGCACACGATGATCAGGTAGGGCAGAACGGACACGCTTGCATCGTACGCTGAGGCGCCGACGTTCGCTCAGTCGGCGGGGGGCGCTTGCCGGTCGGCGCCTGACGGCGGCTTCTCGACAGGAGGAGCAGGCGGGGCTTCGCTGCGGCGTCGGCGGCCGAACAGGCGCTCTACGCGCGAGATCTCATGCTCGGTGGCGGCGATGTCGCGCTCCGCGCCGGCGATCGGAGCCACCACCCCGAGTAGTCCGTTCAGCTCCGTCACCAGGGCGTTGACGGAGTCAGTGAGGGCCGGCACGGAGGCGGCGAGGGACTCGATCACGGCGACTTGGCCCTCTATCGACTCTGCGGCACGATTGATGGCCTCGACCGCTCCCTTGAGCTCGTGCTCCACCTCGCCGGCCTCATGCAGCGGAGATCTCTCGGCTACACCCAGGAGCGACCGCAGGGGCCCCGTAACCACGTCCAGGGGACCACTCAAAGCTCGAGCGCCCCGGGGCCTCCTGCCCGCTCGCGCCTTATGCCCTCGACGTAGACCACCGCCATGCCGATCAGCGCGCCGGGGATCGCCTCGAGTGCAGTCGCTAGATGCGTCGCATGGCGGCCCGGAATGTTGAACCCATTGATTATCAACCCGAACAGGATCGCCCCCACGAGCGCCCCCACGAACGCCCCGACGATCCCTCCCCAGTAGCGGTCGGGCAGCCATATCGTGAAGTGCCAAAGAGCGAGCCCCATGATGACCCAGGCCAGCATGCCCATCAGCGACGCCTCCCGTGTCGGCGGCTGCGGGAGCGGCTCTTCGACTTCGAAGGCTTGCGCTTGGGGACGGGCGCGACGCCTTCGTTCTCGGCGATGTCGGGGGCGGGCGCGGGCCCACCGTCGGGGGCGGGCGCGGGCCCACCGTCGGGGGCTGGGGTCCGCCCGCCGTCGGGGGCTGGGGTCTCCTCGGGTTCTGGGGTGTGCGCCGGCGCCTCGTCCGGGGCGGGAGTGCCAGCGACGTCCGGGGTGGCAGCCTTGCCGCCATCGTCCGGTCTCGCCTTGGGCCGGGTCGGAGCCTGAGCGGGCTGGCGACGCGCGCTGCGCTTGGTCAGCGTCGAGGTTCGCCGGGTGGGCAGCTCCTCCTCGACCTCCAGCTCCTGCTTCATCTCCTCAAATTCCGAGCGCGACACTGTCTCCGGCTCCGGCGTGGTCAGTCGGGTCCGGCGGCGACGCTTCGCGGCCGGCTCCACATCGGCGGCCGCGCCGGCATAGGCCGGAACCAGGCCATGCTCCTCGATCAGCCGGTGACGGCGGGCGCGGTAGACCTGCTCGCGCTCCTTCCAGTGCGTCAGGACGGGCGAGGCGATGAAGATCGAGGAGTAGGCGCCGGACGCGATCCCGATCAGCAGCGCGAACGCGAAGTCGCCCAGAACGCCGCCGCCACCGAATAGCAGCAGCGCCACGACCGGCAAGAGCGTGCACGAAGTGGTGGCCAGCGACCGGGTCAGCACCTCTGACATCGAGCGATTGACGATCTGAGAGAACGCTGCCCGCGGCATCCGTGGAATGTTCTCCCGCACCCGGTCGAAGACGATGATCGTGTCGTATAAGGAGTAGCCGAGGATGGTGAGCAGCGCCGCGACCGTGTCGACGGTCACCTGTCGGCCGGTCAGGGCATACACGCCACTCGTGATCAGCAGGTCGTGCATCAGGGCGATCAGGACCGGGACCGCGAACTTCCACTCGAACCGCAGCGCAACGTAGACCGAGATCACCAACAGCGACGCGATGATCGCGATCACCGCGGCGTTGGCGATCGTGTTGCCGAATGTGGGGCCGACGGAGCTCGAGTCGAACTGGTTGCCGTTGTGGAGGATCCCGAACCGGCTCTGCAGGGCACTCTGGACCTGTTGGACCTTGTTCGGCGGGAGCTGCCTGGAGGAGATCTGGAAGCCGTTGGGACCGAGCGCGGGGTCTCCAGACACCTTCTGGACGTTGGCACTGCCGGCGCCGGCCGCGCTCATTATCGAACTCACCTGTTGCTGGGTCGCCGGCTGGACGAGGCCCACCGCGATCCGGGTTCCCGACGTGAAATCGATCCCCAGGTTGAGACCCCTGGCGCCGACCGCCAGCGCCCCGACCAGCAGGATCACGCCCGACATCGAGAAGAAGTAGCGCGAGGCGCCCATGAAGTCGAACCGCCACTGGCGCTTCTTGCCGCCGGCCCCGAGCGCGGATGGACTCGCGATCAGCCGCGACGACCCCATGCTCATCAGGATCGCCTGCGTGGCCATCACCGCCGTGAACAGCGAGACGAGCGTGCCGATGCCGAGCGTCAGAGCGAACCCCTTGACGTCGGCCGTCGCCAGCTCGAACAGGATGAACGCGGTGATGAACGTGACGATGTTCGCGTCGATGATCGCCGTCAGACCCTTGCGGTAGCCCGTGACGATTCCCTGGCGGATCGATCTCCCGGCCCTGATCTCCTCCTTGACGCGCTCGAAGATCACGATGTTCGCGTCGGCCGCGACTCCGATCGTCAGAATCAAGCCGGCGATTCCGGACAGGGTCAGCGTCACCGGGATGAGCTTGATCAGCGCGTAGAAGTAGAGCGCGTATACCGCCAGGCCCGCGGTCGCGATCACGCCGAGCAGGCGGTAGTAGAAGAGAAGGAACAGGACGACGATCGCCAGCCCGGCCGCGCCCGCGATCAGCCCCTTGTGAAGCGCCTGCTTTCCGAGTGTCGCCGACACCTGGGACTTCGAGATCAGCTTCAGGTTGATGGGAAGTGCGCCCAGACGCAGCTGGTTGGCCAGATCCTGCGCGGTCTGGGTCGTGAACCCACCGGTTATGTCAGCCCCCGTGTCGCCGGGGATGCCGAACGGATAACTGTTGAAGTCGATCGACGGAACGGTGACCAGCTGCTGGTCCAGCGCGACCGCGAAGTGAAGGATGTAGCGCCCGTGCGAGTTGGCCGGAGGCGGAATCTGGGCGTTGGGAGGGGGAGCCAGAAGCTTGGATCCGCGGAGCGCGATCGCCGCGGTGACGTTCTGGAACTCCTTCTTGCCCTTCGACGTGAACCCGAACTGAACGTCTGGGCTGCCGCTGGGGTCGGTGCTCTGCTGCGGGTTGGTGATGTCGTCTCCGAACAGCGAGACGTTGTCCTTGAGCACGAAGAACTGCGTCGAGGGGTCCGAGGCCTTGGGGATGTTCGAGAACTTGGCCGGCACGGCCTGGAGCACGACGGTGCCCTGCGGGACCGTCAGCACCTGACCCTGCGACTTGCTGACGCCCGGCGGCAGCCCGGTGTACAGGTCCTGAAGCGTGGCGTCGGGGCCCGAAAGCAGGCAGTGCTCGCCGGGCACGGGCGTGTAGCCGTAGTACTTGCCGGCGATCGTGCACGCCGTGCTTCCCGACTTTCCGAACATGTAGTACAGCGGTCCGTTGCGGGCCAACTGCACACCGGATGAGCTCGATACCGGCCGCTGCTTTGAGGCCAGCTGCACGGCTTGGTAGAGCGGCATGCTGCCTAAGCCAGGCGATCCGGATCCCTGACTGAGGGCGACCGCCGCTCCGGCGCCCGTGGGCGTCTGCGCCGGGAGCTCACTGGCGGCAGTCCTTCCGTCCGGGAGCAGGACGTTCGCCTCCCAGTCGTAGAACTCGAGCCGGGCGGTGGTACCGACCTCCTGTTCGGCGCGGGCCGTGTCCCTGACGTCGGGCAGCCCGACCGAGATCTGGTTTCCGCCGGAGGTCTGGATCTCGGGTTCTGACACGCCGAGCTGATCGACGCGCTGTCGCATGATGTCGACGGCCCGGTTGAGCGACGTCTGATTCACCGGCGACTGCGGCGTCCGCTGAGCCTGGTAGACGAGCTCCACACCGCCCTTCAGGTCAAGCCCCAGAACGGTCTTGAACTGGGTCAGGATTACGGCAGAGGCTGCGATTAGCCCCGCCACGAGGAGAAGGACGAAGCCGTGGCGCTGGCGGTCGGTCATGGGTCGAGCAGGATGCTAGGCGATCGACAACCCGGGCGAGAGGGGGTCGGGGCTGTGGAGAGTGAGCGCGTCCGGCGCTCAGTCGTGATTATGTGGAGTGAGCACGACCAGGACGCCACCCTGCTCGTCGTCGTAGGCCGGGAAGATGTCGGCCAGGGCTCTGGCGGGATGGTCACCATTGGTCTGCACCAGCGCGGGTTTGCCCTGCACGCGGACCTCCCACTCGAGCGCGGTCGCGACATGGTCGGTGCCGTCCTCGAAGCGCAGCCCGAGCGCGTCACGGATGTGCTGGCCGATCGCCTGCTCGGTCCTCAGGCCCGTCAGCTCGAAGGATCCCTTGCCGCAGTCCACGATCCGGCCGTCGCCGTCGCAGGCGAAGAACGCAGCGTTGGGCGCCGGGTAGTAGTCATCCAGGAGCTCGATCAGGTACGCAAAGCCGCACTTCTCGCAGCCACGGACCTCGCGACCGAAGTCGGTAGTGCGATCGGTCGCCATCGAGCGATTGCCGCAGTGGGGACAGATGAAGTAGTGCTCCTTGGCCACGCTCGCCGAGGATAGCTGTCCCCTCCCGGCGCACCGCTAGCAGCCGTCACGCCTGCGAGCTCGGCACTCCTCGTTACGCGAGGTGCGGCGGGAGGCGAACAGCTATCCCCGCTCAAGCCGCACGCCGGCAAACGTGCGCTATAGCCCAAACCGCTGCTGCCGTTGCGATTTTGGGCTGTTCGACACGAATGACGTGCTTAAGAGCCCAATCCGACGTCGCGGCTGGCGGTTTGGGCGCTAGAGCATGTTCGCGGGCCCGCCAGGGCACCCAGGCCCGCCCGAGCGGGCGCCCGCCGGGAGGGCCCGCGCAAGAGCACGCGATCGCCCTACAGCAGCCGCATCGGTCCCGGCGGTTCGAGCCCCAGGTGCTCGAATGCGCGGCGGGTCGCGGCGCGCCCCCGGGCCGTCCGCTCGATCAGGCCGCGCTGGAGCAGGTAGGGCTCGTAGACGTCCTCGATCGTGTCCTGCTCCTCCTCGACCGCGGCGGCAAGCGTCGAGAGGCCCACCGGACCGCCCGAGAACTTCTCGCAGATCGTGCGCAGGATCTCGCGGTCGAGACGGTCGAGCCCTTCGTTGTCGATGTCGAGCAGCTCGAGCGCCGCTAGCGCGACTTCCTCGGTGATCGCTCCCGGGCCGTGTACCTCGGCGTAGTCCCGGACACGCTTGAGCAGCCGGTTGGCGACCCGCGGGGTGCCGCGGCTGCGGGTTGCGATCACGTGCGCGCCGTCGCCGTCGATCTCGACGTCGAGCAGCCGAGCCGAGCGAGCCACGATCTGGGCCAGCTCGTTGACCGAGTACTGCTCCAATCGGTGCTGGATCCCAAACCGGTCTCGCAGCGGCGTGGTCAGAAGTCCGGTTCTCGTAGTGGCGCCGATCAGCGTGAACGGCGGCAGCTCCAGCGTCACTACGCGCGCGCCGGCGCCCTGCCCCACGGTGATCGGGAGGCACCGGTCCTCCATCGCCGGATAGAAGGTCTCCTCCAGCGCGCTGGCGAGGCGGTGGATCTCGTCGACGAAGAACACGGCCCGCGGCTCGAGCGCGGTCAGGAAGGCGGCAATGTCGCCCTTTCGCTCGAGCGCGGGCCCGCCGGTCTGTACGAACGGGACGCCCAGCTCCGCTGCCACGATCTGCGCAAGCGAAGTCTTTCCCAGCCCCGGCGGTCCGGCCAGCAGCACGTGGTCAAGCGCCTCGCCCCGGCTGGCTGCCGCGGCGATCGACACCGCAAGCTGTTGCTTGACGGCCTCCTGACCGACGAAGTCAGCCAGCCGCCGCGGTCGCAGCGAGCGGTCAAGCTCCTCATCAGGAAGGACCTCCGGCGTCTGGATGCGGCTGTTCATCGCCGAGCCATCCTGAGGGCATCGGCGATCAGGTCCTCGGGGCTATCGCCGTCAGCCCCCTCCAGCAGCTCGTCCACCTCGGCGGCGCCGTAGCCCAGTCCCAGAAGCCCCTCGCGGGCGATGGCCCGCGGGTCATCGGAGCGGGTGACCGTGATCGCCTGCTCGGGCAGGGTCACTCCCACCTTCTCCCGCAGCTCGACGATGATCCGCTCGGCCGTGCGCTTGCCGATGCCAGGCACGGCCTGCAGCCGCCCCGTGTCGCCCGCGGCCAGGGCGGCCAGGAGCTCGCGCGGAGGTCCGCCGGACAGCACGGCCAGCGCCATCTTGGGCCCGACCGACTGCACGCCCAGCAGCATCAGGAAGAGCTCGCGCTCCTCCTCGCTCGCGAACCCGAACAGCTGGAGCGCGTCGTCGCGCACGATCAGGTGGGAGTGCAGGGTGACCTCGCGACCCACCGCAGGCACGTGCCTGAGCGTGTGCGCCGAGACCGCGAGCTGGTAGCCCACGCCGCCGCAGTCGATCACCACGTGGTCAGCCCGGCGAACGGCCACGCTGCCCGAGATCAGCGCGATCACGCCCGCACTCCCCGGCGCTCTGAGGCCGAGACCGCCCGCGCGAACGGTGCCCTGTTTAGGTGGCAGATGGCCACGGCGAGCGCGTCGGCGGCGTGGTCCGGCGCCGGCGGATCGGAGAGCCCGAGCAGCTGCGCCACCATCCTCGCCACCTGGTCCTTGTTGGCGGCGCCGTGTCCGCATACCGCGGCCTTGACAGCCTGGGGGGTGTAAGAGCGCGGGGGCAGGCCGCGCTGTCCGGCCGCCAGCAGCACCACCCCCCGGGCCTGGCCGACGGCGAACGCGGTCCGGGCGTTCGCGCCGAAGAACAGCTCCTCGATAGCGACTGCGTCGGGGGTGTGAGCGTCGATCAGCTGAAGGACGCGAGCGTGGATGGCGGTCAGCCGGCGCTCGAGGCGCCCCCTGGGGTCGGTCTCGATGACGCCGTGGTCAAACGCGCACAGACGGGAGCCGGCGTCGCCGACGACGCCGAAGCCGGTGCTGGCGGTGCCGGGGTCGATGCCCAGGACGATCATCTCCGTCAGACATTCTGCGTGGGGGGGCGGACGCCTCCCCAGGCGGCCACAGCCACCGCCCTTGACCGAAATCGGTCGCCGCTCTGACAGGAAGCGACCGCAACCCTGGTCGATATGTGCTGTTCTAGCTGCCGTGCACTGGCTTGCCAGAGGGGCTGCCGCCTGCCTTGCCGGGGCGCTGGCTTGGGCGCCGGCAGCCGCGAGCGCGCAGCCCTCGGGACCGCCCACCCTCGGCCCGCCCACCACGATCGACGGCCCCAACAACGCGATCGTCAGTCTGAATGGCATGTCGGTAGCCCGCGACGGAACCGGTGGGCTCGTGTACCTCACGTTCATCGGCGGCCAACCGCACGTCGTAGTCTCGCGGCTCCAAGGAGGACAGTTCCGGGCGCCCCAGCAGGTCGATACCTCCCTCGGCGGCGCTTCTTCCCAGCCCGTGATCGCCGCCAGCAACAACGGCCTGCTGCTGATCGCGTTCATCAACTCCGGCTCCCTCTATGTCGTAAGCCGGCCCAGCTCCACGGCGCGCTTCACCCAGCCGCAGCTCCTGGCTACAGCGGCCAGCAACCCGGCGATCAAGGCCAACAACCTCGGCAAGGCGTACCTGGCGTTCACGGTGGCCGGAAGCGGCGGATCAGACGTCCGCAGCGCCTACTACGACAGCGGTCGATGGTCGGTCGAGTCCGCGCCATTGGACGCCAGCCCAGGCGGTACCGCCGGCGCCGGCCAAGGACGCCCGGGAGTCGCGACCGCCGGGGACGGGATCGGGATCGTTGCGTGGGGCGAGGGGGGTCACATATACACGCGGCGAGTGTGGGGCGCGTCGCCGAGCGTCGTCTTCCAGCAGGCCGACGTCGGCAGCATGGGGAGCTTTAGCGAAGTGTCAGCCGACCAACCCGACATAGCGGTGGGCGGCAACTCCTCCTGGGTGGGCGTCGTGTTCCACGAGACGTTCAGCAACGGGTCTCAGCAGGCGTCGCGCGTGCTGTACAACCGCCTGCAGGGCGGGGCCTACAACGGGGTCAGCGCAGCCGACGGCGTTCCGGCGCTCGGCGGCGACGGGGCGGCCGACCCGCGGATCGCGATGGCCGAGTACGGCAATGGTCTCGTCACGTCCGCGCTACAGCCCTCGAACGCGGTGGTCGCCACCGTCCTGGGAGCGAACGGGTCGTTCGTGCAGCCATACCGCGGGGACAGCCTGCCCAACTCAAGTCCTCCGCACGCGGTACCGGGCGTCGTCGGGCTGAACTCGCTGGTCCTGGCCTGGCAGCACGACTCAGGAATTCTGGGCGGAACCGAGATCCGGGCCCGCTACTTCACCGTCGGCAACGGCCTCTGGGGCGAGCAGGTCCTCTCCACTCCCAGCTGGGGCCCCACCAACGCGGCGAACGGCCTGGCTGCTGGCGGCGACCAAAATGGCGACGTCGCGGTGGCCTGGGTTCAGGGAACGCCGGGGTCACAGCGAATCGTGGTCGGCCAGATGTACGAGCCACCTGGGAAGCCGACGGGCCTCAGCAAGTACGCGCGCGGCACGCATCCCGTGCTCTCCTGGCAGCCGCCCCCCGGGGCCTGGGGACCGATGCGCTACGTCGTGCGGTTCGGAGGGTTCGTGGGCACGACGACCGCGACGTCACTGACGGTGCCCCGGCGCTTCAGCGGCGGACCGCGCACGTTCACAGTTACGGCCACCAATCCCGCAGGCTTTCAGAGCCCGACCGCCAAGGGCCGGGTGCTCATTGACCCGGTCAAGCCTCGGGTGAGCTTCAACCTGACCTCCAACGGAAAGGCTGTGGCCATCAGCCTGCAATACACGGACCGGCCACCGGGGGTCCGTTACTCCTCCGGAATTGGCTCCATCGTCGTCCAGTGGGGCGATGGGTCAGCCTCCCACCTAGCGGTCGGCCAGAACCGGCGCGTTCACGTCTACCGCCGGCGCGGGAGCTTCCGCGTCAGGGTGATCGTCGCCGACCGGGCAGGCAACACAACCCGGCAGGGGCAGCAGATAACAATCTCCTAGGACTCAGCAGGCCCGCCGGGGCTGCAGCTCGTCCTGGGGACACACCGGCAGGACGAACGGGGCGCGCGGATACTGGTTGAAGTCGAACTCGGTCGTCAGGTCTCCGAGGTTCGGGTTTGCCTCGCGCACGCTTGGCCGCGGGTCCGGCCTGCCGTCGGTGGCCGGGTTGAGCTGCTGGCCGCCGAGGAAGTCGTCCTCGATGAACTTGTTGTAGGCGTCGTGGCTCAGGGTCTGATGATCGATGTAGCCGATCCTGGCGTAGGGGCTGATCAGGATCCCCGGCACGCGCAGGCCATAGCCGTTCTGGTCCACGCCCGGCGGCACCACATGGTCGTAGAAGCCTCCCCAGTCATCCCACGAGAGGAAGATCGCCGTCGAGCTCCAGTCCGGTCCTTGCATGATGGCGTTGATGAGCCCGGTGACGTATGTCTGACCGGCGCTGACGAGCGCCGGCGGGTGCTCTGACACTGTCCCGTTGGGGTCGATCCACGAGACGGCGGGAAGCGTCCCGCTGCGCGCCGCGGTGAAGAAGTTGCTGAGCGTCTGGATGTTCCCGAGCTGGCCGTCCTGCGAGACATCCGTGAACGACGGCAGCGGATTCCAGATGCCGGGAGTCTGGGGCCCCTGCTGGACCGGGGCGCAGCTCATCGCGGCGTCGTTCTCGCAGTCGGGCTCCGTGCCCTTGAACACGTAGTAACCCCAGCTGACGTTGTTCTTGTGCAGCAGGTAGGTCATGTCGGTCCACGCGTAGTGGAGCTGACCGTCGTTGGGGTTGCCGTTGCTGCTGGCGGAGTCGCTGTTCGGGTTCTGCAGGGCATTCGTACAGGAGAAGGCGTTGAACGGACTAGTGCACTTCGCCGACCACTCCGAGACCTGGAACAAATGCTCTGGCAGGCTCCACGACGCGTTCGGCTCGAACATGTGGTCCTGGAGCACGAAGGCCTTGGCGTAGTTCCAGTAGTTGGGGATGTCGCTTCCGTCGTGGATCCCCATCACGTCGTTGCAGGCTCCGGCTGTCGCGCCGTTGCAGGCGCTGCAGTCGGGGTTGTTGGGGTTGGTGCCGCAGTTGGAGGCTGCCTCAGCCTGGCCGACGAACCCGTTCATCTGGCATCCGCTGCGGGCCCCGAAGTTCGCGCAGTGCATGTCGGCGGTGGCGTTGTTCTGGCTGTGCGGTCCGCCGGAGTTCGTGTCCCGGTGATCGAGAAAAGCGCACACCGGCGTGCTGGGGTGGAGCGGGTCCGGCACGCACGGCGGATTGGCGAGGTTGATCCCATCCGCGCCCGGAAACGTCCCGAAGTAGGAGTCGAACGACCGGTTCTCCTGCATGATGACCACGACGTGCTTGATCTTGTGGATCGGCGCCACCGAGATGGTCAGGACCGAGGAGTAGGAGTTGGCGTTCTTGTTGGTCTTGGGTAGGAAGGTCCGCACCTGGAGGTTTTCCACCGTGCTCAGGACCCGTGTCGTCTTGTAATACGAGTTCCGATCAAGCCACGGGCGGGCCAGCGTCTGCCAGCCACTTCCGGTGTTCTGCTGGAGGTAGAACCTGTGGCCGGCGTAGGACGGCCCCACGTGACCGGTGAACGTGATCGTCTCGCCAGGCGGCGGGATGGTGTCCGACGCGCCCACCGTCATGTTGTATTCCACCTTCTCGAACACGGTGCCGCTGTGGAGCCCGCGGGCCGTCACATACCAGTAGCGGTTCGTAAAGATCGATCGGGGACGCATCGTGAACTTGAAAGCGCCGTGCGCCCCGGTCTTGGCGCTCTTCGAGAAACGAAACTGCCGCTGCGTCGCCTGCCGGCCCCAAAGAGTGACCGTCACCCCGCCCCGGGCCCCTCGGAGCGTGCCGGAGAGGGTGATCTGCTGGCCGGCGATGGCTGGATTGGGGGAGGCCGTGAGAGTGAGGGGCCGCCCGGAGGCCTGCGCCGCCACCGGGCTCGCGCTAGCCGTGTCTGGGCCGGCGCTTCCGGTGTCCGCGAGGATCGCCCATCCAACGCACGCGGCGCAGATGATCGCCATCATCGCCAACAGTCCGCGGTGCATCCTTCCTCCCGGGGCAGTCACTTTCGGCCCTAAAAACCCGGCCGTCGAGACTAAGTTGCGACCTGTAGGTTCGGGGTTTGTAAATTCGGGCTACGGGTTGGTCAGTCGGCAGCGCAGCAGCGTAGCCAGCACCCGGAACCCGTCGAGCGCTGTCAGCTTTTTGCCCTCGTCGGTGGAGCGCGCCCGGTAGTGCACGGGCACCTCGAAAATGCGCTCACCGCGCTGCACCAGGCGGGCGGCGATCTCCGGTTCGATCGAGAATCCTCGCGAGTGCAGCGGGAGGCTTCGGAACAGCGCAGTGCGCATCGCCTTCTGGCAGGTCATGATGTCGTGCAGGTAGACGTTGAACAGGATGTTTGCCGCCAGCGTCACACCCTTGTTCCCAAGCACGAACAGGAACGAGTGGCTCGTGTAGCCGTCGAACGCCCGCACCCCGAAGCAGGCGTTCGCGCGGCCATCGATCAGGGGCGGCATCAGCCGCGCAAGGTCTGAGGGCTCGTACTCCAGATCGGCGTCGAAGATGGCGGCGTATTCCCCGCGGGCATGCTCGAGGGCGGTCTTGACGGCCGCCCCCTTGCCCTGGTTCGTGGCGTGCTCCACCAGCCGCACGCGGCCGTCCCAGCTGCCGCCTGAGTGCAGGATCTCGGCCGTGCCGTCGGTCGAGCCGTCGTTTACGACGATCAGCTCGAAGTCGGTCGGCAGCTCCGTCCGCAGCACCTCTGCGATCGCCTGCTCGACGCGCTCGCGCTCGTTGAAGACCGGCATCAGGATCGACAGCATCGTGGGTGCGCGAGGGTAGCGTTTGAGCAAGGATTAGACCGTGGACTTCGCGGCGGCCGGATTGCTGGACGGGCTCGAGGGCCCTGAACGCCAGGCCCGTCGGGAGCTCCTGGAGCGCCTGGCCGCCGACGGCGTCGGCCTCGACGAGCTCAGAGAGGCCGTAGCGGAGGACCGACTGGTGCTGCTGCCGGTCGAGCGGGAGCTGGGAGGCAAGCTGACGGGCGAGGAGGTCGCGCAGCGCTCCGGTATGGGCACCGAGCAGCTGCTGAGGATCAGGCGCGCGCTCGGATTCCCGGCGGTGAAGCCCGACGAGCCCGCCTGGAGCGAAGAGGATGTGACGGCAGCAGAGTCGCTCAAGCGTTTCCTGGACGCGGGCATGCCCGAGGAAGCGGTGATCGAGGTCAGCCGCGTGCTGGGCGAGGGAATGTCACGGCTCTCCACCACGATTGCCGGCGCGTTCGCGGACACGTATCTGGAGCCCGGCGACAACGAGCGGGACGTCGCCCTGCGCTACGCGGCGATGGCCAAGCAGCTGCTGCCGTCGTTGGCACCCGTGCTGAACGCCGCGCTGGGCGCGTATGTCCGCGAGAGCGCCAGGCGCGGGATCATCGGCCGAGCGGAGCTACAGCGGGGCCACCTGGCAAACGAGGAGCATGCCGTCGTTTGCTTCGCCGACTTGGTGGGGTTCACGAGCCTCGGTGGTCAGATCGAGGTCGAAGAGCTCGGGAGCGTGGCGCGCCAGCTGGCGGACCTGGCGAGCGAGGTGGCCGCGCCGCCGGTCAGGCTCGTGAAGACGATCGGCGACGCCGCGATGTTCGTCAGCCCAGAAGCACCACCGCTGGTCGCAGCCGCACTGTCCCTGGTCGAGGCCATCGAGAACGCCGATCTACCGGCCCTGCGAGCAGGCCTTGCCAGCGGGCCAATCATCAACCGAGCCGGCGACTGGTACGGAAACGCCGTCAACCTCGCCAGCCGGGTCACGGGGGTCGCGCGCCCCAGCAGCGTCCTTGCCACCGAGGACGTCCGCGACGCCGCCCGTGACGGATTCGCCTGGTCGTTCGCGGGACGCTTTCGGCTGAAAGGGGTCGACGAGCGCCAGCCGCTGTACCGCGCCAGGCGACTGGACGAGGGCCCGGACCAGCCGAGCGCAGATCGCGAGCGCCGCGGCTCCAAGTCCAGGGATCGCCGCTCGGGGAGAGCTACGAAACCGACAGGAGGTCGACCACGAAGACGAGCGTCGAGTTAGGTGGGATAGCCGGCGGGCTGCCGCTCTTGCCGTAGGCCAGGGCCGGCGGAATGATCAACTCCCGCCTGCCCCCCACCTTCATTCCCTGAATCCCCTGCACCCAGCCGGGAATCACGCTTCCGGCGCTCAGCGGGGTGGTGAACGGCTGGTTTCGGCTCCAGGAGGAGTCGAACTGCTTGCCCGTGTTGTAAAGGACGCCGACGTAGTTGACCGTCACCGTCCCGTTCGGCGTGGCAGATGTCCCGTTGCCCTTGATCAGGTCCTTCACCACCAGATGAGAAGGCGGCGGCCCCTTCGGCACACTGACCGTTGGCTTGTGCGACAGCGCCTGAGGCAGGTTCGCAGTCGTGGGCACGGCCGAAGTCTGGCCGCCGGATGGAGCAGTCTGCACCCCGGGGGCCTTCGAGGAGCCGCACGCACTCAGTCCGGCGGCGACGAGCAGCGCACAGGCCAGTGTCGTGAGGGCGCGTTTGGACATCAGAAGCGTGGCAGCGTAGCGGCCGAGCGTTAGAGGGCGGTTCGCTGAAGGCTACGAGGCGATTCGCTCGAGCACGCCGGCGTCAACATCGAAGTTGGCGTGAACGGCGTTGACATCGTCGGATTCCTCGAGCGAGTCGATCAGCCGCATCAGCTTTCCGGCGTCGCCCTCTTCCACCGGCACGCGCGACTTCGGACGCTGCGTGACGTCCGCGCGATCGACCTCGACCCCTGCCTGCTCCAGCGCCGCGCGCGCGGCCTGCAGGTCGCCCGGCGCCGTGATCACCTCGAACACGTCCTCATCGCGGGCGATGTCCTCGGCGCCGGCGTCGATCGCGGGCATCAGATCGTCCTCGTCGTAGCGGCTGGCGTCCACCACGATCACGCCGCGCTTGTCGAACAGGTACGAGACAGAGCCAGGCTCCCCAAGGCTCCCGCCGTATTTGGAGAACGCGTGCCTGACATCCGCGCCGGTCCGGTTGCGGTTATCGGTCAGGGCCTCGATCAGCAGAGCCACCCCTCCGGGCCCATAGCCCTCGTAGATGACCGTCTCGATCTGATCGGCGTCGGCACCGGCGCCAGTCCCCTTCTGGATCGCCCGCTCGATGTTGTCCTTGGGCATCGAGGCGTCCCGCGCCTTCTGCACGGCCAGGGCGAGCGCCGGGTTTCCGTCTACGTCGCCGCCGCCCTCACGTGCGGCCACCGTGATCGCTCGGGCCAGCTTCGTGAACTGCTGGCCGCGGCGAGCGTCCACCACCGCTTTCTTGTGCTTGATCGAGTGCCACTTCGAGTGTCCTGACATTGCTATTGAGTCTAGGATCCTGCGGGAGCCGTAGCGTGAACACGGCCCCCGCGCCTGGCGAACCGGCCGCCTCGACGCTTCCGCCCATCGCCACCGCCAGCTCCTTGACGATCGTCAAGCCGAGCCCGGAGCCGACCGGACGCTCGGAGCGGTAGCGGTCATGCAGGTAGAAGCGCTCGAACGCGTGCGGGATGTCGTCGGCTGCTAGTCCCGGCCCCGTGTCGCGGACCGACAGCTGTCCCGGACCGGCCTCGACGGTAACCGAGCCTCCCGGCGGGGTCAGCCGCAGCGCGTTCTCGATCAGGTTCGACGCCACCTGAAGCGTGCGGTCCGCATCGCCGAGGACCGCCGTCCCGTCCACAGCCGCCGTCCGTAGATCGACGGATAGCGCTCGAGCCCGGGGCAGGTGGCGCTCGACCGCCTGCCTGCCGATCTCCGCCAGGTCGATGGGCTCGCTGCGGACCGAGAACCCGGCGCGGTCGAAGCGCGCCAGCTCCAGCAGGTCCGCCACCAACCGCTCGAGGCGCTCGGACTCCGCCACGATCACCCGACCGCCGTCTGGCGCATCGACGGCATCCTCGGCCAGCGCTTCGGCGTAACCGCGGATCGCGGTAAGAGGTGTCTTCAGCTCATGGCTGACCGACTCCAGGAAGCGCTGGTGAGACTCTCGCGCCGACTGAAGCTGTCCCGACATGTCGTTGAAGCCCTGGGCCAAGTCGGCGATCTCGTCGTCGCCCTCGACGGGGACGGTCACGCCGGGCTCGGCTCGGGCGACCCGCCGGGTGGCCGCCGAGAGCTCGCCGATCGGTCGCGACAGCCGTCGCGCCAGCAGCAACGACAGCGCGGCCGCCAGCAGGACCCCTCCGAGCCCGGCCAGCGCCAGGCTCCAGAGGAACGGCCGCCACTCGCTGAAAGCGAGATTTCCGGAACGGATGAGCACCACGCGACCGGCCGCCGTCGAGCGGGCTGCGTACAGGATCGAGCGTCCCAGGACGGTCGCGCTTCCCTGCGCGTCGCCCGATGATGGAATGGCCGCGAGGACCGCTGCCGCTCGGGCCGGTCGCAGCCGCCGCGCCCGCCCGGTGCCCACCGCGTACACGTGCTGTCCGGCGCCGAGCGCGCCGGGAGCTCCGCCGAACGTCGCCAGCTCATTCGCCTGCGTCTCCAAGGTCGTCATCCGCTGGCTCGAGATCTGATGCCTGACGAGCAGCACGCCGATCCCGACCGTCAGCGCGCACGAGGCGATCGCCGCAAGGGCGAAGTAGCCGAGCAGGCGGTGCCTGAGCCTCACGCCACGGCCTTATAGCCCAGGCCCCGGACCGTCCTGATCAGCTCCGGGTGGCCGAGCTTCTTGCGCAGCTGCGCCACGTGCACCTCGACGGTGCGCGTCTCGCCGGGCGAGATGAATCCCCACACCGACTCGAGCAGCTGGTCGCGGGTGACCACTTGTCCCCGGTGGCGCAGGAGGAACTCGAGCAGGTCAAACTCGCGCTGGGTCAATTCGATTTCCGTGGAATCGACCCGCACCTCGCGCGCCCCCCGCGCCAACGTAACCGGCCCCAGCTCCACCACATCGTCGGGGGCGGCGTCCCTGTCTCCACGCCGCAGCACGGCAGTGATCCGCGCCGTCAGCTCGCGCGGCGAGAACGGCTTGACGACGTAGTCATCTGCACCGAGCTCGAGGCCCGCGATGCGATCGGGCAGCTCGTCGCGGGCGGTGAGCATGATCACCGGCACGCTTCCGCCGATGCGGCGGCAGACCTCGAACCCGTCGATCCCCGGAAGGCCGATGTCGAGCACCACCAGCTTGACGGCGTGGCGACCAAGCTCGGTCAGTGCCTCCTCGCCCGAGCGGACCCAGAGCGAGCGAAAGCCGGCTCGCTCCAAGTAGGTGCGAACCAGCGCGCCGATGTTCGGCTCATCCTCGACGACCATGATCAGCGCGCTCACAACGGACATCGTAGGTCCCGGGAATCCGCTTGATCCGCGGGTTTTTACACGCAGCTGACATTTCGCTAACCGACCGCTTGCGCGCCTGGGGCAGTGTTTCGGTCGGCAACCACGATGGGAGGGGGCTGCCAACCCTGACAGGAGGATGCACAAGACATGAGACTGCTCAAACGGCATTACAAGCTGGTCGCGCTCGCGGCGGCGTGCGTGGCGCTCGGTGCTGCCGTCAGCGCTATCGCTAGCGCTGGCGCTGCGACCTCGGCCTCGGGAACCACTTCGACCGCTTCGAGCGCGGCCGTACACCCCCGTCGGGTCGGGGTGGGGCGGCGGCTGCTGGCCGGCTCCGTCCACGGCAGCCTGGTCGCACATGGCAAGTCCGGGTGGGTGACGGTGACGTTCGATCGCGGCGTCGTGGACTCGGTGTCGGGTAACCAGCTGACGATCACCGAGCGGACGAAGAAGGCGGTCTACAAGAACGTGACGCTCACGATCCCGTCCAACGCGATCGTGCGCGACAACAAGCAGAAAGCAACGCTCGGTCAGCTGAAGTCAGGCCAGAAGGTGCTGGTCGTGAGCGGGCTGAACAGAACGCGTGTCGTAGCCAGAGGGTAAGCCGTCCGACCACGATCCCGTGAGGGGAATGCGCTTCGCGCGACCCCCACGGGATCGCGGCTCGGCCGCCCTCCATTTAGCATCAGGCCTTGATGAGCACTCTGGCGCCGGAGATCTTCAAGGCCTACGACATACGGGGGCTTTACGGCGATGACATCGACGTCGACGCTGCCGTTCTGATTGCGCGGGCCTTCGCGCGCGTGATCTCAGAGCAGGAGGAGAAGCCGACCTCCGAGCTCGAGCTCGGCCTGGGGCGAGACATGCGCGTTCAGGCGCCCGAGCTGGCAGCCGCCTACCGCGAGGGGATGTGCGCCGAGGGCGCTACGGTCCTCGACGCCGGCCAGGTCGCGACCGAGATGCTCTATTACCTGGTCGGCTCGCGCGACCTCGACGGCGGACTGATGTGCACCGCCTCGCATAACCCAAAGGCCTACACGGGCGCCAAGCTCGTAAGGCGAGGCGCGATCGCGCTCTCGGGCGACGCCGGCATCGATCGGGTCCGGGTCTTGATCGAAGCGGGGCTCGGTGATCCGCCGGGTGGCGGGAGCGCCCAGGAGGTGGAGCTCTCCGACGAGTTCCAAGAGGCGGCATTGCGGTTCATCGACCCGGACGCGGTCAAGCCGCTGCAGGTCGTCGTGGACGGCGGCAACGGCATGGCGGGGCCGATGGTCGGACCGCTGCTAGACCGGCTGGGGATCACCGCCGACGAGAATTACTGGACACCGGACGGCAACTTCCCCGACCACGAGCCGAATCCGCTGCTGCCCAAGAACCGGGAGTTCATCATGGGCGAGGTGCTCAGGCTGGGGGCCGATCTGGGGATCGCCTGGGACGGAGACGGTGACAGGTGCTTCTTCATCGACGACCACGGGGCGTTCGTGGACGGTGACTTCCTGACCGCGCTGCTGGCCGAGTCGATGCTCGAAAAGCAGCCAGGAGCCACCATCCTGTATGACGTCCGGGCGAGCCGGGCGGTGGCCGACACGGTGGAGCGCGCCGGGGGCCAGGCACTCATGAACCGGGTGGGCCATGCGTTCTTCAAGACCCGCATGCGGGAGGAGAACGCGGCGTTCGGGGGCGAGGTCTCCGGCCACTACTACTTCCACGACTTCTACTGCGCCGACTCGGGCACCATCCCCGCGCTGCTCATGCTCGAGTTGCTGTCGAAGCGCGAGGCTCGGGTATCGGACCTGCTCGAGCCCTACCGCTCCCGCTACTTCATCTCCGGCGAGATCAACTCCGAGGTCGAGGACCAGCAGGCCAAGATCCAGGAGCTCGCCGAGCGCTATGAGGACGGCCGCCAGTCGTGGCTGGATGGGCTGTCGGTCGACTACGACGATTGGCACTTCAACGTCCGCCCGTCGAATACGGAGCCCCTGCTCAGGCTGTGCCTGGAGTCGCTGCGCTCGACCGAGGACATGGAGCGCCGGCGCGATGAGGTGCTCGAAGTGATCCGCTCGTGAGCGCCTTCGGGGGCGGCGCCGCGCTGGAACGCGCGGCCCAGTCCGGGATCCACCGCCTGGCGATCCCGACCCCGTTTCTCGTAGGCCGCGTCAACTGCTACCTGATCGAGGACGAGCCGCTGACGCTGCTCGACACGGGGCCAAACTCCGGGAAGTCGCTAGACGAGCTCGAGCAGGCTCTGGCCGGGCACGGCTACTCGGTCGAGGACCTCGGGCTGATCGTAATCAGTCACCAGCATATGGACCACCTGGGCCTACTCGAGATTCTGGCCCGGCGCTCCGGGGCCGAGGTGGCGGCGCTTCACCTGCTGGGGCCGTACCTCGAGAACTTCGCCGAGAACGCCGCCGCCGACGACGCGTTCGCCCAGCGAGTCATGCGGCGCCACGGTGTGCCGGCGGACCTCTCGACCGTGCTCGGAGCGGTGGGCGCGGCGTTCCGGGCATTTGGGTCGCGTGGCCACGTGACCCGGCAGCTGCACGATGGCAACCGGCTAAAGCTTCGGGACCGCCAGCTCCTGGTCATGCACAGGCCGGGTCACAGCCCATCGGACACGGTGTTCTGGGATGAGGAACGCGGCATCCTGTTTGCCGCCGACCATCTGCTCGCGCACATCTCCTCGAACGCGCTCGTCTCCCGGCCGCTTCCCGATGGCGCCGTCCACGAGGCTGACGACACCGAGCCCCGGCCTCTGCTCACATACATCCGCTCGATGGAGGCCACCCGCGAGCTACCGCTCGAGCTCGTCCTGCCGGGCCACGGCGAGCCGATAACCGACCACGCCGCATTGATCGAGGAGCGTCTGCGGATGCACGCTCGGCGTGCCCGAAAGCTCCATCGTCTCCTGGCCGCACGGCCGATGACGGCCTACGAGCTTGCGCTCGAGCTGTGGGGAAATGTGGCCGTCACCCAGGCCTACCTGACGATCTCGGAGGTGCTCGGTCACCTCGACTTGCTCGTGCACGACGGCTTGGTGCGCGAGACAGTGCGGGACAGCGTGGCCCGCTTCGAGGCGGTCAGGGATAGGCCGAGCGCCCCGGCCTGACGGGCGACACCGTCGCGGTCCCGCACTCGTATGCTCCCTGGGGCATCGTGGCGTGCAGAGAGGAGGTGTCGTCGGGCGGGATCACCGAGATACCGGCGGCCGTCGTGCAGCCGGCGCTGGAGACGATGCCATGCGTAACGCCGATCCGGAACGACACGCTCGTGCCGGGAGCGACCACCAGCGCCTGAAGCGGCGCGGCACCGAAGAAGTCGTGGGTGGTACGGGTCGTAGCAGTGGGCAGCGGGCGGCCGGATCGGTCCACGAACTGGATGCCCGGGAATCCGTAGGTATGACAGGGGTGGGAGGTGGAGTTGGTCAGCGTGAACCCGAGGAGGCCATGTCCTGTCGCCCCCTGTCCGCCGATGAACGACAGCTGAAGATCGGAGGCGCGGCACAGGCTCGAAGTTGACCGCGGCGCGACCGTGGTCGAGGAGGCAACAGTGGTGGTCTTCGCAGGGGGCGCGGATCTGGTGGTCGCCGGCGCGGCGGGACCGGACCTTGGGGAGGAGGTGGTCTTTGCCGAGCTCCCGCAGGCTGCGAGCAGGAGCGCCGCCCACAACACCAGCATCGTCGCTTTCACACTCCGTCTTTCGCGCCTCATGCCGTCGGATCCTCCCCGGATGCCCTCGCCACGCAGGCCACGGCCTCGCCCTCGTCGTCGGCGAACGCGAACAAATCGAGGTCAACTGGCGAGATGTTTCCGGCCGGCAGCACCCTGCCCCTTAGCCACTCAAACAACGGCTCCCAGTAGTCAGGGCGCATCAGAACGATCGACGGCACCCCCACCTTCCCCGATTGAGCAAGAGCGGCAAGCTCAAAGAGCTCGTCGAGCGTCCCGAATCCTCCCGGGAAGATCACGAACGCCGACGCGTAGCGGACGAACATGAGCTTGCGCGCGAAGAAGTAGTGGAATCGCAACTGCAGGTCGAGGTACGGGTTCAAGCGCTCGGCGATCGGAAGCCCGATCGACAGGGCGCCCACGTCCCGGGCGCCCCGATTGGCGGCCTCCATGATCCCGGACCCGCCGCCGGTGATGATCGCGAAGCCCTCCCGCCCTAGACGCTCCGCGACCGAGGCCGCAAGTTGGTAGTCGGGATCGGCAGGGCCGACGCGCGCGGAGCCGAACACCGACACGGCGCGCTCGACACCCGCCAGCTTCTGGAAGCCAGACTCGAGCTCCGACTGGATGCGCTCCGCCAGCATCGCGTCATCGCCCGGACCGGCCCCTGGGCCCTGCCCGGGGTTCGCGAGCGCTTGCTCGTCGTGGGTGCGCATCCGCGTGCGAGTATCCCAAGGTCATGCAGGACCCCACAGCACGGCGCGACGAGCCGCTCGAGGAGCGTCTTTCACGGACCCGAGCGATCCAGATCGCCGCTAGGGTCGATCCCTTCCTCGGTCCGCAGCTCCTCGTCGCCGGGGCAATCGCCTTGGACATCTTCCTTCCCGACCGGCTGACGCCCGGGCCATCATGGCTCTTGCCGAGCGTCGAAGGGGCGCTGCTGGTTGCGCTCGTGGTCGTCTCGCCCCATCCACGGTGGCGGGGCTCAAAGCTCAGGCGCAGAGTCGCGATCGTCCTGGTCGCGTTGGTGAGCGCCACGAACATCTACTCGCTGGTCGAGCTCTCCCGCTTTCTCCTGCACCACCACGTCGGCAGCGGGAGAGAGCTGATCTTCGCCGGGGTTCAGCTCTGGCTCACCAACGTGCTGCTGTTTGCCATCTGGTACTGGGAGCTCGATCGAGGAGGGCCGGTGGAGCGGGCTGCAAACCCCGACCAACTCCCGGACCTCATGTTCCCCCAGGACGTCGAGCCGAGGGTTGGGCCCCGGGACTGGGCGCCAGGTCTAATCGACTACCTGTACGTCTCGTTCACGAATGCCACCGCTTTCAGCCCGACCGACACGATGCCGCTCACGCAATCCGCAAAGCTGGTGATGACCGCGCAAGCGCTGACATCGCTATTGATCATCGTGCTGGTCGTCTCCCGAGCGGTCAACATCCTGGCCTGAGAGCTTGTGAACATCGCGCAGCAGTCGCTCGAGCGCGAGATACGCCGGGTCGGAGCCGAGCTGGCGGCCGCCTTCCCGTCCGCGGCTCGACACCCGATGCGGGCGCTCGACACCAGAGCGATGGAGATCGCCTCGGGCGATCGAGAGCTCCGGGCCGCTCTGTTCCGGTTCGTGGATGTCGTCCCGGCCTGTCGCTCGCTCGACGACCTCGCTCGGCACCTCAAGGACCTCCTCCAGGAGCTGCCCGAGACGCCGCCTCCGATCGCCGCGGCCATGCGGGTCTCCCACACCAAGGCCGGCCGCGCCGCCCTGGGCGCGGCGGCCGCTTCGGGCGTCAAGCACTTGGCGCACAGGTTCATCGTCGGCGAGACACCGGCGACGGCGATGGGTGTTCTCCGGCACCTGTGGGGGCACGGAGTCGCCAGCTCCGTCGACCTCCTGGGCGAGGCGACCGTGACCGAGTCCGAGGCCGACGCATACGCTCGCCGTTGCCAGGACGCGCTATCGGAACTCGCGCGGAACACCCGCGGCTGGCCCACCCGCCGGCAGCTGGAGCACGACGGGAGCGGTGCCCTGCCCCGGGCGAACCTGTCGGTCAAGGTCTCGGCTCTGACGCCTCTGCTGCGGCCAGATGCTCCCGAGCTCGGCCGCAGAGACGCAGCGCGGCGTCTCCGTCCGCTCCTGCGGGACGCCCTTCGCCAGAGCGCGCACATCCACATCGATATGGAGTCACTCGATTCCCGGGAGCTGGTGCTCGAGCTGGTGCTTGAGCTTCTGTCCGAGCCCGAGTTCGCGGCCGGGCCCTCCGCCGGCGTCGTCGTCCAGGCCTACCTGCGCGACTCGTCCGAGACGCTCGATCGGATCCTGACCTGGGCGACGTCGATCGCAAGGACGCCACCGCTCCAGGTTCGGCTCGTCAAGGGCGCCTACTGGGATCACGAGCTGGCGCAGGCCCGCCAGCAGGGATGGCCGGCGCCCGTCTACGAACACAAGGCCGACTGCGACCGCAACTTCGAGACGTTGACCCGGCGCCTGCTGGAGGCTCGCCCGGCGGTCCGCGTGGCGGTTGCCTCGCACAACCTGCGCTCGGTGTCCAACGCCATCGCCGTCAACAGGCTGCTGGGGGCCTCGGACCTGGATCTCGAGCTTCAGGTTCTAAGGGGCCTCGGGGACGAGCTTCAGGACGCGCTCGCCAGCAAGGGGTTCCGCGTTCGCACCTACTGCCCCGTCGGCGACCTCATTGCCGGCATGGCCTACCTCGTGCGCCGCCTGCTCGAGAACACGAGCAACGAGTCGTTCCTTCATGAGCAGTCTCGGGGGACGCCGCTGGAGACCCTGCTGGCTGCGCCATAGCACGTCCAAAACCAACTCGCGCCGTTGGTACGGTCGTTGACGTGCCGACACTCGCGCCGTTCGCGAACGAGCCGGTGCTCGAGCTGCGCCGGGCCACGGTCCGCGCCCAGCTCGAGGATGCGCTTCGAGCGCTCGACAGCCAGCTGCCGCTGAGGCTCGGCGTCATCGTCGGACACGACGTACGCGATGACGGGGGCCCGGAGCTGGTGTCGACCGACCCGGGCGAGCCCGAGCGCCCCGTGGCCCGGGGACCGTCTGCCACGCCCGACGACCTGGCGGCGGCTGTCTCGACAACCGGCGAGGGGGTTCGCGCCTGGAGCGCCACCGCCCCAGGTGAACGGGCACAGGCTCTGATTCGCGCGGCGGACTGGATGCGGGAGCGCAGGTTCGAGCTGGCGGCGCTGGAGGTCCGGGAATGCGCCAAGCCGTGGGTGGAGGCAGACGCGGACGTGTGCGAAGCGATCGACTTCCTCAACTACTACGCCCGCGGCGCGATCGAGCTGGCCGCGGGCCGCCAGCTGATCCAGGTGCCGGGCGAGCGCAACGAGTTTCAGTACGTGCCGCGGGGAGTGACGGCGGTCATCTCTCCCTGGAACTTCCCGCTCGCCATTCCCTGCGGGATGACAGCCGCGGCCCTCGCAGCGGGCAACTCGGTGGTGCTCAAGCCCGCCGAGCAATCTCCGGGCTGCGCTCTTCGTCTGGTGCAGGCGCTGCGCGCCGGGGGCGTGGAGCCGACCGCAATCGCGCTCCTTCCAGGCGAAGGCGACGTGGGAGCAGCGCTCGTGGCAAACCCGGGGGTGCACACGATCGCGTTCACGGGCTCGCTCGCAGTGGGGCTTGAAATCGTGAAAGCGGCGGCGGAGCCGTTCGCCGGCCAGCGGCACTTCAAGCGGGTGGTCGCGGAGCTGGGCGGCAAGAACTGCGTGCTAGTCGATTCCGATGCTGACCTCGACGAGGCGGTGCCCGCCATCGTGTCCTCGGCGTTCGCCTACGCGGGTCAAAAATGCTCGGCGGCTTCGCGCGTGCTCGTGCACGAAGCGATCTTCGAGCAGCTCTCGGAGCGTGTCGCCGGTGCGGTGCGCGTTCTGGTGGTCGGTCAGGCCGAGGAGCTCGGCACCGAGGTCCCTCCCGTGATCGAACGCGCGGCGCAGCAGCGCGTGGATCGGTACCGCCGGCTGGCCGAGTCCGGTCGCATCCTCGCCTCGCGCGAGCCGGCGCCGGGCCGCGGCTGGTTCTGTCCTCCCACCGTCGCCAGCGAGCTTGATCCGTCCTCCCCGGTGCTCAACGAGGAGGTCTTCGGTCCACTGCTGACGGTCGAGCCCATCCCCGACATCGAGCATGGCTGCGATGTCATCGACGGGCTCCCCTACGCCCTCACCGGCGGCCTCTTTGCCCGCGACCCGAGCACCGTCCGCTACGTGCGCTCGCGAAGCCCGGTCGGCAACCTGTATGTCAACCGCGGCATCACGGGCGCGAAGGTCGGCCGGCAACCGTTTGGCGGCAACCGGCTGTCCGGCACGGGCAGCAAGGCCGGAGGCCCCGACTACCTGCTTCAGTTCGTCGAGCCGCAGGCCGTGACCGAGAACACCATGAGGCACGGGCTCGTTGTATGAGTCCTGAAACCCTTGATTTCTGCTCCTGGGAGGTCGATCATCGGGGAAGGCGATGATTCTTCCTTTGTCCGACGTTTGGAAGCTTGTGCTCGCCATCGCGCTCGGCGCGACTATCTTCGCCGGAGCGTGCGGAAGCGCTCCACGGCGATCGGTGCCCAATTCGGATCTGCGCCGGCTGGTGTTGTCGGCGCTGGCTCTGTACGTGGTGGGCGGAATAGCGACGGTCAGCCACCACACCACGGTCGCTGCGCTTCTGTACGCCGCCGGCATCGCCGTATGTGCCCTGGCGCTGTGGCTCTCGCGAGGCACCGACAGCGGTGATGATCCGCCGCGAGGCGGCGGCGAGCCTTCCGACGAGCAGCCCCCGCCGTCGCCGGACGGTCTGCCCGAGTTCGACTGGGCGGCGTTCGAAGAGGAGTTTCGGGCCCACGCGGAGGGCGCTTCGGAGCGCCGGGAATCGGTGCTGGGCTAGCTGGCGTCGACCCCGGTCCGGGGCCCCGCCCCATTGATTCCCAGCAGGAGCTCGTGCAGCCGGGTCTCGCCGGCGAGCTCAGGGTGAAATGCGACGGCGAGAAGCCTGCCCTGCCTGACGGCCACCGGGTGGCCGTCCAGACGAGCGAGTACCTCGACGCCCTCCCCATGCTCGGTCACCCATGGGGCGCGGATGAACACGGCGTGCATCGGCCCGCCCTGCACGCCGGCCAGCTCGATGTCCGCCTCGAACGAGCGCAGCTGGCGCCCGAACGCGTTGCGGGAGGTGCGAACGTCCAGCAGGCCGAGGTGGTCGCGGTCGAGCATGATCATCCCGGCACAAGTGCCGAGCACCGGGACCCCGGAGCCGGCCAGCGCGCACAACGGCTCCCCCAGCCCCTCGCGGTCGATACCCAGCGTCATCACGGTCGACTCCCCGCCGGGGATAATCAGCGCGTCGAGCCCTTCCAGATCTGTTGGCACACGCACCTCTCGGGGCCGCGCGCCGAGCGCGTGGAGGATCTTGGCGTGCGCCTCGAAGCCGCCCTGGAGAGCCAGGATGCCGACGGTCCTGGTCACCGGTGGGGCGCTACCAGCCGCGTGGCGCCAGGAGCTGCTCGTCCTCGAGCTTCGAGCTCTCGAGGCTCACCATCGGCTGACCAAGTCCGGTCGACGCTGCTGCGACCCGAGCGGGGTCGTTGAAGTGGGTGGTGGCCTCGACGATCGCCCGTGCGCGCCGCTCGGGATCTTCGGACTTGAAGATGCCGGAGCCCACGAACACTCCCTCGGCTCCGAGCTGCATGACGAGGGCCGCGTCGGCCGGCGTCGCGATGCCTCCGGCGCAGAACACCACCACAGGCAGCCGGCGATCCTGTGCCACTTGCCCCACAAGGTTCAGAGGCGACGCGAGCTCCTTCGCCGCCGTGGCCAGCTCTCCGTCGTCGAGCGTGCTCAGACGGCGTATTTCATTTCGGATCAGGCGAAGGTGGCGAACAGCTTCGACGATGTCGCCGGTGCCGGCTTCGCCCTTGGAGCGGATCATCGCCGCCCCCTCTCCGATTCTCCGGAGGGCCTCGCCCAGGTTGGTGGCGCCGCACACGAACGGGACCTTGAACTGCCACTTGTCGATGTGGTTGGCCTCGTCTGCTGGGGTCAGCACTTCCGACTCGTCGATGTAGTCGACCTCTAGCGCTTCGAGCACCTGGGCCTCGGCGAAGTGGCCGATCCGCGCCTTGGCCATCACCGGGATGGTGACCGCCTCCTGGATCCCGCGGATCATCGCCGGATCGGACATCCGAGCAACCCCGCCGTCCCGGCGGATATCGGCCGGGACGCGCTCCAGCGCCATGACGGCTGCGGCGCCCGCGTCCTCAGCAATCTTTGCCTGCTCGGCCGTGACGACGTCCATGATCACGCCCCCCTTGAGCATCTCTGCCAGCCCGGCTTTGACCGTGAACGTTGCCTCGTCGCGAGGCTGCCTAAGCCCGTCACTCATCGGAACCGAGTGTAGTGACCGGGTAGCTTGTGGCGCCATGTCCGCGGAGGCCGTGTTCGTGCCAGTTGGCGACACGACGTTCCTCGCGACCGAGCTCGCTCGTGGCCCCTGGGATCCGGCGGCCCAGCACGGTGGGGCTCCCGCAGCCCTGTTGATGCGCGCGTTCGAGCGGCTGACGCCGTCCGAGGAGCTTGTGCTCGCCAGGGTCACGTACGAGTTCCTGCGATCCGTGCCGCTCGGGGAGCTCGACGTGCGGGCCTCGGTGCTCCGGCCCGGGCGGCGCGTGCAATTGCTCGAAGCCTCGATCTTCTCGACCGATGGAACCGAAGTGGCCCGGGCGCGGGCGCTCGAGGTCCGCAGGGCGGAGGCCGACCACGCCTCGGAGCCGCTACGGCCACCGGCGGGCCCGGCGGAAACCGTACCCAGTGACTTCTCCCCCGCGCACCGTCCGATGTTCGGCACCGATGCCATGGAGATCCGATTCGTCGCCGGGAAGTTTTCGGCGCTCGGCCCGTCCACCGGCTGGTTTCGTTTGCGCGTGCCCCTGGTGGCGGGCGAGTCGGCCTCGCCCCTTCAGAGCCTGGCCGCCGCCGCCGACTTCGGAAATGGCATCAGCTCGGTTCTGCCTTGGGACGATCACCTCTTCATCAACCCCGACCTCACGCTGTATCTGGAGCGCCAGCCGGCCGGGGAGTGGATCTGCCTCCAAGCGCAGACGAGGATCTCCCCCGGCGGGGTCGGGATCGCCGAGAGCCGGCTGTTCGACGAACAGGAGCAGGTCGGCCGCGCGATCCAAGCTCTGCTGGTGGCGCGCCGGTAGCCCGCGCCGCGGGGCTGCTACTTCAAGCGGAAGGCCTTGATGCGCACGTCGTACTGCTGCGAGTCGCGGGCATAGACGCCGTAGGCAAGGGCCTGGATCAGTGAAAGCAGAGCCGCGTGGGAGCGCACGAACGCGGGCGTGTTGGACGAGTAGTACAGGCGGATGCGGGCCAGCCGCGCGACTTCCGACAGGGTCGCGTCTGTGATGGCCAGCGTCGGTGCCTTGCGGTGTCGAGCGAGCTTCATGGTCCGCGTGATGAGGGGATGGGGTCGCCCCGCCGACAGCCCGATGACGAGTGTCTCGGCGTCGATCCGGCTCAGACGACCCAGCGCCTCCTGCGATGGGCTGGCGACGATCTCGGCCCGCAGGTCGAGCAGCATGAGCAGGTGTCGCAGGTAGCTGGCGAAGAAAGCCATCTGGTCCGTGCCCGCGATCAGCACCTTTTCGGCCGATGCGATGGCGTCGATCGCCGCCTCAACCGACGAGCGCGCCAGCTTCCGTGCCGTCTCCTCCACGTTCACGTGATCGGCGGCCAGCGCCGCCTCGAACTCGGTGTGGTCGAGCGAGAACAAAGGCGCCGCCGCGACCGCCGCGCCGGCCTGGGGCAGTTGCCGGCGATACTCGTCCCTTGCCGCCTGCTGGAGCTCGGGGAAGCCTTCGAAGCCGAGCGCCTGCGAGAACCGAACCACTGTGCTGGAGGAAGTGCAGGCCCGGCGCGCCAGCTCCTCGGCGGTTTGGAACGCAGCTTCGTCGAGGTGGTCGACGATGTATTGGGCAACGTCCTTCTGTGAGCGCGAGAACTCGTCGAAGCGAGAGCGGATATAGGCGGACAGCGCCTGGGCAGAAGTATCGCCCTGAGCTGGGGTGGCTCCATGCGCTGTCTTCGCGCCGCCGGCCGAAGTGGCCGAGCCGTTGGCGGTGGCTGCGTTCCTCGGCTTGTTCGATGGCGTCGTAGTCGCGGATGGCTTCATCGGCAGCCGTCTGTTTCGACGCCCGACCGTGTCGTTCCTTCACTGCGTTAATTCAGGGCGAGGTCAAAAGCCGCGTTCGCGGCGTTCCTGGTTCTGCCTGCGCTCAGCCAGCACCTGGCCGATGATGTAGACCACGAGCACGTTAACCAGGATCCCTATGCCGACGAATGTCGCGAGCAACGCGAGGGTCTGGTCGGTTGCGGCATCGCCAGCGATGAGCATTGAGCGGCAGGGTACCTCAACTCCCACTGCCCGGTGCTAGCTTCGCGCCATAATCCGGCCCGGTAGCTCAGTGGTCAGAGCAGCGGACTCATAATCCGTCGCGCGCAGGTTCGAATCCTGCCCGGGCCATGGGAAGCCCTGCTACGTCTAGGGATTCGCTCTCCGACGTTTCCGCGGAAACGTGCCGGCTTGGCCGAAACGATCGCCAGCGGCTAGCGCGCCAGAGTGTCGTCGAGCCAGTCGTAGGCGCGCTGGCGGTGGAGGCGGCGGCCGCTCGCCTCGCAGTGGTCTCCGGCGCCCTCGAGTCTATGTACTGCCGCGGCCGCTCCCGGCGTCGTACTCGTCGTGGCGGCGTATCCACAGCGGCTTGGAAGGGTCCTCGTCGCGGCCCTTCGGCGTTCGGTCCAGGAGGCCGTAAAACGCCATCCCGACCTCGAGCCCGCGGTTGGTCGTGACATAGGTCCGATAGACGGTCCCATCCGATAGCGCATAGACGCTCAGGCCCGGACCCTCCGTGACGTACCCCACCACGTCCGTTCCACACATGCGCGCATTCTGCTCGACAGTGAGTGGGATCTCGCCCTCCAGGAACGGCTTCAGCTCCTCCTCGGTGTTCAGGAAGCCGAGGTCGCGGTTGAAGTCGCTGCCGCCGCTCGAGACCCAGTCCACGTCCCACCCCATCCGGTCTCTATAGGCGAGAAGTTTTTGCACCGGCGCGCGGGAGGCGAGCAGCAGAGTGGCGTCTCTGGCCTTCAGGTGGGCGGCCTGTGGAGCGAGCGTATCCGCGATCGAGGAGCACACCGGACAGCCTGCCTCCCAGCTAGGTCCGAACATGAAGTGGTAGACGACCAGCTGTGAGCGTCCATCGAAGAGATCGGCGAGCGTCTTCTCGCCGTCACCGGTCTCGAACCGGTAGTCCTTCTCGACCGGAACCCAGGGCAGCTCGCGCCTCTTGCTGGCGAGCTCGTCGCCGCGGCGGGTGAGTTCCTTTTCCTCCTTCAGCAGCTCGTCGCGTGCCGCCTGCCATTCCTCCTGCGTGCCGATCCTGTGCTCGGTCATCAGCGTGCTTCCTCCTGTTGGGTCGGTGGGAAATCTGAAATTTGCGGCAGCGCGTTACTCGCTGCCGTATTGGTCGTGGCGGCGCCACCAGTCGGCCGGGGTCTCCTCGTTGCGCCCGAGCGGCGCCATGTCCAGGAACCGATAGGTCCCCATCAGCTGCTCGACCCCACGCCCGTAGGTGGAGTAGGTGTGGTACGGCACCCCGTCGGCGAGCGCGAACACGCTCATCCCCGGCAGCTGCTCCCCGGGGGCGTCGATGTGGCGGAAGTTGTATTCGGCGCCGCTGCGCTGCTGCTCGTCGGTGAAGGCGGCGCCGAAGTCGTACTTGAAGTCGCTGCCGAGGGACGACACCCAGGGGAATCGCCAGCCCATGCGCTGCTTGTAGCGGCGAAGCTCCTCGAGCGGGGCGATCGACTCGGCCACCAGTGTCACGTCGTGGCCGTTCAGGTGCGGGACGGCGCCGTCGAAATGATCGGCGACGAACGAGCACCCTCTGCAGCCCGGGTTCTGCTCGTCGACCTGGTCCCCGTAGCCGAACATGAAGTGGTAGACGAGCAGCTGCGAGCGGCCGTCGAATAGCTCGGCCAGGGTCTTCTTGCCCCCGTCCGTCTCGAAGACGTACTCCTTCTCGGTCGGCACCCAGGGAAGCGCCTGGCGCTGACGGGCGAGCTCGTCGCTCATCCGGGTGAGCTCCTTCTCGCGCTTTAGCAACTCTGTGCGCGCCACGACCCACTCCTCACGAGTTGGGGTCCTTTGCTCTGGCATCGGCTGGCTCCTCCTTTGGCTCGAGGTCGGCCTATATAGTTAGCAAAATGGCTAACGATACGTTCAGAGCCCTCGCGCACCCCCTCCGACGCGACATCGTGGAACGACTCAGCCGCGGGGTGGCAACCGTGGGAGAGGTGACTCGGGACTTCGGGGTCTCCAAGCCGACCATCTCAAGGCACCTCAAAATGCTGGAGGATGCGGGGGTCGTGAGCCGCGTGATCGACGGCAGGAGCCACCGACTCGCCCTGCGACCGGAGGCGCTTGTCGAGGCCTCGGATTGGATAGAGAGCCAGCGGGAGCGCTGGGAGCGCCTCTTCGATGTCGTCGGCGAGTACCTAGAGGAACGAAAGGAGCGAGGTTGACCGAGGAGTCCGGCTACGTGGTGCGAATCGAGCGGACCTTCCCGGCTTCGGCCGAGGACGTCTTCGACGCCTGGACCAGCCCCGAGATCATGCGGCGCTGGTTCCATCCCGCCCCCGACTGGGATACCCCCGAGGCCAAGGTCGATCTCCGGGTGGGAGGAAAGGTCCGAGTGGTGATGCGAAAGCCCGACGGCACAGAAGCCAAGGCCCAGGGCGAATACACGCTGATCGAGCGGCCGCACCGGTTGGTGATGAGCTGGACGTTCGACGACGATCCCTCAAACGAGCAACTGATTGAGCTCTCCTTCTCGGAGTCGGAGGGCTCGACCACGGTGCTGTTGGTCAACAGCGGGATCTCGACCGAAGAGCGCCGCGCTGCCCAGGACTGGGGATGGCACGGATGCCTCGACCAGCTGGAGCGGTCGTCGGCGAGCTGATTCGATGACCGCCGGGACGGGTCGAGGCCCGAGCCGCGGCGACACCTACGGGTGCTGGAGGACGGCCATCATCCGCGGCATGTCATCCGCGAGATAGGCGTTCCAGCACATCTGGTCGTGGCCGTTGTCGCAGCCCCAACCGAAGTCAGGCGAGGGCTCGTGATCCTGGCTGTACCAGTAGTTGATCCCCGCCTGCGCCATCCGGCTGGCCATCAGATCATTCTGCGGCTTGACCTGGCTCTCGATCAAGCCCGCGCCGCTCGTGGTGTTGCCCGTGCCCACGTACAGGGCGACGGTCGTGTTGCGCAGCTTCGCGACGTTGGCCGGGTTGACGTCGCTCAGATTGATCTCGTTCTGGTTGAACGGAGCGTATTCCGGGCCGAAGATCGAGCCAGGAGGCACCGGCGTCCCAGAGCCCGGCACAAGACCGAGCTCCTCTCCCCCGATTGCCGACTCGGTCGCGAAGTTCCCCAAGTCGAGCGCACCCGAGAAGCCCGCGGCGTACGAGAACAGATCAGGCCGCTCCTCGGCGTAGTGGATCGAGCCGAAGCCGCCCATCGACAGACCGGCGACCGCCCGGCCAGAGCGATCGGCGATCGTGCGCAGATTGGCGTCGATCCACGGCACGAGCTGGTTCAGGTGGAAGTCAAGCCAGTTCTGCGGCGAGAGCTCCCAGCCGTTGACCCAGTTCGTGTTCCAGCCCTTTACGCCGGCGTCCGGGATCACCGTGATGATCGGGTAGGGGTCGGTGATCTGGGGCGCCGCGCCCGGCGGAACGGTCCACGCCGTCGGCCCCGCCAACGCGCCGTGGAACAGGTAGAGAACCGGATAGCGAGTGGTCGTGTTGTTGTCATAGCCCTCCGGCAACAGCACGATCACCTCATGCGTGCCCTGCACGGCCGTCGTCGTCACCTGCAGGTCGATCTCCCGCCCATTGGTGCTCTGGCTGACGACCGAGATCCCATCGCCGTTCTGGAACGTCGCCGCCTGAGCCGAAACCGCCGAGACCAGCAACGCGCCGACGGCAGCCACCGCCACAACCAGCAAACGCACAACCGCAGCACGCACGTTCAACCCTCCCTCACCTGACTGCCACAGAGCCGTGGCAGGTATTCCTACGGGGCCGTAGCAATATACCACCTGAGATAAGACAAGCGCGCCGCTTCGGGTAGGTTGGTCTCCTCGTGAGGCAGCCCGACTACGACTGGGATTGGATCGTCGTTGGTTCCGGATTCGGCGGGAGCGTGGCCGCGCTGCGGTTGGCGGAGAAGGGCTACACGGTCTGTGTGAATGAGTGCGGGCGGCGGTTCGCTGACGACGAGTACGCGCGCTCCACCTGGGAGCTCCGGCGATTTCTGTACATGCCGAAGGTCGGGTGCCGCGGGATCATGCGCTTCACCCCGTTCAAGGACGTGATGATCCTGTCCGGAGCCGGCGTCGGTGGCGGGAGCTTGGTGTACGCCAACACGATGTATCGGGCCCCGAGCCGGTTCTTCAAGGATCCGCAGTGGGCGGAGCTGGCTGACTGGGAGCGCGAGCTTCAGCCCTACTACGACACGGCCGAGAAGATGCTCGGGGTTGCGCCCGTGACGTTTGACGATCCGGGCGACGAGCTGCTGGTGGATGTGGCCCGCGACCTCGGCGTCGAGGAGACCCACGCAAAGGTCAACGTCGCCGTCTACTTCGGCGAGCGCGGGACGACCGCACCCGACCCCTTCTTCGCCGGTGAGGGCCCCGCACGCCGCGGCTGCGTCCTGTGTGGACGATGCATGATCGGGTGCCGGTACAACGCCAAGAACACCCTGGTCAAGAACTACCTGTATCTGGCGGAGCGGCGTGGGGTGCGAGTCGTCGCCGACCGCACCGTGGTAGACGTCGCGCCGCTCGGCGCACCCGACGGCTCGGACGGATATCGAGTGACGACCCACCGCACGGGAGCGTGGCTCAAGAGGGATGAACGGAGCGAGACCTGTCGCGGCGTGGTGCTGGCCGCGGGCGCGCTGGGCACCAACAAGCTGCTACAGAATTGCCGTGCGCGCGGCTCGCTGCCGCGTGTCTCGCACCGCCTCGGCTATCTCGTGCGCACCAACAGCGAGGCGCTGCTGGCGGTCACCGCGCCCGAGGGCTCGGACGTGGATTTCACCGAGCGGATCGCTATCACCGGCTCCATCTACCCCGACCCCGACACGCATATCGAGACCGTCACCTACGGAGGAGGGGGCGGCGCGATGAGCCTGCTGTTCACGCTCCTGGTCGGCAAGGGCGGACGAATCACACGGCCGCTGAAGTTCCTGGCAGAAGTAATGCGCCAGCCGAAGGCGTGGTTCAAGACGCTCGTTCCCGGCGACTGGTCCAAGCGGACTGTGATCCTGCTCGTGATGCAGACGCTCGATAACTCCATCCGCCTGCGCCCGATCGAGAAACGCTTCGGGCGCGGGGTGCGGCTGCAGACCGAGCAGGACCCCGCCAACCCGAACCCGACCTACATCGAGGCCGCCAACGACGCCGCCAAGCGGATTGCGGCCAAGGTCGGCGGGATCGCACAGAGCTCGATCGCGGAGGCACTGGCCAACGTGCCCGCAACGGCGCACATCCTCGGTGGCGCGGTGATCGGCGGCGACTACCACACCGGGGTCGTCGACCCCGACTGCCATGTATATGCGTACGAAAACCTGCTCGTGGCTGACGGCTCGGCCATCCCTGCAAATCCTGGTGTCAACCCGAGCCTGACGATCACCGCGTTGGCTGAGCGCACGCTGAGCAAGGTATCGGCGAAAGAAGGCGCGCCGCCGGTCGAGCCGGTGCGAATGACCTGGGAGGTGCCACGGCCACAGACGACGGTCGTCCCGGGAACCCCCGAGGCGGCACCGGTCCAAGCGGCGAGCGACGGGCACAGCACTGTCTCCCCCGCGCTCGACCAAGAGGCCTGACCAGCCGATTAACATGCGAGGCGGTAACCTTGCCTCTATTGCGTTTTGTATTTCGGCCGCTTGGCTACCTGGCATTCGTCGTCGCGCTGGGAGCGCTGTCCCTGGCGGCAAAGGTGCTGGGCGAGTCCCACGAGCTTGGCTTCTTCTCTGGCCGGATCGCGCGAACCATCTGGCGCTACCCGGAGGTCACGCGGCGGGGCGTACAGATGGCCTGGCTCGTGTGGCTGGTGCTGTTCGTGCTGGCACTGAGCCCGTTGTCTACTACCCACTGGGACGAGGTCGCGCTTGGGGCCGTTGCCCTGGCCGTCCTCTGGCGCCGGCTCGTCGGCGGGAACCGAGTCGCGCGTTGAGATTCTCGAGCGCCTGCTCGAATCCGACCTCGTCCGGATCGAGCTCGCGCATGGCCAAAGCCAGCCTGTACTCGGCGAAGTAGCTCGGCTCGACTCCACAGGCGTCGGCGATCAGCTCCATGGCTCGCGTAGAGGGCCTGTCGTGCCCGTTGGCAAGCATGTTGATGTGCGCGTGCGTCATCCCTCTGCCGTCGAGCTCGCGCGTTCGCTGCGCCAGCTCCCGGTAGGTCAGCCCATGATCGTTCATCAGTGCCCGGAGGGCGTCCCCGAATGGCTTGTTGCTGACGCGAGGCATGGATGGGTTGCTAGGCGTGAACTTAGCGGGTCCTGGCGACGGTAGGCCGGGGAGGCTCCAGGGTCGATTGCCTCCTGCCGATCAACCGAAAGTATGTCTACTTCGCAAGCTGCCCCCCACATGGCGGCCGCCCCGCTGCGCGCAGCTACATCGATCCCTGGCCTACCGATCAATTGACGCCTCGAGCCCGGCGCGGAGCGAGGATCTCCTTAAGCGGCCGGGTGTTCAGCACATCCGCGGCAGCTGCCCAGCCGCGCCGTGCCGTCGCTACCGACAGCGCCATGTTCGTCAGGCCCCGTACCGAGTGGGCGTCGGTTGAGCAGACGACGCGGACGCCAGCCCGCAGGGCGTCGCGAACGTGCTCGCCGCTCAGGTCGAGTCTGTCTGGGAGGCCGTTGACCTCGAGCGCCACCCCTTCCTCGAGGGCCACCGTGAACACCCGGTCGAGGTCGAGCGCGTTCTCGGGGCGCCGGTTGATGTATCGGCCCTTGGGATGGCTGAGACAGCGCACGTAGGGGTTGCGCAGCGCCTGCTCCACCCGCTTGGTCATCTCCTGCCGCGGCATCCGCTGGCCCCCGTGGACGCTCGCCTGCACCCAGTCCAGCTCGGCCAGCACGTCGTCTGGAAGGTCGAGCCGCCCGTCGGGGAGGATGTCGCACTCGATACCGCGCAGCACGCGAAAGGGCGCCAGCGACCCGTTCGCCGCGGCTATCTCCTCAGCCTGGCGGCGGACATCGTCTGGCGTCAGGCCACGGACCGCGCCTACGGCGGGCGTGTGGTCGCAGATCGCTAGGTACTCGTAGCCCAGCTCCTGGGCAGCTCGGCCCATTTCCTCCGCGCTCGCTCTCCCGTCTGACCACAGCGTGTGGCAGTGAAGATCGCCTCTGATGTCATCGAGCTCGATCAGGCTTGGTGGCTCGCCGCGAAACGGTCCCTCACGGAGCTCCGGCGGGCACCAGGGCACCCCCAGCGCCGTGTAGACAGCTAGCTCGCCGGGTCCGTCCGGGAGCGGCTCGAGCGCCGCCACGTAATTGGCTGAGCCCGTCGCGCGAACCAGCGCCGTCCCGAACCGCCCGGGCTCGGCGACGGTCAGCTCGACCGGCACGCCGTCGACTGTCACGCCCACCGCGCGGTGCTCGGCTTGCTCGAGCAGCGCCACGATCTGGGGGAGCGCGGCGAAGCGTTCTACGACGGGCCGGGGATCGTCCGTGGCGCAGACCACAGCCAGCCGCTCACAGCTGTCCCGCCACCGGCGCACGTCCCCAGCTGCCTCGCCATCCAGCGCTTCTGCCATGCCTCCGACCAGCTCCCAGGCACGATTGAGCAGCAGCCCCTGCCGGGCCTGCGGCTCGCCCTCGCGAGCGAGCGCTTCGAGCAGCCGAGCCTCGACCTTCGGCCCCACACCGGGCACGCTGCGCAGTCGACCCGCGGCCGCGGCCTCGCGCAGCTCCTCGGCGTTGCGAACGCCGAGCGAGCGTGCAATCTGGAGTGATCGCCTGGCGCTTAGCCCCAGGTAGCGGCCCAGACCGACCAGATCGGGCGCAAGCTCCCGCTCGAGCTCCGCAAGCTCCGCGATCTCTCCGGTCTCCACGAGCTCGCGGAGCCGGCCTTCGATGCCAGGCCCCACCCCCCGCAGCTCCCGCACGCGGCCGGCGCGCACGAGCTCGGCGACCGGCAGCGGGGCACCGCGGACCGTCTCGGCCGCGCGGCGGTAGGCCCGGGTGGTGTACGGGTTCGCGTCGCTGAGCTCGAGCAATGCCGCGAACGCCTCCAGGCGATCTGCGATCTGGCGATTGTCCACCGGCGAATAATCTCCTGGGCAGGATGGAAAGGAACGTGTTAGGCGGCCCCCTCGAGAGCTGCAGCACCGATCCACTGACCGGGTTCTACCGCGACGGATGCTGCCGCACTGGGCCGGGAGACCTCGGCAGCCACACCATCTGTGCCGTAGTGAGCGCCGAGTTCCTCGATCATCAGCAGAGCATCGGCAACGACCTCGTCACCCCCGTTGCCGAGTTCCGGTTTCCGGGGCTCAACCCCGGCGACAGATGGTGCGTGACCACCCACAACTGGCTGCTCGCGCATGAGGCAGGGGTGGCCGCGTTTGTCGTCCTTGCCGCAACGCACGAGCGGGCACTGGAGCTCGTCCCGCTGGATGTGCTCAAGCAGTACGCGGTCGACGTTCCCGCCGATCCTGGATCGCTGAACGCCTAACTCGACGTTTCGTCCAGGTCAAGGTGGGTGGCACAGCTGGCTGGCACAATGCCGCGCACTCGGGGCCCGTGGCGAAAACCGCCCGCGTCGCTCGCCGTAGCGGTAGGGTCGGACCAGCGATCATCTCAAGTCAGAAGAGAGGAGCGGACATGGCAGGCAGCGTGTACCGAGTCACCGAAGTGATCGGCGTCAGCGACCAGTCCTGGGAGGAGGCCGCGCGCAATGCGGTCGAGACGGCGGCAAAGACCGTCCGCGGACTGCGCATCGCCGAGGTGGTCCGGCAGGATCTGACGATCGAGAACGGCGGCGTGACCTCGTTCCGGGTGCGGTTGGGGATCTCGTTCAAGTACGAATCCGGCGACTGACCCTGCCTGGGGTCGGTCCGGGACCCCTCCCCAACCCATAGTCGATCGCCTACTTAACGGACCAGAGCCTGGGTACACATAGCTCATAATGGGGGCCTGAAGGTCCTTCGGAGCTGACGTGGAGCATTAGGCAGGTGAGCATCAGGTTCTTCTCCGGCGAGGCGGGCGCCCGGCGTCCAGGTCAACCTGCGCGCGAGAGCCAGCAGGCCTTGCTCCTTCGGCTGCTGCGCGAAGCGAACGGAGCAACGGTCAGCTATCGACGGCTGCGGGACGCCGGGATCGAGCTTCCGGCGAGCGTCGTGTCCGAGCTCGAGCTCGCGGGGATCCCCATCGAGCACCGGTATGAGGGCGGCGGCGAAGGCTCCCCGCGTCGTCCCGGAGTCAGCCTGAACCCAGAACTCGACCCCGAGCGGCCCGCCTTGGATGCAGCCGCGGCAGCCGCCGTCCAGCCGACGACCCGATCGCGCACTATCCCCCGCAAGCATTGGGCGATCCCGTCCGGACTGCCCAAGCGGCTCGCCGCTCCATTCGCAGAGGTGCGACTGAGCGCGCCCTCGGGCATGCGCCTCCGCGTCCCCTCGGGCATGCGCCTCCGCCTCCCCTCGGGCATGCGCCTCCGCCTCCCCTCGGGCATGCGCCTCCGCCTCCCGTCCGGTTGGCGCTCCCGCGAGCTGCGACCCACGAGACGAGCGCTCGCCCCGATCGCACTGCTCGGAGCCATGATCATTGTGATCGCCGTGGTGGTCATCGCGCTGCAGAGTTCTCACGCGCGGCACATCGCGGGACACCACATTTCGAAGCCTCAGCCGCGTTCGGGAGTCGTCGCGCGCGCGCCCCAAACTCCACCGCCACAGCCACCCGCCACGCCGATCTCCCCCGCCCTGGCGACTGAGTTCGAGGCCCAGGGCCACGACCTGCTTGAGTCGGGGCAGTACAGCAATGCGGTACCCGTTCTGAGGCAGGCCATAGCGGCAACCGGGATGCGGCTGAACGATTGCCTGGAACCTACGAGCGAGACCTGCCTCACCTATGCCTACGCGCTCTATGACCTCGGTCGGGCGCTCGAGCTGGGAGGCGATCCGAGCGCGGCCTTGCCGGTGCTTGAGAAGCGCCTGCAGATCGACAACCAGCGCGATGTTGTGTCCGCCGAGCTGGCGCACGTTCGCACGATCATTCAGCAGTAGCGCTCGGCCGGCGCGTCAGTCCAGGTACGCGTACGCCGGGATCGTGAGGAACTCGATCAGCTCTTCAGCGAGGGCAACCCGCTCGAACACCTCTCGCGTCTCGGCGGGACGGCCCCGTCGCCAGATCGCATCGCCGACGCTTGCCCGGATCGCCTCCGTCTCCTCGTTCAGGACTTGGCGAACGAGGTCCGGCGCGACCGTTCGGCCGTCATCCAGCTTCGCTTGGTGCCGCACCCATTGCCAGATCTGCGAGCGGGAGATCTCCGCTGTCGCCGCATCCTCCATCAGCGAGTTGATCGCGGCAGCGCCGCGCCCCGTCAGCCAGAACGAGATGTACTGAAAGCCGACGTTCACGTTGGTGCGCAGGCCGGCCTCGGTGATGGCCCCGGGCGTGGAGCGCAGGTCGAGCAGCTCCGCCGCGCTGACCCGGACATCGTCGCGCAGCCGCTGCAGCTGGTTTGGAGCTCCCTGCAGGCCACGCTCGAACACCTCGCGTGCAACCGGCACCAGATCTGGATGGGCTACCCAGGTCCCGTCATATCCCTGAGACACCTCGCGTTCCTTATCGGCCCTGACTCCCTCGAGCGCCTTGGCGTTTGCCTCCTCGTCGCTGCGCGAGGGGATGAACGCCGCCATACCTCCCATGGCGTGGGCTCCCCGCCGGTGACAGCTGGCCGCCAATAGCTCGGTGTACGCCCGCATGAAGGGGACAGTCATCGTCACGTCGCCCCGGTCGGGAAGAACCATCTCCGGCCGGTCCGGGAAGCACTTGATCGAGGAGAAGATGTAGTCCCAGCGGCCGGCATTCAACCCGGCCGAGTGCTCGCGCAGCTCGAACAGAATCTCATCCATCTCGAACGCGGCCGGCAGCGTCTCGATCAGGACTGTCGCCTTGATCGTGCCTCGCGGGATCCCGAGCGCCTCCTGAGCGAAGCAGAAGACGTCGTTCCAGAGCCGGGCCTCGAGATGGGATTCGAGCTTGGGCAGGTAGAAGTAGGGGCCCGTGCCTGAACTCAGCAGCCGGCGGGCGCAGTGGAACATGTACAAGCCGAAGTCGAACAGAGCCCCGGTGATCGGCTCGGCGCCAACCGTCAGATGGCGCTCGGGGAGATGCCAGCCGCGAGGACGAACGAGAAGCGTTGCCGGCTCGGGACCCAGCTCGTAATAGCGACCGTCGGTTGATTCGTAGGAGATCGTCCCGTCGATCGCGTCGCGCAGATTGATGTGGCCCAGGACCATGTTCCGCCAGGTGGGCGAATTGGCGTCCTCGAAGTCGGCCATGAATCCATCGGCGCCGGAGTTGAGCGCGTTGATCACCATCTTGCGGTCGGTGGGGCCGGTGATCTCGACCCACCGCCTGTGAAGGTCGTGCGGGGCGGGCTCGACGCGCCAGTCGCCCTCGCGCACGTCCCGCGTCTGCGGCAGGAAGTCGAGCAACTCGCCGGAGTTCAGCCGCTGCCGCCGCTTGGCCCGGGCCTCGAGCAGCTCTCGGCGCCGAGGTCCGAAGCGTCTCTGGAGCTCGGCCACGAACTCCACGGCGTCGGGGGTCAGGACCTCATCGAAGCCCTCGTCGATCGCTCCGCGCAGCTCGATGTCGGCCGCTGTCACAGCGTGCATCCTCGCAGGCGAGCGCCGAAATACCCGCTCAGAAATCGCGCCGGCGCACCAGCGCCTTCAGGATCCCAGCCAGGCCGGCCACGACCCCCGCACCGGCGAGGCCGCCACCGAACAGCGCCGCCGCAACCGCAAGCCGGCTCTGACTCTCGGTTTGGGGGCTCACGATCCCGAACGTGTCGAGGGTCGTGCTCAGCGCAAGAACGGCGGCGATCAGCCCGCAGCAAAACACAGCCGCCGCCACGACGAACAGCCAGGTGGCGAGCACGTCGAGCTTGTACGCCAGCGGCGAGGGCTCGTCGCGCGTCGGCTTCAGCTCGGAGACCGGGTCGGCGGGTGGCGGCGTTGCGTGCGGTTGCTCTAGCACCGCGACGGAAACTAGCCTCGTCCGGACACAGGCGCAAGCTTCGAACCAGCCCCGCGCGCAGCCACGCATGCCCGGGAACCACAAATCCTGATTGGATACCGCGCTCATGAGCGGGACTTCACCGGACGACAACCAGCGAGCCGCGATCGTCACCGGCGCGTCCAGCGGAATTGGGCTGGCGATCGCCCGGCTGCTCGGCGAGGAGGGATACGGGCTGACGATCGCCTCGCGCCGACCGGAGAAGATCGAGGCTGCGGCGTCGGAGCTGGCCGACTCCGGCTACGACGTCCAGCACTTGGCGGGCAACATGGGCTCCGAGGATGTCGTCCGGGAAGTCGTCGCCGCCCATCGCGAACGCTTCGGACGGCTCGACGTGCTCGTCAACAACGCCGGGGTGGGGATCGGCGCCGCCGTGGGCGACATCCAGACCAAATTCCTCGACATGCAGATCGGCGTGAACCTCCGCTCGATCGTCCTCTTCTACCGCGAATGCGACGAGATGCTGCGCGCCGCGGGCGCCGAGCACCGCAACGCCCTCGTTGTCAACACGTCCTCGATTGCGGGCAAGTCAGGCCAGGCTTGGCTGTCGGTCTACTCGGCCACTAAGCACGGCGTCATCGGGTTCACGCAGGCCATGAACAAGGAGCTGAACCCCGCCGGGATCAAGTCCTGCGCCCTGGCCCCTGGGTTTGTAGACACCGCGATGACCGACTTCGTCAAGGAATCCGTTTCACCCGAGGAGATGATCCGGCCCGAGGACGTGGCGGAGGGAGTGAGGTTCCTGCTGAGCCTCTCGCCGAACTGCGTGATCCCGGAGATCGTGTTCCAGCGCCCGGGCGAGCAGCTTTAGGCGTTTATCTTCTCGCGCTCGTCGGCCAGCCGATCGAGCGCTAGCTCGTACTCGTCGTAGCGGCGGAACACGCGCAGCCAAGCCCAGCCCTGGTGACCGCGCAGCTCCCTACTGCGGTCGCGATCTCCAGGACGGTCCCGGCGGTCCGGCTCCGCCGTGTGGACCTCGCGATCACTGGATCGCTGAGCGATCAGCGCGCGATGCTCGACCATGGCCCGGGCCAGCTCGGCGTTCGGAGCCTCATCCTCGAGCAGGCTGGCCTCCAGATGGGTTTTCAGCACCAGCAGCTCGCGGTCGGTGGCGCGACGGGCGGCGCCTACTCGGGCGCCCCGGAACGCGAACCGGTCCCATGCCCGGGCGAACGAAATCAGGCTGGTGCGGCCGCCGGCTCGGTGAGCGGCGAGCATCGGGCACACTCCGCGCCCGTCGGTGTATGCGCCAACGATGATCTCGTTCGCGCGGATGCCCTCGAGCATCGCGACCTTGGTCGTCCTGGGCAGGCACTCGACCGCCTGCCGCAACTCGCTGATCGTCGCTCGCTGCGGTCTTCGCATAGGGTTCATCCCCCTGTCGTAAAGGCGGCGGGACTCTATCTGCGCTCGTCGCGACCGACAAGCGATCTCCTGGCAAGGAAAGGAACATTGCAAAAGTGAAGCTCGGGGTGCACGTGGGCTACTGGGGGCTGGGCATGGGTCCCCAGGATCAGCTTCAGGTCGTTCAGGAGGCCGAGCGCCTCGGATACGACTCGGTCTGGACCGCGGAGGCGTATGGGTCTGACGCCGCGACAGTTCTGGCCTGGCTGGCGGCACAGACCAGCAAGCTCAAGCTCGGATCGGCCATCTTCCAGATGCCAGGGCGAAGCGCGGCCATGACTGCGATGACCGCCGCGACCATCGACGAGCTGTCCGGCGGGCGGATGATGCTCGGGATCGGCTCCTCCGGGCCACAGGTGGCCGAAGGCTGGCATGGCCAGCGATTCGCCCGTCAGCTACAGCGGACGCGCGAGTACGTCTCCGTCGTCCGCAAGGCGCTCGCCCGCGAGCGACTGGAATATGACGGGGAGACGATCGTGCTGCCGCTCCCGGATGGGCCGGGCAAGCCGCTAAAGCTGATGATCTCCCCGGTCCAGGAGCGGATCCCCATCTATCTGGCGGCCATCGGCCCCAAGAACACGGCGCTCGCGGGAGAGATCGCCGATGGCTGGATCCCGACCTTCTTCTCGCCCGACCACGTGGGCGAGCTGCGCTCATTGCTCGAGGAAGGAGCGGCCCGCGCCGGCCGGTCGCTCGATGGCTTCGAGATCGCGCCCACCGTCAACGCGTTCGTGTCCGACGACCGCGAGATGGCGCGCAACGTGATGCGTCCCGTGCTCGCGCTCTACATCGGGGGAATGGGTTCACGGAAGCAGAACTTCTACAACCAGCTTGTGCGGCGTTACGGCTTCGAGCAGGCGGCCACGGAGATCCAGGACCTTTACCTCGATGGGAAGAAAGCCGAAGCCGGCGCGGCCATTCCCGACGAGCTGATCGATCTGGTGTCGCTGTGTGGTCCCCGTGACGCGGTGCGCGAGCGGATCGCGGCCTTCCGGGACGCCGGCGTCGGCACGCTGATGATCACGCCCATGGCATTCAGCGTCGAGGACCGGATAACGCAGCTGCGGGCAGTGGCCGAGCTCGCCGCTTGAGGGTCTTCCTCGGCGCCTTCGGCGATCCGGGCCACGCGTTCCCGATGCTCGCGCTCGGCGCGCGGCTTACGGAGCGAGGCCACGACGTCACATTCGAGACCTGGGAGCGCTGGCGCCCGGACGTCGAGCGGAGCGGCCTTCAGTTCGTTCCCGCCCCCGAGTATCCGGTCTTCCCGACCCCCGATCACCCGATCAAGCCCTACCAGGCAGTTGCGCTCGCGACGCCGCAAACCCGGAGCGCCATCGCGGCGGCTAGGCCAGACGTGGTCGTGCACGACATCCTCACGGTCGCGCCGGCGCTCGCGGCCGAGCTCGAGGGCGTCCCGCTTGCAACCCTGATCCCGCACGTGTACCCGGCGCCCGAGACGGGATTGCCGCCCTACGCCCTCGGAGCGCGACCCCCCCGGACCCCTCTTGGCAAAGCGTTCTGGCGGGCACTGGAGCGCCCGGTGGGCCGGGGGTTCGAGCGCGGACGCGCCGAGCTAAACGAGACCCGGTCACGGCTCGGCCTCGCGCCCCTGAAACGGCTCCACGGCGGCATCAGCGAGAGCCTTGCGCTGGTCGGGACCTTCCCCCAGCTCGAGTATCCACGCCATTGGCCCCCGAATACGCACGTGGTTGGCCCACTGCTGTGGGAGCCGCCGTATCACGATGTGGCACCGCCACCGGGGAATGATCCGCTGGTGCTCGTCGCGCCCTCCACTGCCCATGACTCTGATCATCGACTGGTGCGCTGCGCGCTGGCGGGGCTCGCGCCGGAGCCGCTGCGGGTCTTGGCCACGACCAACCGGCGTCGGACCGCGGGCAAGACGCAGGTCGTCCCGATCCACGTCCCGGCGAACGGCCGGCTGGTCGAGTGGATCTCCTACTCGCGCTCGATGCCGGCCTGCGAGCTGGTGATCACGCACGCTGGCCACGGAACGCTGGTGCGAGCCCTGGCATCGGGGTGCCCGGTGGTCGCTGTGCCCCACTCCGGCGACATGGCCGAGAACGCCGCCCGGGTGGACTGGGCCGGAGTGGGCGTGAGACTTCCGTGGCGGATGCTCAGCCCGGCGACCCTGCGGCTGGCCGTACGACGGGCGCTAGAGAATCCTGGGCTGGCCGCCCGTGCGGCCGAGCTTCGCCGGTGGGCGGCCGCCAATGACGGAGCCACGCGAGCGGCCGAGCTGGTCGAGCAGCTGGGGGGTGGGATTCAGCCGGATCGGTGATCCGGGTGGTCGCGAACGTACGCGATCAGCTGCGGCTCGTCGCTCTGCACCCGGTCCATCGGCTCGCCGGTGCAGCTGCACAGATCGATCACCGCCCGCTCGTCGCTCACCTCGACCGCCCGCCAGACGGCTCCGTGGCCTTCCCACTCCTCGAGATACTCGACCGTCACCGTGGACGTCTCTCGGGATTCACCACCCTCGCCCATCCGGTCAGCCTCCCGTGGAAGCGGTTCCTCCCGACGCCGGCGCAGCCTCAGCCGGATGGGTGCGGGCCCAATCAGCGATCTCCCGTGATCCCTGAACCACGGCGCCGTCGTCGGTAACAAGCACGGGCACCCAGGTGTTGCCGGTCAGCCGCTTGACCTCCTGCCGGCCAGAGGTTTGGTTGAAGACGTCGGGCAGCATCCCCAGTCCGTAGCTGCGAATGACCTCCGGGTCGTGCCCCGCGTCCTTGAGCGCGTGGTACGCGTTCCCGCAGGGATGCCCCCCGGGTCGGGGCGCCGGCTTCCAGGTGCCGTAGCAGACGTAGAGCTTCACCGGGCACAGGCTACTGAATCGCACCCCGAACGTACGTTCCGTCCGACGGATCACTCACACTCTGTCTGTGAACAGGCACTATTTGCAAGCACAGTTCGATGCAGGGCTATCACTTGAGCAGATCGGGCGTGACTTGGGGTTACATGCCTCCACAGTCGCCTACTGGGCAAAAAAACATGGCCTCAATTCACAGAATGCTCGCCGCTTCACGTCGCGCGGCGCTCCGGATAAGGCCGCTCTCGAGCGACTGGTCGCAGGCGGAGCCACACTCCAGCAGATAGCCGCTGAACTAGACAGATCCATAAGCACGGTCCGATACTGGCTTAGCAAGTGGCAGATCGATCGACCGCGCCGCGCGCGGAGACCAGATCCCGCGGTCGACCCGATCATCATCCAGCGCCGATGTCCCCGGCACGGCCTCACGCCATACCGTCTGGAGGGCCGCGGCTACTACCGCTGCCTCCTCTGCCGACAGGAGCGCGTGAGTGAATGGCGTCGCCGTGTCAAGCGCACTCTCATAGACGAGGCAGGCGGACAATGCGCTCTCTGCGGATACTCTGCCTGTGCTGCCGCACTTCAATTCCATCACATCGACAGGTCACAGAAGCGATTTGCGCTTTCTCACGACGGAGTGGCACGAAATCTCAACTCAGCACGCGCCGAGGCGGCCAAGTGTGTCCTGCTGTGCGCTAACTGCCACGCTGAGGTTGAAACCGGATACCGGTCGCTGACGAGTAACCATCAGTGACACATCAAGCTCCCCGGGGTGGATTCGAACCACCGAGACTTGATTAACAGTCAAGCATGTTTCCGCTACATCACCGGGGACCTCGCACCAGAGCATAGCGGCCTTGTTCCCCCCTACACCGCTTGCTCCAACTGCCCCACGACCCTCCTTATCCCCTCCAGCACCTCCTCGCGCTCGCGCGCCAGGCGGCCGACATCGGCGCCTGCCTGCACCCTCGCCCGCCGGATCGCGCGGTCTATTCGGCCCAGCTCGAGCACCAGGCGGGCGTGCTCGAGTCGGGCCCGGTCGACGTCAGGCATCCTGCCTGCTCTCGCGACCAGGTCCGCGACCACGTGCGCGAGCTCTTCATCGTCCGGCGGGAGGTCCGACAGAGGCCTGTCGGTGCGAGGCGCGATATGCGCTGCAGCCCGACGCAACGGTTCGCTGGTCAGGAGCTCCTGGGGATCGATCGCCCCTAGCGCGGACCTTCCGGCTTCGGGCAGGGCGACGCACAGGGCCAGGAACGTCCGCTCGGCGCGGACGCCTCTATCGGCGCCCAGAGCTGTCTGCGCGGGTCGGCCAGCCGCCGCGGGCCGGTCCGCGCCCCCACGCGATGCGCTCCCCGCCGCGCCGCCGAGCGCCAGCGACCCCACGCGGGCCTCGGAGAGCTCGAGTCGCCCGGCGATGCGCCGCAGCAGGTCCTCGCGCAACACGCTGGCCGGCAGCTCCGCCAGTACGGGCCGTAGCTCGTCAAGCGCTCGGTCCCGACCCTCGGCGCTGGCGGTGTCGGCTCCCTCCAGGATGCGCTCGACTTCAAAGACGACGAAAGGAACGGAGGATTCGACGAGTGCCCCCAGAGCCTCTGCTCCCTCGCGCTCGACGAGCTCGGCGGGATCGGTGCCCGACGGCAGCGGCACGACCCGCAGCTCGATCCTGCGGCCCGCGGCCAGGCGGGCCGCGCGGAGCATCGCCTCCTGTCCGGCTCGATCTGCGTCAAGACAGAGCTCGATGACTGCCACCACTCGGGCCAAGGCGCCCAGCTGCTCCTCGGTCAGGGACGTTCCCATCACCCCGACGGTGTTGGAGAAGCCGGCCTGGTGGAGCGCCAGCACGTCGGTGTACCCCTCGACGATGATCATCCGGCCGGCTCGGGCTGCGGCCGATCGGGCCAGATCGATCCCGTAGAGCACCTCTCGCTTGTGGTACAGCTCGCCGTCGGCCGTGTTCAGGTACTTCGGCAGCTGGTTTTCACGCATGGCGCGGGCCCCGAAACCGAGCACCTGGCCGCGGGCGTCGGAGGCCGGGAACATGATCCGCTCGCGGAAGCGGTCATAGATCCGGCCGGGCTGGTCTTTTGAGCGTTGCACCAGGCCAACCGTCAGCAGCTCCTCCTCGCTGAAACCGGCGCTCCGCGACGCACCGAGCATCCGGTCCCAGGCGCTCGGGGCGTAGCCGATACGAAACGACCGCAGCGTTTCCTCGCTCAACCCCCGGCCGAGGAGGTACTCGCGTGCCCGCTCAGCCTCGCGCGACTCCCACAGGCATCTCATGTAGTACACCGCGGCTCGAGCCAGCAGCGATTGCAATCGCTCGCGGCGCTGCCTGCGCGCCGCTGCCTGGGGGTTCTCCGCCTCGGCCTCGAGCTGCACGCCGAACCGCCCGGCGAGCGCCTCCAGCGCCCCCGTGAAGTCCAGCCCTTCAGTCTCCATTACGAAGCTGAACGGATCCCCTGACGCTTGGCAGCCGAAGCAGTGGTAGAGCTTCTCATCCGGGCTGACGTGAAACGAGGGCGTTCGCTCCTCGTGAAACGGGCACAGACCGAAGTAGCTGTTGGCCCCCGCACGACGGAGCTCGGTCCGGGCGGAGACGAGCGCCACCATGTCGACGGCATCGCGCACCCGGTCGCGCGAATCGGCTGTGTAGCGAGTCACGGCGCGAACGCGACCGGAATGCTGAGCTCCTCGAACTTACGGATGCAGAAGCGATCCGTCATCCCGGCCAGGTAGTCGGTCACCCGCTGCGGGAGCTCGCCGTCCGGGATGGAGCCCGGGATCTGCTCCGGGAACGCGCAGTAGTGTTCAAACAGCGAGCGCACAACCAGCTCGATCTTGGCGTGCTCGCGGCGTGCCTCCGGGCCGAGGTAAACACGCGTGAACATGAACTCCCGGAGATCGGCCATCGCCGCACCCACCCGCTCGCCCTGCACGATTTCGCGAGCCTGGTCGGAGTGCTCGACCAGGTCGTGCACCAGCGCGTCGATTCGGCGTGGGCCGCTGTCGCCCAGCACTGCGATCGCCTGCGCCGGGAGGTCCTCGCGGGAGATCAACCCGGCGCGCAGCGCGTCGTCGATGTCGTGGTTGATGTACGTGACACGGTCAGCGAAGCGGACGATCTGGCCCTCGAGCGTCGGCGGTGGGGCGGCATGCCACGAATGCCCCAGGATGCCTTCGCGCACCGGTGCGGTCAGGTTTAGCCCCTGGCCTTCGCGCTCCAGCGAGTCGACGACCCGTAGCGAATGCTCGTTGTGAAGGAAGTTGGCTCCGAAGCGCTCGGTCAGGCACCGGTCGAGCGCCTCCTCGCCCAGATGACCGAACGGGGGGTGACCGAGGTCGTGGCCGAGCCCGATCGCCTCGACCAGATCCTCGTTCAGCCGCAGGGCGCGGGCGATCGTGCGAGAGACCTGCGTGACCTCAAGGGTGTGGGTGAGCCTCGTCCGGTAGTGGTCGCCGGCTGGCGCCACGAACACCTGTGTCTTGTGCTTGAGGCGCCTGAACGCCTTGGAGTGGACGATCCGGTCGCGGTCGCGCTGGAACGGTGTCCGCAGCCCGCAGTCCGGCTCGGGGCGCTCCCGCCGTGCGGGGTAGGAGGGGGTGGCGAGCGAGGAGAGCTCAGCCTCCTCTCGAGCGCGCATCCGCTCCGCGAACGCGTCCGCGACCGGGCCACCGGGGTGCTGGTAGCCCGCTTCTAGCAATTGTTCACCCATCGCCGTCGATTCTGACAGCGGATCGCGCGATAGGCACGGGCCGTGACGAAGACGAGACACTCGTGAATGGCTGCAACGGTCGCAGACGCACGTGCGCGTGGTGCTCGGCCTGCTCGACGATTGCGCGCTCGACCTGGCGAAGTGCCCGCTCAGAAGCGTCAGGCGCCTCCGCCAGGGGGGCGCCGAGCGCGGATACCAGGAACCGATAGGACTCCTCCTCGAGCGGGAAGCCCGAGCCCTGGCACGAGCTGCACACGACCCCGCCGGCCGCAGCGGAGAAACCATGAAGTTGGTCGCGCGCTCCGCAGGATGCGCATGCCCCGAGCTGGGGGACGATGCCCACCGCCAGCAGCAACTTCAGCCGAAACGCGAGCCCGTTCGCGGGCCTGGCATGGCCTTGCCACTCGTTCAGCAGCGTCAGCTCGTTGACGAGCAGCCGAAACACTTCCGGATGAGGGTCGGGGGTCTCGAACAGCCGGGCGACGGCGTCACAGGCGCGGGAGGCGGCGTCGAGGGTCTTGGCGTGGTCGCGCAGCTCGGCATTGGCGGCGACCGTGTCGGCGCCCGTGACCGTCGCAAGCTCGCCACGGCCCTCGTGGAGTACGACGCTGACGTGGAAGAACGGCTCCAATCGGGCGCCGAAGCGGCTGCGCGCCCGTCGCACCCCCTTGGCGATGGCATTGATCCGGCCGAGGTGCGGTGTGTATAGGTGGAGGATCCGATCCGCCTCCCCGTAGCGGATCGAGCGCAGCACGATTGCTTGTGTCTTCAGGGGACGGGGCATCCTATGCTTACCACTGCAATGAAGTCTGTGACCGTGTACACGACGGAGCGCTGCTCGATGTGTGTGAGCGCCAAGGCGCTCCTCGAGCGGCGGGGAATCGCTTACCGGGAGATCAATCTGGCACGTGACCCGGACGGCCGCGCGGCCCTGCAGCAACGCACGGGCATGTTCACCTTCCCCCAGATCGTGATCGGAGACGAGGTGATCGGAGGGTTCCGAGAGCTTCTGGCCGCCGACCACGAAGGGCGCCTGACGGACCTGCTGGCCGTGGCCTAGCCGCCTAGGAGGAGACGGGCGTGCCGCGGGGGCAGCGAGACCGCCGCGGGGGGCCCAGCTACGCGAACGCCCCGCTGGGGATGAAGGGGCGCAGCGGCCCCGGCTGCCCGTTGACGCACAGCGCCCCATTGGCCGTCAGCCTGAGTCCCGCGCGGACGACGACGTCGACCGCCCAATCCTGGCCCGAAGTGATCCAGCGAATGCCGATGCGTTCGGTGTCCCCGACCAGGTCAAGCGTGCTCCACAGCAACGCGACGGCCGCCTCCTCGTCGCGTGCCACCAGTAGCCAGGGGCCCATGCCCGGCTGTGCCAGCGCGAACCCGCGATCGCCGAAGCGCAGCAGCCGCGCGCCGGAGCGCATCGCCAGCTCCAGCTCGGAAGTGTGGGGGGCGCCCCTGATATCCCGGGAGATGGACTCGAGGGCCTCGAGGTCGCCGCTTCCTCGCTCCGCGACCCTTCGGTCGGGCCTCGGCAGCGTGCGACGGTCGAGGACGCCCACGGCCTCGAATGTCGGCAGCAGGGAGAAGCCCGCCTGGGCGTAGAGCCGCAGCGCGCGGTGGTCGTTTGAGCTGACGATCAGCCCCGCGTCGGTGCCGGCGGCGTAAGCCATCGTCTGCTCGAGTAGCGCACGGCCGGTGCCCGCGCTCTGCAGTCCCGGCCGGACCGCGAGCAGCGACAGGCACCACAACCGTTCGCGCCGGATTGCCTCCGCTACCCCGATGACGCGACCGTCGCGCTCTGCCACGAATGCGCCGCCAGGGTCCGTGGCGAGCGGATGTCCGAGTCGCTCGACCCACCGCCGCCGCGCCTCGCGGTCGACCAGCTCGACCTCGAATGCGGCAGCGGCCACCGCCGCCGCGCTCTGGATGTCCACTGGCTCCATCTCGCGCACGCGGATGGTGGCCGTCGGCTCCGCCGGGCGCGTTCCGAGCCTACGCACGGCCGGCGAGGAGGCGCGGACGACGCTGGCAGTGCTCGCACACGTACGTGCCGCGGCCCCCGACAATCAGCTTGCGCACGATCGCGCCGCAGCGCTGACAGGGCTGGCCGGCGCGGCGGTGGATCAAAAATCGATCCTGGAACGAGCCTCGGGCACCGTCGACGTGACGGAAGTCGTCGATCGAAGCGCCCTTGGCGTCGATTCCGGCCTGGAGCGCCTGCTCGATAGCGTCGCGCAGCCCCGCGAGCTGCGCCCGGGTCAGCCGCCCGGCCGGCCGCAGTGGGTGGATGCCGGCCCGGAACAGGGCCTCGTCGGCGTAGATGTTGCCCACGCCCGCGATGCGGCGCTGGTCGAGCACGAACGACTTGATCGGCGCTCGGCGACCGCGCGTGAGCCGGAACAGGTGCTCGGCCGTGAACTCGGCCGTGAAAGGCTCGATCCCGATCCGCTGCGCCAGGTAGGCGTCGCGCAGCGTCACGCCCCTGAGCAGGTGACCGGTGCCGAAGCGGCGCGGGTCGACATACAACAGCCTGCGGCCGCCGTCGAGCCGGAAGCGAACGCGGGTATGCAGCGGCTCCACCGGAGGGTCGATCAGCAGCGCACCCGTCATCCGCAGGTGCATGAGCAGATAACGGTCGTCCGATAGCTCCCAGATCAGGTATTTGCCTGACCGCGACAGGCGCGAGACGGCCGCACCACGCAATCCCTGCTCCACCTCGACCGGTGATTCCGGACGGGTCCAGCGCTCGTCGAGGATCTCGACCCTGTCGATCGTGCGGCCCTCGACGTACGGCGCCAGCTGGCGGCGGATGGTCTCGACCTCGGGCAGCTCGGGCATCAGAGGAACGCCTCGCCCGGAAGCTCTGGCGCTTGCGACGAGGTCAGCCACCGGAACACGGTGGCGCCGACATCGGCCAGCCGGCCGTCGTGACGGTGGCCGTAGACCTGGTCGGTCTCGATGAGGTTCGTGAACACCAACCCTGAGTGAAGCGAATCGATCAACGCGCCCGTGCGCGAGTGGCCTAGCGTATTTGTGCCCTGCTCGGTCTGGCCGCGTCACGCCCCGGAGACTGGGAGCAGCGTCAGCGACCTTCTCAACGGCGAGAAAACGCCGTGGTCAACCGCGGCGAAGATGTCTGTGGGCGCGTACTCGTCAACCACTACCTCATCGCCCGAGCCGAACATGTGGATCGAGCGCACCCGCCGCTCGTTGCCCGCGATGCGCTCGGTCGCGTCGAGGATGATCGTCGGCGTGCCGTGTTGCCCACCGAGGCTGGAGCGGATCAGCCGCAGGCTGGGGTCGCTGGCCTGCGCCGAGCGGATTAGCGCCGAGCGCGTCTGCTTGAGCGCGGCCGTCGTTGCCGGGGCGGGAGCCGTCCGCGGGTAGCGCCACACCGCAACGATCGCCGCCCCGGAGTTCACCGTGGCGATCAGTGGGGGCTTCTGGGGTGACACCGTCCAGTTGGCGGGCGCCACGAGCGTGACCCCCGCCTTCGTATAGGTGAGCGTCCGGATTCCGCGCGGCACCGCCGGCTGAGCCAGGTTTGGCACCGGCGTACGGGAGTTCCCACAAGCGGCGACCGTGGGCACCACGAGTAGGAGGACCAGGAGGCAGCTCAGTCCTTCCCGCCGCAAACACGATCGCATTCGAGCGGCCCCTGGCGGCGCCTGACTTCGTCCTCGTCGGCTCGCGCAGCGCTGCTGCGCGTCGCCTCCTGCGTCCTCGCCAGGCATCCGCCAGTGACCACTCTCGGTGCAACCATGTTTACGGCGAGAAGGACAGCGCACGCCTCGATTCTGTCAGCGAAATTCGGTTTACGAACGGTCGACCTGGGCGCGGGGATGGGCGCTGAAGTACACGTCGCGCAGCCGGTCCGCGGACAAGTGGGTGTAGACCTGCGTCGTCCCGATGTCGGCGTGGCCGAGCATCTCTTGCAGCGAACGCAGGTCGCAACCACCGGCCAGCAGGTGAGTGGCGAACGTGTGGCGGAGCGTGTGTGGGCTCATCCGCCGCGCGAGACCGGCGGAGCGTGCGTGCCGCTGAACGATCTTGTAGAGGCCCTGGCGGGAGAGCCCGCCCCCGCGCGCGTTCAAGAACACGCGCGGCTCCTCGCGCAGGCCGACGAGCCGAGGGCGCCCCTTGTCCAGGTAAGCGCGCAGCGCTTGGATCGCCTTGGACCCGATGGGGACGATTCGCTCCTTGGAGCCTTTACCTCGCGCACGGACGATCCCGCTCTGGAGGTCGAGCTGACTGAGCTCGAGCGTGATCGCCTCGCTGGCTCGTAGCCCGCAGGCGTACATCGTCTCGAGCAGCGCCCGGTCGCGGAGCGCGGTGGGAGAACTACCGCGAGGCTGCGCGAGCAGGTGCGTCACCTCGTCCCGGCCCAGGACCTTGGGCAGCCTGGCGCGCGAGCGCGGCGCCCGAATCTCCGAGGTCGGGTCGGACTCGAGGATCTGCTCCCGGCGGAGATGGCGGTAGAACGAGCGCAGGCATGCGATCTTCCGCTGCAGCGTTGCCGGCGCCGCGGCCGCTCGATGGCCCGACCCGTTGGCCAGCTCCGAGACATATGCCCGGAGGTCTCCCGGCGCCACGGCCAGGGGGTCGACGGCGCGGCGGGAGAGAAACTCCCCGAACTGCTGGAGGTCCGAGCGGTAGGCCTCCAGCGTGTTGCGGGACAGACCTCGCTCGAGCTCAAGGTAGGCGAGGAAGTCGAGCGTCAGCTCGGTCAAGTGGCGTGCAGGATTCGCCGGCGCGTTGGCGACGGTCGCCATGGCAGGAGGTTCGCCCTCGGGGTGGCGAGTCCTGCCGCCTAGCGTCCGCTACGGCGAGCGAGCCACAGGAGCGCGATCAGTGATTTGGAGTCCTCGCACTGGGCGATCGCGCTATCGAGCTCCTCAAGCGGCCAGGGCACGATCTCGATCCGCTCGAGCTCGTCGGCCTGAGCCTCCGGCGCCTCGGACAGCCCGGTCGCCAGGTAGAGCCACACGCGCTCGTCGCTGAATCCGGGGCTGGTGTAGAAGGACAGGATCTCCTCCCATTCGTCGGCCTGCCTGCCGATCTCCTCGGCCAGCTCGCGCTTGGCGGTCTGGAGCGGTTCTTCATCGGGGACGTCGAGCTTCCCGGCCGGGATCTCGAGGGAGGCGCCATCGCCAACCACCTCGCGAGGCTGACGCGTCAACCAGACGTGGCGCTCGTCGACGGCCACGATCCCCACTGCGCCGGGATGGGAGACCTTCTCGCGGGTGACCTCGTCGCCATCCTCGTACCGGTAGTGCTCGACGCTGACGGTCGCGATCTTGCCCTCATACTTGGGCTCGCTGCCAGTCGGCTCGAACCTCGGTGCCTGGCTCACGGCGTCGGCTCCTCCACCAGCGCGATCGCCACGTCGAACATTCCCTCCAGCGCCGCGACGCTGACGCGCTCGTCGGGCTGATGGTTGCGCTCGGTCCCGTCGGCCAGGTTCGTGCATGGGAATCCGGCCGCCTCGAACGAATTGGCGTCCGAGGCGCCGCCGGTGGCGATGTGCTTTGGCTGATAGCCGCAGGCACGCAGCGCCCGCTCGGCTAGCTCCACCTGCGCTGCCCTGGGCCGCGTCCGGTAGCCCTTGAACATCCGCTCCACGGTGACGTCGAGGTCGCACTCGGTGGCGTTGGCCGCATCCTGAAGGTGATCGACCATTTCCGTGACCAGGTCCTGGACCTTAGCCTCATCGAGGCTGCGGGCCTCGGCCTCGATCCGGCATCGTCCCGGCACGACGTTGATCGAGGTCCCGCCGGCGATCACGCCCACGTTCGCGGTTGTCTCGGAGTCGATCCGGCCCAGGCGCATGGCGGAGATCGCCCTCCCGGCGGCGGCGATCGCGCTGCGGCCTTCCTCCGGCCGCAGACCGGCATGCGCCGATCGCCCGCGCAGCTCCGCGTCGATGCGGTAATGAGTGGGAGACGCGAGCACGATCTCCCCCACCGGGGTGGCGTGATCGAACACGTACCCGAATCGGCTCTGTAGCCGCGCTGTGTCGAACTCCTTCGAGCCTCGCAGCGACACCTCCTCGCATACGGTGAACAACAGCTCGACAGGTGCAGATAGCAGATCCGGGCCGGACTGCAGGCGACGCGCCAGTTCGATCAGGATCGCCACCGCGGTCTTGTTGTCCGCGCCCAGGATGCCTTCGTTTGCGTTCTGGAACCGACCGTCGACGAGCACCGGCTCGATCGGCGCGGTCAGGGGCACGGTGTCGAGGTGCGCGCAGAGCAGGATCCCCCCGCCGTCCCCCTCCGCGCCGGCGCGCCCGGGAATCCGGGCCAGCAGGTTGCCGGCGTCGGAGCCAACCCGGGGGCCGGCGTCGTCCTCCTGCACCTCGATCGCCAGCGAGGCGAGCTCTCGCGTCACCCAGTCCGCACAGGCGCGCTCGTGTCCCGAGGGGCTCTCGATCCTGCAGAGCGTCTGGAATGTGTCCTGGAGCCGCTGGCGCTCCGCGTCGGTGGCTCGCCTCACGCGCTGGCGGGGGCCCGGCGCGGCGTCTGGGCAGCGGGCGCCCGGGCGGCCTTCAGCGCCGCCCCGACGAACTCTCTGAACAGCGGCGCAGGCCGTTCGGGACGGGACTTGAACTCCGGGTGGTACTGGGAGGCGAGGAAGAACGGGTGGACGTCCGCGGAGAGCTCGATCGCTTCCACCAGTCGCTCGTCAGGAGAGGTGCCGGAGCAGATCAGTCCGGAGGACTCGAGCCTTCGGCGGAGGTGATTGTTGACCTCGTAGCGGTGTCGGTGGCGCTCGTAGATCACGGCCTCGCCGTACAGCTCTCGCAGCCGGGCCCCGTCGTGGAGCTTGACCGGGTCGGCGCCGAGCCGCATGGTGCCGCCCATGTCGGCGATCTCCTTCTGCTCTGGCAGCAGGTCGATCACCGGAAACGGGGTCTCGAGGTCGAACTCGGTCGAGTTGGCGCCCTGCATTCCGGCGACGTGCCGGGCGAATTCGCACACCGCGATCTGCATCCCCAGGCAGATTCCCAGGTAGGGGATCCGCCGCTCGCGGGCGATCTGCGCGGCGCGGATCTTGCCCTCGATCCCCCGGCCTCCGAAGCCGCCGGGGATCAGGATCCCGTCGGCGGCCGCGAGCTTCTCCGCCACGACCTGCTCGCTGACTGCCTCCGAGTCCACCCACTCCACGTCGATCTTGCAGCCGTGGTGGACGGCGGCGTGATGGAGGGCCTCGACCACTGACAGATAGGCGTCCTCGAGCTTGACGTATTTGCCCACCAACGCGATCCGCACCCGCTCGGTCGCTTCGCTCGCGCGGTGGGTGATGGCCTCCCAGGCTCCGAGGTCCGGCGGGGGAGCTTCGAGCCCGAAGTGCTCTGAGACGACGTAGTCGTCCACCCCTTCGGTCCGGAACACGAGCGGCACCTGATAGATGTCGGCGACGTCCCGGGCGGAGACGACCGCTTCGACCGGGAGGCTCGCGAACAGCGCGATCTTGCGCCGGATGTCGGCCGACAGCGGCGACTCCGACCGGCACACGACCATGTCGGGCGCGATTCCGATGCGGCGCAGCTCGTTGACCGAGTGCTGCGTGGGCTTCGTCTTGAGCTCCCCGGCGTGCCCGATGTACGGGACCAAAGTCAGGTGGATGAACATGCAGCGGCGCCGGCCGACGTCCACGGGGAACTGCCTGATCGCCTCCAGGAACGGCAGCGACTCGATGTCTCCCACGGTGCCCCCGATCTCCGTGATCACGAAGTCCACCTCGGTCGACTCCGCCATCAGCTTGATGCGCTGCTTGATCTCGTCGGTGATGTGGGGAACGACCTGCACGGTGGCCCCGAGGTAGTCGCCCCGCCGCTCGCGCCGGATCACCGCGTTGTAGATCCCGCCGGCGGTGACGTTCGAGGCCCGGCTCGTGTTGGCGTCGGTGAAGCGCTCGTAGTGCCCGAGGTCCAGATCGGTCTCGGCGCCGTCCTCGGTGACGAACACCTCGCCGTGCTGATAGGGGGACATCGTCCCCGGATCGACGTTGATGTACGGGTCGAACTTCTGCAGCTGAACGTCGAACCCCCTGGAAACCAGCAGCCTTCCGATCGACGCCGCCGCGATGCCCTTCCCCAGCGAGGACACGACCCCGCCAGTGATGAAGATGAAGCGGGTCTCGCTGTCGGCCATGCCCCCCTACGGTAGCGTGGCGCGCGGACGGGCTCAGGCCGCCCGAAGCAGCTGACGAGCGTGCTGGCTCGCGGCCCGGTCGCCCTCGCTGGCGCCAAGCATCCGCACCAGCTCTGGGACTACGCCGTCACCCGACAGCTCGGATACGGTCGTCGTGGCGGATCCGCCGGCGCTCTGCTTCTCGATCTTGAAGTGGCGGTCTGCGAGCGAGGCGACCTGGGGCAGGTGGGTGATGCACAGGATCTGACGCCCCCGGGCCAGGTCCCGCAGATGCTCGCCCACAGCCCGGGCCGTGTGGCCGCCGATCCCGGCGTCTACCTCGTCGAACACCAGCAGCGCGTTGTCCGGTGCGCGCTCGCCGGCGTCGTGGGCCACGCTCAGCATCGCCAGCATCACACGCGAGAGCTCGCCGCCCGAGGCGATCTCGCGCAACGGGCCCCCGGGCACGCCGGGGTTGACGGCGATCTCGAACTCCACCGTCTCGGCCCCCCGCGGGCCGCAGCCGTCCTCCCTCGGCACCAGCCGGACCTCGAACGTGGCGTCCGGCATCGCGAGCTCCGACAGCCGCCCCCGCACCGCCTTGGCCAGCGCCGGCCCGGCGCTGCGGCGGCGCTCCGAGAGCTCCGCCGCGAGCCCGTCGAGCTCCTGGCGGCCGAAGGCCAGCTCACGCTCCGTACCTTCCAGCGTGACGTCCGCGTGCTCGAGCTCCTCTCGCCGCGCGCTACACCGCGCGGCGTGATCCAGCACCTCGGCGATGGAGCCACCGTGCTTGCGCTTCAGCCGCGCGAACAGCTGGAGCCGTTCTTCGACCTCGTCCAGCCGACCTGGCCCGCCACCGTCAGAGCCGTCCAGCTCGAGCGCGTAACGGCGTAGCTCGGCCCCCAGATCGTCCGCCTCATAGCCCAGGGACCTGAGGCGCTCGGCGTGCGGTGACAGGGTCCGGTCCAGCTCGCTCGCCGCTTCGAGCCCCTGGACCGGACCGGCGAGCAGCTCGCGCACGCCCCCGCCGGCTTCGGGAGCCAGCGCCTCGGCGGCCGCGGCCACAGCGGCCTGGAGGGCGTCCAGGTGCCGGAGCCGATCGCGCTCGGCGATCAGCTCCGCCTCCTCCGGCTCGCTCGGGTCGGCGGCCTCGATCTCCTGGAGCTCGAACGTGATCAGGTCCAGCTCGCGTTCGCGAGCCCCGGCCAGCGCGCGCAGCTCCGCGACCTGCTGATCCAGCCCCCGCACGCGCTCGTACGCCGCCCGGACGCTCTGGCGCAGAGACAGGTGCTCGGCGCCGCCGTAGGAGTCGAGCACGTCCAGCTGCGCGCCGGACAGCGTCAGCTTGCGGTGCTCGTGCTGTCCATAGAAGTGCAGAAGCTGAGCGGCGAGCTCGCGCAGGTCGCCCACGGTCGCCGAGCGGTTGTTCAAATAGGCCCGCGTCCGACCGTCGGCCCACACCCGCCGCGCCAGCACGAGCTCGTCGGCGTCCTCGGGCAATGCGTCCAGCTTCAGCCCTGGCGGCAACGCAAACACTCCCTCGACGTACGCCTCGCGTGCCCCGGGGCGGACGATCCGGCTCCGGGCGCGGCCACCGAGCAGCAAATCGAGCGCCTGGGCCAGCAGTGTCTTGCCGGCGCCGGTCTCGCCCGTGAGGACGTTGAGGCCTTCGGCCAGGCGGAGCTCGGCCCGTTCGAGGAGCAGCAGATTCTCGACGCGGAGCTCGTGGAGCACGGAGCGGGGTGTACCAAGCGCGGCCGACAGATCCGTCGGCGGGGTCGCCGAGCCGCTCGATCTCGCACCTCGCTACAGCGGCGAGACCAGTCGCCCGAACTTTTCCCTCAGCCGGTGGTAGAAGGTCGTCCCCGGGATCTGGGCCAGGGTCCCCAGATCGCCGAGAAAGGAGACGGCGATCTGCTCCGCCGGCGCCAGCACCCCGACCGGACGGCCGTCGATCACGACGTCGACTGGCTCCTCCCGCGATGCGTTGTGAACAACCAGGGCGTCTCCCGGGGCCACGACCAGAGCCCGTGCGGTGAGGGAATGGGGGGCGATGAACGACACCACGAATCCCGCCACCCCCCAGGCCATCACGGGTCCGGCGTTGGCCAGGTTGTACCCAGTGGACCCCGCCGGCGTCGCGACCACCAGCCCGTCGCAGCGGACGCGCCCGATCTCGTCGGGGCCGACTGCGTAGGCCAGGTGGGCCACGCGGTTGCCCGGCTGCCGGTGTATCGACACGTCGTTGATCGCCAGCCACAGCTCGCGCTCATCGGACACGCGAAGCCCGGGCAGCGCCAGCAGCTCGAAGTCCCCGTCGAATGCCCGTGCGAAGCCGGAGGCGACCTGGTCGCGTTCGACGGTGGCCAGAAAGCCAATTTCCCCGAAGTTGACGGCGAATACCGGCACGCCGGTGCCGGCGTACTCGCGCAGCGCGCTGAGGATCGTCCCGTCGCCCCCCAGCGCGAAGCACATGTCGGCGTCCTTGAGCAGCGGGACGTCCACCTCGACGCCCTCCCGCGGGGCGAGACGATGCTTGCTCGTCTCTTCCGGATCGAAGCGGAGCACGACTCCTGCGCGTGTGGCCGCCTCGAGCAGTTCCGTGACCGCCGGAGCGGTCTCTGCCGGCCGGCGGTGGGTGAGCACCGTGGCGGTGCGGGGTGGATTCAAGGCTCGACGTCCCGCGCCGCCGATTCGAGCTCGTCATCGCCGAGGCCTTCCCGTGAGCCCTCCGCCAGCCACACGAACGTCTCACGGTTGCCCTTGGGGCCGGGCAGCCCGGAGCTTGCGTAGCCCAGGACCGACGCTCCCAGGCGCTTGGCCTCCAGGCCGACCTCGATCAGCGCTCGCCGTCGCTGCCGGCTGTCGCGGACGACCCCGGAGGAGCCGACGTGCTCGCGCCCGACCTCGAATTGCGGCTTGATGAGCGCCAGGGCCTCGAACTGCTGGGCGGCGCACGCCAGAGCCGCGGGCATGACCTTTTTCAGTGAGATAAAGGAGACATCGATCACGATCAGATCGGGAGCGTACGGAAGCTCCTCCCGGCGCAGCGACCGGGCGTTGCGGCGCTCGATCACCGTCACCCTCTCATCGGACCGCAGCCTCCAGTCGAGCTGCCCGTAGGCGACGTCGACGCAGACCACGTGCTCGGCCCCGCGCCCCAGCAGGCAGTCCGTGAACCCGCCCGTCGAAGCCCCCACATCCAGAGCTAGCCGGCCAGCGACATCGAGCCCGGTTGCCGCCAGTGCGTTGGCCAGCTTGATGCCGCCTCTGGAGACGAACTCTGGAGCCTCAGCCACCTCGACCTGGACGTCATCCGGCACCAGCTGGCCCGGCTTCTGGGCCCGCCTGCGCTCCGGGAGCAGCAGCACGTCGCCGGCCAGGACGGACGCTGCGGCGCGGGCGCGCGATGGAAAAACGCCCCGCTGGGACAGCAGGGCGTCCAGACGCACTCTCTTCACTTGGTCAACCGTACGTGATCGAGATCACACAGAGCGGGCGCCGTTGCCGCTTCCATTGGACGCTGGTGGGCTCAACCCACCAACTCAAAGCGCAGATACATCTCTCCTCCCTCAGGACGGCCCGCCTCAGTGCGGGCCGTTCTTCTTAAGGGCGGCCCCTACGCCACCCCCTCCAGCTCGGCCACCGCCGCCTCGATCCGCTCCGCGATCCTGTCGCCTGTGTAGCCAACCTCCTCATGGAGGAGCTTCGGCGCTCCATGGGTCACATAGCGGTCGGGCAGGCCCACCCGGAGGATGCGGGCGGCGGCCGACGACCCGGCCACGCCGGCATCGGAGAGGGTCTCCCACACGGCGGACCCGAACCCGCCCGCGAGCACGCCTTCCTCCACGGTCACCAGCAGCTCGTGCTCGGCGGCGAGCTGCGCCGCGAGCGCCAGGTCGATCGGCTTGGCGAACCGCGCGTCGGCGACCGTCGCCGAGATGCCGCGCTCGGCCAGGATGGAGGCGGCCTCCAGTGCCTTGCCGACCCCGGTGCCGTACCCCAGCAGGGCCACAGTCGAGCCCTCGCGCAGGATCTCGCCGGTCCCGATTTCGATTGCGGAAGGACGATCGGGCAGCGGCACCCCGACACCGTTGCCGCGGGGGTAGCGCAGCGCGATCGGCCCGTCGTCGTAGACGAGAGCCGTGTGAAGCATGTGCACGAGCGTCGCCTCGTCGCGAGGCGCCATCAGCACCATGTTCGGAAGGCAGCGCAGGTAGGCAATGTCGAACGCACCGTGGTGGGTGGGCCCGTCATCGCCCACCAGCCCGGCGCGGTCCATCGAGAACACGACGTTCAGCTTCTGGAGGCACACGTCGTGGACGATCTGGTCATAGGCCCGCTGGAGGAAGGTCGAGTAGATGGCGGCCACGGGCTTACACCCCTGAAGGGCCAGCCCGGCGGCGAATAACACCGCCTGCTGCTCGGCGATCCCGATGTCGTAGTAGTGATCCGGAAGCTCTCGCTGGAGGATGTTCAGACCGGTGCCCGAATTCATCGCCGCCGTGATCCCGATTACCCGCGGGTCCCGCTGGCACTCGGCCACGAGGGCCTTGCCGAACACCTGCGTGTACTGGGGCGGGGGCGACGGGCCGGCCGACCCGGAGCCGGAGGAAGCCTTGGCTGGGGCGCCGTTTGAGATCGACTTGGGCTTGGCCGCGTGCCACTTCTCCATTCCTTCGAGCCCGCCCTCCTCGGCCGGAGGAAAGCCCTTGCCCTTGACGGTGGCGCAGTGCACGACGACGGGGCGCTCCGCAGCCAGCGCGTCTCGCAGCGCGCTCCGGACCGCGCGGACGTCGTGGCCGTCGACCACACCGATGTAGGCGAACTCGAGCTCCTCCCACCACAGGCCCGGGGCCCAGAAGGCCTTCAGCGACTCCTTGAAGTGGGGCCCGAAGCGCTCGAACGCGGCGCCGATGCCGACCGGCAGCTTCGTCAGCCCTTCCTCGACCCCCTCGCGGGCGTGCCACAGCTTCGGGTTCAGGCGCATGCGGTTGAAGTAGCGCGACAGGGCGCCGACGTTCGGCGCGATCGACATGCCGTTGTCGTTGAGCAGCACCACGATCGGGGTCCCCAGCCCGCCGGCCTGATGGACGGCCTCAAACGCCACGCCGCCGGTCAGCGCCCCGTCTCCGGCCACCGCCACGACGTGAGCGTCCTCGGCCAGCCCCCGGCGCATCGCCTCCTTGATCCCGACCGCGTAGCCGATCGCGGTTGACGCGTGGCCCGCGCCCATGATGTCGTGGGGCGACTCGTGAATGGCGCAGAACGGAGCCAGCCCTTCGTACTTTCTGATCGTGTGCAGCTGGTCGCGGCGCCCGGTGAGGATCTTGTGGGGATAGGCCTGATGACCGACGTCCCACAGGATCTTGTCCCGCGGTGAATCAAGGACCGAATGCAGCGCTACGGCGATCTCCACGGCGCCCAGGTTTGCGCCGAAGTGGCCGCCGATCTCCCCCACGGTGTCGATGATGTACTCGCGCACCTCCTGCGCAAGCGCCTGCAGCTCCTCGTCGCTGCACTCGTGGAGGTCTTGCGGGGAGTCGATCCGCTTTAGGAGGTCTGACATCAATAGCTCCGGGTCGCGATGAAGTCTGTGATCTGCGATAGCTCCGTGGCTCGCTCTCCCGCCGCTCGGGCGAGTACTGCGCGAGCCCGTTCGTGCGACTCCGCCGCTAGGCGGCGCGCCCCTTGGAGGCCGAACTCGGTCACGTAGGTGCGCTTACCCAGCCGCTCGTCGCTGCCCTGCGGCTTGCCGAGCGTCTGCGCCGATCCGGCCACGTCGAGGATGTCATCGACAATTTGGAACAGGACGCCAAGCTCACTCGCGAAGGCTCTTAAGCCGGAAATTGTCTCATGTTCGAGGTTTCCGCCGAGGTCAAGCACGCATCCGACGCTCGCCGCGATCAGCTTTCCGGTCTTTAGCTCGTGCAGGCGGCGGAGCCCGTCGGGCCCGGACGGGGCCGTTTCTGCAACGTCGATGTACTGGCCGCCGACCATTCCCCTGACCCCGGTTGCCTGCGCCAGCTCCCGCGCCGCGGCCAGCACGCTGCCCGGATCGCCCTGTTGCTCCGAGAGCAGAAGCGCGAAGGCCTCGGCGTACAGGCCGTCGCCGGCCAGGATGGCCACGTTCTCGCCGAAGACCTTGTGACAGGTCGGCTTTCCGCGGCGCATGTCGTCGTCGTCCATCGCCGGGAGGTCGTCGTGGATCAGGGAGTAGGTGTGGATCAGCTCCAGCGCGCCCGCCAGCGGCAGCACCCAGACGGGCTCTCGCCCGATGGCCTTGGCGGTCGCGAGCGCCAGCACCGGCCGGATCCGCTTGCCTCCCGCCAGCAGCGAGTAGCGCATCGCCTCCTCCAGCCCGCCCGCCGCCTGCTCGGTCGAGAAGCGCAGCGATACCAGATAGCGATCAACCTGGTCCCGCAGATGCTCGGGATATTGGGCGGCCTCGGGATATTCGGGCGCGGCCAACGCAGTGCGGTTACGGCGCGGGAAGCGGCAGCTGCCCCGGCAGGTCGGGCAGCGGCTCGAGCGCGGCCCGGGCACGCTCGTCGACCCTGGCACTGGCCTCGGAGGCCAGCCGGGCGCAATCCTCGATCAGCGCCAGCGCGGCCTCTGGCTCGAGCTCCCCGGACCGCAGCCGTTCAGCTGCGTCCTCGAGGCGGGCCGCCAGCTCGCTCAGGGCATCGGTCACTTCGCGGAGACTAACGACACCCCCAGAGCGCACGCCGCGCGCCCCGGTCGGGCCTAACATGCCGCCAACATGCGCTTCGGGATCTTCTACGAGCACCAGCTCCCCCGCCCGTGGCTACAGTCCAGCGAGGCGCAGCTGTACCGGCAGACACTCGAACAGGTCGAGCTTGCCGACCGCCTAGGGATCGACTACGTGTGGGAGGTGGAGCACCACTTCCTCGAGGAGTACTCGCATTCCTCGGCGCCTGAGGTGTTTCTGGCCGCGGCCTCGCAGCGAACGACGAACATCCGGCTGGGCCACGGGATCGTCAACGTGATGCCGCAGGTAAACCACCCGGCGCGGGTGGCCGAGCGGCTGGCGACCCTCGACCTCGTGTCCAACGGGCGGGTTGAGTTCGGGACCGGGGAGTCAAGCTCCGCCGCTGAGCTGGGCGGCTTTCTCATCGAGCGCGAGCACAAGCGCGCGATGTGGCACGAGAGCCTCGACGCCATCACACGGATGCTCGCCGAGGAGCCGTTCGCGGGGATCGACGGACAGTGGGTTCAGATGCCGCCCCGCAACGTGATCCCCAAGCCGGTGCAGCGCCCGCACCCTCCGGTGTGGGTGGCTTGCAGCCGACGCGAAACGATTCACGAAGCGGCCCGCAATGGGATCGGTGCGCTTTCGTTCTCTTTCGTCGAGCCGGAGGACGCGGCCAAGTGGGTGCGCGAGTACTACGAGCTGCTGGACTCGGAGGAGTGCGTGCCGGCCGGATTCGCCGTGAACGCGAATGTGGCCGTTGTGCTGCCGATGATGCTCGCCCCCTCCGAGGCCGAAGCGATCGAGCGCGGCATCGACGGCGCCCACTTCTTCGGCTACTCGCTCGGCCACTACTACGGCCTGAGCGAGCACGTTCCGGGCCGCACCGACGTGTACAAGGAGTTCACCTCCAACCGCGACCAGGCGGGGTTTGCGCGGCACATCGTCAGGCCCGATCAGGCGCCGCTCGGCGTGAGGCTCCTTCAGGAGGGGTTGGGGTCGCTTCGGGGAGCGATCGGCACTCCCGAGCAGGTGTCAGATCTCGTTCGGCGCTACGAGGAGGCCGGCGTCGACCAGCTGATCTTCGTGCTCCAGGCCGGACGCAACCGCCACGAGCACATCTGCGAGTCGCTCGAGCTGTTCGCGGAGCGCGTCATGCCGCGGTTCCTGGACGGCCGCGATCGGCGCGAGGCGGACAAGGCCGAACGCCTCGAGGAGGCGATCGAGGCCGCGCTGGCCAGGCGCGAGCCGACCCGTGAGCTGTCCTCGCCCTACGTGATCGACGAGCAGGCCGAGGTAGCGGCTGCCCGGCGGCAGAACCAACAACCCCTCAGGGCCCGTGCGCGGCGCGCGGCCCGCGAACGGGTGATCAAGCTGCTGGCCCGCGCCGTCGACGGCGCCGACGACGCCAGCCTCGAGCGCCGGTTCGGCTCGCGGGTGGTGCAGCGGGCGATGTTCTCGGCAATGGCCGCGTCGTTCGAGCCCGACGCCGCTGGCGGGTTCGAAGGCCGGCTGGTGTACGAGTTGGACAGGCCCGCCACCGGCGCCCCACCCAGCTGCTGGACGATCGAAGTCCTCGACGGTCGCGCCATCGCCCGCCCGGGCGCGGCCCGTCATCCCGCGCTCAGGATCCGCTTCCCGCTGTCGGACTTCGTGCGGGTCGCCGCCGGGACGATCGATCCCGCGGTGCCGCTGCTCCGCGACCGGGCGTCGTTCGAAGGCGACTTCTCGCTGGCAGCGAAGCTGCCCGAGATGTTCGGGGCTCCTTCCCCGTACTGATCGGTCAAGAAGTCCTAAGCCGTCCCGTCGAGAGCGCGGTTGACTAGCTCGTCGGCACGCGCGTTCTGGGAGCGGGGAACGGTGCGGATACGCCAGTCGGCGAATGCCCGCAGCGCCGCCATCGCCTCCTCGTACAGTGGCCTCATCGCCGGATGCTTGACCTTGTAGGCGCCTGTCAGCTGGCGAGCCACCAGCTCCGAGTCGCCCACGATCTCGAGCTGGTCGGCGCCCAGACCGCGGGCCCACTCGATGCCACGCAGCAGCGCCCTGTACTCGGCCACGTTGTTCGTGGCCACGCCGATCGGCTCCGCGAGCTCGTCGATCACGTTGCCGTCGGGATCCGAGACCACGACGCCGATCGCCGCCGGGCCAGGGTTGCCCCGCGCCCCGCCGTCCACATTGACGACGAGCTTCACGCCCTGGCTACTCGCCCCGCAGGTCCGGGATGTCCCCGGTAACTCGCGGACGGCGGCGGTCGCGAACCGTGCGCTGACCTCCCCCGCCCGAGCCGCGTGCGCGGCGCGAGGACTTGCGGCGCTCGACGATCACCTTCACGTTCGGGTCATCGGCGTAGTGGCGCTCCAGCTTCTCGAACAGCTCCGGGGCGAGCTCTTCGGGAACGACGCAGTAGATCACTCGGGTTCAGTCCCTGAGCGCCAGCAGCCCGTTCTCGTCCGCGCCTGCGTTGCCATCCTGTTCGTCGGGCCCCAACTCTGAGAGCTCCGATCCCTGGGCCTCGACCCGAACCCCCGGTAGCTCGTCCGCGAGGTCGATCTCGTATCGGTACCAGCAGAGCTCCCAGGCGGCGATCACATGGACCACGCTCGGTTGCGTGTCGGAGGCACGCACGGACACCACCGGGGAGCCGAGTGAGCGGGCGACGCCGGCGACCGTGCGCGGATGCTCGGAGGAGTTGAACGCATCGACCGCCGCCGCGACCTTGTGCTCATCGTTGGTGGGGATCGCTCTGACATGGCGCGGCTCGCGTACCGGGGGCGGCGGAACCGCGGACTCGGCCGCCGTCGGCATCGGCCGCGGTACCGCGGGTCCGTTGACCTCCGGCGTGCCCGGCATTTCATGGAGCGGGCGTCGGCTGCGCAGGAATCCCATTAGCGGGCGCTTGCGCTCGCGGGCGTACTCCGTGCGGTCGTAGGTGGGAATCGTGCCTTCCCGCACCCAGCCCTCCCGCAAGGCCCGGCCGATGCACAGATCGCAGACCCAGCGCCGCTCGCCGCCGGCCACGTACGGCTCCGGGCTCTCGCCCCGCAGCAGCGTGCGACCGCAGACGTCGCAGGTCGTGTGGTGAACGGATGTTCGGATGTCTTTGGTACTCACCGCGCCGAGGGTACTAAGGAGCGCATTTACCTCAAGCCTTCACGGCCTCCCTTTCGGCTATCGCCTGTTCGACGACCCTGGTTGCCAGCTGGGCTGGAAGCTCCTCGTAGCGGACGAACTCCATCGTGAACTCTCCCCGGCCGCCGGTGATCGACCGCAGATCCGGGGCGTAGCTCAACATCTGGGCCATCGGCACCTCGGCCTTGACCTCGGTCATGCCGCCGCCGGTGGGCTCCATCCCCAGCGGCCGGCCCCGGCGGGAGTTCAGGTCACCGATCACGTCGCCGACTGCGTCCTCGGGCACGCTGACCGTGACGAGCATGATGGGCTCGAGCAGCACCGGAGCGGCCTCCGCCATCGCCTGCTTCATGGCCAGCGACCCGGCCACCTTGAACGCCATCTCGGAGGAGTCGACGCTGTGGTAGGAGCCGTCGTAGAGCCGCACGCGCACGTCCTTGACCGGGTAGCCGGCGACGACGCCCTCGTGCATCGCCTCCTGCACGCCCTTCTGGACGGCCGGGATGAACCCCGACGGGATGACGCCGCCCTTGATGGCGTCGACGAACTCGAACCCGCCGCCGGGCTCCAGCGGCTCGATCTCGATGTGGGCATCGCCGAACTGCCCCCTGCCGCCGGTCTGCTTCTTGTAGCGGCCGTGCGCCTTGGCCGGCTTACGGATCGTCTCCTGGTAGGGGACCCGCGGTGGCTTTAGGTTGACCTCGACGCCGAACCGGGACCGCAGCCGCTCGACGATCACCTCCACGTGCACCTGCGACAGCCCGGCCACGATCTGCTGAGCGGTCTGGGCGTCCCGGTGCAGGTCGACCGTCGGGTCCTCCTCCTGCAAGCGGCGCAGCGCGGTGAACACCTTGTCCTCATCGCCCTTGCTCTTGGGTTCGATGGCGAACGCCATCACCGGAGCCGGGAGCTTGATCTGCGGCATCTGCACCGGCTCGTCGCGCGAGGACAGCCAGTCGCCGGCTCTGGTCTCCTTGAGCTTCGACACCGCCCCGATGTCGCCCGGGCCGAACTCGTTCTCCGGCCTTGTGTGCGAGCCCTCGAACGTCACCAACGACCCCACCCGCTCCTTGCAATGGGCACGGGTGTTGAGCACCTGCGAATCCTGCTTGACCACGCCCTGGTAGACCCGGAAGAGGTTGATGCGACCGGCGAACGGGTCGGCGCGGGTCTTGAACACGTAAGCGAACAGCTCGCGGTCCTCCACCGGCTCGAGCGTCACCTCGCCGACTTGGAGCCCGCCATGTTTGACCGGCGACGGCAGGTCCTCGACGATCGCGTCGAGCAGCCGGTTGATCCCCATGTTCTTCGTGGCCACGCCGCAGGTGACCGGGAACATCTTGCCGTGATTGGTGCCGTCCTTGAGCGCGGTGACGATCTCCTCGTGGGAGATCTCCTCCCCCTCCAGGTAGCGCTCCATCAGGGCATCGGACGATTCGGAGACCTCGTCCATCAGCTTCTCGCGGTACTCCTGTGCCTGGTCGGCCAGCTGGTCGGGGATCGGGATCTCGGTGCAGTTCTCGCGCCCTGAGGGGTCGTAGGAGTAAGCCTTCATGTCAACGAGGTCGACCACGCCCGAGACCTCGTGCTCTGAGCCGATCGGGATCTCGGTGGCGACCACGTGCTGGCCGAAGGCGGCCTTCAGGGAATCGAGAGCCCTGAAGAAGTCGGCCCGCTCGCGATCGAGCATGTTCACGAACAAGAGGCGGGCCAGGTCCAGCTCCTCCGCACGCTGCCAAAGCCTGGTGGTGTGAACCTCGAGCCCCATCACGGCGTTGATCACGAACACCGCCGACTCGCACACCCGCAGCGCGCCGAGCGCGTCGGCGATAAAGCTCGAGTCCCCCGGGGTGTCAAGCAGGTTGACCTTGCGCTCCTGCCATTCGAACGAGGAGAGCGCTAGCGAGATCGACATCTGGCGGGCCTTCTCGTCGCCGTCGGAGTCGGCGACGGTCGTCCCGTCGAGCACCGAGCCGAGCCGGTTGATGACCCCCGCCTGGAACAGCAGCGCCTCGTTGAGCGAAGTCTTGCCACTACCGCGGTGGCCGACGAGCGCCACGTTGCGAATCCGATCCGCGGCCTTGTGCATGCCTGGCTCCTCTCTCTAAATCTGTTCTGTTCCCCGCCCGGGCTTACTCTAGTTCACCGACGAGCTTCGATCGCAGTCGGAGCACGGCCTTCGTGTGGAGCTGCGAGACCCGAGACTCCGTCACCCCCAGGATCTCTCCGATCTCCCTCAGGGTCAGGCTCTCGTAGTAGTAGAGCGCGATCACCATCTTCTCACGCTCCGGCAGAGCAACGATTGCGTCGGCGACCCGGTCGCGGAAGCTGGAGCGCTCGACCAGCGCCTGCGGATCCTCGGCGGCGTCGTCCGCGAGAGTGTCGAGCAGCGACACCTGATCTCCGGTTGAGTCGGACACGGTCCACAGCTCGTCCAGGGCGACGATCGTCGAGTTGGAGATCTGAAGCAGCGTGTCGTGAAGCTCCTCGACGGAGATCTCGAGCTCGGCGGCCATCTCCTCGTCGCTCGGCGCTCGGTGCAGCCGGGCCTCGAGCTTGCTGTTGACCCGCTCGAATTCCCTGGCGCGAGCCCGTACGGAGCGCGGAACCCAGTCGAGTGTGCGCAGCTCGTCGATGATCGCCCCGCGGATGCGGGCAATGGCGTACGTCTCAAAGCGGATGTCCCTTCCTGGGTCGAACCGCTCGATCGCCGCGATCAATCCCCCGAGACCGTAGGAGATGAGGTCGGCCTCCTCCACGTGCGCCGGCAGCGCGGAGCCCATCCGGCCGGCGACGTACTTCACGAGTGGCGAATAGGCCACCACCAGCCGTTCACAGGCGCGCTCGTCGCTGGAGGACTTGTAGCGTCGCCATAAGTCCTGCAGCTCGATCCCTTTGACCTTCGCCTCCACCCTGGTGGACTCTCTCCTCGGCTCATCGGCTCAAGCACGTGGGTGAGCGCGGGCATATGCCGCCCTGAGCCGTCCCGACTGGACGCGAGTGTAAACCTGCGTGGTCGAGATCGTCCTGTGTCCGAGCAACTCCTGGATGGCGCGAAGGTCGGCGCCTCCCTCCAGCAGGTGGGTGGCGAACGAGTGACGTAGCGCGTGGGGGTGCGCGCCGGCCAGGGCCGCCTGGCGGGCCCACGCGCGCAGACGGCGCCTGACGTCGGACGTGCTCAGGCGTCGGCCCGACTTCGACACAAACATGGCGTCCACGCCCGCCACCGCGAGCGTCGCACGCCCGCGGGCCAGGTACCGCTCGAGGGCGCGGAGCGCATGCTCACCGGCAGGGATGACCCGCGTCCGGTCTCCCTTCCCCTCCACCCGCACCAGCTCGGCGTCGAAGTCAACCGCTCCCAAGTCCAGCGAGACGATCTCCTCGGCTCGTAGCCCGCAGGCGTACGCGAGCTCGAACATCGCGCGATCCCGCAGCTCGAGCGGGCTGGCAGCGCCGATCCGGTCGAGCAGGGCCGCGACTTCCTCCGCCTTCAGGACGCGCGGTAGCCGCTGGGGTCGCTTCGGGGAACCGACCAGCTCCGCCGGATTGTCCTCTCGCCAGCCCCCCTCGACCTGCACTCGAAACAGGGACCGGACCGCGGCCAGCTTGCGCGCCACGCTCGACGGCGCCTGCCCCTGCTCCGAGAGCGATGCGGCGTACCGTCGCACCGCGCGCTCGTCGACGCTCGAGAGATTCAGGCCGTGGGATGCCGCCCAGCGGGCAAACTGGCCGGTGTCGATCGCGTACGCCCGCTGCGTCTTCTCCGACAGCGCCCGGCGGCGAAGGTCGGCCTCCAGAGCCTCGAGCGCTGGACTCCACGAAGGCGGGATCGATCGCTCGTTCACACGGCCTAATTCGCCGCAGCGACCGCTACGCCTCTAGGAGCTCACGTTGACCAGCGTGCCGATTGGCGTGTACGGGTACAGCTTCGACGCCTCGCCGTAGGGCATCTCCACGCAGCCGAGGCTCTGCGCCACCCCATAGGAACCGCGAAGGAATCCATGCAGGGCATCACCGCCGTTGAAATAGCTGACGAAAGGAACACCAGGATCTGAGTAATGGCTGCCGTCCGGGTTCGTGCCGCTCATCGTCACGGACAGCGCATGCTCGAACACGGGATACACCCCGAGGGCGGTCGCCGCCCCTGGGATGCCAGTGTTGACCAGCCCCGACACGACCACCCGCCCGTTGTGCCACGTGCTTTCGGTCTCAGGGCTGCCCTCGCTCACCGTTACGAACGTGTAGCCGAAGGTCGAGCGCTTGCCGGAGATCACCGCCTGCATCAGCGCTCTCCACACGTCGGGGCCGGGCACGCCATCGGCGGTCATGTTGTGGTCGTTCTCGAACGCCATCAGGGCACCCTTGGTCATCGTGCCCGCAGTTCCCGGCTGCCACATCGCTCGCAGCTTGCCGGGCACGTTGCTCCAGCGCCACTGGAACGTGCCGGCGGGCGGGTTGACCGCCGCCCCCTCCTGGGCCTGCGGCGTGAGCCCGACCCCCGCCCCGCCGCTGTAGTGGAAGCTGACAGGAAGGTAGCCGAGCAGCGACAACATCTGCTGAAGGCGCAGCGTGGAGCCCGGCGGCACTGTCCAAGTCCCGACCGGGCCGGACCCGCCCCGCTGTGCGCCGACCAGCTGGACGCCGCTCGGAAGCGGGATCTTGACGGTCGCGCCCAGCCCGTAGCCGTAACCCTGGGGCTGGAAGGCGATCGTGTGGTCGTTCACGGTGCGCCAGGAACCTGGCGTGCTAGGAGAGACCGGCGGAAGGTGGCCAGCGAGCGCCCGATCGACCGGCCCTGAGAAAGTGAGGGTGATCGGCGTCGAGGCCCCGATCTTCGACCCCGGCGCCGGGCTGGCCACGGCGCTCGCCTGCTGGGTGCCGGCGGGGAACCAGCTGACGGTCTGGGGCGTCGCGCTCTCCCAGGTCCGCGGGGCGCCCGCCACCTGCAAGGACCCGGCGGGACCCGATCTCGGCAGCTCAACCGTGTCCTCTCCAGAGGGCAGTGTGTGGCGCTGCATGGCGCCGGCCTGGCCGTAGGAGAGAACCTGCACGGGCTGGGTGAACTTCACTCGCAGGGGCTGGCCGGAGCGCAGGGTCACGAACTGGGTCTTCAGAGTCGCGGCCGGCGCCGTCAGCTCGAGGTGGACGCGGTCGGTCGAACCGGTGAGCCAGGAGATGAGGCCTGGCCGTTTGACGACTACGTCGATCGACAGTCGCTGCCCGGCGGGAATCCGGCCTCTAGGCCAAATCTGATCCCCCTTGAGCTCGACTGGCACGGGGGCGCTGTGCGGCCCGCGCGTGACGAGCACGCTCTTGATCGAGCCGCCGCCGAACGGCATGCTGACCGAAGCCAACGCCTTCGAATCTGGGTTCACGCTCGCGCTGGACACCAAGAGGGCGATAAAGCCCGCCACGATCAGGGCGAGCAGGACCACCGCCAGCAGCAAAGCTGGGTGCCTGGGTCCACTCCTTCGGGTCTGCGCGGTCGGCCGCCGGTGCAGTCTCTGCCCCGAGCGCTCCCTCCCGCCCGCGGGGCGTAGGTAGGAGACGTCTGCCACGGTAGAGCGGACATGCTACCGGCCGATTGGACGGCAGCACCACAGAATCGCGCTTTGGGCGCTGACTTTCGGTCGATTACGCCCCTCGCGGGCGGGGGCGGGCGAGGCGGCGATCGAGCGCCTCGAGCACCTCTTCCCGGGCCAGGTTCTCCGCCTCGTAGCGTCGAAGCCGAGCCGCAGCCTCGGGTTCGAGCGAGGCGATGAGGCCCACCACCTCCGGGGCCGGAAGGTGGTCGTAGTCAGGCGGGGCACCCGGCACGCGCTCGTGGTCGTGCTGTGCGCCTCCCGCGGCGCGCTGCACGCTCGGGCTCCAGCGCAGGAACTCCTCCACCTCGCGCTCGTAGCGATAGGAATCGCCGCCGCTACGCAGCAGCGGCCGAAGTCGCTGGTGGGCCCGCAGCTTCAGCAACGCCTCGCGGGTCGTGTAGCGGTAGTCGTAGCCGGAGGCCTTCAGGCGGCGATTGTCGAGCCCCCGTCCGAACCGCAGCTCCCGCAGCGTCTCGAGCGGTACCGGCAAGCCGAGCCGGCGCAGCCCGGCCGCGGCCAGGGTGGTCCCCCACGGCGGCAGGATCGGCAACAGCGGCTTTCCGAGCAGCGAGGCGACCTCCGACAGAGCCAGCACGCCGTCGGCCGCCAGGTTGTACACGCCCGGCAGATCATGGGTGCAGACGTGGACCAGCGCCTCGACGACGTCGTCCTCGTGGACGAACTGGCAGCGAGGGTCGAACCCGAGCATCCCCGGGACCACCGGAAGCCCGAACATCCCCAGCCGCGAGCCGCGATCGTGATCGACGATCTCGGTCGCCACGCGCAGCACGGTTACGGACGTCGCCGGGTTGCGTGTGGCGAACGCCTGAAGCTCCTGCTCTGCGTCGAGGACGTCCCGCTGGATCGCCGTGCGCGGAGGATGCCTCGGTGACATGTCCTCCGTGAAGAACGCCGGATCATCCGACTCGGAGCCGTAGTACTGAGCCGACGATTTGAACACCAGCCTGCGGACCGGGGATCCTGGACCCCCACAGGCTTCGAGGATCGCCTCAGTGGCCGCCACATTGACCTCGTGGGCCCGCGTCACCGACGCCGCCAGGGGGTCGGTGATCAGGCGTGTATCGATCACTGTGTCGATGCCCGCCGCTGCCACGATGCGGCGGATGAGCGGCGGCCGGGCGTCCACGCGGACGAACTCTGTCCGCTGGAGCTCGCGGCGGGGATCGTCGGTGTCGATCCCGACGATGGTCTCGACGCGCGGATCGCGCTCCAGCGCCTGCGCGATCCGGCCTCCCCAGTGAGTGGACAGACCGGTGATCAGGATCCGCTTGGCGCTCAACCCAGCCACACGCTGCGGCGCTCCGCGACCAGCTCCAGCAGGTTCTCCTGGATGAGTGCCCGGATGTCCTCCGTTAGCGACAGGGCGACGTTCTCCTGCTCCCAGGAGCGGGGCGGCAGATCCTCGGTCGGCACCGGTTCCAGGAAGCGGATCCTGAACTTGGCAGGCAGCGGCAGCGGGGCCATCAGCGGCAGATACCTCATCCGCGCCAAAGCGGGCAGCGCCTCCTCGGCGCCCATGATCGCCACGGGAACGATCACGGCCCGGGCGCGCAGGGCCGCCTGCACCAGGCGCCCGCGATCGAACGGCCTCAGCCGGTAGCGCTCCTTGAGCGGCTTGGCCCTACCCGGTGCACCCTCCGGGAACGCCAGTACCGCCTGGCGCTCGTCGGCGAGCAGCCTGTGGATGTTGGCGGGGTGAGCCGGCACGCGACCCAGCTTCGTCTGAAGCATCCCGACCCCGGGCACGGCGCTGAGCTGGCTCCCCGAGAGAACGTGAACCGCGCGTGGGCGCGGATGCTCCTCCCTGATCGCCTTCGCCACCATCGCCCCGTCGGACGGCACAGCGCCGGCATGATTTGCCAGCAGCAGTACGCCCTCCTCGTCGGGCACGTTCTCGATCCCCTCCACCTCGACCCTGAACCAGTAGCGGTACAAAAACTCGTACACGACCCGGTCCACGACCCCCTCGACGCGCTCCGACCGCCCCCAGTCGGTGACCGTGCGCTCGGGTTCCAGACCCGGTAGCTGCTCGCGGAGGTCGTCCCGGGCGGCCGGGAGATTCCTGCTCCGCAGCTCGACCGTCGGGGCATCCTCCGCCATGGGGCGCGATTGTCGCATCGCAGGGCGGGAAACGGGACCCCCGTCCCGCTCCGTTCAGCGCGTAACGGCCCCTAGCGACGCGCTGCCTACGAGCTTCGCGTACTTGGCCAGCGCCGGGCCGGGGTAGGGCTTCGGAAGCGGCTCGTAGGTGGCGGCGCGGCGGTTGAGCTCGTCATCGGGCACGTCGACGTCGAGCCTGCGGGATGCCACGTCGAACGTGATCCGCTCGTCGTCACGGACGAGGCCGATCGGGCCCCCCTTGACCGACTCGGGCGCTACGTGGCCGGCCATCAGGCCGTGCGTGGCGCCGGAGAAGCGGCCGTCCGTGAGGAGCGCGACGTCCTCGCCCAGGCCTTCTCCCACGAGCGCCGCTGTGACCGCGAGCATCTCACGCATGCCTGGGCCGCCGGCCGGCCCTTCATTGCGGATCACGACCACGTCACCGGATTCGATCTCTTTGCGTGTTACGGCTGTCATCGCATCTTCCTCGGACTCGAACACGCGCGCCGGCCCCTCGTGGTGCAGCCGCTCGTGTCCAGCCAGCTTCACCACGCACCCTTCGGGCGCCAGGTTCCCACGCAGGATCGCCAGCCCGCCGGTGGGCTTGAGCGGATCGTCGAGCGCGCGAACGACGCGCTGTCCGTCCCTCTCGCTCGCCTCGTCCGCGTGCTGGCCGACCGTTCGCCCGGTAACGGTCTGGGCGCCCTCGTTCAGCAGGCCGGCCTGCTTGAGCCGCTTGAGCACCAGCGGAACGCCCCCCGCTTGGTAGAGGTCAGGCGCGACATATTGGCCCCCCGGCTTCAGGTCGCAGAGCAGAGGGGTGCGCTCCGAGATCCGATCGAAGTCATCGATGGAGAGCTCCACCCCCGTCTCCTTGGCCACGGCCAGCAGGTGAAGCACACCGTTGGTGGAGCCACCGCTGCAGGCGATGGCCGCAACCGCGTTCTCGAGGCTCTCGCGGCTGATGATGTCGCTCGGCCGCTGGCCCCTCGCCAGGACGTCCATGACTAGCCGGCCGGTCTCGAGCGCCACATCGGCCTTGTGCGCGTTGGTGGCCGGGACGAGCGAGAAACCCGGAGGCGAGATCCCCAGCACCTCGAACGCCATGGCCATGGTGTTGGCGGTGAACTGCCCGCCGCAAGCCCCAGCGCCGGGCGAGGCCACGTCCTCCAGCTCTGTGAGCTCGGCGTCGGAGATCCGGCCGGCGGCCCGGGCTCCGACGGCTTCGAACACCTCTTGAATCGTCACCCGCTGCCCGCGGAAGTGGCCGGGCAGGATCGACCCGCCGTAGAGCATGACGCTCGGGACGTCGAGCCGGCAGAGTGCCATCACTGTCCCGGGGATGGTCTTATCGCAGCCCGAGATCGCGACCACCGCATCGAACATGTGCGCGTCGCAGACGATCTCGATCGAGTCCGCGATCAGCTCCCGGCTGACGAGCGAGGCCCTCATCCCAGGGGTTCCCATCGTGATCCCGTCGGAGATCGCGATCGTGTTGAGCTCCATCGGCGTGCCCCCGGCGGCCCGAATTCCCTCCTTGACCTTCGCGGCCAGCGCCCGCAGATGGAAGTTGCAAGGCATGGTCTCGATCCAAGTGTTCGCGACCGCGACGATCGGCTTGGCGAGCGCTTCGTCGTCGAATCCGATGCCCTTCAGGTATGCGCGCGCGGGCGCACGCCCGGGGCCATCCGTAAGCGCGCGACTGCGGTGCTTGAGGTCGAAGTTCACGGGGCGAGGACTGTAGCGGGAGGTCAGTCTCCGCCCGGCGCGAGGGCTTCTGGACTCAGTGAGACGCGCGCTCGGACGATGCCTGCTGGCGCATCCGCGCCCGCTCCCACTGCGATAGCCGCCAAAGGTCGCGCTTGACCTTGGCGGGGTCGAGCTGGCGGCCGGGCAGATGCATGTTCGCCGTTGAGATCAGCTTCCGCTCGTCGCCGGTGAGGGCCATCCACTTGGCGAGCACGTCGTCAGAGTCGGGCAGCATCGCGCTCCCATACGGACGCGTCTCGTCCGGGAACGCGACGCAGTACTCGTTCAGCAGTCGGTGCGTCTGAGCGAGATAGGCGACGATCGCCCTGTGGGGATAGATGAGGTAGGCGTAGGCGGCGCCACCGGTCCCTCCCGCATCCTCGGGACCGTCGACCTGTGAGCCCCACACCCGGATGAACCCCAGATCCCGGTACATCTGCCATTCCTCCTGGCTGACGCAGGACTTGAGCAGCTGCCGGGCGCGCTGCTCGGCTCGCAGCTCGCGGCCGGGGTCGTACTCCAGCGTCGGCACCCGACGTGTCCGCGCGCGATGCCTCGCCCAGGCATGCTCGATCCGCGGTATCAGCTCCTCCGCGAGCAACGCCAGCACCACCAGCGCGGTCGCGGCCAGAGCCAGGATCACCTCGGCCTCCTAGCGGCCGCCCGCTGCGCGCGGAAAGAAGATCACGCGCTCAGCGTCGCGCGGTATCTCGTCAAATTCCTTAATCATCAAGGCCCCACGCCCCCCGAGATCGCCCTCCAGCGGAACCGCAGCCCACAAGCCCGCATCCAGCTGCCGGCGGAACTCCTCCACCAGTCGCTGTTCGTCCTCGGCGAGGTCGACATCGCCTTCGGCGATCAGTACTTCACCGTGCCCAGGCCTCATCCGCAGGAAGCGCACGTCCGGCATTATGTCAAAGGCGGAGCCCTTTCCGGCAGCCCAAGCACGTCGACCGGGCCGGCTCCGGTGCCGAGCTCGACGAGCCCCCGCTCGACCGCCGCCGCCGCGATCTCTTTCGCTCTGCGGGCGGCCTCCAGAGGTAAGACGCCCCAAGCCAGCAGCGCTGCCAGGACCGAGGAATGTGTGCAGCCCGATCCGTGCGCGGCGCCGTCGGCATGACGGTCGCCGGGCAGCTCGAGGAGCGTCGCTCCATCGAAAAAGACATCGGTTGCGTCGGCGTGACCGCCGGTGATTACGACCGCGCCTGGGCCGAGCGCCAGTACGGCCCGCGCCAGCTCGGCAGTCGGGACTTCGTCAGAGCCAGCCAGTGCGCGCGCCTCAGGCAGGTTGGGAGTGACCACGGTCGCTCTGGGGAGAAGCAGCTCGACCAGCGCCTCGCGGGCCTCCGGGTCGAGTAGCTGCGCGCCGGACTCGGCGACCATCACCGGATCGAGCACGACCGGCGGCCTGCCCTCCAGCTCGTCCAGCGCTCGGTCGACCGCCTCGATCGTGGAAGCTGTCCCCAGCATCCCGATCTTGACCGCGTCCACGCCTAGGTCAGACGCGACAGCGCGAACCTGCGCGATGATCGTCTCAGACGGGACGCTGTGGATCTCGCTCACTCCGAGCGTGTTCTGCGCCGTGATGGCCGTGATCGCGGTCATGCCGTGGACCCCACACGCCGCAAAGGCCTTCAGGTCGGCTTGGATGCCCGCGCCGCCGCCCGAGTCGGATCCGGCGATCGACAACGCGCGCGGAATGCGGCGGGTAGTGCTCATTGCGACCGAGGTTAGGGAACGACCATGTATCTCCCGCCGGCCTCGCGCTTGATGTAGCCCGCCAGCTCGAGCGCGCTGAGCACGCTCAGAGTCTGGTCGGCCGGCAGCCCCGCGCGGGCAAGCGCGGCGATCGTGTCGTGGCCGTCGGAGATCTTTTGCAGCACGGCTTCCAGGTCGTCGGTCAAGGCCGCGCGGGCCGTCGCCGGCGCCGTGCGGGCCCCGCGACCGAACAGCAGGTCGAGCACGTCCTGCGGGCCGCGGACGATCGTCGCACCTCTGGCCAGCAGCCGGTGCGGGCCCGCGGCCAGCGGCGAGGTGACCCGTCCCGGCACCGCCCCCAAAGCTCGCCCGAGCTCCGAAGCCCGCGCCGCGGTCAACAGAGCACCGGAGCGCTCACGGGCTTCGACGACCACCGTGGCCGCGCTAAGGCCGGCGATGATCCGGTTGCGCGCCGGGAACATCCATCTCCTGACCGCCGTCCCCGGCGGAAGCTCCGACACGACGGCGCCGGCCTCGCGGATCCGGTTATACAGCGATCGCTTGCCAGGGGGATAGGGCTGCTCGGCGCCTCCGGGCAGCACCGCGACCGTGGGCGACGCCGCATCGAGCGCCCCGGCATGGGCAGCGGAGTCGATGCCGATCGCCATCCCGCTGACGACGGACACACCGGCGCTGCCCAGCCCGCGGCCGAGGGAGCGGGCCACCTCCAGGCCATAGCCCGACCCGCGCCGAGCCCCGACGATCGCCACCGGCTCGCCAGATAAAACCTCGAGGAAGCGGTCCAACCCGCCCCCGACGTGCAGCACCGACGGCGGGCTCGAGAGGGCCAGCAATCGCTGCGGATAGCGCGGGTCGCAGCGGCAGATCGGCTCCAAGCCCGCGGCGGTCGCCCGATGACGTAACGCCACCGGCTGCACTCGCTCGTACTCGGCAGCCACAGCCCCGCGGCGAGCGCCCGCGAGTGCCGCGAGGAGCTCCATGTCGGCCAGCTCTAGGACCTCCTCAACGCGCCCGCGCGCCTGGTCAAGGTGCCCTGAGAGGCGGGCCAGCAACCACGTCCGCTTTAGGCATCGGTCGCACGCGCGGCGGTCGCTCACGCCGCCAGCGCGGTCTCGCTACCGGTCCGCTGGCGCAGCGCGAGCGCCGTCAGAACGTGACCACGCGTGACCAGGTCGCACCGATCGAGATCCGCGATGGTCCTGGCAACCCGCAGCACCCGGTGCCTACCGCGGACGCTGAGCACGCCGGTCATGTAGGCATCGCCCAGCGCCTGCTCGGCGGCGGGCTCCAGCCGCACGTACCGGCGCACTTCCCGCGCGTCCATCTCACCGTTGCAGCTGGCGGCCGTTCCCGCCAGTCTCACTCGCTGGCGCTTCCGGGCCTGGGCCACCCGCTCGCGCGCCTGCGCGGAGCCGACCGCCGGCGGTCCTCGCAGCTCGTCCTCAGTGGGCCGCTGCACGCTGACCAGCAGGTCCATGCGGTCAAGCAACGGCCCCGAGAGCTTCCGGCGGTGGCGGCGCAGGTCGGCCTCCCCGCAGCCGCAACGATCGTCCAGGCCGGCGAAGCCGCACGGACACGGGTTGGTCGCCGCGATCAGCATGAACCTGGTCGGAAACCGCAGCGCCCGCTGGCCGCGCACGATCGTGACCGCGCCGTCCTCGAGCGGCTGGCGCAGCGCGTCGAGACTCGAGCGCTGAAACTCCGACAACTCGTCCAGAAACAGGACACCGTGATTGGCGAGCGTCGCCTCGCCGGGGCGTGGCGGCGACCCGCCTCCGACCAGCCCGGATGAAGAAATCGTGTGGTGCGGAGCCCTAAACGGCCGGGCCCGAATCAGCCCGTTTGCATGGATGCCGGCGACGCTGTGGATCCTCGTCACCTCGATGGCCTCGGCGCGGCTCATCGCCGGCAGAATCGACGGAAGCCGCCGGGCGAGCATCGTCTTGCCGGTCCCGGGAGCGCCCTCCAGCAGCAGGTTGTGAGCGCCGGCGGCCGCGATCTGCAACGCCAGCAATGGCGCCGCATGCCCCCGCACGTCGATCAGGTCGGGCTCCGGCAGCGGCAAGGAGGTGTCCGGCTCGAGGGCTGGCAACGGGGGCACCTCGGAGCCCTGCACCACGTCGGCTGCGGCCTGCAGACTCGACACTCCGACGACCTCGACGCCGTCGACGATGGCCGCCTCGCGCGCTCGCTCGCGCGGGACGATCAACCGCGGAAAGCCGGCGTGCCTTGCTCCCTCGGCGACGGCCAGAGCGCCCGGAGAGTCACGGAGCGCCCCACTGAGCGACAGCTCCCCGAACACGGCATACCTGCTGAGCGCATCGGCCGGCGCCTGGCCGCTAGCGGCCAGCACTCCCAGCGCCAGCGCGGCATCGAACCCCGGGCCCACCTTCTTCAGAAACGCGGGGGCAAGATTTGCCGTGATCCGCATCTGCGGAAACTCGAAGTCCGAGTTCTGGATGGCCGAACGGACCCGGTCGCGCGACTCGCGGACCGCTGCGTCCCCCAGCCCCACGATCGTGAACGACGGCAGGCCGCTGCGGATGTCCACCTCGGCCCACACCTGGCGGGGGTCGACGCCGTCGATCGTGAAGGTGCAGACGCGCGCCAGCACTGAAGGAGCACGCTACGCGCGAGAACGTCACGTGTGGGTCACGCCATGTGCCAATTCTGTGCCAGGCAGCGCTGTCCCGCCCACGCCTCACTCATGCCGCCCTACCGTCGCGAGCATGGACGAAGACGTCCGTCGGTTCCTGGGACGCCGAGGCGAGGAGGTCGCCGCTCGGCACCTGCGCCGGCGGGGATTTGAGATCGTCGAGCGCAACTACCGGACCCGCTGGGGCGAGCTCGACCTCGTGGCGTTCGACGGTCAGACGCTCGTTTTCTGCGAGGTCAAGACCGTGCGCCTCGCGCAGGGCGGCGTGCGTCCGTTCGATTCGCTGCACCCGCGCAAGCGCACGAAAGTGCGGATGAATGGCGCGCCAGTGGCTCTCGGCCCGAGGGAGGCGCCGATTCGCGTCGCGGCTGCGGTTCGACGCGATCGGCGTGACGCTCGACTCGGCCGGCGACCTGGCCGAGCTCGAGCACCTGGAGGGGGCCTTCTAGCCCGGGCGTACGTGGACGCGCTAGAGCCGCAGCTGCTGGTAGGCCATGGACTGGAACGACAGGCGGTGCAGCGGCGAGACGCCCAGGCGCTCGATCGCCTCCCGGTGCTCCGGGGTCGAGTAGCCGACGTGCTCCGCGAACTGGAACCCCGGGTGGTGGGCGTCGGCCCGTCGCATGTAGCGATCGCGGGTCTCCTTGGCGAGCACCGACGCCGCCGCGATCGCGGCGCTGCGAGCGTCGCCGCCGACGATCGCCCGGTGCTGGTGGCCAAGGTCTCCGAGCGGGAAGCCGTCACTGAGGCACACGCCCGGCTCGCGGGCAACCAGCGCCAGCGCGTCCCGCAGGGCGGCCAGGTTCGTGACGTGTAGCCCACGTTCGTCGATGCCCGGCGCGCAGCGGGTGACGATCGCCACCCGGGCGGCGATGCGAAGGATCACCGGAAACAGCTCGGCGCGACCTTCAGGGGTGTGCTGCTTCGAGTCGTTCAGCGCCCCCAGGGCGCGCACGTCGCGAGGCGTCAGGCGCTCGAGGTCGAACAGGACGGCTGCGGCGACCAGCGGCCCCGCCAGGCAGCCCCGTCCAGCCTCGTCTGCGCCGGCGACGTAGCGAACGCCGAACGAGCGGTCGAAGGCGAACAGGCGGCGGCCCATCGGCCGGGGACGCTTCGTCCCGTTGCCGCGCTGCTCAGAGGAATCCGATCCTGTCGGGTGGCCAGTAGGTGAAGAAGGCGACTCCGATGATCCAGCTGTTTGGGACTGGACCCCAGAATCGGCTGTCGTCTGATTGGCCACGGTTGTCCCCCATCATGAAGTAATCGCCGGGCGGAACAACGATCGACTGCGGAAAATCGCAGTCCGGAACGCCTCCGCACTGTGCGATGTAGCTGTCCTTCTCCCGTACACCGTTGCGGTAAACGTGCCCTGCCCGGATCGAGATCCGGTCCCCGGGTCCAGCGACCACCCGCTTGATGAAGGTCGTGGAGGATTGGTGGGGGGTCGGCACCCCGCAGGGCTGGGGGTGGCCCGAGCCTTCATTCGAGTCCCCGCACGTGCCGGTCCCTTGCTCGGCCCCGACGGGCGGATGAAACACGACGATGTCTCCGATGCTGGGATGGTTGATCAGACGGTTCGCGAGGATCCGTTGGTTGATCCCTAGGGTGGGCTCCATCGAGCCGCTCGGGATGCGGTAGGGCTTGACGATGAACGCCTGGATCAGCAACGCCAGCACGATCGCGATCCCGATCGTGGCGACGAGCTCGGTCAGCCCCCTTGCCGTCCTAGAGGTCGCGGTGCGTGGTCTAGCCATGGCGTGGAATCAAAGCGGTCCGAGCCGGTCCGGCGGCCAATAGGTGAAGAAGGCCTGCCCGATGAGCCAAGCCTTCGGCACCGGGCCCCAGAACCTGCTGTCGTCGGATTCGCCTCGGTTGTCCCCCATCATGAAGTAGTCCCCCTCGGGAACCTTCACCGCGGTCGGAAAATCGCATGAGCCCGATCCATTACAGGGGGCGATGTAGGAGTCCTTCTCCTGCACTCCGTCTCGGATCACGTGGCCGTCACGGATCGAGATCTGGTCGCCCGGCAAGCCCACCACTCGTTTGACGAATGCCTGGGAGGAAGGCCTGCTCCAGGCGACGGCACAGGCCTGGCCGCCGTCCTGTCCGGAGCCGCTCTGACCCTCGGAGGGGTTGGCGCAGCCGCGGGCGTAGGCCTGGGGTGGGTGGAACACGACGATCTCGCCTATGTGCGGGGAGCTGAAGTTGTTGGCGATCCGGTCTACGAGTATCCGCTGTCCGATGCTCAGCGTTGGCTCCATCGACCCGCTTGGAATCCGGTATGGCTTCACGATGAAGGCTTGGATCGCGAGGGCCAGACCGAGCGCGGCGGCGACGATCACGACCAGCTCTAAGAGCGAGCCGGGCACCGACCGTTTTGCTCGGGTCACACCTTCTCTTCGCCGGCGGTCTCCTCGGCCGCCGGGCCGGCGTCCTGGGCCGCCATCGGGGAGTCAGACGCCTCGGGCTCCCCGTCAGCCGGCGCCCTACCTTCGTGCGCCTCCTCTTCGGAGGAGTCGGCCTCTGGTTCCTCGGCCTCGGGCGACTCCTCCACCTCGGCCTCGGGCGACTCCTCCACCTCGGCCTCGGGCGACTCCTCCACCTCGGCCTCGGGCGACTCCTCCACCTCGGCCTCGGGCGACTCCTCCACCTCGGCCTCGGGCGACTCCTCCACCTCGGCCTCGGGCGACTCCGCATACAGCAGCTCGCGGTCGACGAGCTCCTCCGGGCCGATCGATCGCCGCTCGCGGACCCGGGCACGCTTCCCCACGCGAGCCCGCAGGTAGTACAGCTTTGCGCGCCGCACGTCCCCGCGTGCAGCCACCTCGATCCGATCGATCTTGGGAGAGTGCAGCGGGAACGTCCGCTCGACGCCCACGCCGAACGACTGCTTTCGAACCGTGAAGGTCTCCCGGGCCCCGTGGCCCTGACGCTTGATCACCACGCCTTCGAACACCTGTGTCCGCCGCCGAGTGCCCTCCGTCACCTGGAAATGGACCCGCAATCGGTCGCCGGCGCCGAAGCGCGGGACCCGGCGCAGCTGAGAACGCTCCAGACTGTCGATCACGGTACTCATGGCAAGCCAATGGTGCCGCGCCGGCTTCAGGCCCGTAGGCACAGTCCTTTCAGGGTGTGCCGCCCGCGCGGGCGCCCTATGGTAGCGGACCTTTTGTGGCGCGCTGGCGGCTCTGCTCCAGGCGCCAGCGGCGTATCCGCTCGTGGTGTCCTGACAGCAGAATCTCCGGCACGCGCCAGCCCCGGTGCTCCGCCGGGCGGGTGTACTGCGGGTATTCGGGGCCACCCTCGAGCGCCTGGCTGAACGACTCCTCGACCGCCGAGGAGGAGTGTCCGAGAGCTCCCGGGAGCTTTCGCAGCACTGCGTCGCAGACGACCATCGCCGCCAGCTCGCCGCCGGCCAGCACGTACCTGCCGATCGAAATCTCATCGCTGCAGAAGTGCTCGAGGATCCGCTCGTCGAATCCCTCATAGCGACCGGACAGCAGCGTCAGCGCCGGCTCGGCGGCTAGCTCGTCGACCAGGGCGTCGTCCAGCAGGCGGCCGGTCGGGGTCAGGGCGATCACGCGTCGCTGCCCGGGCAGAAGCACCGGATCGACCTCGTACCGAGCCCGCAGCGCGGCCTCCACAACATCGATCCGCAGCACCATTCCGGCGCCGCCCCCGAATGGGGTGTCGTCGACCTGACCCGCGCTTAGCGGCGTGTGGTCTCGGTAGTTGACGTAGGCGACCGCGTGGCCCTGGGCGAGCGCGTTCGCCACGTGCCGCTGGCGCTCGAACCACTCAAACGCATCTGGGAACAGGGTGAATACGTCGATGTTCATCGAGCCGATACCTCATCGAGGAACTGGAGGTCGATCGCAATTTCTCTTTGCTCGACATCGACCTCCCGCACCGCGTCGGAAACCAGCGGCACGAGCAGCTCCCCCACACAGTCCGCTCGCTCGATCTCGAGCGCCTCGCACGATGGAAGCCCGATCAGCCGCTTCACGACGCCGATCTCGCGGCCGTCGGCGAGGACCGCGCAGCCCTCGAGATCCTCGGCCCACCATTCGTCCTCTGGGAGCTCGGGCGACTCTTCGCGGCGCGCCCACAACGCCTCACCGCGAACGTCCTGGACCGCGGCCCGATCGCCGAGACCCTCCAGGCGGATGATCGGGCGCCTGTCTGCCCCCTTGCGCTCCGCGACGACGTCCCGCCGCTCGCGCATCAGCAAGGGCTGTCCCTGACGAAGCAGCCACAGGTTCGGCTCCTCGACGTAGAAGCTCCCATCCAGGCCGTGGGGTCTGCCGACGAGTCCGGCGCGCAGCTTGCTGCGCCTCGCGGCGCGGGCACTCATGCAGCGTCGACGATGTCCACGAACACCCGGCGCCCATCCTTGACCGCCGCGGCCTTGATGACGGTCCGCAGGGCCTGCGCCGTGCGCCCGCCTCTGCCGATCACGTTCCCGTAGTCGTCTTCGGCAACCGAGAGCTCGAGAACGATCGACCCGTTGTCCTCCTCGCTTTCCGCCACGCGCACCTCCCCTGGGTTCTCGACCAGTCCGCGGGCCAGATACTCGAGCAGCTCCCTCATGAGCTGGCGCCCGCTGGCTACTGGATGCCCTGCGTGTGCAGGAGCTTTCGCACGGTCCCGCTTGGTTGCGCGCCACGCGCGAGCCAATCCCTGATGCGCTCCTCGTCGAGCGTGATCGTGGAGGGGTTGGTCTGCGGGTTGTAATGGCCGACGGTCTCGATCACGCGACCGTCTCGCTTGGCCCGCTGGTCAGCCACCACCACCCGCCAGATGGGGTTCTTGCGGCTGCCTATTCGCGTTAGACGGAGTCTCACCGACATGCGGCGGCTGAGGTTAGCGGGACGGGGTTCACCGCGCCTGGCGCATCAACGCTCCCAGGTCGGGCATCCGGCCCTGGGCGACCTGGCGCATGACCTTGCGCATCTGTTCGAACTGCTTGATGAGCTGCTTGACGGCCTGCACGTTGGTGCCCGACCCGCGTGCGATCCGTATCCGCTGGGAGCCCTTGATCAGCTCCGGATGGCGTCGCTCCTGGGGGGTCATCGACAGGATGATCGCCTGCAGCCGGTCGAATTCGCGCTCGTCCACCCTCACGTTTCGAAGCTCCTTGCCCATACCGGGAATCATGCCCAGCAGCGACTGGAGCGGCCCTAGCCGGCGTACCTGCCGCATCTGATCGAGGAAATCGTCGAGACCGAACTCCTGCTTGCGCAGCTTGCGCTCCAGGTCCGCCGCCTGCTCGTCGTCGTAGGCGCCCTGCGCCTTCTCTATCAAGGTCATCATGTCGCCCATCCCGAGGATCCGCTGGGACATGCGATCGGGGTGGAAGCGCTCGAACTGGTCGAGCTTCTCCCCGGTGGACGCGAACAGGATCGGCTTGCCGGTGATCGCCTTGACCGACAGCGCGGCACCGCCGCGGGCGTCGCCGTCGAGCTTGGTCAGCACGACCCCGTCGAAGTCCGCCACCTCGGCGAACTGCTCTGCCACGGCCACCGCGTCTTGTCCGGTCATCGCGTCGACGACGAGCAGGACGTCGTGGGGCCGGACCGCCTTGTTGATCTCAGCCAGCTCGGCCATCATCTCCTGATCCACGTGTAGCCGGCCGCTGGTGTCGATGATCAGCGCGTCCTTGCCCTCGGATTGCGCGCGGTCGCGAGCCCAGGCGGCGATCCTGACGGGGTCGCGGTCGGTGCCCTGTTCGTACACGTCGGCTCCGGCCTGGCTGCCAACCTTGATCAGCTGGTCGACGGCAGCGGGTCGGTAGACATCGCAGGCCGCCACCGCCACCGACGATCCGTGCTCCTGGCGCAGGTAGCGGGCGAGCTTGGCCGTGGCGGTGGTCTTGCCCGACCCCTGTAGCCCGGCCATCACAACGATCGTCGGTGGGCGGGGCGAGAACGACAGGTCCCGCGCGGCGCCGCCCAGCAGCTCGGTCAGCTCGTCGGAGACGATCTTGACCACCTGCTGACCAGGATTGAGCTGGCCGACGACGTCGGCACCCATCGCCCGTTCCTTGACCGCGTCCGTGAAGCCCTTGACGACCTTGAAGTTGACGTCGGCTTCGAGCAGCGCGAGGCGGATCTCGCGCATGGCCGCGGAGACGTCGTTTTCCGTGAGCGTCCCCCGTCCCCGGACCTCAGAGAGCGTGGTCTGGAGCTTCTCGGACAGGCTGTCGAACATGTTGATCTGAGCCTAGCGCCAGCTTCTCAGCCCGCAACCAGGGCCCGCGCGAACTCGGTGGGCTCGAACGGGCGCAGATCCTCGAGCTTCTCGCCCACCCCGATCAGCTTGACCGGTATGCCGAGCTCCTGGGCGATCGCCAGCGCGATCCCCCCTTTCGCCGTCCCGTCGAGCTTGGTCAACACGAGCCCCGAGACCGAGACCGCCTCCGAGAACAGCCGGGCCTGCCGCAGTCCGTTCTGACCGGTGGTGGCGTCCACAGTCAGCAGCGTTTCGTGCGGAGCCTCGGGAATCTGCTTGGTGATCACCCTGCGCACCTTCTCGAGCTCTGCCATCAGGTCCTGCTGGGTATGCAGGCGCCCGGCCGTGTCGACTATCACCACCTGGGCTCCATCGCGGCGGGCGGCCTCGACCGCGTCGTAGGCCACCGATCCCGGGTCCGAGCCCTGGCTGCGGGCGACGAAGCTCGCTCCTGCCCGCTCCGCCCACACCTCGAGCTGCTCGATCCCGGCGGCGCGGAAGGTGTCGGCCGCCCCGATCACGACCGAGCGGCCGAGCTCCTGGTGCAGGTGCCAGGCCAGCTTGCCGATCGTCGTGGTCTTGCCGGTCCCGTTGACCCCGGCCACCAGGATCACTGTGGGAACGGGACGGATGTCGATCCGGTCCTCACCCGTGCGCGCGATCTCGGCCAGCAATTCGATCAGCCGGTCGCTGAGCTGCTCGCCGCCGCTCAGCTGCCCCTGGCTCGCCTCGCGCTCCAGCTGCTCGACGACGTGGGCAGTGGTTCGGGCCCCGACGTCCGCGTAGATCAGCGCCTCCTCGAGGCGTTCCCAGGTCTCGTCGGTCAGATCATCGAACAGCGTCGCCTGGATCTCGGTTCTCAGCGCCTGACGGGTCTTGCGGAGGTTCTCGCGCAGTCGGCGAAACCGCCCCGTTCGCCGCTCCTCGGGCTCGGCCTGATCCGCGTCAGCGGCCGGGCCGCTGCCGTCGACGATGAACAGCTCGCTCCAGTCGCGGGCCATGCCGGCGCGCGACGTTAGCAACCGCCTGAGTGACGAACTTCCCACCCGGAGCGGGCGCGGAGAAGTATGCTCGCCGGGTGGCGGAGATGGTCAGAACCGTGGCCGTCGGCACCGATGGCTCGGATCGGGCAGCGACGGCGGTCGAGTTCGCGCTCGACATGGCAAAGCGGTATGGCGCCAAGCTGGTCGCGATCTCCTCCTACCGCCCGGTGTCGGAGTCGCGGCTTCGCAAGGAACAGGAGGAGGCGCCGCAGGAGATCCAGTGGTCGATCAACCCGATGGAGGAGGTCGAGGACATCCTCTCATCGGTCGAGTCGCGCGCGCTGGAGGCCGGCTTGGAGGTGACGACGGTTTCTAGCCAGGGAGATCCCGCCGACGTCCTCATCAAGCACGCGGAGGACCAGGACGCCGACGTGCTCGTGGTCGGCAACAGGGGCATGAACCGTCGCGTCTTGGGCAGCGTCCCGAACACCGTGACGCACAAGGCGCAGTGCACCGTGGTCGTGGTGAAGACAGGATGAAACGCCGCAGGGTCTTTCAGGTCCTCGAAGGGCTGCTGCTGATAGCGCTGGCCATGTGGGTGGTGACCACGCACGTCCAGCACTGGGGCGACTGGATCGTGTTCGGCGTGATCGTCCTGACCGCGTTCGGCGCCGCGTGGGGGATCTATACGCCCCGCTACACGACCAAGAAGAGGACGGTCGTGCGCACCAGCGAGCCCCCTCGGCACCGCTACAGGTCCCGCTAGGACTACGCCGCCGCCTGCTCCTCGGGGAGCCGGCGCGAGATCACCTTCGAGATCCCGTCCGAGCCCATCGACACGCCGTACAGGCAGTCGGCCGCCTCCATCGTGCGCTTCTGGTGGGTGACGACGATGAACTGTGCGCGCTCGGAATAAGAGCGCAGCAGGTCAAGGAAGCGGTCGATGTTCAGATCGTCCAGGGCAGCCTCGACCTCGTCCAGGATGTAGAACGGACAGGGCCGGGCGAGGAACACGGCGAACAGGAACGCGAGCGCGGTCATCGACTTCTCCCCGCCCGAGAGCAGCGACAGGCGCTTCATCTCCTTGCCCGCGGGTGTGATCTCGATCTCCACCCCCAGCACGTCGTCATCCTCGTCGGTCGCGCGTCGGCTCATCGTCGTCCGCGCCCTCGGCCCCGAGCGTCCTTGCCGGCGCCTCGTCGCGGGCGTGTACCAGCCGCAGCCGGCCCCGGCCTCCCGGGAACAGCTTGTCCACCACCTCCTCGAAGTTTTGGGCGGCAGCGGCAAACGTCCGCTCGAAGGAGTCGCGGATCTGCCGATCGGTGTCGCGGATCAACTTCTCGAGCTCGCGCAGCGCCGTCTCCAGATCCTCGCGCTGGCGCTCGAGCTCCTCCACGTGCTCGACCGCGTCGCGGTACTCCTCCTGGGCGAGGGGATTGACCGGGCCCAGCTGCTCGCGACGGCGAGCCAGGCGCTCAATCCGTTGACGGAGCGCCTCGCGCTGCTCTTCTTGGAGCCCGTCGTCCCCGCTCGGCTCGGGATCGAGCCCCAGCCTCTGCGAGAGCGCGAGCAGCTCCCTTTCCACGTCGGAGGCCTGATCGCGGGCTCGCTGTGCCTGGACCTCGACCTGGGTGAGTGCCTCGTTCTCGGCGTGTAGGCGCCCCTGGAGCTCGGCTTCTTGCTGGGCGCACGACCGGAGCTCGAGCGCCACCTGCTCCCCCGCCTCCCGATCCGCGGCCAAGGCCTGCTCGAAGCGCTGTCGCTGATGGTCGATGGCCTCGCCGACCGCCGTCAGCGACGCGATCAGGCGCCCGATCCCGGGCAGGAGCGATTGGTCCCGCTCGATCGCTTCGGTGAGCAGTCGGATCCGACCCTCGCGCTCTGAGCGCTCCCGCCGCGAGCGCTCGACCATGCGACGCTCGGCGTCGAGCTCGGCGGCGAGCTGGGCCCGCCGGCCCGCCCCCGGCCCCTCGTCCGGAGCCTCTCGCCTCCGCTCGATCGAAGCTCGCAGCCGCTGCTCCTCCTCGGCCGCTTCGTCGCGCTCCCTTACGGCTGCGCGATCCGCGGCCGCCGCGGACTCCCGCTCTGCATCGCGCTCGGAGACAAGCTCCGCGGCGCGCTCGACCCTCGAGTGGGCGGCGAGCTCCGCTTGAGCGGCGGCCTCGCTTGCGCGAACGAGCTGCTCGCGCCTGCCCAGCTCCGCCAGCACCCGATCCTCGCCCAGCGCGGGCGCCTGTCTGAGCTCGCGCGTTCGGGAAACCCACACCCGTCCGGAGCGGGTGACGGCGACGCCCTCGAATCCCTCGCCCAGCCCTTCGACCTCGTCGACCACCCACGTGTCTGAGAGCAAGGCGCGAGCGGTCGCGGCAGCCTCGTCGTGGCCATGGACGTGGCTCGACAGAGGCTCGGCCCCAGGCACGGGCGCTGGCGACGGATCGCGGTCGCCGGATGGCCCGGCCACCAGCACCCGACCGCCTGCGTCACCGGCACTGTCGAGCAGCCTTGTGGCTTCTCCGCGGTCGGCTGCAAGGGCCGCACCCAAGCGGCCGTCTAGCGCCGCGGCGAGCGCCATCTCGTAGCCGGAATCGACCTCGAGCCGCTCGGCCAGCGACGTCGCGCCGGCCAACAGGCGGGTTTGGCTTCGCAGTAACAGGTTGACCGACGCCAGCTCGGCGCCCACTTTGGCCGCCTCGCGGCCCGCAGCCTCAAGCGCGCGCTCGGCCTCGCGCAGCTCGTGGCGGGCCTCCTCGGCGTTCAGCTCGGCCCGCTGGCGCTCCTCATGCGTGCGCGAGCTGGCCTCGGCGCGCTCGGCCAGCAGTCGCTCCGCGCCCACGCGCCGCCGCTCGAGCTCCTCCACCCGGGCGGCGATCTCGGCCTCCCGATCGCGCTCCAAGGCCGCCAGCTCCTGCTCGAGGGCCGCGATCAGGGAGAGCGGCTGCTCGTCGCCCTCCTCGTCAGCGGCCTCGGACCTGAAGGCCTCGAGCAGCTCGCGCGCCCGCTGCGCGCGCCCCCGCACCGTCTCCTGCGCGGTAGTCAGCGCCTCGCGGCGATACGCGACCCGATCGCGCGCAGATTGGGCCGCGAACGAGCGCCTCGAGAGCTCCTCTCGCCGGGCGCTGCGGGCGGCCAGCGCCTCCTCGGCCGCCTCCCGACGGGCGGCGACCGCCTGCAGCTCGCGCTCGACCGTTCCTCGGTGCTCTCGCGCTTCGTCGACCAAAGCTTCCGCGGATTGGAGCTCGTCGCGCCAGGAGCGCAGGTCATCCCGGGCTAGCTCCCAGCGGGCCTCCAGACTCTGGCGCTCGAGCCGCTCGTGTAGCTCGGCGGCCTCCGCCTGGCGCTTGAGCGGACGCAGGCGCGAGCGGGCTTCGCGTTCCACGTCGAGCGCCCGGTCTAGGTTCTGCTGGGTGCGCTCGAGCTTCAGCTGCGCGCGCCGGCGGCGCTTGCGGTGCTTGCCCAGCCCGGCGGCCTCCTCGATCAGCAGCCGGCGATCGCGCGGCTTGGAGGTGACGAGCGACTCCACCCGGCCCTGGGAGATGACCGAGTGCATCTCCTTGCCCAGGCCGGTGTCCGACAGCAACTCGATCACGTCAACCAGCCGGCAACGCGCGCCGGCGAGCCTGTACTCGCCCTCGCCGCCTCGGTCCAGGCGGCGCAAGATCGAAACCTCGGGCGCCCCCAGGCCGAGGAGGCCTCCGCTGTCGTCGAGCACCAGCTCGATCTCGGCACTCGCCGCCGCTTGGCGCCCGGGTGATCCGGCGAAGATCACGTCCTGCATCGAGGAGCCACGGACGGCGGCGGCGGATTGCTCGCCCAGCGCCCATAGGACCGCGTCGGTGATGTTTGACTTACCGGAGCCGTTGGGCCCCACTACCACGCTGACGCCGGGGCCGAACTCAAGCCGCGTCCGGTCCGGAAAGGACTTGAACCCTTTGAGCGTGATCGACTTCAGGTGCATGTGCTCGCGGTAGCGTGGGTCACTCCCCCCAGGGCCTCCAGCGCGCCGCGGGCTGCCTCCTGCTCGGCGTCCTTCTTGCTCCGTCCCTTTCCCCGCCCGACCTCGACGCCCGAGACGATCGCGCTGATCCGGAACGTGCGGTCGTGCGGTGGTCCGCTCTCATCGACCACCTCGTAGCTGACGAGCTCGCCGCGCTGGGCCAGGCGCTCCTGCAGGGTCGACTTGAAGTCCGCGGGGTGATCGAGTGCGTCGTCGATCTCGGGGGCGAACGCCTCGACCACGGCCACGGTGGTCTGCTCATAGCCGTATTCGAGGTAGCAGGCCCCGATCACCGCCTCGATCACGGACGCCAGCACGCGCTCGGTTGAGATCAGGGCGCCCACGGTGGGGGCGGCGGCGGGCGGCGCGGCGGCACGCAGTCGCTCTGGGATCCCCAGCCGCTCGGCCACGGCGCGGCACGAGCGCCCGGACACTGCCTGGGCCCTGATCTTGGTCAGCTCGCCGGCGCCGAACTGCTCTGCTCCGAGGCGCGGATAGAGGTGCGTGGTCACTGCGAGAGACAGGACGCTGTCGCCCAGAAAGGCCAGCCGCTCGTAGGAGTCCGCTCGCCTAGAGGTCCACGAGGCGTGCGTGAACGCCGGTCCGGAGAGCTCCTCGGGCAGCCCGTCCAGTAGCTGCTGGAGCCTGGCTACGCTCGCCGTTGTCGCGCTCACTCCGGCTTATTGGCGATCGTCGTCGCGGCGCCGCGCTGGAGCACGAAGTCAACTGCCTGCCCCACGGTGAGGATCTTCGCCGCCTGCTCATCGGAGATCTTGATCCCGTAGGAGTCCTCGAGCTCTTGCACGAGTGTGTAGAGGTCGAGCGAGTCCGCCTCGAGGTCCTCCCGGAAGCGCGTCGACTCCTGGATCACGTCGGGATCCACCTCGAGCTCGTCGGCCAGGTGGGCACGAATCAGCAAAAACACCTGTTCGCGGTCGAGGGCCATATCGTTAGACGGTAGCGGCGTGCTCGGACGCGCCTGGGTCGGTCGTGGGACTGGGCGGGGACCTGAGTGCCCCGGCCGCCTCGAGCGCGGAGCGCGTCTTGCCGATCGCGTCCTCGGTGACGCCCCGAGCGGCCACCTCGATGGCGCGCGCGAACCCCCGCCGCGTGAACCGTCCGTGCGCCACGACGCCCAGCCGCCGCAGCCCCAGCATGTATGCCCCGCCGGGAGTCTCGGGGTCGATCTCCTCGCGCAGGCCGCGGATCGCCGGCTGCAGCAGCCAGCCTCCGAGCTTGGCGCGCGTCGAGCTCATCGCCAGCTCACGCATCGCTCGGAGCGTCCTGCCCGAGACCCCCTCGATCAGCTTCAGCGTGATGTTGCCGGTGAAGCCGTCCATGACGACGACGTCGGCGACGCTGGCGGTCACCTGCGTGCCCTCGATGTTGCCGATGAAGCGCAAGCCCGTCCCGCCCTCGCCCGCCAGCTGCTCGTGAGCGGAGATCAGGTCGGGCGTCCCCTTGGCGGGCTCCTCGCCGTTGGAGAGAAGCGCCACGCGCGGGTCCTCGACGCCCAGTACCGCCTGGGAGAAGGCCGAGCCCATGTGCGCGAACTGGACGAGATGCTCTGGGCGGCAGGTCACGTTTGCGCCCACATCCAGCAGCAGCACAGGCTGGGCGCCCGGAATCGGGATCGGCAGAGCGAGGGCCGGTCGATAGATCCCGCGGTCCCGGCGGAGGTTGAACAGTCCTGCGGCCAGTGCCGAGCCCGTGGAGCCTCCGGACACCAGCGCCTGCGCCCGATCCTCGGCGACCGCCCGCGCGGCCTGCACGATCGAGGCCTCGGGGGTGGACCGAACCGCGAAAGCAGGATCGGCGGCCTTGGCGATCGAGATCGGAGCGTCGATCACCTCCACGCCCTCGGAGACCTCTCCGATCTCCGCGGCGGGACCGAACAGCACTACCCCTATGCCACGGGTGGCGGCCAGCGACGCGCCGGCGGCAACCTCCGCCGGGCCGAGGTCCGCTCCGCCCGCGTCAACGGCGACGGTGACCATGCCAAAGGCGTCAGGCGGTCTGGTCGCCCGCGTCGATCGACACTACCTCGCGGCCCTTGTAGTAGCCACACACCGGGCAGACACGGTGCGGCAACCGCGGGCTATGGCAGTGCGGGCACGCGTTGTAGGACGGCGGCACGAGCTTGTGCTGGGCCCGGCGCTGCGCCGTGCGAGCGTGAGACTGCTTCTGCTTGGGAACGGCCATAAGCGGGCCAGTGTAGCCGCCGGGTCGTGGATCACTCGAACCGGATTTCGGAGAGCTTGGCCCACCTGGGATCGGGCGCAGACTCGTGACCGTGCTCTGAGCCAGCGGAGTTCATGTTCGCTCCGCATACGGGGCAGAGCCCGGCGCAGTCCGGCTGGCAGAGCAGCTTGGCCGGCAGCGCAAGAGCCAGCGCGTCGCGAGCCCAGGCGTGCAGGTCGAGCACCTCTCCTTCCAGGTAAGGCGACCGGAGCTCATCCGACTCGCCGGGCTGTGAGACCTCGCGCGATTCAACAGGGATCGCGGGAGTGGCCTCCTCGAGACAGCGCATGCAGGGACCGGACACGTCGGCGGTGAATCGCAGGCGGAGCGCGTACCCATTGGCGGTCGTACGGGACACATCGAGCTGTACCGGGACGAGCTTGGACGGAACGGTGTAGCGCTCGCCGCCGAGCATGAAATCGCCGATCGATACGAACAGCTCGAGCCGCCGTCCGGCCCCGGAGGTCAGATGCAGCCCGCCCAGGTCGAAGGTGTCTGTTCTCACGGGCACGAGCCCGAGCTTAGCGGCGCCGATTACTGTGTCCAGGGCGTGTCGAGCTGGTTTCGCTCCTACGGTTTTGCCGACGTATTCGACGGTCTCCTGATCGGGGCCTACCCCCTCGACCAGGCAGACGTCTCGATGCTGGCGTCGCTTGGCGTCGAGCGCGTGCTCAACCTGGCGGAGGAGTCGGAGTACGGGCCCGGAGACCGCGAGACGGTTGAGACTGCGCTCGAGGCCGCCGGGATCGAGGAGCACCGCCTGTCGTTGCCGGACTACGGCGGGCTTCCGGCGGGGCTGATCGAGCGCGCCGTACAGGACGTGCTCGATTGGCTCGGGGAGGGAAAGCGGACCTACATTCACTGTCGGGCCGGCTGGCAGCGATCCGCCGCCCTCGCCGCCGCTGTGGTCGCGATCCGCCAGAACGTGGACATCGACGATGCGCTCGCGCTCGTGCAGTCGCGAAAGCCCTCGGCCGACCCCCTCCCCCACCAGCGGGAGGATCTCCGTCGCTGGTGGGACGAGCGGGCCTCGGCCCCTTCCCCTACTCGGCCGCCCGCAGCGGACGGATCGTGATTTCGTCGTCGGCGCCGGCCGGGTCGTCCTCGGCCTCCGCGGCCTCGACCGAGCGGGCGGCGATGGTCACCTGCTCGACGCCGGGCAGCTCGCGGCCCGAGCTGGCCGCCCCGTGCTCGGCGAACCGCCGCGCCCCTGGGAGCACACGCGCCTCGTATGACCCGACCGTCTCGTTGTAGGCACGAACGGCGCTGTTGAGTCTCGAGCCCAGCGTTCCGAGCAGGCCGGACAGCTTCACCAGGCGGGTATGTAGCTCCCGCCCGAGCTCCGAGATGGCCTGCGCGGACTCTGCCACTCGCTCCTGCTGCCACCCGTAGGCCACGGCGCGCAAGATGGCCAGCAGCGTGGTCGGCGTGGCGATCAGCACCCGCTGGGCCATCGCTTCCTCGATCAGCGTGGGGTCTGCCTCGAGCGCGGCGCCGTACAGGTGCTCGCCAGGCAGGAACATCACGACGAAGTCGGGGGCGGAATCGAGCTGAGACCAGTAGGACTTGTCCGACAGCGCGCGGACATGCCTTCGCAGCAGGCGGGCGTGGTCGCGCAGATGCTGTTGGCGCTCCTCCTCGTCGCGCGCCTCGTACGCGTCCAGCACGCCCTGAAGCGGAGCCTTGGCGTCCACCATCACCCGCTTTCCCCCGGGCATGCGCACCACCAGGTCGGGGCGGAGCGACGCTTCGTCTCCGCCGAGCGACACCTGCTCGAGGAAGTCGCAGTGCTTGACCATCCCCGCCAGCTCGACCACGTTTCGGAGCTGCATCTGACCCCATTGCCCCCTGGCGTTCGGCTTGCGAAGCGCGGTGACCAGGGCACCGGTCTCGGTGCGCAGCTTCTCGTTTGATTCGGTCAGCGTCCGCAGCTGGGCGTTGAGCTGTCCCCGCGACTCGCGGCGCTCCTGGTCGAGCTTCAGCAGCTGGGCGTCGACGCGGACGAGCTGCTCCTTGAGTGGGGACACGAGCTGCTCGACTGCCTGCCGGCGCTGCTCCAAGTCGCCCTTCGCCTGCGCCTGGGCCGCCTGGAGCTGCACCCGGTTGTGCTCGGAAAGCTGCTCGATGGTGGCCTTCATAGCGTCGGCGCTCACGGCCTTGAACGTGTCCGACAGCTGGCCCTGGGCGCGCAGCCGCGTCCAAAGCAGCGCCGTGGCCAGCGCGGCACCTATCACCAGTCCGATGAGGAGCCAAAGAGCGTTCATATGCATTGACCAGCATGGCGCGGCGGTCGGACGGAATTAGAATCGCCGCCCATGCGGGAAATCGCCGACGGCGTCTGGCAGTTGTCGGGCTGGCCTCCGAACAACGTCAACGTCTACGTCGTGGGCGACGTGCTGATCGATGCCGGCCTGGCGATTCATCGCGGCCGGATCCTGAGCCAGATCGCCGACCGCCAGATCACCGCCAACGCGCTGACGCACGCTCACTTCGACCACTTCGGTTCAAGCCACGCGATCTGCGAGACGCTCGGAATTCCGCTGTGGTGCGGCGCGGAAGACGCGCGAGCAGTGCGAGGCGGGCAAGATGGTCCTCGGAGGCGGGAGGATGGTGCCAGCGGCTAAGGCCCACCTGGTTTCCCGCACGCTGAAGGAAGGAGACGACGTCGCCGGCTTCAGGGTGCTAGACACCCCCGGTCATTCGCCCGGTCATGTCTCCTACTGGCGCGAGGCAGACCGGGTGCTGGTCTGCGGTGATGTGATGTGGGGACAGAACCCATTCCTCTTCTCGGGCGCCGTCCAGGAGCCGTTCCCGTTCGCCAGTCCCGACCCGAGGTTGAATCGCCAGTCTGCGCGCAGGCTGGCCGAGCTCCAGCCTTCGCTCGTGTGCTTCGGACACGGCAAGCCGCTCAGAGACACGGGCAGATTCGTCAGGGCCGTCGAACAGCTGCCGCGCTGATGGCGGAGGACCTGGTCCGACAGCACGTAGTTCTCAGGGGTCGAGTGCAAGGTGTCTTCTTCCGCGACTCGCTACGCCAACGGGCCGAGGCAAACGGCGTCGCCGGCTGGGCGTCCAACCGCGGCGACGGGGCGGTCGAGGCAGTGCTCGAGGGATCGCCCGATGAGGTGGAACGGCTCGTTGACTTCTGCCGCACGGGACCGCGGGGGGCGGAGGTCGAAGACGTCGAAGTCAGCGAGGAGGAGCCGGAGGGGCTAAGAGGGTTCTCGATCCGGTGACTCGGGCGGCCGCGTGGGATGGCGCCGTCAGGACCTGTTCAACCTCACAACCTGACGGCAACCGGTCCCGGATGTGAGATCGAACAGGATAGTCGTGTTCGACCTCACGAACCGGTGTTGACCGGAGCGAAATGTGAGTTTGAACAGGTGCCGCTGGGGTTCGCGAGCTGCCGGGGACGGCACCGTCACCGCGGCGCCGGCGCCGCCCGCCGAGGCCCGCCTCAGCCCCCTAGCGCCCGCTCGAACGCCTCCCGCGCCTCGGCGCCGCGCACCGCGAACACGACCCGCTCCAGCTCGCTTCCAGCGTCCAGGTGCCTGCGAACTTCGGAGACTTCGATCCGGGCGGCCTCATCGAGCGGGAATCCGCCCACGCCGGTGCCGAAGGCCACGAGGGCCAGCGAGCGTGCGCCCAGCTCGTCGGCGCGGCGCAGCGTCGAAGCCGTCGCGCGGCGGACCAGGTCTGCCGACGTGGGGCCGCCGAGCTCCATGGTCGCGGCGTGGATCACCCAGCGGCAGGGCATGTCGCCGCCGGTAGTCTCTACCGCCTCGCCCAGCCCGATCGGAGCCTTGGCCCGGCTCTCATCATTCACCGCCTGACCCCCGGCTCGGGCGATCGCCCCGGCGACGCCACCGCCGTGCATCAGCTGCGTGTTGGCGGCGTTGGCGATCGCGTCGACGTCGAGCTGCGTGATGTCGGCCTCGGCGACCTCGATGGAGGCGGACACCAAAGAGACCTAGGAGACCTCGGCCGGCTCCTCTTTGCCCGCCAGTCGATCGCGCCCGCGCTGCACAGCCGCGATGAACTTCGTCAGGTTCACCTCGAGCGTGTTGAGGATCTCGTCTGCGTAGTCCTCAGCGCCCAGGCGGATCTCGCGCTCGCGCGCGCGCGCGTCCTCGATGATGTCCTCCGCCGCCCGCTCGGCCTGCTTGGTGACCTCCTCCTCGGAGATCAGCCGCTCCTGGCGCTCCCGGGCCTCCTTGACGATCCTCTCCGCCTCGCGCTTGGCCTCGGCCAGCATCTCTTGGCGCTCCTTCACGATCCACCGGGCCTGCTTGATCTCCTCGGGGATGGTGGCGCGCATCTGGTCGAGGATGTCGTAGATCTCCTCCTTGTCCACGCGCACCTGGTCGGTCAGCGGGACCGGCTTCGCGTTGTGAACGAGATCGTCGAGCTTGTCAATCAGTACGAGGACGTCCATTGCAAGACCTCTGTTTCGTCAGTGGCTGAGCCGTTCCTTCAATGCCTGCGCCACGTCTTGGGGCACGAGATCATCGATGTCACCGCCGAAGGTCGCGAGCTCCTTGACCCCGCTGGACCTCAGGAAACTGTACTTCGCTGAGGCCATCAGGTAAACCGACTCGACGTCCGGAGCCTGGCGATGATTGAGTTGGTTCATCTCCAGCTCGTACTCGAAGTCCGAGATCGCACGCAGCCCTTTGACGATCGCCATGGCTCCGACGCGGTGCGCGAACTCGACCAGCAACGTGCTGAAGGGCTGCACGGACACGTTGCCCATCGGCCTGGTCGCGTTCTCGATGAAGGCCACCCGTTCCTCGGCGCTGAACATCGTGTTGCTCTTGCGCCACGGATGGTTGACGACAGCGACAATCAATGATTCGTACATGCTCGAGGCGCGGCCGATGATGTCCAGGTGGCCGTTCGTTATCGGGTCGAACGTGCCGGGGCAGATCGCTACGCGGTTATCTGGTGGGGACATGGAAGATCAGGATCAGTGTGTCTCCGTAACGGCGGCGGTCCACGGGCACCAGGTCGAATTCCAGCGGCTCCCGCCTGTCGCTTTCGGCGATGACGCGGGCACCCGGGGCGAGCACCGGCGTCAGCGCCACCGAGAGCCTCTCGCTGAGGCTGCTCGCCCGGCGGTACGGCGGGTCTACGAACACAAGATCGTATTGACGTCCGTCCCGTCGTGCTCTTTCGAGGAAGGCCTCCACCTTCTGTTGGACCGCTTTGGCTTCCAGGCCGAGCGCATGGAGGTTGCGGCGGATCGCGGCGATGGATTGAGCCGATGAGTCGACGAGCGTCGCTTCTGCGGCGCCGCGGGATAGCGCCTCGATGGCCAGCGCTCCTGACCCGGCGAACAAGTCGAGCACCCGCAGGCCGTCGACCGGGCCCAGAATCGAGAACACCGCCTCGCGCACCCGATCCGAGGTGGGACGAGTCCCCAGGCCTCGCGGCGCCGTCAGAGTGCGGCCTCGCAGGCGTCCGGCGACAACTCGCATGCTCAGGCCCGGATCGGGGCCAGCGCCTCGGCCCCGTACCTGGCCCGAAGCGCGTCCGCCAACAGCGCATGCTCCGGCAGCCGAAGATCGGGGTCCTCGGCCTCGATCCGCTGGGCGTACACGCGGGCTCGCTCGAGCAGCTCGGCGTCACGCGGCAGCTCGGCAAACCGAAGCTCGGCCAAGCCGTGCTGGCGGGTCCCGACCAGCTCTCCTTCCCCTCGCAGCTCGAGATCGACCTCGGCCAGGCGGAACCCATCCGCCGTGCTCCTCAGCGCGCGCAGCCGGGCTGCGTCCCGCGGGCCGAACAGCAGGCACAGCGAGCGGTGCGCTCCGCGTCCGATCCGTCCCCGCAGCTGGTGCAGCTGGGAGATCCCGTAGCGGTCGGCGTCCTCCACCAGCATCACCGTCGCGTTGGGCACGTCGATTCCCACCTCGATGACCGAGGTGGCGACCAGGACGTCGGCGGCGCCGGAAGCGAACTGCGCCATCGCCGCCTGCTTGGCCTTCGAGGACAGCTGCCCGTGCAGGAGCACCACCCGGAAGTCGCGCAACTCGTGCGTACGAAGCCGCTCGAACTCCGCCGTGGCCGCTCGCGCCTGCAAGAGCTCCGACTCCTCGACCAGCGGGCAGACCACGAACGCCTGGCGACCGGCGCGCAGCTCCTCTCGGATCCGGTCGTAGGCCCGTGCCCGCTCCCGCTCCGTCGAGCACACGAAGGTCTCTACCGGCCTGCGTCCGTACGGGAGCTCGCGCAGCACCGTGAAGTCGAGGTCGCCGTAGTGGGACAGGGCCAGCGTGCGCGGGATCGGCGTGGCCGTCATGTGGAGCACGTGAGGGCTTGAGTCGTCCGGAGCCTTGGCGTCCAGGGCCGCGCGCTGGCGCACGCCGAACCGGTGTTGCTCGTCGACCACCGCGACAGCCAACGATGCGAACCGAACCGGATCCTCGATCAAGGCGTGGGTGCCCACCACCAGCGACATCTCGCCCGTCTGGAGCTTGGACAGAAGATCCTGGCGTCGCCGTGCCGGGGTCGAGCCCGTCAGCAGGCCGATGGCCATCAACTCGTGATCAAGCAGAGACTGGATGGTCTGGAAGTGCTGCTCGGCCAGGGTCTCGGTGGGAGCCATCATCGCCGCCTGCATTCCGTGCTCCACCGCGCGCAGCATCGCGTAGAGCGCGACGACGGTCTTGCCCGATCCCACCTCGCCCATCAGCAGCCGCTGCATCGGCCTACTCGAGGCGATGTCGTGATCGATGGCCGCGAGCGCCCGGGCCTGGTCGCCCGTGAGCGGGAACGGCAGCTTCTCCGACAGCCACCGGGCCGTGAGCGCCCGCCCGGAATCGATCACCGGCGCAGTGCTCGTGTCCCTGCGCAGCGCCCGACGTCGCAACAGCGCGAGCTGGAGCAGCAGCAGCTCCTCGAACGCCAGCCGTCGGCGGGCCGGGCCGTCACCGCTTCCGAAATGCGCGAAGGCGAGCGCCGCGGGCCGGTCGGGGAGGCGCTCGATAGCTCGGACGGCGGCCGGGAGGGGCTCGAGCACGTCCGCGAGCCCGGCTGCATAGCGACGGACGAGAGCCAGCAGCTCCGATGAGGTAAGGCCTTCCGTCGTCGAATAGTGAGCGACCGAGCCGTTGCCCCCGGCCGCCCCGGCAGTCCGAGCATGGTCCTGGACGTTGAATCGCCGACGGGCATTCAGGGATCCGTGCAGAACTAGCCGCGTTCCCGGCGGATAGCGACCGACGAGCCAGGGCTGGTTGAAGAACGTGGCCTTGATCTGGCCCGTTTCGTCCCCGACTGTGGCCTCGACCAGCGGACGCATCCCCCGTCGGCGCACGGAGCGCGATGAGATGCGCCTGACCTCGACCACGATCGTGGCGCTCTCCCCGGGCACGAGCTGCGCGATGGTGCGCGCCTCACGCCGGTCCCGGGGAAGGTGCTCGAGCAGATCTCCCACGGTGAGAAGCCCGAGTGCCTCCGCGGCGCGGCTTGCCTTGGGGCCGCCGGGCTCGAGTGGCGCGGCGAGACGCGACGGGCGCGGATAGCGGACGGGGGCGGCCTCAAGCTCGTCGTGCCCAAGCTGCTGTAAGGAGGCGAACGCGCTGACCGACATGGCCGGATGATGCCCGGCGGGGCGGTCGGTCCTACTCAGCGCTCAGCAGCCACCAGTAGCTCTGCTGGCCGCCGTTTGAGAGCTCGAACTCGACCTCACCTGCCGCCAGGGCCTGGACGGTCTCATCGTCCAGCGGGACGTCGGCGCCCCGCAGACAGGTGATGAGCTCGGCGTTGTCGGCGAGCTGTTCGAGCACTCCGCGGAGCGTCTCCCTGGGGTTGCCCCAGGCCACGATCTCCTCCTCCACGAAACCGACCGCCTCCCCCTCGCGGAAGCGGCCGTGAGCGTCGTCGCGGGCGGCGGGAGCCACCGCTCCGGTGCGGATGCGCTCGAGCGTCTCGATCATGGCCGTTGCGTTCTCCTCGGCGGTGCGAGTGGAATCCAGGCTGACGGCCGCCGCCAGACCAGCCTGCTGTGAGCGGGAGCGGACTACGCACACCGTCTTGTCCGACAGCTCGGCGGCTCGCTCCGCGGCCAGGACGACGTTGGGGCTGTTGGCCAGCACCACCACCTGCTCTGCGTCTGCCGCGTGGATGGCCGCGAGTAGGTCGTAGATCGAGGGGTTGAGCGTCGGACCCGCGTCGAGGACGTAGACGCCCAGGCTCTCGAACAGGGCGCGCATGCCGTCACCGGTTGCCACCGCCACCGCTCCGCACACGGCCGTTTGCGTGCCAGCGGTGAGGCGATCGTCGCGCCGCTTGACCTGGGTGCGCATGTCGGCCACGTCGAGATGGGAGACCGATCCCGACTGCGCGAACAGCGCAGTGGCTGCATTGGGATCGTCGGTGTGAACGTGGACCTTGAGGGTGGCCGAGTCACCCACCACCAGCACCGAGTCGCCCAGCTGCTCGAGCGCGTGCAGGTAGCGGCGGGGCTGGAGCCCTGAGCCGGTCACGGCGAAGTTCGTGCAATACCGATACGTGCTCGAGGAGTGCTGGGGATGGGTGACGCGCGCCGCCTGCTGATGCTCCAGCGGCGGGGGCTCGGATCCCCGTAGCGCGCCGATGATTCCGGCCAGGATCACGGTGAGGCCGTAGCCCCCCGCATCGACCACGCCCGCCTCGCGCAGCACCGGCAGCAGGTCGGGCCCGCGATCTACCGACTCCTTGCCGACCTCGAGCGCCCGCTCGATCACCTGGGCGATAACCGCGTTCTGCTCCGTAGCGGTGGCGTCCCCGGATAGCCGCCCGTCGCGCATGTGGGCCACCTCGGATGCCAGGCGAGCGGCCATCTCCCGCACCACGGTGAGGATCGTGCCCTCCGCCGGATCGCGCACCGAGCCGTAGGCCTGGTCGGCGGCCCGCGCCATCGCGGCCACGATCAGGACGGGGTCGACCAGCTCTCCGGGACGGCTCGCCAGCTCCTCCGCTGCTCCGCGGATCAGCTGCGAGAGAATGACTCCGGAGTTTCCGCGAGCGCCTAGCAGGGCCGCCCGTGCCACCGACGCCACGATCTCGTCGCGGCCGATGTCGTCGATCGTCCGGTCCTGACAGGCGCTCTCGAGCCGGTCGAGCTCCTGCACGACGGAGCGCAGCGTGAGCACCATGTTGTCGCCGGTGTCTCCGTCCGCGACCGGGAACACGTTGAGGTCGTTGACCTCCTCCCGCCGTGCGTCGAGCGCGGCCAGCGCGGCCTCGACCACGGCACGGAAGCGGACGATGCTGGGGTCGGACAGGTAACCGCGGCCAGCGGCCTCGGCGGCCACTAGCGGGCTTTGGTCACCTTGCCGGCCTTCAGGCACCGAGTGCACACGTACACGCGTCGCGGCGTCCCGCCGTCATCGATGCGGACGCGTTGTAGGTTGGGCTCGAACCGTCGCTTGGTCGCGACCATCGAATGGCTGCGACTGTGTCCGAATGCCGGGCCCTTGGAGCACACGTGACAGACCTTAGGCATGGGCGCGAGTATATAAAGGCGCTTAGAGCCCGAGTTGGGGCACTCAGAGCCCGAGCTTCTGCTTGATGGCTAACGCGGCCAGCGCTGCCTCTGCCGCCGCGCGCCCGGTGTCACGCTTGGACCCGCCGGTCACGCGCTCGAGCGCCTGGTCCATCGTGTCCACCGTGAGGACGCCGAACCCGCACGGGACCCCGGTATCGAGCTGGACCTGCTCGATTCCTCGCGCTGCCTCGCCGCACACGTACTGGTAGTGGTCGGTCTCGCCCCGGATCACCGCGCCGAGGCAGACGATCGCCGCGTAGCGCCCGGAGCGCGCCGCGTAGCTGGCGACCAGCGGCAGCTCGAACGCTCCCGGAACGTCAAAGCAGTCCACCCGGTCGACACCCGCCTCTGCCAACACCGCGCGCGCCCCCTGCTCGAGCCTGCCCGCCAGCTCCGCATAGAAGCGGGCGACGCAGAGGGCGACGATCACTCGCGCCGCTGCTCTTCGCGCAGCATCTCCTCGTCGAGCGGCAGTCCCTGGTGGTGCAGCGTATGGCCGAGCCGCTCGCGCTTGGCCCGGAGATACGCCTCGTTGTGAGGATTGGGCAGGTGTTGAATCGGGATCTGATCGGTGACCGACAGGCCATAGCCCGCCATACCCGAGATCTTCTTCGGGTTGTTGGTCAGGATGCGGATGCTCGACAGCCCCAGGTCGGACAGGATCTGGGCGCCGATGCCGTAGTCGCGCAGGTCCGCCGGCAACCCGAGACGGAGGTTGGCGTCGACGGTGTCAAGCCCTTCCTCCTGAAGCTTGTACGCCCGCAGCTTGTTGAGCAACCCGATGCCGCGGCCCTCCTGTGACAAGTAGAGCAGCACGCCCATGCCCTCGCGCTCGATCATGGCCAGCGCCGACTCCAGCTGCTCACCGCAGTCGCATCGCAGCGAGTGGAAGACGTCGCCGGTGAGGCACTCCGAGTGCACGCGCACCAGCACGTCCGGTTTGCCCGTGACCTCGCCCTTGACGAGCGCGACGTGGTGCTTGTTGTCCACCAGCGACCGGTAGCCGACGGCCACGAACTCTCCAAAAGCGGTCGGCAGGTTCGTCGACACCACCCGCTCGATGAGCTTGTCGTGCTGGCGGCGGTAGGCCACCAGGTCGGCGACGGTGACCATCTTCAGATCGTGGCGCTCGCAGTAGCCGATCAGGTCGCCCACCCGGGCCATGGTCCCGTCGTCGTTCATGATCTCGCAGATCACTCCGGCTGGGGTCAGCCCCGCCAGTCTCGTGAGGTCCACGGCGGCCTCGGTCTGGCCGACGCGCTCCAGCACTCCGCCGCCTCGGGCCTTCAATGGGAACACGTGACCTGGCTGGACGAGGTCCCGCGGCGCGGTCTGGGGATCGATCGCGACCTGGATGGTGCGCGCCCTGTCGGGGGCCGAGATGCCGGTGGTGACTCCCTCCCGGGCCTCGACCGAGACCGTAAACGCCGTCTCGAAAGCCGATTCGTTCTTGGCCGCCATCAGGTCCAGCCCCAGCTCGTCGCAGCGCTCCGGGGTCAGCGCGAGGCAGATCAGGCCTCGGCCCTCCTTGGTCATGAAGTTAATCGCCTCCGGCGTCACGAACTGCGCCGCGATCGTCAGGTCGCCTTCGTTCTCGCGATTCTCGTCGTCAACGACGACCACCATCCGCCCTCGTCGGATGTCCTCGATCGCCTCCTCGATGGTCGCGAATGGCGTCCGCGTGGATGTCATCTGTTGATCAGCCTCTCCACGTATTTCGCCAGCACGTCGACCTCCAAGTTCACCTGGGTCCCGGGCTGCGCTTCGCGCAGATTCGTGCGAGCGAGCGTCTCGGGTATGAGAGAGACGGTAAACGATCGATCGCCGCACTCGGCGACCGTTAGCGACACGCCATCGACCGCGATCGACCCCTTCGCCACCACGTAGCGCAGCAGCTGTTCGGGCGCCTCGATCTCGAGGCGGCGGGCGAACCCGTCCTCGCTCACCGACGCCACCCGTCCGACGACGTCCACGTGTCCCTGCACCACGTGGCCGCCGAGGCGGTCACTCGCACGCAGCGGCAGCTCGAGGTTGACGGCCGCACCGGGGCCCGCGTCCGCCAGCGACGTGCGCGACAGCGTCTCGTTCATCACCTCCGCCGTGAAAGAGTCGCCGTCGACTTCGCTGGCGGTGAGGCAGACGCCGTTGACAGCGATCGAGTCGCCTTCCCCTAGTTCGCCCGCAAGCGCGCTGGAGACCGTCAGACGGACGCCATCGCCCGAGGACTTCTCTCGCTCCACCGTGCCCAGGCTCTGTATCAAGCCGGTAAAGATCACCACTCCTTGAGCCGGGCGGAGATCAGCACGTCCTCGCCGACTTGCTCACATTCGAGCCCCGTCGCCTCGACGGCATCCGCGATTGTCTCCACTCCCTCGCCCTCCAGCGCCGCCCGCGCCGTGCGTCCGCCGAGGACAATGGGGGCCAGGAACAGCCGCAGCTCATCGATCTCGTGTGCGTCGAGGAACGCTCCGGCGAGGTGGGGGCCGCCCTCCAGCAGAATCGAGCTGACGCCCATCACCCCCAGCTGAGCGAGCGCGGAGCGGACGCGGGCCGGTTCGTTCTCGCCGGTGGCCACCAATACCTCGGCGCCGTGCGTCTCGAGCGCGTCGGTGGCCGCCCTGGGCGCGGCCCGGGACACGACCACGACCAGCGGCACTCGCGCCGCGTCGCGGACCAGCTTGGAGCTGGTTCCCAGACGGGCCAGCGAATCGAACACCACCCGCCGAGGCTGGCGGTGGACCCCCTTGACCCGGGCGGTCAACTGGGGATCGTCGGCCAGCGCGGTGCCGATCCCGACCGCCACCGCGTCGCATTCGGCTCGCCAGTGATGTGCCCGATACCGGCTGGCCTCGCTCGAGATCCACTTCGAGTCGCCGCCCTGCGTGGCCACCTTCCCGTCCAGCGTCATCGCTGCCTTGAACAGCACCCACGGTCGCCCGGTTCTGGCCCACTTGCGAAACGGCTGGTTGAGTAACCGCGCCCTGGCCGCCAGGTGCCCGTCGGCGAGGACCACCTCGACCCCCTCGTCGCGCAGAATTCCCAGCCCTCGGCCGGAGGCGTGCTCGCTCGGGTCATCGGAGCCCACCACGACGCGCCTGATTCCGGCCTCCAGGATCGCGTCGGTGCACGGGGGCGTCTTGCCGTGATGGCAGCAGGGCTCAAGCGAGAGGTACAGCGTGGCGTCGTCAAGCTCGCGGCCCGCGGCGCCGCGGATCGCCTCGACCTCGGCGTGGGGAGCGCCGAACGCGCTGTGGAAGCCCTCGGCGATCGTCTCGCCGTCGGCGGCGATCACGGCCCCCACGAGCGGATTCGGGCTGACCCGACCCCGCCCCTGCTCGGCTAGCTCGATGGCCCTGGCGAGGTGCCGTTCATCGATCGAGGTCTTGAGCGCCATGGTCCTTCCAGCTTAGGCTGCCCCCGAGTATCCCGCTACCGTTCCTGCCGTGCGCACGCCGCTTCCCTGGATCATGCTGCCCGTGCGCGTCCGATGACCGAGCCGTTGGCCGGAGTCGATACGCATCGACAGGCGACCGCCCTGACCGAGTCGCCCAACGGGCAACCGGCGACCCCCTCCAATCAGAGCTTCGCCGCCGGGGCCCGCATCCTGTCGATCGGCATCGCCTCAACAGGGATCTTCACCTTCCTGTACCTGGCGACTGCCAGCCACGTGCTGGATCCGGCGTCCTACAGCCGAATCTCGCTGTGCTTCTCGATCATGTTCGTGATCCTGTCGGTCATCTACCGGCCGGTCGAGCAGCTGCTCTCAAGGATGATCGCCGACCGCCGGGCCCGCGGGCTGCACCGTCACCCACTACGGATCCCGGCCGCGATTCAGTTCGGCTTCGCGTGTGTGTTCCTGATCGCCGCGCTCGCGCTCCGCCCCCAGATCGAGCAAGGTGTATTCGATGGCTCAAGCGCCCTGTACTGGATCCTGGTGATCGGTGTGCTGGCGTACGCGGCCAGCTACTTCGCGCGCGGCTGGCTCGCCGGACACCAGCGCTTCGACCTGTACGGAGGCTTGGTGTTCCTGGAGTCGACGTCGCGGTTTCTGTTTGCGCTGGCCGTGGCGGTCGGCATCGCCAGCGGCCAGGGGGCGGTCGGGCTGGGGATGGCGGTGGCGCCATTCGCATCGCTGTGCGTGATCCCGTTCGCGTTCTCACGGGTTCACGCCCGGGGTCCCAAAGAGATGCCGACCTTCGATGCCGCCCGCGAGGGGCCGGCTCATGCCCAGCTAGAGGAAGCCGCCACCGATATCACGTTGCGGCATGGCACCACGTTCGCCGTCTCAGTCGTGGGGATCATGCTCGCCGAGCAGACGCTGATGAACGCAGGAGTACTGATCGTCGCCGCCAAGTCCGGCGGCGTCAGCGTCACGGCCGGGCTCACCGGGTTCGTGTTCAACGTCTTGCTGATCGTGCGCGCCCCGCTCCAGCTGTTCCAGGCCATACAGACCTCGATCCTCCCGCACCTCGCGGGGCTTGAGGCCCACGAGAGCGCGGAGGATTTCCACCGTGCGATCCGGATCACGATCCTCGCGATCGTCGCGTTCGCCGGGATAGTCACCCTGGGGCTGCTGACGATCGGCCCGTGGGTGATGACCGCGCTCTTCGGCGATAAGGTACAGCACTACAGCCGCTTCGGCCTGGCGCTCGTCGGCGTCGGGATGGGCCTTCACCTCGTCGCCGGCACGCTGAACCAAGCGGCGCTGGCCCGGGGGCGTGCCGCCTGGGCCGCACTCGGCTGGTTGATCGCCGCCGGGCTGTTCGTGGCGTTCGTCGCCGCTCCCACGATCAGCAACGAGGTCACCCGGGTCGAGGTCGGTTACTTCCTCGCCGCTGCCGTGCTGTGCGGGCTGCTCAGCCTCCTCTACGCCCGCAGCCCAGCCGTGGGGCAGGCTAAATACGCCTAACCGCCCGAGGCCAGGCTTTTACAGGTTGAGTCGTTGGTGGCCGCGGAGCGGAGCTGCGGGCTGTTCGCCGGCGTGACCGAGGACATCTGTGACAACGAGTTGCGGACATCCGTCTGGACCTTGCTGGCCGCGGCGTTGAATGCGCTGTTGCTCGTGGTCGGAATCGCACGGGCCTCCGACTGGGCCCGCGACAGGCTGTTCTTGGCCCTCGCGAATGTGCCAACGAGCTTCGAGGCGACCGCCTTGCCGCCGGAGACCGACGGCGTCCCCGCCGAGGAGAGCTGATCTGCGGCGTGGCTGGTGGCGTTTTCGACCGTCCCCACGAAGGCCACGTAGTCGGACTTCGTCTGCGGCAGCGGCGTGCTGGCCGAGAGCGACTGGAGCTTCCCTCCGGCGCCCACGATCGCGTTCTTCCAGGTCGCGGCGGCCGTGCAAACGGACCTCACATACGAAGCGGCCGTGACTCCGGAGGAGCCTCCGCAGGCCGAGAGGGCCGCCACCGACGCGCAGAGGGCGGCCACCTGAAGGATTTTCTTCAAAGTGCCTCGGCCAGCTCAGCGATCTCAACGTAAGCGGCCGCCGGGTCGGACGATCCGAACACCGCGGAGCCCGTGACCAATACCGCCGCGCCGGCCTCCACGCAGGCCTTGACCGTCTTCTGGTGCACGCCGCCATCGACCTCGAGCGCCACGCGATCGGGGAGCGCCGTCCGCATCCGGGTGAGCTTCCCGAGCGCCGCCGGGATCAGCTCCTGCGCTCCCCAGCCGGGGTTGACGCTCATGCATAGAGCCAGGTCGAGCACGTCGTGGGCAACCTCGTCGAGGCTGGCCGCCGGGGTCCCCGGACAGACGGCGGCGCCGGCGCTGCACCCGGCCTCCCTGATGGCGTGAAGCACGTAGTGGAGCTGAGCGGTGGCCTCGAAGTGCACCGTGATGTTGTCCGCCCCTGCGCTGGCGATGTCATGCACGTGGCGCTCGGGCTGCTCGATCATCAGATGAGCGTCGACGACCCCCCCGGCATCGTGCACTCGATCCGCGATGGCCTCGACGATCACCGCTCCGAACGTGATGGGCGGGACGAAGTGGCCATCCATCACATCGACATGGATCACCCTCGCGCCCGCCGCCAGCACCTCGTCCACCTGCGATCCCAGCCTTGAGAAATCAGCCGAAAGAATCGACGGCGCCACGCGGCGCTCGTGCAACACCTCCGCCCGAGCCACCGCCCCCTAGACCGCCTTCAGCATGCTGCCCTGGCAGTGGTTGCAGGCGGTGACGGACGTGCTCGACATGCGGACGATCGTCGAATGCTCGCCGCAGTTGGGGCACACGGATACCAGCTCGAACCGCTGAAGGCAGTAGACGCAGCGGTATCGGCCCGGCGCGGCCGTGGGGCGAAGCCAGGGCTCTCCGCAGTGCGGACACTCCATCCCCAGCTTTGCGTCGAGCTCGCTCACAACCACCTCAGCTTAAAGGTCAGGGCGGCGCAGCCTGGCGATGAAGAAACCGTCGGTCTGGTCGCGGTGCGGCAGCAGCTGGACGCGCGCCTCCAGCTCGAATCCATGATCCTGGTCCAGGAACCGATCGATCAGCCCCTCGCCCTCGGCGTCTGAGATCGTGCACACCGAGTAGACGAGAACCCCACCCGCTGAAGTCGCGGCCGCGCCGGCACGCAGGATCCGCAGCTGGAGCTCCGCCAGCTCGGCGATCGACCGAGGGGTTGCACGCCAGCGGACGTCGGGCCGCGATTGCAGGGTTCCCAGGCCAGAGCACGGCGGGTCGACCAGCACCCGGTCAAACGTGGGGCTGAACGAAATCTCGGCGGCGTCCGCCACCTCCACCCGGACACCGGTCACATGCATCCGCTCACACGTTTGCGCAAGCGCCTTCGCCCGTCCCGGATGGCGCTCGACGGCGACGATCTCGCCGCTTCCACCTTGCAACGCGGCGATATGCGTCGTCTTGCCCCCGGGCGCGGCGCACAGATCCAGCACCCGCTCCTCCGCCCTGGGCGAAAGCATCCGTGCCACCCGCATCGATCCGGTCGACTGCGCCATCACCGCGCCCTCCCGCCACAGGTCAGAGGACCACACGTCGAACGGGCCTTCGAGCACCAGGGACTCCGGCAGCCCGGGAGCGGGCCGGACCTCAACCGGCAGGCGCGAGGCGACGGCGTCGGCGCTGCTTACGAGCGTGTTCACCCGCAGCGCCGACTCGGCCGGATCATTGATCCGCTCAAGCAACGCTCGAGCCTCGTCGCCTCCGAGCTCGGTCCACCACTTCTCGGCCAGCCAGGCGGGCACTGAGTGAAGGGTCGCGGCCCGATCGGGGGTAGAGTCGTCGAGCCGCTCGATGATCGCCGGGCCCTCCCGTATGGCCCGCCTCAGGACTGCGTTCACCAGTCGCGCTCCACCCCCTCCACCTACCTTCGCCAGCTCGACGCTCTCGTTGACAGTGGCATGCTCGGCCACTCCGTCCAGAAACAGAAGTTGGAACAGACCCACCCGCAGGGCGGCGAGCACGGGCGCTGCCAGCTTGCGTACGTCTCGCTCGGCGAGCCGCTCGACGACATGATCGAGCGTCGCTCGCCGCTGCACCGTGCCGTAGGCGATCCGCATCGCCAACGCCCGGTCGCGAGGGGACAACGGACCCCGGCCAGCTTCCGCCGCGAGCGCCCGGTCGGCGTAGGCGCCGCGCTCGAAAACGCGGCGAACCACCTGGAACGCACAGGCTCGGGCGGGGCTTACCTGAGCTGCCGCGACGGTCATCTCCGCAGCCCCCGAAGGTAGTCCTCGCCTGACATCGGCCTGCGTCCCGGGGGGTGAACGGCGAGCAGCTCGAGCCCCCCATCGGCGCAGCCGAGCACCGGCCGGCGGCCGTCGAGCGACACGACGCCCGGAGGAGGGCCATGGTTCACGACCCGTGCTTCGCGCACCCCGAGCAGGGTCTTGTCCCCGAGCTCCACCAGAGCCCCGATGTGCGGCGTCAGCGCACGCACCACCCGCTCGAGAACCGCGGCCGGTTGCGTCGGATCCAGCCGCCGGTCGTCAGCGGTGATCTTCTCCGCGTATGTCGCTTGAGAGTCGTCCTGCCCGACGCTCGGTGGATGCTCATCCAGCGTCCGCACCAGCAGCTCGCCGCCCAATCGCTCGAGCCGGGTGGCCAGCGTCCCATAGGTGTCGGCAGGGTCGATCGGCTCGCTCTCTTGGAGGTAGACGGGGCCGCTGTCCAACCCCTCGGTGACCCGCATGATGGACACGCCGGTGCGCTCATCGCCGGCCATGATCGCCCGCTCGATCGGGGCGGCGCCGCGCCACCGCGGCAGCAGGGAGGGGTGCACGTTGAGCACCAGGTAATCCGACAGCAGCGGTTCTTTGATCAGCGCTCCGAACGCGCACACGCATACCGCCTCCGGCCGCCGCTCAGCGATCTCCGCCCTGGCCTGCTCCTCGTTGACGGACGGCGGCTGCAGCAGATCGATGCCCAGCCTGCGGGCCGCCTCGGCCACCGGCGGCGGAGCGACCCTGCGGCCGCGGCCTCGCGGCCGGTCGGGTCGGGTGACGACGAGCAGGGGCGCGTGGTCGCTCCCAGCCAGTCGCTCGAGCACGGCAACAGCAAAATGGGAGGTGCCGAGGAAGACCGTCCGCACGCGCGCGGTGGCGGCTACGCGGCTGCTTGAGCCTCGCGCAGCGCCCGCATCGCGTCCTTTCGCTGCTCGCGCGTGGTGCGGTCGAGGATCAGCACCCCGTCCAGGTGATCGATCTCGTGCTGGATCACGCGGGCCTCGAGCCCCGTGGCCTCCACGACCACCTCGTCGCCGTTCTCATCGCGGCCTCTGACTCGTACGTGGAGCGGCCGCTCCACATCGACGAGCACCTCCGGAAGGCTCAGGCATCCCTCCTCGGCAACCTCCTGCACCTCGCCGGCCCATTCGACCTCGGGGTTCAGGAGTGCGGCCACTTCGGACTCCGGCTGCACGCGATAGACCAACAGTCGGTGGAGGGCCCCGAGCTGGGTGGCGGCCAGGCCGACGCCCAGCGCATCGTTCATGATCTCGCCCATCCGCGCCACCTCCTCGCGCAGGGCGTCGTCGAAGCGGTCAATCGGCCGGGCGCGGGTGCGCAGCACGGGGTCTCCCCACTTGCGCACACGAGCCAGTGCCGCCGCGCGGCGTGCCGCGGTCTGTGGATCAAGCTTCTCCTCCTGCTCCTCCGGAGCTTCGATTGTCTGCTCGTCGGCCATCGATAAAGGAGTTTAGGCGCGCCTCCTAAACGGGATCGACGTCGACGCTGACGCTCACTGCCGATCCGCGCCGCTCTCGTGCCAGCGACTGCACCGCTCCTCCGATCTCGTCGATCGCGGCGGCACGCGCTCGCGCCTTGACCACCACCTGGCTGCGTGCCCGCCCCCGCAAAGCGAACAGCGGAGCGGGGCCCAGGACATCGGCCTCGGGCGGCGCGATTCGCTCTCGCAGAGCGCTCGCGGCGGACTGCGCATCGGCCGCGGCGAGTGCGGAGAACACAACCCGGATCAAGGACGAGAAGGGCGGGTAGCCGAGCACCTTCCGTCGCCCGAGCTCCCCGGCCAGAAAGCCATCGGCGTCATGGCCGGCGGCGAACGCGATCGAGCGAGCCTCGGGGGCCAGCGTCTGCACCAGAACCCGGCCGCCGCCGTCGCCCCGCCCCGCCCGGCCGGCGAGCTGAGTGACGAGCGAGAACGTCCGCTCCTCGGCACGGAAGTCGGGAAACCGCAGCGTCTGGTCGGCGTCGAGCACGATGCCCAACGCCACGTCGGCGAAATCATGGCCCTTGGCCACCATCTGCGTGCCGATCAGCAGCCCTGCCGGAGCGGACGCGAACCGCTCGAGCGTGCTCGCGCGCCGGTCGAGGCCGGCGCAGTCCGCATCCAACCGCAGGACCGGGAAGTCGCGATCGCCGACCGCTTCTCGCAGCTCGTGCTCGACCCGCTCGGTCCCGGCTCCGTGCCTGGCCACGGTGCTCGAGCCGCAGGCGCCACAGACCGAGGGCGAGGGCTCGCGGTGTCCGCAGTGATGGCAGGCCACGAAGTTTCGAGCGCCACCCATCCGGTGCAGCACCAGGGCCACCTCGCAGTTGGGACACATCCATACCCGCCCGCACGATCGGCAGGACAGGAAGTTCGACCAGCCCCGACGGTTGAGGAGGATGATCGCCTTGCCTCCGGTGCGCTCCAGCTCCGCCAGTGCGGCGCGGGTCTGAGGGTGCAGGGGATGATTCAGCCCTCGCATGTCCAGGAGCTCGACCGGCGGAAGCGCTCGGCAGTCGATGCGCTCGGGGAGGCGCAATCTGATCAGGTCGTGGATGCTCTCGGGCCGGGGTGTCGCGCTGCCCAGGACGAGCACCGCTCCGTGGTCCTGCGCGCGCCTGGCGGCGACCGATCTGGCGTCATAGCGGGGGTCGCCCTCGTGCTTGTAGGAAGCTTCGTGCTCCTCGTCCACCACGATCAACCCGATGTCTTTCAGCGGCGCGAAGACGGCGGAGCGCGGTCCCACGCAGACCCGGGCCTCGCCCCCCGCCAGGCGCAGCCATTCATCGCGGCGCGCAGCATCGGTCAGCCCTGAGTGCAAGACGGCGATCGTCTCCCCGAAGCGAGCGGTGAACCTCCCGAGCGCTTGGGGAGTCATCGCGATCTCCGGCACCAACACGACCGCGCCCCGACCGCGGGCCAGCGCCTCGCTGACCGCTCGGAGGTAGACCTCGGTCTTCCCCGAGCCGGTGACACCGTGAAGCAGAAACCTCCTGGCATGCCGCTCCCGAATCGCGGCCAGGATGGGCTCCAGCGCCATCCGTTGAGCCTCCGTGAGCGGCGGCGGAGCGACAGGCGCGGAACCGATCCGATAGCGCTTCGCCGCCCGCCGGGGAGTGCGGTTCTTGCGCGGCCTGCGGCCCTTTTTGGCGCCGGGAGACAGCACGAGGCCGAGCGCGCGGGCAGGCGTCGAGCAGTACTCGTTTGCCATCCACGTGGCCAGCGAGACGAGATCTGCGGGAACCGACGCCGGCAGCACCTCCTCTGGCTCCGAGAGGCGATCGAGCGGGAGCTCCGAGCGATCCACCAGCTCGACCACGACGCCCAGCGTCCGGCCGCGGCCAAACGGGACCCGAACGAGCGAGCCCACGCCAATCCCAACCTGATCTGGGGCGAGCCGGTAGTCGAACGGGCCCCGTACGGCTCGGGTCAGGGTCAACGGCTCGACACGCGCGATCATCTCCATGTTCGGCTGCCGCAGGGTAGAGTGGGGTCAGGATGACGACCGATGAGCTTGGCCCCGAGCTCATGGGGGAGAGCACCGCACAGCGGCTGACCGTCGCACAGGCCCTCAGCATCTGCGATCGGATCCTGGGGGAGCCTGCACGTCGGCGCCACCTGTTCGCGTGGCTTCGTGCCCCCGGGGCCGCAGCCGACGAATGGCTACCGGTCGATGGCTACTACCCGGGCAACAAGCTGGTCGTCGTCTGGCACGCCACGCCCGACGCCAACGATCGCATCTACTCCGAGCTCGTACCGGCGCACGGGTTCAGGCTGCTCGAGCTCACGCCAGAGGCGCTCGGCGGCGATCCCACGGAAGCCGAGGCCCGGCTCCGGGCGCGGATCGACAAGCTGGGTCCGGCGCCGCCCCGGGCCCGCGAGGCGGAGCCGCGGGAGAGCCGCCTGACATTTGCCCCGGCGGTGGCGCCCCAAGGCCGGACTCACGCTCCAGCCCCGGCCGCCGAGGTCGCTCCACTCGGAGCCGGATTCGGCGCCGTCCTGGGAGTGATCCTTCTAGTCATCCTGCTGGCCGAGGTCTACCTCGGGGTCGCGGTCGTGGGCTTTGGCCACGGACAGCCGCTGCTGGCGATCGCGTTCGCGCTTGACGCCGGCGCCCGTGCACTGGGGACGGTCTCCGCGGGGCACGCCGGGGCGCGCGACTGGACCTGGCTGTGCGCCCTCGGGGGCAGCCCGCTGGTGGCCGCGTACGCCTCCTACCAGCGCCAAGGGGCGGTCGCTGCCGAGCCCGCACCGCTGGCCGGCGTGATCTCGCTCCTGGCGATGGCCATCGCCGTGCTCGGCGGTCTGGTAGCCCTCATCGGCTGACATCCTTCTACATCCGATGGAGGAGATCGTGTTCTTCCGCGGCCACCCATCGTGGCGGTCGATCCTCGATTTCTACGCCAAGGGCTTCGCGGTGGCGGTAATCGCCGGAGCCCTGGCCGGCGCGGTGACGGCCATCGCCTCGGGCCACGTGATGGCCGAATGGATCATCGTGGTGGTGCTGGTGGTACTGGTGGTGGTGCTTCTCGCGGGCTTGATCACCCGCAATCGCACGACGTACATGATTACCAGCGAGCGACTCACGATTCACAGGGGGCTGGTGTCCCGCGATATGCGCCAGACCCGTCTCGAGCGCGTGCAGAACGTGAACGCGCGTCAATCGATGCTCGAGCGGTTGCTGGGGGTGGGGACCGTTGACTTCGAAACCGCGGGCGGCGCCGGTTACGACTTCACGTTTCACGGCGTGGCCAACCCTCGGGAAATCGTGCGCACGGTGGACCGTGCGCTCAGCGCGCGATCTCGCGTCGGCAGCGTCCCCTAGGCCTCGACGGCAGCGGCCCCCAGGCCGGCTGAGGCCCGAAGCGCGCTGGCCTTGTCCGTCCGCTCCCATGTGAAATCGTGGTCCTCGCGGCCGAAGTGACCGTAGGCCGCGGTCTTCTGGAAGATCGGGCGGTGCAGGCGCAGGTACTGACGGAACGCACCGGGCCGCAGATCGAAGTGCTCTGAGATCAGCTCCAAGATCCGCGAGCGGCTGACCTTCTCCGTACCGAACGTCTCCACCATGACGGACACCGGATGGGCGACGCCGATGGCGTACGCGACCTGCACCTCGCAGCGATCCGCCAAGCCCGCCGCGACCACGTTCTTGGCCACATAGCGGGCGGCGTACGCCGCCGAACGGTCGACCTTCGAGGGATCCTTGCCGCTGAAGGCCCCGCCACCGTGCCGTGCCATGCCGCCGTAGGTGTCGACGATTATCTTGCGTCCCGTCAGGCCGCAGTCGCCCATCGGGCCGCCGATCACGAACCGTCCGGTGGGGTTCACGAGGACGTTGCGGTGCAGCTTGCGGGGGTCGAACAGCTCGGGATCCTCACGCAGCACCGGTTCGATCACGTGCTCCCAGAGGTCGTCCTTCAGCAGCGACTCGGCGCCGTCCCGATGCTGGGTTGAGATCAACAGCTTCTCGATCTCGACAGGCCGGCCATCGACGTAGCGGACCGTCACCTGTGTCTTCCCGTCCGGCCGCAGGTAGGGAATGATCTCCGCCTTGCGCACGTCCGCCAGGCGCTTGGCCAGCTTGTGCGCCATCAGGATCGGGAGCGGCATCAGCTCCTCGGTCTCGTTGGTGGCGTAACCGAACATCATCCCCTGGTCGCCGGCGCCGGCCAGGTCGAGCTCGTCGTCATCGCCGGGATCGGTGCGAGCCTCATACGCCTTATCGACTCCCTGGGCGATGTCCGGCGACTGCTTGTCGATGGCGTTGATGACCGCGCACGTGTTGCAGTCGAAGCCGTACAGGGCGTCGGTGTAGCCGATGCGCTTGATCGTCTCGCGGGCGATCTCCTGGATGTCGACGTACGTTTCGGTCGTGATCTCGCCGGAGACCACCACCAGCCCGGTGTTGACGAGCGTCTCGCACGCCACCCGACCGGTGGGGTCGTCGCGCATGACGGCGTCGAGCACCCCATCGGAGATCTGGTCGGCGATCTTGTCCGGATGCCCCTCGGTGACGGACTCCGAGGTGAACAGGAAATCGTTGTCGGAAAGCGTGGTCATGGGATCTGGAGAAACAGCTCCGCGGTCGAATCGGCCTCCCCCCTCGTCGAGGTCAGACCCACCGCCCGCACCTTTTCCAGGTCCGGCCGCAGCAATCGATATCGGGTGCCGCGGAACAGTCCGGTCTGCTCAGCGAGGCTGAGGAGCTGGTTGAAGTCGAGAAAGACTAGCGAGGAGATCTGCTGGGGGCGAGAGGAGAGCGCCGCCGAATACGAAGGTTGATCCGCCAGCGATCTGGCATGCGACGCAACCGCGCCGATCCCGTTGAGGCTGGTGGATATGACCACCAAGCCACGGAACACCGCGTAGTCGAGCTGGAGCCCCGGCGCCAGCGACAGCTGATGCGCGGTCACGCCATCGACCAGATGGTCGGAGAATTGAGGCACCTGGCCCGAGCCGGAGGAAGGCGCCGGGAACAGCTGCGATAGAGGCACCTCCAGGTTCGCGAGCTGGGTCGCGGTCGCGCTCTCATTTGCGGTGCGGGTGACGATGATGAGCGGCGGTGAGCTTGAGCTGCCCTTCTTGGAAGCGCTAGTGGCGGGCCCGATCGCGACCGCCGTCTCGCCGTCGAACAGGGACTCGATGTCCTTGACGTTGACCCCCTCCGATTGAAGCGCCGAGCCCAGCCGGCTCAGCAGCGGGCCGAGGCCCCGGACCACACCTCCGGTGGCGCCGGCCTGAAGCATGTGAGAGGCGATGCGGTCGAGGCCCGTGACGTCGAGCAGCAGCACGGATCCGGACGGCATCTCCTTGTCGAGCGTGGGCGTGAACTGCGGGTTGCGCAGACCCGAAGCCGGCTGGAGGTTGGGATCCAGCGTTGAGTGCACGCGCAGCTTCGCCCCGCCGGTGGCTGCCGACACCGAGAGGGTGACTCCCGTCAACGTCGGCTGATAAAGGAGGGCCCCCAGCGCGGCGATCATGCCTCCCTGCGGCAGCAACAGCCGGCGCACCCCGGCCGGCGAGGCGTAGGCATCGAGAACGCGGTCCGCCGGCTCCCCCGCCGCCGTCCGCTGATAGGCGCTGTTGGCCGACATCGGTTGCAGCCGGCCAGCGGCCGCGTCGATCGCCGAGCGCACACTGGCCGGCTGACCGAGCACCATGTAGTGCCTGACGAACGCCAGCTCGGTCCCGGAGTGGTAGCGGTACAGGCCGGTGCCGTGATACGCGCCGGCCGATGTCGCACCGGCGCCGGCGATGAACGACCGGGCCTTGGCCGAGTGACGGACGTCGAGCACGATCAGCGAACCGGCCGTCGAGCTCTGGGTGTTGAGCAGCGCCAGCGCGGCCTCGTTGCCGAGCCATGGACGGATCTCGCGCTGAAAATTGACGCGGGCCCCGCCGGCGGCCACCGCTCCCAGTCGCTCGGTTATCTGGCCGCTGAACAGCGGGAAGTCCGGGAGCCTGGCCGCCACCTGGAGCGCTTGCTTCACCGCCTGGCGATCGGGATCCGTCGAGAGGTGGATATAGGCCAGGGCGTCATCGGGCACCAGCGCGGCGGCCCCGGTGGCCGGCGCCCCTTCTCTGGAGGTGATCAGGATCGCGACAGCGGCCGCAACGGCCGCGATAAGCACTGCCCCCGCCAGCAGGAGCATGCGAACGCGACCCGGTCTCAATGTGGAGCGCGCCGACACGCCCAGGACTAAATCACGCCACCGCGGCCCTCGCGCCAGGGCGGCGGCGCTGGCCTCGCTCGACGAAGTCGATCAGCAGCGGGATGCCTTCCAAGCGGTAGCGCTCCCGCATGCGGTTCTCGAGGTAGTAGGCGTAGTCGCGCGTGACGCGACTACGTGAGTTGACCTGCACCGAGAAGCGGGGAGGGCGCTCCCCGGTTTGGGTCATGAACAGGAGCTTGAGACGGTGGCCGCGGCGAGCGGGAGGCTGCCGGGCGGTGACCACCTCCGACAGAAAGCGGTTCAGCTGCGGGGTGGGGATCCGACCGCCGCGGCGGTCGGCCAGCGCCACGGCCTCGACCAGCAGACGCTCGACGTTGCGGCCAGTCTTGGCGCTCGCGGTCAGGACTCGGGGCCGCAACCGGAGCTTTGTGTTGACCCGCGCCCGCTCGTGGTCCAGATCGACGTCCTGGGCCACGTCCCACTTGTTGAGAACCAGGGCCGTGGCGCAGCCGCTGCGCATGGCCAGCTCCGCCACTCGCAGGTCCTGGGCCGTCACTCCGTCGGTGGCGTCGCACACGACCAGGGCCACATCGGCGCGCTCCGCGGCGGCTTTAGAGCGAAGCGTCGTGTAGTACTCGAGCGACTCGGAGACCTTCGACTGCCGCCGTAGCCCGGCTGTGTCGATCAACTGAAGCGTTCGGCCTTCGAAGGAGAGCGTGGAGTCGATCGCGTCTCGGGTGGTCCCTGGCAGGGGGGAGACGATGACCCGTGCGTCGCCCAGGAACCGATTGACGAGCGAGGACTTGCCGACGTTCGGCCGGCCGATTACTGCCAGGCGGACGACGTCTTCGTCTTGCGGGCGTGCGTCCTCCGCGGGACCGAGCTCAACGATCCGGTCGAGCAGGTCACCGGTCCCCAGTCCCTGCGTCGCCGACACCGCGATCGGCTCCCCCAGCCCCAGCGCGTTAAATTCCGCGACCAGCGACGCGTCCGCCGGCGTGTCCACCTTGTTCGCGGCCACCACGACGGGGACATCGCCGCGCCGCAGGATGTCGGCCAGCTCGTGATCGCCAGGCCGAAGCCCGGCCTTGGCGTCCACGACCAAGACGGCCACGTCTGCGTCCGCGAGGGCGGTACGCGCCTGGTCCTGGATCTGTCGGGCCAGCTGGTCGCGGTCGGTCAAGTCGACGCCACCTGTGTCGATGAGCGTCAGCTCGCGTCCGTTCCAGTCGGTGGGCACCTCCTTGCGATCGCGCGTGACGCCCGGCCGCTGGTGCACGACGGCGTCGCGCGAGGAGGAGAGCCGGTTGACCAGCGACGACTTCCCGACGTTTGGATAGCCCAGAACGGCGACTTTCATGGTTCCTTAATAGCCTCCCGCGCCAGCTCCGCCACGCGCCGCACGACCTCGTCCAGCGTCATGTTGGTGGTGTCGAGCACCACGGCACCGGGAGCGGGTTCCAATGGAGAATGAGTGCGCGTGCGGTCGCGCTGGTCGCGGATCGCCTGCTCGGTCAAAACCGTCCCCACGGCGGCACCGAGGTCCGCGGCCCGGCGGCGGGCCCGCTCCGGCGCCGAGGCCGTCAGGAACACCTTGAGCGCGGCGTCCGGCGCCACGACCGTCCCGATGTCGCGACCCTCGGCCACCCAGTCACCCTCCGAGAGCAGCCGCCGCTGCATGGACACCAGCGCCTGCCGAACGGACGGATCGGCGGCCGCTCGCGAGGCGGCCTCCGAGACCTCCGGAGCGCGGATCGATTCGGTCACGTCCTCTCCATCGAGCTCGACCCGTCCGCCTGAGAGCTCGATCTGCACCCGCGGCGCGATTTCGGCCGGTGGGCGTCCGTCTCTCATCGCGGCGAGCGCCACCGAGCGGTACATGGCACCCGAATCCAAATAAGTGAAGCCGAGCTCCTGCGCCACCGCCCTGGCAACGCTCGATTTCCCGGCCCCCGCGGGACCGTCGATCGCGATCACCATCAGCCAGCCAGCCTCGCGACGTCCTCGGCGAACCCCGGATATGACACCTCCGCTGCTTCCATCCCCACGACCTCGACTCCCTCCGCCGACGCCAGCCCGGCGACTGCGCCCAGCAGCGCCAGCCGGTGGTCGCCCGCTGCTTCGAGTCGCCCTCCGCGGAGACCACCCGTCCCCCGCACGACGAAGCCGTCCGGCAGGGCCTCGACGTCGCCTCCGAGCGCCCGTAGCCCGTTGACCACGGTCGCGATCCTGTCCGATTCCTTCACACGCAGCTCGCCCGCGCCGGAAACGACCGTCTCGCCCTGGGCAAAGCAGCCGACCAGGGCTACCAGCGGCAGCTCATCGATGGCCAGTGGTACTTCCTCCGCGCTGACGGCGGTGCCCTCGAGCGGCCCGTGCCGGACATCGATGTCCGCCACCGGTTCCCATTCGGAGAAAGACCCCTCGGGCTCGAGCTCCGAGAGCACTATCGCCCCCATCCGCTCCAGGATCCGGATGAAGCCCACGCGCGTCCAGTTCACACCCACCCCCTCGAGCACCAGCCTCGAGCCTGAGACAAGCGCTCCGGCGGCGATCAGGAACGCCGCGGATGAGGGGTCGGCCGGAATGTCGATCGCGTCGAGCTCCAGCTCGTCCGCGTTTCTGATCGTGATGCGGTGCCCCCCGTTTTGGACCCTCTCCCGCGATATAGGTGCTCTGGCGCGCAGTAGGAGCCGTTCGGTGTGGTCTCGCGTGGGGACCGGCTCCAGCACCGTGGTGGCATCGGTCGTCAGCCCGGCCAACAGCAGGCAGGACTTGACCTGGGCGCTGGCGACCGGAAGCTCGTACTCGATGCCCTCCAGCGCGGCGCCATGAACGGTGAACGGGGGAAATCGCCCGTCGCGCGCTTCGATTTCCGCGCCCATCTGGCGCAGCGGCGCCGCGATGCGGTCCACGGGACGGCGCCTGATCGACTCGTCCCCGTCGAGCGTGAAGCTGGCGCCGATCTGGAACGAGAGCCAGCCGGGAAGCAGCCGCATGAGCGTGCCGGCGTTCCCGACGTAGATCGCCCCGGTGGGCATGTTTGCGTTGCGCAGTCCGCCGCCGCGCACGACCAGTTCGCCGTCGCGGGGCTGGACTACCGCGCCGAGCTGCTGGATCGCCATCAGCGTGCTTCGCGTGTCTTCCGCCTCGAGGTGGTTGCGGATCTGGACCGGCTCGGAGGCCATGGCGGCGATCAGCGCGGCGCGATGGGAGATCGACTTGTCAGACGGCGGCCGCAGCCGCCCGCGCAGCCGATCCGCGGGATCGAAGCGGACATTCATGCCCTGACCACCGGCAGCCCGAGGTTGGCGATCAGCTCCTCCGTGCGGCGCGCGCGGTCGGCGCCGGCGATCCACAGCGCGACCACCCCCTCTCGCATGTCGGGCGCCGGGTACAGGGCCAGGTCGGTGATGTTGACCCCGGCTCGGCCCAGCGCCAGCGCGATCTCGGCGATCACTCCCGGCCTGTTGGGTACCGACACCCGCAGCTCGAAGAGCTCCTCCCCGGCAAGCTGCGCCGCGAGCAGGCTACGGCGATCGGCTGCGGCCGCCTCGTTCCAGCGCTCGAGCCAGCCGGCGTGCTTCTCGGACAGCGCCCGGCGGACGTCGTCCAGCTCCTGAGAAAACCTGTCAATCTCCTTGGCCAGCACGTCGGCGTTCGACACGTAGATGTCGGTCCAGATGGCGCTTGAGGCCCCCGCGACGCGTGTCGCATCGCGAAGGCTGGGTCCCATGGCCTCCAGCTGCTGATCGCCGGAACGCAGCGCCGCGGCGGCCCGGGAGACGAGCACGTTGGCGAGCACATGGGGCAAGTGGGAGACCGTGGCCAGGATCGTGTCGTGGGTGTCGGCGTCGATTGCCGCCGGGCGGGCGCCGAGCCCGTGCAGCACGTGGTGCAGCCGTTCGTACAGCACGCCCGAGGTGGTCTGCGAGGGCATCAGGTACCAGGTAGCGCCGTCAAACAGGTCCGCCCGCGCGTGCTCGACCCCGGAGCTCTCGGCACCCGCCAGCGGATGCCCCCCCACGAACCTGGGGTCCGAGTGCGCGGCCACGACGGCCCGCTTGGTCGATCCCACGTCGCTGACCACGCAATCGTCGGAAGCCGCCGCCAGCACCTGGCCCACCGCGCCTTCGAGCGCGCCCACCGGTACCGCTACGAACGCCGCCTCGGCTCCATCGAGGGCCTCCTCGATCGTCCGACAAGCGTGGTCGAGGGCGCCCCTCTCGACGGCGGCCGTCAGAGCACCCGGTGAGCGGTCCGTCCCCGACACCTCAGCGCCGAGCCGTTTCCGTGCGCCCAACGCGATCGAGCCGCCGATCAGACCGACCCCCACGACGGCGATCCGCATCGCTTACCGACGCTACCGGACCGCGCGACGCTCTCTGACGGCGCCGGCGAGCCGATCGAGCACCTCGACCGTCGTCTCCCAGTCGATACAGCCGTCGGTGATCGATTGGCCGTAGACAAGATCCTCCGGCGAGCCGAGCCGCTGCTGGCCGCCGACCAAGAACGACTCGAGCATCACGCCGACGATCGCGCCGTTGCCGGCCGCGATCTGGCTACACACGTCGCCGGCGACCGCGGGCTGACGTCGCGGGTCCTTGCCGCTGTTGTCGTGCGAGACGTCGATCACCACCCGCTCGGGCAGGCCCGCACGCCGTAGCAGTCTCAGCGCTGCGGCCACGCCGTCGGAGCCGTAGTTGGGCTCGCCCGAGCCGCCCCGCAGGATGATGTGGCCGTCCGGATTGCCCCGGGTGTAGAGGATCGCCGGAGTCCCGCTTTCGTCGATCCCGGCGAACGCGTGGGGTACCGCAGCGGCCCGTACTGCGTCGACCGCCACCTGCACGTTGCCGTCGGTCCGATTCTTGAACCCCACCGGCATCGAGAGGCCAGATCCGAGCTGACGGTGGATCTGGCTCTCGGTTGTGCGGGCACCGATAGCCCCCCAGCACACGGCGTCGGAGATGTATTGGGGCGTGATCGGGTCAAGGAACTCGCAGCCGACCGGAAGGCCTAGGGCGAGCACGTCAAGGAGCACCCGTCGCGCCAACCGAAGCCCCCAGTTGACATCTCCCGACCCGTCCAGGTGAGGGTCATTGATCAGGCCTTTCCAGCCCGTCGTCGTACGCGGCTTCTCGAAGTACACCCGCATCGCCAACAGCAGCTCGCCACGCAGGGCGCTGGCCTGCTTGCTCAGACGCTGCGCGTACTCGAGCGTGGCGTCGACGTCGTGCACGCTGCAGGGGCCGACCACGACGAGCAGGCGGTCGTCGGCCTCGCTCAGGACCGAATGGACGTGAGAGCGGCCCCGCAGCACTACTCGCATGTGCTCGTCGGTGAGCGGAAGCTCGTCGAACAGCGCGTCGGGCGCGATCAGCGGCACGAGCCGCTGGATGCGCTGGTCGCGAACCAGGTCGCCTGCTGCTTTCACTCTCACCATCGTCATCCTCTCTACGCCTTGGGAACTGTACGGAAGGGGCCTCGCTTTGCCGGCGCTCGGTTCCGGGTTGGGCCCACCAGTGAGCGGGCGCAGGATTCAGACGGACCGAGCGCCTAGATAAATCGCCAGGCGTAGAAGCGGCCACAGTCGGCGGACATCGCGTAGAGGCTGTGGCGGCTGGCGCGCATCGGCTACGCCTACTTCTAGCAAACGCCCGCGCCTACATCAATTCATTAAGCGCCGCCACGAACCGACTGTTCTCTGGAGGCCGGCCAACCGTCACCCTGAGCGCGCCCTCGCGCCCCAGCGAGGCGCCTGAGCGCACCAGGACCCCCCGTTCGCCCAGGCCCTTGACGATCGAAGCCTCATCGGCGTCCTCAGGCAGCCGGACCCAAATGAAGTTGGCGTCGGAGTCGGCCACCCACAGGCCGAGGTCGCGCACCTCCTGCTCCAGCGTCAGCCTGGCGGCGATCGTCTCCGTCACGCGGCGCTCCACGGCATCTTGGTGGCGCAGCGCCTCGACCGCGGCGGCCTGCGCTGCGACGTTGAGATGAAAGGGCTGGCGCACCACGTCGACAGCTGCTCTGAACGCTGAGTCGCCGCACAGCGCATAGCCGACCCGCAGCGCCGCCAGCCCGTACACCTTCGAGAAGGTCCGCAGCAGCACCAAGTTCGGCCAGGAGCGCAGCAGTTCGACCGAGGCGTACGGATCCCCGAGGTTCAGAGAAAACTCACAGTAGGCCTCGTCGAGGACCACGCACACATGGCTCGGCACACGCTCCAAGAATGCAGCCACGCGGTCCAGCCCGATGGAGGTGGAGGTGGGGTTGTTCGGGTTGCAGACCAGCACCAGCCTGGTGGCGACGGTGATCTCCTCTGCCATCGCGTCGAGGTCGTGGCGGTCGTCGGCATCGAGCGGCACCTCGATCGCCCGGGCGCCCGAGGCCGCCGCCAGGTGCGGGTACTCGCTGAACGCCGGCCATGCGTAGACGATCTCCGCGCCGGGCTCCAGCAGGGCCTCGCCGGCCGCGAGCAGGATGTCGCAGGACCCGTTGCCGAGCGCGATCCGTGCCGGCGGAATCCCATAGCGATCCGACAGAGCTTCGCGCAGGCCGGAATAGGTTGGATCCGGATAGCGGTTGACGCCTCCCAGCACTCGCTTAACCGCGTCGAACACCTGGGGCACGGGGGCGAACGGTGACTCGTTTGACTGAAGCATCGCGACGTCCGCGCCGAGGTCGTAGCCAGAGGCCACCGGGTAGGACGGGATCCGGCGGATCCGCTCGGCGAACTCAATGGGCATCGGGGCCTATTGTGCCGACTCGAGGTCCGAGCGCAGCGCGCTCGCCTCCCGCAGATACACGTGACGCGGTCGGTGCCCGTCGGGCGCGTAGTAGTGGACGAGCACGCGGATCACGCGAGGGAGCGAGCCGGGCACCGGCACTTCCTGCGCGCACAGCAGCGGCACCGCGTCGAGCCCCAGACGGCGAGCGGCCACCGCCGGGAACTCCGCGTCAAGGTCTGGGGTAAGCGTGAAGATGACGCTCACCAGCGAGTCGGGGTCGAGGCGGTTGCGCTCCATCAACTCCCGCATCAGCTCGTCGGTGGCATCGAGAATCGAGTTCGCGTCGTTGCGAGCGGCGCTGTTGGCGCCGCGGAGCGCAAAAACCCGCATGGCTAGCCTTGGGACCTGACCTGGTAGACGCTCGCGCAACCGAAGTGCCTGGTGTCGACGATCATCGACCCCAGGAGCTTCGGCAGGACCTCGGGCGAGTAGCAGTCCTTCAGCAGGAATCGCGCTCCGGTCGATTGCACGTAAGCCTGGGCGTTGGCAGCGCTCAACGATCCCAGGAACAGATCGCGGGTATTCACGATCCTGTCGACGCAGTGGGGCTCGGACCACAGACAGCCGCCGACGTATGTGCGTCTGCCGGTCTCGGCGGGCGCGATCAGTCCCAGGTACGTGGCGCGGGCCAGCACACCGCCGGGTTGCTTGTCCGCCGCCAGGTAGTCGAGCGCTCGCCGCTCGCCGCTGTAGATGAAGTTGGCGTTGTGGCCCTGGGGGGAGGCCCAGTACTTGGCGGCCTTCAGCTGCGAGATGCTCCCTGGAATCGTGGCCGCAGCCACGAGCGCCACTGCCACGAGGCGCCAACCGGGAAGGCGACGGAACCCGATGCTCTGCACCCCCTCCACCGCCAGGACGGCGAGGGGGATCGTGATCCCGTCGAACGCGTGAAGCGGCGTGCCGCTGACCCCGGTCTGCGAGAAGGCAAAGATCGCCAGCGCGGTGAACGGCCAGACCCGCGTCGCGCCCTCGATGAACGTCCTCGGGCGCCGGCGGTAGGCGAGCGCGGCGGCGGCGACCAGCGGCAGCAGCGGGACGACGATCCCCGAGAACGAGTACACGTGCCTGCTGGCGTGCTGGGCTGCATGCCAGGCCGGGTCAAACCGGTACAGGGCCTCGTAATACAGCAGCGGGAGCAGGGTGGCGATCACCGTCACGCTGGGCAGCGTGAGCCGGCGAAGCCCGTCGCCGCGCCTGAAGGTGACGAGCTCGGCCCCGATCACGATCAGGATCAGAACCTCGCCCTGCCAGGGGTGGGTGAAGCTCGCCACCAGCCCCAGGACCGCCGGGACCCACGAGAAGCGACGGTCGATCCGCGCGCGGTCATATGAGACCAGCGCGAAGGCCATGGCGGCGATCGCCAGCAGCCCGAACGGATACCCCCACGTCCAGAACGGCATCCATTCGTCGCCCACCGCCGCCCAGGTGGCGAAGAACAGAGCCAGCACGAGCGCCACGCGACGATCGAACTGGCCCGGGAGCGTGCGACGGATGTACGCCCGGACCCCGAAGAAAGCGGCGGCCACCGCGATCGGCTTCCAGAGCAGCAGCGCCAGCCACGACGCCACCCCCACGGCGTGCAGCGCGGCCGACGCCACGATCACCGGCTGGAAGTAGTCGTGCGGCGTGCCCCGCAGCACGAACATGTCCGAGGCCAGAAAATGCTTTGAGGCGTCCTGGATCCAGGCCAGGTACTGCATCTGGTCGTTCAGGAAGAGGCCGTCCGTCCCGGTCCACACCAGGTTGCTGTGCGACGCGACCTGATACAGGTCGAGCGCCAACACCCAGACCGACACCGCGGCGAACAGTGCCAAGACGGCGGCGTCGAACCAGTCAAGGCGGCGCTGTGGAGCGCTGATCGCAGCTGCCCGCGGGCGGCTTGCAGCCGGAGCTGGTGCGACCTCGGTGCTCATCGAAGGCGCGACGGTAGCGGAGTCCGCGTCAGCTCCGCGTCGAGGCGCTTGGTGTGCTGCTCGCCGCTACGGCCCTTGCTCAAGCTGGCGCTGGAGCGTCTGGGATGCCTGGCCTGCGGACCCGCTGAGGGGGTTGATGTTGTGCTTGGCGAGGTACACCCATAGTTCGGGCACGAAGGTCAACACCAGGAACAACGTCAGGACGATCGCGGCCCGGCGCAAGCGGATGCTGGTGCCGAGCGCGGCCAACGGCAGCAGCCAGATCACGTACCACGGCATCAGCCAGGATAGGCTCGCGATCAGCGCCAAGGTTGCCCATCCGGCGGCCGAGAGCCACTCACGGCGCCGCAGGACCAGGTAGGCCACCGTGGCCACCACCAGGACCTTGGCGATCGTCAGGAGTACCGGCGTGCCGCCGCCGATCCCGATCACCAGCCCCACCACCTGCGGGATGCTGAAGTCGGTCAGCAGCGTGCTCTGGTCTGACAAATTAGGCAGCGAGGAGCCGAACAGCGCGATGCTTCCGGCCACCAGCGGGATCGCCCCCAGCACCGCCCCGGTCAGCACTCGCAGCCAGCGGCGATCAGCCCGAGCGCCGACCAGCAGGAAGGGCAGCACCAGGATGGCGGTGAACTTGACGGCCACCGCGAGCATCAGCACGGCGCCTGCGGTTCGATCGCGCTTGCACATCACGAGGGCGATCGCCCCCATGATCGGCAGCAGCATGAAGAAGTCGTTGTGAAAGCCGCCGACGGCGTAGATCACGAATACCGGGTTCAGTGCCACGAACGCCAGGGCGAAGCGCGGGTCGCGACCCACGCGACGAGCGCAGAAGGTGACCACCCATACGAAGGCCAGCGCGGCCGCGACCGTCACCACCTTGAGGATCCAGTAGGCGACAGCCAGCGGCAGATACGAGAGCGGGTAAGTGAGCGCGGTGAACAGCTCGCCGTAGGGGCTGGTCAGGTTGTGCCAGGTGGCAAGCCGGTACACGGGGTCGTAGTTGATGGCCCCGATCACGTGCGTATAGGGGTTCAGGTGGTGAAGGCCCCCGAGCCTGCCGTATCCCAGGTAGTTGAAGACGTCGGTGAGCTGGAGCGGCGGGCCCAACAGCATGATCACCAGCAGCACGACCAGGCAGGCCCACAGCGTCCGCATCGACAGCGTGCGCACCGATGCCAGGACGATCCCGTAGGCCATCAGCATCGCCAGCAGCAGGATCGTGAATCCCAGATCCAGCGCCTTGGTGTTGTTCGTCAGCCCGCCGAACAGGCCATGCAGGGGCCCCGACATCCAATGGGGGAAGGTGGTCGAGGAGCGCGGGACGAGCGGCGACTCGCGCGCGCTCGAGAACATGACCACCGCGAACGCGCCCGCGATCATCGCCGCCAGCGCCAGCTGGCCGGGCAGGGGCCCCAAGGCAAGTCGCGGGCGGGGCAGGCTGAACCGCCGCTCTAGCGGCTGGAGCGGCCCGAGCGCAACGGTCCCGTCGCCCGGGCTGGTCGTAGCCATCTGCGCTAGGGACGTCTCGCGAGAGCTGGGGTGATCTCCCATGAAGCCTGAAATAGTGCCGTCACCGGCCTTGACACTGCCAGCCGCCGCGGTTGGAATCGGGTTAAGGCCGTTAGGGTAGCCTGCGCCGCGTGAGCGCCGGCACACTCACTCGTGATACCCGGGCGCCCGAACCCGGACGCGCGGCCGAGCGCAGCTTCGCGCTCGACCGCGACGCGCTGGTCCTCGCCGTGCTCATCGTCCTCGCGGCGTTCCTGCGGTTCTGGCGACTGCGCCATCAGGGCTTCTGGTTCGACGAGGCCAACACCTCGCAGGAGGTGCACTACACGCCCGGACAGATGCTCTCCCTGCTCAAGCACTACGAGTCGACGCCGCCGCTCTACTACGCGGTCGCCTGGGTGTGGGCGAGGATTTTCGGGTTCGGAGAGGCCGGGCTGCGGTCGCTGTCGGCGGTCTGCGGCGTGCTGGTCGTGCCGCTGTCCTACGCGCTGGGCGTGAAGCTGTTCTCTCGCCGGACGGGTCTGATAGTGGCCGCGCTCGCGGCGTTCAACCCGCTCTTGATCTGGTACTCGCAGGAGGCACGGGCCTACGAACTGGTCGTACTGCTGACGGGGGCGTCGCTGCTGGCGTTCGCGTACGCGAAGGACGAGGCGACGCCCTGGGCGGTCGTGGCGTGGGTCGTGGCGTGCGCGCTAGCGGTGGCCACCGAGTACTACGCGGCGCTGGTGATCGTTCCCGAGGCGCTGTGGCTGCTCTACCGGCACCGCCGGTCACGGACCTTGATCCTCGGAATCGCGGCGCTCGTCGTCTGGTGCCTGCCGCTTCTGTGGTTCGCGATCAGCCAGCACGGGACGGGACACGCCAAATGGATCGCCCCCATCCCCCTCGGTCACCGGGTGGGAGAAATCTTTCCTCAGTTCCTGCTCGGATTCGGGGCGCCCGGACACGACGTTCTGGTGCCGATCGCGGCGGCGGCGGCCGTGGCTGCGCTCGCGCTGCTGGCGCTCAGGGTGCGCCGCGGCGAGGCTCGCTCCGGCGCGGCGATCATGGTGGGCATCTTGCTGGTCGGCATCGTGCTGAACGCGCTACTGATCGCGGTCGGAATCGACAACCTGATCAGCCGCAACGTGATCGCGCTGTGGCTGCCGGCGGCCGTGCTCGTCGCGGCCGGCCTCGCCATCCGCGGACGCGCGAGCGTAGCTGGGCTGGCGCTCGCGGCAGTGCTGAGCGGCATCGGGGCGGCAGCGGCCGTGGGTGTGACCCTCGACCGCAACTACCAGCGGCCCGACTGGCGCGGCGTGGTGAGGGTGCTCGGAGTCCGGCCATCGCCGGGCGTGTCGCAGCGAGCGATCCTCATCCAGCTCTACCGCGACGTGCTACCGCTGTCGCTGTACATGCCGGGCCTGAAGGCCTGGACCCACCACGGCACCGACAAGTACAACATTTACACCGGCACCAACCCCGTCGACGAGTTCGACGTGGTGACGATGACCTCCCCGGGCGGGAAGGTGTGTTGGTGGGGATCCGCATGCAACCTGCTGGCGTCGCAGCTTCAGGGCAGCTACAAGATCGCCGGCTTCCGCCCCGTGTGGATCCGCCATTACCAGCAGTTCACGATCATGCGGATGGTCGCCCAGCGCCCGGTCGTCGTCTCGCCACAGATGGTCTCCGCCGCGCTGACGAACACACAGCTCAAGTACGACGACCTCCTGATCCAGCGCTGATGAGCTGGTCCACCTCCCTGGCCGTCAGCCGCCTGTAGCTGCCGGGCTTCAGATCGCCGAGCTTGAGCGGGCCGAACGCCACCCGCTCTAGGCGCCTGACGGGATGACCGACCTGCTCGAGCATCCGCTTCACCTGGCGCTTGCGACCTTCGGTGATCACGAGCTCGAGCTGGTCCGGGGCCAGCGCGCTGACCTCCGCGGGCGCCGTTGGCCCGTCCTCGATGGTGACGCCCCGGCGCAGGGCGCGGATAGCACGGGTCGAAACGGGCGGCCGGCCAACCAGCGCCCTGTAGGTCTTGGGCACCTCGAATCGCGGATGCATGAGCCGGTGCGCCAGCTCCCCGTCGTTGGTCAGCAAGATCAGGCCGGTAGTGTCGATGTCCAGCCGCCCGACCGGGTACAGGCGAGCGCGGCCGGGGGGATCCGGCACGAGGGAGACGACGGTCGGCCGGCCTTGCGGGTCGCGTGCGGTCGACACCACCCCGGCCGGCTTGTTGACCGCGTACACGAGCCGCTGGGACGGCTGTCGTACCGACTGGCCATCGACCAGGACGGTTGAGGTGCCATCGACCTGGCGGGCGGGATCGGTCGCGACTTGTTCATCGACAGTCACCCGCCCAGCCCGGATCAACTCCTCCGAGGCCCGGCGCGAGGCGACGCCGGCAGACGAAAGGAACTTCCCGAGCCGCACGCAGACAGTGTGCTAGAACCGCGCTACTTTCAGTCCGGGCTGGTGTTCGTAGTTGGCGACGCGGGGCACACTGAGCCGGACGATGAGCGCAAGCTAGATGCACGTACGAGTCCCTGCAATGAACCTCCGCCACCTGGCGGTTTGCGTCTGCGCCGCGCTCGTGCTCTTCATGGCGCTGGCCGCAGGTACCCAGGGCGCGGCCAGTGCTCCTCCGCTCGACGTGCTGCCGTATCCCGGCACGCCCGACGCCTCCCCGCACACGCAGGTCGACTTCCCGGCCCTGGCCCCCTCGCAGCTGGCCACGATCTCCGTCTCCGGTTCCCGCAGCGGCATCCACCAGGGAGCGCTCGGCACGACGGGCAGCGGACGCGGCGCGGCGTTCGTGCCTTCGAAGCCGTTCACTGCCGGCGAGCAGGTGGCGGTCAGGGCCACGGTCCGAAACGGCGCCCATATCAGCTTCGGCTTCTCCATCGCCAGGCCTGTGTCGATGCCGGTGAACGCCGCGACCACCGCAGCTTCCGAAAACCGCGGCACCGTGGACGGCGCCTCAGGCGTGGTCCACGCGGGCAACGATTCGAACGGCTTTACGCGCTCGTTCAACTCCGAGCCCGGGCTTCATGTCCCGATCGTGACCGTCAGCGGCACGAATCCCGATCCAGGCTTGGGCGACATCGTGACGGACGCGCACAAGTCGATCCAGGCCGGACCGCTCATTCTCGACCCGCAGGGGCGGCCCATATGGTTCGACCCGCTGCCGGGCGGGCAGGCGGGCTTTAACACGATGGTCCAGAGCTATCGGGGCCAGTCGTATCTGACCTTCTGGCAGGGCTACGTAAACGGGGGCGTGGGGTCCGGGACCGACGTGATGCTCAACCACTCATACCAGGTGGTCAAGACCGTCAACGCCGCCAACGGGTACAAGGCCGATCTCCACGAGTTCGCGATCACTCCCCAAGGCAACGCGATCATCACGATCTACTCGCCGGTCCGCGCAGATCTGAGATCGGTCGGCGGCTCGCGCAACGGCACCCTGCTGGACTCGATAGTCGAGGAGATCAACGTCGCCAGCGGCCGGCTGCTCTGGGAGTGGCATGCGTACGGTCACGTCCACATCGCGGAGTCCTATGCCGGAAGGCCGGGCGTCAATCCGTACGACTTCTTCCACATCAGCTCGGTCCAGCAGCTCTCGAACGGGAACTTCCTGGTGTCTGGACGCCACATGTTCGCCGTCTACGACATCAACCCGTCCACCGGGAAGATCGTCTGGGTGCTGGGCGGCAAGCACTCGACGTTCAAGATCGGCTCCGGGGCGAACTTCTCCTGGCAACACGACGCGATGATGCAACCGAACGGCGACATCACCCTGTTCGACAACGGCGACGGCTACAAGCGGACGGAGCGCCAGTCGCGGGGGATGCGGATTCGCTTGAACATGTCGAAGAGGCAGGCCACCCTCGTCCACCAGTATGCGCACGTCCCGCCGGTGATCTCGGATAGCGAGGGCAGCGTGCAGCCGCTGGCCGACGGGAACGTGTTCGTTGGGTTCGGGAATACCCCCGTGTTTACCGAATTCACGAACGCCGGCAAGCAGCTGTTCACGGGCGCCTTCCGCTATCCGGTCCAGTTCCATCGGGCCTTGCGGTTCGCCTGGAGCGCGCAGCCGACGGGGTCTCCGTCCGCGGCGGCCTCGCCGACGAGCAGCGGCACGACCGTCTATGCCAGCTGGAACGGCGCCACGGAGATCGCCTTCTGGCGCCTCCTGGCTGGTCCCAGCCCGAGCGCGCTGCAGGCCGTCGGCGGCCGCGGCTCCAACGGCTTTGAGACCGGGATCTCGACCTCTAGCACCCAGGCCTTCTTTGCGGTCCAGGCGCTGAACAGCGCTGGCCGGGTGCTGGGCACCTCGGCCCCGGTCCCGCGCTAGAACACATACGGCGCCGTCGCCGGGTTGGCTCGCAGCGCTTCCCACTCGGCCTCATCGAGCGGCTGGGGCCGGTCGCGGGTCGAGTCCACCGGACAGAGAAAGCCGAACGGCTGATCGCCCGAGTTCAACCACCGGTGCGGGGTCCGCGGCCCGACATACACCGCGTCGAACGGGTGAAGCTCGATCACATCCTCGCCGACCAGCGCCAGCCCGCTGCCGCGCAGAGCGACCACGAAGTGGGCGTGCTCATGCTTCTCGAGGCTCGAGTAGCCCCCGGGCTCGAGCTCGAAGTAGCGAAGCTCGAACTGGGCAGGCAGCTCCTGGCCGCCGGCGAGCGTGTGCCGGGCAACTCCGCGGAAGCCCATTCCCCGCTCCTGGCGGGCCGTATCCCGGTAGGCGCGCGGCTCGATTCCCTTCCAGCGGAAGGCTGCCTCGTCGAACGGGATGCGCGCCGCGGGCATCCCCCTCAAGCGTTTGCCCGCGCCTCGCCGGCGCGCAGCAGCCGATCACGCAGCTCGGCTTCGAGCTCGGGCGCGGGGTCGAAGGCGCTCGGATCCGGAAGCTCCTGCAGGGAGCGAAGCCCGAACAACCGCAGGAACAGCTCGGTCGTGCGGTACAGGACGGCACCGAACTGGGAACGGCCGCTCTCCTGCACCATCCCCCGCTCGAGCAGCGTGGCCACCGCCGACTCGGCGTTCACGCCGCGGATCCGGGCGATCTCGGGCCGCGAGACGGGCTGCAGGTAGGCGACGATCGCCAGCGTCTCCGATTGGGCGGGGGTTAGCGGCGGGGTGCGGGGCCTGGCCAGGAGCCGACGCGCGGCGGGTTCGGCGTCGGGATGACTGGCGAGGGCGTAGCCCCCGGCCAGCTCCCTGAGAACGAGTCCGCGCCGCTCGAACTCGTAGTGCTCGCGCAGCCGCTCCAGAGCGGTAACGACCTCGTGAAGCTCCGCTCCCGTGGCATCCGCCAGCGCTTCCCCCTCCACCGGGTCGGAGGACAGGAAAAGCAGCGCCTCGAGCGTCCGTTCGAGCTCCAGGCTCATGCCGAGACCCTCTCCCCCTCCTGCTCCAGGGCCCGTACCGTCACGTCGCCGAACGGCTCCTCCTGGGCCCAGGTGAGCTCGCCCTGCTTGTAGAGCTCGAGCAGGGCGTACACCGTCACCGCCACCGTCACCCGGTCCGACTGCCCGACGGCGTCCTCGAAGCTGAAGCTCCCTCGCTTGAGCAGCTGACGCAGGTGCGCTAGGCGCTCGGCCACGGTCACCTTCGAAACCGGGATGTGGCGCACGTCGACCCGCTCCGGTGGCTTGAGCAGCTCCCCGATCGCCTCGCCCAGCACGCGAGGGTCGTACACGGCCCGAGCTTGTTCGAGCGGCGCTCGACGCAATGCCGCCGGTAACGGCGCCGACCGGTAGCGGTAGGGCGACTCCCGCTCGAGCCGATCTCGCAGGATCTCCGCCGCGGCGCGGTACCGGTGGGCGTCGAGCAGGCGCGCCAGCAGCTCCTCGGCCGCCTCGCCGGGATCGAGCTCGATCTCGTCCTGCTCGGAGCCGGGCAGCATCAGCCTGGATTTGAGCTCCAGCAGGGCGGCGATCAGCACCAGGAACTCAGTCGCCGCCTCGAGCTCTAGCTCTCCCCGGAGCTCGAGGTGGTCGATGTAGGTGATGACGACCTCTGCCAGGTCGACCTCCAGCAGGTCGACCTCCTCCCGCAGGATCAGCGTCAGCAGGAGGTCGAACGGACCGGCGAACACGTCGAGGTCGAGCTCGAGGTCGATCAGACGCATTGGAGTGAGGCTACTGCCGCGGCCGGACCGGACCCACGCCCATCGCTTCGCGAACGTCCGCCACCGTGCCCGAGGCTATCTCGCGGGCCTTGGCCGCCCCCTCCTCCAGTATCTGCTCGAGCTTCGGCTCATCCGCGCGCAGCTGCGCATAGCGCTCCCGTACCGGCGAGAGGTAGGCAACGACGGAGTCCGCCACCGCCTGCTTGAACGCTCCGTAGCCCTCGCCGTCGAACTCCCGCTCGATCTCCTCGGGGGCGGTTGCCCGCACTGCCGCAAGGATCTCGATCAGGTTCGAGATCCCCGCCTTGTCCGGAGCGCGGACGACCTCGGTACCGGAGTCCGTGACCGCCGAGCGGACCTTCTTGCTCACCGCCGGCGGCTCGTCGAGCACGTACACCGTCCCCTGCGGCGACCCGCCGGTGGTCGACATCTTGCGGTCTGGAAACTGGAGATCCATGATCCGCGCCCCGACCTCCGGGATGCGGGCCTGGGGCACGACGAGCGTCTGGCCGAAGCGTGCGTTGAACCGCTCGGCGATGTCTCGCATCAGCTCCACGTGCTGGCGCTGGTCCTCGCCGACCGGGACGTCCTGGGCGCGGTAGGCCAGGACGTCGGCCGCCATCAACACCGGGTAGAAGAACAGGCCCGCCGAGACAAGCTCCCGCTGTGCCGCGGACTTGTCCTTGAACTGGGTCATGCGGTTCAGATCGCCGAACGCTGTGACGCTCGACAACAACCAGGTGAGCTCGGTGTGCTCAGGCACGTCGCTCTGGCGGAAGAAGATGCAGCGGCCTGGGTCGAGCCCGGCGGCCAAGAGCGTGGCGGCGGTGTCATACACCGACTCCCGCAGCACGTCCGGCTCGTAGGCGACCGTAGTGGCGTGCAGGTCGACGATGCAGTAGATGGCCTCGCCCCGGTCCTGGCCCCCAACGTACTGGGTGATGGCGCCTATGTAGTTGCCGAGGTGCTTACGGCCCGTCGGCTGGATGCCGGAGAAGATCCTCATCGTGTTGTGGGCGTCAGGCTACTTCGCCAGCGACCGAAGGACCGGCCGCCCGGTCCCAGGATCCTCGGCGCGCGTCTTCGTTCGCTCGCGCCTTAGAAGCCAGGCCGCGATCACACCCGCCACAGCGCCGCTGACATGCCCTTGCCAGGAGACTCCGTAGTGCGGCACGATGCTCGCCAGCAGGGCCGCGCCCCAGACCACGCCGACGATCGCCCCGGTGAACAGCTCGAGCAGGCTGCGGTTGAAGAACCCGCGCGCCAGCAGATACGTCGCGTATCCGAACACGACCCCGCTGGCGCCGATGGTGGGGACGCCCGCCGGCGAGATCAGCCAAGTGCCCAGGCCCCCGATCACGATCACGATGGCGGTCACCAGCGCCAGCCGCGCCGCACCCCGCAGCGCGATGATCAGGCCCATGAACACGAACGGGATCGTGTTCCCGATCAGGTGCTGGAAGCTGGCGTGGATGAACGGGGCTGTGAGGATTCCCCACAGGTGGCTGAAGCTGCGGGCGTAGAGGCCGTCCTGGTCGAGCCTGTTCGAATCGATCGTGTTGATGATCTCGACGATCCACATCACGGCCACGATCGCCGCCAGCAGGCGGAACCCCTCCACGCGCTGCTGGGCCTTGACGGACAGCTGCCGCCGGGGACGGTGCGCTTCGGGGCTGGTGACGCTCATGTGCCTAAAGGATCGCAGAGAGCTTCGAGCGCCACCGCCAGCGCGACTTCGGCCCGCTGCCGGAGCGATTCCGTGAACACGAACTCATCGGGAGTGTGGGCTCCGCCGCCTCTGGGACCGAGGCCATCCACAGTCAGCGGGATCACCGGCGCGAAGTGGCTGGCGTCACTCGCACCGCCGCGGGAGCCACCAACGATCTGGCGGCCAAGCCGAGCGCTCGCTTTCTCCAACAGAGACCGGGTCGCCTGGCGAGAGTCCATGCCGGGCCACCGTCGCTCGAACGTCGCAGTCAGCTCCACGCCTCTGAGCTCGCGCGGAACCGCTTGAAGCACCGGCTCGAACGTGTCCAGGCTGTCCGCCCGGACGTCGAAGATAAGCTCGCCGGCCGCCGGCACCACGTTGAACGCCTGCCCCGAGCGGATGATGGTCGGCACGACGCTCAACCGGTCGGGCCCGGTGGGCGCGTGGAAACGGGCGATGGCCGGTGCTGCCTCCGCCAAGGCCAGCAGCGCGTTCCGTCCCTGGTCGGGAGCGCTGCCCGAGTGCGCGGCCCGGCCGGCGGCGTTGACCCGCAGCGTCCCGGCCGCCTTGCGCTTCACGACCACCCGTTCCTCGCGGCCTTCTCCGCGCTCCCCGGCCTCGAAGCACAGGCAAGCGTGGTAGTCGGCGAAGCGCTCGACGTGGCGGAAGTCGGTCGTCCGCCATTCCTCGTCGGTCACCAGGAGCACCGAGAGCTCGGAGAACAGCTCCGGCCGCTGAGCGAGCACCCGCGCGACCTCGAGGGCCAGTACCACCCCACCCTTCATGTCGGCAGCGCCCGGGGCATAGAGCCGCCCGGACTCGCGCTTCAGCGAAGCGTGTGCGTGGTGGCCGATCACCGTGTCCACATGCCCCAGCAGCAGCAGCCGGCGCGGGCCGCGGCCAGAGATCGTGGCCACCAGATCGGCTGCGCTGCGCTTCGTCGAGCACGGCACCCGCTCCACGCTCGCCTCCACGGGGAGCAGTGCCACGCAGACCGCGATCGCCTCCTCGGCGCCATCGACGTCGCCGGAGGGCGACGACACGGCGACGAGCGCCTCGAGCTCGCGCTCTGCCCGGGTGGCAATCTCGGCCGCGTCGCTGTGGATCGCGTCGTCCATCAAACTCAAACGTAGATGACGCGCACGGCAGTCGTCGGGCACATCGAATGGGTCGACTTCGTCCCGGTCAAGCGGCTGCCCCAGCCGGGGGAGGTGATCCACGCTGGCGGTGCCTTCACTCGTGCCGCCGGCGGGGGTGGCGTCGCGGCCGGCGTGCTCGCGGAGCTGGGCGCCGAGGTCGACTTCTTCACGGCCCTGGGCGACGACGGCCACGGCCGGGCGGCCGCCGATCAGCTAGCCCAGCGCGGCGTCCGGATGCACGTGGCGTGGCGGCCGGAGCCGACGCGACGGGCGATGACCCTGCTCCAGGACGGGGGCGAGCGGACAATTGTCACGATCGGTGAGCGGCTCGACCCGCTCGGTTCCGATGATCTGGAGTGGGAGCGCCTGGCCGATGTCGACGGCGTTTACATGACGGCCGGGGACCCAGCAGCCCTGCAGCGCGCCCGGCAAGCAGGGGTGCTGGTCGCTTCGCCCCGCGCCCGCGCGGCGCTCACCCAACCGGATGGACCGGAGATCGACGCAATCGTGTTGAGCTCCCACGACCGCGACGAGCGCGCCTGGGCGGAGCGGGTGGCTGAGCGCGCCAGGCTTCTGGTCGCCACCGAGGGCGCCGCCGGTGGCCGCTGGTGGGGCGCGTCGGAGGGTCGATGGGACGCGACCCAGCCGCCCGGCGCCGTCGTGGACTCCTACGGCTGTGGCGACTCATTCGCCGCAGGATTCACCTACGGGTTGGCCAGCGGTCTGTCGGTGGGGGAAGCCGCGGCTCTGGGAGCGCGGTGCGGGGCTCGTTGCCTGACGCGGGCCGGGGCGCCCTGATCTACATGGCCTGGCGGACGACGGGGCGCCGCGCGGCGCCGGCCTCATCGAGCCGCCGGACCGGAGTCGTATACGGCGCGTTCTGGGCAACGGCGGGGTCGTCCCGCGCCTCGCGCAGGATCTCGGCGACGATCTCCACAAACCGGTCGAGCGTCTCCTTGGTCTCGGTCTCGGTGGGCTCGATCAGGAGCGCCTCATCGACGATCAGGGGGAAGTAGACGGTCGGGGGGTGCACGCCGTGGTCAAGCAGGCGCTTGGCTAGATCGAGCGTCTTTATCTGGAGCTCTCGCTTCATCGGCGCTCCGGAGAGCACGAACTCGTGCATGCAGATGCGGTCGTAGGCCGCGGGGAGATACTGCGCCAAGCCGTCGCGCTTGAGCCGGGCAAGCAGGTAGTTGGCGTTCAACACGGCGACCTCGGAGACCTCGCGCAGCCCCGCCGCTCCGAGCGAGCGGATGTAGGCGTAGGAGCGGACGAAGACTCCGTAGTTGCCCTGGAAGCCCCTCAGTCGTCCGATCGACTTCGGACGGTCGTGGTCGAGGTCGTAGAACGGGGCGGCCCCATCGCCCTGAGCGGGCTCGCGCCGCACCACCTGCGGCCGGGGCAGGTAGGGCTCGATCCGGTCGGAGACCGCGATCGGCCCGGCGCCGGGCCCGCCGCCGCCATGCGGCTGGGTGAAGGACTTGTGCAGGTTGAAGTGCACGATGTCGAAGCCCATGTCACCCGGCCGGCTGATCCCCATGATCGCGTTGAGGTTGGCCCCGTCGTAGTAGAGGGTGGCGCCGACGTCGTGGACGATGTGCGCGATCTCCTCGATCCCTTCCTCGAACAGCCCCACGGTCGAGGGGTTGGTGAGCATCAGGCACGCGACCTCATCCGTGGCCTTCGCGCGGAGATCATCGAGGTCCACGTTCCCGCGCTCGTCGGTCCCGACCTTCACCACCTCGTAGCCGCCCATCGTCACGGTCGCGGGGTTGGTCCCGTGCGCGGTGTCAGGGGTGAGCACCTTGGTCCTCCGCTCGCCATGGTCCTCGTGGTAGGCGCGGGTCAGCAGCACGCCTGCCAGCTCTCCGTGAGACCCGGCCGACGGCTGTAGAGAGACATGGGGCAGGCCCGCGACCTCCGCCAGCTCCTGCTGCAGGCGCCACATCAGCTCGAGCGCTCCCTGGGCGTGGGCGGGGTCCTGGAGCGGGTGCAGCTTGGAGTGCCCGGGAAGCGCCGCGACGCGCTCGTGCAGCTTGGGGTTGTGCTTCATCGTGCACGACCCGAGCGGGTAGAAACCTGTGTCCAGGTCGAAGTTTCGCTTCGACAGCCGGTTGTAGTGCCGCACGATCTCTGGCTCTGAGACCTCCGGCAATCTCGGCGGCTCTGAGCGCCTGAGCCCAGGCGCCAGCAGTTCGTCGAGCGGCCGCTGTGGCACGTCGAGCTCCGGAGCCACGAATGCCCGCCGGCCGTCCTTGGAGCGCTCGTAGATCGTGAGCTGGTCGTCGGCCGACGCCGTGAACCAGCGGCCGCTCATGCCCGCGCTCCCACCGGTGAGCGCTCCGCGGCGACCGCCGCGCCGAGCACCTCCGCCAGCCGGTCGATCTCCGCTCTCGTGCGGCGTTCTGTGATCGCGACGAGCAGCCCGTCCTCGAACTCTTCCGGGTAGTCGCGCCCCAGCGGGTAGCCGGGGTTGACTCCCTCCGCCCGGCAGCGCACCAGTACCTGCTCTACCGGTGCGTCAAGCCGGACCGCGAACTCCCGGACCACCGGCTGCTGGTGGAGGGCCGTGACGCCGTCGAGCGCTTGCAGGCGCTCGCGCGCGTATGCGGTCCGCTGAACCATCAACTCGGCGAGCTCCACGATCCCGCGCCGTCCGAGCCAGCTCAGGTAGATCACACCGGCGAGCGCGTTCAGCGCCTGGGCGGTGCAGATGTTCGACGTCGCTTTCTCCCGGCGTATGTGCTGCTCGCGGGTCTGAAGGGTGAGCACGAACCCGCGGCGGCCATCGGCGTCGCGGGTCTCACCTGCGATGCGACCAGGCATCAGACGCATAAGAGCCTCGGTGGCCGCGAAGAAGCCAAACGACGGACCGCCGAAGTCGAGCCGGTTGCCGAGGGTCTGTCCCTCACCCACCACGATGTCGACGCCACACTCGCCCGGCGTCTTCAGCAGGGCGAGCGGCAGCGGGTCGCAGGCACAGATCGTCAGCGCCCCCACCTCTTTGGCCGCACCGGCGAGCTTCTCCAGATCTTCCACCGCGCCCAGGAAGTTCGGCTGCTGGACCACAACGGCGCTCACGGTCTCATCGAGCTCCGGCAACTCCGTCAGGCCGTCCGACAGCGGCACCTCGACCACCTCGATGCCGTATCCGTGGGCCAGGGTCTTGAGCGTCTGGCGCGAATGGGGATGGACCCCGCGAGACACGATGAACCGCTCCCGGCCGTGGGCCAGCTTGGCCACGTAGCCAGCGGCAGCCACCGCGCTCGGCCCTTCGTACACCGACGCGTTTGAGATCGAGAGGCCCGTGAGCTCGCAGATCGCCGTCTGGTACTCGAACATGGCCTGCAGGCCGCCCTGAGATATCTCCGGCTGGTACGGCGTGTAGGGAGTGAGGAACTCGGATCGCTCGATGATCGAGTCGATCAGGGCCGGCACGTAGTGGTCGTACATGCCGGCGCCCAGGAACGACAGCTCGTCCTCGGTCGAGGTGTTCCGCGCCGCCAGGGCGCGCAGCTCGTCGTACACCTCCTGCTCGGAGCGACCGCCGCTGAGCGGGCGGTCCCGATCGAGGCGCAGGGCCGCAGGGATGTCGGCGAACAGCTCCTCGATCGACGCGACTCCGATCGCCTCGAGCATCTCCCGCCGGTCGGCGTCGGTGGTGGAGACGTAGGAGCTCACTGAAGCGTTGCCTCGTACGCGTCGGCCTTCATCAGGGAGTCGCCCTCGGAGGGGTCGGACAGCTTGATCTTCACCAGCCACCCTTCGCCGTAGGGATCCTCGTTGATCGTCTCGGGCTTGTCGTTGAGGCTGTCGTTGACGGCCACGATCTCCCCCGACAGCGGAGCGATGACGTCTGAGACCGCCTTGACCGACTCGACCTCCGCGTATGGCTCGTCCTTGCGGACCTGGCGGCCGACCTCAGGCATCTCGAAGAACACGACCTCGCCGAGCTGGTCCTGGGCATACCAGGTGATCCCCAGCGTGGCCTGCTCACCCTCGACGCGGGCCCAATCGTGCTCGGCGTGGTACAGCAGGTCGTCGGGATAGCTGGGATCGGGCATTTCTTCTTAGCGTTCCTTTCGGTACAGGGGCTTCCGCGCGATGGTCGCGGGACGGATCGTGCCCCGCACATCAAGCTCGATCCGCGTTCCAGGTTCCGCTCGCTCAGAGGAAACGTACGCCATCCCGATGCCTCGCTCGAGGCAGGGCGAGAACGTTCCGCTGGTGACCACGCCGCCCCCTCGCACCGGATTGCCCTGGCGCGCGATCCCCGGGCCGTCGATCACGAACGGCACGAGCTTTTCGGCTGTCCCTTTTTCGCGGTCCTCGGCAACGCGTTCCGAGCCGATGAATCCCGTCTGCTCCTTGCAGCACCACCCCAGCCCGGCTTCGATCGGGCCGCGATCCTCGACCAGGTCGTTGCCATAAAGGTGAAAGCAGGCCTCGAGCCGCAGGGTGTCGCGTGCCCCGAGGCCGGCGGGTGTGGCGCCGGCTTCGACAACGCCGTCCCAGACAGTTTCCGCGGCGACGGGTGCGATCAACAGCTCGACCCCGTCCTCTCCGGTGTAGCCGGTGCCGCACACCAGGGCCGGCACACCCGCCACATCCCGCTCGCAACAGTGAAAGCGGGAGGGCAGCGATCCGTCCGCCAGCTTGCTGGCCACCGCGCGCGCGTCCGGCCCCTGCACCGCGAGCATCGAGAAGTCTGCGGCCCGATCGACCACGTCTACGTCGAAGCCATCGACTTGCGCCTGCATCCACGCCAGGTCCTTTTCGTGGTTTGCGGCGTTGGTGACCGTCAGGAACTCGCAGTCGGCGAGCCGGTAGGTGAAAAGGTCGTCCAGCACGCCGCCGTCCTCGCGGCACATGACGCTGTACTGGGCCCCGCCCTCCGGGATCCGCCGCACGTCGTTGGAGAGAACTCGCTGGAGGAACGACTGGGCGTCCGGACCGCGGGTCTCGACCTGGCCCATGTGAGAGATGTCGAACACGCCCACGGCCCGCCTTACCGCCAAGTGCTCCTCCCGGATGCCGGCGTACTGGACCGGCATCTCAAACCCGGCGAACGACACCATCCGAGCCCCAGCCGCCGTGTGCCGCTCATGCAGAGGCGTCCGTTTGAGAACCGACTCGGGGGCTTGAGTCATATCCGAACGCGGAGGCTACTCACCCTCACCGTCTGGCTCCTGGACCGGGTCTGCCTCGTGGACCGGGTCTGCCTCGTGGACCGGGTCTGCCTCGTGGACCGGGCGCACCCGAGCCCAAGCGCGGCGCAGCGGCCTGACGGCCAGGTTGACGTCCCTGACATGCGGCTCGAGCCGCACCACGGCCCGTTCGACTGCCGCCATCCGCTCCGCCAGGTCGCCGATCCGAGCGTTCAGGTCGCCCATCTGGCCCTCGATTCGCTCGACCGAGGCATGCATCCCCACCATCTCGGGGTCCATCGAGCCGACATGGGAGCGAATCGCGCCCAAGTCCGCGGCGATCTCGGGCAGCACGTGGCGCAAGAACGCCGCGGCGGCCACAAGGTCCGCGAGCGGCTCGCCCAGGATCTTGCCCAGCGACGGTAGGCGCAGCCTTCCTTGCTGCCCGAGCTCGTCGGCCTCGCCTGAGCGCTCCCCGCTCATCTCGAGCCGGAGGCTAGCGAACGGCGGCGCGGCGACCGGGACATTGCTGAGGACGCCAGCTGCTGACCCGAACTGCTAGGCCGGCGCTTCCGCGGAGACGTTTCCGCGGAAATCCCGCAACTGAATGGTTGCGGTTTCCATCCTGTCTGCCGCGATTCGATTCCGTCCGAAGGGTTTCCTATGCTCCGAACATGTGTTCGGAGACGGCGGTCGATCGTGTGGAGCGCTCAGCGCTTGGGCTGCGGGAGCTTGAGCGAGAGATCCGCGAGTTGGCGGCGCACATCGCGGCCGCTACGTGCCGCTGGCTCTGCCTGATCGGCGAGTTCGACGAGCGCCGGGGCTGGGCCGTGGACGGGATCGTCAGCTGTGCGCACTGGCTGTCGTGGCGGTGCTCAATCGGCCTCGGGACGGCGCGAGAGCACGTGCGGGTGGCCCGCTCGCTTCGGGACCTCGCGCTCATACGCGAGGCTTTCTCCCGCGGGGAGCTGTCGTACTGCAAGGTGCGGGCGATCACCCGGATCGCCACGCCACAAACCGAGAGCCAGCTGCTTGAGCTGGGGCGCCATGCAACCGGTGCGCAGCTCGAGAAGGTAGTGCGCGGCTACCGCAGCGCGCAGCGGGCGACCGTGGAGCGCGCCAAGGAGGCGCATGAGCGGCGATACGTGGCGTGGTCGTGGGACGAGGATGGGTCGCTGCGCTTCGAGGGCCGGTTGCCAGCCGACGAGGGCGCGCTCTTGTTGCGGGCGCTGGAAGCAGCCGAAGGGCCACCGCTGATGGGCGCCGGCGCGCCGGAGATCTCCGCGGAAACGCCGGTTCGCGGCACGCCGTTTCAGCGCCGTGCCGACGCGCTCGCCACAGTCGCGCGCACGGCGCTCGCGGCCCAGGAGCTCGAGCGTCAGGGTGGGGACCCGGTCGAATTGATCGTGCATGTGGACGCCCAAACGCTGGACTCGGAGCGGATCGTCGAGCGCTCCGAGCTCGGACGCGGGCCCGCCTTGGCGCCAGAAACAGCCCGCCGCCTCGGCTGCGACGCCGCCCTGACGCGCATCGTCGAGCGCGACGGCAAACCGCTAACCGTCTCGAAACGTACGCGCACCATCCCGCCAGCGCTTCGCCGCGCACTCAGGGCCCGCGACCACGGCTGCCAATTCCCCGGCTGCACCAACAGCCGCTACCTACACGCCCACCACATCCACCACTGGGCGCGGGGCGGCCCAACGAGACTCGACAACCTCGTGCAGCTGTGTTCCTACCACCACCGCCTGGTGCACGAAGGCGGCTTTCAGGTCGAACGAGCGGGGCCGCGGACGATTCGCTTCCGACGGCCTGACGGACGCGAGATCCTGCCCGCCGGACCATTCAGACCAGCCACCGGCCCCGACCTCCGCCACCAACACCGCACTCACGGCCTGAACATCGACCAACGCACTTGCACACCGCGATCCGCGGGCGACAAACTCGACTACGACATCGCCGTCGAGGGGCTGCTCCGCAGAGCCCTACCGCCCTGAGGCCCCGAGTCGGGTCTGGCCTCAGCGGTCCTTCAGGAACGACGGGATGTCGATCTCGTCCTCGCGGATCTCGAGCGACGAGCGCTGGCGGTCGTCCATCGACACCTCGCGGTCCCGGCGCTGCGTCCGCGCCGCCGGACGCGTCGCGCCTGTGCGCACGCGATCGTGCTCGAAACCGGTGGCGATCACCGTGACCCTGACATCGTCGCCAAGTGAGTCATCGATCACGGCACCGAAGATGATGTTCGAGTTCGCGTCCGCGGCGCTCTGAACGATCTCCGCCGCCTCGTTTACCTCAAACAGGCCGAGGTCGTGGCCGCCGGTGATGTTCAGCAGGATCCCCATTGCCCCCTCGACCGATTCCTCCAGCAGCGGTGAGGAGATCGCGATCTTCGCGGCCTCGGCCGCCCGGTTCTCGCCGGCCGCGGTCCCGATCCCCATGAGCGCGGTTCCAGCGTCGCGCATGATCGTCCGGACATCGGCGAAGTCCAGGTTGATCAGACCCGGGATCGTGATCAGGTCGGTGATGCCTTGGACGCCCTGCCGAAGCACGTTGTCGGCCTCCCGGAAGGCATCGAGGATCGTGGTGCGCCGCTCAACGATCGAGAGCAGCTTCTCGTTCGGGATCACGATGAGGGTGTCCACGTGGTCGCGCAGCTCTTGGATCCCTGACTGGGCCTGACGCGCCCGTTGCGTTCCCTCGAACGCGAACGGGCGCGTGACCACCCCCACGGTCAGCGCCCCAATCTCATTCTTGGCGATGTCCGCGATCACCGGGGCCGCGCCCGTGCCGGTGCCGCCCCCCTCGCCGGCGGTGACGAACACCATGTCGGCGCCCTTCAGCGCCTCCTTGATGTCATCCCGCGACTCCGCCGCTGCCCCGCGGCCCACCTCCGGGTTGGCGCCGGCACCAAGTCCGTGCGTCAGTTCGTGGCCGATGTTTAGCTTGATGTCGGCATCGGCCATCGCGAGCGCCTGCGCGTCCGTGTTGGCCGCGATGAACTCGACCCCACGGAGCCCGGCGTCGACCATCCGGTTGACCGCGTTCGTGCCGCCGCCACCGACGCCGACGACCTTGATGACTGCCAGGTAACTGCCGCTTTCCATGAGCTCCGTCCAACCCTCGAGTTAGCCTTAAGTCTCTTTGCTCGGGTTTGCCGTATTAGCGGAGTTTCGCACGGTACGCCTGGGAGTGCGGCAAGTCAATGGGCCCTGCGGTCCGCGCAACGTTCGTTGCAGATCACCCAATTCTCGATTATCACCGCAGGGTTGCTCTCCGAGAAGCCTCAAGCTTTGGTTGAGAGTTAGCCCCCGCCTGGAGTCGACGAACCAGCCGCCGATGTCGGCGAGGCTTGGGCTGCGGCCGGGGATGCTGCGGCCGGAGATGCTGCGGCCGGAGATGCTGCGGCCGGAGATGCTGCGGCCGGGGATGCTGCAGTCGGAGATGCTGCAGTCGGAGATGCTGCAGTCGGAGATGCTGCGGCCGGGGATGCTGCGGTCGGAGATGCTGCGGTCGCGGATCCTGCTCCCGACGCCGGCGGCCCGCTCCCTGCCGAAGCGGACGACGAGCCCGCCGCGCCCGGCGTCCCAGCCGCAGGCCGCTCGGGATCGACGACGTCTATGTACGAGGCGCCCGCGGAGCCGGAGTCGGCGAGGACACCCGCGGCGGCGGTCCACTTCGAGCTCAGCAAGGTCGGGTCGCCGAAATACAACTCGGGGCCGTGGCGGAGCTCCACGACTAACCCATGCGCCGGGTTCTCTGTCACGCCGGAGACATGCGTAAGCAGCTGGTACGGCGCGGCCCCCAGCACAGAGACAGCCGCCAGGGCCCCACGATCCTTGAGGTGTGACCCGTGGGGAAGGGCTCGAACCGAGACCTGGGGCAAGGACGGCGACGCTCGGACGTCGCGCAGCAGCGTGCCGTCGCCCGCGACTGCGATCCGGCGGCCGCCGGCCGTGATCACCGCCACCGGGATCTGCTCGACCACCCGGATCTTCATGCCATGCGGAAACTGGGTCGAGACGTCCAGGTCCTTTACGACCGGGTAGGGCGATACGGCCCGATGGAGCTTGGACATCTGGACGTCAAGAGTGGTCATGTGGCGGGCTGCCGCGATGAGCGCGGAGCGAATGTGCGACGCGTCGGGCCCTGAAGCGCCGACCACGGTCACCCGCTTCACGGCTACAAGGGAGGAGTCGCGCAACCACAGCCATCCCCCGACGAGCAGGACCAGCGCGACGGCCAGTGCCGCCAGCACCCTCGGACGGAGCCGCGGGAACCTCACACGTATTCATTCGACCCTCCCCGCGCGACCCCTACCGGACGAGGGACCGGCCTAAGGCGTCGATGTCGCCCGCTCCCATCAGCAGACACAGGTCGCCGCCCTTCAACCTTGCCTCCAGGAACTGCCGCGCCTCGTCGAAGCCCGGAAGCCACGCCACCTGCCGTCCCTGGGCGGCGTCGGCGGCAGCGGTCGCGATCAGACGCCCGTCCACGCCCGGGAACTCCTCCCGCCGCTCGCGCGCCGGGTAGACGTCCAGCACGACCGAGACGTCTGCCGCCTCCAGCGCGCGGCCAAAGCCGTCAGCCAGAGCCGCTGTGCGGGAGTAGAGGTGCGGCTGGAATACGGCCACGAGCCGAGACGGCGCAAGCGTGCGGGCGGCGGCGATTGCCGCGGCGACCTCGGTCGGGTGATGGGCATAGTCGTCGTACAGGGCTGCCCCAGACCGCGAGTAGCCGAGCAGCTCAAACCGCCGGCGGGCCCCGGCGTAGGCGTGAACGGCGGCTGCGGCGGAGGCGGGATCGGCGCCGGCGAGCACCGCCGCTTCGAGCGCCCCCGCGGCGTTGATCGCATTATGCGCGCCGGGCACCCGGAGCTCGACCTCGATCCCCCTCCACCCGAACCGAGACCCCTCCTCCGACAGCACTGGCTCGGGTGCGTCGTAGGGCACGGTCCCGGGCGGGCACAGGCGGAGGATCGCCTCGCGGTCCCACGCTACCGCGAGGCGGGCGCGGCCCATGAACTCGCGCAGCGTCTGCTCGAGCTCGAGTGTCGAGGCGTAGGTGGAGTGATGATCGAGCTCGGCGCTGGTGAGCACCGCGAGCTCGGGCTCTAGCTTGAGAAGCGAGCGATCGGACTCGTCAGCCTCGACGACAATCCACTCCCCCGCCCCCCAGCCGGCGTTCGAGCCCGTGCTGCGCAGCTCGCCGCCGATCACGTACGCCGGGTCGAGGCCGGCGCCAGAAAGCGCCTGCACCAGCATGCCGGCGGTCGTGGTCTTGCCGTGCGTGCCGGTCACCGCCAGGCACCGTCTCAGGGAGGCGATCTGGGCCAGCAGATCAGCACGGTGCAGTTCCTGACCGCCGGCCGCCATCCGCTCGGGGTTGTCTTCAGGCACGGCAGTCGAGTACACGACCTCCGCGCCGGGCGGCACGTTCGCCGCCGCGTGTCCGATGGCGGGCTCGATCCCACGCTCGCGCAGGAGCTCGGTGTAGGGGGACTCAGCCCGGTCAGAGCCGGTGACCTGCGCACCGAGCGCGTGGGAGACCAGCGCCAACCCGCTCATGCCGGCTCCGCCGATGCCGACGAAGTGAAGGCGGCGCCAAGACCAATCGTCCCTGGCGGCGCCCTGAGGCGCTTGTCCGGGTGTCACGTGCCTCGGCGGGCGACCGCCAGCACCTCGGAGGCGATCGTCCGCGCGGCATCGGGTCGGGCCAGGGAGGCCGAGGCACGGGCCATCGAAGCCAGGCGGGCCGGATCGGCCAAGAGGCCGCCGACCTCCTGGGCGAGCCGGGCTGGTGTGAGCTCCGCGTCGGGCACCACGACGGCCGCGCCCGCCTGCTCCATCCAGCGGGCATTCTCGGTCTGGTGGTCGGCGGTCGCGTATGGATACGGGATCAGGACCGCCGGCCGTCCGTGGGCTGCGATCTCGAAGATCGAGCCCCCGGCACGTGCCACCACCAGGTCGCTGGCCAGCAGGGCCTCGCCGAAGTTCTCGATGTAGGCGCGCAGGTCATAGTGCGGGCCTGGGACACGCAGGTCGGGCATGTCACGGTGGCCGGCGGCGTGCAGGACCCGGAACTGTGCGCCGGCAAAGGCATCGACTGCGGCACGGTTGATGGAGCGCGCCCCGAGTGAGCCGCCGAACACCACCACGCAGGTTTCGCCCTGGCCAATCCCGAAGCGCGCGCGGGCGGCGTCGCGATCGCTGGCCGGCGACGGCACCGGACGGCCAGTGAGCAGGTAGCGATCGCCGCCGCGACCCCTGATGGGAAAGGCCAGGAACACACGCCGGGCCAGCGGCGCGAGCATCCGGTTTGCCAGCCCCAGGTGGCTGTCCGCCTCCATCAGCACGAGCGGCACCCGCCTGATCGTGGCCGCCACCCCTAGCGGCGCCGCCACGTAGCCGCCCGCGCCCACCGCCGCGTTCGCCCCGATCGCCCGGAGCAGCGCGCTTGCGGCCAGTACGGCACGAGCGTCGGTCACGACGGCCCGAGCAGCCGCGACCGGTTGACGGCGTGCCAGCGGAGCTACGTCCAGCCTGTGTAGCTCGTAGCCGGCGGCCGGCACGAGCTCGGCCTCGGCCCGCTCACCCCCCACGAATACCACTTGGGCGCCCTCAGTTTTCAGCGCGTCGGCGACGGCGAGCGCCGGCACGACGTGCCCCGCGGTCCCGCCGGCGGCGATCACGATCCGCGGTGGTGTCACCCGGCGGCGCCTCGACCGCCTGAAGCCGTCTGGCCTCGGGCCGGGCGATTGCCAGGAGCAATCCGACGGCGGCGAGCAGCACGCACAGGTTCGTCGGGGCGTAGGAGATGAACGGCAACGGCACCCCGGTCAGGGGCGCGATGCCGAGCACGACGAAGATGTTGAGAATCCCCTGGCACAGGATCAGCGAGGTCAGTCCGGTCGCGAGGAGCTTGGCATACCGGTCCGCAGCCCGGCGCGCGGCGCGCAGCCCGGCGTAGCCGATCATGCCGTACAGAACGACGACCAGGCCGATCCCCATCACGCCCAGCTCCTCGCCGACCACGGCCAGGATGAAGTCGGTCTGAGCCTCGGGAAGGTAGAAGACCTTCTGTACCGAGCGGCCCAGGCCCACCCCGAACAAGCCTCCTGAGCCGAGCGCGATTTGACCTTGTACGGCCTGAAATCCGGCCGTGGACTTCGAGGCCCAAGGATGGAGGAAAGACGTCAGGCGCGCACGCTGGTAGGGCTGGGCGAGCACGAACAGGACCACGATCCCGGCGGCGATCGCGCCGAGCAGCGCCAGCTGGCGCAACGGAATGCCGGCGGCGATCAGCAGGGCGGCGACCGTGAACACGATCACGAGCGTCGTGCCCATGTCGGGTTCGACCATGATCAGCAGGCAGCCGGGGCCGGCCGCGATCGCGATCGGGGTGATCAACGGGACCAGGCGGGCCCCACGACCGCGACCCCCGACCCGCTTGGGATTCTTGGCCAGGAAGTGCGCGACATAGAGGACCAGTGAGAGCTTCAGTAGCTCCGATGGCTGAAACTGCACCGGGCCCGCCGCGAACCAGCGCCTGGCGCCGTTGACGTTGACGCCGAAGCCCGGCGCCAGCACCAGCAGCAGCAGCGCAACGGATGCGATCAGCATCAGCTTGACCACGCGCGGGTTGAGCAGACGCAGACCGCCACGCGACATCACCTGCATCCCGACGAGACCCAGCCCGCCGAATATGAGGTAGCGGATGAATTCGCCGGTGCCCAAGCCGCTGCCGGCGATCACGCCCGACGGCGAGGACGCGCTGTAGACCATCACCGCGCCGAACGCGAGCAGGCACAGCGTGGCGGTCACCAGGATTCGATGCTCCAGCGGGGGTGCAACGCGGCGCGGGCGGGGCTTGGCCTGCTGGCGGCGGGCGAAAGAGCCCCCTCTCGCGGGCGGTCGATGGTCGGGGGCGGCCGCCGCGCTCGCCATCAGGCGCCCTCCGCCGCGCTCGCCATCAGGCGCCCTCCACTAATGAGCGAAAGTGTTCGCCCCGAGCCTCGAAGTCCGGGTACTGGTCATAGCTGGCGCAGGCCGGTGAGAACAGCACGACCTCCCCCGCCCGCGCGGACGCGCGGGAGGCTGAGAGCGCCTCCTCGAGCTCGTGCATGACTTCAAGCGGCACGCCTGTGTCCTTCAGCGCGTCCGCCAACTCCCCTGCCGCCTCGCCAATCAGGTACACGGCCCGGCAGCGTTCAGCGACCAGCGGCGCCAGGGGCGCGAAGTCCTGCAGCTTTCCGCGTCCACCGGCGATCAGATGGATCCCGTCCCGGTACGCCCTCAGCCCGACCACGGTCGAGGCGACGTTGGTCGCTTTGGAGTCGTTGACGTACGAGACGCCATCCCGCACGGCGACCAGCTCCAGGCGGTGGGCCACGCCCTTGAAGGTGCGCAAGCCGGCCGCGACCGCCTCGAGATCCAGCCCCCGCGCCAGGCAAACGGCCGCGGCGGCCATGGCGTTCTGCCGGTTGTGGTCTCCGGGCAGGGAGATCTCATCGAGCGCCAGCAGTGGCTCGAGCTCTGGCGGGAGCTCGGACCCGAACAGCACGCGGCGCGCCGTACCCGGAAGCTCCTCGATACCGAGGTCGACGGGCACTACCGCGACGTCCTCGCGATCCTGGTTTGAGAATACCCTGAGCTTTGCCGCCACGTACTGCTCGTAGCTGGCGTGTCGGTCAAGGTGATCCGGGGCCAGGTTGAGGAGGACAGCTGCCTCGGGCGAGAAATCCTCCGTGTCCTCGAGCTGAAAGGAGGAGGCCTCGCATACCACCGCGTGGTCGGGGTCGAGGCTGCCGACCAGCGAGCTGGCGGCCGTGCCCACGTTGCCGGCCACGGCAACCGGTGCACCGGCCTGGCGATGGATGTGGCCGATCCACTCGGTCGTGGTCGTCTTGCCGTTTGTTCCGGTCACCGCGATGAACTCGTTCGGCAACAGCCTCCAAGCCAGCTCGAGCTCACCCAGAACGGCCAGGCCACGCTCACGTGCCGCTTTGATCGCTGGCGCATTTCCCGGAACGCCCGGGCTCTTGATGAGCGTCCGGGCGCGGGCGGCAAGAACGTCGCCTGACGCATCCAGGTGGACTTCGACGCCCGCCTGGGAAAGCCTTCCCGCCGCCTGGCTGAGGCGTTCTTCCTCAGGCGCGCCCGCATCGCATCCGATCACCTCCTCTCCGCGGGCGCGCAGCGCGAGCGCCGCTGAGGCGCCCGAGCGGGCCAGGCCTACAACCAGGTAGGGACCGCCGGGCAGCGGCGGGCGAGGCTTCACTTGATGCTCAGCTGGTACACCGTGAAGCCGATCGCCGCGAACGCAGCCGCCACGATCCAGAAACGCAGAATGATCTTCGTCTCCGACCAGCCCTGGAGTTCGAAGTGGTGATGAATCGGGGTCATCAAAAACACGCGCTTGCGGAACATCTGAAAGGAGACCACCTGGATCATCACCGACAGGACCTCGAGAACGAACACCCCCGCAAGCAGAAGCAGGATCACCTCGGTCTGGGTCATTACCGCAAGGCCGGCGATCGCCCCGCCCAGTCCCAGCGACCCCGTGTCACCCATGAAGATGCTGGCCGGAAAGCTGTTGAACCACAGAAAGCCGATGCAGGCGCCGACCAGGCACCCGGACAGCAGCGTCAGGTTGCTGTCGCCGCTGGTGATGAACGTGATCCCGATGTAGGCCAGCAAGACGATCGCGGCGCAGCCCGCTGCCAGCCCGTCGAGCCCGTCGGCGAAGTTGACAGCGGTCGTCGTGCCGGCGACGACGAAGTAGATGAAAATGAGATACGCCGGCCCCAGGTCGATATTGACGTCCACGAATCGGGGGCGAACGGCTTCAGGCAGGTGCAGCTTCTGGGTCGCCACCCACCAGAGCCAGACCGAGATCGCCACCGTGACCACGAGCTTGGTCCGGGCCCGCAGACCGAGCGAGCGGCGCTTGACGACCTTCGTGTAGTCGTCGACGAACCCCAGCAGCGCGCAGCCGACGGTCACGCCGAAGACGGCCATCGAGGGCCAGTCCCGCCTCGAGAGCACAAGGAACGGGATCGTGATCGCGGTGACGATGATGATCCCCCCCATCGTCGGCGTGCCGGCCTTCTGCTTGTGCCCCTCCGGCCCCTCCTCCCGGATGTTCTGGCCGAATTCCCGACCGCGAAGGAACTCGATGAACTTCGGAGACAGGAACAGGCACATCAGGAGCGATGCGGTGCCAGCGATCAGCACCCGCCCGGAGATCGAGCCCGCGGAGGCGGCGATGATGGCCATCAGGCCTCGCTCTCGATCAGCGACTCCGACACGAGCTCCAGCCCCACGCCGCGCGAGGCCTTCACCAGGATCACATCCTCGGGCTCGAGCAGCTCGGGCACAAGGGCGGCCGCCTCGCCCGCATCCGCGACCGCGTATGCCTCGCCCCCGAAGCGCTCGCCGATCGCGGCGGCCAGCGGTCCCACCGTCACGAGCACGTCAACGCCCACCGCGTCCGCGTGTTCGCCGATTTCGCGGTGAAAATCGTGCTCGGCGGGCCCCAGCTCGAGCATGTCCCCCAGCACGGCCACGCTACGCGATCCGTCGGCACGTTTGGCCGTCTCGATCAGGTCGTCAAGGGCTGCTCGCATCGACATGGGGTTGGCGTTGTAGCAGTCGTCGATCAACGTGACGCCCGACGGCAGCACCACGCGCTGACCGCGAGAGGGCGAGAAAGCTACCTCCACCCGGCCACCCGGCGTCACGCCGGCGGCGCTGGCTGCGGCCACAGCGGCCAGCAGGTTCTGGCGTAGGTGGGCCTGCCTGAACGGCACTTCAAGCTCGACTTCATGGCCAGCAAGGTCGATCTCGACGCGCTCGTCCTCTGAGCGCACGAGGCTCACATCGCCGCCAGCGCCAAACGTGATCACCTCGATCTCGTCTCGCAGGTAAGGATCGAGCAGTGGCTCGCCGGCCGGTACGACCGCGACGCCGCCAGGCTCGAGTGCCTGGATGAGCTCGGCCTTCGCCGCCGCGATCGCTTCGATCGATCCCAGCAGTTCCAGATGGACTGGGCCCACGTTGACAACCAGGGCGATGTCCGGACGGGAGATCGCCGCCAGCTCCGCGATCTGCCCCGATCCTCGCATCGCGTGCTCCAGCACCAGCACCTCGGTCTCGGCCGGGGCGCCCAGGATCTCGAGCGGTAGCCCGATCTCTGTGTTGAAGTTCGCGCGGGAGGCGACCGTCCGCCGTACGGGCGCGAGCAGTGCAAGCAGGATGTCCTTGGTCGTCGTCTTGCCCGTCGAGCCCGTGATGCCGATCACCGTGGCGTCGAGCTCCGCCCGCCAGGCGCTCGCCAGCCGCTGGAGGGCTTCGAGCGGCCGCTCGGTGGCCAGAAGGACACCGGGCACCGCGCAGCGGGCGGCTTCCGCGTGCTCCTCGGCGACGAGCACCCCCCACGCTCCGGCCGCTAGCGCCTGGGGCGCGAACCCGCCCCCGTCCACCCGCCCCCCTGGCAGTCCGACGAACAGCGCGCCCGGGCCGGCGTCGCGCGAGTCGATCGTGACCCGCTCCGGGCCCACCGTCGCCGGCGGCGGTCCGACCAGCCGCGCGCCCGCGGCCGCGGCGAGCCGGTCGGGACTCCAGGCCCTCACGTGGACGGGGTGGGGACGACCCCGCGCAGCACCTCGCGCGCCACGGCACAGTCGTCGAAGGGGAACTTGCGTCCGCCTGCGAACTCCTGGCCCTGCTCGTGGCCCTTGCCCGCGATCAGGACGACGTCGCCGGCCCCGGCGCCCGCGATCGCCTCTGCGATCGCCGCCCGCCGGTCGGCGGTGTGCTGAACGTCTGTTCCCGCTCCGGCCAGGATCTCGTCGATGATCGCCTCGGGATCTTCCGAGCGCGGATTGTCGGAGGTGACGATCACCCGGTCCGCCAGCCGCCGTGCGATCTCGCCCATCAGTGGTCGCTTGCCGCGGTCGCGGTCGCCCCCGCAGCCAAAGACGACGTGAACTCGTCCCGCCGCCAGTGAGCGCGCCGCGTGCAGCACGTTCTCGAGCGAATCGGGCGTGTGCGCGTAGTCGACGAGGACGGCGAAGTCCTGGCCTTCGTCGACCGGCTGAAAGCGCCCCGGAACCTGGCCAGCGTTCGCAATCGCGCGTGTGATGGTGTCGGCTCCCGCACCCAGCACGCGTGCGGCGGCGAACGAGCCGAGCACGTTGTAGACGTTGAATCGCCCCCGGAGCGGCGATGAGAGCTCCGACTCGTCGTCGGGCCCGACCACCGTCAGCCGCGAGCCTCCGAGCTCGGTCCGCACGTCCATAGCCCGATAGGTCGCGTCGCGGTCGAGCGCGAAAGTGATCGGATCGGTTAGCTCGGCCGCAAGCTGACGCCCGTATGGGTCGTCGACGTTGATCACTGCCGCGCCCGGCGCGGAGTCGGTGAACAGGCGTCGCTTGGACGCGAAGTAGTCGTCCATCGTGCCGTGGAAGTCGAGGTGATCCTGGGTCAGGTTGGTGAAGATCGCGACGTCGAAGCGGATGGCGTCCGCCCGATGGAGCTTGAGCGCATGGGAAGAGACCTCCATTGCCACCGCCGTATCGCCCGCCTCGAGCATCGTCCGGAAGGTTCGCTGCAGGTCGATCGCCTCCGGCGTGGTGCGCACGACCTCGTGCTCGAGGCCCCCGATAACGCTCAAGACTGTGCCCAGCAGCCCCGTCCGGCGGCCGTCGGCTTCGAGCAGCGCGCGCAGCAAGAATGCCGTGGTCGTCTTGCCGTTGGTGCCGGTGACGCCCGCGGTCAGGAGTTCGCGGGTCGGATCGCCATAGAAGGCGGCCGCGGTCGGTGCCATCGCCGCGCGGACGTCCCCCACCAGGACCTCGGGCACCCCGAGCTCGAGCGGCCGCTGCACCACCAGCGCCACCGCCCCTCGCGCGATGGCCTCGGGCGCGAAGTCGTGGCCGTCACGAGTGAACCCTGGAACGCAGAAGAAAAGGGTGCCGGGAGCTACTTGTCGGGTGTCATAGGCGAGACCCGTGACATCGAGCTCCCTCGCCTCGGCGGGCGCGTCCGGCATCACCTCGTGGAGGCGCATCGCCGCCCGAGTGTAATCGGGGGGTCAGCCGGAGCCGTTTCCGAATCCACGGTTCCTCGAGGTCACCTCCCGCTGCTCGAGGACGCGATCCACGAGCCCGTAGGCGACAGCCTCCTCTCCCGTGAAGAAGCGGTCGCGTTCCATGTCAGCGTGGACCCGCTCGATCGACTGTTCGGTGTGCTTGGCGTAGATCTCGTCAATTCGAGCCCGTAGCGCGAGCACTTCCCGGGCGTGTATCTCGATGTCGCTCGCCTGTCCTTCGAAGCCCCCAGACGCCTGGTGGATCAAGATCCTGGAGTTGGGCAGCGCCATTCGCTTGCCCTTGGCTCCTCCCGCCAGCAGCAGGGAGCCCATCGACATCGCGATCCCGTAGCAGATGGTCTGTACGTCGGGTCGGATGAACTGCATGGCGTCGTAGATCGCTAGCCCGGCGTAGACCGACCCGCCCGGAGAATTTATGTACAGGTGGATGTCCTTTTCGGGATCGTCTGATTCCAGGTGAACGAGTTGGGCCACGATCAGGTTGGCGGTCTCCTCGTCCACCTGGCCGCCCAGGAACACCACCCGGTCGTTGAGCAACCGGGAGTAGATGTCAAACGAGCGTTCGCCGCGAGCTGTCTGCTCTACGACCATCGGGATCAGGGGCATGGTTCCTCCTGTATAGTGCAACTACTCAGTTGCACGGCAAGATAGCAGAAGCGCAACCCACCAGTTGCACTTGGAGGAGGTATCCCCCATGGCAGACCGCATCGAACGCATCCTCTCCGTCCGCGCGCCCCGCGAGACGGTGTGGGACGTCGTGACGGCCGACGGCTGGCTGGCCGAGGAGGTGCTCCTCGACCTTCGCCCCGGCGGCGATGCTCACTTCCGATCTCGCAAGTGGAGCAGGACCGGCTGGGTCGAGGAGGCGATGGCGCCCTCGCGGCTCGCGTTCTGGTGGACGGTTGACGACGAGCCCGCGACGCGGGTGGAGCTGACCCTCGAGCCGGACGATGACGGCGGCACCCAGCTGCGGGTGGTTGAGTCGCGGCCCCTCGATGTTCTCGACCTGGTCGGGATCCCCCTCGGCCGCACGGGCAGCGCGTGGTTCGGGCCGGCGCTGGTCGCCGCCTGATCGTGCCCAGCGCGCCAAACCGTGCCGGAGCCGTGTTCGGCGTGCTCTCCGACCCGACGCGGCGGGCGCTGCTTCAGACGATCGCCGAGCGGCCGGAGGCCACCGCCACCGAGCTTGCCTCCGCGATGCCGATCTCGCGCCAAGCGGTGGTTAAGCATCTGGCGGCGCTCGCGGACGCGGGCCTGGTGGATCGCGCGCGCACAGGACGCGAGGTCCGCTACCACGTCACTCCCGAGCCGCTCTCAGATGCCGTGTCATGGATGGCGGACGTGGGCGGACAATGGGACAGGCGCTTGGCGGCGCTGCGGAGGCGCTTCCCGGCGTAGAGCCCGCTACCGCGGGTTGATCCCGAGGTACGGCACCGCCCAGCCGACGATCTTCTGGAAGGCGGGTGCCGCGACCGAGCCGCCGTAGATGCTGCCCTGCGGCTGATCGACGACAACGGCCACCACCAGGCGGGGGTTGCTGGCGGGCACGAAACCGATGAACGAGGCGACGAAGGCGCTCTCGGAGTAGTGGCCGTCGATGGCGATGTTTGCGGTGCCGGTCTTTCCCGAAAGGTCGTAGCCCGGGATCGCGGCGCCCGATGCCGTCCCTCCGTCAGCCAGCACGCCGCGGAGCATGTCCCGGAGCTCCTCCGAGACCTTTGGAGAAATGATCCGCTGCCCTTTAGGTTCGGGCGTGGGCCGACCGGCGACCGACTGCACGATGTGCGGGGCGCGTAGAACGCCACCGTTGGCGATCGCCGAGTAGGCAGCGATCATCTGCATCGGCGTCACCGACTCGCCCTGTCCGAACGGAAGGTTCGCCATCGACGACCCGGAGTACTGCCACCAATGGGGAACTATCCCTCTGCCTTCACCCGGCAGATCGACCCCTGAGGGAGTACCGAAGCCGAACCGGTGCACCCACCAGTCGAACCGCTGCGGACCGAGCTTGGCCCCTATCTCATCGGCCCCGATGTTGCTCGAGAACTTCAGGATCTCAGCAACGGATAGGGCCTCGTCACCGTGAGCCTCTGCATCGTGAATCACCCGGTCAGCCACCATCAGCTGCGAGGGGATGCCGATCGTGGTCGACGGAGTCACGAGCCCGTCCTGTAGTGCCCCGGCCACGGTGATGGCCTTGAAGGTCGACCCGGGCTCGTAGTTCAGGCCGACGGCCTGGTCCTCGAACGCCGACGGCGAGGCCCCGGCCGGGTTGTCGGGATTGGCCTTCGGCCAGTTTGCGAGGGCCAGGATCGCGCCACTGTGCGGGTCCATCACGATCGCCGTCGCGCCCTTCGGCTGGTACTGGCTCCCCACGCCGGCCAGTACCTGCTCGACCTCATCCTGCAGGGGCGTGTCGATCGTCAGCTGAACGGTCCTGCCGGACTCCGTCGGCCGCTGCTCATCGATGGAGATCGCCTGCCCGTTGCCCGCGTTGACGATTTTGCGCACTCCGTCTTTGCCGCGCAGCACGTCGTCATAGCGGTACTCGATGCCGCTCGCGCCCTTCCCGTTCCACTCCACCGTGCCCAGAACCTGGGACGCCAGGGCTCCGCGCGGATAGATGCGCTTGGTCTGTGGGATCAGCGTGATCCCATTGATGCGAAGCGCCGCGATCTGTCGTGCCACATCACCCGGCAGTAGGTGCGCGAGGTAGACGAAGCCGGTGTGGGGCTTGGTTATCTGCGCCTCGACGGTGGCTGGCGGCTTGCCCAACAGAGGCGCCAGCTTTTGTGCGGCACCCGCGGGGTCACTCTTGCGGATGAGCAACGGATCGGCGGCCACGTCATCGGCAGATTCCGTGATCGCCAGCTGGACGCCGTTGCGATCGGTAATCGTGCCCCGCGGCGCGGGCACCGTAACGGTCTGCACCTGCTGGGTCTTGGCCGCGCTGCGCAGCGACCCTGCCTTGAGCGTTCCCAGCTCTACGGCGCGGATGGCCGCGAACCCGAGCAGGCCGGCGAACGCCAGAAAGAGGATCCCGATGCGGCGGTCGACAAGGGTCACCCGTTTCCCCGGAGGCTCTGGCCGCCAGAAGTCCCGCCGGCGGCGGCGCCGGTGGGGGTTACGGGGGCGGTCGGGGTGGCGGGGGCGGTCGGGGTGGCAGGGGCGGTCGGGGTGGCAGGGGCGGTCGGGGTGGCAGGGGCGGTCGGGGTGGCAGGGGCGGTCGGGGTTGTAGTGCCCGCCGCGGGCGCTTGGGTCGCCGCGCTGCTAGTCGGAGCCGTCGCCTGAGGGGATGCAGCGGTTGCCCCACTCGTGGCGCCCGGTGCTGAGCTGCTCTGTGACGCGCTCGTCAGCATGGCCTGTAGGGCGGACTGGAAGGACGTGGGGTCGGGCGCGTGGATGCTCGCCGCTGCCTTGGCCGGGCTCACGTTCCGCGCGTCAAGGAACTGCACTGAGGTGGGACCCGCCATGACCATCCCCATGCCGGTTGCCAGCCGCTCGATCCGCTGAGCGTCGGACAGCGAGGAGACACTCGCGCGCAGATCGTCGTTGCGGCTTTGCAGGGCTGCCCCCAGCTCGATCGAGCGGCCGATGCTCGCGTTCAGCTTCAACAACTCGACCTGCATGGCGACGATCCCCGCGAGCATTACTCCCAGCAGCGGGATCCAGGCTCGTCCGCGGACGATGCGGTCGAGCAGCGCGCGGTCCGGTAGCGACCGGATGAGCTCGGCGATGCGCTCGCGCAATGGCACCGGCCGAGCGCGCGTCGGGCGAGCCGGCAGAGGGCCTGACACTCGCCGCGGCGCGGCCGGGACCGGCACCCGCCTGGCAACGCGCCCGGCCGGTGGCCGATGGGTAACGCGGTTCTTTGTGCGAGCGCCCGCCGCCGTTGCTGCCGGTGGCGTCATTGATCGCCTCCCAGCTTGCGAGCAGCGCGCAGATGGGCAGATTTCGAGCGCGGGTTGGTGGCCACTTCTCCGGGCGTGGGGGCTACCGCCCGCCGGGACAGGAGCTCCGCTTCGGGGACGCGGCCGCACACGCACACCGGAAGCTCCGGCGGACAGATGCAACCGCGGGCCCGCTCGGCTAGGAACCGCTTGACGCGCCGATCCTCGAGCGAATGGAAGGAGATCGCCGCGAATCGACCGTCGGACCTGAGGACGTCCCACGCCGACGGCAGGGCTTCGTCCAGCTGGGCGAGCTCGTCGTTGACCGCGATCCGCAGCGCCTGGAAGGTGCGGCGAGCGGGATGCCCGGATCCAAACTGAGCCGGAATTGGGACTGCCGACTTGATCGCCTCGACGAGCTGCTGGGTGGAGACCAGCTCCTCGCGCCTGCGGGCGCGGACGATCGCCCGGGCGATCTGGTGCGAGTAGCGCTCCTCGCCGTACTCCCGCAGCAGCCGCGCCAGCCGCCGCTCGTCCCACTCGTTCACGATTTCCCGCGCGCTCAGCTCCTGATCGGGATCCATCCGCATGTCCAGGGGCGCGTCGTAGGTGTACGAAAATCCGCGCGCCCAGGTGTCGACCTGCATCGAGGACATGCCAAGGTCGAGGTAGATGAGGTCCGCTTCGAAGCTCTCGTCGCTTAGCTCTGAGAGCGCCGTCGCGAAGTCCGAGGAGATGAACCGCGTTCGGCAGGGCACTTCGGCCGCCAGCTCGGCGAATCGTTCCTCGGCCGCCGGATCGCGGTCGATCCCGACCAGCAAGCCGGCCGCACCGATTCGCTCTCCGATGAGCCGGGCGTGTCCCCCACCGCCGACCGTGCAGTCGACGGCGACGTCGCCCGGCTTGGGGTCGAGCAGGGCGATCAGCTCGCCGGCGAGCACCGGAACGTGCGTCTTTGTCATGTCAAGTAGTGTCAACAAAGCTCGCTGCGATGTCGGGGTATCGGGCCAGGGCGCCCTCGTTATAGGCCGCATAAGCCCCTCGATCCCAAACCTCGAGGCACTCGCCCGAGCCCGTGATGACGACCTCCTTGGACAGCCCCGCATACTGCATCGCGGGCGCCGGGATCATCACTCGATTGGCGGAGTCGAGCTCGAGCTCCCAGGAGTTGTTGAACAGCATGCGCTTTAGATCGCGCGCCCGCGCGGAGAGCGGGTTCGTACCGGCCAGGGCCGCCGTCGTATAGCTGTCGTACCCCTCCGGCGTCCAGAGCGCGATCGTGCGTGGGGTGCCCGGCTCGGTCTCGGGCGAGAGCGCCACGACCACTCCCGGGGCGAGCGCGGCTCGGAACTTGGCAGGAACCGTCAGCCGGTGCTTCGCGTCGAGCGCGTGTTCGAAGGTTCCGCGGAAGGTCAAGGGATTTCATGCGGCTTGAGCGAATTCCGAACCCGGGTGGCCGGGTGGGAGGAGCCCTGCCACCCGGGTTCCGCATGCATCGCCCACCATAACCCACTTTCTCCCACAATGCAACCCTTTTCTCACTCTGCCACCCACTTGACCTCCCCTTGGCTGCCACAGACCGGGAATCGCCCGCAGCTGCGGGCGATTCCGGGTGGGAGACAAGTCCCCAAGCGCTCCCCCCGAGCTGCACGTTCTCGTGCAGCTCGCGGCCCCGGGCCGGAAATTGCATCGTGGGCGCCGTTCCGTCCGGCGCGTCTGCTTAGGGTGGTGTCTAGCGAGTACTCGTGGCCAGCGGTGATCCCGCTGCAATGTCCCGTGCAGGAGCGGCCGGTAGTTCGAGCACCAGCCGAGCGCCGCGCTCGCTGGGAGCGGCGGCGAGGCGGCCGCCGTGGTCCCGGGCGATGGCGGAGGCGATCGCCAGACCCCGCCCGCGGCTTCCCTTTCCCCCGCGCGCTTCGCGGGCGAGCGCGCTGACTGGGGCCGGCAGACCCGGACCGCGATCAACGACCTCGACGCGGACGTTCGCGCCGTCAAGCCGCCCGATGACATCGACCTCGCCCTCGCCATGCTCGATCGCGTTTGCGATCAGATTGCCCGTCGCCTGCGCGAGCCTGTAGCGGTCGCCCGCCACGAACGCTGACGCGCCCGACCAGCTCAGCTTCAGGACCGCGTCCTCCTCATCGGCGACCGCCTGCCACGCCTCGACGGAGTCCGCGAGCAGCCGCGCGATGTCGAGCAGCTCGAGCTCCCGCACAACCGGAGGGCGAGGGCAGGAACCAACGAGATCGTCTACCGCCGCCGCTGCCCGTCCGAGCTCCAGGTCGAGTGCGCGCAGCCGAGCAGGTGAGGGATCGCGGGGTCTCACTCCGAGACGGGCAGCGGTTATCGATCCACGCAGCTCGTGGGACGCGCGCGCCACGAGCTCCATCCGCTCCGCGAGCCGACGGCGCAGGCCGAGCGCGAGCAGGCCGGCCCCGAGAGCCAGAAACCACCCTACGCCGGCCACCGCCGCCAGCATCAGGTGATCGTCCCGTCCAGCAGCCGGTAGCCCACACCCCAGACGTTGACGATGAACTTGTCGCCGTCCCTGGCCAGCTTCTTACGCAACCGGGAGGCGTGGGAGTCGAGCGTGCGGGTCATCCCCATCGACCTGAACCCCCACACTCCCCGCAGTAGCTCCTCGCGCGTGAACACTCGCGTCGGATCGCCAGCCAGCGCCCGCAGCAGCGCGAACTCCTTCTTCGATAGCTTCAGCTCCTCCCCGCGTAGCCAGACCTGTCGCGCCAGCGGATCGAGCTCCAGCGGCCCGATCCTCAACCTGCCGGGCCCCGGACTGCGACGCCCCCGGCGCAGCAGCGCGAGCAGCCGTGCCTGAAGCTCGGGGTAGCTGAAAGGCTTGACCAGGTAGTCGTCGCAACCGCGCTTGAACCCGCGGAGACGGTCGAGCTCGCCAGCGCGACCGGAGAGGACGAGGATCGGAATGTCTGGATCGAAGCGGCCCGCTACCCGGTCGGACTCTCGAACGTCCTGCAGCAGCTCGAGGCCGTCACGGTCGGGCAGCCCGAGGTCGAGTATCGCGATGTCCGGGAACTCCGAGGCGATCATCCGCTCGGCGTCCTCGGCCGACTCCGCCTCGAGGATCTCGTAGCCGTCGGCGGCCAGGTTGTCGGCGAGGAAACGGCGCGTCCTGCGGTGGTCTTCGATCAACAGGATCGTCGCTGTAGCAGTGCTCACAACCTTCAGAGCAGCGACGAGCCGGAGTTCACCCCCCTCGAGTGCAACATCGCGTTCAGCCACTGCGCCCCTGGAGGATTCCGCCATATGATCACGACGCCATATGTACCGCCGCGGGAACTACAGCTCAGGAGACGACTTCGTGCTGGAGTACGGCGACCTGAGGTTCACCTTCAACGAGCGCGACTTTCGCGAGCGCTGCGAGCAGGCGGCGCGCAAGCTCGGGTTCCTTTGGGGTCCCGTGGGGGAGACAGAAGCGGAAGATCTCATCAACCTGGTGGTCAACGGCGAGGTAAGCGAGCCGGCCTCCCCGCTGGGAGAGCACGTCAACGACTGCTGGCCGGAGCTGGTCGGGCCCTCGGAGCGTTCTTTGGTCCACTGGCTGCGCCGGCTTATCTTCCGCGGCGCCTGGCTCGATCAGCGAGTCAAGGAGGGCGAGCTCGACGTCATCTTCGACGAGGAAGCCAACGCGTTTGTCTACACCCAGCCCGATCGCGGCGGCGAGCCAGTCGAGCTCGCGCCCGAACCGAGCTGGAACCGCGTCGCGTACGTGAAGCGTTAGACCCCTCCCAAATACCATGTACAGCATGCCGGGTTCGCCGAGAGGGTCTTGACACCCGACGCGTACGCGTTCTGGGTGCGCGCGCCCGGCGTGGGCGAGATCCGACCTGTCGACGCTGCCCGAGCGAGGGGCGGACGAGGTGATGGTGCGCACCCTGCGGTCCGCCGTGAGCCGTGGCACCGAGACGTTGGTATTCCGGGGCGGGGTGCCGCCGGGCCAGTACGCGGCCATGCGGGCGCCATTTCAGGAGGGGGACTTTCCGGGGCCCGTCAAGTACGGCTACCTCAACGTCGGCAATGTGGAGAAGGGACCAGCGAACCTATGCGGTCGCACGGTCTTCTGCCTGTACCCGCACCAGACCGCCTACGTGGTGCCGGCCCTCGCGGTGACGGTCGTGCCCGAGGACGTGCCACCGACTCGTGCCGTGCTCGCGGGCACCGTCGAGACCGCCGTCAACGCCCTGTGGGACGCAGCTCCACTGCTTGGCGACCGGGTCACCGTGGTCGGTGCTGGCATGGTTGGCTGCTGCGTCGCACGCCTGCTGAGCCGGTTCCCGGCGGTGCAGGTCACCCTCGTTGACGTCGATGCCAGCCGGGGCGAAGTCGCGGCCGCACTCGACGTCGACTTCGCGCTGCCGGCCGACGCCGCCGACGGTCGCGACCTGGTCGTGCACGCCAGCGCTACATCCGCCGGGCTCCAGCGGTCGCTCGACTTGCTCGCGCCTGAGGGCACGGTCATCGACCTCAGCTGGTACGGCGACACCGAGGTCCGGCTCTCGCTGGGCGGCGCATTCCACTCTCGCCGCCTCGGCATCCGCGCCAGCCAGGTTGGCACCGTTTCCCCGGCCCGCAGCGGGCGCCGCACGACGGCCGACCGGCTGACATTCGCACTCGAGCTACTGCGCGATCCGGCCTTTGATGCCCTCCTCACCGGACAGTCTGCTTTCGATGCGCTGCCCGACGTGATGCCCCGGCTGGCCGAAGGGAGCCTGCCGGCGCTCTGCCACACCATCACCTACGACGGGGGCTAGATCGTGTTCAGCGTCACCGTCCGCGATCACATGATGATCGCCCACAGCTTGCGAGGCGAGATGTTCGGGCCCGCACAGCGCCTGCACGGCGCGACCTATGTCGTCGACGCCACGTTCCGGCGCGCGGCCCTCGACGCCGACGGCATCGTGGTCGACATCGGTCGGGCGGCCGAGGAGCTGAACGCTGTGGTGGCCGAGCTCACATACCGCAACCTCGACGACGAACCTGGCCTCGCGGGCATGAACACCTCCACCGAGGCGCTCGCCCGGGTCGTAGCAGATCGACTCGCAGAGAGGGTGCATGCCGGCGCCTTCGGCGACACCGCTCGGGAGCTCGACGGACTCATCGTCACGCTGCACGAGTCGCACATCGCCTGGGCGAGCTACGAGCGGACGCTGTGACGGCGGTGCATTTCGTCGTGCCGGACGGCATCGACGACCCGGCCCGGCCAAGCGGAGGCAACACCTATGACCGCCATCTCTGCCGCGGACTCGGCTCGCTCGGCTGGTCGGTGCGCGAGCACGCCGTACCCGGCTCCTGGCCTCGACCCAACGCGGCGTCGTTCGCCGCCCTCGCCGACGTGGTCGAGCGGATTCCGGACGACGCCGTGGTGCTGCTCGACGGATTGGTGGCCTCGACGGCCCCCGCGGTGCTTGTGCCGCAGGCGCGGCGGTTGCGCTTGGTCGTGCTCGTGCACATGCCGCTGGGTCACCGCCCGGGAGACGACGAGGCCGACGACGCCCGGATGCGGGAGCGCGCGGTCCTCTCGGCCGCCGCTGCCGTCGTCACGACCAGCGCGTGGACCCGGCGTCGGCTGCTGGAGCTGTACCCGGTGCCCGCCGACAGGGTCCACGTCGCCGAGCCGGCGGTCAATGCCGCCGACCTCGCAACCGGGACCGAGACCGGGGGGGCGCTGCTCTGCGTCGCGGCGGTGACCTTCGACAAGGGCCACGACGTGCTCCTCGATGCGCTGGCGACGACGTCTGATCTGTCATGGCACTGCCTGTGCGTGGGCAGCCTGAACCGCGACCCGGCATTTGTGGACGCTCTCCGTCGCCGCGCATTAGAAAGCGGTCTGGCAGACCGCGTTCACTTCACGGGACCACGGACAGGAGCCGATCTCGACCGCAGCTATGCCGCCGCGGACCTGGTGGTGCTGGCGTCACGCGCCGAGGCGTACGGCATGGTCGTCACCGAGGCTCTGGCCCGTGGCCTGCCGCTCGTCGCAACCGAAGTCGGCGGGGTGACGGAGGCCCTCGGTCACGGCGCCGACGGGATCCGGCCGGGGCTGCTGGTCCCGCCGGATGACCCGGCGGCACTGGGCGCCGCGCTACGGGCCTGGCTCTCCGACGGCGAGTTGAGACGGCGGTTGCGCCGAGCGGCGCGCGAGCGGCGCGAGAAGCTCTCCGGGTGGTCGACCACAACGTCCGTCCTCGCAGGTGTCCTGTCCGGGGTGTCGCGATGACCGCCCCGGACATCCGGGTCAGCCGGAGATGGCTCGCGCTCCGCGAGCCTGCTGACGCCGCGGCCCGTGCACCCGATCTTGTCGAACACCTCGGGCGAGCCCTCCCGGCAACCGGCCGCCGGGTGATCCACGACCTCGGCGCCGGCACCGGTGCCATGGGACGCTGGCTCGTCCCGCTGCTCGCCGGGCCGCAACACTGGGTCCTGCACGACCGGGACGCAGAGCTGCTGGAGGTCGCCGCCGCCGATCCCCCCGGCCCGGCGGCCGACGGGGCAGCGGTGACCGTCGAGGCCAAGCACTCCGACATCACCCGGCTTTGGCCGGGCGATCTGGCCGACGCAACCCTCATCACCGCGTCGGCGCTGATGGACCTGCTGACTGAGCGAGAGTTGGCCCGGCTGGTCACAGTCTGTGCCGGCGCCGGGTGTCCGCTGCTGCTGACTCTGTCGGTCGTCGGTCTAGTCTGCATCACCCCCTCGGATCCACTGGACGGCCGCGTGGCCGCCGCATTTGATGCCCACCAACGCCGCGCGACCGAGCGAGGGCGCCTGCTCGGCCCCGATGCCGTAGCGCGCGCGGTCGAGGAGTTCGCCCGATTAGGTGCCGAGGTCCTCGTCCGGCCCAGCCCCTGGCGACTGGGCGCCTCGCAGGCCGACCTGGCGGCGGAGTGGTTCACCGGCTGGGTGGGTGCCGCCTGCGAACAGCAGGTCGAGTTGCCCGCCGAGGCCGAGGTCTACAGGCGCCGCCGTCTGGCGCAGGCAAGAGCCGGACAACTAGCCGTCACCGTGGACCACGCCGACCTGCTGGTCCTGCCCTGACAGCCCCGTCCACAGGATCTCTCCCCGCTGACAGCCGGACGTCTAGCGTGTGCGCGCCGCTTGCCGCCTTCGTCGCAAGGTAGCGGGCGTTCGCGGCGGACAGGTGAACGCCGGTTGGCAGCTGGGCGGTCACGGTGATCCCCAACCGGCGGAGTTGCCGGGCCTTGTCCGGGTTGTTGCTGAGCAGGGCCACCCGCAACACTCCCAGTGCACCAAGCATCTGCACGGCGACAAGGTAGCTGCGTTCGTCCTCGCGGCGGCCCAGCGCCAGGTTCGCCTCATAGGTGTCCAGCCCCGCGTCCTGCAGCGAGTAGGCGTCGAGCTTGTCGTACAGGCCGATGCCACGGCCCTCCTGCCGGAGATACAACAGAAAGCCCCCAGAGTCGGCGATGCGCTCGACGGCTTCGCGCAGCTGCGGCCCACAGTCGCACCGTTGACTGCCGAACACGTCCCCGGTCAGGCACTCGCTGTGCAGCCGGACCAGCGGCACCGGCTCCCGTCCAGCGGACGTGACCGCGATGGCCCGATCGCCCAGCCCGAAGGCGACGTTCTCCTGGCCGTCGACCAGCCCGTCGAAGCTGAACACTCGAGCCGTCGTGGCGTACCCGTCGGCGAACCGGAGGGGCACCGACACCTGAGTGCGGATCGTCGCGGCGGGCGGCGGCATCGGCATCGATCTCCTGAGTCAATCGGTCTGAAAACGAGGTGAGAGCGCGTAACGCAGCAGCACCACGTCGCCCATCTTGCGGACCTCGGCGAGCGTCGCGCGCCGGCTGGGGTTGCACGGGAACCGGCCGTCGCTGACGAACCGCGTGGCCCGAGAGTCACCGACGAAGAACGGAGCGACGACCAGCTGCAGCTCGTCTGCGAGGTTGTCGGTCAGGAACTGGGTGTGCACCTGGCCCCCGCCCTCGACCATCAGCCGCTGCACGCCACGGGCGCTGAGGTCCTCGCTCAGCTTCCGCATCTCGACCCGCTGGCCACCGTCGACCACGGTCGCCACCGTTCCGAGTCGCGAGCGGGCGTCGACCACCCGCGGGCTCGCGCAGTAGATGAGCTTCTCGATGTCGCCGGTGGTAAAGAAGTCCGCGCGCGGGTCCAACCCCACCCGCTCGGTCACAGTGACCTTGATCGGGGACGGTGGGACCCCACGAGCCGTCCGCGCATCGCGCCGCCTCTTCGAGCGCACCAGCAGCCGCGGGTTGTCGATCCGCACGGTGCCCGCGCCCACCAGAATCGCGTCACAGGAGGCACGCACGGCGTCGACCCGGTCGAAGTCGGCGTCGTTGGACAGCTCGAGGCGCCGTGGCGTAGCGCTGTCGAGATACCCGTCGATCGACAGGGCGCAGCTCAGCAAGGTGTACGGGCGGTCAAGCACGTGCTGTTCGCTCCGCAAGCCTCGGTTCGGTCCGCCCCGGAAGCCGGGTACGACGGAACCAGGCCACCAGAAGCACGGCGGCGCCCGGCAGGCTGGCGACGAGCACCATGACGCCGTAGACCACGGCGGTGGCGACCCCTCGTTGCGCACCCAGGCCGGCCGCGCCGAACGCCCACGCCGCTACGCCCTCGCGCGGCCCCCAGCCAGCGACATTGGGCAGCACCATCGCCATTATCACGAGCAACGCTATCGGCAGCATCCTGGACGGTGGCGCGGAGGTGCCAGCGGCTCGTGCTGCAATCAGAAAGGTGACCACGTGGCCGGCGACGATCACTCCAGACGCGAGCGCGATGCGCGGCCACGCCCTCCGGGCGAGCAGCCCGTCGCGGACGTCGCGCGCCGCTGCGGCCCGGGCCCGCTTCCACGCTGACCGGCTGCCATCGGGTCGGGCCGTGGCCAGGAGCACGACGCCGAACACCGCCACGACGACCGCGAGCACCACCGGCGGCATCGAGGACTGCACTGGCGACGGCAGCGCGAGGAGAATGACGACGGTCACGAGAACCTGCACGACCTGCCCGGCGAAGCGTTCCCAACCGACGGCCCGTAGTGCGCGACCCACATCGTTGACGTCACGACCGTGGCTGACCCCGCGGTGGACGTCGCCGACGATCCCGCCGGGCAGCGTGACGTTGAGAAACTCCGCCCGGTAGTACGCCGCCACCGCAGCGGGCAATGACAGGTCGAGGCCGAGACCACCGGCGACGATCTTCCACCGCCAGGCATAGCACGTCGTGGTCAGTACCCCGATGCCTGCAGCTGCCGCCAGCGCCCGGCCATCGACCGCGCGGACACCGTCGAGGAACGGGCCTGTGCCCAGGCGCCACACGAGCACGGCGAGCGTGAGGAGGGGCACCACGAGGCGGACCCGTGCCCACATGGTCCGGCTCATCCCGTTGCCCCTTCCGCTCGAGCGACCTTCCGGTGGGGGGCCGCGGGGCCGGCCGGCTGCGGTCCGTAGGCGGTGAGGAAGCGATCGCGAAAGGCGCTCATCCGCCAGACCGGCGCCTTTGGGCTGGGCAGCAGGCCCGACTGCCAGTCCCACGCGGCCATCCGCTTCAGGACCGTCGGGTCGTGGGCGATGATCGAGATCGGCACGTCGTGACTCGCGTGCTGCCCGCTCACGATCGCGAGCGGCTGCTCGTCGCCCACCACGACCATCACCAGGTTCCTCTTGCCGTAGTGCTGGACGAACGAGATCAGCGTGTTCAGCGAGTACTCGAGCGACCGGGCGTAGGCAGCCTTTACCTCGTCGGGGTGCCACCAGAAGGAGCTGGGCTCGGTGAGCGTGGGTGTGTGGTTGAAAATCGAGCCGTTGCCCACCTCGGTCCAGGGGATCATCTGGGGGATACGGTCCCAGGGCATGTGGCTCGACACCGTGTCTACCTCGGCGAACAGGGGCTGCCGGTGGGCCTTCGCGAGCTCGAGGCGCTGTAGGGCCGCGAACATGTACTGGTCGGGCATCGGCGCGTAGTTGTATGTAGGCCCGCGGTAACCCAGGTCGCGGCCGTCGTAGACCTTGGCGTAGTGGTAGTAGGACGACCCCTCCGTCCAGCCGGGATCGTCCGCCGGTGCGAAATTGATCGACCGCCACCCGGCCCGGTTGAACGCGTCGCTCAGCGTGAAGCGGTCGCTGGCGACGAGCTGGTCATAACGCCGCTGACTGTTGGCCCATACACCGGACTGCAGGGTGGAGTGCGCGAGCCAGCTGATCCCGCCGAAGGCCGGCGCGTTGACGAAGGCGCTGCGAGCCGAGAAGCCGGCGGTCTGCAGTTGCTTGGTGCCCGTTGTGAGCAGCGGATCGATGGCCGGTGAGAAGGAGGAGTCCTGGACCGAAACCTGGCCGTAGGACTCGACGAACACGAGGAGGACGTCCTTACCGCGTAAACCGGTCAGCAGCCGGCTGCCCGGGGTGTTGCCGAACGGGTCGTGCCTGATCTGATTGGCGAAGACTGCCTCGTCGCGTATGTCGGCCTGCACCGCGTGCACCTCGTGGGCGACGTAGCTGGCGGTACTCGTGGAGGCGACGGGCGCGTGGGGGAGAAACTGCGCGCCGAACGCCGAGCAGAGCAGCCAGACGCAGCCGAGCGCGCCGGCCGCGCCAAGCGACCACCGGCGGTTGCTGGCCGCGACCCGGGTCAGCCGGAAAATCGCCAGGGTGAGCACGACCACCAGCGCGACGGCGAGCGCCACGCTGCCGTAAATGATCAGGTTCGCCTCCGCATGACCGAGCGCGTCGCGCAGCGTCTCGATGCCAATCCCGGCATCGCCGACGTCCCCCACGATGTCGAACGGTCGGGCGAAGAGGGAGAAGAACTCGATGTCGAGGATCTTTAGGATGACGAGCAGACCAAGAACCGGTCCGGCGAGACCGGCCAGCATCCGTCGCGGGATGGTGGGAAGGACAACGGCCAGGGCGATCAGCACGAGGCCCTCGAGGGGAATCCTGAAAAACGCGGTCAGCGTGACGTTCTGCGGCTGGTTGGGAGCGACCAGAGCCGCCCACACGATCAGAACGGCGAGGGCCGTGAGGACGGCGGTCATCGTCGCGCGCGCCCGGCCCTGGTTGAGCGCGGGAGCCGCGACGGCCGGAGTCAAGCCGCGGTCGACGGGGCGATGGCGCCACAGCCACCCCACGTCGCGAGCGAACGACTCAGCAAGCAGGACTAGCGCCACCACGAGCGCGCCCTCGGTCACCGCCGGCGAGAGGACGCCGGCGGCCGCGACGGTCAGCACGATCCCCTGCGTCGCGGCGACGAACTTGCGCCAGTAGCGCGGCGGCAGCGGCTCACGCATCCACTGCAGCAGCCAGCCGGCGGCGAGGAACACATACCGGGCCGCGCAGATCGCGAGCACCCACAGGCCCACCGAGCCCGCGACATACACGCTGAGGACGAGGATCAGGAAGGCGTCGACCTCCGCGTCGAAGCGTGCGCCCAGGTTGTGGCTCGTCCGTGTGCGCCGCGCGACCCACCCGTCCACGAAGTCGAGGGCCAGCGCGAGCGTGGTCATAGACACCAGCAGGGTGACCGGTGCGCGGTGGCCGAACGAGTCGGCGACGAGCGCCGCGACACCGACCGCGAGCGATGCGCGAGCAAGCGTCACCCAGTCGGCGGCTTGGAGCCGGTCGGATCGGTAGCGGGAGAGGCCGTGCGCCAGGGCCGCGTCGATGATGACCGCGCAGGTGAGGCCGACGAGCCACCCCGCGGCGTCGAGGCCGACGGCCCCGGCGAGTACAGCCAGCAGTAGCAGCTGGACGACCAGCCCGGTCAGCGGACCAGCTTGTACCGTCTGCTTCGTGCGTTCCGCCAGCGGCGTCTGTGGCTGCGCGCTGGCCTCCATACGCCGTATGACGCCGCCGACATGCCCAGCCTTCCCGGGGCTGACATTGCCGTGAAGCACGATGAGCGCGCTCCGTTCGGACGGCCAGCGATCCGCCTGAGCGAATCAGCGCCGCGGGGTGAGGTGCGCGCGGACCAGCAGGACGTCGTGGTCGGTGTGTGTGGCCCGTAGCACGTGCGCCGAGGGCGAGCGGAGCCCGCCGCTTCCGTAGGCGTGCTGAATGCCTGGGTTCTGGTGGGCCGACCGGTCGGTTAGCGTCCAGAAGCCTGGGGGGGCACAGGACGGGCGACGGTTGACGTCGCCCCCGAAGATGACGATGTGGGCGGCGGCCGCACGGCGGGCAAGGAGCGCCCTGAGCTCGGTGCACTGCGGCTCGTTCGCGGCCTCCTCATCGGTCTCATGCGAGGCCAGGTGGGCGGTGCACACGTCGACACCGACTCGGGTGCTGACGCACAGCCATACGCGCCGCTCGCGGCCGGCTTGTACCTCGAAAGCCTGGCCCTCGGTGCCCTCGATCGCTGCCTTGGTGAGCACCGCGTCACCGAAGAGCCCGCGGCCGCTCGGGTGGATGCACGCTAGGGGCTTGCCGTCGTAGATGACCCTCGAGAAGCGCAGGTGGTAGTCGGCGCGCCGGGCGATCTGCGCGACGTCATTCCTGCAAGCTTCGTTGAGTGTGACCGCGTCCGGGTGCGTCTCACGGATCCGGGCAACCGCGTCCTCCACCCCTGCCGGGTAGTTCACCTTCCGGTAGCAGCCACCCAGCCCGGACAGGCATAGGTTCATCTCCATCAACGTGTACGTCGGCCCCGCGGGCGGCGGCACGGCCCTCGCCGTCCCCGACAGTCGGCTGCAGCCTGTGAGGGTGAGGACGAGCGCGCAACCGACCGCGGCAGCGAGCAGAGGCGCGGAACTTCCCACGCGGCCGGCATACCGGCGCACCTGAACCGCGACGTGGGCCGTGCGGCGTCTGGCAGCCGGGCGACCCGGGCCGCCGGAGTGTGTACGTGGCCGTGACCGAGGCAGATCTGTTGGTCGTCGCGTCACTGCAAGCGACTGATGGGGCCGAGCGAGTCGAAGGATGGTTCGCGGTAAGGCAACGACCAGATGAAAGCGAGGATCGCGCCGGACCCGCCTCGTATCCCGAAAGAGGCGTAACGCGACCATGGACGTGGGCGGTCTGGTGTAGGAGGTGTGGGCGGCTTAGACTCGGCTGGTGGCGAGCTCCTGCACACCCATGCCGACCGCATCGATATGCACAGCAGCCGGGTGAAGGCTCGCGGTTCTACCGCGACGCTATCGAGATCGAGGAGCACACCGTGAGCCGGATCGACAGTACGCGAGAGCACCTGATCGAGACATACCGCAAGAAGGCGAAGCACTACGACATCACCTCCAAGTTCTACCCCGTGCCCGGCTACCCCCAGCGGGCCCAGCGCCTCCGAGCCGTACAAGCACTCGGGCTTCGCCCGGGTGACAGCGTGGTCGAGATCGCCTGCGGGACGGGTCTGAACTTCTCGCTGATCGAGCAAGTGATCGGCCCCGACGGCCGGATCGTCGGCGTCGATCTGACCGACGCGATGCTCGCCCAAGCCCAGCATCGGATAGAGACCAACGGCTGGAGCAATATCAGCCTCGTGCAAGCGGACGCGGCCGAGTTCGACTTCCCAACCGAGGTCGACGGGATCCTGTCCACATACGCCATGTCGCACGTGCCTGAATGCGGAGATGTCATCGCCCACGGCGCCGCGGCCCTCTCCCGCGGTGGGCGTTGGGTCGTGCTGGATCTCAAGGCTCCCGACAACGCGCCTCGGTGGCTGGCTCAGTTTGGAATTGCACTTGCGCGGCCCTTCGGCGCCATAGACCAGTGGATCGCGCGCCTTCCGTGGGAGACGATTCGCGCAGCTATGCAGGACAGGCTGGACGATCTCTCCTGGACCGAGTTGGTCTTCGGGACCGCATTCCTCGCTGCCGGATCCCGCGGCTTTAGGACCGTCGATGAACCACCGCAGGGGAGCGGCCACGAGTGACGAGCGGAAGCTGAGGGCTCTGGAGCGACTGGCTGCGGGAGGGACGGGTACCCAAGCTCGCTTTCGTCGCAGAGAAGCCGCAGTAGTCCCAGCGTGCCGCGACGCTCAATACCCAACGCATGGCGCCCCGCCGGGCGTTCGGCAATCGGCGGCGGCGTCGCGCGACCGATCCGATGGCCGGCTGCCGCCGTACTCCGGTCCGCTGGTGTGCGCCGGCCCGCCGTTAATCGACTCGGAGAAGACAGGGTGGATCTCGTGCCAGGAGTGCTGGGTGTCGTTGACCCGGGCGCCGACCAGCGCAACACGATCGCCGACGGCGGGCTTGGGGAGGTGGCCCCCGTCGCGCGGCGTCAGCTCGACTACTAGCCAAGAGGCGGTCCGGATCGTAGACGCCGGCGAGCACATCCGGTGGGGAACGGCAGGCGGCTGATTCACCGGGCGGGATCGTCGCGGGGGACCCACTCCCCGACCGCGAGCCCGAGCCACATGCCGCGACAGCACCTGTGACGACCATGATGGCGCCGAGCAGCGCGAGCCCGCGCAAACCTCGATTCCTCACGTCCGGCATTGAACCGTGAAGCCGGTCGGAGCTGGCAGAGAATCGTGTTCGATAGTCGAACAGTCGCCGTGCGCGATCGGGATGCTCAGCTCAACCGCACGACGATGATCGGGGCACGCGTCGGCGTGCGGCTGCCGTTCGGCCGTGGTTCGGCTGTGACCAACATCGCCTGCACCCCACCGAGGTTGCCGGGCACGCTCACCGTCCCGGTACCGGTGGCGAACAGTGTGCGCGTTGGCTCCGGCGCCCTCGCGCCGCGCTTGAGCCACACCTCGTAGATCCGTCCCTGAGGGGGTGGCGGAACCCGCGAGACCCGCAGCTGCGCACTGCTTTCAGACTGGCGAAGGGAAGCGCTGGCCCCCGGCGCATAGACGACGCCCTCATAAATTCGAGCGGAGTTGCCGCCCCCCAAAACGAGGACTATTACGACCGCTGCCGCGGCCGCGGCAATGATCGCCGAAGCGGCTAAGCGGGGCCGCGCAATCGGCAGGTGCGCCCATCTGCCCCGAGCTTGCGTTTTCGGAGATCGCTGTGGTGCCTCGGCTCGGACGGTGGCCATCACGCGGTCCTTGAGTTCGGGAGGCGCACCGCGCACGGGCGCCGCCACCGCCAAGCCTTCGACAGCAGTTCGCATCGCTGCAAGCTCACTCTGGCACTGATCGCAATGCTCGAGGTGTTCCTCGAACTGCCGCACCTCAGCGCCTTCCAGCGCATCTAGCACGTAGGCGGCCACGTCGCCGTCGAAGCGCTCATGATTCTCGCCGTTCTTCCTGGTGCTCATCGCCTGACCTCTGCGCCAGCGAGGGGATCCTCAGCAGCCGTGAGCTGCCCGTGGAGCTTGAGCAGCGCTAGGCGCATGCGTCCCTTGACGGTGCCGACGGGTTGCTCCAGCTTCTCCGCAATCTGCCTATGGCTCAGCCCGCAAAAGTACGCAAGCTCGACCACACGCCGCTGCTCGTCCGGGAGCGCTTCGAGCACCCGACGAACGACAGTTGCCTGCTCGCGCTGCTCGACCTCCTCGTCTGGCCTATCCGGCGCCTCCAGCCGGTCCTCGATCCCTTCCGCGCTGGCGCGGCGGCGCTCGTGGACATCGCTGCGACGGAGCCTGTCGATCGCCGAGTTGTGCACGATCTGAAGCAACCAGCTTCGTACCTCTCCGCGCCCAGCCTCGTAGCGATCCCGGCGGTGCCACAGCGATAAGAACGCCTCCTGCACGACGTCCTCGGCGAGCCCGCGCCGGCCGCAAATCCGGTGGGCGAGCGAGTACGCGACTGTGCTGTGGCGGTCGTAGATGAGCTCAAACGCGTCGGCATCGCCTTCGCACGCAAGGGCTAGCAACTCGCTATCGGAGCGCCGGTGCAGACCGGCAGGACCGGAAGCGGCACGGGGTGAGCGGATCCGTAGCGCAGGCGGCGTCATGTTCGGGGGCTTTATACGCGCCAGGGGCAGCAGCCGTCCAGTCCGACAGGTAAAAAGCCCCGCCGCAAGTGCCTCAGTGTCCGCGATGCTCACTCACCCCGAGTCGCGGTACCCGGGGTAACAAGGGGACCCCAGGTGTGGCTGATTCAGGGGTGACCAACGGAATTTCTCCCTGCCATCTGGACCCACGAGGGATGTACGCAGCTGGACGCTCGACAGATCACGCGGCTGCAAGCCCGTCGGAGGGGTGAGACGGGCTTGCGGCCCCGTGCGGAGAGGCTATGGAAGCGGCTCTAGGGGTACGGGTTGGGGTTGGGCGCTGGCGTCGGCGTCGGCGTCGGGTCGGCATGGTGCTGCCGCTCGAGGACGAGCTGGAGACCTTCCACACATGCCAAGTGCCGCCGAAGCTAACGATGCCCTCCCCGTGGGCCCGCTTCCTCGTCTTGTCCATGAAAAAGAAGTACAGCGGGTGCCCGCCTAGAGTCAGCTGGGAGACGCCGTTGTGCTTCCAGACGCCGAGCTTCGCCTTGATGGCGGGATTCTTGGTGGGTGTCTTGCCATTGGCAATCGTTACCCACGGCCAGATCGAGCGGCACACCTGCGAGAGACACTGCGGGTGATTCCTCGAGTCGCCGGTCAGCGTGTAAACCGAAAACCCGCGGGCGGCGCCAACGATCTTTGCCGTGAAAGTGTTGGGGGTGTTCGGACTCAAGAAGTTGGTGACGGTGCTCTGAAACATCCCCAGAGTGGGCGGCGTCGTCGCGGTCGCGACCCCGACCATCGCGGCCAGGCCGACGACGAGACCCGCGGTCCACAGCCTCAGCACCCTCAGAACAGCCCTGCGCATATCGCCTTCCTCCTCGATTGTGAGTACTCGTGGCTGAGGACGCCTCCGCGGCGGGAACCTTCCCGAGCGCGGTGAGGAGGATCCCCCCGGGAAAGGGGATTACCGATAGGCGGCCAGCTGCTCGAGCTGGTCGGCGGTGACGCCCATGCCGGACAGCACACAGGTGTGCCCGGCGCGTCTCCAGGTCACCACCAGGCGGCCGTCGACGCTGAGCGTGCGGAGCCGCTCGGCACCTTTGCGGACGACTGTCCCGGCGGGCACCGGCAAGCCAGAGCCCGAGACGATCGAGTAGGCGATCTGGGTCCCATGGCCCTGGTAGTAGACGGTGACCATCCGCCGACCGCGCAACTGGTCGGTCCGCTGGCCGGCGGCGGCCCAGCCAAGCCCCTGATCCGCCCAGTTCGGGAAATAGACCCGGCCGACACTCTGCTGGAGCCGGGCCATGGGGAAGTGTGGGTCGGGACCGGGCCCCGGGCCGGTCGGGCCCCGAACCGCGATTGTGGCCGCAGCCGAGACCGACGGCCCTCCCGGCGTTCCCGCCGGCAGCAGCAGCACGATCAAAACCAGGATGACGGCCGCAGAGCTGGCCAGGGTCCCGCCATAGAGCGCCATCCGACGGCGGGCGGCGGCCATGGCGCGCGGGCGATCGGCTTCGATTCGCGCTCGGAGGCTGGCCGGAGCCCGCTCGGTCGCCGCCGCCCGCTGCAGCGCCGCGACCACTCGGTGCTCGAGCTCTGGTAGATCCGATTTTCCTGTTGATTCCACTGCGGCCTCGAATTGTCCTCCACTACCGTTCCGGCCCATGCGCGCGCGGCTCTGGGTGGTGATACCCACCTACAACGAGGCGGTCAACGTCGAACGGATCGTGCGCGCGGCCGATGCCGAGCTCGAGCGGATCGTGCCCGGTGACCATCGGATCCTAGTCGTGGACGACAACTCCCCGGACGGTACCGGTGCGATCGCCGACGCTCTGGCGGCCGAGCTCCCGACCGTCGAAGTGCTCCACCGTCCCATCAAGGACGGCCTCGGCCACGCGTACCGGGCCGGATTCGCGCACGCTCTGGCGGCGGGGGCCGAGCGGGTGATCGAGATGGACGCCGACTTCTCGCACGACCCCCGGTACCTGCCCGGAATGGTGGAAGCTTCCTCGGCCGCCGACCTGGTGCTGGGTTCCCGCTATGTACCCGGTGGGGGCGTGCGCGACTGGGGGCTGGTGCGCCGTCTCGTCAGCCGAGGAGGCGGCCTTTACGCGCGCGCGATCCTCCGCGTCGATGTGCACGACCTCACGGGAGGATTCAAGTGCATCCGTCGCGAAGTCCTGGAGGCGATCGACCTCGACTCAGTGCGCGCCGATGGCTACGTGTTCCAAATCGAGGTCACCTACCGCGCGCTGATCGCGGGGTTCAGGGTGAGCGAGTTCCCAATCGTGTTTCAAGACCGCAAGGCGGGTACGAGCAAGATGTCGCCCCGAATCGCGCTTGAGGCGATGTGGCTCGTACCGCAGCTGCGCCGGAGCGCCGCCGCCGCCGTGGATGCGGCCAGCGATCGCCAGCGCGTCGGGACGATCGATGAGGCGTCCTAACGCAATCTCAATGTTCATCAAACCCCGAAACGCCCCGTCTACCGCCATCCTGTAATCCCAATGAGCGCCCACGGCCCGCTCGGCGCCACTCCGCAGAGCGGTACTTTCGAGATCGAATCCTCCGCGCTTCGAGCGCGCACCGCTGCGACCCGACAGCGAGTCGGACTGCTGGCGCTGTCGGGGCTGGTGCTGACGGGTCTCCTGATCTCGGTCAGCGCCGCGCACACCGCGCAACTGCTGCCGGAGTCCGTTCGCCCCGTTCCGCGCTATCTGGCGGGGCCGTTCGGCGGCACCGCGCTGGACCTGCACTCCTACGGCTTGGTCGCGGTGCTGGTGGCCATGTTTGCCTGCTATGTGCTGGCGGTTCGCGCTGCGGAGCGACTGTCGGCGCGGGCGGTTCTGATGACGATCGCAGCGCTCTACGCGCTCGTCCTGCTGGCCCCGCCCATGCTCTCGACCGACATCTTCAGCTACGGCGCGTATGGGCGGATGGGGACGCTATACGGTGCCAACCCGTACCTCCACGGCCCGGCGGCCATCCCGCTCGACCCGGTGTATCCGTTCATCGGCGCCAAGTGGGTAACCATCCCCTCGGCGTACGGGCCGGTCTTCACCGCGCTCAGCTACGTCCTCGCCCCGCTGTCAGTCGCCTCGAGCGTGCTGGCATACAAGGCGCTGGCGGCGCTAGCCAGCCTGGCCACCGTGGCGATCGTGTGGAACGCCGCGCGCTGGCGGGGAGTGGATCCGGTTAAGGCGGCGGCGCTGGTGGGGCTCAATCCGATCACTGTGATCTATGGCGTCGGCGGCGGTCACAACGACATCCTGATGGTCGCGGCGATGATGGCCGGTGTGTACGCCATCCTTCAGCACCGCGACCGGGCCGGCGGCGGGCTGCTGTCGGTGGCCACCGGGATCAAGCTCACTGGCTTCGTGATGCTCCCGTTCGCGCTCGCTGGCGGCGCGCTACGGCGCACCGGCCGGCGAGACATCCTGGTCGGCGCGATCGTCGTCGCCGCGGTGGTGATGGCCGTCAGCTTCGCCCTATTCGGCACGGGGCCGCTCCACCTCCCGGCAACGATCCACACCTCGCAGAGCGAGGGCGACTGGCACAGCATCCCCGGCTTCATCTCCTCCCGGCTCGGGCTGGGCACAATCGGCCGTATCACGGGCATCCTGCTCGCGATCGGATGCGTGGGGGCCATCTGCTGGCTGGTCCGCAAGGTGTGGCGCCGAGAGCTCGACTGGATCGACGGCGCCGGATGGGCCACCGTGGCGATGCTGGTCACCGCCAGCTCGCTTTTGCCCTGGTATGTGGCCTGGCTGATGCCACTGGCCGCGCTGACCACAGACCGTCGTCTGTGGAAGACGTCGATCGTGCTGACCGGTGTTGTCCAGCTGATCGAACTGGTTGGATACATACCCCATGCCGGGTCGCTCGGACTGTGAGGGATGACTAGCACCGGCACCGACCAGCTGGCAAATGGGGGGCGGCAGCTCGACCTCCTTAGCGTGGTGGCGCCCGTCTACAACGAAGAGGGGACCATCGAGGAGTTCTATAGCCGGGTACGGGCCGCGCTCGAAGGGCTGCACTTCGAACTGGTGCTGGTGGACGATGGCTCCACGGACTCCTCCACCACGATCCTCGAGCGGCTTGCCGGAAGCGACCCCCGGGTCCGCCTGGTTTTCTTATCCCGAAACTTCGGCCATCAGACGGCCCTCACGGCCGGACTGGACCACGCCCGTGGCGATGCGGTCGTGATGCTCGACGCCGACCTCCAGGATCCGCCCGAGCTGATCCCGCGCATGCTCGACCACTGGAGAGAAGGCTGCGACGTCGTGTACGCCGTGCGCGAGCGGCGCGAGGGCGAGTCTCGCTTCAAGCTGAGCACGGCCAAGTGGTTCTACAAGCTGTTCGACAAGCTGGCCCAGGTCGAGCTCGAGCACAACTCCGGTGACTATCGCCTGCTCGACCGCCGGCCGCTCGACGCGCTGCTGGCGATGCGCGAGCGAAACCGCTTCCTGCGGGGCATGACCGTGTGGGTCGGCTACCGGCAGGCGGCCGTGTCGTACCGGCGCGACCCACGCTACGCGGGCGAGACCAAGTACACGATCTCGAAGATGCTCAAGTTCTCGCTGGACGCGATCTCGTCGTTCTCCCACCGGCCGCTGCAGCTGGCGACGCTGCTCGGATTCCTGATCTCCACGCTGGCCTTCATCGCCATTCCGGTCGTCGTCATCTTACGGCTGTCCGGCTCGTACCTGCCGGGATTTGGCTCGATCACGATCGCCATCCTGCTGCTCGGCGGGATTCAGCTGATCGCGATCGGGATCATCGGCGAATACGTGGGTCGGATCTACGACGAGGTCAAGGGCCGCCCCCTCTATCTGGTGCGGAGCACCAGGAACGTCCGCCAAGCGGAAGGCTCGATCTCAACCGAGCGTGGCGACGCCGGCGCCGAACCGCCGCTCGTCGAGCGGGAGACCTAGCAGCGTCTAACCGCCGGCGGGGTTAGGCCCAAACGACGTAGCCTGCGACGAGCCGTCGCCCGACGGATCGCCGATTTTCTCGCCGGCCGCCTCTTCCAGCGCCGAGATCCTGCTCGACAGCGCCTTGATGGCGTCCGCGAGCGGGTCCGGAAGGTGGACCCAGTCCGCGTCGGGTCCCTCCGGGCGCCTCCCCTCCACCCGCACCGGGTGGCCCGGGTTGCCGACGACCGTCGAGTGTGGCGGTACGTCATGGATCACGACCGAGTTGGCGCCTACCTTGGACCCGTGACCGACCGTGATGGGACCGAGAAGCTTGGCTCCGGAGCCGATCGTGACATTGTCCTCCACCGTCGGATGGCGCTTGCCGGTCGCGAAGCCTGTCCCCCCCAAGGTCACGCCCTGGTACAGGGTGACGTTGTTTCCGATCTCGGCCGTCTCGCCGATCACCACGCCCATCCCGTGGTCGATGAAAAACCCGTTGCCGATCCTCGCCGCGGGATGAATCTCGATGCCGGTTACCGCCCGCGAGACGGCGGCTATCGCCCGCGGTACGAACGGGACGCCGGCCGTGTACAGGGCGTGGGCCACACGATGCGCCAGGAGGGCATGGACCCCTGGCCAGGTGGCGACGATCTCGGCCGCGGCGACGCCGCGAGCGGCGGGGTCGCGGCTCTGGGCTGAGGCGACATCGCGACGGATCTCGGTGACCGTGCGGGCTACCAGACCTGGCATCGCTAAAGCGTAGCTGGGGGCATTCGCGGGCCGGAGACGGTCGGCCCGCCGCCTTTATGGCGCGAAGAACGGCGTCGAGACGTAGCGCTCTCCCGAGTCGGGAAGGATCGTCACGATCCGCGCCCCCTTTGACTCCGGACGCCGGGCGAGCTCGAGCGCAGCCCACACGGCTGCGCCACCGGAGATACCAGCCAGCACCCCCTCCCGGAACGCCAGCTGCCGTGCGGTCTCGATCGCCTCCTCGTCCCCCACTGGGATTACCTCATCGATCAGCTCTCGATTCAGGACCTCAGGGATGAATCCGGCGCCGATGCCCTGGATCTTGTGCGGCCCGGGGCGCCCGCCCGATAAGACCGCCGATGCACGCGGCTCGACCGCAACCAGGCGACAGCGCGGATTCCCTTGCTTGAGCACCTCCCCGGCACCTGTGATCGTGCCTCCTGTGCCCACTCCCGTGACGAACACGTCGACCCGGCCATCGAGCGCCTCCCAGATCTCTGGTCCCGTCGTGCGACGGTGGATGTCGGGGTTGGCGGGATTGGAGAACTGGTCGGGGAGGAAGACGTCGTTCCGCGAGGCCATCGCCTGTGCCGCCTCGACAGCCTCGGTCATGCCCCCTAGCGACTCGGTCAGCTTAACCCGGGCGCCGTATAGCCGCAGCAACCCCTCGCGCTCTCGGCTCATTCCCTCCGGGAGTGTCAGCACCAGCTCGTAACCCTTCGCTGCGCACACGAACGCCAAGGCGATCCCCGTGTTCCCGCTCGTGGCCTCCACGATCGTGGTCCGCCCCGGCTCAATCCGGCCCTCCTGCTCGGCGGCCTCGATCATCGAAACGCCGATCCGGTCCTTGACGCTCCCGCCGGGATTGAAGGCCTCGAGCTTGGCGAACAACTCGACGTCCAGATCCCCGACCAGCCGATTCAGCGCGACCATCGGCGTCCGGCCGACAAGCTCCGAAATGTCGGTAGGGATTCGCGGCAATTCGCCGGGGAACCCTACGGAATCCGGCGGGCGGTGCCGCCCCCAAGTGCCGACGGATGCTCGCGTCCGCGCACGGCGCAGCGGTGATTGATCCGATCGACCACTTGCGACGTATAGATGCTCACGACCGGCAAATACGACAGAAGGGGGTAGTCATGTCTGAAGAGCGCAAAGTTTTAGAGGGTTCAGGAACGGACCGTAGGCAGTTTCTCGGCCGTGCTGCGGCTGGGGTCGGCGTGGCTGCTGGTGCGGGCGGGTTGCAGGCGCTGATTCCGTCATTCGCGGCGGCCCAGGCCGGCGGTCCGACGAGCGGCGATCTCGCGATCCTCGGCGCCGCGCAGATTGCCGAGGCGCTCGCCGTCACGACCTACACGAACATCATCAACAGGGCGCCGTTCTTTAGGCGGCTCGCGTCCGACGACCAGGGCTACCTCAAGGCCGCGCGGCAAGAGGAGATGTCGCACTACCTGCTCGAGAAGAGCGTGACCGGCAAGCCCTCGCCGTTCACGACCTTCTATTACCCCCACAAGATGTTTTCCGACGCCCGGACGACGCTGAACGTCCTTGTGACCCTCGAAGACGCGTTCATCGCCGCATACCTGGTCGGAGTGCGGAATTTCAGCACCGCCGATCTGCGCGTCACGGCGGCGCGGATCATGGGCATCGAGAGCGACCACCGCACGCTCGCCCGCGTCGTCGCGCCTGGCGTCGCCAACCGCGACGGTGGCCCGATCGAGAAGGTGAAGGGCATTCAGGGCAAGGCCGAAAGCGTCGACCCGCCGAACAACAACGGCTACGAGCGGACGCTTAGGTGGACGGACATCAATCAGGCGGTCGCGGCACTGACTCCGTTCGCTGACAAGACGGCTGCCGCCAAGGCCGGGTTCGCCACCGGCAAGCCCTACCGGTTCAAACCATTTACCCCGAAGCTCCCTCAGTCGCTGGGGGCCTTTCACTCGTTCCTCGGCTGACCAGGCGCCTGCGCGTTGTAGTCAAAGTCGAGGGTTCCCACTAGATGTGATACATCGGCGCGCCAACCGCGCGCGCCTCGGCCTCGGCCACATCGGCCACCGTCGAACCCTCTAGCACGCCACGCGCTGCTTGGGCAGCATCGGCGAATATGCCGGTCGCACCCTGGCCGACCGGGCCGTCCAGGAGCTCGACTATCTCCAGCACCGTGACCTCGCCGGCTGGCCGAGCGAAGCCATAGCCGCCGCCCACGCCACGCTGCGAGCGCAGCACTCCCGCCCGGCGCAGGGTGGCGAACAGCTGCTCCAGGAACTGCACCGGGATCTGGCGTCGGCGGGCGAGCTCCGCGATCGGCACCGGTCCGGCGTCGCCGTGAAGGTGCAGTTCGACGAGCGCGTCGAGGGCGTACGGGGACTTGGTGGTGATCGAGATCACGGGTGATCGCGATCGTACGCGACCGTGGGGACGCCGAGCCCCGTCGAAAGGCCTAGATCCAGCCGCGCTCGGTGGCCGTCAGCACTGCCTGAGCCCGGTCCATCGCCCCCAGCTTGCCGTACACATTGTGCAGGTGGGTCCGCACCGTGCTGGTGGACAGCCCGAGCTCGGCCGCGATCTGCTTGTAGACCTTTCCTTGAGCGAGTCCGCGCAGTACCTGGACTTCGCGGGTCGATAGCGGGCAGGGGTCGAGTTGGCGGGGGCGGGCCTCCGAGCTGGTCAGCGGTAGGTCGTACATGACGGCGCGAAGCTCCGGCACCGCGAGCCCGAGCCCGCGCGAGACGTCGAGCAGCGCGGCGGGCAGCACCGCGCCTCCGACCGAGTGGTGGGCGAGCATGTCCGCCAAGCGCACCAGAGCGGCCTCGCCCTCGCAGTCCTCGGCGTGGTGGCGCTCGATGATGCTTGCCACCGAACCGGGGAATCCCCAACGACGGGCCAGGACCCCGCCGACGAGCGCGTGGTCCACTCCGAGCTCGCGGCGCTCGCGCTGGACCCGCTCCTCGGGAGTTCGCGCCCGGCCATGGACCTGGCGTGGATAGCCGGGATACGCCTGGACGAGAACGAGCTTGCCGATGTCGTGCATGAGCGAGGTGACCATCAGCCGATCCGGGTCGTCGTAGCCGACCTCTTTGGCCAGTCGGTTGGCGGCCCGCTGGGTCGCCACCGCGTGCAGCCTGAAGCGCTCGGGAATGCCGTGCCACACGGCGGTGTGCTCGAAGAAGTCAAACGTCCGGGCGCGACTGGCGATCGCGTGGACGGCCTGCGGGCGAGAGGACCTCGACCCCCTTTACGACGCTGTCCACGCGCCCATGCCGAGAGCCTTTCACCCGATTGGCGAGCCTCATCACGGCGATCGCCAGCGCGACGTCGGACTCCACCGCGGCCACGACCTCGGTGGTCGACACGACACCTGACTCGAACAGCCGCAGCACGCGGTTGCGGGATTCGACCAGCACCGGAAAGCCCTCCAGTGCCTCGAACGCGGCCGTCAGTCGTCGGCCGTGGCCCTCGTTGTGGCGTCGGTTGCGGACCCGCTGCGCGGTCTCAGCCGCGTGTGGGCCAGTCGCGTCTTCCCGCGGCTCGTCTCCGGCGTCCGGATCGCTGGGCGGGACGTCGGCGACTGCTCCCATGTGCCCCCTATCGGCAAATGTTCGATACGGGTTTAGCGGCACGTGGCACGCCCGCGCTCGAGCGCGCGGTCGATCCTGGCCAGCGTCTCGTCGCGGCCGAGCACGGTCACGCTCTCGAAGATCCCGGGCGAGACGGTCGTGCCAGCGATCGCCACCCGCACGGGCTGGAACACCCTACCGGGCTTCAGACCGAGCCGCTCGACCACCTCCCTCAGCGCCCCCTCCACCCTTTCCACCGTGAATGGCTCGACCGACCGAAGTGCGTCGCGGGCTGCCTCGAGCGTGTCGAGACCGCCGTCACGGCACAGGGTCTTCTCGAACGCAGCCTCATCGTCGACCGGCCCGTCGAACAAAAAGGATGTCAGGGGCCAGAAATCCGCCAGGGTCTGGATCTTCTCGGCCGAGATCTCGACCGCGGGCTTGAGACCGCTACGACCTGAGTACGCCTCGAGGCGGCGCGTCAGCTCATCGATGTCCAGCGTTCGCAGCCACCGCCCGTTGAAGTGCCTCAGCTTCTGCTCGTCGAATATGGCCGGGTTGTGGGAGACGCGTTCGAGCCGGAACCGCTCTGCCAGCTCTTCGAGCGTGAAGAACTCTTCGTCGTCGGAGAATCCCGCCCCGAGCAGCGCCAGGTAGTTGTCGACCGCCTCCGGGAGGTAGCCGGCAGCCCGAAGCTCCTGGACCGAGGCTGCGCCGTGGCGCTTTGACAGCTTGCGGCCGTCGGGCCCGTGCAGCAGCGGCAGGTGGGCGTAGCGCGGCGCCGGAACGCCGAGCGCGTCGAACACCAAAAGCTGCTTTGGCGTATTCGAGACGTGGTCCTCTCCGCGTACGACGTGGGTGATGCCGGCGTCGAGGTCGTCCACTGCGACGGCGAAGTTGTAGAGAACAGACCCATCCGCGCGGGCGATCACGGGGTCGTCCTGGCTTGCGTTCGGAAATCTGATCTCGCCCCTGATGACGTCGTCGACGACGGTGTCCCCGGTGTCGGGCACGCGCAGGCGGACCGCGCCGCTGTCCGAGGGCTCTCCTCGGAAGCCGCGCTCCCACCCCTGCTGTTCCTTGTAAGCCTTCACGTCTTCCTGCGTGGCCGTGGAGCGATACGCGCGGCCCGAAGCGAGCAGCTGCTCGAGCACCTCTGCGTGCCTGGCGGAGCGATGCGACTGGAAGATGGGGCCCTCATCCCACTCGAGCCGCAGCCACAACAGCGCGTCCAGGATCTGATCGACGTTCTCCGGAGTCGATCGCTCGCGGTCTGTATCTTCGATCCGCAACAGGAACGTCCCGCCCTGGCCGCGCGCCAGCAGCCAGTTGTACAGAGCGGTGCGGGCGCCACCGATGTGCAGCGCCCCCGTGGGGGATGGTGCGAAGCGAACGCGCATGAGAACCTCTTTCTGAGCATGCTAATCGGCGCCCACGTGTCCCCGTCCGGGGGTCTGGCGAAGGCCGTCGAGCGCGGCGTCGAGCGCGGCGCGGACGCCATCCAGATCTTCAACCAGTCCCCGCGCATGTGGCGGCCGACCGCGTACAGCCAGGACGACTTCGCCGCCTTCCGCGAGGCGATGGATTCAAGCCGGATCGATGCCGTCCTGATTCACGCCGTCTACCTGCTCAACTGTGCCTCCGAGGACCGGCAGATCAGGGACAAGTCGCGCCGCTCGCTGATCCAGTCGCTGCGGGTCGGCGCCGGGATCGGCGCGGCTGGCGTCGTGCTCCACCCAGGGTCCGCCAAGAAGGGGGACGTCCCCAGGGCGATCAAGCGGGCCGGCACGGTGATCAGGCAGGCACTGTCCGAGTCCGAGCGCTGCGAGCTTCACCTCGAGGACACCGCCGGCGCCGGAGGCACGCTGGGGCGCTCGTTCGAGGAGCTCGCTGACCTGTTCGAGGCCGCGGGAGGCGACGGGCGGCTCGGCATGTGCCTGGACTCATGCCACCTGTACGCCTCCGGATACGACATCTCAACTCGTCAGGGCCTACAGGAGACCCTGGAGCACTGCGATCGGGTGGTGGGGCTGAAGCGGCTACGCTCGCTTCACCTCAACGACTCGATGACCAAGCTCGGGTCCAACCGTGACCGGCACGCTCTACTGGGCGAAGGCGAGCTGGGCGACAGCGGCTGCGCGGTGTTTTTGTCAGAGCCGCTGTTCGATCGGCTGCCGTGCGTGCTGGAGACAGGCGAGGAGGGGGCGCCGAGCGCCGCGGACGTGGCCAAGGCCTTCAAGCTGCGAAAGCAGGGGGTGACGCAGCGAAAGCGCGCGGGCCAGCGAAAGCGCGCGGGCCAGAGTAAGCGCCGCACGCGGAGCAAGAAATAGAGTGCCGCCAGCATGAGCGCCAAAAAGCAGCAGGCAGCTGCGCTGGTCGTGTTCGGAATCACCGGCGACCTGGCCAAGCTGCAGACGTTCCGATCCCTGTATCGGCTCGAGTGCCGCGGCATGCTGGGGTGCCTGGTGCTGGGGGTGGCGGCGGACGATTGGAGCGTCGACCACCTCCGGGACCACGCCCGACAGTCGATCGAAGCCGCGGGTGAAAAGCTCGACGAGGAGGTATTCGCCCGCTTCGCCCAGCGTCTGCGCTACGTGAGCGGCGACTTCGGCCAACCGGAGACCTACCAGAAGGTGGCCCAGGCGCTCGAGGGAGAAGGCGACGCGACCTTCTACCTCGAGACCCCGCCGTCGCTGTTCGCGATTGTTGTCAAAGGGCTCTCAGAGGCGAAGCTCGTCTCCCACGGCGAGCGCGTGGTGGTCGAGAAGCCGTTCGGCCACGATCTGGCCTCGGCCCGAGCGCTGGCGGCCGAGCTTCACCAGTACGTGGACGAGTCGCAGATCTACAGGATCGACCACTTCCTGGGCAAGCTGGGACTGGAGGAGTTCCTCTATCTGCGGTTCGCGAACACGATGCTCGAGCCCGTCTGGAACCGCAACCAGGTCTCTTCCGTCCAGATCACGATGGCCGAGAGCGTCGGCGTCGAGGACCGTGGCCACTTCTACGACCCGGTGGGGGCGGTGCGCGACGTGGTCGTCAACCATCTCTTGCAGCTGCTGGCCGAGGCAGCGATGGAGCCCCCGGCCACGAGCGACCCGGAGACGCTGAAGGACGCCAAGCTCGCGGTGTTCAAGGCCATAGCAGACGCTGACCCGAGCAGATGCGTGCGCGGGCAGTACGACGGCTATCGCCAGGTGGACGGCGTGGCGGCCGACTCGGACACCGAGACGTTTGCGGCGTTACGCCTGGAGGTGGACAACTGGCGCTGGGCCGGAGTGCCGTTCTTGATCCGGACCGGAAAGCGACTGCCCGTAAAGGAGACCGAGCTGCGGCTGGTGTTCAAGCATCCCCCGCGGCTCGGGTTCGCGACCGCCCAGCGCCGCCGGCCGGTGCCGTCGCAGCTCGTCGTCAGGCTCGACCCGAGCACGGGCATCAGGATGGTGCTCGACGCGCTGCGCGGCGAGCAGCCGGACGCGGCGGAGATCCACCTCGACATGCAGTTCGCCGAGGAAGGGGCGGAAGGCCCGACGCCGTACGAGGTCCTGCTGCACGCGGCCCTGATCGGCGACTCGACCCACTTCACCCGCCAGGATTTGGTCGAGGAATCGTGGCGCATCGTGCAGCCCCTGCTCGACTCCCCTCCAGAGTTGCATACCTACGAGCCAGGTTCATGGGGTCCGCCCCAGGCCGACAAGCTCGCGTCCGGATACGGCGGGTGGCGGGGACCTTGGTCCGCGGACCAGCCAGGTTAGGCGCCGGCGCGCAGCTCCGCCAACCCGTCGGCGCGTGTACGAACCGGTTCGTACCCCAGCTGCCGGCGGGCCTTGTCGATCTTGATCGTGCACTCCTGGGCGGAGACCCAGTAGGTGAAGCGGGTCAGGGGCGGGCGTCCGGGGAGCGGCAGCGCGTGCCAGGCGGTCTCGCCGCCGACCGCCAGCGCGTGGGCGACTGGCGAGGGAATGCTCCGGGTCGGCGAGTCGACGCCCTGCGTTGACAGCAGCTGGCCCACAAATTCCCGAAACACGACGGGCTCGCCGTCGGTGACGAAGTAGACCTCGCCCGGGGCGCCGCGGGCGGCGCCGAGCATCAATCCCTGGACCGCGTTGTCGACGTGCGTTGTCGAGGTCTTGTGGCGGCCGCCGCCGATCCATGCGAAGCGGCCAGAACGCGCCATCTGGGCCATCGTGGGCAGAAGCGTTGTGTCGCCGCGCCCCCACACGAATCGGGGACGAACCACGACTGTCTCGAACCCGTCGCGGTTGGCGTCTCGCACCAGCTGCTCGGCCTTGGCCTTCGTCGAGCTGTACAGAGCCGGGGAGTCTGGCCGAAGCGGAGCCGCCTCGTCGACGTTGACTAGCGGCTCTCCGGCGAGCAGAGCCGCCTCGGTTCCGACGTGGACGAAGCGGCTGACGCCCGCCTGGGCACAAGCCTCGAGCGCATTGCGGGTGCCCTCGACATTGCCGCGCTCAAATTCTTCCCGTGTTCCCCAATCGCCGAGCATCGCCGCGGCGTGAAACGCCCATTCGCATCCGTCGGCGCCGGAGCGCATCGCCCCGACGTCGGCGAGGTCACCTCCCACCGGCTCTCCGCCCCGCGCTCGGATCCGCTCGGCCGCACCGTCGGAGCGCGCCAGCGCCTTCACGGTGTGACCGTCCGAGCGCAGGCGCTCGATCAGCCTTCCGCCGATGAAACCCGAGCCTCCGGTCACGAACGCGATAGCCACAGTCCGCACTTATAACGCCCCGGCGCGGGCGACGGTAGGCTGAGCGACCCATGAGCCTCACCAGTCAGATCCTTCGGGTCCACGAGGCGGTGTACAAGGCGACCGACGGACGAGTCGGCCACCACACGATCGGAGTACCCACGCTCCTGCTGCGAACGACGGGAAGGCGCTCCGGTCAGCCCCGGACCAACGGGCTGGTATACGCCCGCGACGGCGACGACTACCTATTGGTCGCCTCGAACGGCGGCGCCGACCGCCCACCCGCCTGGCTTCACAACCTCAAGGCGAACCCCGACGTGGGCATTCAGGTCGGCCGCGAGCGCCGGAACGCCAGAGCCAGGGTGGTCGAACCGTCAGATCCCGACTACGAGCGGCTGTGGAAGATCGTCAATGACAACAACAAAGACCGCTACACCGCCTACCAGCGGCAGACGAGCCGGCCGATCCCGGTGATCGCGGTCACGCCAAGCTGATCACAGCCGACCGGGCGGCGTCATCCGGTAGAAGAACGGCCCCAGTCCGGCCTGGGTCACGGCGAATATCAGGCCAAGGACACTCTCCTGCATCGCCGCGTTCTCCAGGCCGCCGGCGTAAATCGGCTCGTAGCCGGCGTCGCGGATGAGTTGCTCGACGACTTCGCGGGCCTGCTCGTCGCCGCACCAGAGATTGCCGGGCGGCGTGCTCTCGCCTGCGATCCGGTCGTAGATGGCGGCGAAGTTGACGTTGAAGGACTTCGCCGTCGGGCCGCCGACCTTCGACTTGGCGAACTCCGCGTTGGAGGCAAAGCCCTCTGCAGGAGAGGCCCCGATCAGGTTGGTGGCATCGATCGTGATCTGGCCCTGGAGCCCGCTGAGGCCGTCAAGTGCCTGGGCGATCGCGCCGCCAGGCATGGCCAGCAGGACCACCTCGGCATCGGAGACGTCGCCTCCATCGCGGCCCACTCTGGCCACCTCGTGTCCCGCCTTCTCCCACAGATCGCTGAGCCCGCCACCGACATTGCCTTTACCTACAGCGGCGATCTTCATCTGAAAGCCCTCCTCTGCTCGACGGATGCGAAGAGAAGAAATTAAGCGGATGCAGCAAGTCGCTGCGGCTCCTGTTCGGCCAGCAGAGCCCCACCGAGCAGCGCATCGAGCTCGGCATGCAATCCGGCGCCGAGGGAGACCCGGAACTCGGGCCCCAGCTTGAGGCGACGGGAGCCGCTGGAGGTGGAGAGCTCGATCACCACCTCTGACTCCCCGGGAAACCCTTGCAGGAGATCCTTGAGCTCCGCGAGCGTGGTGGCCGGCAGCAGCGTGGCATCCACACGGAGCCGCAGCGGGCGGGGCGGCTCGGCCGCCTTGGCGGCGGCGGCCGCGGCCTCCAAGACCTCCTCCCGGCTCGGCTCGAACCGCTCGATCTGCTGGGCGATGATGCATGTCTTGTCGCGGTCCTTGTGATCCACGCGGCCTCGAACAAGCACGATCGAGTCGTTCATCAGCGCCTCCCGGCTGGACTCGAGCGCATTGCCGAACACGACCAGCTCGACGGAGGCATCGAGATCATCGAGCGTGGCGAACATCATCCAGTCGCCCTTCTTGGTCCGGATCCGCTTGGCCTGCGTGATCATCCCCCCCACCGTCACCCAATCGCCGTCGCGGCGCTCAGGAAGCCCGGAGATCGGGATATCGACCCTGCTGGAGAGCGCAGGCCCCACCTCCTTCAGCGGGTGGGCGGAGATGAACAGGCCGATCGACTCCTTCTCGGCGGCCAGCAGCTCGCCGCGCTCGAACTCTTCTGTGGGGATGGGGGCGTGGCTGGGGGTCGCAAAGGCAGCACCGCCCGTCGCGTCCGCTCCGCCGAGGTCGAAGATCGACCCCTGACCCATGGCCAGGTCCTGCTGGGCCTTCTGCCCCGCGCCCTGGGCCTGCTCGAGTACCGAGAGCATGCCCCTGCGCGAGGACCCGGTCGAGCCGAACGCTCCGCACTTGATGAGCGCCTCGATCGCCTTCTTGTTCACCGCCCGCCCGTCCACGCGGGAGCAGAAGTCCCACAGGTCCCTGAACGGTCCATCCTCTTCGCGGGCGCGCTTGATCGCTTCCACGGCCTGATAGCCGACGCCCTTGACCGCGTCCAGCCCGAACCGGATGTTGCCCTCCACGACGACGAACTTGTGGTCTGAGAGGTTGACGTCCGGCGGCAGGATGGCGATCCCCATCTGCTCCGCCTGGGAGACGAAGAACGGCACCTTGTCCTTGGTGTCCATGACCGACGAGATCAGCGCCGCCATGTACTCGGCCGGGTAGTTGGCTTTCAGCCACGCCGTTCGGTACGAGATCAGGGCGTAGCACGCCGCGTGACTTCGGTTGAAGCTGTAGTCAGCTGACCGCTCATTGGTGGCCCACAGCCACTCGATCACCTGCTCCGCGGTACCTGACACCCGGCAGCCCTCCACGAACTCCGGCTTCAGCTTGGCCATCGCCTCCCGGTTCTTCTTTCCGATCGCCTTGCGCAGGTCGTCCGCCTTGGCGCCGCTGAAGCCCGCGAGCTCCGTCGCGATCCGCATCGCCTGCTCCTGGTAGAGGATCACTCCCTTGCTCGACTCGAGGATCGGGCGCAGTCGCTCGTCGGCGTAGGCGATCGAGCCCGGATCGCGTTTGCCGCGGGCGTAGGTGGGGATCTGGTCCATGGCTCCCGGCCGATAGAGCGCGTTCAGCGCCACCAGGTCGTCGAACTCGTCCGGTCTGACCTTTTTCAGCGCCTCGCGCATCCCCTCGGACTCGAACTGGAACACGCCCACGGAGTCACCCCGCGCCAGCATCTCGTAGGTCTTGGCGTCGTCGAGCGGGAGCGTCGCCATGTCGGGCCGTTGCCCGGTGGAGCGCTCGACGATGTCCAGCGCGTCCTCGATCACGTCCAGGTTGCGAAGGCCCAGGAAGTCCATCTTCAGGAGGCCGATCTGCTCGATCGGCTTCATCGTGAACTGGGTCACCATTCGCAGCGACCGCTCGCCGTTCTGATCGAGCCCGGCGTCCGCGACCTGCAGGGGCACGATGTCCGTCAGCGGGCGGTCGGCGATCACGACCGCGGCGGCATGGATCGAGGAGTTGCGGACAATTCCCTCGAGCCCCCGGGCCACGTCGACGATCTCCTTCGCCGCCGAATCCTTGTCGATCTCCGCGCGCAGGGGCTGCCCGGGCTTCAGGCAGTCCTCGAAACTGGGTGGGCGGCCCTGCTGGGGCTCGGGGATCAGCTTGGCCAGCCGGTCACCGGCTCCATAGTCGTACCCCAGCACACGCGCGGCATCGCGGGTGGCAGCCCTGGGGAACATCTTGCCGAACGTGATGATCTGGGCCACCGATTCCTTGCCGTACTTATCGGTCACGTAACGAATCACCTGGTCACGACCGCGGACCGAGAAATCGATGTCGATGTCGGGCATCGAGACGCGCTCCGGATTGAGGAAGCGCTCGAACAGCAGGTCGTATCGCAGCGGATCGATGTCCGTTATCTGGAGGCAGTAGGCGACGATCGACCCCGCCGCCGAGCCGCGCCCGGGCCCGACCGCGATTCCCGAGTCCTTGGCGTACTTGACGAAATCCCAGACGATCAAGAAGTAGGAGCTGAAGCCCATCCTGTCGATTACCGACAGCTCGTACTCGGCCCGCTTGACCGCCTCCGCGGGAACCGGGTCGCCGTACCGACGTCGAAGACCCTCGTGCACGAGCGAGTGCAGGTACTCGCGCTCGGTGCTGCCGCCCGGCGTCGGGATAGCGCGGAATCAGCTGGCGGCCGAGCTCGAGCTCGACGTCGCAGCGCTCGGCTATCTCCACCGTCGTGGCCACGGCCTCCGGCCAGTCGGCGAACGCGCTCGCCATCTCGTCGTTCGAGCGCAGATAGAACTCGTTGGTCTCGAAGCGGATCTTCGGCGCCGTGACCGTCGACTTGGTCTGAACGCACAGCAGGGCCGAATGGTGGTGGTAGTCCTCGCGCCGGAGGTAGTGAACGTCCGCGGTGCCGACCAGCGGGCGCCCGAGCTCCCGGGCGATCCGGATCACTCCCTCGTTCGCTCGCTCCTGCTCGGCAAGGCCGTTCTTCTGCAGCTCGAAGTAGACGTTCTCGGGACCGAAGGCCTGCACCAGCTGATCCGCGTGCGCCCGCGCGTCCGCGGGCCGTCCCTCCAGCAGGTGCTGGCAGAAGCGCGACTGAAGGCAGCCTGTAAGCGCGATCACCCCCTCCCCGTGCGCCGCCAGCTGCTGGAGGTCTACCGACGGCTTGCCTCGCTGAAAACCCTCCAGAAAGCCCCTAGAGCACAGCTTGACGAGGTTCCGGTACCCGGCGGGCGTCTCCGCCAGCAGCGTGAGGTGAAAGCGATCCAGCCGTCCCGGCGCCCGCCGCTGGTGGTCCTCGACCAGGTACACCTCGCAGCCGACGATCGGCTTGATCCCCTCCCTCCGGCAGGCGGTGAACAGCTCCACGGCGCCGTTCATCACGCCGTGATCGGTGAGTCCCAGCGCCGGCTGGCCAAACGACGCGGCCCGGGCCGCCAGGGCGTCGATTTTGCACGCGCCGTCCAGTAGCGAGTACTCGGAGTGGACGTGAAGGTGGGCGCAGGGGGTGCTCATGCTCGAGAAGACGAGCATAGGCATCGGAGCGGACAACAGGGCCGCCCGAGGAGCGCTCGTTGCGGCTAAAGGGAGCTAGCTGTCCTGTGCCGCCCGCTGCCGCGAGGCGGCCAGCAGGCCGGCGAGCACGAGCGCGCCCGCACCTGTGATCGCCAGGCTGCGCTGAGCGCCGCGCAGCCGCCGCTTGGCGTACCACTTGCCGCCCTGCCAGACGACATATCCGAGGAGCTTGTAACCCATCTTGGGCTTGATCCTACCCTCGATCGAGGCCGGTCAGTCGCCCTCGTGCCTCAGGCGCCACGCCATCCGCGACTGAAGCGTGAACAGCTCGATGAAGCCGGGCGACGCCGCCTGCGAGAACAGCCCGCCGGATTCCGAGAACGTCGCAAGCTGGGGGTCGTAGACCGCGTTCGGCGACTCCCGCGTGACGACCCGAGCAGAGCCCCTATACAGCCTGAGCCCGATCGTCCCGGTCACCTGCTCGTTGGCAGCGTCCATGTAGGCGTCGAGGTCCTCGCGCAGCGGCTCCCACCACAGCCCGGCGTACACCAGGTAGGCCCATCGCTGGTCGAGCGTGGGCTTCAGCTGATTCTGGTGGCCGGTGCCCACCAGTCTCTCGAGCTCCTGGTGGGCCGTGAGCAGGATCGCGGCCGCGGGGACCTCGTAGATGTCGCGCACCTTGAGCCCCACGACCCGATCCTCGATGTGGTCCACGATCCCCACCCCGTGGCGCGCGCCGATCAACGCAGCCCGCTCGATCAGCGCCACGATCTCCATCCGTTCGCCGTTCAGGGCAACAGGAACGCCCCGCTCAAACGAAACGGTCACGGTCTCCCCCTCCTCGGGCGCGCGCTCGGGAGGGGTCACCAGCTGGAAGACGTCCGCCTCGGGAGCGTGGTCGAGCTCCTCGATCCACCGTCCCTCGCTCGAACGTCCCCAGAGGTTGTCGTCGATCGAGTACGGAACCACCTCCGCGGAGCCCTTGACCTTGATGCCGTGCTCCCGGGCGTAGGCGATCTCCTCCTCGCGCCCCATCTGCCATGTTCGTACCGGAGCGATTACCTTGAGCTCGGGTGCCAGCGTGGCGATCGTGGCCTCGATCCGCACCTGGTCGTTCCCCTTGCCCGTGCAGCCGTGGGCGATCGTGTCGCAGCCCGCCTGGCGCGCCTGCTCGACCGCTTTCGCGGAGATCAACGGGCGACCAAGCGCTGTGAACAGCGGGTAGCCCAGACCGTAGACGCCATTCGCCTTGATCGCCGGGACCACGTAGTCGCGGGCGAACTCCTCGCGGGCGTCCAGCACCCGCGCGTCCACCGCCCCCAGCTCGAGCGCCTTTCCCCGAACGACGTCGTAATCCTCTCCGGGCTGGCCGAGATCGACTGTCAGCGCGGCCACCTCGGCGCCGTAGGAGTCCTGGATCCACTTGAGCATCACGCTCGTGTCCAGCCCACCGCTGTAGAGCAGCAGCACCCGCCTCACGTCGGCAGGGTCGGCTTCGTAGGAGGCTGTGCGCGGGAAGTCCATGGGCAGCGGCCTAGGCGAACGTGTCCTTGACCAGCGCCCGCTGCGCCTTGCTGCCGAAGGCCTCAAAGCGCTCGGCGAACTGCCCGCGGGCGGCGCGCCCGTCCTGGGAGAGCGAAGCGAGCAGTACGCCCACCGCCACCAGCGTCGGCGCGTGGTCCGGTAGCGCGTCCAGCTCTCCCTCCAGCGAGCGCAGCATCGCCTGCTGAACCTGGCGGTCCTGATTAAGGCCCAGCACATCCTGGAGGGCCTTGAGGCTCTTGATCATTGGCTTGACGACCTTCTTGGGGTAGAGGGGGGCGCCGAAAAGCTCGAGCAGGTAGCGCAGCTCCTTGCCCTTCTTGCGCAGCTCGTGGTAGGCCTCGGGAGGGCTCGCCGAATCGATCGCCCCGCCCATCTTCACCATCCGCTTGTAGACCTTGACGATCCGCTGACCGGCCAGCTCTCCTATCGGCCGCTTGGCGTGGGGTCGATCCGCGACCGGCATCGAGGGCAGCAGCTCCAGCAGCGTGGGCCACTCGCGCATCAGCGTCGTGAACCGAACGGAGCGCAGCCCCTCCTCCATCTGCTTGCGGGCCTCCCGGCGGTGGTGGCGCAGCACGTCCAGCAAGGGTTCGAGGTCGCCTCGCGTCGTCTCTGGCACCAGCGCCCTCAGCTCGTCGAAGCCCAGCACGTACACGTCGAGGTCACGGGCCGGGCCGGTCAGGCCCTGTAGCCACCGAAACTCCGCCCGGAAGTGATCCAGCTCGACGGGCGGGAACGCCCGCTTGAGCTGTCGCTGCACCGAGCGCGACCGTCGGACCGCGACCCGTAGGTCGTGGAGGGCCTCGGAGTCTGGATCGTCGATCGCTCCGGGCAGGTTGGCCTCCACCGCTCCCAGCAGCGCGCGCAGGACACCGGCCGCCGCGGCATCGGCCGGCTGCTCGAACTCGAGCTGGAGGTCGGCTGGCGAGGAGACGGCCGTCACCGCAGCGACTGTAACCGGACGAGCGCTTCGTCGATCTCTTCCTCTGAGACCACGAGCGGGGGCTCGAACCGCACCGTCCCTGGACCGGTGGCGTTGACGACCAGGCGCTGCTCGAGCAGCGCCCGGGATGCCAGCTCCGGCGCCGACAGACCGTCTCGGAGGTCGATCGCCAGCATCAGCCCCCGTCCGCGGACGGCGGCTGCGTAGGGCAGCTCGGCCAGGCCGGCGGCGAGCCGCTCCCCCAATCTCCGGACTCGCTCAAGGAGCTCGGGATCAGAGCAGATCTCGAGCGCCACCAGCGCCGCCGCGCAGACCACGGGCCCGCCGGCGAATGTCGAGCCGTGATCGCCGAGGGCGAGGACATCGGCCAGCCGGGGACCCGTCACCAGGGCCCCGATCGGAAGCCCGCCGCCGAGGGCCTTGGCGCTCGTGAGCGCGTCGGGGACCACGCCGGTCTGCTCGTAGGCCCACAGCGTTCCGGTCCGCCCCATCCCGGTCTGGATCTCGTCGAACACGAGCGCCGCCCCAGTGCGTTCGCAGGCATCCCGCGCGGCGTAAAGCAGCTCATCCGGCAGGACGTTGATGCCGGTCTCGCCCTGGATCGGCTCCAGCAGCACCGCCGCGGTTTCGTCGTCGATCGCTCCGGAAAGCGCGTCCGGATCCTTCGGCACGACCACGAACCCCGGCACCAGCGGCGCGAACGGCGCTTGCTTTGACTCCTGCGGCGTGGCCGACAGCGCGCCGTAAGTACGCCCGTGGAAAGCGTCCTCGAGCACGACGATCCTCCCTCCGGGCCGCGCCTTTCGCGCCAGCTTGATGGCCGCCTCGTTGGCCTCGGCGCCGGAGTTGGCCAGGAATACCTTGCCCTTCAGCGAGCTTTCGGCCAGGCGGGCGGAGAGCTCCAGCGCCGGCTGGGTGTAGTACAGGTTGGTGGCGTGCGTGAGCCGGCCAGCCTGCTCGCGCACTGCCTCGACCACCCGCGGGTGACAGTGCCCGACATTAAGCACCGAGATCCCGGCCAGGAAGTCGAGGTACTCGTTGCCGTCGGAGTCCCACAGCCGGCAGCCGGACCCGCGCACGAACTGGACCGGGTTGCGGGCGTAGGTGGGGATGGCGTACCTGCTCTCCAGCTCCCGGAGTTCCTCAAGCGAGGCGTGGCGCGCGAGGCCAGGCGTCGGCGCGCTCACGGGCCGCCCCCGATCTTCGTCCCCTGTCCGGCGTCGGTGAACAGCTCGAGCAGGAGCGAGTGCGGGACGCGTCCGTCCACGATGTGTGCGAACGAGACACCGGCGTGGATGGCGTCCAGGCAGGCTTTCAGCTTGGGTCGCATCCCCCCTTCGATCCCCGGCAGCACTCGCGAGACCTCCTCGGCGCTGGTCTGAGAGATCACGCTCGAGGGATCCCCTGGGTCCCGCAGCCACCCCGGCACATCGGTCAGGAACATGATCTTGTATGCGCCCAGGGCTCCGGCGACCGCGCCCGCCGCCTCGTCGGCGTTGACGTTGTAGGAGTGGCCGTCGCGGTCGGCGCCCACGCTGGCCACCACCGGGATGTAGTCCTGCGCGATGTGGTTCAGCACCTCGACGTCGACCCGCTCGATCCGCCCGACGAAGCCGATGTCCTCCCCGCCCGGCGCCGCTTGGCGGGTCACCCGAAACAGCAGGCCGTCGTCTCCGCAGAGCCCCACAGCCGGCTGCCCGTGACGGCCCAGCCGCAACACGATGTCCTTGTTGACCTTTCCCACCAGCACCATCTTCGCCACCTCCACCGTCTCGGCGTCGGAGACCCGCAGGCCGCCGACGAACCGCACCGGCAGGTCGAGGCGCTCCATGTAGGTCGTGATCTCCGGTCCGCCGCCGTGCACCACGACGGGGTTCATGCCCACGTACTTGAGCAGCACCACGTCGCGGGCGAACTCCTCCTCGAGCGTGGGATCGGCCATCGCCGCCCCGCCGTACTTGATGACGACCGTCTTGCCGTGAAACTCGCGGATGTATGGCAGGGCCTCCAGCAGGGTGGCTACGTCGCGCAGGTGGTCCATGGCCGGAGGGTCGCCCGCCATCAGGTCGTGTACTCCGCGTTGAAGTGCACGTACTCCGGCGAGAGGTCCGAGAAGAACACCTCGGTCTCACCGCCGTCGCCGGGCAGCGTGAGGACGTACTCGACCTCCTGGCCCCGAACCAGTGGCTCCAGCTCGCGCAGGTCCTCGACGATCGCCTCCCCGCCTGACACCACCAGCCGACCCTCGATCTCCAGATCGGCGACGAACCCGTTGGCGCGCGGATACACCATTCCCGCCGCCTGCAGGATGCGGCCGAAGTTGGGATCGCCGCCGTGGAGGGCGGTCTTGACCAAGTTGGAGTTGGCGATCGCCCGGGCCACCGGCTCGACCGTCTCCGAGTCCCCCCGCACGACGATCCGGCCTACGCGTTTGGCGCCCTCACCATCGGACACCATCAACAGCGCCAGCTGGCGAAGCAGCGCATCCATGGCCTCCCCGAACCGAAGCTCGGCGGCCGTCTCGGGCTCGATCCGCACCCCCGAGGCACCGCCCGCCAGCACGAACACGGTGTCGCTGGTCGAGAGCTGGCCGTCGACCGTGATGCGGTCAAACGAGCGCTTGACCGTCACCCCGGTCAGCAGCTCGACCGTGTCCGCCGACATCTCGGCGTCGGTCTGCACGAAGCACAGCATCGTCGCGAACCGGGGCGAGATCATCCCCGCGCCCTTGGCCTGTGCCGCGAGCCGCACCTGACCGCCGGGGAGCGACACCTCGAGGCAGGCCCGCTTCGGCGCCCTGTCGCTGGTCAGGATGGCCCGGGAGAACCCGTCTGCGTCCTCGCCCAGCTGCTGCACGGCCGAGCGGACGCCCCCCAACAGCTTCTCCCGCGGAAGCTCGGTTCCGATCACGCCGGTCGACGCCACCCCCACCTGCGCGGGCTCGACGTCCAACAGCTCGGCCGTCAGCGCCTGGGTGGCGCGCGCGGTCTCGAGACCTCTGGCGCCGTCGCCCGTGTTCGAGCCACCGGAGTTCGCCACGACCACCCGCAGGCGATCGAGGTCGGCTTCACGCGAGGCGACCACGGGCGCGCCCACGCGAGCGTTGGTGGTAAAGCGCGCGGCGGACGACGGTCTGCGGACGCTCGGAGTAAAGGACGCCCACGTCAGGGCCGTCTGGATCTAGGCCGGCTGCCACTGCGGCGGCCCGGAATCCCTGCGGAAGCGCTGTGGGGTCGAGCTCCGAGACATGCTCGGGCTTCTCGATCCAGCGGGAGCCGAAGAAGGGGGCGCTCACGAGATCCCCTCCCCCTCCCCCAGCCCGAACATCAGGTTGAGGTTCTGGACTGCCTGTGAGGCCGCGCCCTTCCACAGGTTGTCGATCGCCGCGAACACGAGCACCCGTCCGGTGCGCGCGTCTCTGTGGACCGAGATCCGGCAGACGTTCGTCTCGCGGACGTCCCGGACGCCGGGCGGCGAGGGCGCTACCTCGACGAAAGGCTCGCCGGCGTAGAAGTCGGCGTACAGCTCCTGCAGGTCGCCGTCCACGCCGCCGGCCGGGGTCACGTAACAGGAGACGAGCTCGCCCTGGTCGAGGGGCAACAGATGCGGGATGAACGTCACGGTGACGTCGGCCCCCAGCGCGTAGAGCTCTTGCTCGATCTCGGGCGTGTGGCGGTGGCGGGGGACGCCATAGGCGTTGACGTTCTCATCCACGGTCACGAAGTGGGTCTTCTCGCTGGGCGCCCGTCCAGCTCCCGATACGCCTGACTTGGCGTCGATCACCACGTCCCGAATCAGCCCCTCGCGAGCCAGCGGCGCCAGCGCCAGCAGAGCCGCCGTCGGATAGCAGCCGGGGTTGGCGACCAGGTCGGATTCTTGAATCCGCTCGCGATATCCGAGCTCCGGCAGTCCGTACACCGCGCCGTCGAGCAGCTCGGGCGCGGGGTGCTCGCGGTACCACTCCTCGTAGAGCCCCGGGTCGCGCAAGCGGAAGTCGGCGCTCAGGTCCACCACCCTGATCCCCCGCTCGCGCAGCTCGGCGACGACCGGTGCGGATGCGCCGTGTGGGTAGGCGACCACCGCGGCATCAACGCCGTCGTGGTGGTCGATGTTGAACTCCTCGAGCACGAGCGGGACGCGGTGGTAGGGGTAGAGGTCGGCGAGGCTCTTGCCCACGTCGGAACGCGCGGTCAGCGCGTGCAGGCTGAAGGTCGGATGCCGATAGAGCAGCCTGGCGGTGAGCGCGCCGGTGAAGCCAGCGGCCCCAAACACGGACACCCTGAGCGCGCTTCCGCTAGGCACGGATGCTCCCATCGAGCCGGTGCTCGACCGCCTCCACGATCGACTGGCGCCGCTCGGCCACCTCCGCGTCGGTCAGCGTCCGGTCCGGGGCGCGATATGTCAGCCGGATGGCCAGCGACACCCTCCCGGGGCCGATCCGTTCGGAATCGCGGTACACGTCGAACACCTGGGCCTGCGCCAGCAGCGGCGCCCCGGCCTGAAGCACGACCTCCACCACCTCGCGCGACGAGACGCCCTCCGGCACGACCACCGCCAGGTCCTCGCGCACCGCGGGGAAGCTGGTGACGTCCTCGTAGATCGGGGTGGTCTGCTCTCCCAGTGCGTCCAGGTCGAGCTCGAAGGCGGCCACCGTCTGATCGAGATCCCACTGCGCCGCCACGGCCGGATGGATCTCGCCGATCCACCCCACCTGGGTGTCGCGCGCCCTGATCCTCGCCGCCCGCCCCGGATGCAGGAACGGCTCGCCGCCCGGCTCAACGCTCCAGGGAACCCGAAGCTTGTCCAGCAGCCCCTGGAGGACTCCCTTGGCGGCGAAGAAGTCGGCCGCGCGGGGGTCGGGGTCGCGCCACGTCTCCCGCCGCACGGGCCCGGTGATGAGCGCGGCCACGTGGTAGGGCTCGGCGGGGAGCCTTTGGCCCTGGCGCGGGAGGTACACGGCCCCGGCTTCGAACAGGCGGAGGGCGGTGATGCCGCGGGAATGGTTGAAGGCAGCCGTGTCGAGCAGCGAACCGAGCAGCGTGGTACGCAGCTGCGACTGCTCGATCGACAGCGGGTTCTCGAGCTCTACAGCCGGCGCCTCGGGCAGGCGCAGCCGCTCAGCGAGCCCAGGGCCGACGAAGCTCCAGCCCACGATCTCGTACAGCCCCTGGGCAGCGAGGGCGTCGGCGGCCGCGCGGCCGAGCCTTTGCTCCGCAGTCAGCTGAGCGCCGGCGAGACCGACGCCGCGCGCCAGCGCCGCCTCTGCCGCCCGGTGGGTCGCGGGGAGCGTGGCCGGGAGCCTGTCCAGCGCCTCCAGCCGCGCCACTTCTTCGACCACGTCCGCCTCGCGCCGAATATCGGCGCGGCGGAAAGCAGGAGGCTTCACGTCAAGGCCGTCGGAGGCCTCCTCGACTCCAAACTCGAGCGCCTCGAGGATCTCCTTGCTCCGCCGGCGCTCGACGGCCACTCCCAGCAGCCCGCTCACGCGGGCGTCCCGGAGCCTGATCGTCGGCGGCTCCGGTCCCGGTCCGCCGACGTCGATCGTCCCCGGCTCGAGGCGGGCGCCGCACAGCTCGATCATCAGCCGGGTGGCGACCGCCTGGGCCTCTAGTGCCTGCTCTGGCTGCAGCTGTTTCTCGAACCTGGTCGAGGCCTCGGTTCGTAGCCCGAGCTTCAACGAGGTGCGGTGGATGTTGGCGCCGTTCCAGTTCGCGACCTCCATCAGCACCCGGGTGGTGTCGGCACCTACCTCCGAGCGGGCGCCACCCATCACGCCAGCGATCCCGGTCGGCCCCTCGTCGTCGTCGATCACGACCATGTCGGGGTCAAGCGTGCGGAGCTGGCCGTCGAGGGTCTGAAGCTGCTCTCGCTCGCCCGCACGGCGAATGGTCAACTTCCGGCCGGCCACGCGGTCGAGGTCGTAGGCATGTAGTGGCTGGCCGGTCTCGAGCATCACGTAGTTGGTGATGTCAACCACGTTCGAGATCGGGCGCTGCCCGGCGGCCATCAGCCGCGCCTTCAGCCAGGGAGGCGAGGGCCCGATCTTGACGTCCTCGAATACCCGGGCGGTGAAACGGGGGCAGAGGTCTGGGCACAGGACCTCGACGGCCGCGCCCTCGACCTCCCCGGGCCCGCCGGGCTCTTCCGCCCACGGCGGCGGACGCAGCGGAGCGCCGGTCGAGGCGTGCACCTCGCGGGCCACGCCATAGATCCCGAGGCAGTCGGGCCGGTTGGGCGTGATCTCGAGCACCAGGACATCGGTGGAGATAGGTAGAACCTCCCCGAGCGGCTCGCCCGGCCTACGGCCGTCGTCCTCGAGCACGATGATCTCGTCGTGGTCGGGTCCGATGGCCAGCTCGTCCTCGGCCAGGATCATCCCCTCGGACTCGACTCCCCGCAGCTTCGCCTTCCCCAACGTCCTGCCGTCCGCCATCACCGCGCCCGGCCTGGCGACCGCAACGAGTTGCCCCTGGCGCACGTTGGGGGCGCCGCACACGATTTCCACGGGCGAGCCGTCGCCGACGTCGACCGTGCACACGCTCAGGCGGTCGGCGGCCGGATGGGCTTGAGCGTCGAGCACCCTGCCGACGATGAAGCGATCGAGTGCGGTCACGCCGTAGCGCTCGACGCGCTCGACCTCCGTCCCGGTCATGGCCAAGCGCTCGGCCACCTTCGCTGCCGGCAGGTCGGGAGCGCAGTACCGACCGAGCCATTCAAGCGGAGCGCGCATCAGTGGAGCTGCTCCAGCATCAGTCGAACTGCTCCAGCATCCGGACGTCGTTGTCGTACAGGAGCCGCAGGTCGGGGACGCCGTGCTTGAGCATCGCGATCCGTTCGATGCCCATCCCGAACGCGAACCCCTGCACCTTCTCCGGGTCGTATCCGTGCTCGCGGACGTGCTCGAACACGTTGGGGTCGACCATCCCGGCTCCCAGGATCTCGATCCACGCCGTCCCCTTGCACAGCGGGCAGCGATCGCCTTCTTCGGTCACTCCGTCGGTGCAGTTGAAGCAGGAGACGTCGAGCTCGACGCTGGGCTCGGTGAAGGGGAAGAAGTGGGGACGCAGCCGGACCTCGCGGTCGGGGCCGAAGATCGCGCGGGCGAACGCCAGGAACGTCCCTTTGAGGTCCGCGAGCGTGACGTCGGTGTCGACCGCCAGCCCCTCGAGCTGGTGGAACTGGGGCGTGTGCGTGGAGTCCGAGTCCGGGCGGTAGGTGCGACCGGGAACGACGATGTAGATCGGCGGCGGCTGCTGCTCCATGGCCCGGATCTGCATCGGGCTCGTGTGGACCCGCAGCAGGACCGCATTCGGGTCGAAGATGTCAGTGGTCGGCTTGACGTAGAAGGTGTCCGTCATCAGCCGGGAAGGGTGCGTCGGCGCGTGGTTGAGGGCGTCGAAGTTGTAGTAGACGGTCTCGACCTCCGGGCCCTCGGCGATGTTGAACCCCAGGCCGATGAACACATCCTCGATCTCGCGCCGGGTCTTGGTGATCAGGTGAAGGTGCCCGACGCTCGGTAGCGGGTCGGCGGGGAGCGTGACGTCGATGCGGTCCTCTGTCAGGCGCTTGTCGAGCTCGCTTGCCTCGAGCTCGCGCGCCCTGCGCTCGATCTGCTCCTCCAGCGTCCGGCGCGCCTCGTTGGCCGCCTTGCCGGTCTGGGCACGCTCCTCGGGCGGCAGCTGGGCCACGTTGCGCAGCAGGTTCGGCAGCTCTGCCTTGCGCCCCAGGTAGCGGATCCTGACCTCCTCCAGTGCCTGCGCGCTGGCGGCGCCGGCGATCGACTGCTCGGCCTCCTCTTTGAGCTGGGCGATCCGGTCGAGCATCAGGGCCTGATCCTATGGCTGAGTTCATACAGGGCGACGGTTGTGGCCATGGCGGCATTGAGGGAATTGGTGTGAATGGGGATGTGGGCCACATGGTCTGCCTCCCCTATGACCTCCTCAGGCAGCCCCTCCCGCTCAGACCCGACCATCAGCGTCACGTCGGCCCGAACGTTGGCGATTTGGTTCCACCCCCCGGAACCAGATCGCCAAAGTTCAGATAGAGGGACTCCACGGCCGGGCACTAGCGCGATCTTCACCCCCGGCAGCGGCCCCTCCTTGGAGACTGGGACGGTGAAGATCGCCCCCATTGCATGCCCTCACCGCCTTGGGGCCAAAGGGATCTGCCGACCCAGGGCCTAGCGCGACACACGACGCCCCGAACGCCTCAGCGCTCCTCAAAACGGCCCCCACGTTCCCGGGATCGTGGACACCGTGCAGATACACGCACAGCGGCCCCAGCGGCTGCGGCGCCCACCGCTCTTCGTAGACCGCCAGTGTCCGGGTGCCGGAGCCGATACCGGACGCGGACGCCAACAGCTTCTCGTCCACCTCGACGCCTTGGAGCCCGCTGCCCGCGGCGCAGAACCGCTCGAGCGGAGTCCACCCCGCCGCATCCGCAGCAGCGAGCAGGTCCTCGCCCTCGGCCACGAACCGATGCGAGCGCTCGCGCCAGCGCTTGCGCATCCGCAGCTTGCGGATCTCCTTGAGCTTTCGGTTGTGGGTGCTGGTGATGCTCATGTCGTTCAAATAAAAAAGGCGCCGCTTAAGAGCGGCGCCCGTTTTTGGTGCTGGATGGTCGGCGTTTCGTCAGCCGGCCGCCAGCGCCTCGCGGGCGCGATCGGCAAACCGTCGGAAGGTGTCGGCGTCGCGGACGGCGATGTCCGCGAGGATCTTGCGGTCCAGCTCGACGCCGGCGAGCTGGAGGCCGTGGATGAACTGCGAGTACGACATTCCGTTCTGGCGGGCGGCGGCGTTGATGCGCGTGATCCACAGCCGGCGGAAATCACGCTTGCGGTTGCGCCGGTCCCGATAGCTGTACTGATCGGCCTTGAGCACCGCCTCCTTGGCCTTACGGTAATGGCGGCTGGCGTCGCCCCGGTAGCCCTTGGCGAGCTTGAGCGTCGCGCGACGCTTCTTGCGGGCGTGGATGGAGCGCTTGACCCGGGTCATTTCTTCGCCCCCAGCAGCTCCTTGACCCGCCCGGCGTCGTGGCTGGAGATGACCGCCGGAGCACGATGGCGGCGCTTTCGCTTGGGCGACTTCTTCTCGAGGATGTGAGAAGAGAACGCACTTCTGCCGCGCACCTTGCCGGTGGCGGTCACCTTGAAGCGCTTCTTCGTGCCGGAATGCGTCTTCATCTTGGGCATCGCGATCGCCTAGTAAAGCAGGCGATCTTTGGAATGCGAGGTCGTGCTACGCCGCTTGGCCGGTGGCCGAGGGATCCGTGGCAGCGCCGACGCCGCTCCGCGCCGCCTGGGGCTCGCCCTTCGCGCGACGGTCGCCGTCTGCGCTGGGCTCGCCATCCGCGCGGCCATTGGCGCCCGCGCCATCCGCGCTCGCCCCCTCCTTGTCCCCAGCCAGCACCGCTTTCGAGGGTGCCAGCAGCATCGTCATGTTGCGCCCATCCTGGATCGGGGATTGTTCGATCACGGCCAGGTCCGATAGCTCGTCCGCCAGTCGGTCGAGCAGCGCGGTGCCGCGCTCGGGATGCGTGACCTCCCGGCCCCGGAACATGATCGTGATCTTGACCTTGTCCTTGCCCCTCAAGAAGCGCGCCACGTGGCCCTTCTTGGTGTCGTAGTCGTTCTGGGCGATCTTCGGACGGAACTTGATCTCTCGGATCGTGATCTGCTGCTGATGCTTGCGGGCGGCCTTCTGCTTCTGGGCCTGCTCGTACTTGTACTTGGAGTAGTCGAGCACCCGGGTGACCGGAGGACGGGCCTCCGGCGCCACCTCGACCAGGTCGAGATCGCGCTCCTGCGCGTAGCGGAGCGCCTCTTCGGTTGGGACGATCCCGACCTGATTGCCGTCTTCGCCGATCAGGCGAACTTCGGGCACGCGAATCCGGTCGTTGATCCTTGTCGGGTCCCGCTCAGGCGGTCGCCGGTCGAGCTTCCTGGGGACCGGCACTAGCTGCGGAGTGGACTAGACGTCAAACGGTGCCGGGCCGTGTGTGAATCCGGAATGTGATCAACACGGCCGAGTATAGCGGCGGTGAGTGGGCCTGCGGGGACTTAGGAGCGGGGCGCGCGCCTGGAGACGAGCACCTCGATCCGGGCCGCGAACTCCGCCACCGTGAGCGTCCCGGTGTCGCCCACCCGATGCTCGCGCACCGCGACCACGTCCTCCTCCGCCTCGCGGTCGCCGACCACCAGCATGTACGGGATGCGGCGCAGCTCGGCGTCGCGGACCTTTTTGGAGATGGACTCGGAGCGCTCGTCGAGCTCCACCCGCACCCCCTGCTCGCGCAGCCGGTCGTGGACGCTCGAGCCGTACTGAAGGTGGCGGTCGGCGATCGGCAGCACGATGGCCTGCACCGGTGCCAGCCACAGCGGAAAGTCTCCTCCGTAGTGCTCGATCAGGATCCCGATCAGGCGCTCGAAGGACCCGAACAGGGCGCGGTGAATCATGACCGGCCGGTGCTCGGCGTTGTCCTCTCCGGTGTAGGCCAACTCGAACCGTGCGGGCATCATGTAGTCGAGCTGCACGGTGCCGAGCTGCCAGGAGCGGCCGATGGAGTCGGTCATATGCAGGTCGATCTTCGGCCCGTAGAACGTGCCCTCCCCCTCGGCGATGTCGTACTCCAGACCGCGACGGCGCAGCGCCCCCGCCAGCGCTCCCTCGGCGTGGTCCCAGGTCTCGTCGGTTCCGAGGCGGTTGTCCGGCCGGGTCGAGAGCTCGACACGGGGATCGAAGCCCAGCAGCTCGTACAGGTAGAAGGCGAGATCGAGGCACCGCAGCACCTCGTCCTCGATCTGGGCCTCGGTGCAGAAGATGTGCGCGTCGTCCTGCGAGAACTGTCTGACCCGTAGCAGCCCGTGCAGCACGCCGCTCGGCTCGTGCCGGTGCACCAAGCCCTGCTCCGCCAGACGGATCGGGAGCTCCCGATAGGAGCGCCGGTCGGCCTTGAAGATCTGGACGTGGGCCGGGCAGTTCATCGGCTTTAGCCCCATCTGGCGGCCTTCGACATCCGTGAAGTACATGTTGTCGCGGTACTTGTCCCAGTGGCCGGACTGCTTCCAGAGCTCGACGTCATAGAGGATCGGGGTGCGGACCTCGGTGTAGCCGCGAGCCCGGTTCTGCTCTCGCCACAGGTCGGTCAGCGCGTTCCAGACGACGATCACCTGCCGGGAGCCAGAACGGCGCCCCCGGGGAGAGATCGCTGAACATGAAGAGGCCGAGCTCTCGTCCCAACTTGCGATGGTCTCGGGCCCGCGCCTGCTCGAGCCTGTGCAGGTACTGCTCCAGATCCTTGGCGGAGAAGAACGCCGTCCCATACACGCGCGTGAGCATCGGCTTGCTCGCGTCCCCGCGCCAGTAGGCGCCCGCCACCGACCGCAGCTTGAAGGCCTTGATGCGCTTCGTAGACGGGGAGTGCGGACCCGCGCAAAGGTCGGTAAACGGTCCGTTTGTGTAAAGCGAGACGGTCTCCACCCCTTCGTCTCGGATCAGGTCCTCGATCAGCTCGACCTTGTAGTCCTGCCCCTCGCGGGCAAAGCGCGCCAGCGCGTCGCCCGCCGACACGTCTTCGCGGACGAACGGCTCGTCGGCGTCGACGTGCTCTCGCATCTTGGCCTCGATCCGCTCGAAGTCCGAATCCGATAGCGCGACGCCGTCGGGAAAGTCGAAGTCGTAGTAGAAGCCGTCCTCGATCGGAGGCCCGATCGAGATCTTGACGCCGGGGTAGAGCTCCATCACCGCGGTCGCCAGCACGTGCGCCGTGTCGTGGCGAATCAATTCCAACGCGCGCCCCCCGCTGCGCTCGGTTATCACCTCGAGCTTGCGCACGTGGCCGTTGCCGCTCGGAAGCGGGCGGGCCAGGTCGCGTATCTGATCATCGACCTTGACGGCCAGCGCCGCCCTCGCCAGGCCAGGTCCGATCGCAGCTGCGGCATCTGCGCCGGTTGCGCCTTCGGGCAGCGCCAGGGTCGTCCCGTCCGGGAGCTCAAACACAAGTTGGGCGGCGACGTCTGCCATCGGCCGAGGATGCTAGCCGCGCACTCCGGGGGCGCTACATTTCACGCCCCAGGGCGATTAGCTCAGCTGGGAGAGCGCCGTCTCGACAAGGCGGAGGTCGCTGGTTCGAGCCCAGCATCGCCCATGCCTGAGAGCGACGCAGCGACGGTGGTACGTTACGGCCGTGGGGGGAACGGCGAGGCTCGCGTCGATATCGCCAGGAGATCACATCGATCGGTCGGCGCGCGACGGAACTATCGCCGCGCGCCTCATGGCCGCGGTGCGCGCCGCCGCGCCGTCGAGCGTGTCGGGTCGGGTTCTCCTGGGGGTGCTGGTTCTGGGGATCGCACTGAGGCTGCTGGCGGTCGTCAGCTTGTGGCCTACGACGATCCTCGAGGACGGCTACCAGACCGCCGCCAAGGCGGGCCCGTTCATGGATCCGCAGCACCCGGCGGGCTACGCGCTGATCCTTGGGGCGCTGGGCCTCGTCTCTCACCAGATACTTCTTCCGGTCCTCCTGCAACACCTGAGCGGGATCGTCTCGGCGCTCCTGTTGTGGTCGGCTACTCGACGGGCCACCGGCTCGTCGTGGGCTGGCCTTCTGCCGGCGGGAATCGTTCTGCTCGACGCGGACGAGGTGTTCCTCGAGCACTCGATCATGTCCGAGAGCTGGGTAGTGCTCACAACTTCGATCGGGCTCTACGCAACCGTACGTGCGCTCGACGAGCCGTGGCCGGTACGACGCTGGCCGGTGCTTGCTGGTGGCGCGTTGGCGGTCTCCGTGACGATACGAACTGCGAACCTCCCGCTCGTAGCCGTGGCGGTGCTTGTGCTCGCGATCGGCGGGCGTCGGGAGCGAAAGCAGGGGCATGCGTCTTGGCGCGCTCCCGTCGCCGCCGCCGGAGCGGCGGCAGTGATCCTCCTCGGCTTTGCGGGCCTGGCTGCGCGGTTCGGACCGGGCTTCGGAATCGCACCGTCGCCAGGTTGGTATCTCTACGGTCGCGCGGCGCAGTTCGCCAACTGCCACCGCTTCACCCCGCCACGCGGAACCACGGGTCTCTGTCAGAACACACCGACTTCGCAGCGATCCAGTGCCTACTACTACATGTTCTCGCCGCAGGCACCGGCGCCGCAGCTGTTCGGGGCATTCGGTTCGCGTGACGCTGTGGTCGGCGGGTGGGCCAGACGGGCTGTTGTCGCTCAGCTCGGCGACTTCCTGGCGTTGGCCTGGTCTTACCTTCGAAGCTACTACGTACCGGGCGCGTTGCCGGCCCGGCTCCGGCCTACGACCACGATGCTAGATCCGCAGCTCGACTTCACGAATGCGGGCAACATCTACTACGACGCTGCGGGGCATCAAGCGCTCGAGGCCTTCTTCGACCCGTTCAAGATGCACCACCTTCAATGGGGTGTGGATGCCCTGCGTCAGTGGCAGATCCGTGTCAGATTCGGCGCCACCGCCTTGTTCGTGACGACGGTCCTGACGATGGTGGGCCTCGCTATTGGAAGCTTTCGAGAGCGCCTAGCGGTATTGCTGCTCGGGGTCGGAGGTTTGTCACTACTCCTCGCGCCGGCGCTCACGGGCACATACGCGGGTCGGTACACCGTCCCCATGGCCGGGCCGCTCTTGGCCGCAGCGGGCATCACGCTCAGCGCAATCTGGGCTCGTAGCCGTCGGAATCGTGCAGCTAGCCCGTTACTGCGGCCGGCGAAGACCGGCACGCCCACGTAGGTTCAGCCCGAGCTCAACGCCTCTGGCCCGCTTCCGGCCGAGTCTTGACCTGAGGCCCCGAGGCCCGGCGAGTGTGACTCGCCGAGTGGATCGGCGTCGCCGAACCGCGGGAAGCGCTTCGTCTCGGCCTGGCCGAGGGCCACCAGCTGCTCGCCCACCGCGCGGATGTCCTCGATCAGGCGCTTGCGCTCCCGCCAGATCGTCTCGGCGTTCTGCGACAGCTCGCGGGCTCGGCCTTCGGCGACCTCCTGCAACTCGTCGGCTTCGCGCCTGGCGGTGCTGCGGACCTCGTCCGACTCGCGCTCGGCAGTGCTGCGGACCTCGTCCGACTCACGCTGGGCAGTGCTGCGGACCTCGTCCGACTCGCGCTGGGCAGCAGAGCGCAGCTCCTGAGCTTCCTGCTGAGCCCTCGCTCGGAGCTCGTCTGATTCGAGCTGAGCGGTCTCGTGCAGCCGCTGCGCTTCGAGCTCGGCCTGGTTGATGCGGTCGTCTGCTTTTCTGCGGGAGCGGGCGGTGATGTCCTCCGCCGTCTGGTGGGCGCGCTGGAGCAGCTCCCGGGTCTCCTCACTCACCTCTTCGAGCGCGCGCCTAACCGCGGACTCCGGCGATGAGGACATCTCGAGTTCGGTGATGAGGCGGTTGATGTCCTTGACGTAACGGTCGACGGCCGTCCGTTCGTAGCCGCGCAAGGCGATCGGAAACTCGATGTTGCGGGCGTCCTGAACCAGCCGGTCGCGCTCCGCGGAGCTCGACCTGCTCGTGTACCGACGGTGCGTCTCCGTCTCGCCGGCCTCCGCCGCGGCCAACTCCACCGCCGCGGCATCCGAGGCTCGCGCGATCTCGGCCTCCATCGCCCGCTCGGACTCGCTGCCTGGCGTCTCGGGACGTGCCATTGCGATCATCTCCCTTCCTCTGAGACTCGCGCCTATGGGGGCAAAGCGCGATCGAGCAAGCTTCAAACTACTCCCGTGGTCAAGCTCACACGGGTGCGCGCTCGCGCTCCCGCGGCTCCTCGAGCTCGAGGTCCTCCTCCACACTCCCCTCGATGTTCACGCGCGGCAGCCGGGAGTCGATCCAGGCCGGGAGCTTCCACGTCACGGAACCGAGAATCTCGAGGACCGCCGGCAGCAGGACGCAACGGATGACCAAAGCGTCGAGGAACACGGCGGTCGCCAGCCCGAAGCCGAACTCCTTCACCGACCGCTCGTTCCCCAGCAGGAACGACAAGAAGACGCAGATCATGATGGCCGCCGCCGCGCTGATGACCCGGCCGGTGAACGCGATGCCGTCCGCCACCGCGGTCCGTGCGTCCCGGCGGCGGACCCATTCCTCGCGCACGCGCGAGACGAGGAACACCTCGTAGTCCATCGAGAGCCCGAACACGACGGCGAACATCAGCACCGGGACCCAAGGCTCGACCGGTCCCTTCTCCACGCCGAACAGGCCCGAAAGCCAGCCCTTCTGGAAGACGAGAACGGTGGCGCCGAGCGCGCCGCCGATGCTGAGCAGGTTCATGACGGCGGCCTGAACCGGAATCACAAACGAGCGGAAGATCGTGAACAGCAGTAACGCGGAGAGGACGACCACGATCGCGATGAACAGCGGCACCTTGCCCGAGAGCACATTGGCGAAGTCGATAGATCCGGCGGTGAAGCCGCCGACCAGCACCGTGAGTCCGGCGCTGCGCCTAAAGCGCGGGAGCACGTTGTGGCGCAGATGGTTGACGAGGTCCGTCGTGGCCTGTGCCTGGGGCGCCGAGGCGGGATAGGCCTGCATCACGGCCACCTTTGTGGACGGGCTAACGCGCGGTGCCGTGACCGCCACGACGTCGGGCGTGGACACCAGCGCGGTCCGCACGGCGGGCAACGACGCTCTCTGGCCCGGATTGCGAAGCTCGACCACGATCTCGAGCGGCCCGTTGAAGCCGGGACCGAATCCCTGCGCCAGCAGATCGAACGCGTGGCGGGTGCTGGTGTTCGCGGGATCGTTGCCCGCATCGCTGTTGTCGAGGCGCAGCGAGGTCACCGGCACGACGAAGGCCAGCATCACGAGCAGCGAAACGAGCGCCAACGGCCACGGGCGCGCCTGCACCGTCAGGCTCCACCGCCGCCACAGCGACTCGCGCGGAGGGAGTCCCGCTGCCTGACGGCGGCGCGCCGCCCGCCCGGGCCGAGCGATCCGCTCCCCGAAACGGGAGAGCAGGACGGGAAGGAGCGTGAGCGACGCGAGCATCGTCAGCAACACAGCCAGCACCGACGCGATCGCCAGGCCGTACATGAAGCTGACGCCGGTCGCGAACATGCCGAGCAGCGCGATCACCACGGTCGTGCCGGCGAGCAGGATCGCTCGCCCGGACGTGTCCATCGCTCCGATCGTCGCCCGCTCCACGTCGCGCACGCGGCCGTAGTTCTCGCGGAACCGGGTGACGATGAACAAGGCGTAGTCCACCCCCACCCCAAGCCCGATCATCAGCGCAAGCTGGGGCGCAACGTTGGCCATGCTGGTGACGTGCGTGGCCAGGCCGATGAGGGCCACCCCGGTGATCAAGCCCAGTCCGGCCGTGACAAGCGGCATCCCGGCGGCGATCAGTGAGCCGAACGTCAGTAGCAGGATGGCTAGCGCCGCCAGCACGCCGACGATCGTCGCGGGCCCAATGCTGAACCCCTCCGCCTGTTCGATCACCTGGCCCCCGGCCGCGATCGTCATCCCCGGCACGTGGACCGCATGGACCGCATCCAGCACCGGCTTGCCAGTGCTGTTCGCCAGAAGGTTGGCGCGCTTGTCGTACAGAACCTGGGCGAACGCCGTCCTGCGATCCCGAGAGACCTGGACCGCGCCGCGCACGCCGTACGGGCTCACAACCGTCACGACATGGGGCATCTTCTGCACCGACGCGAGCAGTGGCGTGATCGCTCCTCGCACCGCCCGGGAATCGACGGTCGACTGCGAGGTGTGGAACACGATCGTGTCCACGTCGCCGCTCTCGGCCGGGAACTCCCTCTGGAGCAGGTCGAGTGCCCGTTGGGCCTCGGTGCCGGGCAGGGTGAAGTTGTTGGCGTAGTGCCGACCGACCGCCTGCGCCAGTACGGTGGCGGCGATGGCCACCGCGACCCACGAGATTGCGACCCTACGACGATGCGCCAGACACCAACGTGTCAGACCAACCACTGAGCAGTCCCCTTCTGACGGCTCGAATCGGACCCGGTGGCCGCCGCCCCTTACGGCGACCAACACGATCATAGCCAGCGCTTTCCGGCGGCTAGAAGTTTGACCCGTCAACTACAATTAAGGCATGGCCACGACCGCTCCTGAACGGCTCGAAGGTGCCGCGCTCGACGCTTGGCGAAGCTACCTCCAGAGCCACGCCTCGATTCTGCGCGTGCTCGACGCCGAGCTGGTCGCGGAACATGACATGACGACGCGTGACTACGAGGTGCTCCTCTACCTGGCCCAAGCCCCCGACCGCCAGCTGCCGATGTCTGCGCTCGCTGAGCAGACGATGCTCACCCGCTCGGGAATCACGAGGCTGATCGATGGGCTGGTCGAGGCCGGCTCGATCGAACGCGTCCCGTGCACCGAGGACGCGCGGATCTCGTACGCGCGTCTCACTGACGCCGGGTACGAGAAGCTCCGGCAGGCGGGTTGTGCCCACATTCAGAGCGTCCGGAGGCTGTTCGTGGAGCACTTCAGCCCGGAGGAGATCGAGCAGCTGGCCGCCCTGCTGAGCCGCCTCCCCGGCGCTCACGCCAGCCAGGGTGCCTGTTCGGTCGAGTAGCCGTCGCGCCGCAGTCTCGGGCGCGGCCGACGCTACGCTACGGACTGCTCACGGGCGACGTGGCGGAGTGGTTACGCAGCGGCCTGCAAAGCCGTCTACACCGGTTCGATTCCGGTCGTCGCCTCTGCTGTTCTCGGCCTATCCGGGGCTATACTGACCGCGCCGTGCGGCTGTAGCTCAGTTGGCTAGAGCGTCTGCTTGCCATGCAGAAGGTCGTGGGTTCGAGCCCCATCAGCCGCTCTCGGAAAGCCCCGCAAATGCGGGGTTTTTCTTTTGGGCCGAAGTGGTCCACCACCCGCCATCCCCTATCTCTGGAAGCGTTTTGGAAGCAGAAATGAGTCTGAGCACCGTTGTCAGCGGTCTCGGATCACGCTTGCGGCGCTGGCGTCCGCTCCGGTCGCTCAGCAGGCGATCTCGAGGCCGTCCCGTCGCTGACCCCGCGACCCATCAGCCGAATCACGTCAGCGAGGGGGGGATCGATCGTCATGCCGAAAACGCCGATCTCGTCGACCGATTGGAGGATGCCATTCGGTCCCGCGCTTTATCGGAGATGGGCGCGCGCCTCGGGGCGCCGGAATCAAGTGCCCCGTTACGGGATGTGCTCCTGGACTACCGAAACTGGAAGGCACGGCAAGTTCCCGCTCGACCCCGAGCTGTCCACAGGTCGTCTGAGTTGGTCGCAAGCCAAGAGGCGGCCAGATACCGCGAAGAGCTTGACGCGCTGGTGAAGATGATCGAACGCGGAGACGACCTCGCTCCGCATCTAAGTCGCCAAGCCCAACGCATCGACCGTCGTGACCGGATGCTTGCCGACTGGGGAATTCAGCACCTCCACTTCAGTCCGCAGGGCACCCCAGATGTGCTCTTTGCGGTGTTTCGGGACGATGATGCGTATCTGATCGGGATATATCCGCATCAGTCGTGGGCGCTGAAAGAAGTGGTGGGAATCACCGTACGGAATTGGCCAAATGCCAGCGTGTTCCGGCGACTCAACGCTGTCGAAGGAATCACCTCCGATGTCGATGATGAGGGACGTGCGCGAGATCGGAATGCGGGACTCAGCGCTTCGATAGTCGAGGTCGACGGACATGTATACGTGTCCAACGTGATCGGCCAAACGCTTGCAGGCATGCCTATTACCGAGGTGATGTCAGTCAATGACACAATGCACAGGCTCCGCGACCTGCGCCAGAACCTCGAGGAGCGGCTCGCGGGATATCGCGATCACGCCGAGCGCGAAACAGGCCGGCGCCCAATCGCAAAATGGCAACCACTCGTCCAAGACGACAAGTACGGACTCGTCTCGGACGGAATGTTCTTTCCCATCGGGACGCTCGCCTGAAGAAGCACGGGTCGGATAGTCCCTAAGGGGAACGATCCCGATCCTGCGCGATGCCCCCACGCCCGGACCAACGCGACGTTCAGTCAGTGAGGTAGTGGGAACCCGCTGCTAGCACGAGGCCGATCGCGTTTGCCGGTCGCCCCTCCGCCATGCGTCCAGCTCCGAGCGCCTAAACCAGAGCTTGCAGCCAGGTCCATCTTGCTCGAACGGAATCGACCGCTCGGCGGTCAAGCGGTGTAGCGCGTTCGTAGTGACGCCAAGGTGGGCGGCAGCTGCCTTACTGTTTAGCCAACCTTCCGGTGCCGGGACCGACGGTGCCTCAATCGCTAGAAGCGTGCGCAGCTCATCGCATGCCTCGGGATCGGCAACAAGCGCCTCTAGGACGGCACGAGCGAGCGGGCTCATGCGGCGTGTTGGCTCGCCATTGACATCGCCGACGGCTCAGCGATCGGGTTGTTATGCCGTGCGGCCTGAGTCGGATCCTCCGTGAGCGCTAGCAGTTTTTCCTTCACCCGGGCACCCCTATCCGCCGCGATCACGCGCTCGCTCTCGCTCAGGAACAGATTAGAAGCGAGTTCCTCGAGTTCGATCGGCGTTGCGTGCGCATACGGCTTCGACCACAGCTCGACGGCTGACTGAAGCACTGCGCTCACGTCGAGCGAGACCTCCCCTTCTTCGTTGGGTACTACCCCAGCGACGTGAAGCTGTCGAAGTCGCTCGGTGTAGACGCGGTCATTCGGGTAAGCGGCTCGACCGCCGTGCAGGATCACCTCCGCCGAACCCAGTAAGCGCTCCGCGTCCCCGTACGGATAGCTACCGATCACGCGGTCGGCCAGCGCTCGGTTCGGGCCTGAAACGACTAGCGGATGATCGAAATTGCCGACGCGCGTCGCGAAGTCTTCGCGGAGCACTTCCGCGTCTAGCTGATGAAGGGCGCGGCGCAGGCGCGCTCGGGGACGGACCTCAGCTTCGATTCGGACCAGCCCCGCCAGCGAGGGGACACTGGCGGCCAGGCGCGACCTCGCGAGCGTCGGAGTGCGGTCGTAGACCCGTAGCTGAATACCGCTGGCGTCCTTCCAGACCACACTTTCGTAGCGACCCGTTCCCCGGTTGAACTTCGCATACGCCTGTGCGCGTCCGCACGATCGTTCGGAGAAACGCTTGGGCGATGCGGCTCGAGGCGAATACGACGTCGACGGCAAGATCCGCGCGGACGACAACAGGGTCGGTGGGTGGAAGTTGAATACCGACTCGGCCGGCCAGTCTGCGGAGCGTCTCCTCGACCGAGGCCGTGGACGACGGACTAACGAGCGAATCGTCTGACGCACTCCCGGAAAGAACGGCTCCGAGAGGACCTTCTATGCACAGAAGGTTGCTCCGAAGGTGGAGTAGGTCGCTCTCGGCGCTGCGCTCCGATAGCGAGAATGTCGCTCCCACACCGTTTACACGGAGCAGCGGCATCGCAAACCCCCTGCGGTCAAGTGCGCCGAGGGCTTCCCCGGTAACGCGGTCGGCTGGACGCTTGACCGCTTCCAGGAACTCGTGGGCGTCGATGCCCGACCATCCGACACCAGCCGTATGGATGCCCGCTCGTAGAACGCAGAACTCGTGCTGATGCGCCCTGTGAGAAGCGTTTTGCGGCCCGTTCAGAGACCGGAGTAGCCCAGCGTACGCAGCGCGGGCTGGACCACGTGGATCGACCTCTCCAGCCTCCCACCGAGTAATCGTTGGACGGGAAACGCCCAGTCGCCGCGCCATTTCGCGCTGCTCGTATCCATTCCGCACGCGGATTGCTCGCCGTTCGTCTGGGTCGGGTAACGGTACGTTGGTGCCCTCCGTGTTCGCCCGCGCGATCATTCGAGGGCCACGGTAGGTACGCCCTGTACCTCCCGCAACCAAGTGACGTTCGATTCGGGGAGGTTCCCGGCATATGGGCCGCGAAGTTCGGCTCCAATACAGAGAGACGACAGACCTGACCGACGAGAGGGAGCGGCTGTGCCGCTACGTGCGCCAATGGCTCGATGGCGGTTGGGTCGCCGACGCTGAGCTTTGTGTTCGAGACGGCAGGGCGGAGATCGCCTCGATCCTCATTACAGGCGAAGCCGGAGAGGACGCCGCGCCTGCCGGTGGCCTCCGCAGGGCGGTGCTGGACGCCGTGCATTTGAGGGCGATACGGGAGTACGGTCATCAATTGGCCAAGTACGCGAGCGAGCATCCGAACGCGATGCTTCCATCGGCTCCCGAGACCTTCCTCGAGCGACCCAAGCGACCGAGTCCACCCACGAAGCAGCCAACCGTTGAAGATGCTCGGATCGCCGCGAGATATGTCGCCGACATCAGGGCCTACGGCTCCCGGGGTGTGTACCAACGGATGGCCGACCAAATGGGGGCGGGATATTCCCCCAGGTACGTCCGCAAGCGCATCGAGCGGTCCCGAGGGCTGTTGCTCACTCCTGCTCCACGCCCCGGCGTGGCCGGTGGAGAACTAACTGAGCTTGCGAAGTCCCTGCTGAGATCCGAGACCAAACAAAAGTCTGGGACGTCAAGCTAGATGCGCGTGCGCGACTGTCTCGGCACCTATTAGGTGGCGTGTTTTTCGTGTCGGAGTCCCATATCCGGCCGGCTGCGGCAAGGGTAGATCTTTTGGCCTTTATGGATCTCTTTTCGATCTACGCGCGCGGAAACAGCCCGCGGACACAAGAACTCAGGAATGTGCGGAGCGGGTTCATCCTGCACCTATGACAGCGCTGTTGAGCAAGAGGCTCCGCCGACGCGCGCGGTCACTTGCTGGCCGGCGGTGTTCGTGCTGACACGGAGATAGACGTCGGCGTCTCCAGTCCCGTCCGTGTGCCAGCTGTGAGAGCCTCCTGAGCTATCGCTTACGGTGACGGTTTGATTGGGCTGATTTGAATGGACGTATATGTCGTAGTCCTGATATCTGCCGTTGTAGGACGCGCTCACGGAGCACTGTGCGCCGCCCGCGGAGGGCGTGGAGGCGCCGGCGTTGTTGGTTGTTGATCTCGGGGGACTCGGCGACGGCGCCGGTACCGTAAGAGCGGTCCAGTCGGCGACGATGGACTGCTGGGCCTGCGCGAGACTCATCTGCCCAGCGCACACCTTCTGGTTGACCGCATCCTCGACGGCGTCCTTGGGGTTAGGACTGGCGCCAGGCTCCGGCCAAAGGTTGCGCGGGTCGTTTGCGGCGCCGCCGAGCTCAAGCGGCACGAAGTGGTCGTACTCGTAGGAAATCGCCGATCCACCGTCCCCATAGGCCGCCATGCTTGCCTGCTTCTCAGCCTCCGTGACGCTCTCCGGCGGGCGTACAGTCGACGTCCAGCCTCGCACGCAGATGGTCTGGCCGATGGTGGCCTGCGTGACGGCGGGATTGAGTGCGCCCGGGGTGCAGTTCGGGTCGGGTCGCGAGTAGCGCCCGGTACCGATGGCATGACATGACCCCGGGGCGGGTTGAGGCTGCACGCTCTCCGCCGAGGCGCTCGAGGAGGCAAGGCCCGCCGAGCTTGAGTTGCGCGATGCGGCCTGAGTCGCCGAGCCGCCATTTGTCGTGGAGCCGTGGGCGATCTGCCAGCGAAGCGCGTCGCAATAACCGGAGGAGTTACCGCGGCATTCGTTGAGGACCTGCTGATCCGACGACGTAGTTGTGGTTGGCGGAGGCGCGGAGCCCATTCCGCACGCCGCGGTAAGTCCGATGAGCGCAAGCACGCCCAGAAGAAGTCCGCTTTCTCGGAGGTATCGCGATAAGCCAGCCACACTTAGAGGTCAGCGGCGGGACGACGACGGGTAGCTCTCGGCTGGTCATCCCGGCTTCTCACTGGGATCGGCTCAGCCGCCGGCGGCTCCGGTGCGCCGATTTTCCCCACTGCAAGCATGACGTCTTCAAGTAGCGGCTCATCGACCACTCGTCCTCGTCCATTCGCGATATAGAGAAGCCTTTCTGCTCTTCTCAGCACCGACCGCCCTCCTTCCACAGCGGCTCGAATCTCCGGTTTAGCCCCGAGTGCCATTTCGCCGTCGCGTGCCAGCTCATCGGTAGCAAACACGTTGACCACGACAAAAAGCGTCGGTCCGTCGAGCGCTATGTCGCCTTCGATTGGGACACGAGCCAATACGCTGCCGGTGTTCCGAGCTCGCTCCGTTAGGCCAAGGTCGGCAAGTTCGACGGCGATCTCGTTGAACCAGCGGTCCGTCTGCGGTGCCAAAGGCCGTGGGGGAGCTGGTACGGACGGTCTTGACCGAGGGGCTGGATGACTTGCATTTTGCGGATCGAGTCCGTCTGCCTGCCCTTCACTCTCCATTGCGTCCGAAATCCGCTTGTTTGCCTGTTCCCGCCGCTTTCGCTCCTGGCGCTCCGGAGAGAGCTTCGATCCAAGCCATGACCAGGGAGCGTGGAGCTCCTTGGAGCCATTGCGCATGCGTCGGCCAGTCTCGGCCCATGCTGGCCGCTGACTAACCAGCCACCCGATCGACCAAAGAAGGACGCCGAGCAGGCTCAGGACGACCATGACTGCGATCCCAATGAATGCCGCCGCAATCAGAGGGGGAGCCAAGAACAGGACCTTCGCCCACTCGCTCGCCTCAGCCTCGCCACCGCTCAAGCTATACCCGCGCCGCCGGCCGCGCGAGTCGTAATAGACCCTCATGGATTATCGCTCGCCGCTGTCACAAGCAGCCTCGCTGGATCTCGCGCTACCGCCCCCGGGCCCCGAGATGATTGCGATTTGCCCACCGACTCGTCCCTACGGCAAGGGTAACACCGATGAGGCTGATCGGCCCTAGACCGCTGAGAGATGCCTGCATGGGATTCCGGGGATGGCGGACGTCCTCGAAGTCTTCAGTCAGAACGTGCGAAGGCTGCGTATAGAAAGGGGTCTAACCCAGGAGCAGCTCGCAGAGCGTGCCGGGCTCAACCTGACAGACGTCGGCAGGGTTGAACGCGCTCGCCGAGATCCTGGCGTCCGGGTCGTCGTGAAGCTCGCCCACGGCCTGGGTGTCTCGATCGCGACATTGTTCGAGGGCATCGGCCAGTAACACCGCAAGCGCGTGCTCCGCACCATCGGGCGGGATCCCACGCAGCAAACGCGCCAACTCGTACACCCCTGGGGGTGGTCTGGGACTTCTCCCCGGTACCAGGTACGGTCCCAAATGCGCTTCCAGACCGCTTCCACGCGAATGTAACGTGTCCTTTTTGCGGGCATTTCATATTGCCCGCTTGCCGTCCCAGCAGAAGGTCAGTAGGCTGGTGACCTCCAAGAAATCGCTCCCGCACCGCGCGAACGGCCGGGAGCACGGCCAACCTGGTTAGGAGGTTGACATGGCTAAGGGTAGTTCTCCAAGCCGGCGGGAGCGAGTCGAGCCCGGTATCTACGTCAGGACCGCGGCCAATGGCCGCAAGGCGTTCGAGATCGGGTTCCGAGACGCGCAAGGACGGCAACGATGGCGTCGTGTCGAGGGTGGGATCTTGGCGGCGCGTCGAGCCCTTGCCAAGGCGCACGCATCGCGCGCTCGGGGTGAACGGGTCGCAGCGGATCCGCGGTTGCGGTTCAGCGACGCGGCCGAATCCTGGTGGAAAGCCCGTGTCGCGAACATGAGGCCGACGACGCAAGCCACCTACCAGAGTGCGCTCAAACACTTGCACGAGCGTTTCGGGCGATCGAGGTTGAGCGACATCACGCCAGGTGACGTCGCCGCATTCGTCGCCGATCAGCAGCGACGCGGCTACAAGGGATGGTCGATAAAGGGTCACCTTGCCACACTCTCAGGCGTCTTCAAGTACGCGGGACGTCACCTTGGGTTCACTGGAATCAACCCGGTGTCGCTGCTCGACAAGATCGAGAGACCGGGTCTCGAGGACGAGCGCCCTAAGAGGACTCTCAGCGCGGACGAGCTACGAAGGCTGATTGCGGCTATCGACGAGCCCTACCGGCTGCTCTTCGAGACCGCAGCCGAGACCGGCGCCCGGCTCGGTGAAGTGCTCGGGCTCGTTTGGAGCGAGGTGGACCTGGACGAGCAAACGATCACGTTCACGCACCAGCTGGGCAAGCGTGGGGAGCGCGTCCCGCTCAAGACCAAGCGATCGCGACGATGCGTGGAGATCACGCCGGGGCTTGCGGCAAAGCTTCGGGCAGCCAAGCTCGCGACCAGCGTAAGCGGTGACCACGATTACGTATTTGTCAGTCGAGCCGAGACTCCGCACGACCACCGGAACATCGGAGGACGTGTCCTCTCACGGGCGGTCACGCAAGCTGGACTCGAAGCGGTCGAACGTGATAGTCGCATCGTCGAGCACGCACCGACGTTCCACACTTTTCGCCACTCTCACGGCTCCGCATTGATTGCATCCGGCTGGGATCTTGAGGAGGTCTCAGCCCGGCTCGGGCACGCCAATGTCTCCACGACCATGCGAGCCTACGTTCACGAATACGAAGCGGCAAGGCGCAGCGATGACCGGAGGACCCGACTTGGCGCGCTATATCAGCGAGGTGAGTCGTCAACTGACAGCGTCGTCACCGCACTGCCGCGTCGGTAAAAGGCTCAGAAGACGTGGCTGTGGCTGAGACTCGAAATCTGTTCTCCATCGGCCGCCGTATCCACGACGAAGATCAGCTGACCGAGATGCTGGCATGGCTCGTGTCGGCGGTGCCAGAGGTGGGCGGCGCCGTCATCCGACTGGCACTTCCAGGCGCACAACCAGACCTCGCAGCACTAGACGCCAAGACGCAGCAGATCATCGCCGCGGGTCGGCTTGACGCGGTCGTCACCACCGACGAAACGATCGTCGTCGTAGAGAGCAAGTTGCAGAGCGCCTACGGACAAGATCAACTCAGCAGGTATCTCGATTGGCTAGCTACTGACCACCGAGCGCCGGACAATCGATGCCTGATGACCTTGACCGAGCAACAAGCGCCCTGGCCTGGTCCCGACGTTCTGCATGCTGAGGATGTCGGCGTGAAATGGTCCGCGAGGCGATGGGAAGACCTTTACGTAGCGCTCGATGAGAGCACGCTTGAACCTATGCCTGATGTGTCACAGAGACTTGTTCAAGAGTTTCGCGACATGCTCAACGAGGAGGGACTAGTTCCGATGAAACCTCTCGAAGGAGACGAGTTGGTCGATGCGTGGAGCCGGAGCAACGTGATGATCGGCCGCTATCACGAGTACTTCCGGGCGTGTCAGGATTCGGTTGCCAAAGCGCTTAGCGCAAAGCCACACTCAAACCGCTCTTCGGCCGCGCCTGGCTACATCTATCAAGACTTCGAGACGCTGAGCGGAGAGTTCATAGCAGTCGGGCTGAGCGCCGATCGAGGCGACCCAACTAAACCAAGGGCGCCGATGGCATGGCTGTCGTTGGATGCGCGGAGCTGGCCCAACTGGCAAACGGTCATGCCGCGTCTTGAGGCTGCTCCTCCCGAAGGGTGGGCGCTCAACGCTCGATGGTGGGGTCGGCCGTGCGTTTGGCGTTACCTCCATGAGATCATCGGGGATGGCACGTTTGAGGATCAGCGGAGCCGGTTCGCTGCAGCCTGCAGCGCTGCGCGAGGCTGGCTCGAGTCGGCACGCGACGCGAGCGCTCAACCGATAGTGGGCTGAGCCGTTTCATCGACTCATAGCACCGAGGGAGCCGGCCCGAGGCTGGACTACGCCGCCAGCTTCTTCCGCTTGAACTTGCCGCCGATCCGTGTCGCCAGAACCGACTCCTCGGCCATTAGACCGAGAAGCGACATAGTCAACGCGGCTTCCGACCGGAGGTCGTCTTCGACGATCTTCGTCGGCAGGATGCCCTTCAAGAACTCAGAATGCGCCACCTTTGCCACGGCAATCTGACCGTAAGCGTCGATGACCTCGTTTTGAATGTCCTCGGCCCAGTGATCGGGATACTGAGCTTGCCAATGAGCTATCTGGGCGCGTAAAACCTCGTGCTCGATGTTGATGAGCACCGAGCCTTCCTTATGGATTCCGTCATGGGGCGCCCAAGCCGCAAGCATTCCTTCGCCGACCTCTGACGCGGTGACTGTGCGGTAGCTCGGAATACCGCCGGCGACCTGCTTGGTGACACCAGAGGCGGGACCCTGGCGATGCCCCAAATTGACGGCACCGCCGCGCCCACCACTACCAGGCTTCGACTTGCGGTCCGATTTAGCCTTGACCACCTTGGCGATCCGGGGTCTCGTGCCGACTTGGCTCGGATCCACAGGCACTGTCCCGTTCCGGGCCAAGCGGATCCTCGGGATCCGCCATCTTGATCCAAATCGCTCGGCAAGCCGCTCCCTCCACTCGGCGTTGTCGATCGTTCCAACGAAGTCGCTGCGCGAGTCGTTGATGGCCTGTTTGATCGCATCAGGCATGTGGTTGTCGGCGAACTCGCCCCCCCAATCCGTCACCGGCAACTCGCCGCCTGCATAGGGGCCGCCTCGAAGTAGCAGCGCGTTCCGGTCGTTTCGCGGATAGATGCCGTGCTTCGAGTCCTCTTTCAGCGTCGGCGGTCGGATGATCAGCCACACGTTCTGGCGGACCGACTGCTCGACGATGCCGAACGATCGATACGTCGAGTGGTGCGTGGTGACGTTGTAGAGCTCATTGCGGTAGAGAGCTCCGATGAAGCCCGTCTCAGGAGCGTGCGCGTGAACGTCCGGGCGCCTGCCTTCCCACAGATACCAGTCGATGTCGGTTCCGTCCTCGAGGCGCTCGGTGCCACTCGCAGCGAGCTTCCCAAGCTTGTAGCTCGGGTTTGGATACTCGATGAAGTACTTAGCACCGAGCACGCGACGGCGGTTCGTCCGGCGGTCGGGGCCAGAGGTCGGTTGGGGGCCGTGTGCCACGGCCTCCGATGTCGGCCACTGCGCGGGGTCTGTGGATCGCAGCTCGTCCACGGTCAGGTTCACATCCGACGGAATGTCCCAGAGACGTCGATTGAGGTAGTTGGAAAGACCCTTCGCCGCGCGCTCGACCTCGCGGCCAGGATCGCCGAGCACAGCGTTCTCGGCAGGCCCGGCACCGAGGAGCACGAGCACCGTGCCGTGGTCCTCGATCCAATCCGGTTTGATCGATTCCCAGTCACACCCGTGCTCGTCGTCGCTGTAGGGCGCATAGACAGCCTCCATCGTTGCCTCCCCGGTGCCGGGATCCTCTGCCCGCTCCACCTTGAGGCCATACTCCTCCGTGTTGGGGTTCTGGTAGATCCAGATCATTGCGGGGCTGCCATCAACCCAAGAGACCACCACAACGCCATACGTGTTCCAGGGGAGGAGCGAGGTCTTAGCGCCTACGCCGAAGTTCTCGTGGATGCCCCCGATCGGCTTTCCGCCGCCACCGTACGTGTTGAAGAACTCGACAAGTTGCGCAGGGTCCATTCCGGATCCGTTATCGGCGATCATCCGCCGGTAGACGCCCTTGTTCGCCACAGCCTGCCACTCGATGCCGAACTCGACTCTCGTGGCTCCGGCCTCACGAGCGTTGATGTAGGTTCTCGCGCCCACTGATATGGACCGCTCTCGCGGTATGTACGGTTGACCAGGTGCTGTGTCCCTGCCGTTTCCATCGGCAGGAAGGCCCCATTACGGGTCGTGACTACCACGCTGTCTCCTTTCGCCAAGCTCAGCTTGGGATTTCGGGCTAGGGCACGACGCGCGACCTAGCTTTGACCGCGAGCGAACTTACCGTGAGGATCGGACGGAACCGTCGATGGAGCCACCAGCCTTCCGTGGGAGGGCTGATGCGCGATTTGCGAGCGCCGATGCGGCTGTGCCTGGGCAGGGCGTGGCGGCGCTCGACACGCCTCGGGTCTGGGTCCGAGGCGTCTGCTTCGATAGCTGGCATCCATGGAGACCGTCGAGTTCCTTCCGCTCGTCAAGGCATATCCCGCGCTCAGCAGAACCTACGGCGAAGTGTCCTGTGTTGCTGGCGTGGAGATTTCGCCGTCCGGCTGCGCTGGATCAGGCTTTACCCCGTCCCGTTCCGGGCTCTCGAGGATGAACAGCAGTTCAAGAAATACCAGCGGGTCCAGCTCCGATTGGAGTCTCATAGCGGCGATCGGCGGCCTGAGACACGACGGCCGGATCGCGACTCAATCCAGCTCCTGGGAAGCCCAATTCCGACAACCGACTCATGGGCTCGGCGACGAAGATTCGTCGAGCCGCTGATGGCGCCGTCAATGTGCGATCTCATTCGGCAGCAGCGGCGGGATGGCGCCTCCCTCGGAGTCTTTCGGCCCAAGCGGGTGATCGATCTCGTCATCGAGGAGCGGAACGTCACGGTCGAGAAGCGCGAGATTGCGCGGGCATGGGCTGCACAGCCGAGCCTGCTTGGCGACATCGGATCCGAGGAGCGCCGCCATCAGCTGCGAGAACTAGAGCTAATTCCGTGGAGTTTCAAGTATCGGTACGAGTGTCAGGACAGGTCCTGCAAGACGCATACGCAGTCGATCATCGACTGGGAGATCGCCACGTTCTACCGGCGGGTTCGGGGCCGCCCTGATTGGCGCGACCGGATGAAGCAGCGCTGGATCAGCGAAGTTTGTGGGAACGATCGTGACACCGCGCTGTTCGTTGGTAATCAGCATCAGCACCCAGCGTCATTCCTTGTGCTTGGCGTGTGGTGGCCACCCCGACGCCCCGAGCAGCTTGCGCTAGGTGATCTGTAGCACCTCTAGCTCGACCCCAAGCTCATCCTTGAGAGCATCGAGTATGACGGTTCGATGGCAAGTGGCAGCGTCGTGTTCAACGCACATCAGTGCTGAGCGTTTGTCGCTCAACAGCGGAACGAGGTCGTTGAGCGCATCGGCCTGTTCTGCCAGCAAGTATTCCTGGTAGCGCTGCCGGCCTTCCTCGACTTGTCCTGCCTTGTACAGGTCTCTGAACCGCTTCGGGTTCCCAAGCGCTTTGATGTGTATGTAGTCAATGCCGGCGTCCGTCATCGCTTGAGCAAGAGATCGTTTCGCGTAGCCACGGCGACGCGAGATCGGGAGCCGCCGGACGTCGATCAAACGCTCGACCCCAGCAGCTCTCAGGCACCTTGCGAATGCTCGATGATCCGGATGCTTCTCATACCCGACGGACCCCACCCACACGGGGCCGCGTAGCTGCATCTGATCGTCACTGTTGATCTCGACGTCTTGCAAGCGCGCAAAGACCTCGTCGACGCTCAGCACCTCCCCGAAGTGCATCCGCGTCAGCGCAGCAAAGGAGTAGTCCTCCGTCTTCTTAGCTTGAGCCACCACGCGCCGCAATCGTCCCAGATGGTGGCGACGGGCTCAGCCTCCGTACGCGCCTAGCCGGTAGCCGTGGTTGGAAGCATCTTGGAAGCGTCAGACGGCATCAGACCGCATCAGCACGCTCCCTCCGAGCGAGCAGATCTCCCGTAAACGCGGAGCTTGGCGATAGACTGCAACGCTCCGAAGCGGCCTCGATGGGCTTGCCATGCAGAAGGTCGTGGGTTCGAGCCCCATCAGCCGCTCTCAAAAGCCCTGCAAATGCGGGGCTTTTTGATGCGACGGCCCGCGGCCGAACTCCGAGTCGGCCGATTTCCGGGTAGCGGCGTGTGCTCGGTTGAGGAGAGCTAGCTTTGTTGCCCGCGGTAGCCGCTTGATGCGTACCTCCTCGCGGCGAGCGGTGGTGCGGTCGGGCATCGAGATCGCGAGTTCGAGCTCGACTGGCAGCCGGCTGGCGGTGTAGCGGCTGGCGGTGCCAGCACTGTGGCGTGCAAGCCTGCGCTCGAGATCGACCGTCCATCCCGTGTAGAGCGAGCCATCGCAGCAGCCCAGCAGATAAACCCAGGCCTCCGGCATTGAGTCCACCTTCGCCGCGAAGCCGGCAAGGCCTTGTGGATCCCCAGACCCGTAGGCACGAAGCGCGCTCCCGCGTTCGTCGTCACAGGAGGAGTGCGGCGCGTCGCAGGCGCGGGACATGAAGAGTCTTCGTGTCAAACCGTTATGCGATCTTGATGGTGCTGCTCAATCCTCCGATCCGTACTCGTAAGCGAATCGATCCGAAAGCGCGCCTGCATGACGACTCCACACCCCGAACATCTAAGGCTCAGCCGGACGGCCCTCCCGCCGCGGCGGCGGGAGGTCTGCCCGGCTGACGGGAGCTGCCCGCCCCACGCGTGGGCATGCCCGGTGCTGATGAAGCTCGACCCCCGATCCGTCGCCTGGACGTGCGCCCGCTGCGGCTCGATTGTCACAGTGCCGGTCGGGGCGCCCCGACCGCCGGGATCCTCAACCCCGGCAAGCTGAGGTAGGGAGTGGGCTACGCGGCGAACCGAGAAGCGCGCGACGGAGTGAAGGCGGGTCTCGGCTAGCGTCCGCAGTCTCGCGTGCGGCGCCTCGTCCGGTTGCCGAAGGGGACTCGACCGGCCGCTGGCGATGAGTTTCCTCCTCTGCGACAGTCTCCGGGTCTATGACAAAGACCTCTGCTCACGTTTCAATCTCGCTCGATGGTTACATCGCGGGGCCGAACCAGGATCGCGACAACCCGATCGGTATCGGCGGCCTCGAGTTGCACCAGTGGCACCTCGATGAGCCACTCCACGAGGGAGACGCTCGCTCCCGCGAGCACCTAGCCAAGCAGCGCGGTGCCTACGTGATGGGCCGGAACATGTTCGGTCCGATCCGTGGCGAGTGGGACGAGGACTGGCGCGGGTGGTGGGGTGACGAGCCGCCCTACCACGCGCCGGTGTTCGTGCTCACGCATTACGCCCACGACCCGATCGAGATGGACGGCGGGACGATCTTTCATTTCGTCACCGACGGTTTCGACGCCGCCTATGCGCAGGCGGTGGGCGCCGCGGGCGAGCGCGAGGTGTTGATCGCGGGCGGTGCCTCGACCGTGCGCCAGGCGTTCGCAGCGGGCGTGCTCGACGAGCTCGTGCTCGACATCGCTCCGGTGCTACTCGGGGACGGTGAGGCGCTGTTCGAAGATGTAGAGGATCCTGGGCTCGAGCCGGTCGATGTGATCCATTCGCCGAAGGCGACGCACGTCACCTATCGCATAGGGCGGTAAACGCTCCCGCCCCGACCGCTCGCGCCAACTCGGCGCGGTCGCCCGCGCCCACGACGAACTGCTTCGTGATCTCCCCCACGCGCGGCACCGATCCTCACCCTGGCGGGAGCCTCTGATCCGCGCAAGGCGAGAGCTGCCGCCCGACGATCAAGAGTCGCGCGGTGTAGCGGAGACGGGGGGCGGGTCGATGATCGCTTACGCTCCACGCTGCGATCGCGTGACCGCACCGTCAGAGGTATCAGTCCATGTCAGCGCGGATGCGCCTGTAGCGCTCGTAGATCACCCGCGAGCCGAACGTCCTGGTCTCGATCAACTCCAGCTGGACGTCCGCGGTAACCGGCGGGAGGAACGGCGTGCCGCCACCGACGATGATCGGATGGCGGAACATGCGCAGCTCATCGACCAGGCCGAGCTCGATCGTGGTCGCGGCGAGGCCGGCGCCGCCGATCTCAATGTCCTTGTCAGTCGCGGCGAGTGCGGCGGCGACCTCCTCCTCCACCGACCCCTCGGCGAGCCGAGCATTGCCCTGGACGCTGTCGAGCGTGCGGCTGAAGACGACCTTCGGAAGCGCGCACCAGACATCGGCGAACGCGGCATGCAGCTCGGTGTCGCGCAGCGACGGATCGGTCTCCCACACCAGCATCGTCTCGTAGAGCTTGCGGCCGCACAGATGGCAACCAAGCTCGCGCACCCGCGCCAGATGGAAGCCAAACAGCTCCTCGTCAGGGACAGTCCACCCGAACGCGCCCTCGCGGTCAGCGATGAAGCCGTCCACCGAAACGCCCATCGAGTAGATCAGCAACGCTGCAGATCGTACCCGCCCCGTGACCGGCTCGGAAAACGGGGTGGCATAGGGACGGCTGCCACGCGATCCCAGCATGCCCGAGCCCACACAAGAGCAGGACTCATACGTGAGCTGCTCGCCCGTTCATCGCCAAACTCGAGACTCGCGGCGCCGATCCAAAACTGCCCGCGAGCGCCTGATCCGACCATCCAATCGTCGCCATTGCGACGGCGCGTGATAGTTGGGCGGGAGACCAAGAGCGATCGTCAGCAAGGACGCTTTCGCGCGGAGCAGGGAAGTTGCCGGCGACCTCGAGGTGCTGGCATCGGCGGCATGGCGGGGCGGCTGCTCGCATTGCTGTCGAGACGAACGCAGGGCGCGGCTTCGGCCGGGGTCTTTCTAAGCGTCGAGTTTTCCGATTGAGGAGGATTCGCGGCTCGCGTGGCGGGACGGCCATCGCCCAGAGGGGCGACTTTGCTTGGCGACCGCGTATGTTGGTGGGCGACGATGATGATGACTGCAAAGCCCGGCGCAGCCGAGCTGTTGGACGCGTCGTTTCCGCATCTGGTGCCAGAGCGAGTCGTCGCGGTCGCCTCCGCGGAAGCGGGCTGTCCGGTCGCCGTGTATGTGCTGGATGTGGATGGTTCCTGTGCGCTGCGGCTCGGGGGGCAATGTGGAGCGTTATCCCGAGCGGATTCGTGCGCCGGTCGGCGTCGGGCCTGAGCTCATTCCGGAGGCTCTGCCGCAGTTGCGGGGGCTGGTAACGGACCTCGTCGGACCGAGCACGCTGTGGCCAATGGTGGTGCGCGACCGCGTCATTGGCTTTCTGCTTGCTCGCGACCGGCCGGCCGTTGATCTCGAGGGATTTGCGGGTCAGGCCGCCTTGGCGCTTGAGCTGGCCTCAGGCTATACCGACGCGCTACATGCCGTTCGTCGGCGCAAGGGCACCCAGCCGGCGGCCGAGATTCAGCAGAACCTGCTGCCGCCACGGCTTGCCCGCGTTGAAGGGGCGGACGTCGCCGGAGGAGTGCTGCCTGGTTATGACGTTGGCGGCGACTTCTTTGACTATGCGGGCAACGCGGACGGTCTCTGGCTGGTCGTGGCCGATGCGACCGGCAAGGGCAATTCGGCTGCGGCGCTTTCCTCGCTGGCGATCGGCGCGCTGCGCGCCGCCCGACGTGCTGGCGCGGGGTTACAGCAAGCAGCCAGGCTGACCGACGAGGCAATCATGGCGCTCGATATGGAGCGGCACCTGACCGCCGTGCTCGGGTCCTGGGATCCCACCGGGCAACAGCTTCGATGGATCAACTGCGGCCACCCCACCCCGTTGATCCTGCGCGCCGATGGGCGCGTCGAGGAGCTCGACGGCGAGCGGACCTATCCACTGGGGATCCGTTTTCCGGAACGCAGGTTTCCGGTCCTCACTGCGCCGGTTGTGTCGGGGGACTGCCTCCTGCTGTATTCGGATGGGGTCACCGGGCGTCGCACCGCCACCCGCGGGCGCATCGGAGAGAACGGCCTGCGGGCGATCCTCGCCGAGCTGGGCCCCCGCTCGGCCGCCAGCACGGTGCGCGCCATACAAGACGCGGTGATAGCGGCCTCCCGTGACCCGCTTCGCGACGACGCCACACTGCTCGTTGTCGCTCCGCACGACTGAGAGTCGGAGCGAGCGGATCCGACCGCGAAGCGCGGGCCCGGACTAGCCGCGCGGCGACCGGAACGTCGCCGAAGCGCTCGCAGGGTTCCGATTGACCTATGAGCTATCGTCCTCCGGGGCCCGCTGCGCGCTGATCGGAGTCACAGCAGCCGCCGTGCTCGGGTTGCTGATCGTCGGTCATCTCGGTGATAGGCCCCGGACCGACGATCTGCTGCTTGCTGCCGCGGAGGCATGTCCGTGAACGCGGCGCGGGTGGGTGGTGACCGCGGAGCTGTGCTGGTCGCGGGTGATCGCCGGGGCGTTGATCTTCTCCAGGAGGCGCCGGACATCCTGTGGGGGCTGGGTGGCTGCCTTTCTCGGATCGGCGCGCTGCCGGAGAAGCTGGTGTGGGACCGCGAAGCGGCGATCGGCGCCGGCGGTCATCCGACCGAGGAGTTCGCGGCGTTCTGCGGCCGGCTCGGGGTCGGCTGGATCATCCTCGAGCAGGGGGATGCGCAGGCCAAGGGGGCGCTTGAGCGCTCGCACCGGTTCATGCGCACCAACTTCCTCCCCGGCCGGCGGTTCGCCAACGAGCTTGACTTCGAGGCCCAGCTCGACGCCTGGTGCGAGAAGGCCAACAACCGCGTGCATCGCACCACTCGAGCGGTCCCAGCCGAGCGACTGACGCACGAGCGGGAGCGGATGCGGCTGCTGCCGCCGATCCCCGACCTGGACCGGAGGTTCGTCTGGCGGGTACCCCAGCAGCCGTATCTGCGCTTTGACCGCAACGACTACTCGCTCGATCCGCGCCTAGCGGGGCGGCGGGTGGAGGTGCGGGTCTCCCAGCGCGAGATCAAGGCCGGTGCGTTGGACACGCGGGAACTGGCCTGCCGGCATCGCCGCTCGTTCGCAGGCGGGCTGACGTTGACCGATCCCGCGCATCAGCTGCAGCTCGAGCGGCTGCGCGGCATCCGCCGCCGAGTCGAGGTCGAGATCCGCCCGCTGGCCAGATATGACCAGCTGATCCCCGCATGACGGCGAAGACCTCGGAGCTGGCCCACCTGTTCCGCGCGCTCAAAGCGCCGGCGGCAGCGCGGGCGTTACCCAAGCTGGCCGACCGGGCGCGCGAGGAGCAATGGAGCTATGAGCGTTTCGCCGAGGCTCTGCTCTCCACCGAGGTGGCAGCGCAGAGACAGCCACGGCGGTGAAGGAAGGATCGAAGCCGCCCGGTTCCCCGCCCGCAAGACGCTGGAGGAGTTCGACTTCACCTTCCAGCGCTCGGTCAAGAAGCAGGTCGTCGAACACCTCGTCCAACTCGGCTTCCGGCGCGCCACAGCGAGCTTCGTCCTGCTCGGCCCCGCCCGGCACCGGCAGAACCCCGCTGGCGATCGCCGATCTCGATCCGCGCCTGCCTCGCGCGCCAGCGCGTCCAGGTCGCCACCGCCACCGAATGGGTCGCCCGACTCGCCGAGCACAAACGCCAGGGCAGCCACGGCAAGAGCCCGCCGGCCGGATTCATCCCACTGATCGTGGTCGACGAAGTCGGATATAGCCCGTGCGATCCCGAGGCCGCCAACCTCATGTTCTCGCTCGTCTCCTCCCGCTATGAGCGGGCGTCGATGATCGTCACCTCCAACAAGCCCTTCAGCGCCTGGGGCGAGATCCGGCGACGCCGTCGTGGCCGCCGCGATGATCGACCGGCTCGTCCACCACGCCGCAATCCTCGCCCTCAAAGGCGACAGCTACCGGCTCAGAGGCAAAGACCTCGCCGCCCGACCCCTCGCCGAACCCGCCACCATCAGCTGACCCCTCCCCAAGCCCCGCCGGCGGCATTTCCCTCCACTCGCCTACGGCTCGCTCCGCGAAACGCCGCCGCACCAACCCTCAAGTGGCCCAGTCTTCAACCGGCGCAGCCCCCGAAGATGGGTCACTTTTCAACCGGCGAAACCGGCACGCATATAACCGCGGCCGGAAATCAAGCGCCCCGGACCCAGACGTACAACTCAGCGAGTCTTTTCGCCAGCCTGCGATGCCCAGCCAAACCCACTCCAGCAATCCCGCAGCTGAGCGAGCTCATGCTCACAGTGATCAATGCGAGACGGACGAGAACGAGGCGTCTCGTCCCACCGCTTCAGCTGGAAGCACAAACGCGGCCGCCCACCGGACCTGCGCGGGCCTCCTGTGGCGTGATTTCGTGCTCCCCCGCCGCCACCCGGCCGCGCGATCGCTCTGCGCTGGAACGCCCGCTAGCGCCGGACGAGCGCGTTGGCGACGAGGCGGTCGCTGCGGCCCGAATCAGATCGCGGTCAGCAGCACCGAGGGGGGATGCGGGGGTCGGGCGGAAGCGCGTACTTCATCAGGCGCGAGGGTATCGGAAGGGCCCTAGGTCGACCTCGGGAGACTGGCCCGCCATCCACTGCGCCACTGCCTCCCCGACCGCCGCCGAGTGCTTGAAACCGTGGCCCGAGCAGGCTGAGACGATCATCACGTTCTCGTGGGCAGGGTGGCGGTCGATCACGAAGCGGCTGCCCCGCGTGCTCGTGTAGAGGCAGGAGACGGTCCGCAGCGGGATCGACCCAAGCCATGGCAGCCGCTCGCCGATGACGTGCCGGCGGATGAACGCGACCTCATCCGGCTTGGCGGGATGCTGAGCTCCATCGGGCTCGGTCGAGCGCTCGAACTGCTCCGTGGCCACCTTCACGCCACCGGCGGAACCGGCCAGCGGGGGGAAGCCGTAGAACCCCTGCAGGTGGACGAAGCCGGTCCGCTCGCCGCCGAAGTCCCAGACGAAGATCGGCATCTCGTCTAGACCGCGCGGCTCATCGGCGATCGGGAACCAGAGCAGGAGCTGCCGGTAGACCTCGAAGAGGTCACGCCCCTCCGGGAAGAGCTGGTTGATCCACGGTCCCGGGCACAGGACGAGCTGATCGGCATCATGCACGCCGCTCCCGGTACGAACGCGCACGCCTTCCGGCGAGGCACGCCACTCCAGGACGGGCTCGCCGAGGCGCAAATGCACGCCCGCCTTCGCCGCCAGGCCGAGTTGCGCCGCGACCGCCGCCTCCGGCCGCACGTACCCCGCCTCCGGCTCGTAGTAGGCGCGCGCCGCCTCGCCGGCGGCGAACATCGGAAAGCGGCTCCTGAGCTCGGCCCCGTCCAGGCTCTCGTGCACGATCCCGTGGCGCGCGGCGATCTCTCGGGTGCGCTCCAGGAAATCGCTCTCGGGCCCGCCAATCACGATGCCGCCCGTTTGCATCAGCAGCGTGTGCCGCGACTCCGCCTCGATCTCCCGCCAGAGCGTGTGCGAGCGGCGGACCAAGGGCACATACTCGTCGCCCTCGCCGACAGCCAAGCGGGTGATCCGGCTCTCGCCGTGCGTCGAGCCGCCGTCGTGCGGCGGCGCGTACCGGTCCAGGGCGATGACACGGATGCCCCGCCGCGCCAGCTGCCAGCTCACGGCGGCCCCCATCGCGCCGACCCCGACCACGATCACCTCGCCGCGCATACCATCCGCTTCCCACTCACCGGCTGGGAACAGTAGGTCGCAGACGATCGCCTTCGTCTTCAGGCGGAGCGTGCGACGCGGCACTGCTTCGGCGACGAAGTCGTCGCCCGAGTGGGGACACCCGGGCTGGTCTGGCATCGGTTTCGCTTGAAGACCAGCGCTGGCCCCGGGAGGGCATCTCCTTCCGCGACTGGTAGCGCGTGGCGCCTCTCCGAGGACCGTCGATGGCTTACCTCGTAGCTCACCAACTGCGGTTCGGCTGCCAGCTGGCTATCGTCGATCCGAGGCTCGGATCCACCGGGGACGACGGAGACCACGGTAACGGTTGCGGTCTCGACCCCGGCGCGTAGGAGCCTCCGCACAGCGCCGGTGACTTCAAGATCGGCGAGGGAGCCTGCCGAGCCGATCAACCGAGCGTCTACGCTCGGGATGCCGGTGTGCTTTTTAGGCGTGCTCCCGCGGGTGGCGTGCGTGGCCCTGGTGCTGGAGGAAGAACCGGATCATCTCGGCGGAAGAGTTAGGGCCGTGCGAGTCGGTGTAGGAGCCAACGGGACTGCCGCCGTACCAGGCGTGACGGCCGCCATGGACGATCAAGGACTCCACGGCGCCGACCCCGTCGAGGTTGCGGTGCACAGTGCGGGTGTAGCCGCGCCCACGGTCGCTGCGTGTCGTGATCGGCGCATCGTGGCCTGTGAGGTCTCCAGCCGCGAGCCGAGAGGCGATCAACTTGTCTGCGTTGACCGGAGCCACGATTGTGTCTCGGTCCCCGTGGATCACGATCAGCGGCACCGCACTGGTCGGGGCGGGCGTACCCCCGGTTCGCATCGCCGCGAAGGCGGAGCCGACGTCGTGCGCGGCGCCGTAGGCGATCCCGGAGTGCACCCCGACCGCCGCGTAGAGCTCTGGGTAGGTCGCGGCCATGACCGCGGCCATGGCGCCACCGGCGGAAAGCCCGGTGATGTAGACGCGAGTCCGATCTACGATGAGATCGCGCATGACCGCGCGGGTGATGCCGGCGATGATCGCCGGCTCGCCGGCATCGGCCTGCTGGTCAGCCGCGGAGAACCAGTTCCAATACCGGCCGGCGTTAGCCGCCCTCGACTGCTCTGGGTACGCGACGAGGAAGTTGTGCTGCTCGGCGAACTCGTTCATCCGCGTGCCGGCCGCAAAATCCAATCCGTTCTGCTTGCCCCCGTGGAGCATGACCACGAGTGGAACGGGTTCACCGGCGTAGCCGGTCGGAATGTAGAGGTCGTAGCTGCGGGTTCCAGCGCTCTCGGTGTGCGTGAGGTTGCGGATCTCACCACCCTGCGCGGCGGCAGCCCTGGCCCCTGCGCCACCAGTAGACGATCGTGCGCCTCCTGGCCTTCCAACCGGGCCGACGATTTCTGGCACGCCGCGCAGCGCGGCCCGGAGGTCCTCAACCAGACCCCGGCGCGCGGACGCGGCATGAGCGCGCGGCACTTGGGGCGACCTCACTGGGCGACTGTTTGACACCGGCAACCGAACGTGGCCGAAATCGGCCAAAGGCTGCGCGGGAGTCGATCCGCGCGGCGCTGCGGCGCCGGCGCTCGCCAGACTCCGCTGCAGAACCGCCGTGGCCTCCGCCAACCGCCCGGTACGCGTCAGTCGCAACGCCTCGGCCATCGCGATGTTCGCATCGAGCCTCATCGCACGTTCCTTTCAGGGGCGTCGTCGGCTATCGCCGAGAGATCGGTGGTTGGATGGACGGACTGCCACCGCGCGATCGGGGTCGCCCGGGTCGGTAGATGATCATGTGGTGCGCGAGGCGAGCGCCGCCTTCACCGCCCGCGGCGCCCGAAAGGCACCGAGGACTTCGACCCTCGCGATCGTCGCGACGGCGAGCTCAGGCGAGACGTCATCGGCAATGGTGGCCAGCCCGAGAACGCGCAGCTCCACCATGCGACCAGAGTCTCGAAGCTGCTCTAGCGCGTCGCGGCCGTAGTGCTCTATGCCCAGCACCAGCGCGCGTCGGACCACTGTTCTCTGTACGGCGTCTGATCGGCTTTCGAGCTGCCGCCGAATGGCCGTACGAATGAAATCGGTTCGGTTCGCGAAAAACGCCTCGCTGACCAGCAGGTCGATCTGACCCAGGTCGACCAGCCCGACGTTGATCGTGATCTTTTCGGTCCTCTCGGCATCAACCATCTTCGTTGCACCCCCAAACGGGGTGCCATCTCGTTATCATCCTATCACCATCCAATTGGATGGTATATCCCCGGTCCCGAGGCAACAGATAACGAGCTCTAACGCTGCCGGCCGGCCGTAACCGCGCGTGCTATCGCGACGGACGCCGTTCAGCGCGCCGCGCTCTAACTTTCGCCCAGCTCGGTGCGCCCGCAGCGCCCGTGCGGACGACTCCTTTCGTCCTTCGGCCGTCACGGATCGTGCCACTCCTATGGCGACATCTCATCGGCGTCGGTCCCCTGACTCGGACGAGCGGGTTGCCACGGATGCGATTGCTCGCTTGACCAATGGCTCACGCTGAGGGCCTGCTTTTGGCGACGAGCGAGACCGGGATGATCGAGACGCTGATTCCCGCAATCACGTGGCGCGGGTGCAGCAGCCGTGCGGAGCGCCTGCTGGCTATGCGGGGTGCTGTAGCGAGCGGTCAGCTCCTGACCAGTTCTTGCGAGCTGTAGCCTCGATTGTGCGCCTGGCCTGGACGGGCGTGGGCCGCTGATCCCTTGGCATTGGTTACGCGCTCGGTGGGGGATCAATGCCGTCGCGTTGGGCGGTCCGGGCTCGTAGACGCTCTGCCGCCGGGCACAGACCGTAGGGACGTCCGCACGCGCCAAAGTCGCACAGGCGGCACAACCAGCCGCTCGATGGATCGTTCCCGCGAGCGCGCTCGTCGAGCTTCAGATCCACTAGCTGTCCGGTCAGCGTTTCGGCCAGGCGCATCAGCGAGCGTCGCTCCTGCTCGGAGAGTCCTTCCAGCGGGCGGTGTAAGGCCTCGCGGCGGGCTGCGAGGATCTTCCGCGCTGCTCGTCTGCCCGCGGGAGTCAGCGTCAACGCGACCGAGCGGCGGTCATCGGTGTGGTGGGTACGGCTCACGTGGCCATCGGCGACGAGACCGTCGATCAGCCGGACCGTTGTTGAGTGACTGATTGCAAGGACTTTTCGGAGCTGGTCGATCGTGCTCCCGGCGGCGAACTCGTGCAGAGCCACGAGCGCAGCGGGCGCCTGGCCGCCGCGGCCAGCCGCCGTGGCGGCTGCCGCGGTCACACTGTCGGCCACCGCAAGCGTCCACGCCCCGATCAGGTTCGCGAGCCGGGCGACGGACGGGTCACTGGTCCCGGAGCGTGACCTCGAGCTCATAGGAGGCCCTCGAGCCGTGTGGGGCCTCGAACTTGCCCGCACCCTCGAGGTCCGTTAGTTCGCCGGTGGACGAGCGCGGGAGGACCGTCGCGTCCCATCGTGCTACCCGGCCGTCGAACTCGCCCGCTGTCTCGAGCACCAGCATGCCGCGACGGCCGGCGACTTCTCCGTCGACGATCTGGAACCCCACAAATCGGGCGCGGCCGTCGGGTTGATAGGCCATCAGCCATTCCGCGGCCCCATCGCCCGCGATGTCGCCCTCGAATCGCTGGCTGACCGAGGCGCGAGTCAGTCGACAACCGTCGCGCTCCTCATATGCGTCCTCGTTCCACGACGAGAGTTGAAAGCTGCCCTTCATCGATGGCATCGCAAACCACCTTTCATCGCTATCTGTGCATGCTACACACATATTCCCCGTCTCAGTGGCCGACGAAACCTGCTTCTGCTTCGGCCACAGCACCTGCATCTTCCCCCGGCACCGACGAGAGACCCGGCTCGCGGGCAGCAGGTCGCTGGTCGCGAGCGGTGGTCCCGCGCGGGATTCCGTTCGTCCTCGGGCTGGTCGGGGTTGGCGCGACGCCCTCGGCACAGCGGGCGCTGCTGCTCGACGCCTTTACCGGTCACGTGCGCGGGCTGGCCGCTTTGTTCGAACGTAGGGTGGTCCGCCGCCGGGCCCGCCGCTTTCGCGTGGTGCTTGCACGTGAGCGGTCCGCGGCAAGCACTTCGGCCCGGTTGCGCTTGTGGCGACCAGCGGGTGTCGACCGCCAAGGGCTGGTGGAGCTGCTCTGGTGACGGCACGAGCATCCTCATGTCGGTATCGCGCGCGCCTGCTCGCCGCCGCCGTTAGAGAGCCGATCGTGTCGAGCTGTTGGGATGGGACGCGTTACTACACGTTGTCGGCCCAGGTGCGGGACGGGACCGGCGGCTATGACTGTCAGGGTTTAAGGGCGCGGTAGGCCGGAGGGACACTTCGTGCACAGGAGCCGCTGCGCCGCTCTCGGCCGCTCGGTAGCAGGAGCACAAGAGCCCGAGGCGAGCGGCGGATGTGGTCACGTGCGGTATGGCGCCCATTGGAAGCGGCGAAGCGCGACCGCGGCGGCCACCACACCCCAGATCACGACGATCAGCAGGTCGTGTCCGGACCATGCTGAGGTCACGGGATGGCTGAAGGTCCTGAACACGGCGGTGATGAAGTGGCGGATCGGGAAGAAGGTCGAGATCTTGGCCAGCGTCGAGCCGGATTTGAGCGGAAACCACAGGCCTGACAGGAACAGCAGGACGAAGAACACAGTGCTGGTCAGCGGACCGGCGGCCTGCTGGTTGGGGATGAGTGTGCTCATCGCGATCCCGAGCGCCGCGAAGCTGAGCCCACCGAGCACGAGCACGATCACCAGGGCACCGATCCCCGATGCGCCCGATGGCAGGTGAACCCCAAACGCCCAGCGTCCTACTGCGAGCATGAGCACCACCTGGGCGAACGCGATCAGCAGCGTGCTGACCAGGATCGAGGTCAAGAGCGTCCACGTAGGCAGCGGACTCAGCCGCAGGCGTTTGAGCAGCCCGGTCTCGCGGCGGATGACCAGACTGATCGCCAGGCTGTTGAACGACGCAGCCATCACCCCGTAAGCGATGAAGCCCGGAACGTAGTACTGGACTAGCTTGATGTTGTGCAAATAGGTGACGCGCGAGGACCCGGCGCTGGCGCCCAGCATCAGCAGGAACAGGAGCGAGAACCCGACCGTGAAGATCGCCCCGACCGGATTCAGCCAGAAGGACAGCTGCTCATAGCCGACTTGCCTGAGCACAAGCCGCAGCTCGGCCAATGCCGAACGCGGCGGCAAGATCGATTCGCCGCGCGCGCTCAACCTCGGACCGGCGCTCCCGGCGCCGAGTCGGTCCGGAACCGGTCAGGGTCGGCGCCAGTCAACTGCAGGTAGACGTCCTCGAGCGTGTGACGGCTGACGGTCAGGCCAGTCACCCGGACTTCATGCTCAAGCGCCCACCTGGTCAGCTCGTAGAGCGCCTCGAGCTCACGGTCAGTCCGCAGCTCGACGGACCGCCCATCGCCGGCGACCGTCACGGGCAGATCCGCCGGCGTGACGCCAGCGGGTAGCTGGAAGCGGATCGTGGCCGCACCCTGGTCGCGGCCGCCTAGCGACGCCGGCGGACCATGGGCCACGATCTTGCCTGACGCGATGATCGCCACTTGGTCGGCCAGCGCCTCGGCCTCCTCCATGTAGTGCGTAGTGAGCATCACCGTTGTGCCCTCGCTGGCGAGCCTGCGCACCAGCTCCCACGAGGTTCGCCGTCCCGCCGGATCAAGTCCGGTGGTCGGCTCATCGAGGAACAACAGCGCGGGATTGCCCACAATCCCCAGGCCAACATCCAGTCGTCGCTGCTGACCACCCGAGAGCGCCTTGACCTTCGCGTCGGCCTTCTCCGCCAGGCCGATCAGCTCGATCACGTCGCCTACCGAGCGCGGCGCCGGGTAATAGCCGGCGTTGCGCTCGAGCACCTGGCGCACCGACAGAAACGGCTCCACCGCAAGCTCCTGCAAGACGACGCCTAGCTGGCTGCGGAGCCGCTGCCCGGATCGGCGATCCCCCGGGTCGATCCCCAGCACCCGCACCTCGCCCGTGTCGCGGTCGCGAAATCCCTCCAGGATCTCGATCGTCGTCGTCTTGCCCGCCCCATTGGGACCCAGGAGCGCGAACACCTCACCGGCCTCGACCTCGAAGCTCACCCCATCGACGGCGCGGACCGGCCCGTACGACCTAACCAATCCATGAACGCTCACCGCCGGCACGCTTCAACCCCCGCAAGAGATTCGCTCCGAATGCGCGCGGTATAACTGGACAAGAGCGGCATCCCACCATACTGAGAGGCCAACCCACGAGCCGCTTCCGCGCCAAGCGCAGCGCCCTCAAGTAGACCAACGGCGCAGCAGCGGAACTGGCGCTGGCGCGCGCCGCGCTTATGGCGATTTGCGAGACCTCTCGGTGGGTCAGGCTCGCGTCCTGCTTTGGCGCCGCGAGGGCCCGGCGCTCGGCTCATGCGGCGGGCTGGCGGCCGTACGAGCGATTCTGCGTATTCCAGACGCGGCTTGGCCGACGGTTAGGGACGAGGTTCGGCGTCCTGTAGCTCTGGCTGCCCCGGCGTGGCGGCCCAGCTTCCGAGGGGGGGCTGAGTGCCTCTGCTGACGTGGATCCGGGTTCGGCGGTGTAGATCGTGATCGCCAGTCCGGACTCGACGGCGAGGTCCATGCGATTGTAGGTGGTGGTGATGTCGCCGAGGACCGGGTGATGGAAGTCCTTGGTGCCCCGGACGCGTCGGCCCCAACCCCGACACCTACGACTAGGACCGTCACCGGTGTCGCACGCCCCGGCTCGGGTCGTCAAACCGGGGAGCATCACTGCTGAGGACCGTGACGCTGATCCCTGCTGGTGACCTGATGTTCGGCGGCTACCCGGCGCCCGCGAGGATCATCGCCGCAACTCCGAGAAGGATCAGGCCGGCGACCAGCGACGCTCGGCTGTCGCCGACGAACCGGCCGAGAGCCAGTCCGGCCCGCGCTCCGCCGCCGATGCAGATCAGTGAGAGTCCACCCGCGAGCAGCGTCGTCGCCAGCGGCGAGACGCCAGCGACTCCCGCGCCCACGCCGGTCGCGGCATTGTTCAAGGAGAGCGCAACTCCCAGGACGAGCCCTTCGCGCAAGGAGATGGCCTTCCTGCCGAGCTCGCCGGTGACGCCGTAGCGATAGCGGACGCCCCAGAATCGGCCGGTCCCGCGCTCAGGCCAACTGGCCGGCACCCGTAAGGCGCGAGGCGAGCCGAGGACCGTCCAAACGCCGATCGCGCCGACGATCGACGCGCCGAGCGCCGACGCCAATGAAGGCGCCAAAACGTGCGCTAGCCCGCGGCCGGACGTCATCGCGCCTGCGGTCGCAGCCATCGTCACCGCCGCGATGACCACATTGGGCGCCGCCGCGATCCTCGTACGACGCATCCCAAACGCAACGCCGGCCGCGAGATTGTCAAGGTTCGAGACCGTCGCGACCAGCACCGCAGAAAGCCACAGCACGATTCAAACGATACGTCGGGCGTGCGCGACTCGCTACTACTCCGGACAAGCTGACGCGATCTCTCCGCCTACACCGTCCAACACGACGATCCCGACTTGGGCCGTGCCGCGGTTAGTCGTGATGATTGCGTCCCCGCACGGTTTGCCAGCTCTCCCAGGTTATGTGCAGGATGAGGATTGTGATCAGGAGGCCGATGATCGGGTCGGCGATCGGGGCGCCCAATGCGACCGCGATCGCGCTCGCAACCACGCCGGCGCTGACGATCGCGTCGCTGCGGGCGTGATTGCCGTCTGCGATCAGCGCGTCGCTCTTCAGGCGCCGACCGCCGCCGAGGCGCACACGAGCGGCGATCGCGTTGCCGATCACGCCGATCACGCCAGCGAGCGCGAGCGCAACCAGGTGCTGGGGAGCGAGTGGATGGATGATCCGCAGGATCGCGAACACCCCGGCAGTGATCGCGCTGGCGAGGATCGTGAGCACGACCGCTAGCCCAGCGCCGCGCTCGGCCCGGTCGGAGCGCAGCAGAAACGCCGCCGCGAGTGGCACCGCGGTGAGCGCGTCACCAGCGTTGTGAATCAGGTCGGCGAGCAACGCGATGCTGCTTGTCGCGACGTAGATCGCCGCTTGGGCGACGGCCGTGAGGGCCAGCAGCACGAGCGAGACTCCCACCACCCGCAGCCCTTCGCGTGAGCGCTTTATCGACGGATCGATTAGACCGTGGCTATGGCCGTGCCCATCGTGCTCCCGCGAGTGGTGACCGTGCTCGCGAGCCCCCAACGGGGACAACCCTGCTGGCTGGCTCATGCGGTCAGCTCGGATTCGCGTGGTGACCTCCGGCCGGCAAGTCCGAGCTGGACGTGCTCGACGTGGGAGACCGCCTCCTCCAACAGGTGCGCGACGTGATCGTCGTAGAGGTCGTACACGACGCGGCGCCCGTCGCGCTGACCAACCACGAAGCCGAGGTGGCGCAGCAGACGCAACTGGTGCGAGACGGCCGACGGCTCCATCCCCACGGCTTCGGCGAGCTCGTTGACGCTCAGCGCACCCGCTCGCAAACGGCCGAGTATCCGCAGGCGACTCGGCGTGGCCAGTGCCTGCATCGTGTCCGCGACCGAGCTTGCGAATAGAGCGTCGAGCTGGTCCGCGCTACGTAGACGTCGGTGCGCCACGCACGACAGCATAACTGCATGACCGTTCAGCTGTTCAGGCTACTGAGCCACGAGTC
>CAVWQN010000003.1:0-643455 GCA_963757075.1 uncultured Actinomycetes bacterium
TGCTGATCGGCTTCGGCCTGGTGATGCTGGTCCCGGACGTCGCCGCGCGGGTGCAGGCGCCGCTGTCCCGGCTGGCGCGGTTTGGCCCGAAGACCCGCGGCACCGGCTTCTGGTCGGGACTCGGTGTAGGTGGCGCGCTCGGGTTCGTGTGCGCGCCGTGCGCCGGGCCGATTCTGGCCGCCGTCACATCGGTCAGCGCCTCCAGCGGCCCGACCGCGCGCGTGGTCGCGGTGGCCATCGCCTACGCGATCGGGCTGGCTGGGGTGCTGCTGCTGTGGTCGCTCGGCGGGCGAGCGGTCGCCGATCGGGTGCGACGCTCACTGCATGGCCATGTGGTCGAGCGAACGCTAGGGGCAGTGTTGCTAGCGACCGGTATCGCCATGGTCTTCAACCTCGACGTGCGCTTCGAGGAGACGCTCGCGAAGTCGAGCCTGCCTGCCTTCTTGGTAGATCCGACCCGCTCACTCGAGAACTCGAACAGCGTTCAAAACCGCCTGGCGTCGCTGCGCCCGGCCTCCCGATTCGCCAAGCGCCAGGAGGAGGCCGCCGGGGTGCCGGTGGCAGCGACCTCCGGCGTCGCGATCCCCGGCGTCCAGACGCCGTCCCTCCCGGACCTCGGAATGGCCCCGCCGTTCACCGACACGCAGCAATGGTTCAACACATCCGGCGGACGCCCCCTGACACTCGCTGGGCTGCGAGGGCACGTGGTGCTGGTCGACTTCTGGACCTACACGTGCATCAACTGCATCCGCACCCTGCCGTTCCTCAAGGGCCTTTACTCCACCTATCACCCCTATGGGCTCGAGATCGTGGGCGTCGAGTCGCCCGAGTTCACATTCGAGCAGGAGGCCTCGAACGTGGCCCAGGCAGTCAGCTCCGACGGGATCCGGTACCCCGTGGTCCAGGACAACAACCTCGGGACATGGGATGCCTACCAGAACGAGTACTGGCCGGCGGAGTACCTGATCGACGGCAGCGGGAATATCCGTCACACGCAGTTCGGCGAGGGCGACTACAAGCAGACCGAGGCGGCCGTGCGAGAGTTGTTGTACGAGCGGGGCGTACGGGACCTACCGCCCCCGATGACCGCCAGTGCGGTCATCCCCTCCGCGGGCGTCGGCACACCCGAGACCTACCTGGATCCGCAGCGCTCCCAGGGCTTCGCGCAGCCGCTCACCGCCGGGGTCCACTCGTATCCGGGCCTGAGCAGGCCCCAGCTCAATCAGGTCGCGCTCAAGGGGACTTGGAGCGTCGGCTCTCAGTCCGTCATGGCTGTGTCCAGCGGGGCCTCCATCCAGCTCGGTTTCCAGGCGGCGAAGGTCTATCTGGTGATGACATCGGCTGGCAATGTCCCGCGCCAGGTCACGGTGCTGCTCGATGGGCGCCCGTACTCGAGCGTCACGGTCAGAGGACAGCAGCTCTACACCCTGGTCTCCTTACCGAGCGATCAACAGCATGCGCTGACGGTCCAGATCCCGCCTGGGGTCAGCGCCTATGACTTCACGTTTGGCTAGCGCTGGGCTGCGCTCGGCGGCGGTCAAGCGTCGCGGCCGCCCGCAACAGGTCGTCCGGCGTGTTGATGTTGAACAGCGCGTCGGGATCGTGAACTTCGAGCGATCGGGGCTCGATCGCGGCCACCAGCTCTCGCAGGGGGCGGTCGAGCGCCGGTCCGAGCAGCTCGAGTGCGCTGGGCTGATAGCAACCGAGCAGCGGCTGGATCACTCCACGGCGGCTGGCGACGACCGCCGGGGCGCCGGCCGGGTCCTTGGCGGCAAGCCGCCCCACCAGCTCCGGCGTCACGAACGGTAGATCCACCGCGCAGACCAGCACCGGCCTCCCCGCGGCGAGCGCCAGCGCCTGCGAGATGCCCACCAGAGGATGGTGATGTATCTGGGGCTCAACCCAGATCGTTGCTCCGGGCAGGCTCGGCAGCTCGGTGTCGGCTTTCGCCAGCACCGCCACGTCATCAAGCGCTGCCTCGAGCGCCTCCAGCGGGTAGCAGATCAGAGGCCGTCCAGCGAGCTCGACCATCGCCTTGGCGCCGCCCATCCGCTGCCCAAGACCGCCGGCCAGCACCACGCCCACCGGCTGCCGAGGGCTTCGTCGCAGGGTCGGCTCGCGCGCTGCATGCCTCATCGGTTCGTACCCTACGGCGCCGCGGGACGGCGATGGGAGCCATCTCCCTCCCGCCGTGGCGAGGGCGTCTCCTAGAATCAATCGCATGGAGGGCTCGACCGAGGTCCGCAGCTGGTTGAGGTGCTACCGATGCTGGTCACAGAACCTCGAGGTGCAGGTGCACTACGAGGGGATCCACAAGATCGATGCCGAGACCGGCGAGCGCGGCGAGGTCGTCGACGAGATGCAGGAGGCCGTGATCCAGTGCCTGGAATGCATGCACGACCAGCCCCACCTCGGGTTTCACAACGGCCGGGTCGAACCGATCGAGGACAGGTGGGAGCGGATGATCGCCGGTACCCCATGGGTCGCGTCGTGCACGGTCACGGTCGATGCCGACGACGTCGAGACCTGCTCAGGCCCGGAGGCCGGCGACGCGCTGTCCTACGCCGCGTTCGGCGACCACGGCACGCGTGAGTTCTTCACCCACGTCCGGTTTCACAAGCACGACGAGGACCGGATCATCGTGCACTTGCTGGTGGAGCTGTACGCCCGTTCCGCCGAGGAGGCCACCGCGGTGCTGGAGGAAGCGGCCCGCGGAGATCTGGCGATCACTTCGCTGGCCGAGGAATCGCGCCCGCCGGCGTCGACCGGGAACGGCCAACACTAGTTTTCCTCACGCGGGGCCAGGCCTCGACGGCAATCAAGGCCAGGGCCACGGGCACCGTCGCAGGCAGCTCGTTCAGGACCAGAAACAGCAGATCGAATAAGGCCGCGAGCACCAGCGTCAGCAGGGCGGCGGAGCGCTGCCGGGCGGGCTGCGAGGCCAGCACTGCTCCAAGCAGCGCCGCCACGAACAGGTCTCCATATCCGAACGACACCGACCCGAACAAGACGCTCTGAAGCTGTGGTAGTCCCCCAACGGGATGTGCCGCCACAAGCGACGCGTTCGGCGCTTGCAGCAGATCCGACACCACGAGCCACGTGTCGGCGAACGCCATGGCCACGATCCCGAGCTTCAGCCACTTGGGCGGCGTGACCGCCGCCAGCAGGACGCCGAGGGTCACGCAGCTGAGCGCTGACAGGAGTGCGGCGGCGGCCTCCCCGAGGAGCGTCTTGTGCGCCGCCCAGGCGACCGCGAACAGCGCCGCGGCTCCGATCGCGGCGAACGGCCGCGCCCCCCGAGCCGCCCATCCCAGAGCTGCCGCCGCCAACGGCGGGACCGCGACGACCGCGAGATAAGTGAGGCCGGTCGCGGTATCCGACAGGAACCGGATCCCGAATACCACCAACACGATCGAGCCGATCGGGACGAGCGCCCACGCTGGCCCCCGCAACCGCTCGGCGATCGCCAGCCGCGGCGGCCGCCGGGGCGCGACAACAACGGCTGCTTGCAGCACGAGCGCGGCGGCATCCGATGGTATGAAGGGCAATGCCACACGCTTAGCGTAGGGGCTCCGGGCACGCGCGACGGGCACACGCTGCGCGACGTGTCGGGACGCGGTCGGTCACTAAAGAACGGTTACCGGCTGCGAATCTCCCCAAAGTCCCGCTGCCCAAATCGCCTCGGGGGGCATACGCATGCGCCGATGCGTGTTCCCCGAAGCGCTGTGGACCGCCGCGACTTTGGGGGGTTCCGTACGCAATGCGGGACGCGCGCCCGCCGGACCCGTACGCGATGCCCGAGGCGGAGCAAGGATTGCCCCTGCGGCAGCTTGACATACCGAGCGGTATGTGATTTACATACCCGTTGGTATCCGAGGTGGCAGCTAGGCAGCACACGTTCCTGTTCGCAGATCTGGTCGGGTTCACGGCCCTGGCAGAGTCCGAGGGGGACGAGCGGGCGCTCGAGGTCGTGCTGGCCCTCCAGCGCCGGGTGCGCGCGCTGCTGCCCGAGTACCGAGCCGAGGAGGTCAAGGTATTGGGAGACGGCGTCATGCTGCGCTGCGGCGACCCGGCAGACGCGGTGAGGCTTGGGCTGCGGCTGATCGATCGGCACGAGGGTGTTCTCCCGCCAGTGCGCGTGGGCATACACACCGGCCCGGCCGTATCGAACGCCGGCGATTGGTACGGCACGACCGTGAACCTGGCTGCCCGCCTATGTGCCGTTGCCCCGGGCGGCGAGGTGATGGTCAGCGAGGTGACGCGGCGGGCGGCCGGGGGGCTCGGACGCGTGGACTGGGGACGGCGTGAGCTTCACTGGCTGAGCAACGTCGCAAAGCCGATCCCCGCATATTTGGTGAGCGAACCGGAGCTTCCGGCGTCGCCGCCCGCGCGGCGTCAGGGGTGGCGCGCCGTGCGGCTTTTGTCCCGGACCTGCCCCAAGGCGAGGCACGTCGAGGCATGAACGGACAGGCCCCCCTTCCGCCGGGCCCCCGGCTGCCGCGTCCGGTGCAGACCGCGATCTGGTTCCGTCACGCCCAGTGGCTGCTCTCCCAGTGCGCGGCGCGCTTCGGCGAAACGTTCACGCTCCGGATCCTGCACGAGGGCGATTGGGTGATGCTGTCCAATCCCGAACACGTCAAGCAGGTGTTTACCGGCGACCCACGGATATTCCACGCCGGCGAGGGCAACCGGATCCTGCTCCCAGTGCTGGGCGAGAACTCGGTACTGCTGCTCGACGAGGCGCCGCACATGGAGCAGCGCAAGCTGCTTCTCCCCGGGTTTCACGGCAAGCGAGTGCAGGGCTACGAGGCGCTGATGCGGGAGGTGGCGGCGGACGAGATCGAGCGCTGGCCGCACCACGAACCGCATCGGTTGCGGCCGCGGATGCAGGCGCTCACGCTGGAGATCATCCTGCGGACGGTGTTCGGGCTGGACCAGGGCGAGCGGCTGGAGCGGCTCCGGACCGAACTGCGGCGCCTGCTGGATCTCCTGAGCAATCCCCGCATGTTTGCCTTCCCGCTACTGCTGGGGCCGGAGCGGATAGCCAGCTCCAGGCCGTTCCGCGGCCTGATGTCCGAAGTCGATCGCCTGATCTACGAGCAGATCGAGGAGCGCCGCCGGGCGGCGGACGGCCAGCAGCGAGACGACATCCTGTCGCTCCTCCTTCAGGCCGAGAACGAGTCAGACGGTGCAGCAATGAGCGACCAGGAGCTGCGCGATGAGCTGCTCACGCTGCTGGTGGCCGGACACGAGACGACCGCGAATGCACTGGCCTGGGCAGTCGAGCGGCTGATCCGCCACCCGGACAAGCTGGCGCGGCTGGCAGCCGAGGTCGACACCGGCGAGACGCGCTACCTGGACGCGGTAGTCACCGAGACACTGCGGCTGCGACCGGTGATTTCGCTCGTCGCCCGGCGACTCATCGAGCCCGTGCAGATCGGCGACTGGCGCCTGCCGGCCGGGATCACCGTTACGCCGGCGATCTATCTGGTCCACCGCCGGTCAGACGTGTACCCCGACCCTGAGGCCTTCCGTCCCGAGCGTTTCCTGGAGAAGCCCCCAGGGACCTACACCTGGATCCCGTTCGGAGGCGGTGTACGCCGATGCCTCGGGGCGTCATTCGCCCAGTTCGAAATGGGGGTGGTGCTGAGCGAGCTGTTCAGACGGACCCAGCCCACGTCCGGCCCGGCCCCAGGCCGAGCCCGTGCTACGGCGGGCGATCACCGAGACGCCCAGGCGCGACGCCGAGGTGATCCTGCAATGAGCACCCTCACTCGGCGGGAGAAGCAGCAACGCACTCGGTCCTCGCTGCTCAGGGCCGCCGCCAAGTTGTTCTGCCGGGAGGGACTCGAGGGCACCTCCGTCGAACAGGTGGCCCAGGCGGCCGGCTACACCAAGGGCGCCTTCTACGCCAACTTCAAGAGCAAGGAGGAGCTGTTCCTGGTCATGCTCGACGAGCGCTTCGCGCAGGAGCTCGAGCGGCTCGACCGCGCACTGGCCGGAACGCAGGAGCCGCTGCAGGAGGCCGAGGCGGCGGCGGCCGACTTCATCCACTTCGCCTCCGACGAGGAGTGGCCGCGGCTGTACTTCCAGTTCGTGGCGCACGCTGTCCGGGACGAGGAGTTCCGCCAGGAGCTGGCCACTCGCCACCAGAGCGATGCCCGAGCGGCTGACCGAGCTGTTTCAGCGCTGGAGGCACGGTGTCGGCCACACCCCGCCGATCCCGCTCCAGGACGTCACCGCGATGTTCTTCTTCATGGCCGACGGGTTCCTGGTCGACCAGATGATCGATCCCACGTTCGGCGAAGAGCTCTACGCCACGATGGTCGGCGTATTCCTGCGAGGGCTGGAGGCCATGGCCTCAGAGCACGAGGACAACTCAATGCAAGAGCATCCGAGATGAAGCTGTCCGACGATGCCTCGATCGCCCACGGACGCGATCGCTCGCCAGGTGAGGCCAGCCCGACCGACGTCCGCCAACTTGTTTCGGCGCTGGCGGCCGCATTCGAGGAAGACCCGATCTTCAGCTGGCTGCTGCCGAAGGGGAACCAACGCTTTGCGCGGCTATCACGGTTCTTTGAGCTCGAGCTCCGGCATGTCGTGCTCCCAGTCGGTCGCATTTGGACCGCCGCACAAGGGGTTGGAGCGTCTCTGGAATTGCCGCCCGGAGCGTGGAGGATGCCACTTGGCGCTCAGCTAGCGCATGGCCCCTCGTTCGTACGCGCGTTCGGCGCACGCTTGCCCCGCGCCATGGCGCTGCTGACGTTAATCGAACGCCGCCAAATCCGGGAGCGTCACTACTACATCCCCTATATCGGCGTCGCTCCGGACGCCCAGGGGCAGGGTCTCGGAACCGCTCTTCTGCGCCCCACCCTCGACCGCTGTGATCGCGAAGGTCTTCCCGCGTACCTCGAAGCGACCAGCGAACGCAACGCCGCCCTATACGAACGACTCGGCTTCAAGCCGAGTGGCGAGCTTCGGTTGGGGAGCAGCCCGCCCCTGTGGCCGATGCTCAGTGCCTCAAGACGGGGGCCGCGAGGAGCACAAGGGCAGCCGCCAGAGGGAACGGGTCGTCGGACATCCATGCCCGGTCACGTCGCGCAGCCTGTGACCGGAGTGCGTGCCCGAGCTGCCCTTAACCGAGCGAAGCTTCTAACGCGTCGAGCTGCCTCTTCAGCTCCTCCGGCAGCCGATCGCCGAATTTTGCGTAGTGCTCGCGCATCTGCGGCAGCTGATGCTTCCAGTCCTCGGGATCGACCGCGAGCAGCTTGCGCATGGCCTCCGGATCGATGTCCAGGCCATCGGTATCGATCCCGCCCTCGCCTATCTCGGGCACCAGCCCGATCGGCGTCTCTTCGGCGCCCAGGCTCCCGTCGCAACGGCGGAAGATCCAGGCCAGGACGCGAGAGTTCTCGCCATAGCCCGGCCACAGGAACTTGCCGCCGTCGTCCTTGCGGAACCAATTGACGTAGAAGATCTTGGGAAGCTGCGCCCCCTCCCGCTCCCCGATCCTCAGCCAGTGGGCGAAGTAGTCGGCCATGTGGTAGCCGCAGAACGGCAGCATGGCCATCGGATCGAAGCGGAGCTCGCCCACCGTCCCCGCGGCCGCCGCGGTCTTCTCGGAGCTCATGATCGAGCCCAGGAATACGCCGTGCTGCCAGTCGCGCGCCTCGGCGACCAGGGGCACCACCGTCGAACGGCGCCCGCCGAACAGGATCGCCGAGATCGGGACTCCCGCCGGGTCCTCCCACTCCGGAGCGATCGATGGACACTGGGAGGCGGGAGCCGTGAAGCGGGCGTTGGGATGGGCAGCAGACTTCTCTGCCTCGGGCGTCCAGTCGTTGCCCCGCCAGTCGATGGCGTGGGACGGCGGCTCACCAGTCAGACCCTCCCACCACACGTCGCCGTCGTCGGTCTTCGCACAGTTGGTGAAGATCGAGTTGCGCCCCACGGTCTCGATGGCGTTGGGGTTGGTGCGGGCACCGGTCCCGGGAGCGACGCCGAAGAAGCCGGCCTCGGGGTTGACCGCGTACAGCTTCCCGTCGGAGCCGAACTTCATCCAGGCGATGTCGTCGCCGATCGTCTCCACCTTCCAGTCCGGGAGGGTGGGGATCATCATCGACAGGTTGGTCTTGCCGCACGCGCTGGGGAACGCACCGGCGACATAGCGGACCGTGCCCTCCGGCGATGTCAGCTTCACGATCAGCATGTGCTCGGCAAGCCAGCCCTCGTCGCGGGCCATGGCGGAGGCGATCCGCAGGGCGAAGCACTTCTTGCCCAGCAGGGCGTTGCCCCCGTAGCCGGAGCCAAAGGACCAGATCTCCCGCGTCTCGGGGAAGTGGACGATGTACTTGTTCTCCGCGTTGCAGGGCCACGGCACGTCGGTCACCCCGTCCACAAGCGGCATCCCGACCGAATGCAGGCAGGGGACAAATTCCTTATCGTCGCCCAGCACGTCGAGGGCAGGCTGTCCCATGCGCGTCATGATCCGCATCGAGGCCGCGACATAGGGAGAGTCCGTCAGCTCCACGCCGATGTGGGAGATGGGCGAGCCGAGCGGCCCCATCGAGAACGGCACCACATACATCGTGCGGCCCCGCATCGAACCGTCGAACAGGCCCCGTAGGGTGTCCCGCATCTCCTCCGGATCGCGCCAGTTGTTGGTCGGTCCGGCGTCTGACTCGCTCTCGGAGCAGATGAACGTCCGATCCTCGACTCGGGCCACGTCCGCCGGATCTGACAAGGCCAGGTAGGAGTTGGGTCGCTTGATGCTGGAGAGCTTGTGGAAGGCGCCGGCATCCAGCAATGTCTTTGCCAGCCGGTCGTACTCCTCGGCGGAGCCATCGCACCAATGGATCTCATCAGGCTGGGTTAGCGCTGCTACGTCCGCTACCCACGCTCGAAGGCCCTTGTGGGTCGTCGCGGCCTGGTGCTCCGCTGCGGTATGGGACATGTGTTGAATGACTCCTTAGTGCTTCGGTGGCTTTGCAAGCCTACCCGGGAGAGGACGGGAAACGTCCGCCGGCGTAACCGTGCGGACGGGTTTTGCAGGCCTTCGGACGGCTAGTCCACGTTCGTCTCGGCCTCAGGGAGAGAGGCGCCGGGTTCCTTGCGGGGGACCAAGACGACCCGCTTGAATTCGGCCACCAGAGCGCCGTCCTGATTGAAGGCGCGGGTATGGACCTTGACCGTACCCCGGTCCGGCTTCGACCGGGACGGCTTTACCTCGAGAACCTCCGACTCGACATACAGGGTGTCGCCGTGAAACACCGGCGCCGGATGGCTGAGCTCCTCGGTTGCCAGGTTTGCGATCGCCTTGCCCGAGACGTCAGAGACGGTCATCCCGAACACGAGCGAGTAGACCAGGGGACCGGCTACGACGTTTCGCCCCTGCTGCGATTTGCCCGCGTACACGTCGTTGACGTGCAGGGGGTGGTGGTTCATCGTGAGCAGGCAGAAGAGGTGGTCCTCAGCCTCGGTCACCGTCTTCGCCGGCCAGTGCTTGTAGACGGCGCCGACCTGGAACTCCTCGAGATAGCGCCCGTACGGATGGGCCCCGGACGCCTCGCGGGCATCCTGATCGGTCTCGAGCTCGGCCTTCGCTTCTGGAACTTCGGTCATCGTCTCTCCTGGTTCGGCTTCGTGGCAAGTCGCGGAGAATGCCAGCAAACGGCCCTCGATGGCCTGATCCCCAGCCTGGCCTGAGGGCCGACTATGCTTTTCCCATCAATCGGCCGGGGGGGTGGCGCACGGAACATGAGATGTAGGCGCTGCGGGTTCGAGAACCCGCACGGGATGAGGTTTTGTGGCGGTTGTGGTGCGCCACTTCGTGAGGGGGTCACGGCGGCGCGATCCGCCGATTATGAGGACGCCGCCCAACGGCGCCACATGACTGTGCTGTTCTGCGACCTGGTCGGGTCGACGCCGCTGGCCGAGCGACTGGATCCGGAGGATTTCCGCGAGGTCCTGGCTGCCTACCAGCGTGCGTGCACACGGGCGATCGAGCGCCTGGATGGCTATGCGGCCAGGTACATCGGCGACGCCGTGGTGGCGTACTTCGGCTATCCGCGGGCGCATGAGGACGACGCGCGGCGAGCCGTCCATGCCGCGCTCGGGATCCTCGGGGAGCTCGGGGACCTCAACGACTTGCTGAAGGGGCGCCAGGTCTCGCTGGAGGTGCGGATCGGCTTGCACTCAGGCGTCGTCGTGGCCGGAGAGATGGGTACCGGCGCCATGCCTCCTCAGCACGAGATCGTGGGCGAGATGCCGCACATCGCGGCCCGAATCGAGTCGATCGCACCGCACGGGTCGGTCGTGATCAGCGGCGACACGCACGACTTCATCGAGGGCTACTTCGAGACCGAGCCGCTGGGGGAGAAATCGCTCAAGGGCGTCTCGCGCCCGATCGCGGTCCATCGCGTGCTGCGCCCGACGGGCGCCGTCGGTCGCCTCGAGGTAGCGACCGGGCGACCGCTTACGCCAGTCGTGGGCCGCGACGATGAGTTGGCGAGGCTGGCCCGTACCTGGGACCGGGCCAGGCAGGGTGACGGCGGCGTCGTCCACGTCACCGGGGAGGCCGGAATCGGTAAGAGCCGGCTCGTGCACACGCTCCGTGCCCGGCTGGGAGATCAGCCTCGTGCGGTGCAGACGTGGCAATGCTCCGCGCACCACACTGGCACCTCCCTGTACCCGGTCATTCGAAGCCTCGAGCGACTCCTGGGCCTTGAGCGGCTCCAAGCGGGCGACGTGAGGCTGAATGGCTTCGAGGAGGCCGCTCGAGACGCGGGTCTGGCAGCAGACGAGGCTGTCCCTCTGCTGGCCGATCTTTTGTCGATCGACCGCCGGCCACACGGAGCCGACCGCCCTCTCTCGCCTCGCGACGCGCGCACCGCGACGCTTCGCATCCTGGAGTCGCTGCTGGTCACGAATCGCGCTCATGTTCCGTTGCTGCTCATCGTCGAGGACCTCCAGTCGGCCGACCCGACGACGATCGAGCTACTCGACCGGATCACGTCGAACATCAGCGCAGTAGCCGCCCTGTGCGTCATGACCTTTCGCAAAGAGCTTGACCCGCCGTGGAAAGACCGTCAGGCGGTGATGGAGATCGAGCTAGGCCCACTCGGCCCGCAGGAGGTTCAGACGATGGTCGCCGCCGCCAGCGAGGCCGTACCGGACCAGAGGGTGGTGGCCTGGGTCAACTCCGCGTCCGACGGCGTTCCGCTCTTCATCGAAGAGATGCTCAAGATGCTCAAGGTAGGGGCCCGGCCCGACGGGACTCAGGCGCGCAGTGTCGAGCCTTCGGTACCGCCGACGCTCGAGGGCCTCCTCACCGAGCGGCTCGACCGGCTTCCTGATCTCGGTGACGTGATCGACGTTGCATCCGTGGTGGGACGCGAGTTCGAACGGGAGCTGCTCGAGGTACTCGACCCATTACATGGAGCGGAGCTCGAGCCGGCGATCGCTCTGCTTGTCCACCAGGGCATCCTTCGGCCGGTGCCCGGGGCCCGGTCCCGGTTTGAGTTCACACACGCGCTCCTGCACGAAGCTGCTTACGAGCGGCTGCTACGCCGACGCCGTCGTGCTCTGCACGGGCGCGTCGCGGACACCCTGACAGAGCGCTTTCCGGCGGTCGCCGAACGCGAGCCCGAAATCGTCGCCCACCACTTCTCCTGCGCCGGGGAACCGGCGAAGGCGACCAAGCACTGGCGGGCGGCCGGCACGCGGGCGCTCGAGCGGGCGGCGTTCCGGGAGGCGGCCGAGCACTTCCGCCGGGGGCTGGAGGAGCTCGACGATTCACCCTCCGGCCCAAACCAACTCCGGGAGCGGGCCGACCTACTCACCTACCGAGCCGCTGCCCTTCAGGCAGCCTACGGCTACGCCTCGGCGGGGGTGGACGAGGCCTATGCCGCCGCCCGGTCCACGTACGAGCGAGCCGGTAACGACTACCGCCTGGTCGTCGTAATCCGCGGGCAATGGATGTTCCACCTCCTGCGCGGCCAATATGGCGCCGCGCTCGAGTTGGCGGACAAGATGGTGACGGTAGGCCAGCGTGGCGAGCATCCGTTCGCGCTGTCCGAGGGCCATCTCTACCGCGGTCTCGTGCATATGTACCTCGGAGAATTCGAACTCGCCCGCCGCCACCTGGAGGAGGCCTTCACCCACTACCGCCGCCCAGAGCATCCGGATCAGATCTACGACGCGCAGGGGGACACGGGGGTTGGCGCCTTGGCCTACAACGCGGTCGTGCTCTGGAACCTGGGTTACCCCGAGGAGTCGCTGCGGAGGAGCGACCTGAGCCTGGAGCTCGCCGAACAGGTGGGCGGACAGGTGACCCGCGCCCAAGCGTGGGGCATGCGCACCATCCTCCACCTCAACCGAGCGGAGCCGGCGGAGCTCAGCCGTTGGGTGAAGCTGAGCCGGGCCCACAGCATTGAGCACAACGTCGGCTACTGGCGGATCCTGTCCGCGCTCTACTCGGGCTGGCTGCGCGGGAGGACCGGAGAGCTCCGGGCCGGGTGTAAGGAAATCGAAGAGAGCCTCGACGCGTACATGAGTTCGGGATGCACCTTGGGCCTTCCCCACTTCTGCGTCCTGCTGGCCGATCTGCGCCTCGCCGCGGGCGACCAGCGGGGCGCCCTTGACGCGCTCGAGGTTGGTCAACGCCACATCGAGGACAGCGGCGAGCGGTTCTCCGAGTCAGAGCTCTTGCGGTTCAGGGCCAGAACGCTCGTGGAAGGCCCGACGCCTGACGCCGACGCCGCGACCGCTGCCTACAAGGAGGCAGTCGAGGCCTCCCGCGCTCAGGGGGCCAAGCTCCTGTGCCTGCGCGCCACCACCGAACTAGCGATCCACCAGCGCAAGATCGGGTCTCGTAGCCCTGAGCTCGACGACCTCGCCTCGCTGTGCGAGTGGTTCGGGGATTCCGACGTCTCTGACGTGACCCGAGCCCGGGCCCTCTTGGCCGCGCAAGAACCCGTCCGATGAGCGACGCGCCCACGGTCACGGTCGCCGGCGGCGGCATCGCCGGTCTCACGGCCGCGCTGCGGCTGGCGGAGCGTGGCTACGGCGTCAAGCTCTATGAGCAGAAGCCTGTGCTTGGAGGCAACCTGGGCTCCCGCCCGGGGGCGGCCGGGGTCCAGCTCGACGTATACCCCCACATGTACGGCAACTGGTACAACAACTTCTGGCGACTGCTGGGCGACGCCGGCGGTCTGAAGCGCGAGCAGCTATTCGTCCCCCTGTCGGGCGTAAAGCAGCTCAGGGCCGGGGAATTTCCCCGGTTCACAGGGCTGACCGACATGTACTCGACCCGGTACATGGTGCAGAACCTGTTGGCAGGGGTGGGACCGGTCCCGGACATGTTCGTGTTCGGGTACTCGCACGTCGACCTGCTGGCCGAGCGCTACTGCCCGACGATGCTTCCGGAGGACCTAACCGTCGGCGGCTTCCTGAGCGCTCGCCCCTACATGACCGAGCGGGCCGCGGAGGCGGCCAACACCTTCATCACCACGGTGTGGGCCATTCCCAGCTATCTCGTCTCGGCAGATGACTACCGCACTTACCACGGCTATTGCGTGGCGGACCCAATCCCCGGGTTCTGGCTCGCTCGCGGCTCGGCCTTCGACCAGGTGATCGGACCGCTAACAAACGCCCTGGAGGCAAATGGTGTGAAGATCTTCCGCTCGGTCCAGGTCAAAGGCATCTCCTGCCGCGACGGCCGAGCGGCCGAGATCTCATTCGAAGGCCGACCGAAGGAGAAAGTCGACGAGCTCGTCCTCGCGGTACCCCCGCCGGCGCTTTTGCGCCTCGTGCGCAGGGGCAAGCCCGGGCGGCGCATCATCGACTCGGTCCCGGAGCTCGCGGAGCTGTCGCGGCTGCGCACGCAGGCGATTCCGATCCTCTATGTCTACTTCACCCGAAAGCTCCGGCGTATCCCCGTCGAGCCGGTGGGGCTGTATCAGTCGGGCCTGGGGCTTGCGTTCACCGACATCTCCCAAGTGTGGGAGGAGAACTCCGCGTTCCGCGGCCGCACTGTACTTGCGCTCTCCTCGTCTGACCCCTACGGGCTGCCGGGCACCGGCGACAACGACGACGCGATGGCCATGCTCCGCGAACTCTCCCAGTACCTGGAGTTCGAGCCCGGCTCGGCCTGGGGCCAGTCACCGGACATCGACTTCAAGCGGACGCGCTACGACGGCAACGTCGACGCGCAGCTGTTCGTCAATCAGGCTGGTTCCGATGTCTGGCGCCCGAGCACGCGGTACGACGCGCTCTCAAACATCTGCTTCGCCGGTGATTTCTGCCAGAACCGCATCGGGATGACCACCATCGAAGCAGCAGTGACCACGGGTCTGGAGGCGGCGAACGCGATCATCGCCCGTCGCGGCGTCGGTGCCCCTGTCGACGTCCGCACTCCCACCTCCCCCTCCGGCGCGCTGTACGTCTGGTTGCGGTACGCCTGGGGGCCATACGCGCTGGCGGCGAAGGCGTGGTCTGAAGGACGCGAGCTGCTCAGAGGCTTCGCCAGTCACCTGCTGGATAGCTGACGTACCTGATCGACCAGCTCGAGCAGCAGCCCAGGGCGTTTCGCAAACCGTCGCGCCTCCGCCCGCGCCGACGCCGCGATTCGGTCGAGCACCACCTCCGCCTCATCGAGCTGGTGGCGGCAGGCGTCGGCGATGGCCTCCAGGCGGCCGGCGTCGCGGTCGCCGACGGCGAATAGCTCCCGAATACGCGGGTCCCTGGTGGCCAGCGCTGCCGGCAGGGTCAGTATTCCGTCGCGGATGTCCTCCTCCCCACCTCCGCCCAGGGCGTCAAGGCCTCGCAAGTCGCCCACGTCGTCGCAGCCGTGGTAGAGGACGCCCAGAAGGTGTCCGTATTGGCGCAGGCCCTCTGTGCGAGCACCGAGGACGGCACAGGCTTCGAACATGGAACCCGTGTCCTCGCCTGCGATGCGGCGCCAGTCCTGGACGCCGCGTGGCTGGCGTCGCAATCGCCACTGAAGGCATTCCGCCGCTCCCAGGCGACGGATCAATTCCGCCAGCACACGGATCGCGAAACGGTCCTCGGCCAGGGCATCGACCGCGTCGGCAACGAGGTAGCCAGAGGTCATGAGCGCCGGCAGTCGCCCGAATCTGTATTCGACGGTCGCCACCCCCCGGCGCATGACCGAGGAATCGAGGACGTCGTCGATGATCAGCGACATGTTGTGGACCAGCTCGATGGCGAACGCTGCGTCCATGGCTTCCGCCGTAGGCGTGTCGTGCGTAGCCCGATGACAGGCGAATACCGTCAGCGGCCGGAAGTGCTTGGGGCTGCCGGCAAACGCCCAGGCCAGCGGTTCTCGCAGCTCGTCATCGACGCTGGCAAGCCAGCCCGCGAGCCGTTCGCGCAGCAGCCTCACCTCATCGACGGAGCCGAGCTCGGCAATCACCCTGTCGCTCGACGCCAGCGCCTCAGGGACGGTCACGGCTTCGCCCTGTACGGACGGCTGGGCGCGGGTCGTCCATTGGCCTCAGAAGGCCGCGTGAACGCGTCGAGGTCATCGACTCCCCGACGCATCTCTCGCCAAGAGACCTCCGCCGAGTCACGGACCAGAGCGATCAGCTCATCGCGAAATGCGGCTTCCGCCAGTCCGGTCTCGCCCAGAGGAGCCGAGCTCGCGAGCGCCAGCCTGATCAAGGGCGGCAGCCGCTTCGCGATAAGCCCCAAGCAGTTCGCTGAAACCCGGATCGCCGTGGCGGCGGACACAAACGAGCCGGTCGCCAGCACCCGAGGCACCAAAAGACGGTCCAAGCCGCGCAGCTTAGCTTGCGGCGTTGCGAGCCGCTAGCGTTACCTCGCAAGCGACTAGGAGCCTTTTCTTTTTATGCGAAACCCGCGTGATTTCGGCAAGCCACTGGCGATCGGCGCCCCCGAGCCGCCGTCGGAGATTCCGTTCAAGCCGTCGCGGATGATCCACTTTCTCGACTTCTCGAACGAGAAGATGGTCGCCAAGGTCCCCGACATCGCGCCGACGGTCGACATCCTGCTCGGGAACTTGGAGGACGCGGTGCCGGTGGACCGCAAGGAGGCGGCGCGTGCGGGCCTGATCCGGGTGGGCAAGGAGATGGAGCTCGGCGAGACGCAGCTGTGGGCCCGGGTCAACAGCCTCGAGTCGCCCTGGGTGCTGGACGACCTGACGACGGTCGTCACCGAGATCGGCGACAGACTGGAAGTGGTGATGATCCCCAAGGTGGAGGGGCCATGGGACATCCACTACGTCGACAGGCTGCTGGCCCAGCTGGAGGCCAAGGCGGGGCTGGACCGCCCGCTGCTGGTTCACGCCATCCTCGAGACCTCGCTCGGCGTCGTGAACCTGGAAGAGATCGCGACCGCCAGCCCGCGGATGCAGGGGATGAGCTTCGGGCCCGCCGACCTGGCCGCCTCGCGGCGGATGAAAACAACCCGCGTAGGAGGCGGCCATCCCGGCTACCGCGTGATAAGCGACCCTGACCCGGATGACCCCGACGCACCGCGCCAGACCGCCCAGCAGGATCCGTGGCACTACTCGATCGCCCGAATGGTCGACGCCTGCACGTCGGCCGGCATCCTGCCGTTCTACGGTCCCTACGGGGACATCAAGGACATTCAGGGCTGCGAGACCCAGTTCCGCGCGGCTTTCCTGCTCGGCTGCGTCGGCGCCTGGTCGCTGCACCCGGTCCAGATCGAGATCGCCAAGAAAGTCTTCAGCCCGCCTGCGGAGGAGGTGCTGTTTGCCAAGAAGGTGCTCGAAGCGATCCCCGACGGCCGTGGCGTGCACATGATCGACGGCAAGATGCAGGACGACGCCACCTGGAAGCAGTGCAAGGTGATGGTCTCGCTCGCGGAGATGCTGGCCCACAAGGATCCGGAGCTCGCCGAGGCCTACGGCTTCGCTCCAGAGCCGGTCGGCTAGACCGACCGATGCGAATCTCGGCCAAGGTCGACTACGCGGTACGGGCCGCGGTCGAGCTGGCCGCCGCCCCCGCCGAGAAGCCCGTAAAGGCCGAGGCCGTTGCCAACGCCCAGGGGATCCCGCTCAACTTCCTGGAGAACATCCTCGGCGAGCTCCGCCACGCCGGGATCGTCCGCAGCCACCGCGGCGCCGAGGGCGGGTTCCGCCTGGCCAAGCCACCGCAGAAGGTGACGGTCGCGGACATCATGAGGGCCGTCGAGGGCCCACTGGCGAGCGTCCGCGGCGGCCCGCCCGAGGACGCCTCCTACACCGGAGCTGCCGAGACTCTCCCCCGCGTGTGGATCGCCGTCAGGGCCAACCTCCGCAAGGTGGTGGAGCACGTGACGCTGGCCGACGTAGCTGCCGGCAAGATCCCGCCGGCGGTCGACAGGCTGGCCGAGGACCCCGAGGCCTGGGTCACGCGCTGACGGGCTGGGGCTGGTCCTCGCGCACCCAGATCACGTCTCCCTGGGCCAGCTCGAGCTCCTCCGTCTGGCCACGGGTCAGCTGCGCCCGAGCCCTGGTCCCGTCGTGGAGCTCGAGCTCGATCCGGACCTCGAACCCGAGGTGGACGACGCGCACAACCCGCGCCTCGATCGCGCCAGGTTCTGGTGTCGGCGACAGCGTCAGGTCATGGGGACGCACGAGCCGCTCGCCGACCCGGCTCACGGGGCCGAGGAAGCCCATCACAAAGTCGTTAGCTGGCGCGTCGTAGACCTCGCGGGGGGCGCCGACCTGCTCGATCCTGCCGGCGTGCATGACGGCGATCCTGTCGGAGATCTCCATCGCCTCCTCCTGATCGTGGGTCACGAGGACCGTGGTGACGCCCTGCTCGTCGTGCAATCGCCGCAGCCACAGGCGAAGCTCGGCTCGCACGGTGGCGTCCAGCGCGCCGAACGGCTCGTCGAGCAGCAGCACGCGCGGCTGGACGGCCAGCGCCCGGGCCAGCGCCATCCGCTGGCGCTGGCCCCCCGAAAGCTGCCGCGGACGCTGCTCTGACCATTTGGTGAGGCCGACGAGCTCCAGCAGCTCGTCGACACGCTGGCGGACCTCGGGCTGGGGCCGGCGCCTGACGCGCAGCCCGAAGGCCACGTTCTCGCGCACGGTCATGTGCTGGAAGGCCGCGTAGTGCTGGAAGACGAACCCGATCCCGCGATCCTGCGGGCGCGCGCGGGTGACGTCGGCAGAGTCGATCAGCACCGTCCCGGCGTCCGGCCCCTCAAGCCCGGCAATGATCCGAAGCAGCGTCGATTTCCCTGAGCCGCTGGGGCCAAGAAGCGCGGTCAGCGACCCCGCAGGCACCTCGAGCGTGACCTCATCGAGGGCTGCGAAATCCCCGAACCGCTTGGAGACTGCGTTGACATCGATCCTCATCCAGCTTCGTCCTTCCGGGGTGCGAGCACGGTCATGACGAACAGCACCAGCAGCGAGATGACGGCCAGCTCGGTCGCGGCCGCGTAAGCCCCGCTCAGGGCTTGGGTGCTGGCAATCTGCGAGTCGCGCTGCTGGACGAGCAGAGGCAGAGTGAGCGTCGAGCCGGCGACGTTCGAGGAGACGACCGCCACGGCGCCGATCTCCCCCAGAGCGCGGGCCGTTGTCAGCACGACTCCGTAGGCCACTCCCCACCTGATCGAGGGCAGCGTCACCCGCCAGAACGTCTGCCAGCCGCTCGCGCCGAGCGTCGCCGCGGCCTGCTCCTGCTCCTCGCCGACCTCTTCAAGGACCGGCGCCACCTCGCGCACTACGAACGGAAGCGACACGAACACTGTCGCGATCACCATCCCGGCGGGGGCGTAGATGATCCGGATCCCGTGGCTGAGAAACCAGTTCCCGAACCAGCCGCCCTGCCCGTACACCAGCACGAGCGCCAGCCCCACGATCACCGGGGAGACGACGAACGGCAAGTCGATGATCGCGTCCAGCACCGCCGCCGCCCGCCCGCGGGCTCGCACCAAGAGCAGCGCGCAGCCCACGCCGAAGATCGTGTTCAGCGGCACGGCGATCGCCGCGATCAACACTGACAGCCACAACGCGCTGATCGCGGCCGGGGTCGTCACCCAACCCCAAGCGGTTCCCAGGCCATGCTCGAACGTGCGCCAGAAGATCATCCCCAGGGGCGCCAGCAACAGCAGCGCCAGGTACAGCAGAGCCACCGAGCGCAAGGACAGCGTGGCTCGGCGGCTAACGAGCACGACCCGCTCCCAACCGTCGAAGCATCACCAGCACCACGAGCGAGACCGCCAACAGGACTATCGACAGCGATGCAGCCGACTGCGGGTCTCCGCTCTCGATGTCGGCGTAGATCACGATGCTCGCGATCTGGATCTTGCCGGCGATCAGAACCAGCGACCCGAACTCCCCCACCGCGCGCGCGAACGCCAGCGCGGCACCGGAGAAGATCGCCGGCCGCAGCGCGGGCAGGATCACTCTGCGGAAAGTGGTCGCGTTCGAGGCACCGAGCGACGCGGCCGCCTCCTCGACCTCGCGGTCGAGCTCGATCAACACTGGCTGCACCGAGCGCACCACGAACGGCAGCGTCACGAACAGCAGGGCCAGAGCCACGGCCGCCCTGGTGAACGCCAAGTGGACGCCGAACGGGCTGTCGGGCCCATAGAGGGCGATCAGCGTCAGCCCGGCCACGATCGTCGGCAGCGCGAACGGCAGGTCGATCAAGGAGTTCACGAACCGCTTGCCCGGGAATTGGTCGCGGACGAGCACCCAGGCGATGAGCGTCCCCATCACGGCCCCCACCGCCGCCACCAGCAGCGAGGCGACAAGGGTCACCGTCAGCGCCTTCAGCGCCGTCGGAGTCGTGATCGAGCGCCACAGGGTGGACGGCCCCTGTGAGACCGCCTTGACGGCGACTGCCGCCAGTGGGATCAGGACGATCGCGCTGAGGTACAGCGTCGCGACCCCGAGCCCCAGTCCGCGTGCACCCGGCCGCCGCAGCGGGCGGGAGCGAACGCGGGCGGCGCGGTCCGGCGCCCCCGGAGGCTTAGCTCCGGAAGGCGCCGGTGCGGCGTATGACTCAGCTGGAGGCAGTGGGCACCCCAGCTGCTTGCTCGATCTTGGTGATCGACCCATTCGACGCTCCGAAGAACTTCTTGTCGATCACCGTCCAACCACCCAGAGAGCTGATCGTGAACAGCTCCGGCGGCGTCGGGAACTTCGAGGCGAACTGCTTCGCCACCGACGGAAGCACTGGCCGGTATCCGTCCTGGGCCCAGATGGTCTGCGCCGCGGGCGAGAACAGCCAGTTGACGAACGCGCCCGCCGCCGCCGGCGCCTTGCTGGTGGCCGCCACCGGCGTCTCGATCAGCAGCGTCTGCTTGGGGACGATGTGCTGTACCGCGTCGCCCGCCTTCTCGGCGGCGATCGCCTCGCTCTCATAGGAGATGAGCACGTCGCCCTTGCCGCTGGTGAACGTCTGCAGGGCCGAGCTCCCGCTCGAGGGCTGGACGCTGACGTTCTTTGTCAACAGCGCCTTGACGTACGCGAGCGCCTGCGCCGGGGACTTGCCCTCCTTGAGCTCGGCGCCATAGCCAGCGAGGACATTCCAGCGGGCACTCCCCGACGTGGCCGGGTTGGGCGTGATCACGTCGATGCCGGGCTTGACCAGGTCGTCCCACCCGGTGATGTGCTTCGGGTTGCCCTTGCGCACCACGAGCACCACCACCGAGTCGGAGGGAATGCCCTTTGATCCCACGGTGTCCCAGCTGCTCGCCACGACCCCGCCCTTGACCAAGCGCGTGATGTCAGGCGTGGTCGAGAAGGCGACCACGTCGGCAGGTTGCCCCGATGCGACAGCGCGGCTCTGGGCGCCGGATGGCCCGAACGACTCGCTGAACGAGACGCCCTTGCCGGCGGACGATTGCGCGAACGCGGCGGTTAGCTTGTCGTAGGCCTTCTTCGGCGTGGAGTATCCGACCAACGCCAACTGCGCCCCGCCCTTGCTCGCGGCCGGCTTGGCGCTGGTGCTGCTGGAAGTGTCAGAGGATCCGCCGCAGGCGGCGACCGCGCCGGTCACCCCGAGGATCGCCACGGCTCCGAGCGCGGATGTTCGGAGCCGTCGTCCGGCCCCCGGTATTGAGCTCATCTGGTCTCCTTGTCGATTCACACGGCCGTCACGCGTGGCGTCAGCCGGCTCTGCTCCACTTTGTCGATTTAGATTATCGAATTTATCGGCGCAGTTGGCTTGGTGGTGGCTCGGCGGTCCCAACCGGCGCTCTTGTAGCCTCCCGGCGCGCCATGCGCTTCTTCGAGTACGAGTCCCGAGCGATAGTCGCCAAGGCCGGGATCCCCATCACCAAGCAGGGGTTCGCCAAGACCGCCGACCAGGCTCGCCGGATCGCCGAGCAAATCGGGGGACCCGTGGTCATCAAGTCCCAGGTGCTCTCCGGCGGCCGGATGAAGGCCGGCGGCGTCAAGTTCGCCGATACGCCCGACGAGGCGGCCAACCACGCGGAGCACATCCTCGACCTCGAGATCGGGGGACACATGCCGCGAGGGGTGCTCGTCGACGACCGCGCTGACGTCAAGCACGAGTACTACGCGGGCGTCGTCTGGGACGGGATCCGCAAGCTGCCGGTGATGCTGTTCTCGGACATGGGCGGGATCGACATCGAGGAGGTGGCCGAAAAACATCCCGACCACCTGGTCGCGGGCGCAGCTTCTCGACCCTGCGGCCGTTCTTCGATTGGCAGGCCAAGCAGCTGATCTCGTCGCTAGGCGTCACCGGCTCGGCCCTGAACCGGCTCACCCCCATCCTGGCCCGGCTGGCGCGCCTGTTCCTCCAATACGACATGACGCTCGCGGAGATCAATCCGCTCGGCGAGCTGACGGACGGCTCGTTCGTGGCGCTTGACGCACACATGGACATGGAGAACGAGGCTCGCCCCCGTCAGAAGGAGCTCCTGCACGAGCTCGGGGTGGGCGACGAAGAGACGCGCCAGGCGCGCGAGCCGACTCCGTTTGAGCTAGCCGGCGAGCAGGTCGATGCCATGGACCACCGCGGAGTGGCCGGCAACGTGACCGAGTTCGACGGCAACCTGGGTCTGGTGATCGGGGCCGGAGGCGGCTCGCTGACGCTGTTCGATGCCGTGCGCGCCCACGGCGGGAAACCAGCCAACTACTGCGAGATCGGCGGCAACCCCTCGGTGCGCAAGGCGTGTGGCCTGGCGAAGCTCGTGCTCCAGAAGCCAGGGGTGGAGCGGATCGCGGTGATGATGTCGATCGTCTCCAACACCCGTGTCGACATCGTGGCCCGAGGGGTGATCAAGGCTTGCGTAGAGCTGGGTCATGATCCCGCCGAGAAGATCGCGATCTTCCGGATCCCGGGAGCCTGGGAGGAGCAGGGATTCAAGATCCTCGAGCGCTATGGGATCGAGTACGCGGACCGCCGCGTGTCGCTACACGAGGCGGCGCGGCGGGCGGTGGAGAAGATCCAGGGCGCGGACGGGGCGGGACCGGAGGCCGAGCAATTCCGCCAGACCACGGCCGAGATCGGAAGCGAGACGGACGTCTGATGTCCATCCTGATCGACGCCGAGACAACGTTCATCGTCCAGGGCATCACCGGCCGGGAGGCGGTTAACCTCGTCAAAGAGTGCCTGGACTACGGTGCGGGGGCCAAGATCGTGGCCGGGGTTACCCCCGGCCGCAAGGGCCGTGACGTCCACGGTGTGCCGGTGTTCGACACCGTCGCCCAGTGCGTCGAGCACAACGGCGGGCCGATCGACGGCTCGGTGGTCACCGTCCCCCCCGCGTTCACGAAAGACGCGGTGTTCGAGGCGCTCGAGAACGGGATCAAGCTGGTGGTGATCGTGACCGAGCGGATTCCGCGCGGCGACGTGGCCCAGATGGTGGAGCTGGCGTCCGAGCGCGAGGCGCGGATTATCGGGCCAAATTGCCTCGGAGTAATCGTGCCCGACGTCATCAAGATGGGCGGAATCGGCGGTCCGGCGCGAGACGCCGCCAAGTCCTACACCCCGGGACCGGTTGGCGTGATCTCCCGCAGCGGCGGCATGACCACCGAGATGTCCTCGACGCTGACCGCCGCCGGCCTCGGACAGTCGACGGCCGTCTCGATCGGAGGCGACGCGATCATCGGCTCCACCTACGCCGAGCTGATGCCGCTGTTCGAGGCAGATCCACAGACCGAAGCGATCGTGATCTACACCGAGCCGGGCGGCCGGATGGAGGCCGAGTTGGCCCGCTACGTGGTCGAGAGCGAGTCCCGCCTGCCGATCGTGGCGTTCATGGCTGGACGGTTCATGGACGAGATGCCAGGCATGAGCTTCGGCCATGCCGGCACCATCGTCGAGGGCAAGGAAGACACGGCCACCGAGAAGATCGCCCGGCTCGCACAGGCCGGAATCGTGGTGGCCGAGGAGATCTCGGTCATCCCGGACATCGTCAAGGAGAAGCTCGGGGCCCGGGTGTGACCGACGCGCTGTTCATCGACCTAGAGGTCGACGCATCCGTCGCCCAGGACCGCGAGCTGGCCGCCAAGCTGACGGAAGTTTGCCCCGTCGACATCTTCGCCCAGAGCGACGACGGCGCGCTTGAAATCGTGCAGCAGAACCTCGACGAGTGCGTGCTGTGCGAGCTATGCATCAACGCCGCTCCGCCGGGCACGGTGAAGGTGATCAAGCTGTACTCCGGCGAGACGCTCCCCGCCGCCGCGGTGGCTGGCGGGTAGCGCGGCGCAACCACCGAGTACCGCGTCGCCCGACCACGTGGAGATCGTACGCCGGGCGCACGAGCTCCATCGACAACCAGTCGGACTGGATGGTGCCTCCGGCGGGTAGGCTCCAGTCATGCCAATCTCTCGGCGCCACGACGAAGTCGGGTCTACCGCGGCAGGCGACGAAGCGCACACCGACTCGGAGCGTGAACCGCAGCGGGAGGAGCCGGGTGCCGGCCGGGGCGTTGCGAGAGACCAACCGGGCGTGATGATCCGGGCTCGGCACAAACGGTTGCCGCTGGAGACGACCCTGATGCGGATCGTGGCCACATCCGGGATCATCGGAATCGGCGTAGCGATCGCCGCGATCATGACTTCTCAGCATTCCAAGGGGTGGCTGATCGGCCTGGTCGTCTCGATCGTCTCGGTTGTACTCGCCGCGGTGCTGTGGTCGTCGCGGCGGCTGTGACCTCAGCCGGCGCGGACAGCGACACGCATGACGCCGCCACCGGCGCGCTATCCGGAGCTTGTCCTGTCCCCGGAGACCGCAGCTGTCACCGCAGGCTCCGCAGGCCGATAGTCCCCCGTCTCCGGATCGAGCGACCACACGCCGGGGCCAGGCTCCGGAATCCCGGCCGCGCGCAGCGGCCCGGTGATCGGCCTGAACCAGGTTGTCACCGGGATGCGCTCTACGACGTGGACGATGTCGGGGCGAACCGTTTTCGGCAGTGCCTCCAGGGCGGCCGCGATGTCGCTTCCGTCGAGTCCTTGATCCGCTCGCAGCGTCACCGCCGCGATCGCCAGCTCATGCCCGGACGCTGGAGCCCTGACGCCATACGCCACCGCCAGGTCGACGCCCGGAAGGTCTCCGAGCGCGTCCCGGATGGGACCGGCGAAGACCGGGCCGTCCGAGGTGTGAATCACGTCGGCTACGTTGTCGATCCGCCAGAAGTCCCCGTCGGAGTCGCGCCGGAACAGATCGCCAGTCTGAAGCCACGCGTCCTCGCGAGCGAACACGCCCCGCAAGGGCACGCTGCTCAGGGGCTCGTGCGGCTGGACGCGCGCCATGAGCATCCCCACCTCGTCTGCCCCGCATGCGATGGCCAATCCGTCCTGCCCGAGCACAAGCTGAGCGGACTCGACGTCGTAGGCGGCGATCCGCACCTCGGCCGACCCTGGCAGGGGACGGCCCATCGATCCCGGCTTTGCGCTGCTGAGGTTGACGAGGATCGCTCCCGCTTCGGTCGAGGCGTAGAACTCGAGCACGCGGGCGGGGGCGAAGCGCCGCTGCACTCGCCGCCAAAGCCCGCGCGGCATCCCGGAGCCGATGAACAGCCGCACCGCGTGGTGGCGCTCCCCCGGATGCGGCGGCGCCTCCGCGAGGTCGTGCAACAGGGTCCAGGTGTAGGAGGCGACCGTGACGCCGTAGCGGCGGACCTCCTCCCAGAACGTCGCGGGGTCGAACACAGTGCCCATCGCCAGCCGAGCGCCGCCGGCGATCGCCCCGCCGATGCTCATCATCAACCCCGAGGGGTGGTAGGGAGGGGTCACGCTGTACAGCGTGTCGTCCTCCGAGAGCGCCGCGGAGGAGGCGGTGCCGAACGCCGACATGGCCCACCGCCCGTTGGTGATTCGGCTCAGGCGGGTGCGCTCGCCCTCGCCCGTGAAAAGGATGAATGCCGTGTCGCTCGCCCGCCCCGGGTTCGGCCTGTACCACTTTGGCAGCGAGACCGTCTCGGGGTCGATCTGCTCCATATCGGCTGTCAGCGGGACGCCGAGATCGCGGGGGCCGCCCCCTCCCCCGAGCACGAATGTGTGCACGTCGCCGAGACCGGCAGCCTGGGACGCCCGCTCGGGGTCCGTGATGATCCGGCTCACCTGGCCCAGCTCCGCTTCGCGCGGCACATCCCCGTCCGGGCGCAGCAGGACCGATACCGCTCCGATCCGGCTGATCGCGACTATTAGCGCCAACGCGCTCGGGCGCGTGCCCATCAACACGCCGACGTGCTCGCCCCGCCGTATCCCGATCGAGATCAGACCGCGGACGACGTTGTCGATCCGCTCGTTGGTGTCCCCGGCGGTGTAGGCCCGGTCCTCGAACAGGAAGAAGATCTCATCCCGACCTCTGCGTCGGCGCTCCTCGACCAGCAACCCCAGCGAAATCCTCGTACCGGGCTGGATCTGCTCGAGCCGCGCCAGCCTCGGGAGCTGGCTCGCGGCCTCGCGGGTCAGTCCCTCGACGGTCCGGACGGCCCGCCTCGCGGTGCCCACCGCAGAACGGGCAATGCCTACACCTACGCCGCCCGCCAGCTCCAGGCTGTAGCCGAGCCGGTTGCGGACCCTGGGCACGAGCTCGGTCGAACCGTCATCGGGCACGCGGCTGACGGCCTCCGGAAGCTCGCCTTCGCCAGCTCGCCACTGCGTCCACTGGGCGACGGTCGGCCAGGTGATTGTGTTCGACTTCGAGCCGACGACAAGGCCGAAGTGTCCGGCCTGGAGGCACAGCTCGTAGACGTCGGCGCGGGGGGCCGCTTGACGGATGGCGCGCACCCCGGGCGCCGGCGCGATCTCGTCAACCGAGCCGACGACCGACAGGATCGGACAGGCGATGTCGGCCAGGGTGACGAGCCGACCCTCGATCACGAAGCCCCCTTCGAGCATTCGGTTGTGGGCGATGAACTGCCGCAGGAACTCGGCCAGCGCCGGGCCCGGCCAGGCCACCCACCCCTCGTCTTCGAGGAAGCGGCGCTGTCCCTCTCTGGCCAGGAGGGCTTCGCGGTCGTGCAGCCGGAGGATGAACTCGATCCTCGAGCGCAGCGACTTGGCCGGGTCGAGCAGCCGGAAGCCGGTCCGGCTGACCCACGCCGGCACCGCTATGCGGCCAAGGACGCTCTCGGCCAGCAGCCCGGCGGCTCCCGCGGCGAGCTGCTCGGGAAGCCCGAAGGGCATCGCCAGGCGCGTGTCAACCGGGCTTCCGAACGTGATCAGCGAGCCGACGTCGGCGTTTCGGCGATATGCCGCCGTCTGGTAGCAGAACATTCCGCCCTGCGAGTAGCCGCCGAGGTGAACGTCGCGGCCGGTGGCACCGTGCACTCGATCGACGGCCTCGGAGACGGCCAATACGTGATCGGTCAGCGTTCGTTCGAGGCCTCCCTCCTCCCGCTCCGGGGCGCCGAAGTCCACGACCCATGGATCGACTCCGTTCTGGCGAAGAATGGTGACCGCGCTGGTCGCCGGAGACACGTCGTAGACCTCCGCGGCCAGCATCATCGGCGGGACCAGAACCACCGGCGGCCCGTCGCCCTGGTCGGCGAAGTAGCGCCGCAACCGGTAGACGCGCTGCTCCGAGACGACCTCGTACGGCGAGGGCTCGTCCTCGGTGGTCAAGCCGCCGAACCGAGCAACCTCCAGTGCGTTCTGCGCGGCCACCCCGAGCCGAGCAGCACGGCGCGTGATCGGCGTTGGGAGCAGCGGCATGCTCACATCATCGCCAACCGTGGCCGCCGCTGCCAGGACCGGGCTCGGGCCGACTCTCCCGCGCTATTGTCCATCTGCCAACAAGGGAGGGCGCATGACGATCGTCGATCTTGAAACCGTCAAGCTCCAAATCGATTCCGGCATCGCTCGGATCGTGCTCAACCGGCCCCAGGCGCTCAACGCCTGGACACGCCAGCTCGGCGAGGACATGCTCTCGGCGCTGAACAAGGCGAGCGAAGAGCCGGAGGTTCGGGCCATCGTGTTCACGGGAGAGGGCAGGGCGTTTTCCTCGGGCGCCGATCTGAAAGCCGGTGCCGGCGAGCTCGGAACAAACGGCAAGCCCGACGTGCGCGCGCGCCTGCAAACCGTTTACCACCCGCTGATCCTTGGGGTGCGTACCGTCCCCAAGCCTGTGATCGCCGCCGTCAACGGGCCGGCCGTCGGCGTGGGGTGCTCGCTCGCGCTCGCGGCGGACTTGATCGTCGCGGCCGAATCCGCGTACTTCCTGCTGGCGTTTGTCAACATCGGCCTGGGCCTCGACGGCGGAGCGTCGCTCACCCTTCCGGCGCGGGTAGGTCACGCTCGCGCGTTCGAGATCGCTTACCTCGGCGAGCGGATCGCTGCCTCTCAGGCGCTGGAGTGGGGGCTGATCAACCGAGTGGTTGCAGACGATGGGCTCGACGATGCCGTCGCGGAGCTCGCTCAGCGCCTGGCGTCCGGGCCACCCGGCTCCTACGCCAGCATCAAGCGCACGATCAACCACCGCCTGTACGCGGAGTTCGAGGACCTGCTCGATCTGGAAGCCGAACTACAGCAGGAGCGTGCCGAGTCTGCGGACTTCATGGAGGGGGTGCTCGCCTTCATGGAGAAGCGCCCGGCCAACTTCACCGGCAGCTGACGATCTGGCGAGGTTCACGGGCAGCTGACGAGTAACGAATTGGACGGCTCGCTTCGCATCCGCCCCGCGGAGCCGGCCGACGTTAAGCTGATCTTCTCCCTGATCGTCGAGCTGGCCGAGTATGAGCGAGCCCGCGAGCGGGTCGTGGGGACGCCGGCGCTCCTGGCCGCGGCGCTATTCGGAGATGATCCGGTGGCCGAGTCGGTGATCGCGGAGCTCGAGGGCGAGCCTGCGGGGTTCGCTCTGTGGTTTCGCACGTTCTCGACCTGGTTGTGTCTCCCCGGCCTGTGGCTCGAGGATCTGTATGTCGCTCCGGAGCATCGACGCGCCGGCGTTGGGCGCGCGCTCCTGGTGCACGTCGCCCGGGTCGCGGCGGACAACGGCTACGGCCGCGTGGAGTGGTCCGCGCTTGACTGGAACACGCCTGCGCTCGAGTTCTACGCCGGCCTGGGCGCACAGCGCTTGAAGGAATGGGAGGTGCACCGACTCGAGGGCGAGGCGCTGGCCCGGCTGGCCTCCGGCACGGGCGCGTGAGCCCACGCGAGCAGGACGCATCGAGGCATGAAGTAGGAAAGCCCCGCATCTGCGGGGCTTTCCCTTAGCAGGCCTGTAAGCCGGATCCTGTCCGGGACCAGGTCTGCGACCTGGCCCGTGAGCAGCCATCCATCTGAGCGGCCTACCCGGACCTTGGCGGGCCACCTACAAGCGGTCCTACTTGGCCTAGCATCGGGTGGGGTTTGCCCAGCCGCCGCGTCACCGCGACGCTGGTGCGCTCTTACCGCACCATTTCACCCTTACCGGCCTGAAGCTCTGCAGCGGCTCCAGGCTTAGGCGGTGTCGTTTCTGTGGCACTTTCCCGCGGGTTTCCCCGGGTCGGCGTTACCAACCACCCTGCCCTGTGATGTCCGGACTTTCCTCGAAGGCTGCATCACCTCCGCAGCTGCTCGGCCTGCGGGGATAAGCATAGCCGCGGTTTAGGGGTTTGAGACAGCGACCGCTCGCCGGATGTCCCTGGACGAGCTGGCTAGGACTACGAGAGTGAGGACCCGCAGTTGGTGCAGCGAGCACCTTCGGGCCCGCCCGCGCGAGCGTCTTCTGACGCGACGCCACCCTGGCGGCGCGCGTCGAACACGGGCTCCATTCGCTCGCCGCAGATGGGGCATGCCGCGGTAGCGCGGGCGGCGAGCCCCTCCCACACGCCGGCAAGCACGTCGTCCAGCGTGGGCTCGCCGCCCGCCCCGTCAAACAAGGGCAGCCTCTGACTCCGTGAGCCGGAAGCCCTGAGAGCCATCGCGGAGGTCATGACATGCTCCTCATCAGGCCGACCACCTTTCCGAGCACGCGGACATCACGGCTTCGAATGGGCTCCATCGTTTCGTTCTCGGGCTGAAGCCGCACGTGGTCGTCCTCCTGGAAGAAGCGCTTCACGGTCGCCTCCTCCCCGACGAGTGCGACCACGATCTCTCCATCGTCCGCGGTGTCCTGCGAGCGGACCACGACCAGGTCGTCTTCGAGGATGCCCACGTTCCGCATCGAATCGCCGCGCACACGAAGGAGGTACTCACCGCTGTCGCCACCGGCGAACTCCGGCGTCTGGATGTACTCCTCGATGTTCTCCTCGGCCAGCACCGGCTGACCGGCGGCAACCTGGCCCACGACCGGAAGCCCGGGGTTGACGAACCCACGCATTCCCGCCGCAGCCCGGTCCTTGAGCTCGATCGCTCGAGGCTTGGACGGATCCCGCCGTAGCATGCCGATCCGCTCGAGGTTTGACAGATGTGCGTGGACGGTCGAAGAGGAGGCCAGTCCCACGGCCTTGCCGATGTCCCGCACCGTCGGCGGATACCCGTACTTGGCCGAGTACCGCTTGATGAAGTCGAAGATCTCCTGCTGGCGTTTTGTCAAGTCCATCCGTCCACTCCTTACTGGTTCTGGCCGGTGAGACCGCCCGCGGCGAACGTGTGTTCGTCACTGTAGCGAGCCCCGAGGACGGACTCAAGAACGCAGCCGGGGAATGGACTCGAAAGGCCTCATATGGCGGAGATTGCCCGCCGGTCGGAAGCCCGTCCGGAGCTCGTTCAGATGCCTTTCCGCCGCTGGTCGGGCTCTCGGGCCAGGGCTATACTGGCGCCTCCACGCGCCTGTGGCGGAATTGGTAGACGCGCAAGGTTGAGGGCCTTGTGGACTGTATGGTCCGTGGAGGTTCGAGTCCTCTCGGGCGCACTAGGAAGCCCCGCGATGGGCCGTCCTGGGGCACCCGGCGAGAGGCGCTCGTGCTGTTCAGAGACGGGTGAAGCCGCGCGTGCATTACGCGCACAGTGCTCGGGCGCGCCACCTATTTGTGCGTGAGTGCGATGAGTCCGACCACGACGGCGCCGACGCAAAAGCCCCCGGCGACGGCGACCAGCAGCACGTAGCCGCTCCGACCGCTCCCGTCTCGAACCCTTTGATAGCGAGAGACTCCGAGGAGGACGTATCCGAACGCGCCGACGACCCCAGCTCCGGCGAGGATGCTGACAGCGACGATCTTCCACAGCGCGCCCAGGTCGATGATGGAGCTGCCGAGGAGGTCCATCACGCTGCCACCGTGACCGGAGAACGGCTACGAGCATCGCCTTCGGACATCACCTGCGACCGGTCGAGGTCCGATGCGCGAATTGGACTGGTGCGCTGCACGAACGCGTACAACGCGGCCGCCATCGCAGCGCTGCAGATGCCCACGACAATCTGGCCCACGCTGCCGGCGCTGAACAGATTCGCCACCTCCCAGGCCAGCCCACCCAACCCGGCGGCGGCGGGGATCGTGAGCACCCACCCGCTGACCATCTGCCCAGCGGTCCTCCAGCGCACCGAGGCGAGACGCTTGCCGATGCCTGAGCCGATCACGCTGCCGGATACCACCTGGGTGGTCGATAGCGGATAGCCGAAGTACGAGGACGCCAGAATGACCGTCGCACTCGAGGCCCCGGAGGAGAAGCCTTGGGGTGACTCCAGGTGGGTCAGCCGGTTGCCCATCGTGTTGATGATTCGCCACCCCCCGACATATGTGCCCAGTCCAATGGCCAGGCCGCAACCGAGCTTGACCCACAGCGGAACCGCGAAGTGATGCGCGCTCACCTCGCCGTGAGCGATCAGCGCGAGCGTGATCACGCCCATCGTCTTCTGCGCGTCGTTGGTGCCATGCGCCAGCGACAAAAGCGAGGCCGAACCGATCTGCCCCAGCCGGTATCCACGGCGCGCATCGTCTCCTCGCAGGCGCCGGATCAAACGGTAAGCCCAATACGTGCCCAGCAGCGCGGCCAAGCCGGCGATGAACGGCGATAGGAGCGCGGGCATGATCACCTTGCTGATCAGGCCGTGCCATTTCACCGCGCCCGAGCCGCTGGCCGCAATCGTGGCCCCCACCACCCCGCCGATCAGCGCATGGCTGGAGCTAGATGGAAGCGACAGGGCCCAAGTGACCAGGTTCCACAGGATGGCGCCGATCAGCGCGGCAAACACCACGTCCAGCGTGACGGCCCCAGAGTCGACGACGCCTTGAGCGATCGTCGCGGCCACCTTGATCGAGATGAAAGCCCCGACCAAGTTGAGCACCGCAGACAGCGCGACGGCCGCCTTCGGCTTTAGCGCACCGGTCGCGATCGAACTCGCCACCGCGTTCGCCGCATCGTGAAAGCCATTCGTGAAATCAAACGCCAGCGCCGCGACGATCACGATCACCAGAAGGAACTCGGAGCCCACGATCAGATCGCGGAGTCGAGATCGGCCCGCAGCCTTCGCGCGGCGCTGGGAGCGACGGGCTCCAAGGACGTGGAAGGTCCCATTCGCGTGGAGTGAGCCCTACCGATGAGCCCGCCGTGGCTAGCCATGCTAAGCACATTTGTGCCGTAACCACACCCATCGTCATCACCCGAATTGGATGACCGAGCCGAGGTCGGCTGCGAGGGCGCGCCGTGCCGGACGGGCGTCGCCGCGACGCAACGCCCCTGGCGGAATTACGGCTCGGCGTCGGAGGGCTGTTGGCGTGGGATGCGGAGGCTGAAGAACACCGCGATCAACGCGATTACGGCCAGCACCGACAAGGACGAACGTAATCCCTTGATGCGGGCGGTGGCGTTCTCGTCGACGATCGCCTTGGTCGCCTCGCTGGAGACGCCTGCTTTGCCGAGCGCGGTTTTTAGATCCGCGTCGGAGACGAACGGGACTCCCGCGGCCAGTTCGACCTTGGCCTTTGACTTGACGTCGGCCGGGACGCTGGGATTGTTCTGAATGCCGGTCATGAACGATGTAGTGAGCGCGGCGATGAGCACCGCCCCGGCCAGTGCGGTGCCGATCGAGGAGCCCAGGTATGTGACCGTGTTCTGGAGCCCGCCCACCTCCCCGGTCTCCTTGTCGGGAACGGACGAGACGGTGACGCTGCCGAGCTGCGATGCCAACGCGCCCACGCCAAGGCCTGAGAGCAGCATCGGCCAGGTCACGATCTCGGGGCCGGCGCCGGCTTCGAGCGAGGCGATCATCACCACGGTGCCGGCGAACAAGGCCAGGAAACCCAGCCGGACGATCCGGCGGGGCGAGACGTGGGGGAAGAGCCTTGGGACGCCGACCGCAGCCAGCAGGAGCGTGAGCGAGAGCGGTAGCAGGCGGACCCCGGTGGCGACCGCGGAAAGCCCCAGCGCCACGGACAGGAACAGCGGCACGGTGAAGAACAGCCCCGCCTGCAGGAGGTATTGGAAAAAGAACGAGGTCAGGCCCGCACGCAACGTCGAGTTCTTCAGCATCGCGGGGTTCACGAGCGGTTCCGCGCGGGCAGCGATCCGGCGGTTCTCCCAGCCGATGAACAGCCACAGGACCAGCCCGCCGCCGAGCATCAACCAGATCGATGGGGACAGCCCGAGCCATGCGGGCGCTTCGGGCTTGGGTTGTACGAAGCCCCACGCTCCGGCGCGGAGGATTCCGAACACGACAAGCCCCAGGCCGAGCGCCGAGAGCGCCGTCCCGACGAAGTCGAGCGGCACTCGGGCCTCGCTCGACACGTCGCTCATCCGGCGCGTGAGGGCGAGGATCGCCAGCACGATAAGGACCTCCCCCACGAACACCCAGCGCCATGAGAGGTACGTTGTGAACAAGCCTCCGATCAGCGGGCCCGCCGCCACCGCGATCGCCCCCGCCGACGCGACGAGGCCGTACGCGCGTGGGCGATCGCTCCGTGAGAAGTTCGACGCGACCAGCGCGACGATCGCGGGCAAGATCAGCGCGGCGCCGACTCCCTCGAGCACCGACCATCCCAATATCAGCACCGGCAGGCTTGGCGATATCGCGGTGACGAACGAGCCGCAGCCGTAGATCACACAACCGATGCCGAACGCTCGCTTGCGGCCCAAGATCTGACCGAGCTTCCCACCGGTGATCATCAACGAAGCCATCACCAGCGTGTAGAAGGTGATCGCCGCCTGGATCCCGCTCACCGTGGTGTGTACGTCTTTGGCGACCGTCGCAATTGACACGTTCATCACGGAACTGTCAAGCGTCATCAGGAACTGGCCTGAGGCCAGTGTGAACAGAACGACTCCAGTGGCCTGCCGCCCCGAGTGTTCAGCCGCGCCGCTAGCCATCAGACAACGTGATCGCGCGCATCGCGCTCAACCTCCCACGGGGTTTTGAACCGGTCATCACCCGAACCGGGCGACGACACGCACCACCCCGGGGAAGCCCGATTGGCCGACCGGCCCGGATACGCGCGTCACCCGATTCGGGGGAACTCACGGCCGCCTTCTAGAGGTACGGTCCGGCTGGACTCGAGCAGCGAACGAAAAGATGAAACACACATCAATCGACATCTACTTGGTGATCGACACCTTCCTTCTCTTGCTGATCGGGGTCGGACCGAAGATCGCACTGGTGCCATTTCTGGAGGTCACCGGACCAATGGATGGCGCAACGAAGAAGCTGATCGTGGGCAAGATGCTCAGGACCGCCGGCATTGTTGCGGTCCTCCTCGTCGCACTCGGCGAGTTGCTGGCCAGGTTGCTGCACTTCTCGACCGGCTCACTGTCGATCGCCGGCGGCATCGTCCTCTTGATCATTGCCGTCACGATGGTGCTCGGTTCCGAGGATTCGCAGCACAAGCTGGCGGGGGAGGAACGCGATCCGATGCGCACTGCTGTGTTCCCGCTCGCCATCCCGTATCTGCTGAACCCTGCCGGCATCGTCACGCTGGTGACGCTGTCGGCCGAGGCGGATTCGGTCGCCGTGGTTGCGATGGTGCTGGGGGTGCTGCTGGTGGTACTCGCACTTGACGTGGTCGTGTTTCGGTGGGCGAACCGAGTGAGCGACCACCTCGATCCCAGCCGGATGCTCGTGACCGAAAAGATCTTCGGGTTCCTTCTGGCCGCGCTCGCTGTGCAGCTCGCCCTCGACGGGCTCCACAGCCTCGGCGTCATCCACCTCTCTGGCCATTGAGGAGTGATGGCGACCGCGAGCGATGACAGCCTCGATGTCGCGGTCATCGGCGCCGGCCCGGCGGGGCTGGTCGCCGCGCTGCGGGCGGCCCGGCTCGGAGCGCGCACCGCACTCCTCACGTGTGATGCGCTCGGCGGAATGGCCGCCAACGACGGGCCGGTCCCAGTCCGGACATTGGCCCACGCGGCGCGGCTGATCCGGGAAGCCAGAAGCCTTCCTCGCTTTGGGGTCACGGTCGGTGAGCCCGCGCTCGACTATTCGCGCCTGCTCGATCGCGTCCGAGAGGTCACCCGCGACGTACGCACACACTCACTGCTGCGCGAGGATCTCCGGCAAGCCGGGGTGACGATCCACGAACACGCGGGGGCCGCGCGCTTCATCGACCCGCACGTAATCCAATGCGAGCGCGGGCCGAGGCTGCGCTCGGAGAAGACCATCGTCTGCACCGGCGGGGTGTCGCGGCGCCTCCAGCTCCCCGGCTTCGAGTTGACCTGCACGCACAGCGACGCTTGGGGTTTGTCGTCGGCTCCGCCATCGATGCTCGTGATCGGCGCCGGCGCCACCGGTGTGCAAGTCGCTTCGATCTTCAACGCCTTCGGGTCCCAGGTGAGCCTGTTCGAGGCCGGTCCGAGGATCCTGATGAGCGAGGACGCTGACGTTGCCGAAGCGGTGGGCGCGGCGATGCGAACGTCCGGGATCCGAGTGCTCGAGAACGCGGGCACGATCGAGCGATTCGAGCCGGGCCCCACCGGCATTCGGCTCGTCTATACCCAGGGTGGCGATCAAGGGCTCATCGACGCGAGCATCGCCATCGTCGCGGTCGGCTGGGTCGCCGACACCGCCAGACTCGACCTCGCCGCCGCGGGCGTGCAGACCGACAAGCGCGGCTACGTCCTGGTCGACTCCCACCTGCGGACGACCACAAATCACATCTTCGCCGCCGGTGACGTCACCGGGCATGTCATGGTGGTGCACGAGGCGACGCGCGAGGCCTATCTGGCGGCGACTAACGCCGTGCTCGGAACCACCACCGCGCTTCCAGCCGAAGTCAGTCCGCTCGGCAGCTTCACCGATCCTGAATATGCCTCAGTCGGAGTCACAGAGACGGCAGCGCGGAAGACCGGCGACCCGATCGTCGTGACCCAGCGGTTCGACTCCCTGCCCCGCCCAATCATCGACGGCCGCCCGACCGGCTTTTGCAAGTTGATTGTCGACCGCGAGGCCCACACCGTCGTTGGTTGCCACATCGTCGGAGAGCGTGCGGGCGAGCTCGCGCAACTCGCGGCCATCGCCATGGCCTCCGGGATGACGATCGAGCAGCTCGCGCTGGTCCCATTCTCGGTCCCCACCTACGCGAACGCCCTCGGGCGCGCGGCGATCAACGCCGCCCGAGAGCTGGAGGGACCCACGGCCCGCCCCAAAGAGGACCGCCTGCTCGAAGCCGGCATGACCTGAGGAGGCGCTAGCAAAGGCGGCACACCTTCGGTCGAGCCCGGCGAGAGGTCGAAGACGGTAGTTCTCGCTGGCTGGTTAGTCACCCGATCTGGGTGATGCCGGATCCCTCCGCAAAGGGCAAGCTCCACGAGGAGTTTTATGTCCAAAAGCAGTCGGCCGAGGAGGTCCGGGTGTCCGAACGATCAGAGGATCTGCAGGCGATGGCCAAAGCGTGGTGGGTCGTCGCGCTCATCGGGGTGATGAGCGTCGTCGCGGGAATCATCGTGGTGGCGAAGCCCAGCAACAGCCTTGCAACCCTCGCTGTGGTCACAGGCATATTCGTGCTCGTCGACGGGATCGTCGCGATCGTGCGCGCGTTTGGGCCTGATACCGGAAGCCGCGGGCTCGCGGCGGTGCTCGGCGTCGTGAGCGTGATCGTCGGCATCGTGCTCATCCGCCATCCCGCTGTCGGCGTCAGGGCGGTGGCACTGCTGCTCGGGCTTTGGCTGATCGCGGCCGGCACCGTCCGGATGATCATCGCGTTCGAGGTGCCGGAGCATCGGTTGCGCCGTCTCGTTGTGGCCGCCGTGCTGGTGATCGCCGGCATCGTGATCGTGTCCAGCCCGCACATCGGATACGCGACGCTCGCCCTGATCGTGGGAATCGAGTTCATCGTCTACGGCATCACGATGATCGTGCTCGGCGTGGCGATCCGCACCGCCGGCCAGGCCGAGGGCCCGACAGTCCGCGGCGGCCCCATCCCGGCCTAACGCCGCGCTCGGAAGCTATTCGCTCCGGACCGTCCGCTCATTGATCTAGTTACGTAAGTCCGGCGATGCCGTCGCGCAGAAGCGATCCCGCGAGTCCGACGAGCACGATTGCGATGATCGTGCGGGCGTGACGTTCTACCCATCCGCGAACGATGATGAGGCGAGGCTCGGTGAACCGAGGGGCGACCACGAGCATCACCAATGCAATACCCAGCGGAAGCAGGGCGACAAGCGTGAAGAGGGTCCAGTCGAGCATGTATTGAGCCGTGCTGGGATCCAGCTCTGAGATGCTCTTAGCCGCGACCAGCATGAAGATGCCAGGATTTGCGAGGGCCGCGCCCGCGGCGACGATCGGCGGCGCCGGACCGGACGCAATCTTGCTCATGCGCTCAGTGAGGCGGGCGGTCTGGTCAGTGTTCGCAGGCCGACGGACGAGCTGCACGACATACCCGACTACGAGGACACCGGCGACGATGGTGACAATCGAGACCCACGTCTTGGGCGTCGAGGTGTGAGACGCAGCCGCGTTCCCGAGCACGAACGCGGCGAGCACGCCGACCAAAAGGGTCACGGCCAGCCCGCCGAGGTAGAACCAGCATCCGGTTCGTAGTGGGCGCGGACTGACGACGAGCGCCAACACCGAGGCCAGGAGAGTCGCCGGTTCCAACATCGCAGCCAGCCCGACGAGCGCGATTTCGATGTCAACCGATATCACCGGCAGCGCCAGGCTACATCGCGTTATTTCGCGCTGAAACGCGGGTATCCCGGGAGTGGCTGAGCGATCGCCATGATCGACGCCGACGAGCTTTCGCCGCTCGGCTCCGGACTACATCCCATGATCGAGATCTCTCAAGATGGCCTTCGTGACGGATGCGAGCGCGCGCACGACCTATTTCTTCTCAATCGTCTGCGCCCGCCCGACGAAGCGGCCGCAGGTTTCGATGCCGTCTATGAGGCGTTGGGGGTCGACCTCGAGATGCGACATCAGCTCGAGGCCGCACTGCTGGAACTGATCCCGGTGAAAGGTCTGCCGGTCGTAGAGGCGGCCAGCGCGAGCTCGATGCTGGCTGGCGTTCTCGTAGGGCTCCTGATCGCCGACAGCACCCTTCCCGCCGAGGAGCTCGACCTACCCGTCACGTCTGATTAGCTCCCGGGCCGTCGGACTCGCCGCCAGCAGCCGCACCGCGTGCGCTAGCGCCGCACCAGCCGACCGACGGCTCCCATCAGCTCGTCTACCTGTTCTTCGGGGTCTTCCGGCGCCTCGCCTTTACCTTGCATGCAGTGGCGGGCGTGGCCGTCGAGCAGTCCCAGCGCGATCTTGTCGAGCGCTGCCTGCACGGCGCTGATCTGGGTCAGAACATCGATGCAGTAGCGATCCTCCTCGACCATCTGCGCGACGCCCCTGACCTGACCCTCGACCCTGGCCAGGCGCTTCAGTAGCTGATCTTTGTTGGCTGTGTACCCAAGTGTCATGTTTGATCATGATACCCCCAGGGGGTATAGTAGTCAACACATGCACGATGTTCTGGCGAAGATCGGCGACGGGTTCGCGAACAGCTTCCTGATGGCCTGGGAGGTGTGGTGGGCGCTCGTGCTCGGGTTCGCGATCTCCGCTGTGGTCCAGGCGTGGGTGCCCCGCGAGCGGATCCTGCGCGCGCTGGGCGGCTCCGGTCCCCGACCTGTGGCGCTCGGGACGGGGTTAGGCGCGGTCTCGTCGTCATGCTCTTACGCCGCGGTCGCGATCGCCAGGTCGCTGTTCGAGAAAGGGGCCTCAGCCGCCTCGTCGCTGGCGTTCCAGTTCGCGTCCACCAACCTGGTGTTCGAGCTGGGAATCGTGCTGTGGGTGCTGATCGGCTGGCAGTTCACGTTGGCCGAGTTCGTCGGTGGCCTAGTCCTAATCGTGGTGATGACGCTGCTGCTGCGGCTGTTTGTCTCCCGGCGCCTCGAACAGCAGGCGCGCGAGCATGCCCGTCAGGCGGCGGCCGAGCATCGCCACCACGCCCTGGGCACCGGGGCGAGCTGGCGCAAGCGGTTGACCTCGCTGGATGCCTGGTCGGACGTGGCGCACAACTTCCGCACGGACTGGTCGATGCTGTGGAAGGAGATCACGATCGGGTTCTTCCTCGCCGGGTTCATCGGCCTGCTCGGCAACGACTTCTTCAACGGCCTCTTCATCCACAACGCAAACCACACGCTGCGCGCGCTGGAGAACGTCGTCCTCGGTCCGATCGTGGCCGTGCTGAGCTTCGTGTGCTCGATCGGCAACGTGCCGCTGGCGGCCGTGCTGTGGTCTGGAGGAATCTCGTTCGGCGGCGTGATCGCCTTCCTGTTCGCCGACCTGATCGTGATCCCGATCGTCGTCGCTTACCGCAAGTACTACGGCACCGCTTACGCGCTGCGAATCACCGCCCTGATGCTGGTGACGACGATCGTCGCCGCGCTGATCGTCGACGCGATCTTCGGCGCCGCACACCTAGTTCCCCACGTGCGCCCGTCGCGTGGCGACATCTTCGGCTCGGTCAAGGTCGACTACAAGCTGTTCGCCAACATCGCGGCGCTGCTTGTGTTCGCGACGCTCATGGCGCTGACGCGGCGCAGGGTCACGGGCCAAGACGGCGAGCTCGCTCGCGCATCGAGAGGTCATGCAGCCACTCCTGCGCGCCGCGGACGAACAACCACGGTCTGACGCGCTCGGGGTCGAGAGCTCTTCGCTCAGCCTGTGGCCCCGTTTAGCTTCGCTAGAGCGAGCCGGCCACACTGGCTGCATGCATCCCGGTTACTGCCCCCAGTGCGGAGAGCGGGTCTCGCCGTTCGCCGCTGGTTGTGCTCTCTGCGGCGCCGACCTTGACCCCAAGCGCTGGCAGCGCCCGGTCCCGGTCCGGCACCGCCTGTCGGTACGCCTGCCCCGCTGGCGGTCCGTGCGCCCACGACCCAAGCTGAGAGCACGGTCGCGTCGGCGCGTTTAGCTCGGGTGGATGCCGCCGTCGACGCTCATGACCTGATTCGTGATGTAACCGTTGCGGAGTACCGCCAGGGCGAAGTCGGCGACCTCTTCGGGCTTACCGAGCCGGCCGACGGGAACCCGCTGCCTGAGGTCTCCGGGATCGCCCGGCAGCATTCCGGTGTCCTCGATCAGCGCCGGGGCGATCGCATTCACCGTCACGCCATCGCGTGCGGCTCGAACCGCGAGGAAATGCGTCAGGCCATGTAGCCCGGCCTTCGACGCTGCGTAGTGGGGCCCGACGATCCCACCCGTCAGTGCTGCCACTGAGGATGTGAAGAGGATCCGGCCGAACTGGCGGGCGCGCATGCCGGGCAGGACTCGTCTGGCCAGGAGGTACGGAGCGCGCAAGTTCACGGCCAGCGTCTCGTCAAACGTTGCTGCGTCGACCTCCTCGTAGGAGCCAGGCCGGCTGAGGCCGGCGTTGGCCACGAGCACGTCCACCGGAGCCAAACGCTGCTCCACGGCGTCGACCAGTTCGGCGGTGGCGGCCGCGTCTCTCAGATCCGCCGCCACGGCGGCGGCCTGGCCCCCGCCGACACGAATCGTTTCCACGACCCGCTCAGCAGCTTCGCGATTCGCGCCGTAGTGAACGGCTACCGCGACGCCGGCGTCGGCCAGCCGCAGGCTGAGCTGACGGCCGATCCCGCCGCTGGCGCCGGTGACGAGCGCTACGCGGTGGGCTAGCTCGTCAACAGCCATCGAAAGCACAGCCTAATCGCGGGTAACGCATAGAGCTTTCTCATCGGCCGCTGAAGTCGACTTCAGCGTTTCGCTGAAAATTCATGGCATGCGGGCGGCCACCGGTCGTGCAACGGCTCCATTGGCGTCGCCGCCTGCGCCTCGAGCGCGCCGCCTCGCTGGTTTCATCGGCGGAGGGACGGACGGCAACGAGCGGCTGACGTCGATGGCGGGAGCGCTGCTGATCGTCTTGCTGGCGGTGCTCGGAGTCACGATCATCCGGATCGGCCCGCTGATTTGGTTGCACCTGTTTCTCGGACTCGTGCTGCTGGGGCCGCTGGCGATCAAGATCGCGAGTACCGGCTATCGATTCGTCCGCTACTACACCCACGATCCCGCCTACCGCTCAAAAGGGCCACCGGAGCCGCTGATGCGGTGGAGCGCGCCGATGGTGGTGGCCTCGACGGTGGTGGTATTCGTCAGCGGCATCCTGCTGTTGGCTGACGGTCCGAGCAGCCGCGACCAGTTCCTCGCACTCCACAAGGTGAGCTTCATCATCTGGCTGGCGTTCATCGGCTTGCACGTGCTAGGGCACCTGCCCGGATTTTTTCGTTCGCTTGGTGCTGCCCGTATGGACGGCGAGCTGACGGGAGCGTCGCCGGGCGCGGCCGGGCGTTGGATCATGCTTATCGGCGCGCTCGTCGGCGGGGTAGTTTTGGCGGTGGCGCTGATCCCGCAGTTCGCACCATGGACCGCACACTCCGTCTTCCTTCACCACCACCATCACGGCTAGCGCTTGCTGCGGCGTGCGCGATGGTGGCCAGCGTGATCGCGGCCGTATCGGGCGTGAGCGCCCACGCCGCAGCCGGCACGAGTAAGCGAGCGACGGCGACGCCAGCCGCCGCACCTGACCCCGTCCTGACGCGCCTGGGCCTGCCGCCGCTACGGGGCTCTTCACCGCTTCCGGGATACCTGCTGATCGCCGACCGCGACAACAACCGACTCATCATCGTCAACCCCCGCAAGCAGATCGTGCGCCGCTTCCCGCGGCTTCCGGGGCCAGATGACGCGTTCGTGTCGGCGAACGGCCGCTACGTCTCCACGAACGAGGAATTCTCGGAGACGATCATGGTGCTGACGCTGGCGCGGCACCCACGCATCGTGTGGCGGTACGGGCATCAGGGCGTCCAGGGCAGCTCGTACGGATACCTCGCTCACCCCGACGACGCCTACCTGCTTGCCAATGGACAAATCCAGGTCGCGGACATCATCAACTGCCGAATACTGTGGATCAACCACGCCAAGCAGATCGTGCGGTCGCTAGGACGAGCGGGCGCCTGCGCACATGACCCGCCCCGGACCTTTAGCAGCCCCAACGGAGACACACCGCTGTCCGACGGCGGCGTGCTGGTCACAGAGATCGGAGGCTGGGTCGATCGCATCAGCGCCTCAGGAAAGCTTCTTTGGTCGATCAGGTCCCCCACGGACTATCCCTCCGACGCGCAGCTGCTTCCAAACGGGCGCGTCCTCGTGGCCGCCTACAACAGCCCTGGCCGGATCGACGTTCTCGGTCGCGGCGGGAGGATCGTGTGGAGCTACGGCCCGGCATCCGGACCCGGGGCGCTCGACCACCCCTCGCTCGCCATAAAGCTGCCGAACGGGATGATCGCCGCGAACGACGACTTCCACCACCGTGTCGTGGTGATCAACATGAGGACCAAGCGGATCGTCTGGCAGTACGGACACGACGGCTCGCCCGGCTCGGGACGGGGGTATCTGAGAAATCCCGACGGGATCGACCTCATTCCCTGAGCGGAACGACCTCGGGGTAATCAACTCCCCTGAACGGCCGATAGCCCGGGCACGTTCCCGGCGCGGAACATGCGGCTCCGCGCGCCCGGCGTTCCCTTCAGGTACAGGTCGAGAAATGCGATCGTGACCCGCTCGACGATCCCCAGCTGCGGCTGCTCCGTGTAGGGGCCGATGTGATCCGCGCCGAACATCGTCAGCCGGTACTTGGGCGACGGCGCCACATCGAAGAACGCGCTGGTGAAGCTGGGCGGGTTAATCGTGTCCGCGGTCCCCTGCGTGGCGAGCAGCGGCGGCGCCGGCATGGGGAAGTCATACCCGCTGACCCCAGGAATCTCGGCCCCCGACAGGATCACGCTCGCGCGGACGCGCCGATCGCGGTAGTGCAGGTTGTAGGAGACCGCCAGCGCGGTGTTGCCACCGTCTGAGTGACCGCTGACCGCGATCTCCCGGGGATCGATCAGCCCGGCAAAGAAGCCGGTCGGGGCTCGGGTGAGCGCCAGCAGCCGGCTGATGACAAAGCTCATGTCGCCCGGCTGGTTGATGAGGTCGGACTCGTCGGGGCCGCCTGGCGCGTTGGCGTTCTCCAGCGGGAAGATGGGCGCGGCCACCACGTAGCCGGCTCGCGCCCAGGCCTGCAGGAGCGTCGAGTAGATCGCAGGCGTCACCGTATATCCATGCCCGAACACGACCAGCGGAAAGCGAACGCCGCGCACCGGTGCCGCTCCTTGAACATCCACGTTCGAGGCGGGCCCCTGCGCCGGGTAGCGGATGACGGTCACAAGCGTCCGTGGTCCAGTCCCCTTTCCAGGCAGCGTGACGTCGCGCTTGTGGTCCACGAACGTGACCACCCGCATTCCGACCGCGAAGGGCGCATGCGGCTTTGGCGCCGGCGGAGCTGCCCGCGGTGCGGTCGTGGTGGCCGTGGTGGTCTGCGGGGCTGCGGTGCTGGCCTGCTTTGGAGGCGGCCGTTGGCGGCTGGCGCCGGACCCGCAGGCCGCGATCGTGCACACCGCGAGCACGCTGGCCACCGATACGCCAGAGCGGAGCATGAAGTGGCTCAGGATACGAATGCGTCGGAAACGAGAGGGTCAGATCTCCCTCACACGCAAAAGTCCCCAACCGCCGCGCTGGCCGCTGGGTTTGTGCCGGCGCGCGTCTCGGCGCTGCTTAAGTTCCCATGGCCCCCCTGGCCGCGCGGCTTTGGGAAGAAACGACCGTGGCTTACGCCGCCGCCGCCTCCGGGTCAGGCCGCACAATGACCGTGTCCGCGATGGGGATGATCTCGTCGACCGGCAGCTCTGCCCGCGATGCGTGATCGCGGATGGCCTCGGGACTGCTGGCTTCGTAGATGCACACCGTTCCGACCGAGCCACCACCCTCTTCAAGAACGTAGCTACGGATCCAGCGGATGTCGTCCGCCATCTCCTCGTTTCCTACTTTGCTTGAGCGGGCGGCGGCCTGCTCGAGGTCGCCTGCCGAGCGCCAGCCGCTACGTCGCAGAATCGCGTACAGGTTCATCCGGTCCTCCTAGCAAATCTCGCCGGTCCGATGAGGCTCGGCCCGGCCGTCAGGTCATCACCCTAACGGAGACGTTGCCTGCGGTGCAAAACCTTCCCCTAACCCCAGCAGGGAAGGTTCGCGGGCGTGCGACGTCATGCTCATTAAGTAAAGCTTCCTGCAGACCAGATTCACGACAGAGACAGAGGTTCGCCATGATCAGGAGATTCACGCTAGCTCGCGGGCTGCCATTGGTGGCTCTGGCGGTCGCCGGCGTCATCGCCGCAGGCTGCGGCAGTTCCGGAAGTTCCTCTTCCTCCTCCACGAAGAGCTCGCCGGCCGCCGTAACCAGCACAGCCTCACCGGCGAAGACAGCCACGCCCTCGAAGAGCTCGCAACCCGCGACGACGACCAAGTCGAAGTCATCGGGCTCGAGCGCGTCCGGCTCGAGCGGGATCCCACAGGGGCCCAACGCTGGCGACAGAGATGCCGACAACAACGGCGGTCCCAGCGATGGGGACGGCAACCTCTAGGCTCGCCGCCCTCGCCATCGCCGTCATCTCCGCGGCCGTTGCCGCCGGATGCGGCAGCGGGGGGCACACCCAGCCCAGCCCAAGCGCGCAGGCTGGGTTCACGTGGCTGAACCCGGCTTCTGCGCCGGCAGGGTGGCCGACCGTTCGCATCCCCAGCGGCGCCGCGCTCTCCTATCCACCGGGATGGAGTCGCATCCACGGTGATCCTGGGACGGCCACGGTCGCCCTGCTCGGCTCCGACCACCAGATCCTCGGCTACCTCAACATCACTCCCCGACAGGGGCCCGAGACGCTGGCCAATTACGCCCGCTTTCGCGTCGATCACAACGGCGACGAAGGCGACCATGGCATCAGGACCCTGGCGGCGACGACCAAGCGCCGCTTTGGCAGCGGACATGCCTCTTGCGTTCAGGATTCGTACGCCACCACGACCGGCGCCCGGTACGTCGAGCTTGCGTGTCTCGTCCGTGGGCCGCGGACCAGCGTGGTCGTCGTGGGCGCGGCGCCACCCAGTTCATGGCAGCGCGTCTCGCCGCTAATTCAGCGAGCGATCTCTGCCACCAAGGTCTAGACGGCTACGGCCCGGCCGTAGCCTCTGGTCCCGCCTCGCCCCCCTGCCGCTTGACCCAGGCCAGGATCTCGCGGGAGTGCTTGAGCACGGTTCCGTCGGCAAGTTTCAGCGCCGGCAGCTTGATATCTCCCGTCGCCTCGCGCAGCTCGTCACGTGAGCCCTTGCGCAGGAACGGGATTGGGCTGCCGTGAGCGGCGATCACCTTGTCGTACTCGATCCCGCCAGCTTGCATCGCCTCCTGCACACGGCGGCAGGGGTGCACCTTGGGCCCGCCCTGGTCGCCGTGGCAGACAAACAGCGTCGGCTTCTCGTCCATCTGAGTCCTCTCAGGCGTGAGCTGGCCGCCAGCCTATCGCGGGCGGGGGATCCGCAGAACCTGACCGCACTGGACGCGCGCCCGCCCGCACGGACCTCACTGTGCTTCCTAATTGCCTATGCAATACTTAGGCAGATGCCAGATGTGCCGATAGGCGAAGCGGCCCGGGCAATCGGCGTCAGCCAGGACACGCTGCGGCGATGGGATCGCCTCGGGAAATTGAAGACCCGTCGGGACGCCCGCGGGCGGCGGCTGGTGTCGAGCAAGGACGTCGAGCGATTGGCGCAGCGGCCGCAACGGCACGCGACCGGCGTGCCGCTGTCGGCGCGCAACCGGTTTGAGGGGACCGTGCGGTCCGTGGAGCAGGATGGGGTCATGGCGCTGGTTGAGCTCGAGGCCGGGCCATTCCTGGTGACGGCGGCCATCACGCGCGACTCGGTCGACGAGCTCGGGCTCGCGCCAGGCGTGAAAGCGACCGCGACCGTCAAGGCCACGTCGGTGATGATCGAGCGCGGGGGTCGATGAGCACCCGTCGGGCGATCTCGGCGCTCGCGGCCTCGCTGTTGCTCGCGGCCTGCGGCAGCAACAGCGCCAATAGCGCAGGGAAACCGACGCTCGTCATCTCTGCCGCCGCCTCGCTGCAGAAGGCGTTCACCACCTACGGAGCCCAGTTCTCCGCCGCGAGCACGCGCTTCTCGTTCGCCGGCTCGGACGTGCTGGCTTCTCAGATCGAGCAGGGGGTCAGGCCTGACGTGTTCGCATCTGCCAACACCAAGCTTCCGGCGATGCTGTACAGCAAGGGCCTCGTCGACAAGCCGGTCGTGTTCGCGGCCAACAAGCTCGTGCTGGCGGTGCCGGCCGGCTCGAGCAAGATCAACAGCCTGGCCGACGTGGAGAAGCCGGGCGCCGTGCTGGTCGTGGGAACTCCCACCGTGCCCGTGGGCGACTACACGAACACGGTGCTCGCTAGGTTGACGCCTGCCCAGCGCCGCGCGGTGCTGGCAAACGTCAAGGACCGCGAGCCGGACGTAACGGCGATCGTCGGCAAGCTCACCCAGGGTGCGGCCGACGCCGGGTTCTTGTACATCACCGACGTCAAGGCAACGGACGGCAAGCTGAAGGCCATCGACCTGCCCGCCAGCCTTCAGCCGCGGGTGGCCTACGGCGTCGCGGTGGTCAAGGGAGCGACTCACCCCTCTCAGGCGCAGCAGTTCATCGCGGGCTTGGTCAGCGGAGCGGGGCGCAGTGACCTCCTTGCCGACGGGTTCCTACCGCCTTCCTAGGCCCGGCGTGGCCCGTACCCGGCCGCTGTGGTTCGCGCTGGTTCTGGCGTTGGCCAGCGCCGTCACTGTGGCGTTTCTGTTCCTCCCCCTGCTGGGGATCTTCGTCAACACGAGCGTCGCCCGACTCGTGTCGAGCCTGGGCAATTCCGAGTCAACCGACGCCCTGCGGCTCAGCCTCGAGACGACCGCCATCGCGGTCGCGGTCATCGCGCTGGTCGGGACGCCCGCCGCGTACGCGCTCGCGACCCACAGCTTTCGGGGCAAGGCGGCGGTAGTGACCGTGATCGAGTTGCCGCTCGTGCTACCGCCCGCGGTGGCGGGCATCGCGCTGCTGGCGGCATTGGGACCAAACGGGATTCTGGGCGGAGTGCTCAAGGACGCACACATCACGCTCGTCTTTCAGACGGCGGGCGTCGTCGTAGCCCAGGTATTCGTGGCCTCGCCCTTCTACCTACGGATGGCGCAGACGGCGTTCGCGGGCGTCGACCGCTCGCTGCTCGACACCTCGCGGACGCTGGGTTCGACCGAGGCGGGGGCCTTCGCGCGGGTGGCGGTCCCAGTCGCGCTGCCTGCATTGACAGCCGGGCTGGCGCTCGCCTGGGGCCGCGCGCTCGGCGAATTCGGTGCCACCCTGATGTTCGCGGGCTCGCTGCAGCGAGTCACCCAGACAGTGCCATTGGCGATCTACAACGAGTTCGCAAGCAATTTTCCGGCCGCGCTCGCTCTGTCGGCGATCCTGGTTATCGTCTCCGCAGCCGTGTTAATCGCGGTCAGATTCGTTGTGGGCACGGCATTTCTAGGCAGTGCTGGACGCTGAGCTCGCCGGGCCGCTCGGCGACATCGAGCTCGACGTCGCGCTCCATGCCCCCCCGGGGGAATGCCTGGCGCTCGCAGGTCCGTCTGGTGCGGGCAAGACCACGATCCTGCGGATGATCGCCGGAACCCAGACACCGGCGCGCGGCCGCGTGACATGCGGTGATGAGGTATGGCTCGATCGCTCGCGGGGCATTGTCCTGCCTCCAGAGCGCCGCCGGTGTGGCTACGTACCGCAGGACCATGCCCTCTTCCCCCACCTGTCAGCCTGGCGCAACGTTGCCTACGGGCTGGGAAGCCAACGTCGGTCGGAGCGGCGCAGGCGGGCACTTCAGCTCCTCGAACAGTTCGCGCTCCACGACCGGGCGGACGCCCGGTCGCAGACGCTCTCGGGTGGGGAGCGCCAGCGGGTGGCCCTGGCACGTGCGTTGGCCATCGACCCACGCGTGCTGCTGCTCGACGAGCCGCTGTCTGCACTCGACGCGCGCACGCGCGCGCAGGCGGCCCGCGAGCTCGGTCCGGTATTGCGCGATGCCGGGATCCCGTCGCTACTGGTCACGCACGACTTCCACGAGGCCGCCCTGCTCGGCGACCGTGTGGCGGTCATCGATCGCGGCCGCGTGGTCCAGGAGGGACGGCCGGAGGAGCTGGCAGCGGCGCCGCGCTCCGCGTTCGTGGCGGAGTTCACCGGCTCGGTGGTGCTGACAGGACGCGCGTACCGCAACCGCGGTCCGCTGACCGTGGTCGAGCTCGACGGCGGTGGGACAGCCACCGCAACCGATCCCGGCGAGGGATTGGTGGCGATCAGCGTGTTCCCCTGGGAGATCACGCTCGGTCCCCGCGACGAGCACGGGCACGACTCGGCTCAGAACCGGCTCCTCGCCCGCGTGCACTCCCTGACGGCGGTGGGAAATCGCGTGCGGGTGGGGCTCGAGGCGGGACAGCCGCTCGTGGCCGAGGTGACCCAGGCGGCGGCCGATGATCTGGGGCTCCGGGTCGGCCTCGAGGTGGCAGCCTCCTGGAAGGCGACTGCCACCCGAGTTACCGCCCGCTGAGCGCTCCCCATTCGACGACAGTCGCCCCCCACGTGAATCCGCCGCCGAACGCGGCCAGTAGAACCTTGGCGCCGGCCCTGAGTCGCCCCTCCTGGGCGGAGACCGATAGCGCGATCGGAAGCGTCGCCGTCGAGGAGTTCGCGAACCGGTCGACGTAGTCCACCACCCGGCTCCCGTCGAGGCCCAGACGGCCACCGACGGCGCGGATGATGCGCGAGTTGGCCTGGTGGTAGACAAAAAGATCCACCTCTTCGAGCGCCAGGCCGCTGGCGTCGAGCGCCTCGCGCGTGACCGCCTCAAGGCGGGACACCGCCTCCCGGAACGTGTCAGGCCCCCGCATGCTGATCCGGCCTCCACGGTCAAGCCTGATCAGCTCGGCTCCGCCGTGGTCAGAGTGCAGAACGACTGGGCCGATGGCGCCGCCCGTCTCCCCCGCCACCCGCACCACGGCCGCGCCGGCGCCGTCTGCGAACAGCGGCGCCGTCTCCCGGTCACCCAGATCGAGAAATTTTGAAAGGAAATCCGCCCCCACCACGACCGCGCTGCGAGCCCTGCCGGCCTCGATCTGGCCGCTGGCCATTGCCAGCCCCGCCAGCCAGCCGGTGCACGCTGCGCCGACATCGAACGCCGCCGCCCCCTCTGCCCCGATCATGCCGGCGACAAGTGGCGCCGCGTTGGGAGTGATCTCGTCGGCGCTCGAGGTCGCCACCACCACCAGGTCGAGAGCCGAGGGTTCGATTGCCGCCTCTGCCAGTGCCTGCCGGGCGGCGGTGGCCGCGAAGTCTGTCAGCCGCTCGCCCTCCACCGCCCATGGGCGCTCGCTGGCGCCGGTCCGCTTGACGATCCAGTCCTCATCCACCCCGAGCTGCCCGGCGATCTCGGCGTTGCTCACCCGTCGCCCCGGAACGGCCATGGCGACGGAGGCGATCGTCGCGCGCGTATTCGCGAGGGGAAGCACTATCAAGTCTGGTCGATCGGCACCAGCCGGCGTCGCCGAAATCGCCAGCCGTCCGGCGTGCGCGCGTACTCGTCTTCATACTCGCCCACCAGGTCCACGTACGTACCGCTGCCCCCTGTCTTGGCGACGTGCAACACGAGCGCCGCCGTACCTGTGACCATGTCGCGCTCGAGCTGATTCAGACGCAGCAGCGTCATCTGATGCTGTGTGCGCCGGGACTTCTTCTGCGCCCGGTACTCGGCCCATTCCGCCAGGCCCGCGTGGCCGACGATCTCCCGCCCGCGGATGAAGAGCACCGCGTCGTCGGTGCAGAGCCCCGCCACGTCGTGCCAGCGCCGATGATCCAGCAACCACGCGTACTCGGTCACCAACTCCTCGATCGCGAGCCTGTCTTCGATCGAGATGTCTGCCACCAGGCCGACTCTACTGCGCGCCGCGCGGGCGCCTGGCCATCGGCAGACCGCCGGCTGGGCTGAGCGTCGGCACTTTCGTGATCCGCAGGCGAAACCCGCGCGGAAGCTCCGGCCGCAGGCGCTGCAGCAGAATCGTGGCCACGGCTTTGACCACCAGCTGTCCGAAGCGCTTGCCGATGCACACCCGGCTCCCGCCGCCGAATGGGATGTAGGCACCCGGAGGGAGCTCGCGGCGGGCCTCCGGCGTAAATCGCTCGGGCGCGAACTGCTCTGGGTCTTCAAACAGCTCGCCCAGATGATGCGTAACCCAGGAGCTGTGGACGACGTGCGTGCCGGCCGGGATCCGGTAGCCGGCGAACACGAACTCGCTGACTGTCATGCGCGGCCCAAACCAGACCGGCGGGTACAGGCGGAGCGTCTCTGACAGGGCCATGTCCAGCTCGGGTAGCCGCGTGGACAGCTCTTCGGCAGTGGGAACGCGGCCGTTCAGGACCCGGTCCTGCTCGTGCAGAACGCGCTCGAGCACCGGCGGGTTGCTGGCCAGCTGATAGAGCAGAAAGGACAGCGTCGAGGACGAGGTGTCATGACCGGCGAACAGCAGTGTCGTCACGTGGTCGCGTAGCTCTCGGTCGCTGAAAGCGCTCCCGTCCTCATCCCGGGCGGCGATCAGCATGCTGAGGATGTCGTCCAGCACCTCCTCGGACGCCCGGCGCCGCTCGATCTCCGCCCACACGATCTGGTCGAGCAGTCGGCGTGCGTGCTGGAGCCGGGCCCATGGCGAGCCTGGCCCACGCAACAGCATCATCCAGGTCTCGGTGTCGTAGAACGACAGCGCGCGTTCGAACAGCTTCGCTGCCTTGAGTCCAGCGCGATCGTCGGGATGAAAGCCGAGCAGAGCTCGCATCGCGATCCTGATCGCGACGTCGCGCATCCAGGCATACACGTCAAGCGTCCTCCCCGGCCGCCAACGCTCGAGCCCCCGCACGGCCTCGTCCGTCATCACCGCCACGGCAGCCTCCATCCGGCGGGCGTGGAAGGCCGGCATCATGATTCGCCGCGCGCGGTCGTGGTAATCGCCGTCGGTGGTGATCAACCCGTCACCGAGCAGCGGAATCAGTTGCTCGCCGAACATTCCCCGGCGCCAGCTGAAGTGCTCGGCCCCGGAAACCGTGACGAAATGGTTCGCCTCGGGGCCGAGCATGAACACCACCAACCGGTGGAACACCCTGAGCGTGAACAGCGGCCCATAGCGTTCGTAGTAGTCGAGCAGGACGCGCAGCGAGTCGCGCTGCAAGCGGTGCGTCCGGAGGGGGTTGAACCCGGTCTCTCCTGGGGGCAGCTGGGGGTGCGACGCCCGCTCCCGCCGGACGTCCGCGATGACCTTCGGCAGGGAGATCGTCTGTTCAGGCGCCGGAAGCTCCATTTCGCGTTGGCGCAAACCGTAGTATCTGACAGAGCATCCTGTCAATATGAAGCGGTGGCAGCCCAAGCGACGCGCACATACGGAGGGCTGAGCGCCTCCGAGCGCCAGTCGAGCCGCCGGGCGCGGCTAATCGAGGCCGGCCTCGACGTGCTCGGATCCCGGGGCCTATCGAGCATGACGATGACCGCCGTCTGCGCCCGTGCAGGCCTGACCGAGCGCTACTTCTACGAGAGCTTTCGCAATCTGGATGAGCTGCTGGTGGCCATGTTCGACGCCTTCTCCGTCCCGACCCACGAGGCGATCGACGCGGCTCTGAAGCAGGCTCCGGCGGATCTTTTCGAGCGCTGCCGCGCCGCCGCCGGCGCCCTAATCGACTCCCTCACCGAGGACCCACGCAAGGCCCGGGCGTACGTGGAGGCGATCTCCTCGACGCCGCTGCGCGAACGCCGGGAGGCGACGATGCGCGCATACGCCGAGGTGCTGGCGGAGCAGATGCGTTCGCTCTCCGGGCTGGAGGCCGATCACCACCAGACGCCGCTGCGGCTCATCACGACGATGCTCGTCGGGGGACTGGCCGAAGCGGTCAGCGAATGGCTGAACGCCACGCTGGCGCTTTCAAAGGACGAGCTGGCCGACGAGGCCTCGCGGCTTTGTGTGGCGGCTGCGGACTCGCTCAGTAGGTCGACGACCCGCTCGGCTTCTTCTTGATCACCGTCCCGGCCGGCGAGATCACGTACCAGAGACCACCGTTCAGGTTGATGGCCTCGCCCTTCGCCGTCCCGGGGCCCGTGTCAGCCACGTAGGTGTAGAGCGGCCAGCCGGCATACGTGACGACCATTCCCCCGCTTGGATTGGGATCCGAGCCGAGCAGCGAGGCCTTGACCGTGCCCGAGCCGGCGGCCTTCGAGCCCGAGAGCTTCAGGGGCGGCCATACGGCCGCACATGCGCCGACGCAGGTCACCTTCTTGGCGTTGTCGGGAGCGAAGGTGTAGAGCACCTTGCCCTGACCGTTGACCAGCACCGGCCCCAGTCCGTCGACCGAGGCGACTGACACCTTCGTGCCGGCTGATGTGGTCGGAGCGGCGGTGCTGGTGGACGGGGTGGTGGCGGCCGGCGCGCTGGTGGTCGTCTTCTTGCTCGAGCCACAGGCGCTGGCGAGAACCGCGACGACCGGCACCGCGGCAAGCAGAACGGACCTTTTCACGGCTAGCGCTCCCTTCTCGATTGACCTTGGTGATGACCATACAGAAGCCACCGCCACCGGGTGAGCGCCCCGCGCGGCGCCGATCGCTAGCCTGCCGCAGCCTTATCCGCTCTGAAGGTCTCACAGCTCGGATGACGGTTCCAGGCCGTCGAGGGCTCGCGCTGCTGGCGCCGGCGGCTGCACTGCTGGCGATCGCCGGCTGCGGCGGACACGCCACCCCCCGGGTGGTCACCACCCCCGCCGGCCCCTACCGCTGGCTGGTGGCGACCAACGGGTCGCAGCCGTCAGCGGCTCAGGAGAATCGGAGCACCGGCACCGACGCTTGGCGACTGCCCGGCCCGGCGGCCCAGGTAGGCGGTCTGGCTCACGGCAATGTCAGCGGCTACGTCGCCCAGCAGGCTGTCCGACCAGGCGAGACCGAGCGGGTGTACGTCAGCGCTCCGGGCTCCTCTTCGGTGGGGATTCGCGTGTTCCGGATCGGGTGGTACGGGGGCGCCGGCGGCCGCGAGGTTCTTCAGTCCCAGTCCCTCCCGCTCGTCCAGCAACCGCCGTGCACTCACCGCCTCGAGACCGGGCTCACCGAATGCCACTGGCACCCCACCCTCAGCTTCCAGATTCCGTCGGGGCTGGCCAGCGGGGTGTACATCGCCAGGCTGACGGCGGCCACCGGGGAGAGCGACTGCCTATTCGTCGTCGAGGCTTCCAGGCCGCAACCGCTGCTGGCTCAGGTTCCCACTTCGACGTATGAGGCCTACAACGGTTGGGGCGGCGACAGCCTCTATCCCGGAGGAGCGGACCGGGTCGGTGTGACCGGGACGACGCAGGGTGTCGAGGTCTCATACGACCGGCCGTACGGCAGCGTCACCGGCGCCGGCCAGTTCTTCAGTCGCGACGTGGCGATGATTCGGTTTCTCGAGCGCTATGGCTATCCGGTCTCATACACGACCAGCGAGTCGGTCGACGAGGATCCGGGGCAGACCACGGGCCATCGAGCGCTGATCGACTTCGGGCATTCCGAGTACTGGTCTGGGCGCCAGGAACAAGCGTTCGCCAGGGCATTCAGCGCCGGCGAAAGCCTGCTGTTCTTCGGATCTGACACGCTCGCCTGGCGGGTTCGCTACCGCCCGGCGACCAGCGCGTCCAGCGAATCGGGGCGCCCGGCGCACGTGATCGTCTCCTACAAGGAGCACGCCGCGCTTGACCCTGACCAAGCTGAGCCCAGCGGTCCATTTCCAGACCGCGGCGCGCCCTTGACCGGGTCCGCGTATCTGGGTTGCATCACGCCGCGGCTCAGTCTGCCGGGGCCGCCGACATATCGCTACTACTCATGGTCGCCCGAGCCCGGACTCAAACCCTCGTGGCTATTCGCCGACACGGGGATAACGAGCGCCACCAGCATCCCCGGCGTCGTGGGCTACGAGCTCGACCGGACGACGTCCCTGACGCCGCCAGGCACGGAGATAGTCGGGAGTGGCAGCGCCCCGTGCATGAGTGCCGCCCCCGGCGAGCCCGTTCCCGGCCCTGGAGACGATGTGGCCCAGAGCACGCTGTACACCGCACCATCTGGAGCGATCGTGTTCGACAGCGGCACCCTGGGCTGGGAGCTGGGGCTCGACCCGGTCCCGAGCGCCTCCCCCGACGCGCCCCGGGCTCCCGACCCGCGGGTGGTGGCGATGACGCGAAACCTGTTGGCGCACGTGCTCGGCGGATCGGCCTGAGCACGCGCTAGCGTCAGCGGCCCGGCAGATGGTAGATGAACACCCTGCCGCTCTGGGCGTCGTCAGGCGTACTCCCGCCGACCGGGAGGATCACGCGGCCGCCGACGACAATCGGGCTGTTCCAGTGGCCGCCAGCGGCGGGCAGCGTCGTGGCCGTGCCGCCGGTGGTCGGCCGAAGCACCCGAAGCGTCCCATCGACCTCGTCGTAGACGTACAGCAGCCCTCCAGCGATCACCGGACTGGTCCCCGGTGTGCCGTCCTGCCAGGCTACGTGCAGCCGGCGGCCGCTGAGCACATAGGCTTCGGTGCCGGAATCGTTGGCGACGAACACGTACGTGCGACCGCCGCCCGTCCACACCGCCGGAGCGGTCAGTACCTCGCTGCCGCCAGGCGCGGAAATTTTCTGTAGCTCGCCGCCTGTCCGGGGACCGGCTCCGCCGGTCGTCCCGTTGAGGCGGCTCAGGTCCAGCAGCGCGAGCGAGCCGCTCTTGCCGCCCTGGACGGCCAGCCTTCCCGGGAGGACCGCCGGCGCCGTGCTTCCCAAGTCGGTGTCGGTGGAGTTCAGCTGGGCCTCGTTGGTGGGCGTCCAGTTGTGGAGCAGGGCGCTGGCATCCGGGCTGAGCTCGAGGACGCTGTCGCCCCAGTTGGTCGAGCCGTCAAACGGGCCGTTCCCGGTCGCCACCAGCAGCCTTCCGGTCCCGGACTCGATCACCACCCCCTCGCGGCCCCAGATCGCCGAGCCTCCGAACGTGGTGTCTGCAGTGCAGCTGCTCGGAGGGTCGATCAGCTGGTGGCGATCGGAGCAATCAGCGTTCCAGACGTGCGCCACAAGTCCGCTGGTGCGGTCGATCAGCGCCACGTGACCCTCGTAGACCGGCTGATCGCCGAAATAACCACCGGTCACGGCGACGACATAGGGACCGGTGACGTTGAGCGACCCGCCGATCTTCTCGCGGGTGGCATCGAACGTGATCCTGCTGGCCCACACCTGGCTGCCGCTCGCCACCGCCAGCTTGTGAATGACCCCGTCGGGGCTTGCGGCGTAGACGTAGCCGCGGTCGGGATCGGCGACCGGCGAGGCGGTCGTCACCTGGTGGCTGCCCTCGTATGTGCCGATGTCGCGCGGCGTGAACTCCCAGAGCTTCGCCCCAGTGCGGGGGTCGAGCGCGATCGTGTGGCCGTAGGTGGTCGTCACGATGACCACGTCGCGCACGCGCCCCCGTACCTGCACGTGGTGCAGCTGGATCGGGGACGAGTCGGCCACGCCGTCGATTCCCACCGCGCGGCGGCGCAGCGTCGAGACGTTGGCGGAGGTGATCCCGGTGCGTCCCGGCCCTACGCCGGCGCGTTGCGGGCCGTAGCCGAACCTCGTCCAGTCTCCATCCGGAAATGCTGACGAGCTCTGGGAGCCGGCCGCCGTGGTGGCCGCCGTCGAGGTGCTCGAGGTCGTCGACCTGCTCGAGGTGGTGGCGGCATGCCCGCCGCAGGCTGCGAGCAAGGCGCCGAGCGCCGTCAGCAGAAGCCCCCGCCTGAGGCGGAGGGCGCTCACCGAACGCCGATGCTTGACGACAGGGGAGCTGCCCGCCGGATGACAAACGCCGCTGCCGAAGCTCCCGAGGCCTGTCGCATCAAGGCGCACGGCGACATGACGCGATGGTACCCCTCGAGTTCGCCTCCGGTTTCAGGCGCCTTCGGAACATAGGTGCAGCGATTCCTGACAGCACCCGCCCGATGGTCACCCTGCGGTAAGAAGATGCTCGCGCTGGGGCGCCGGAGGGCTAGGCTGATTCGGTGGCCGTACGGAACGAGACCGAGCTCATCAAAGAGATCGAGCGGCTGCGGACGGAGCTCGCCCGCCGGGAGCGGGAGTCGAGTGACAAGGAGCGCCAGCTCGAGCGCTACGCAGACCTGTGCGAGGCGTTCACGCAGGAGCTGGCCCGGTCCCAGGAGTTGAGGCGCTCCTATATGGCCACCGTGCGCGCACTAGCAAATGCGGTTGAGGCGCGGGGCAGCTACACCGGCAGACACGCCGAGCGAGCCACGGCATATGCCCTGGAGATCGCCCGAGCGCCGGGGATCTCGCTGCCTGAGACCGACGAGGTCGGGTTCGGCTTCCTGCTACACGACATCGGCAAGGTCGCGATTCCCGACGCGATCTTGTTCAAATCCGGAGCGCTGACCGAGGAGGAACAATCGCTGATGAGGCAACACCCGTCCATCGGCGACGAAATCGTGCGGGGGATTGACTTTCTGCGTGGCGCGGCGGACGTCGTCCGCTCCCACCACGAGCGCTGGGACGGCCGGGGCTATCCGGACGGACTAATCGGGGAGCAGATCCCGGTGGCGGCGAGGGTATTCGCCGTCGCCGACGTGCTCGACGCGCTGACAACCAACCGTCCGTACCGCCCGGCGTCATCGTTCAGCGAGGCGCGGAAGATCATCACCCGTCAAGCCGGAGCCCAGTTCGACCCTCGCGTCGTGGAGGCCTTCAACTCCATCGCGGACTCAACATTCGAGCGGATTCGGGCCCAGACTGGATGACACGCCTGAGCTCACGTGGGGGCGCCGTCGACTTACCGGGCTCGTGAGGCTGGTCACGTTCGCGATCGACGATGGCTCGGAGTGCGTGGGCTCGCTGCGCTCCGACGAGGAGATCGACGAGCTGGAGGCGCGGGACATGCTCCAGTGGTTGGCTGGGACTGGACGGCGCGCCGCCGGGGCCACGCATCGCCTGGCCGACGTGCGGCTGCTGGCCCCCGTCCCCTCGCCTCCCAGCCTGCGCGACTTCTACGCCTACGAGGGCCACGTCCGGGCGGGATTTGAGCGGCGCGGCGCTCCGGAGATCCCAGACGCCTGGTACGAAGCTCCGGTCTTCTATTTCTCCAATCCAGCCGCGGTGTTCGGTCCCGGCGAGGCCGTGAGGAGGCCCCCGTCGTGCCAGATGCTTGATTTCGAGCTCGAGATCGCGGCCGTCATCGGCGTCGATGAACAGATCGAGGGGTTCGCGCTGCTCAACGACTGGAGCGCCCGCGACATCCAACGCCACGAGATGACCGTTGGCCTCGGGCCCGCGAAGGGCAAGGACTTCGCAACCAGCCTGGGACCCTGGTTGGTCACCCCGGACGAGCTTCCATTCGACGGCGAGCGGCTGGACCTCGAGGCGACAGTCGCGGTCAACGGCCAGGCCGTAGCCCGTGCCTCGGCGAAGCCCATGTACTTCTCTTGGCCCCAGCTCGTCAGGCAGGCCGCACGGAACACCCGGCTGCGTCACGGCGACGTCCTTGGGTCCGGCACGCTCACCGGCGGCTCGCTGCTCGACATCGGCACGCTCGACGGGCGCTGGATCGAGCCGGGCGACGAGGTAGTGCTCGCCGCGCCGGGGTTGGGCGAGCTGCGCACGCCGGTCGTGAGGTGACGGTCGGGCCCCTCTCACCTGGCTCCCTCTCCCCCATCTCCCGTTTCGCTCGCCACGGCTACGATCGAGCGATGGCCAGTGCTGACCGCGACGGAGGCCGCCGGTGACCCGGCGGGCGTGGCTTGCGTTCGGGGCGATCTCCGTCATCTGGGGTATCCCCTACTTGCTGATCCGCCTAGCGGTCCGCCATGGCATGACGCCGGGCTTTTTGGCTTGGGGACGGGTGACGCTGGCAGCGGTGGTATTGCTGGCGCTCGCCTGGCGGGCCGGAACGCTCTCGTCGCTGCGCGGGCAGTGGCGGGTGCTGCTGGTCTACGCGGTGGTCGAGATCTGCATCCCGTTCCCGATGATCGCCGCCGGCGAGACGCGGATCTCCTCGTCGCTGGCGGCGATCCTCATCTCCTCGGTGCCGCTTATCGTGGCGCTGCTCGCGCTGCGCTTTGACCACTCGGAGCGGCCGACGCCCGTCCGGGCGCTGGGGCTCCTGCTCGGGTTCGGCGGCGTGATCGTGCTCATGGGAATCGATGTCGCCGGCCGGGGAGGAGAGCTTCTGGGCGCCGGGGCCATCCTGCTGGCGGCGGTCGGATACGCGATCGGGCCGATGCTGGTCAAGCTGCGGATGGCCCAACTCGACCCTCGGGCCACGATGGGCGCGAGCCTGGCTATGGCGTCGGCGCTGCTCGCTCCGGCGGCCGCGCTCGATCCGCCTCACGGCGTGCCGTCCGCGGGAGCGATCGGCTGCGTGATCGCGCTGGGGCTGGTGTGCACCGCCGCGGCGTTTGTGATCTTCACGATTCTGATCACCGAGGCCGGCACCAGCCGAGCGACGGTGATCACCTACGTCAACCCGGTCATCGCGGTCGGCCTCGGCGTGGCCCTGTTAGGCGAACGCCCCGGCACCGGTGCCGTCGCCGGATTGCTTCTCATCCTGGCGGGCTCGTGGCTGGCGACCGACGGGCGTCTCCCGCCTGGCTTCGCCCGATTGGCTCCTCGTGCGGCGCGGGTGCCCGCCCGGAGCGCCTCGCGCGGACTCCGCCAAGAGTCCGGCTAGTAATCCCTCGCCCCGGCGCGACGGGCGGGCCCGCGCCGCTTTCAGACGATCTTGTCCAGCACCAGCGTGTTGGCCACCATCGCCACCGCGAAGGCGATCGTCCACCGGTTCAGGTTGCGCTCGACTAGCGAGCCGCCGCCCAGCGGACCGGCGCCGGTCCCGACGCCGAAAGCTCCCGACAGCCCGGAGTCCTTGCCTGAGTGCATCAGGATCAGGAAGACCAGGACGACGCAGAGAAACACCTGGAGGATGTCGAGCAGCGTGACCATCAGTTGCCTGATGGTAGCCGCTCACGTGCCTCATCCAGCGCGCCCAAGATCTTGACCGCCTCGGCCCGCAACGAGCGGTCTATCGCTTGGTAGTCGTCCTCTGAGAGCTTGCCGGTGCGCCGGTCAAGCTCGGCGTCGCGGATCTCGCGGTACTTAGCGTCGCGCGCGGCCTCGAGCTCGGCGAGCGCGTCCGGTACGGGGTCGATTTCCGGCTCGTGCTCGGCACTGCCCATCTCCTCCGGCGCCAGTCCGGCGGTCGAGCCGACGTTCGCCGTCCGCCACAGCGGCCGCGTGACGAACAGGGTCACGATCGCAAGTGCGGCGAGGACGATCAGAAACTCCATGGCGCCGAGCTATGCCACTCCGGCCGGCTCGCGCGCCGGCATGGAGGCCGGTCCGCCTGCGTACCTAGTCGAGCGTGCGCGCAGCCGTGCAAGCGAAGGCACAGGCCACAGGGCGATCAGCGCGCCGCCGACAACGATGAGTGCGCCGATCCACAGCCACATTACAAGCGGCGAGACGATCAGCAGGAAGGTCACCGGCCAGGGGTGGCTGGCGTAGCGCGACACGAGCTCAGCGATCGCCCGGTCGCGGAATTGCCAGAGTGGCGCGAGCGCGGCCTGCTGCTGGGCAGGCGGCAGCTTGGCGACCTTCGGCATGGCTTGCGCCTCCAGCCGCGTGAACAGCTGGTCTCCCTGCGAGATCAGCCCCTGCAGTGGCTGCAGGCTCGGGTTGACGACCGTCCAGATGTCGCGGGTGAACCCCGACTTCAGACCGATGCGGCTCTCATCTGAGCCGTTGAAGAAACGCCCGATCGGGCCGAGCGACGGATCCTGGGAGGGATACAGCTCGTGCCTGGTGTCGAGCGTGGTCACGTGATGCGAGCCTTTCGAGATCGACAGCACCGCGCCCAATGACAACTTGGCCGAGGTCGCTTCAACCGTCGGCTTCACGTAGCGGACCGTGTACCCGTCGACCTTGCTGCTCTGCCCGGGGCTCAGCGTCGCGTAGCGGGAGTGCTGAAAGGAGGTGGACGCGGCCACACCGATCAACGCCACGGCTACGCCGGCGTGAACGAGGTAGCCCCCGTAGCGGCGGCGGTTGCGCCGCACGAGGGCGAGAAGCGCCACTGGCGCCCTCTCGCCCGCCATCGCGTGTCGGGCGCGGGTGCCGCGGAAGAACTCCTGTCCCACGGCGGCGATCACGAAAGACCCGAAGCTGAACATCGCGAGCGCAAGCCCGTGGGAAGGGCCGAGCACCACGAGCAGCACGACCAGCGCTGTGACACCCGCCGCGAACGGGAAAGCGAGGCTATGGCGCAGATTGCGCAGCGTCACGCGCCTCCAGGCGATCAGCGGTCCGATCCCCGATAGGAGCACGACGATCAGGGCGAGCGGGACGACGAAGGGCCTGAACGCGGGTGGCCCCACCGAGACCTGCGTGCCGGTGATCGCTTCGGAGATCAGCGGGAAGAACGTCACCCAGAAGATCACGAGCGCCAGCGCGACCAGCACCAGGTTCTGGAACAGGAACACCGCCTCGCGCGACAAGAGGGAGTCCAGCCTGGCCTCGGAGCGCAGCCCGTCGCGACGCCAGATCATCAGGCCCAGCGAGCCGACCAGCATCGTCCCGATCAGCGCCACGAAGGAGATGTTGAGCGTTGGATCCGAGACGAAGGCGTGGATCGAGGACAGAATCCCGGACCGCACCAGGAACGTGCCGACGATGGCCATCGTCCCGGTGCCGAGGATCAGCGAAAGGTTCCATCGCTTCAGCATCCCCCGCTTCTCCTGGATCATGATCGAGTGCAGGAACGCGGTGGCCAGCAACCACGGCATCAGCGCCGCGTTCTCCACTGGATCCCAGGCCCAGTACCCGCCCCAGCCGAGCTCCGTGTACGACCAGCGGGCGCCGAGCATGATCCCCACGCCCAGACACAGCCACGCGGCGAGCGCGAACCGCCGCGTCACCTGGATCCACTCGGCGCCGGTACGCCCAGTGATCAGGGCCCCGACCGCGAACGCGAACGGGATTGTGAGCATCGTGTAGCCGGAGTAGAGCATCGGCGGATGGATCATCATCGTCGCGTGGCGCAGCAGGGGATCGAGTCCCGCGCCCTCGGCCGGGGGGCTGGCGGAAGTCCGGAACGGGTTGGCGGCCAGGATCATCAGCGCCGTGAAGAACGTGCAGAAGCCGAGCAGCACCGCGGTCGCGTATGGAGCGATCTCTCGCACCTTGCGCCGCGACAGGAACAGGATCAGGCTCGACCACAGCGACAGCAGCAGGACCCACAGCAGCAGCGAGCCCTGTTGGGTCGCCCATACGGCCGCCGCCTTGTAGATCGTGGGCGTGGTGGTGCTCGAGCCGCTGGCGACGATGTTGAACGAGAACTTGTTGCTCAAAAACGCCCACTCGAGGATCGCGAACGCGCTCGCCATCAGTCCGGCCAGCGCGTATACGGCGCGGCGTCCAGAGGCCACCCACTCCCGACGTCCGGTCCGAGCTCCATACAGCGAGGCCCCGACCCCGTAGATCGAGACCAGCAGCCCGAGGATCAGGAGCGCGCGGCCGATCAGCGCCATGTCATGCAGCGCCGCTCGCCGCCTGGTACTTCGACGGGCACTTGGTCGTCAATGAGTTTTGCTCGCCGATGAACTGCGAGCCCCGTTGGTGGACCGTGACCAGCACGCCCCGGCCCTGCTGGAATGGATCCGGGACGATGCCCGTGTAGCTCACCGGCACCGAGAGGTGGAGCTTGGGGTCGCGGACCCGGAAGAACAGGCTCGAGCCGGCCCGGTGCACCGAGCCGTCCACGACCGTGCCCGCCAGGATGTAGGACTGACCGGGCTTGGCCCTTTGCAACAGCTGTGAGGCAGTCAGCTCCTCCCGTCCGGCACTGAAACTCGTGTAGATAAGCGCCGAGGCCAGCAACAGTGCGGCGGTAAGAGCAAGCGTCAGGCGGATGACTCGCTTGCGACTCGGATCCATGGATGGGCGGCCATTTTCCCATACGGCACGGGTTTGGCAGCGCAGCTAGCCGAGGGCCGAGCTGTGCGATGACCCATGGAGGCCACGATTAGCGTCGCGTTAGACCGAGGATTTCCCTTCGCAAGGGCGAAACCATCTGCAAGAGGGACCGTTATTGAATGACAGTGCAAGTTCGACTCACCAGACAGCAGACCGCCTCAGGCCGCCGGCGGGGGCTTCGCGGCAGGTCGGTCGCAGACCACGGCCTGTCGATTGCGAGCCACACCCCGTCGATCGCCAGCCCCGCTGGCCACGGCACTGCCCTTTCGCTTGATCGCCGGCGGGCGCGGGAGGCCGGCCCACCCCAAGATAGGGCGCTTTACACCTGCCGTTGTGGGCTCGTGTTCCAGGCGGCGGTGTCCACCTCGGTGGGCTGCCCCCGCTGCGGCGACGCCCAGGCCTGGTAACCGCCCCGGCGGACCGCACACTGGGCCCGCTTGGCGGGCGGATCAGACCTGCCTGACTGCCTCCTCGCGCGTCTGCGGCTGAAGCTCGGCTAGCGACTCACCCAGCCAGTCGATCAGCTTCCAAACATCACGCATCTGTTCACGGTCGGCGACGATCCCGAAGTCGAGGTGCCCGCAGTAGCTCATGACCGTGATGTTGAGCCCCATGCCGTCGGTGATCACCGACACCGGGTAGTCGGCCTCCATTCGTGCCCCGGCGCAATACAGCGGGAACTGTGGCCCGGGCACGTTGGAGATCACCAGGTTCCAGATCGGTCGGCGCGTCGCCGCCAGCGACATCGTCACGCGCGAGGCGCGGGCGAATACGGCAGGCGGGATGAACTGCGTCGCGTCCTGGAGGAGCCGTGCCGGCAGCGCCTTGTGCAGATCCTTGGCGGCCTTGAGCGCCTCGTGCGTATGCAGCAGGCGCTGCACAGGGTCAGGCTCGTTGGTGAACACCGGAACGGCCAGCATCCCAATCCGGTTTCCGTAGGTGCCCTGCTGCTCCTCGGTCCGGACCGATACGGGCATCTGCGCGACGAGCGGCTGATCGGGCAGCTCTCCGTGCTCCTCGAGCCAACGCCGAACGGCGCCGGCGCACAGAGCGACGACTACGTCGTTGACCGTGCAGCCGTGCTCGTTCTTGATCGCCTTGACTTCGTCGAGCGAGAGCTGGCCGAACGCGAACCGCCGGTGGGCGGATACCCGGCCGTTGAAGCTCGTCCGAGGCGGCGTCAGGTTGGATCGCTCCAGCACCCGCGATGGCCTCCGTCGCAGCGCACGCACCAGCCGCCCGCTCACGGCGCCGAGCATCTTGGCGCCCGGCAGCTCGCTCAGGATCGGCGCCTCCTCGAGGTTCGGCAAGGTAGACGGGAGCGCACCGAGCGCTCGCTCGAAGTAGCGGGGCGTTCCCAGCAGCGCTCGCCCCAGCATCTCGAGCTCGCCCGGATCACGCTCACCCTCCTTTTCGAGCGGCGGCGGAGGTTCGCGACCTTCCGGAGTCAGATCCAGAAGTACACCGAGGATCTCGGCTCCCGACATCCCGTCGATGACCGAGTGGTGGATCTTCGTCAGCAGCGCGACCCGACCGTTCTGAAGTCCGTGGATCAGGTACAGCTCCCACAGCGGGCGCGAGCGGTCAAGCGGGCGGGAGAAGATGCGAGCGACCTGCTCGCCCAGCTTTGCGTCAGTGGGTGGCGGGGCCAGCGCCAACTCCCGGACGTGGTATTCGAGGTCGAAGTCCGGGTCGTCGATCCAGTACGGGTAATCGAGGTCCAACGGCACCTGCTTCAGCCGCCAGCGGAACGGCGGCAATAGCGGCAGCCGTCCGGCGATCAGGTTGTGGATGTCGGCCAACTCCAGCCGTTCGGTCGGCGTCGTGCTGGGATCAAGGACCGCCAGTCCGCCCACATGGCCGTATTGGCGCGGCGTCTCAAGCGCCAGGAACTGCGCGTCTAGTCCGGTTAGCTGCCGCACGCTCTCCTCAAATCCGAGTCTACCCGCCGCGAGGGGCCGCGGACAATGACCACGGCGGCGATTGGAGGCGCTCCGGCGGGGTAGCCCAGCACGACAGAGCCTGTGCAAAGGAGGAGACGATGGCATCGCCAGCAAAGCCGATCGAAGACGTGGGCAGCCTGCCGGGGAAGAAGATCACCGACCAGCAGGGGCGCGAGGTGGGAGAGATCTGCGAGATCTATGAGCAGGACGGCGACCCGATGTGGGTGACGGTCAAGTCCTCGACCGGAATGGCGACTGATCGCGTTGTCTTCATCCCTCTCGCGCGGCTCAAGGAGGAGAACGACGAGCTCCGCGTCCCCTACTCCGTTCAGCACATTCAGGATTCCCCCGAGGCCGAGCCCGAGGGCGAGCTCTCCGAGGAGCATGACCGCGCCCTGCGCGACTACTACAGCGTCGACCTAGGCGACGAGGAGCTGCGCGACAGCAATGACGATTCCTACGCAGCGCAGGTGCCGGAGTCCGATGCTCCCGTGAAGAAGGCCGAGGGCTGAGTGGCCCTACTCACCTAACCCAGCGGCTTCGAGGGCTTCCTCAGGCTGGTAGTACGCGCGCAAATAGACGATCTGGCCCTCCCGGACCTCGACCAGGTAGGCCCACAGGTGTTCATGCGGAATGCCGCTGGCTGAACGTCCCTGGAAACGGACGAACGCCACCTGGCGGTCTCCGGCGTCATAGATCCGCTCGACCGTAACTGCCATGTCCCCCTCGGTACCTAGCGCCTCCATGTAGGCCTGAAAGCATCGGAGCACCTCGTCGCGGCCCTGATATCGAGCGGCGCCGGGCCAGCGTGGGTCCTCGACGTACACCACATCTGGGTGCCAGTACGTCCGCGCCACCTCCACCAACTCTGGCGGGCCCTGGAACGCCTGGCGGACAAGTTCAACGTTCTCCTCTGACACTCGCCTCGCTCAGTATCTCGCCGCGCGGTACCGCCCCGTTAAGCGCAGCCTAGAATTTCGAGCCACGCGGACGTAGCTCAGTTGGTAGAGCGTCGGCTTCCCAAGCCGAAGGTCGCGGGTTCGAGACCCGTCGTCCGCTTGAGAAAACGAGCTGCAAACCCGTAACTTTGGGCGGCGTATCGGAGACTGCAGCTCGGGCGGGCAACCGTGTCGGGCAACGATGAGTGGCAAGGGATGCCTCTTACGTCGCGCAAGCGGCTCTGTTGGAGCCTCGTTTTACCTCTGGCCTGTTGGTTGTCGAGGTCGTCGTTGCCCCAGCGGGTCTTCTGAATGTGTTCTTGTTGTTCGTGCTTCCCCTCGAACCGCGCAGCATCCATTCCCGATCCGGTGACGGCCTGGACGGGCGTCGCCGGATCGGGAGTATCCCAGCGGGAGGCGGCGCTGGGAGCGCGCGTGCTCCCTGCGCGCTGCTGCTGCCGCCGCTTCCCTCCCAGCAGGATGAGGTACGACCGGTCGACAGAGAGTCAATAGCCGCTGCTTGCGCTCTGGGGTCACGTCGGTCAGCGTCGTGGTAATGCCTTTGGCGATCGGCTGCTCGGCCACCGGCGGACCGCTCCTATCACGCGGAAGCAGTCGCGCGGTCGTCAGAGCCGCCGGGAATGCCTTCGTAGCGAAGCATTCGTCCGGTTGAGCGCAACGCCCATCGCGAAAGCATGCGCCCGGATCACGAGCGTCAATCGCGACAGCGCTCCAGCGGCGTTGCGTGTCGCAGTGCCCTGCGGTCGTGGATCAGCTGAGCGCGGCGCGCACCCGCTCGCCCAACACTGCGAGCCTGTCGACGGGCTCGTTGGAGTAGACGAAGCGTACGTAGCGCGGGGCGACGGTCTCTCCCCAGGCGGTCATTGGCGTGGCGGCGACCTTGTGCTCGAGCAACGCGGCGGAGAGGCCTGGCGCTGTGGTGCCCGCCGCCTCGGCATCGAGCAGGAGTGACCAGCCCCCGTGGGCGGGGGTCGCCGGGAGCCCGGCGAGTTGCTCCATCGTCACGTCGTGGCGGCGTTCCCACTCGGCGACGCCGGCCGCGTGGTCATCGGCGCGCAGCGCCGCAATCGCACCCAGCTGATTGAAGCCGCTGGCGACGAGCCCGTTGTAGATGTGGACCATTCCAAGCCGGGGCGTGACCGTCTGGGACGCGACGATCCAGCCGATCCGCCATCCGATCATCCGCTGTTCGCAGGCGACGCCGCCCAGCGTGACAGTGAGATCGCGCATCCCCTCGAGCGCGGCCGGCACGACCATCTTCCTCCCACCAAAGACGATTGCCTCCATCGCGCTCCAGTACAGGAGCCAGATCTGCCGCTCGGTGCAGATGTGCTGGACCGCCGCCCATTCCTCATCGTTGAGGACCCATCCAGACGGAAACGACGGATTGCCGAAGAAGATCGCGCGCGCGCGATCTGAGACGGCTGCCTCCAGCGCGTCGAGATCCCAGCGCCAGCCCTGCGGCGCGGGGCGCAGCGGGACCAGCCGCGGAACGCCCCCGACCAGCCGCACTCGTTGGAGCATCCCCGCATACGTCGGATCGGGGACGATCACCTCGTCGCCGGGATCGGTCAGCGCGAGCAGAGCGTCGAGCATGTTGTCGCCCTCGCCCGAGGTGATCACCACCTCGCCCTCGGGGTCATACCGCGGCCCGCCGCGCCGGACGATCATCCGCGCGACCTGGTGCTTGAGCTCGCTCATGCCGGTAAACGGCAGCCACGAGTTCGCCTCGTCGGTGCCCACCGCCGCCCGCGTCGCCTCGACCGCCACGGCCGGCGGCGGGATATCAGTGTCAAGGTTCTCCATCCGGAGCACCTCGGGATCGCTGCCAGCCGCTGCCGCGACCTCGTCGATCGAGAACCCAGGGATACCCTTCAGCCGCTCGCCCACCCAGCGGACACTAGCCGGGCGCGGCTCTCACGCACCACAGCTCGAAGCCCGAGCCGCCCTCGATGGTGGGCTGTTAGAAGCGTGCTGGCGCTCGCGTTGTCGCCGAACGCATCGCCGGCTCGCGGCCCATCAGGACGATCGCTCTCGAGGAATGCAATCGCCGCGCGGCTGGCGGCGAATTGGGCGGAGCCGCACCGCTGAGTTTGGGCGAGCTCAGCAGCGCCGCACCGCGTTCGCTCACTGTTGCTTGGCGCAGGTCGCGTCGTGCTCCGCGCGTGCAGAGGTTTGGCAGCTGGCCCTCGCGGTCAAGTACGAGCAAGCGGACGGCTGTCTCGACGGCGACTATTGCCTAGCGTGGCGAAGCGGCGCTGTTGCTCAACGCGCGGGCCGCCCGGTTGGGCTGCCCGCGGTGTCTACTCCTGAAGCTCCGGGCGGATCCAGCAGTGTCACGCCCGCGGCGAGAGCGTTGCTGCTAGCCCAAGCAGCGGTGGGGTTTCGCGAGGGCGATCGAGTCGCTATGCCGGGGGTGGTCTGGGCTTGGCTTGGGCGCCGGGTTGGATAGTCGCGATGCCACGGGTGAATGGGAGGGCTACGAGAGCGAGGAGCGCGAGGATGACCTCCGCGGCGCGCAATCCATCGATCTGGCTCTTTTCGTTCTCCTTGACGATCTCGTTGGCGGTCGCAGTTGGGACGTTGGCCTTTGCGAGCGCGGCTTTCGCGTCGGCCTCCGATATGAATGGGACGCCGCTTGCGAGCTGGGTCTGTGCGTGTGACACGACGCTGTCGGGCACGTTGGGGTTGTTCTCGATGCCGGTGAAGAACGATGCGGTCATCGCGGAGACGAGCACGGCGCCTGCGAGTGCGGTGCCGATCGACGCGCCGAGCTGAGTGCCAGTGTTCTGCAGGCCGCCGACCTCGCCGCTCTTCTCGTCGGGCACCGATGACACGGTCACGGCGCCGAGCTGGGAGGCCATCATGCCGAGTCCGGAGCCGGCGAGCAGCAGCGGCCAGGTGATGATCTCCGGGCCGACGCCGACGTCGAGCAAGGCGACCAAGAGTAGGAGCCCGGCGAAGAGCATGATGAAGCCGAGCCGGACGACGCGCCGCGGGTTCGCATCGGGGCGGAACTTGGGGACGCCGACGGCGAATAGGAGCAGGGTCAGTGAGAGCGGAAGCAGCCGGACGCCGGTTTCGACCGCGGAGATCCCGAGCGCGACCGACAGGAAGAGGGGAACAGTGAAGAAGATCCCCGCCTGGATCAGGAACATGAAGAGGAATGACGTGACCCCGTTGCGCAGTTGGAGGTTGCGCAGCATCGCGGGGTCGATCAGGACGCCCTCTCCGCGCTTGATGCGCCGGTTCTCCCACCACAGGAACCCGACCAGCACCACGGCGCCGGCGAAGATCAGCCAGATCACCGGCGAGAGCCCGAGCCACTCGGGAGCTTCCGGCTTCGGTTGCACGAAGCCCCATGTTCCGGCCTTGAGGGTCCCAAGCACGATCGCACCGAGCCCAAGCGCGGAGAGAAGCGTGCCCATGAGGTCGAGCCGAGCGCCTTCCTCCGCCGGCGTGTCCTTCATGCGGCGGGTCAGCAGAAGGATCACCAGCACGATCACGACCTCCCCGGCGAACACCCAGCGCCACGAGGCGTAGGTGGTGAACAGCCCGCCGATCAGGGGTCCCAGCGCCGCCGCGATCGCGGCGGCAGCGGCGACGAGCCCGTAGGCGCGCGGTCGGTCGGGCTTGCCGAAGTTCGACGCGACCAGCGCCACGATCGCCGGCATGATCAGCACCGCCCCGAGCCCTTCCAGGCCCGACCAGCCGATCATCAGCACGGTCAGATTCTGTGACAGCGCGGTGGTCAGCGAACCGCAGGCGTAGATGATGCACCCGATCGCGAACGCCCGTTTGCGCCCGATCATCTGGCCGACCTTTCCGCCCGTGATCATCAGCGAGGCCATCACCAGCGTGTAGAGCGTGATCGCGGTCTGGATCCCGGTCACCGTCGTTCTAAGGTCCTTGGCGACCGTGGCGATCGCCGTGTTCATGACCGTCGTGTCGAGCGCCATGACGAACTGCCCCGCCGCCAAGGTCATCAGGACGATCCCCGCGGCCTTTGCGGTTCGCTCGCTCACCACCCTGTTCTAACACGCACGTCGCCGCTCATCCGCGGACCCGGCCGATCCCGGCCGACACGGTCACCTCGTCCGTCCGCGGCTCTATTTCGCCGTGCCCATCTCGCCCGCGCCGCTCAGCGAAGATACCGGCCTGGCATGAACCAGAATCTCAAGAGGTTCATTCTGGGCGACCGGGAGAAGGTCGCCGGGACCGTCTACGGGACGATCATCGTCATGTCAGTCCTCGCGGCCGGGGCGAAGCCATACGAACACCACCTCTGGCGGCTGGTCGCCCTTGCGGGAGTCAGCGTTCTCGTTCTCTGGCTCGCGCACGTCTACTCGCACGGACTGGGAGAGAGTCTCAAGGTCGGACGTCGCGTCACAATCGCGGAGCTTTGGTCGATTGCCCGCCGCGAGTATTCAATTGTGGCCGCCGCGATCCTCCCGCTGGTCGCTGTCGGGCTCGGCGCTACGGGGGCGCTGGCGGAACGAACGGCAGTCCAGCTCGCGGTCTGGCTCGGCGCGGTCACGCTCACCGCTCAAGGCATCCGATACGCGCAGCTAGAGCGCCTAAGTCGGAGCGCGACCTTCGTCACGGTCACTCTCAATCTCGCCATCGGCTTGGGGCTCGTCGCCCTAGAGGTTCTGATCGCGCACTAGATGAGTGCCGGCGGTTTTGCCGGACCCACCGCGCGTGGAGAGTTCTGCTGTTCGGCACGTGCGGGCGTCGGCATATCGCCTTGCCAGCGGAGTCCAGTGTGGCCAGCGCGCTCGACCTGGCCTGCGAGCGCCCATAGGCTATGAACTCCGCACGCCGGTTTGTAATCCACCCCTGATGCAGGAGCCAGACTCGTGCACACTTGGAACGATCGGAGGCTTCCATGGACCTAGTGGAGCTGAAGGAGAAAAGCACCGTCTCACGGGAGGATGCAGCCGCGCGCCTTCGCGCTATCGCTGACGAGCTCGCGTCGAACAACGATCTCGTCATCGAAAGGGAGAACCTGCGGTTTGTCGCACACGTCCCCGATGAGGTAAGTCTCAAGTTGGAGTTCGAAATCGAGGACGAGGGCAGCGAACTAGAAATTGAGCTGACTTGGTAGTCAGGAGGGCGATTGGACACGGGGCTCGGTCAGCGGAGTGCATCGGGTAGGGGCTCGGACTACTGGTGAGGCGCGACGGGAGGCCGGTTCGGCGCCTTCGCTGGTGTTGGGTCCGCTGCTGCGTTATGTCGGGGAGTCCGAGGCGACAGTCTGGGTCGAGACGAACGCTGCTTGTGAGGTAGAGGTACTGGGCTCGCGTGCGCGCTCGTTCCGAATCGGGGGCCATCACTACGCAATCGTCGTGATCAAGGGGCTCGAGCCGGGCTCGGTCACGGAGTACGAGGTGGCGTTGGACGGCGAGCGCCACTGGCCGGAGCCCGGCTCACGGTTTCCCCCGAGCGTGATCCGCACGCTTAGACCGAAGGGTGGGATCAGCGTGGTGTTTGGGTCTTGTAGCGTGACCGCGCCGCCCGAGCCGCCGTACTCGCTGCCGCGGCGCGACGATCGCCGGGGGCTTGGGATCGGCGCGCTGTATGCCCTCGCCAGTCGGCTGGTGAGCGAGCTGCCTGCGGATTGGCCCGATTTGTTGCTGTTGGTCGGCGATCAGGTGTATGCGGATGAGCTCTCGCCAATCGCACAGCAGTTCATCCGCACGCGCCGCCACATTCCGAGGCCGCCGGGTGAGCAGGTCGCTGATTTTGAGGAGTACACGCGGCTGTATCTCGAGGCATGGGGGCACCCACTCGTGCGCTGGCTCACCTCGACGCTACCGACGGCGATGATCTTTGACGACCACGACCTGCACGACGATTGGAACACCTCCGAGGCGTGGGTCAAACAGATGCGGGCGAAGTCGTGGTGGGAGCAGCGGATCATTGGGGCGTTCATGTCGTATTGGATCTATCAGCATCTCGGCAACCTGTCTCCCGATGAGCTGGCTGCGGATAAGTTGCTAGGACAGGTGACCGCGACGGACGACGGCACCGAAGCTGTGCGCGAGTTCGCGCTGAGGGCGAGCCACGAGACCGATGGCAGCCAATGGAGCTACTCCCGCGGACTTGGCGGGAGCCGGCTGGTGGTGATCGACTCGCGCGCGGGACGAGTGCTCAAGGAGGGACAGCGATCGATGCTCGATGACGCCGAATGGCACTGGCTTGAGCGGCAGTTGACCGGTGGGGTCGACCACTTGGTGATCGCCACGTCGGTGCCGTTGTTGCTCGCTCCGGGGCTCCATTGGCTCGAGGCCTGGAACGAGGCGGTCTGTGCTGGAGCGTGGGGAAAGTGGCTTGCGGGCGTCGGTGAGCATCTGCGGCAGTCGTTTGATCTGGAGCACTGGGCCGCGTTCGAGGGCTCATTCACGAGGCTCGTTGAGCTGATCCGCTCCGTAGCTGCGGGCGAGCGCGGGCCTGCACCGGCGTCCGTCGGCGTGCTCTCTGGCGATGTCCATCACGCGTACCTCGCTCAGACAGCGTTCTCGAAGAGATCGGGCGTTCAAAGCATCGTCTACCAAGCGGTGTGCTCTCCGTTTCGCCATCCCCTCGCGGCTCACGAACGGCTGGCGGTGAGGGCCGCCATGTCGCGTCCTGCGACGGCGATCACGCGCGCACTCGCGCGTTCCGCTGGAGTAAAAGACCCTGCCCTGCGTTGGCGTTTGGACCGTCCAACGTTCGATAATCAGATAGCTACGCTCGCGCTCGCGGGGCGCGAGGCGAGGCTCACAATCGAGCGGACTCACGGTGACTGGCGCCACCCGATGCTTGAAACAGTGCTCGACCGAACTCTGACCTGAGTACGTCCAGCTGGCGAGCGCGAAGGCGTGGCTCGCGGAGGGGCTCGACACCTAAACGTGGTGGCTTGCGCTTCGGCTAGCAGCAACGCTCTCATCGCGAGCGTGAGACTGCCGAATACGCCGAGCGGGTGCACAAGTCGACGCGAGTCGGAGCCAGTAACTTGCGCGAGCCGGTGGCGAGCGACAGCGTCGCTCTGGAGGCCTAAGTAACAGTCGCCATGGAGACCGCCGCGCGCTTGCTCAAATCGGACCGTCGGACTGTCAGTAAACGGCCGCCCGCGCACAGCCCCGCACGCCGTCCTGAGCAGAGCAGCAGTCGGCGAACGCGACGCCCCGCTACTCATTTCGCCCAAACTCGATAACGCTCTGCTACCGACGTTCAGGACTGCAGGAAGGCCAGCAGGTCCGGGTTGATCGTCTCGGCCTGGGTGGTCGGCATCCCGTGCGGGAATCCTTTGTAGGTCTTCAGCGTCCCGTTCTGCACGAGCTTCGCCGACAGTGCTCCGGAGTCGGCATAGGGAACGATCTGGTCGTCGTCGCCGTGCATGACCAGGACCGGCACCGTGATCTTCTCGAGGTCCTCGGTGAAATCGGTCTGCGAGAAGGCGACGATCCCGTCGTAATGCGCCTTCGCGCCGCCCGTCATCCCCTGACGCCACCAGTTCTCGATGATCGCCTCAGAGGGTTCCACACCCGGCCGGTTGAAACCATAGAACGGACCTGCGGCCAGCTCACGGTAGAACTCCGACCGGCGCGCGGCGACCTGGGCCTGAAAGCCGTCGAACACGCTCTTGGGCAGACCGCCGGGGTTGGCGTCGGTCTGCACCATGAGCGGCGGGACCGAGCTGATCAGGACGGCTTTCGCCACACGGCTCTCACCGTGTCTCGCGATGTAGCGCACGACCTCGCCACCACCGGTGGAGTGTCCCAGGTGAGCAGCGTTCTCTAGATCGAGATGGGCAACGACCGCGGCCAGATCATCGGCGTAGTGGTCCATGTCGTGACCGACGCCGGTCTGTGTAGAGCGTCCGTGCCCGCGTCGATCGTGAGCGATCACTCTGAAGCCATGCTGCAAGAAGAACAGCATCTGGGTGTCCCAATCGTCAGCCGACAACGGCCAGCCGTGGCTGAAGACGATCGGTTGGCCCGAGCCCCAGTCCTTAGAAAATCTCGACGCCGTCGGTGGTAGTGATCGTGCCCATGTGCGCTGCCTCCTTTGGTCCTAGCGCGGAACGCCCGCGTAGAGCACGAACGTACACCTTCTCTCGACAGCTGTCGAGAATTATGGACGGATGTTGGCTATGGCATGATCGACTGAAATGAACGCAACACCACGCCGCGCCCGTTATAACCCCGGCCCCCGACTCGGCGACCAGCGCCGCGCTGCACTACTGGCCGCGCTCGAGCACCTGCTCACAACCCGCCCACTGGCCGAGATCGCGATCCGCGACATCACCCGCGACGCCGGCCTGAGCCGCTCCTCCTTCTACTTCTACTTCCCGACCAAAGGCGCAGCCGTCGCGGCCCTGCTCGCCGATTTCCAAGCGGACATGCAGAAGGCGGCCGTCGCCTGGTACGAGGGAGGTCCAGGCACACCCCTGCAGCGCACACAAGCAGGGCTCACCGCCACGATCGAGCTCTGGCGTTCCCACGGCCGACTCCTCGTCGCGCTGCTCGACGCGACCGGAACGGACCCCGAACTACGCGAGATCTGGGACGCCTGGAACCAAGGATTCATCCAACGCGTCGCCGACCGGATCGTCGAAGACCGGAACGCCGGCCTCGCGCGCGGAACCGCAGACCCCCACGCGCTCGCGACCGCACTCCTCGGAGCATCCATCTTCACCGTGGAACAAGACCTCCGCGCGATCCTCGCAGGCCAAGACCCGTCCGACACAATCCAACCCGCCCTCGTCGAACTCTGGCACCGCACCCTCTACCAAAGCGATTAGCAGGCCGCCGACACCGCCCTGGCGTTCATTGGACGGTTTGTGTCCCACACCTGATCGCCGAGCCCCGACCGGTCAAACCTGCAGCTCGTCCCCAACACGCACGACGGTCTCAAAGAACGTCCAGCGCAGAGATGGCCGTGCCCATCGCTGCTCCGTTCCGGCGCCGGTATCGGGAGCGCGACACGCGTCCGCTCCACCACGCGAAACGATTCTTGTCGCAGATGGCGATCCACCATCGCACGGCTGGGCGCGCAAGCTGGATTCAAGGCGTGTCTGGGACCCCCTGTCGCAGATACCCCGCGGGCAAGCTTTCCGTACGATCGAGGGCTATACGGACACGTTGATCGCGGCCACCGGCGGTGCCGCCGCCAGGCACATGCCAAGCCGAAAGCGGTCCAAGCGCCCCTCTCGCGTCAGACCCCCTGTTCCCCAGGAGCGGGGCTGCGGCTCGGTCAACTGCGATCGCGGTCCGATCCGCCCCAAGGCTCGTGACAGGGCGGGACAGAACCGTTGGCGAGCTGTTCAGGACGCGCCCCACAGCCGTCCATGGTTCGGTGGCGGCAAGGGACAAAACTTGCGCACCATCTCGCAGCCTGTTGACTCTCGGATGCGGCACGATCGCTCGGCTGCTGGCCAGAACGAGTGGTGAGCGCAGGCGGACGGAGGAGAATGTGGGAGATGGGTGACGAACGCCTACGTTCTGAGATTCGCGAAGAACAAGAGCGGATCATCTCGGCCGTTAGATCCGCAGAGGATCACTGGGAGATGGCGAAGGCGGAAGGCTCTTTTGCCGATCTGCTCGAACGGATGGCTGATGAGCTAGAGATGGGTTCGGCGCATGATCGTGGCCGATTTCTAGCCGCAGCACAGGCACTCCGGCAGTCGGCGGCGGTCAACGAGCAGCGGTATGTCACCGGGCTTAGCCGCTCAGTCGACGACGCCTAGCCCGCTTAAGGGCCGGGGCGTGGAAAAGGTTGCTGGTGAGGGAGCGTCGGCGAGGCGTCAAATGGGCTCTACTTCTCCTGACAAGCAACGACGTACTTGGAGACTCCGTGAATGCTTTTCGGGCGATTCGGAAAGCGCCACGCGGCGCACACAGCGTCGCCCGAGGCGGCTCGCGTTGCCAATGCGGGCGATGGCGCCCGCGGCCGCGGCGCGCACGGAAAAGGCCACAACTCGAACCACGGCTTTCGAATAGGGTCGGCTGATCAACCACAACAAGGGAGGCGACGATGCATGCGGTGCTCGTGAACGTGAAGCTCTCGGAGAACCCGGACCCCACGATCCTGCGGGAGCAGGTCGTGCCGCGGGTCAAACAGCTTCCGGGCTTCGTGGCCGGCTACTGGACCCGGGGCGACGGGGTAGGCCGATCGATCGTTGTCTTTGATTCAGAGGAGAACGCGCGGGCGGCGTCGGATCTAGTGCCGTCAATGGTTCCTTCCGGAACCACCATCGAGAGCAACGAGGTGAGCGAGGTAGTCGCACACGCTTAGCGGCGAGCATTCGCCTGGTTATCTCTCACTCATGGCCTGAAGCAACCGTTTTCGAATTGATCGAGCAGCGACGTTGGGGCGAACGGCACGGGTGTCGCTTTCGTGCCAATGCATACCCTCCGAAGCTGCCATTGGAGTTGTCGAGGCTTGTACATGTCGTCCTACTCAGAAGAGGCGCGAGCGTCTTCGCTGGTGGCCGCTCGGTCACGAGAGCAGCAGCGCCGTGCGCTTGCTGGTCGGCGCGTGGGGAGCCTCCCGGCCCGGATCGGCCGCGTCACGAAACGTCTCATCACGAGCACGAGCGCACGCGGCCATCTCCGCGAAGGCCGAGGCGGCTCAGCCGTGGCGTTCGCGATTTTGCCCGTCGGTTCGTAGCGCATTAAGCTGACGCTTCCATGAGTGCCGTATGGGAGACGAGGGATGACTAGAGCGTGTCTCGCAGGCGCCGGGCCAAGACGTTCCGCACGCGGAGAGGAGATCAGCGATGTATGCGACCGTGAGACGTTACGAAGGGATCACCGATCCGGCCGAGGTGGGTCGGCGCGTGCAGGAGGGATTCGTGCCCTTGCTGAAAGATATCCCCGGGCTCGTTGGGTACTACTGGCTTGATGCCGGCGGCGGCGTCATGACCTCGATGAGCGTCTTCGAGGACCGGGCCGGCGCTGAGGCCTCGACCGAGAAGGCCGCGGCCTGGGTCACGGAGAACGCGGCGGAGTTTTTCCCCAATCCTCCGGAGGTCACGTCCGGCGAGGTAGTCGCGCACGGTTGACGCGCACGGCGATCGATCGCCGAGCAGCGATCCTGACGATCTCGACGCTGACTATCGCGTGGGAACCGAGGCGGCCGCGGCAAGAGACTGCTTCGCGATCGCCGAGACAAGCCGCTCGCCCCCGTGCTCCCTCGGACGACTAGGAGCAGCGGAGCAGGATGCTTCTGGTAAGCCGCGAAACCAGCAGCCGCCAGCCCTTCAGGCACACCGCTCCTGGCTGTAGTGGCTGCTAAGACGACCGCTGTTGTGGGACACGGGCGTCCCCGAGAGCGAGCCCGTCCTGCCGTAGCGCGCTCAGTCGATCTCGAACATCAGCCCGGCCGGAGCAAAGCGATTCAGATTCGCCGTGCCCAGCGCCAGCGACGGGGGCATACAGCCAGCGGACAGCGGGGTTGCTTCGTCTTCTGCCAGCAGCAGCCCGGCTTCGCCGATCATCCGCGCCGTGGCCAGATACCCGACGTGGCCCGAACCACTGACGCGTCCCTCGACCGGGTGGCCGCCTGTCGTGCGGGCGTGGACTGTCATCGACCACGTCCAGCCCTCGAGGCGATCCGGTCGCGGCCCGAACCCAGATGTGGGCATCACCGCGTCCATCGCCCCCGCATATCGCCGGCGCGCCGAGGGCGAGGCGTGAACCGAGCTTCGCTGCAGCGCCTGGAGGCCGCCGAGGACGCCCGCCAGCGCCAGGCTGGCTACGCGCATCGGACCCGCGCTCGGCAGGGCGGTCCCTTCTCGGTAGCGGAATGCAGGCTCTCCTGATAGCTCGGCCGAGCGGTGGATCACCGCCGGGTTGATGTAGGCAACCGGGATCATCGGCGCGATCACGCTGCCGTCAGAGCCGCGTCGTGGCCGAACCCTGATCGGGCTCAGTGTGCGTATCTCCTCCGCGCGGGCGGGATCGGCCGTCAGCGCTGCCGGATCGACGGCGACGGCCGCGTCATCGTCGAGCAGGGACGCGATCATCGTCTGGGCGGTCCCACCCGAGATCCCGTCGGTCGGCCGCGGCGCCCCCGGCGGGAGCTTCATCCGCGCCTCCAGCTCCACCTCCGCCAGCGGCTGCCCAAAGCGCTCCTTCGCCCGCTCGGCCACGGCCCTCACCAGCAGGTCCGGGGGAAGCGACTCAAAACCCGCCGGCTGGACGACCTTCACACCTGCAGCGCGTGCGACCTCGTCGAACTCGTTGATGACCCGCCGGATGAACTGCATCTCCCCCGAGAGATCGGCGTAGTGGGCACCCGCCGCGACGCATGCCGCCACTACCTCCCTCCCCGACGGCGCATAAGGACCCACCAGGTTGAGCACCACGCGGGCGCGCTCACTCAGCGCCCTGACCGACTCAGCACGGGCGATGTCGGCGGTGAGGACCTCGGCCTCGTGGACACCCTCCTCGGCGAGCACCCGGCGCACCTTGTCCGGATCGCGCCCGGCCGCCACCCACCGCGCGCTCGTGGCACGCGCCCGCGAGGCGAGGTATGCGACCACTCGGCGTCCGGTCACGCCGGTCGCACCCAGCACAGCCACGTCGAAGTCTCGGGCCACGCCGAGAAGCTAACGCAAGGTCGCCTGCCCGCGCCGAGCGGGCCGCGGCGCAGGCTGGGATACATGGACGAGTAGTCGGACGTCAGGTCGTTGCTGGCGTGCGGCCGCGGAGTTCCACGCGTGTTCCCAACTCGGCGAATCCCAGCGGATCTCAGACCATCTCCCCCTAGTCAAGACACGAGAAAGGGCCTAAGAGAAGGCGTTTTGCCGTCCTCCCAAGCCGAAGGTCGCGGGTTCGAGACCCGTCGTCCGCTCTAACGAAAGGGCTGGTAATGCGTTATTTTCAGGTGCCCAGCCTGTAGCGTTGCCGCGGAACTCTTCGCGGTTCGTCTTGTTTTAACCGCCCGTCTGCTTAGACGGCGCGAGCGCAAAGCGCTCACGGATCGCAGGACCAGCACCAGGAGGACACACGTGGTCAGGGACGTGGTACCTGAGGCAACAAGAGTCTTCAAGGCAGTGCCCGTGAGACGGTGGCTTCGACCCTCGGTTGCGACTGCCACGTCGATCGTCGCTCTGGCGATGACCGCAGCGGCGGGTGCAGGCATGTTTGCGGCGACAGCCAATGCCCAGGTCATCCAGTGCCCCGACCCGACCATGCTGTACGCCGGTCCAGGTCCTGCGTCGTTCACGTTGATGTGCACTGGAGACGGCTTCCCCACCCGGTCGGCCCGCTGGATCGCCGGCCTGTCGGGGGCGCTTCCCCACGCCGCGTTCGCGGGCGACGGTGGTCCACGGTGGGCGGTCGGAGGGTTCTGGGCCCCCGATCTCGAGCACGTCGGGAACAAGTATCTCCTCTACTACAGCGCACAACGAAAGGGCGACAACCGCCGCTGCATCGGCGTAGCGATCAGCAACCAGCCCAATGGCAATTTCCACGACCTGGGGCATCCACTGGTCTCAGACGACCCTGATGGGGCCATTGACCCCACGCTGCTACGGGCTCAGGGACGGCTCTACCTGCTCTACAAGCGCGATGGCAACGCCTTCGGACAGCCATCGGTCATCTTCGGACGGCCCTTGGAGTCCACCGGCCTACAGGTGGTCGGGCCCCCCAAGGTGCTGCTGCGCAGCCAATCCGGCGGCTGGGAAGGTGGAGTGGTCGAGGGCCCGACGGCCGTCAGCGTCGGCAAGACCACGTACCTGCTCTACAGCGGCGGCTACTACCTCGGGGCCGGCTACGGCGAGGGGGAGGCAGTCCGACGCGGGTCACCGCTCGGGCCCTACCAGCGGGCCCCCAACAACCCGGTGCTCATCGGCGGCGGCAATTGGGTGGGCACCGGCGGCGGCAGCGTTTTCGAAGCCAAGGGAATATTTCTGTTCGCCTACAACGGCTTTCCGCCGAACGAGCACCCCGGGCAGCGACGGCTGTTCCTCAAGCAGTTGGGACTCGTGGGCGGCGTGTTGCGCCCGGCGGGAGACGTGAGGCCCATACCGCTGGCGGGTTAGGTCCCGAGGAGCTTGCTCAAGTGGACAGCATGTCGGGCGCCAAGCCGCTCCGGAGTTGTCGCAGCTCCACCATCCCCGTAACGCGCTGCAAAGCCTCGGCGCACGCCACTTCTAGCCTTGTTGTGAATCAGACCACAAGGAGACACGATGCCGCTGCAGGGCGAATACGAACCGAGTTCGTCGAAGTGGGTCCGCGATCAGGTCGAGGAGTACGAGAGTTCCCGCGGTACGAGAGGGACGACGTTGCAGGGCGTCCCCGTCGTCGTGATCACTTCACGTGGCGCCAGCTCCGGGAAGCTGCGCAAGAACCCCGTCATGCGAGTTGAGCATGACGGGGTGTACGCAGCGGTGGCTTCCAAGGGCGGCGCTCCAGAGAATCCGGCCTGGTACCGGAATCTCGTAGAGCATCCGTTGATTGAACTGCAGGACGAGGCGTCGAAGGGCGACTACACCGCGCGCGAGGCGTCCGGTGACGAGCGCGCGGTGTGGTGGCAACGCGCCGTCGAAGTATGGCCCGACTACGCCACCTACCAGACCAAGACCGACCGCCAGATCCCAGTGTTCGTGCTGGAGCCTGCGAACTAGACGGACCGCTGGCGGCCGCCGATCTCGCTGAGAACCTCAGCCGGACCAGCGCCACTCACACCGTCTCCTGACAGCTCGCGAAACTCCCGTCCATCCACGGTGTTTCTTTACACCACTCCTCGCGCGCGGAGGGTCGGGTGCGCACCGCGCCAGTTTGGAGCGCCAACCGCGCGTGAATGCTTTCAGGTCAGGTGAGGTGTTGAAGCTCGGTCCCGTTCGTCTTTCGCTGGTCAGCACCGTCGCCGTGGCGGCAGCGGTGCTGGTCGTGGCGCTCGCTCTCGTCGGTCCGGGTGCGGCCGCCGCTGCCTCCCCGCAGAGCGCTCCGGGAAGTGACGCGGTCACCGTCCAGGGCAACCACCTGCTGCGCGGGGGCGCGTGGTGGATCCCGCGCGGGGTGCAGATCGTCGGGCTGGTAGCCCCTGACGGTTCGCTGAGCGGAAAGTACGTGGACGCCCACGCGCACTTCGGCGCGGCGGAGCTGCAGGCCGCCCGCGCGGAGCACGCCAACATCGTTCGGTTTCAGGTCAGCCAGTACGGGCTCGACCCCATGGACCCCCTGTACTCGTCCCAGTACGTCCAAGAGGTGCGCAGCGGCATCCAGCTGGCGCGGAGCAGTGGCCTGAACGTGATCATCTCCCTTCAGGCACAAGGCCCGGCGGGGCTGGGCCAGAATTGTCCATTGCCGAACACCGGGGCCGAGCGAGCCTGGAATCAGATCGCGCCTATGTTCGCGGGCGATCCAGGCGTGCTGTTCGAGCTCTACAACGAGCCGAGTCTCGGGCTCTCATACACCAACTGGCAGCTGTGGCAGAACGGCGGTTTCGTACCCGCGCAGAACGGCACCATCTGCCAGGAGGTAGGGATGCAGACGCTGATCGACAACATCCGCCAGGATGGCGCCGGCAACGTGATCATCGTTCCCGGGTTGGCAGCCGAGTTTTCGCTCGCCGGGATGCCTCCGCTGACGGATCCCGCCAACCCTTTCAACCCGCAGCTCGCCTACGGCATCCACTACCCCTCGCTGACCGCCGGCGCGGGCGCATGGAACTCCGAGTTCGGGAACATGAGCGCGACCGAGCCCGTAATCGTCACGGAGTGGTATGCCAGCTCGGCCACCAACACAAACACGCCACAGTGCGTGACGGGTGAGCCTGCGCTTGCGGCATGGCTGCTCGCCTACCTCGCGAGCAAGCAGATCGGCGTCGTCGGATATGCCTTCGACGTCCCGGGCACGATCGTGGCCGACTGGTCCTACACGCCGACGACGTATGACAACTTCGCCTGCGGGGTGCCGGGCGATGGTCCGGGGCAGCTGCTGTTCAACGAGTTCGCCGGGCTCGACCAGGCTGACGGTCCTTCGGTTAGCGATCCCCCCGGGTGGATCGTCAGCTATAGCGACGTACAGCGCCTACTGGCGCAGGCGCCCGGCAATGCCCACCACTTCTTCGACTCGCCGCGCACATTCGTGGTTGGGGCCAGCGCACCGACACTCCGCCGGCTCGGCCTGGGGGCGGCGATCCCAACGGCGAGCTTCTCCAGCGAGGCCGCGCTTGCAAAAGCGATAAACCGACGTCAGCTGCGGTCCGGGACGCTTGCAGTTCTGTACGCGCCCCAGCACTCGCAGTCCTCGACGCCCCGGGCGGAGCAGCTTCACCCCGACCAATACACCCAGCTTGCCGCTCGCGCCGCGCACTCCCATGGCCTGCTGCTGGTCGCTGCCCCGGCCACCAACCTCGTCGTGGCGAGAGCTCCGCGGACACCGGCGCGCTCCTTGTACTCCCAGTTCATCAAGCTCCGGATCACCGCTGGCGTGGCGCGCTACGCCGACTCCTATGCCATCCAGGCAGACGGGCTCGAGACCCGCCGGTCGGCCTACCTGGGATTCGTGCAGGGTGTCGCGCTGCAGGCTGCGGTAGCCCATCCCGGCGTGGAGTTGCTGACCGGGGTCAGCGGATCCTCGCTACACAAAGGGCAGCCGACGCAGACCCTTCTGAACGCGGTTCTTGCGGCTGAGAACATCGTCTCCGGGTATTGGCTGGACGATCCAGCGCAGGCGCAGGCCTGCCCCACCTGCACGCGGGCGGCCGCCGTGGTCCTGCACGGTCTACGCGCCCGCGGGTTGTAGCGACTACTGGACATTGCTCGCCGGGCGCTGACGGAACGCCCAAAGGTGGCCGACTATGTCTGGCACGAACTGGACGTGGTCGAATATCTCGGCAGTCGAGAAGCTGCGCTCTAGCTGGCGTGCAGGTTCGGTTTCGTGCAGGCCATGCCATTCCAGCACGACGCTCGCAGGCATGGCTTGCGGCCAGCGAGGGTCGCGGAGGATCTCCCATTCCGCCCCCTCGATGTCGAGCTTTAGCAGCCCAACATCCTGCAGATGTTCGAAGAGGTCAACCTGCTGTACGCGAATCCGTCCATGCTCGTCGGGCCCAGCGCGATGGGAGGTCATCTGTAGCCCAGCGACGAATGGGATTTCCCACGCACGTGTTCCAACTGCCTTCTCGATCAGTTCGACTTGTCCCGCTTCGATCAGCCCGGCGAGCGTCAGGCGAGCGATCCTGGCGTTCTCCGGGTCGGGCTCGAACGCAATCACCTTGGTTTCAGGAGCCGTATCACACAGGAACAGCGTGAATAACCCGATGTTGGCGCCCGCATCTATCGCAACCGGTTGCTCGGACAGCGCAGCATGGGCTCGTTCCGGCAGCTCGTAGCCTCGGTGGCAGAAGATCTCGTGGAACACGACTAGGTCAGTGCTCCGCGGCCGCAGATACACGGGATGGCCTGTACTGCGAAGTGTGAAGCGTCTGATGCTTCCGCCCGACCGAAGGACCTCCGCGAGCAGCAGCCTGAGCGGTTCATTAACCACGCGGCACCCGCGTAACACGACCACGACACGCACGAGATGCAAAGCCTGAATAGCGCGCCAGCCGAGCCGCTTGACGGTTCGCAAGGCCCGGCAGTCTAGGGAACCCTCTAGCGCGGCTCAGCGCGTCATCCGCCGGCGAGCGTGTCGCGTGAAGGGTCCGCCGGCGACGAGATGCGGGAGCGCCATCACCCACAGAAGCTAAGGTCGGCATGATGGCTTTGGAGACCCATGGACGCTGGCCGGTGATGGGTGCCGCTGGACTGCTACCGATCTCTGCAGCGGCGGTCAAGCGGCCCACCCTGCGCCCTCTGGCGGCGCTTCTGTGGCACCAGACCGAAGAGTGGGTCTGGCCAGGCTCGTTCCTGCCCTGGATCAACCGCGAGGTGCTGGGGTCCGATGAGGACGAGTTCCCGATCGACCGGAGGCTCGGCTTCACGATCAACGTCGTGTTCGGCTGGGGGCTCAGCGTCGCGACCTCCGCCGGCCCGCGCGCGGCGACCCCAGCCACCGCGCTCTACGTCAGCCATCTCGGCAACGCGGCTCTGCACGTGGCATGGACGATCCGTAACCGGCGCTACGACCCCGGCGTCGTCACAGCGATCGCGACCCTCATCCCTACCGCGATCGCCGGACTCCGCGGCGTCGCCCGGGACACGCGGATCCCGCCCGGAGCCCAGAACGTCGGCGTAATCGGGGGAGTGCTCATTTCGACGGGGCTCGTGCCCCTGCTGAAGCTGCGCATGTGGGCCCGCCGCCGGTCGCGGTCCGCTTAACCTCGGAACTCGCTCCCCGAGCCGGCGGAGTGTTTTTGAGCGCGATATCAGTTGCGGGCCGCGCCCGAGGACAATCTGCTCGTGAGTGCGAAGGCTGCGAGTCCAGGGGGGGTCATCGGTGCTTCCCGTCCGGGCGGAATGCCGCGCCAGGGCTCCGCGCGACTCCGATCTCGTTCGTCGCGCAGGCGGCGAGCAACGCTCGGATAGCCGCCGGGAGGGGCGCGCTCGGACATGAGTCGCTGCGAGCGGCCAGCGTGAGTCGCCAGATGCCGTCTACCCGCCGGAGTACCGCGGTGACGTAGACGCCGTAGTGCCAGCAGGGACCGGTTCGGGTGGTCGCGGCGCCAGCCGGCGGGGATGATCGCCTGGCGAGCGTCGCGCCCAGGCAACCCAGCGGGAACCGGTACGCGGCCTCCTCCGCCGGGATGCGAGCGGCGGCAGGTCGGCCGTTCCTCAGCGGGGTGCGCGAGCCAGTCAACTCGCCCACCGCAGCACCAGCAATCACGGCCACACCCGCAAGACCGGCAAGGCAGCGAGTCAGCCTGCGGGCCCGGAGGCAGTTGCCCAGGGCTCGAAGTGTGCCCCGAAGCCGGCCGCTACCACCCACGACGATAATCGTCACCCGCACGTCTGAGGGTGGACCTACCAGGCGATCCCGGCGCTCTGGTGTTCTCCCATGCGCCACCGACATCAGTATGCGCCGAGCGGCCTCGCCATAGCGTCGCTTCCACTGCGAGTTCGGCAACGACCACGCGAGGTGAGCGGCAAGTCGCACTGGCTTGTTCTCAGACGCCTCCTCATTAGCCCGAATTGTCCCTGCCGGGCACCGCCTCAAAGGTACGGACGCTCGGACTCCGGGATCTTCGGGATCTGTGAGGCGATCGTCTGCATCAAACGGTAGAAGCGCGGCAGCTCCGGATACACGATCGCCTTGCCGCTTGTGATCAGCCCGCCCGAGATGCCGCGCTCGGGGTCGGCCCAACCCATGATGTTGATCAGCCCTAGATGGCCGAAGGCGAGATCGGTGTCGGGACCGTACAGGCTGAGCACCTTCGCGCCGAGCATTAGGCCGTAGCTAAACCGTGTGGGGAACAGCAGCGTTAGGTCGATTTCGAGCCGGGACTGCTCGCTCAGCACCCGGCGCAACGTCGCCGGCTGCATCACTCGCACCCCGTCCAGTTCGCCGCCGCAGCGGAAGATCTCGAAGAAGCGCGAGAGCTCCTCCCCGCTGGTGATCACGCTGGCCGACGGGATAACCGCGGTGAGGAAGCGCGGGTCGTTCGAGAGCTCCACGACCTGCTCGATGGGCATCCCCAGCACGCGGCTTACCAGCGTCGAGAGAGGCGGCAGCAGCGGCGGCCCTGTCGTGTAGTTGAGCCCCACCTGATCGACGTCCTCCGAGGCTACGCCGTAGTTGCCCCAGCGAAAGTGCAGCGGTTCGAGGATCTCTTGCGCGAGCACGTCACGCACCGTCTTGCCGGTGACACGCTGCACGATCTCGCCGAGAATGAACCCGCCGGCGACCGCATGGTAGGCGAGAGCCGTGCCTGGCTTGACGAACGGCTTGGACTCGTTGATCGTCTTGCCGAGGAACTCACGGTCCCCAACCCGGTCGAGATCGAGCGCCGCTCGCGGCAGGCCGGGGAGACCGGCCCGATGCGCGAGCACGTGGCCAATCGTTGTGTCCTGCTTGCCGTGGACGCCGTACTCAGGGATGTAATCGGTCACCCGGTCCGCTATGTCCAGCGCGCCCCGCTCCTGAAGCAGGTGCACGACCATCGCCGTAACCGCCTTCGAGGTTGAGAAGACGCAGAACGGTGTGTCCGGAGTCACCAGCACCTTCGGCGTGTCGGCGTCGTCCCCCGGCCCGTTGCCGCGCGCGTGGCCGATGGCCCGGTTGAGCACCACCTCGCCATGCCGGTGCAGGCAGAGCTGGAGCGCGGGGTGAACTCTGCTGCGATACAGCTCGCAGGCCGCCTCCCAGATCCGCCCGATCGCTTCGGGATCGACGCCGAGCGCCGCCGAGTCGACCTCCTCCCGGACCGTCGTGACCGACTCCAGGTCGCTCGGGACGTGCACTCGCCGGAGAGGGTCCGGCACGTGTGGAAGCCGCGGGATCCTTAGCACTCCGGAAAGCTACCCGGGGGACGGCGCCCAAAATTCGCAGTTGAACTCACGACCCTAACCGCGAGCCGTCGACTACTCGCGCTCGACACCGACGATGGGCAGGTCTAAGTCATGCGTTTGTGGGGACGGTTTTGGTGGCAGATGTCTTTGGACTGCCATTGCAAGACACGGGGAGGCCTGTTTCTGATGTCCGGAACCCGCGCAGTTGAGCACCGGGAGGCGCCCGCCGAGCACCCGCTCGACCGCCTCACCCCCGAGCAGATCGAGGAGATTGGCGAGCAGTTCATGCAACTGCACGACGAGGTCTTCGACAGTCTCGGGGACCGCGATGCCCGCTACATCCGCAGCCTTATCGGGCTGCACCGCAAGTTGGCTCTCGGCGGGCGAGTGCTGCTACTCCCTTCTCTGTTTCCGCCAGCCTGGCTGGCTGGAACGGCCGTGCTGTCGCTGGCGAAGATCCTCGAGAACATGGAGATCGGCCACAACGTCATGCACGGGCAGTGGGATTGGATGAACGATCCGGTCATCAACTCACAGGTTTGGGACTGGGACACCGCCTCTACCAAGGAGGCGTGGAAGCACTCGCACAACTTCATCCATCACACCTACACGAACGTGCTCGGGCTTGACCGCGACTTGGGCTACGAGATCATGCGCATCGATCCAGACCAGGATTGGCACCCCATCTATCTGCTGCAGCCTCTCTACAACCTGCTGCTGATGGCATTCTTCGAGTGGGGCGTGGCGCTCCACGACCTCGACTTCACCACCGTGCGAGCGGGCGAGAAATCATGGCTTGAGGTGGCGAAGGACTTCCGGGGAATCCTCGGCAAGGCCCGGCGGCAGATCGTCAAGGACTACATCGGCTGGCCACTGCTCAGCGGGCCGGGGTTCCTGACCACGCTGGCAGCGAACTTCACCGCCAACATGGTGCGCAACGTCTGGTCGTACGCCATCATTTTCTGCGGGCACTTTCCCGACCAGACATTCACTTTCACCCGGGAGCAATACGAGACCGAGAGCGAAGCGGGCAAATATCTTCGCCAGCTGCTCGGGGCGGCGAACATCGACGGCAGTCCGCTGTTCCACGTCCTGAGCGGCAACCTCGGCTACCAGGTCGAGCACCACCTGTTCCCTGACATGCCGAGCACCCGGTACGGCGAGATCGCCCCCCGAGTGCGAGAGATCTGCGAGCGCTACGACCTGCCATACAACACAGGGCCGCTGCACAAGCAGCTAGGGCAGGTTCAGCGGACCATCCTGCGGCTGGCGTTCCCCGGCGGAAGACCACGCACTAAGCCGGACTCATACGAGGGGCCACTGTTCCGAACCCCAGGAGAGCGGGAACTCGCGGACGCAGCGGAAGCGGCCTCGAAATCAGACTGAGGCCACGCGCCCCGCGCGTCCTGGGCCCGGCGCTCAATAGTCGGCTCGAGACGGACGCGCTGCCGAGCTCCCAGTTGTTCGGGATGATCGGCGCCGTGCGGATGATTACCGGCAAGCTTCAGATGCGGCTGGTGATCCTCACCGACCGTAACGTCTACGTTGCCCACGCGGGCACTCTGCGTACATCCACGATCAACGAGATCCTCGTCAAGCACACGCGCGCCGAGGCGGCCTCGCTCGTGAGCATGAGCTACGGACTCGTGCGCGTCGGCGGGTACGACATCTTCGTCAGCGACGGCGGGCGGAAGCGGGCCGGTCGGTTCGTTGAAGCCGCCGCCGCGATCGAAACCTCCGGGACCACCTAAGCGGTGTAGAACTCGCGCTACGTGCGCGACGTCGAGTTCAGCGATCCTCTGCCCGACCTCGAGACCGCGAGCTTCAGGGCCTGCCTGGCCTCGATCCTGGAGCTGTCGCTGGACGACCTGCCGCAGCCGGGCGCGGCGGGCGACCCCGCTAGGGATCCGAGCGTCTCGCGCTGGCTGGCAGGGCTCGCGCTCGGCCTGGTGCCGGTTGCCGAGCCGCAGACGTTCGCGTGGGGCGGACCGTGGATGGCGCGCGTTAGGCCAGCCGGCGGACCCCCCCGCTTTCTCGTCATGTATGGCCACCCCTCCGGGGTCGTATGGGACCCCGGACACGGCGCTGAAATCGAACACGACGAAATCGACGAGGGCTTCCTCGTCGCCGCGGCGGACATCGCCCTCGCGCGCCCAGCCGCACCCGAGATCCCGACAGGCGTCGGCGTCATCGAGTCGATCGCGCTCGCCCCGGTTGCCGGCGCACCTTCACTCCGGCTCGAGGCGGCCAAGGCTCTTCCCGGACAGGGCCTGGAGGGAGACCGCCACGTCACCGGCGCGGGCACTTTCCCGTCCGGTCTCCCCGGAAGCGCGCTGACCCTGATCGAGGGCGAGGTATGCGACTCCTTCGACCCGCCCCTTGGACTCGACGACCACCGCCGCAATCTCGTGACCCGAGGCATCGATCTCAACGGGCTGGTCGGGCACGAGTTCAGGATCGGCCCTGTGCGTTGCCGGGGAATGCGACTCTGCGAGCCCTGCACCGTGATCGACCGTTACGCGGCTCGGCCGATCCTGCGCCCGCTCGTGCATCGTGGCGGCGTGCGCGCCGACATCCTCACCACCGGCACCATCCATGTCGGCGATCCGATTCAGATCGTCGGGGACACTGACCTAGAACAGCCGGCGGCGAGCGGTTAGCGGCCGATTGACGCGCAGGTGTGATGAATGCGATCGCCCAGCGTTGGGTGGGCGCCTTGATCTCTGCTGGCCGTCGCTTTACGATCTCGGTCCCCCGCGAGGAGGGGACTCGCGGACCAAAGGGGAGTGAGGGTTCTAGGAATGAGGCGGCGTGTTGTCCGAGCGGATCACTGGCAATTGTGGTTGTGCTCGTTCGCGGTCGGCTTGGCTATCGTCGCCCTGCTCGCGGTGGGCGTTTGGTCGCAATCCTCCGCACGCACGCTCGTACTTCGTACTCGGGGTGGAGTCAGCCTGAAGACCCCCTCCGACCGGATCGCATTCCAAAACACCGGCGGCGGATCCGTCCGCGTCGACGAGACAAGCGAGGGTCTCTTGCTCGATTCTGCCCCCGGCGCTCCATCATCGTTCAACCGCAGCGGTCTGCTGTCCCTCTCCGCACACAGCCCGATTACATTCGCGGTTAACACCACGTCGGCTGGCCCGCTGACCGCCACATCATCGGAGACTTCGACCGAGACCACGACGCCGCTGCCGGCTCCCGACGACGACATCACGGTGAACGCCGGGGTCACCGTGGAGTCAACGGGTGGCGACGTGAACTTGACTTCCGGCGACAGCATTGTCATGCAGTCGGGGAGCGTGGTGAAGTCCGACACGGGCAACGTGAATTTGAGGGCCGGGAGCGGCGATAACGACAACGACGCATCCATGAGCCTGAATGGCTCGATCCAGGCGAGCGGCACGGTCGCGATTACATCTCCCGGGAATGTATGCGTCGGCTCGATCAGCGATCCGAACGGGACGGTCACGATCAACAGCACCGGCGGCGCGATCACCGCGTGCGGCAGTGGGTCGCTGATCACAGCACAGTCGCTGGCCCTATCGGCGGCCAACGGCATCGGACCGCTCAACACTGCGGTCTCCAACCTCGCGTTCTCCAACACAACCGGGGGTGCGGTCAGCGTCACCAACACCGGTGCGCTGGCGATCGATCCTGTAGCCAGCTTGAGCAACTCGTCGAACGCGGCACCCGGCGCCGCGACCACGCTGTCCGCGAACAGTCCGCTCACCTTCGAGGCCAGCGTGAGCTCTTCCGGCAATCTGTCGGCAGGGACGACCGAGACCTCAAGCGAGGCCACCACGCCGCTGCCGCCTCCGGACGATGACATCACGGTCAACTCCGGCGCGACCCTGGAATCGACCGGTGGTGACGTGACCCTGACCTCGGCCGACGGCCTCAAGCTGGCATCGGGGAGCTTGATTAGGTCAGATACCGGCAATGTGAGCCTGGCCGCCGGCGTCGGCGACAACGACAACGATGCCACTTGGAGTTTGCAGGGCCAGATTCAAGCTCCCAATGGGACGATCACGCCGCAGCCGCCCTCAGTCTCGATCACTACGCCGCCGCCGTTCGCCGTCTACCCCCTTGGGAAGGTGGTCAAGTCCTCGTTCACGTGCACCGAAGGCACGGGCGGACCGGGGATCGCCACGTGCCTGGACCAGAACGGCCACCCATCGGGTACGGCGATTGACACCTCGACGGTCGGCTTGCACGCCCTCAACGTCACTGCGACCAGCAAGGACGGGATGACCGGAACGTCGAACGTCACCTACAGGGTCGCCTCGCCGCCGTCGGCATCGATCACTACGCCAGCCAACGGCGCCGCGTACGCCCAGGGGCAGGTCGTCAGCTCGAGCTTTAGTTGCAGCGACATGGCCGGCGGCACCGGGATCGCTTCGTGCGTGGACCAGAACGGCCGTCCGTCCGGGGCCGGGGTTGACACCTCCACTCCGGGCCAGCACACGTTCTCGGTGACCGCCACCTCCAGGGACGGGCTTACTGGCACTGCCAGCGTCACCTACACGGTCTCCTCCCCCGGACCAGCCCCCTCACCGGGCTGTCAGGACCCCGCCGGTGCCTACAACCAGGGCTTCGACGCCGGGTTCAACTCTGGCTTTAACACAGGCTTCAACTCGGGCTTCAACGCCGGCTTCCATGCCGGCTTCCAAGTGGGCTTCACCGACGGGTTCGGCTCGACCGCCGGACGGCACGCAGCCAGGTCCTCATCGCTCGCCCGCACGCACGCGACTTCCGCCCAGGCGACGTATCCGGCCTGCAATCAACAGTTCAACCAAGGGTTCAACTCCGGCTTCAATCCCGGGTTCAACTCCGGCTTTCAGAGAGGCTTCAATCCCGGGTTCACCTCGGGATTCAAGTCCGGCTTCAACGACGGCTACGGCGCCAGACACCGCAGGTAAGAGGCGCCATCGTCGCCGGCGAACACACGTCGTGGTCGCAATGACTAGACTGCCGCCGCTAACTCGGGGAAAGGGGAACGTGTGCGCTATCGATTCGTTGGGCTGCTGTTGACGTTCACGGTTGTCGTGTCGATTGCAGCCTGCGGCAGCTCGTCGAAGTCCAAGAGCACCAGCACCACCGCGCCTACGGCCACCACCAGCACGAGCGCGTCTACGGCCACCACCAGTACGGCCGCTAGTGGCCCGGATGCCGCGGTTTGTGCCCAGGCCCAAAAGGACCTCCAGCCCCTGCAAGCGGCCGCCCAGGCAAACAACGCGAGCCAAATCGTGGCGCAGGCGGGAGCGTCCGGTCCGAAGCTCATCGCGCTGCAGTCGCATCCGGGGATCTCGCCTCAGCTCCACGCTGCCTTGGGGCAGCTCACCGGCGCGCTTGAAGCGTTCGCGCACGGCGCACGGGGCCAAGCTACCGCGACGGAGCTCTCGAACGCTGGGAAAGCGCTCGCGACAGCCTGCGGGTGAGCCTCTAAGCGACGCCGCCCGTCCCCTACAAGGCGCGTCAGCTCAGGCGCGCTTGAGTTCTTGCACCGACCATCCGTTGCCGTCCGGATCGGCGAAGAAGGCGAAGCGGGAGCCTGGGCTGCCTTCAGGCCCAAGCTGTTGGACCTCGGTCACGTCCACCCCGCGGGCGACGAGTTCGGCTCGGGCGGCGTCGATGTCGTCCACGATGAGCTGCATTCCCTTCGTTGTGCCGGGATCGCCAAGCGGGATTCCGCGGCCAATGACGACCGAGCAGGGTGAGCCCGGCGGGGTCATTTGCACGACGCGCATCCCCGGCCCAGGCTCGACGTCATGATCGAGGTGAAATCCGACCTTCGTCGTGTAGAAATCTTTGGCCTGATCTACGTCGCTGACGGGAATCCCGACTACTTCGAGACGGTAGTCCACGATGCCTTCTCCTTTTGCTCGGGGCAGGACCAGGTCGCTGAACGAACGGGCCGGAACTGACGGACCGGCAGGCGGCGACCGCGCGGCACCCTAACGAGGAAGGGCACCTTCGTCCTTGAGCGCCCGCTGGGCGCTCGCAAACGCCGAGTTGGCCGCTGGCGCGCCGGCATACACTGCTGTGTGCAACAGAACCTCTGCGATCTCCTCGGGGCTTAGGCCGTTGCGAATCGCGGCGCGGGCATGCATCGCGAGCTCGTGCTCGCGGCCAAGCGCGGTCAGCACCGCGAGCGTGATCGCGCTGCGGGTGCGGCGGTCAAGCCCCTCACGAGCCCAAACGGTTCCCCAGGCACAGCGGGTGATGAAGTCCTGGAAGGCGGCCGTGAAGGCGGTCGTGTTCGCGATCGCTCGATCCACGTGCTCGTCGCCCAGCACCTCGCGGCGAACCTTCATGCCTGTCTCGTGTGCCTCGTCGCTCATGCTTCCTCCCGGGTATCGAGGTGTTCGAGATCAATTCGGCGACCGCATCAGGTCGCTGGACGCTCGCAAGGTGGGCGGCACGCTCGATCACCTCGGGGCGGGCGTGAGGGACCGAGGACTCGTGATGCAGCAGACAGGACGTCACACGTCCGCGGCCGCGAGCGCCCGGTCGATCAGCTCCGAGGCAGCCCCAAGGTGACGCTCCGGATCGCCCGCCTCAGGGACGCCTGCCCTCGCAAGCCGGCCGAGGTTCTCGCGCATTCGGTCGGCGTCTACCTCGAGGTGCTCGAGCAGGTCGCGACCCCAGCTCGCGGCCGAGCCCGTCACCGCCAGCAGGTCCGAAAGCGTGCCCCACTCCGCCTGCCAGGCGCCGGCGGCCCGCTCGTGCTCCTGCTCCATCGAGGACAGGATCGTCGCGACCAGCCCCGGCACGCGGCGGGCACACGCCAGCAGGGACACGGCCGCGACGGGGTTTCGCTTGTGGCCCATCGCGGTTGAGCCGCCCCGCTGTCCGCCGCCGCCTTCTCGAACCTCGCCGATCTCGTCCTGCGCCAATAGCGTGACGTCGCGTGCGACCTTGGCCAGCACACCGGCCAGTGCGGCCAGCGCACCGGCGAGCGCCGCCATCCGCACCCGGATCGTATGCCACGGCAGGACCGGCTCCGCCAGCCCCAGCTCCGCCGCTACGGCGCTCGCCACCACCGGGGCGCGAGCGCCGACCGGGCCCCCCATCTGCACCGCTAGCTCCCGTTCGCGGACTTCTATAAGCCGCGCCCGTGACTCAGCGATCCCCACTAGCCAGCCGGCGGCGCGCAAGCCGAATGAGACGGGCACCGCCTGCTGCAGGAGCGTCCGGCCGCTCATCGGCGTGCGGCGGTGCCGGTCGGCGAGAGCGGCCGCGGCCCGGGCGGCTGCCTGCGCGTCCTCGATCACCGGCTCCAGCGCGCGGCTCGAGATCAGCATCGCCGCGGTATCGAGGATGTCCTGGCTCGTGGCGCCGAGATGAACCTGCGGCGCGAGTTCTTCACCGAGCTGTTCGCGTAAGGCGCGCACGAGGGGCACCACCGGGCTGGCGTGTGCGGCCGCCTCACGCGCAATGGCCTGAAGGTCGAAATGTCCTGCCACGCAGGCGGCCGCGATCGTCTCGGCTGCGTCGCTCGAGATCATCGCTTCACGCGCGCAGGCGCGGGCGAGCGCGGCCTCGACGTCGAGCATCGCCTGAAGCCAGGACGCGCCCGATACTGCGGCCCCGGCCGGACCACGCGCGTAGATCCCTGAGAACATGCCCTCAGACGTCGAAGAAGACAGTCTCTTCGGGTCCCTGGAGGCGGATGTCGAAGCGGTATCCATCGTCGATCGGCCGCGCGAGCAGCGTTGCACGCCGCGCGGCCGGAACGCGGGCGAGCAGGGGATCGGCGGCGTTGGCCTCCTCCTCGTCGGCGAAGTAGATCCGGGTCACGCAGCGGGCCAGCAATCCGCGCGCGAACACCGACACGTCGACGTGTGGCGCCTGCGCGGCCCCGGTTGCGGCGTCGATCCGCCCAGGCTTGACGGTCACGATCCTGTAGGAGCCGTCGTCGCGTGTGGCGCAGCGGCCCAACCCGCGAAAACCGCCAAGGGTGGAGGGACCACCGTGGCCGAGCAGGTCGGCGAAGCGCCCCGCTGGATCGGCCTGCCAGGTTTCGATCAGGCCGTCGGGCACCGGCTCTCCGGCCCCGTCGTAGAGCGTGCCCCAGATCGTGATCGCTCCAGCTGTCGCTTCCGGTACTGCGAACGGTCCGGCCTCCCAGGGCAGGCCGATGTCGAAGAAGGGCCCGACCGTCTGCGACGGAGTCGTCGTGAAGCTCACCTCAGTGCGCCTCTTCGAACGGGACCGCCTCGGGGCCACGCAACACGATGTCGAACTCGTACGCCGCCGCCCAATGCGGCTGGGTGCTCTCGATCGAGAAGCGGGCGATCATCCGCTCGCGCGCGGCCGACTCCCGGACCGAGTTGAAGATCGGGTCATAGGGGAACAGCGGGTCGCCGGGGAAGTACATCTGCGTCACCAACCGCTGCGCGAACGCCCGGCCAAGCAGCGAGAAATGGATGTGCGCAGGGCGCCACGCGTTGTGGTGGTTGCCCCACGGGTATGGACCGGGCTTGATGGTCACGAATCGATAGCGGCCATCTGCGTCGGTCACGCACCGTCCGGCCCCTGAGAAGTTCGGGTCAAGAGGGGCTGGCCAGCGGTCCGAGCGGTGGCGGTAGCGACCGGCAGCGTTCGCTTGCCAGACCTCCACCAACGTCTCGCGGAGCGGCTTGCCCCCTGTATCGAGCACCCTGCCGAAGACGATGAGCCGCTCGCCGATCGGCTCGCCGGGGTGCTGGTTGGTCAGGTCGTCGTCGCCCTCGCTGATTAGGCCGCTGAGCTGCGGCCCGGTGATCTCGGTGATCGTGTGCGGAAGGTAGACCAGCGGCTGTTTCGGATGCCTGAGCGAGGTTGACTTGTAGGGCGGCCAGTCAAGCGCTGGGTCGTCCGACTCGCGCGAGTAACGGAGGGGCGTGTCATCCATCAGAAGTCCTCCTGCCGGGGCAGGCCGGAGTAGTTCTCGGCCAGGCTGGTGGCCGCCGCTCGGGAGCGCTCGAGGTACTCGAGGCGGGATAGCTGCAGCTTACGGTCGAACGGCCCGCGCCCCAGGTCGTGCAGCAGCTGGGTCATGTAGTTGGAGAAGTCTTGGGCGCGCCACACGCGTCGGAGCGCCGTGTCGGAGTAGCGCTCGAGGCGTGAACGGGAGCCGTGCTGGAACCACTCGATCAGCGCTGCAGCGAGCAGGCGTGCGTCGTTGACCGCGAGGTTGAGCCCCTTGGCGCCGGTCGGCGGGACGATGTGCGCCGCGTCCCCCGCTAGGAAGAGCGAACCGCACCGCATCGGCTCGCACACAAATGTTCGCATCGGCGTGATGCCCTTGTCGAAGATGGGACCCTCGTTCACGCGCCATCCTTCGCTCGCCAGGCGTAGCTGGAGCTCCTCCCAGATCCGCTCATCTGGCCAGCGCGCGATGTCCTCGTCGGCGGCCACCTGGAGATACAGGCGGCTGACCGTCCCCGAGCGCATCGAGTAGAGCGCGAACCCGTGCTCGTGCCAGGCGTAGATCAACTCGTCGGTGGCGGGCGGCGCCTCGGCCAGGATCCCGAGCCAAGCGAATGGGTAGGTGTACTCGTGCGCGGTGAAGTATCCGTCGCCGACCGACGGTCGACAAACGCCGTGGAAGCCATCGCAGCCGGCGATGAAGTCGCACGCCAGCTCCTGCGGCGTGCCGTCCATCGCGTACGTGATGCGCGGATGGTCTGAGTCGAAGTCGTGGATCGCGACGTCCGAGACCTCGAACTCGATCGTCCCGCCCCGCTCAAGCAGCGCGGCGACCATGTCCTTGACAACCTCCTGCTGGGCGTAGATCGTGACGTGGCGTCCGGTCAACTCGGTGATCGGGAGGTGCAGCGTCCGCCGCAGGCGGCGCAGGTAGATCCCGTCGTGCCGGAGACCCTCGTGCGCGAGCCGCTCGCCAACGCCGAGCTCGTGCATGAGATCGACCGTGTTCTGCTCCAGCAGCCCCGCCCGGACTCTGTGCTCGACGTATTCCCTCGTCCGATCCTCCAGCACGATCGACTCGATCCCTGCCCGGGCCAGTAGCAGCGCGAGGGTCAGGCCTGCAGGCCCGGCTCCCACAATCCCGACCTGGGTGCGCATCTAGATCGGGTACTCGCGCGGCAGTTCTTGGACCGTGAGCCAGCGCAGCTCAGTGAACTCCTCGAGCGCGGCGCGACCGCCGAACCGCCCCCACCCGCTCGCCTTGACCCCGCCGAATGGCATCTGAGGCTCGTCGTGGACGGTCGTGTCGTTGACGTGGCAGATCCCGCTCTCGATGCGCTGCGCGAGTTCGAGCGCCGCCGGCACGTCTTCGCTGAACACCGCCGCGGCCAGCCCGTAGTCGGTGTCGTTCGCCACCCGCACCGCATCGTCCGGGCCATCGACGGGCACAACCGCCACCACCGGTCCAAACGACTCCTCGCCGTAGATGCGCATATCCGGCGTCACATCCGCTAGGACCGTCGGGGGGAAGCAGGGGCCGTCGGGCTCGCCGCCGGTCAGCACTTGGGAGCCCTTCGCGACCGCGTCCTTCACCAGCCCCGCTACGCGGTCGATCGCCGCAGCATTGACCAGCGGGCCGATGGCGGTGGTTGGCTCGCGCGGATCACCAACCGGTAGCGCGCCCGCGCGCTGTGCGAGCTTCTGCGCTAACTCGCCGGCGATCGCCCGATCCGCGACCACCCGCTCGGTCGACATGCAGATCTGCCCCTGGTGGAAGAACGCCCCGAAGCTGGCCGCTGCGGCCGCGCGCTCCAGGTTCGCGTCAGCCAAGACCACCATTGGCGCCTTGCCGCCCAGCTCGAGCAGCACGCGCTTGAGGTGACGTCCGGCCTTCTCTGCGATCACCCGCCCGATCTTTGTGGAACCGGTGAAGTTGATACGGCGAACTGCGGGGTGCTCGATCAGCTCCTCGACCACCTCGGCGGCGTCCGCTGGGTCGTTCGTTATTAGGTTGATCACTCCGTCGGGAATGCCGGCATCCGCCAGGGCGCGCACCACCGCGGCGTGCGTGCGAGGGCAGATCTCAGAGGCCTTGAGGACGACCGTGTTGGCGTAGGCCAGCGGCGCGGCGACGGCCCTGGTGGCGAGGATCACCGGCGCGTTCCAGGGCGCGATTGCCGCCACGACCCCGGCCGGCTGCCTGACGCCCATGGCCAGCTTGCCCGGCACATCGGAAGGGATCACGTCGCCGGTAAGCCAGTAGGCCTGGGCAGCCGCCTCGCGCAGCATTCCCGCCGCCAGCTCGACGTTGAACATCCCCCACCCGAAGACTCCACCCGTCTCGGCCGTGACGAGCCCGGCGATGTCCTGCTGGCGCTCCATCAGGAGATCGGCTGCCCTTAACAAGGTCGACCGGCGCTGGGCGGGAGCGCTGCGCGACCATTCGCCGAAGGCCGCTCGTGCAGCGTCGACCGCCGCCCGCGCGTCCTCCCGCCCGGCGGCCGCGGCCGAGCCCACCACCTCGCCGGTGAACGGGAACCGCTGCTCGTACTCGCGGCCTGCAGCGCCCTCGCGCCACCGCCCGCCGATAAATAGCTGTTGCCGGGTCTCCGTTGTAGCTGTCATGGCTCTCCGATCGCTTGTGATTCCTGCTCCTGAGCGGCGTGCGCGGTCACGACGTGGCCGTCTCGGAACGTGAGCAGGTGCCCGTAGCGTCGCTCGATCACCGCTGAGCTCCCGCGCACGCACGCGAGTGTGACGGTCAAAAAGCGATCTTGGTCGTCGCCCGCAGAGGCCGAAATGGGCTGCCCATGCACGCCCCCTGAACTCTAGTCTTGGTAAGGTCCGCCGCGGCGCGCTGAGGGGCAGCTTCGCGGTCACCTGATCCGAGTCGCCGGGGGGAGCGCCTCGCGGGCGTCTGATCGCCAGGAGAGCAACTTGAAGAGCTGGTTTCGGCGCGGATTGGTCACGGTTATGGTGGGCGTTTTTGCCGCTGCCCTCTCGGCGGGTCAGGCGACGGCCCAGCTCGCGAGCACCCCCTACATGGGGTGGAACACTTACTACGGCCTGCCTCCGACGCCCAACGAGTCGACCATCGAGTCCGTGGCGAATGCGATGCTGGCGGATGGCCTGGCGCAAGCGGGCTATCGGATCGTGTGGCTTGACGCCGGTTGGGCGTCGGGGGCTCGGGACTCAAGCGGCCAGCTGATCGTCGATCCCAGCCAATGGCCGGACGGCATGGTGGGGTTCACCAACTGGCTCCACCAGCGCGGGCTCGAGGCCGGGATCTACACGGACGCCGGGGCGAGCGGCTGCGGCGGAGTAGGGGTCGGGTCCTACGGCCATTACCAGCAGGACGCCAACACGTTCGCCGCATGGGGGTTTGACGCCGTGAAAGTTGACTTCTGTGGCGCAGGCCAGGAGGGGTTGACTCCCCAGCCCCTGTATACGCAGTTCGCGCAAGCCGTGAGCCACAACGCCAGCGGGCGGCCGATGATCTTCAACGTCGACAACTTCTGGGAGCCGGGTCAGATAGACGGCACGCACCCGTCGCTCGCGAACTCCTCGTGGGACAACTACCAGTGGTCGCCGCAGATAGCGGAGAGCTGGCGCACCGACACCGACGTCGGCTTCGGACATGGCGGCGGTATCTCGTTCGCTGACGTCCTGCGCAATCTCGACGCAGACGCCGCCCATCCGGAAGCGGCCGGCCCCGGGCACTGGAACGACCCCGACTACCTGGGGCCCGAGCTCGGGATGACGAGCGCGCAGGCGCAAGCACAGTTGTCGATGTGGGCGGTCCTGGCCGCCCCACTGATCCTGGGCAGCGACCCCCGCGGTCTTTCTGCCGGTTCGCTCTCCATGCTGGAGAACCCGAACCTGATCGCCATCGACCAGGACCCGCTGGGCGCCCAAGGCACCCTGTTCGGGCAACAGGGTTCCGCCCAGATATGGGTAAAGCCGCTGAGCAACGGTGATCGTGCCGTCGCGCTGCTGAACCGCGGCGGCAGCCCACAGCAGATCGGCACGGTCGCCTGGCACATCGGACTACCGCCCACTGGCAACTACCACGTCACCGACGTCTGGCAGAACACCCTCGCGGGGTCGACCGGGGGGATCGGCGCTTCGCTACCGCCGACCAGCGTGGCGCTCTACCGCGTAGCAGCCATACCCGCCTCCGCGTACTACACGATGAATGCGTCGGTGACGGGCAGTGGCTCCGGCAGGGTGACCAGCGATCCGGGTGGAATCTCGTGCCCCGGGGCGTGTTCGCTGACAGTTGGGCAGGGGGTGCCGGTGACCTTGACCGCGACCCCGTCGCCAGGTTCGATTTTTACCGGCTGGTCGGGCGGCGGCTGCTCGGGGACAGGCGCATGCGTGGTGACGATGGGCGCCAACCAGGCGGTGAGCGCCACGTTCACAGCGCTACGCACGCTGAAGGTCTCGGTGGCGGGCAGAGGATCCGGATCGGTGAAGGGCAGCCCAGCCGGAATCTCGTGCCCGGGCACATGCTCGGAGGTGCTTGGCCAGGGCTCAAACGTGACCCTGACGCCGACCCCAAGATCGGGCTCGGCGTTCGCCGGCTGGTCGGGAGCTGGCTGCTCGGGGCCGAAGTCATGCGTCGTGACGATGGGCTCCGATGAAGCGGTGACCGCCACGCTCGCCCGGACCTCGGGCAGCGGCCCGCCCAGCTCCACCGGCAGTGGCGTGAGCAACATCGTGTGGTGCGCCGCGCCCTTTGGTAAGTACTGCTACTTCACCGAGACGCTCACGACCGTAGAGACGATCAGCGGCGGCAAGGTGTGGACCATCCGCGCCGCCGGCAAGGGGAAACCAGGGACAAAAGTCGTTGTCGTCGGTAGGAAGAAGGCGAAGGTGGCCGGCGGACATACGGTCACGGTCACGGTCGGCCTAAACGGCACCGGCCGGCAGTTCCTCAAGCAGTTCGGCAACGTGCCAGTCACGTTCAGCGTCGAGCTTCTGCGCGCCGGCAAGCTGGTCACGATCGCCAAACGGAAGCTGACGATCAAACCCAAGAAGAAGGCCCCCAAGAAAGCATCCCATGGTCCCCGGCTTTGGACCGTGAGGGTGGACTGGCCAGTGCTTTAGCGGTCGGCCTGCGCCCAGCGGCGGTAGCGGAGTACAGCAACCGCTATGGAGACGGCGATCAGGGCGAAGATGAGGACCGTGAGAGCGGTCGAGACGTTCCCTGCCGCGTGCCCTGTTGAACCTGATGAACCATTGGCGGGGATCGGATGGCCCGAGGCGTTCGCGAGTTTCGGAAGGGCGGCGATTGCCGCGCGGGCAAGGTCATCGCTGTGCGCGCCTGCCGGCTTGGGGAGTGAGGCGGCGAGGGCGAGGGCTGCGGGTGGCAGCCCCCGGACTCCGTATCCGTTTGCCATAACCACCAGCAGTGGAGGATTTGGAGTGCCGAACGCGATCTCCTGGTCGAGGAAGTCCGCGTACTTCTGGGGCTTGCCAAAGAAGCTCTGGATCGCGCCGAGGTCCAGCGGCGCGCCGATCAGCGCGACCTTGATCGGGAAGTGGGCGCGGCCAGCGGCTGCCGTCTGCGCGTTCAGCGCGCTCTGCAGGGCATTCGAGGGCGGCGGGCTGTAGGGGTAGAACACGTTCTGGGTGAGCAGCACGTCGCTTGCTGGATCGGCGTCGGCCCACGCGACGGTCGCGCAGACGCCCGCCACCAATAGCGCCAGCAGCAGTGACAACAACCGCCGCATCCCTTAGGACAGCACGCTCCTCACCAGCAGGATCGCGACGATCAGCGCCGCGGCTCCCGCCGCCAGAGCCAACAGCGCGGCCGTCACTCTGATGCGGATCGCGCTGCTGGCGGTCCGAGTTCGTTCGTCTGCTGTCGGCCTGTCGGGTTCCGTCATGAGCTGGCGTTGAGCGTGAACGTCGGTGTCATGTGCTGGCCGCCGATGTAGGTGAGAAGGAACAGCCGCCAGGTGCCGGGCTCAGGCAGCAGGACGCCGACGTGCAGCACGCCCGGCTGGCTCGAGCTGCCCGTCACCTTGGCGGCCCCGAGCGCGGAGGTGCAGTAGATCGCGCCCGGGCTGCAGACGTGTGTATGGAAATAGTCGAGCGAGCCTTGATGGATGAAGATCGCGTGAGCGAATGCTCCCCGCCACGTGCCGAACACCGCCTTCTGTCCGCTCGGCGTCGTCACATTGATCGTCAGCGAAGTGGCCTGGATCGCCTTGAGCTGAGGGTGACCCTGGATCTGGAAGCGGTAGCCGTCGATCACCTGGGTGGGCGTGTAGGGCGGCACGGGTTGGGGGTGGGAGGCGCCCTGTACCGTCACCCAGGTGTATAGCTGGAAGTTGATGGGCTGGTCCGGCGCGGTGTGGGCCGGGTACGCGTCGACCACGATCCGGTAGCGCCCCGGGGCCGTGAACACCACCGGCTGGGAGACGCGGCCGTCGGGGCCAATGTCCGAATCGTCGTACTGGATGTGGCTGTCGTCCGAGCGGACGATGATCAGATCGACGCCCTCGTGTGGTTCGCAACACGTCCGGTAGGCGGTGAGCGGCTTGCCCGAGGGCTGCTGGATCGTGAACGAGAGCGTCGTCGGACGGCCTGGGATCACGGCCGCTACCGGCTGAAAGTTCTGAAGGCTGTACGTCCGCGCGGGCGCGACGCGCGGGACGCTGACAGCGCCGCCCGAGCTGCCGCAGCCTGCCAGCGCGCACAGCGAGGCCAGCATCACAATCACCAGGGCAGCGACGCCCCGGACGACGGCGAGCCGTCGCATCGAAATCGATCGGAACATGTTCTGCGACTCGGTTCTCACCAGTCCTCCTGAATCGCGGTTCGGTAGCCGGAGGGGCTCAGCGGTTTCGCGATCCATTAGGACGCGGCCGCCACGGTTGTCGAGGACCTGTTCAATCTCACAATCTGACTGGAACCGGTCCCGGATGTGAGATCGAACAGGACTGTCGTGTTCGATCTCACGAAGCGGGTGGTGACGAGAGCGAAAAGTGAGTTTGAACAGGTGCCGCCGGAGTTGGTTCGCCCCGCGGGTCCGGCGCTAGGTTCGCCCCTCCGTTTCATCCGTTGGCCTGGTCGAGGATCAGCGCCGTGAATGGCGGACCCGACTTGGGGGCAATCTGGAACGTCAGTCCCCACTCGCCGACCATCACGAGCGCCGGCGCGGCGCGGGAGTAGATACCTGGTTGGATCTCGGCGAGCTGGTATTCCTGCTGGGGCATTTGCATCGTCGTCATGTTGAAAGACAGGGTCACGTTCGCGCCGCGGACAGGCTGCCCGCCCTTGGTGATGCGAAGCGCGAATGAGTCCGGAGCGGCAGCCCGATTGGGAGAAACCAGCAGTTCGAGGTTATAGCCCGCGCGGTTGACTGAGCGCGCTACCGTGCCCGGACCGACCCTCGCAAGCGCCGAGTTCTGAAGCGCGAATGCCGGCGGTGGTGGCGCCAGGCTAGACAGCACCGCGGCGGCAAAGACCACGCCCACCACCACTGCCACCTCGCCCGATACCAGCCCTCGAAACAGCCGGGCAGCTGGCTCGCCGAGCTCGGGGCGCTGACGGGCGGCGATCATCCGCGGCCGTGAGCGCAACAGGTTTCCGGACGCGATCATCAGAGCAGCCAGCATCAGGCCGACCTTGACCAGGATCGCCTGGCCGTAGCCGGTCAGCCACAGCGCGTTTACGGCGGGCAGATGGTCGAGAGCCTCGCCCAGGCCGCTCAAGCCCAGCGCCAATACCGAGCCGAGCGCCACGTTTGAAAACCTCGGCACCACCACCGAGAGCGCCGGCACGCGGTCCCGGCTCTGCAGCGAAAACCACAGCACCAACAAGCCGACCAGGCCGCCGAGCCAGACCGACCCGGCGGCGAGATGAACCCAGTCGAACAGCAACGTTAGCCCGCGCGGCGAGGTTTGCGCGGCGTGCCCGGCGGCGCCGGGGACGACGAGCACGGCGATCGCCGCCAACAGCGCCCCGAACCCCGCGCTCACCTCGGCGATCGAGCGCCGCCCTCGTTCGGGGCGGTCGACCCACAGCGACACCCAACCCGCAACGGAGAACAGCGCGAAGCAGAGCTCGAGGCGGAGGATCGCGCGCCCGAACGCCGTCGCCCCGAACAGCGGCACCAGCGCGCCGAGGTCGAACACCGACCGCAGCGAATCGTTGGCGGTGGCGAAGTCGAGGTAGACGGGGATCGCGATCAGCCCCAGCAGCGAGGCGATCACGAAGGCGACCGACAGCGGGCGCAGGCTCACGCCAGGGACGCGCGTGACGACCGGCCGGGCGACCAAGGTCCGAAGCGAAAGCAGCCCGATCGACACCATCACCGCCACGAACATCAGCCAGCGGGTGATCAGAAGCTGCGGCGTCGTCGCGGTCGCCGAGACGCTCGGCACCCGGAACTGGGGCGCCGGCCCGGGGCTCGGCCCCACCGCGTAGGTGAATGCTCCCGACACCGGGTGGCCGTCGACCGAGATCGCCCGCCAGAAGATCAGATACCAGCCTTCGGGCAGATGGGGCCGCACCGGTACCACGAGGGTGTCCGGGTTGGCGGGCGAGCGGCGCACCGGCCCGGTCGTCTCCTGGTGACCGGCGGCGTTGGTCACCGAGATGATCGCGAACCGGGGCTCCACCGCCTCGTCGTAGGTGAGCTGAATCGTCGGGGGCGGAGCGTTCAGCACTTCGCTAGCCGCTGGCACGGTTTTGACGAGGTACGCGTGGGCCGACGCGGCGGCAGGCAGCGCCAGGCACGCCGCGACCACGGCTAGCGCGCAAACGATCCGCCCCCGAGCGTTCACGCCAGCGCCCGCTCCCTGGAGCCGCGGCCGACCAGCGCGAACCCGCCGACGAGGAGCGCGAGCACGCCGATCACGATCGCCACGATCGTCAGCGCCGACACCCCCCCGCCGCCGAGCGAGTCCTTGACATCGATCGTCGGCGCCGGCGCAGCCGACGATTCAGGGCCCGCCCAATTGACGATCGACCCGTCCGAGTAGGTCTGCTGCACCTGGAAGGTGTAGGTCTTCGACGACGACGGCTGGGCCAGGAAGAAGAACAGTGAGTCCTCCCCGGTCGGGGTGTGCCCGCCCGTCCACGTCACCCGCGTGACCACCGCGTTGTCGCCCGAACCGCTCTGCTGCACCTGCTGGCGCCACCCGGGCGGGGGCGGCGCGAACGAGTCGATCCCGAACCCGGAGGGCACGGTCATCACCAGCTTGCTCGTTGTCAACCCGCTCTTCTCGGTCGGGACCGCCAGGCTGTACAGCTGCAGCTTGCCCTTGACCGAGTCCGGCGGGCTGACCCGCGCGTGCGCGGACGCGAGCGCCGGCAGGAGCATGCCGGCCCCGGTGAGAGCTACCACGGCGAGCGCGGCTCGCCCGGCTGGGCGGTTGATGTTCATGGCGTGTTCGCCTCCTCGCTTAGAAGATCGGGCGAGCTCTGGACGAGCCCGCCCCATGCCGGTGAGCGCACCAAGCAGCCGGCCGCGGCGTTGACCGCGCAGCGACGGCTGACCACCAAGCGGGGTGCCGTCAGCGACGCCTCACGAATCGGCGGATGCTCGGAGCGTGGGCTTCAGCGAGGCGGTCCGCGACCCGACCGGCCCTCGGCCAGCGGAGCCAGGCGCGGGATCAGCACTGTCCGGGGCGCGGGCGCCGACTCCAAATGGCGAGAAGCGGCACGGATGCTGCCGCGACACCGCTCGGCGACCTCGCGCAGCACCCAGCGGGCGCCATGGAAGACAGCCGCCAGCACGAGCCCGACTCCTAGTGCCGCCGGCACGCACCACCAGCCGCCGTACCCAAAGATTCCGGCGAGGCCACCGGGGTGCCCCGCCGCAAACAGCCCTTCGAGGAACTCCTGGCAGACGTAGATCGCCACCAGGCACCCTGCGCACATCAACCACAGCGCCGCGAACGAGACCGTGTGGCGGGGCAGCGAGCAGTGCCCGCCCAGCGCGCGGCCCAACGCCCGCAGGAAAACGCCCGCAGCAATCGCAATGAGCAACACGATCCACGGCACCAGCGAATGCAGATACGAGTGGCCCTGCGCCTGCAGCTGCGCGCCGGCGTGGCCCCCGAACGCCAGCCAGTAACGCAACTGATGGACCGCGAAAGCTGCGGCCGGAGTCAGCGCCAGCGGCGCCGCCCGCCTGATCAGAACGCCGCGCTCAGCACGCACCGCCATCGTGGCCCCAAGATACCGCTCAACCGATATCGCCGGACCCAGACGCTACGGGGCGGCGTCAGTTGCCCGCTGGAAACATGTACGAGGCGTGCGGGGGGACATACGGTCCTGCCTCCAGCACGATCTCGGCATGCCTGACCAGCGGGACGCTGCCCGGGGCGCCCGGCCAGCGGCGCCCGTTGACGAAGACAGCGATACGCGCGCCGGTGGGTGCCGAGAACCCGGCCAGCCGCCGCGGCGAAAGTGGCTCACCCCAGGCCCGAAACAGGTCGGATACGAACAACCGCGGTCCCGGACGAACCAGCACGAGGCCGGTGGGGTCGATCGTCACCAGGCTGCCAAAGCAACGCGCGCCGGAGATCCGTCCAGCGGAATAGGTGCGGGGCGGGAGCGTCCCGATCCCCGCCGGCACGATCACCACGCGGCCTGAACCGAATAACTCCAGGTGGACGCCGTAGCGCGCGCCCAGGGCTGACCGGCAGGGACCGACCACCGGACCCATAGCGGGCGGGCGAAAGCGCGGCCCCCTGCCGATCGGGCGGGCCTCCGCCAACACCTGGCGGGGGATCGATGACGTCGCGGCCGATCGGCTGCTGGTGGATCCGCAACCCGCCGCGAGCATGATCGCAGTGAAGGTGACCGGAGCCCAGCAGACGCTGCGTCGACGCACATCCCAGAGGATGCCCGACGCGGCTACCGACCAGGTGTTCCGCCCGCAGGGATCAGCCCGCCGTCAGCCGGCGGACCTCGATACGGCCGTCCTGGTCGCGGACCTGAAAGGCCGGTTGGGCGGCCGTCGCCGGGCCGTACCTGACCGCGCCGTCGCGGAGCGAGAAACGAGAACCGTGGCAGGCGCAGACGACCTCGTCGCCCTCCACCGTGCCCTCGCTCAGCGAGCAGCCGCGGTGCGAGCAACGGTCGTGGATGGCGAAGACGTTCTCGCCCTCGCGGAGCAGGAGGACCGGCGTGTCGTCCACCACGACTCGCAGTGGGCGGCCATCGGACAAGAGCGACGCGTCGGCTGCCGGCGTCCAGTCGGTCGGACCCGGATCGAACACGGTCTGAGCCGGACCAACGCCCTTGGTCATTGACAGGTAGCCGCCCAGATAGCCCCCGGCCATCATCACCGTCATCCCGGCCAGGCCCAGCCCGGCTCCGATCCTGCGGGCACCAAGTCTCCGTGCTCCCCACGAGGCCCCGTACAGCGACGCCGCGAGCGCGTTGCAACTTGCGTGAACCAAGCCCACCCGGCGGATGCCGTCATCGACGACTTCGGTGTCCGCCCAGTCGTTGATCCCTGCTGCGGCGGTCGGAAGGTAGGCCAGCAGCCCGAGAGCGATCAGTCGCTGCGAGGCGAGCTCTCCACCGTCCGACAACATGTCGAGCAGCGAGGCGCTCGTGAACGACCCGATCACGACGTCGGTGAGCATAGGGTGGACCGGGTGGCCGAGCCAGGTCCCACTGAGCGCCTCCTTGAACGGCCCTGACCCGACGGTGTCGCGCACCGCCTTGCCGATTGCCTTGGCAGCTGAATCCAGCCCCTCAGCGGACTCGATCTGGCTGACAACCGGTTCGAGCGGCGTCAGCTGGCGATGCGGGGCTCCTGCATTCATCACGCAGCCGCGCTACCCCCGAGCGCCGCAGCGTAACCCACTCTCCGCGCCGCGTCGCGGCATGCCGCTGAGGGTAGGGCTCTGCCATGTCAAGCGAGCGCTCCGAGTTCGAGCGGCTGATGGCCCAGCTCGACTATTCCCTATTCATCGTGACGGTCGCGGCCAACGGGCAACGGAGCGGCTGCCTGGTCGGCTTCGCCTCCCAGGTCTCGATCCACCCCCCTCGGTTTCTGATCTGCCTTTCTGTCAAGAACCGAACATTCGAGGTGGCTCAGCGAGCATCGGTCGCCGTAGTGCACTTCGTGCCCCAGCAGGCCGAGGAGCTGGCCGTCCTGTTCGGCGGGCAGACCGGTGACGAGACCGACAAGTTCGCGCAGTGCGAGTGGCGCGCAGGCCCGGACGGGGCCCCGGTGCTGACATCGCTTGAAGACTGGTTCGCGGGTCGCATCCTCGAGCGGCGTGACTTCGGAGATCACTGGGGGCTCTTGCTCGAGCCGATCGACGGAGAGGCTCGCCGCTCGGGCGCGCCCCTCACCTTCCGGCGCGCGAAGTGGATCGAGCCCGGGCACGAACCGTGAGGTCACTGGCTGACCGCATGATGTGATGCACTCCGCTTGTGAGCCTTCTCTCCGACCCTCCGCGCTCCTCTGAAGTCCTCGAGCGGTTTCATCCCGCGGTGAGGCTGTGGTTTGAGCGCCGCTTTGCTGACGGACCGACCGAGGCGCAGGCGGGGGGCTGGCCGGCGATCGTCGCCGGTCAGCACACGCTGATTTGCGCGCCGACGGGCTCGGGCAAGACGCTCGCCGGCTTCCTGGCGGCGATCGACACGCTGTATCGGGAACACGAGGCCGGCGAGTCGATCGAGGGCGTAACGAAGGTTGTGTATCTCAGCCCGCTGAAGGCGCTGGCCGTCGATGTGCACACCAACCTCGAGCAACCGCTCGAGGAGATCGCGGAGGTGGCTCGGGAGCTCGGCTATGAGCCGGCGTCCGTGACCGTGGGCGTGCGCACGGGCGACTCCACCTCCTCGCAGCGCCAGGCGATGCTGCGCCGTCCGCCGAACCTGCTGGTCACGACGCCCGAGTCCCTCTATCTGTACCTGACCGCCGAGAGGTCCCGGCAGACGCTCAAGACCGTGGAGACCGTGATCGTGGACGAGATCCACGCGCTGGCCCGCGACAAGCGTGGGTCGCACCTCGCGCTCTCGCTGGAGCGGCTCGCGGCGGTCGCCGATCGCTCCCCGGTGCGGATCGGGCTGTCGGCAACGGTCAAGCCCATCGAGGCAGCGGCCCGCCTGCTCGTAGGCGCCGCCGGGCAGATGCCCACGGTCGTCGACAGCGGCCACCGGCGGACGCTGGAAATCGGGCTGGAGATGCCCGATGGCGAGCTCGAAGCGGCGCTCCCGGCCGATCAGTTCAGCGAGATACTCGATCGGGTCGCATCACATGTGGCCGAACACCGGACCACGCTCGTGTTCGTCAACACCAGAAACCTCTCGGAGCGAGTGGCGCACGAGCTCGGGGAGCGGCTGGGTGAGGATGAGGTGGCGGCGCACCACGGGTCGCTCTCGCGCGAGCGCCGACAGCGGGTCGAGAACCGTCTACGTGCCGGGGAGCTGCGGGCCCTGGTGGCAACCGCGTCGCTCGAGCTCGGGATCGACGTGGGGCCGGTGGAGCTGGTGTGCCAGATCGGCTCGCCGCACAGCATCGCCACGTTCCTGCAGCGAGTGGGTCGGGCCAACCACCAGCGCGACGGGGTCCCGCGGGGAATCATCTACCCGACGACGCGGGACGAGCTGGTCGAGTGCGCAGCCCTGCTGGCAGCGGTCAGGCGCGGTCGCCTCGATTCCCTCCATCCGCCCGAACTGCCGCTGGACATCCTCGCCCAGCAGGTGGTCGCGGAGACGGCGGCACGAGGAGAGGCAGGTGTCGAGGAGGATGAGCTGTTCGAGTTGTTGAAGCGAGCCTGGCCCTATCGTGGGCTCACTCGGGAGCAGTTCGAGGAGATCCTGGAGCTCGTGTCCTCCGGGATCGAGACGGGACGAGGGAAGCGGATGGCCTACCTGCATCGCGACCTCGTCAACGGTCGTGTGCGGTCCCGGCGGGGAGCCCGGCTCGCGAGCCTCACCTCTGGCGGGGCCATCCCGGAGACGGGCGACTACCGGGTGCTCCTCGAGCCCGGGGACACCTTCATCGGGACCGTCAACGAGGACTTCGCGATCGAGTCGATGCAGGGCGACGTGTTCCTCCTTGGCACCCATCCGTGGCAGATATCGGGCGTCACCAACATGGTCATGCGGGTCCGCGACGCGACCGGGAGGCATCCCACGATCCCGTTCTGGCTGGGAGAGGCGCCGGGGCGAACCGAGGAGCTCTCCGAAGAGGTCTCGAAGCTGCGTCGGGATGTCGCCGAGCGCTTGGATGACGGCGGGAGAGACGCGGCGATCGCGTACGTCGGGGAGATCTCCGGAGTTGAAGACTTTGCCGCCGCGCTGGTTGTCGACTATCTGAACGCGGCGCGAGCTGCTCTCGGCGGTGTGCTTCCGAGCGACGAGGACATCGTGTTCGAGCGATTCTTCGACGAGTCAGGCGGCATGCAGCTGATCATCCATGCTCCGCTCGGGTCGAGGATCAACCGGGCGCTGGGGCTCGGGCTGCGCAAGAAGTTCTGCCTGAACTTCGACTTCGAGCTTCAGGCCGCGGCCAGCAATGACGCCGCGCTGCTGTCGCTCGGGCCGCAGCACTCGTTTCCGCTCGAGGACGTCCCCGCCTTCCTTCGCTCCCACAACGCTCAGGATGCCGTTACCCAGGCCGTGCTCCGGAGTCCGATGTTCACCGCTCGCTGGCGCTGGAACCTCAACCGCTCGCTCGCGGTGCTGAGGCGCAAGGGCGGGAAGCTGAACCCGTTCAACATCCAGCGGATGGAGGCCGACGACGTGATGGCCGCCGTCTTCCCATCGCTCGCTGCCTGTCAGGACAACACGCCCGCGGGCCCGGTCGAGATCCCCGACCACCCGCTCGTACGGGAGACATTGAAGGACTGCCTCACCGAGGCGATGGACATCGACGGTCTGAAGGCACTGGTGAGCCGGTTCGAGCAGGGCACGATTCGGCTGCATTTCGTCGACACGGTCGAGCCGAGCGTTTTGGCGCACGAGATCCTGAATGGCGCCCCGTTCACCTATCTAGACGAAGACGGCGAGATCGGTGAGCGTCGGTCGCGCGCCGTGCCCCTGCGCCGAGGCCTGCCGGTGGAGCCGCGTGAGCTCGGCCGGCTCGATCCTGATGCGATCGCCCGGGTGCGGGCCGAGGCCTTGCCCGATGTACGGGATCCGGACGAGCTCCACGACGTGCTGTTGTCACTTGTGGCGGCGCGACCCCGGCCAGAGTGGGCCGAGCACTTCCAAGCCCTCGCCGCCGGCGGCAGGTGCTTCGAGGTCCATCGGGCCGACGCGACCGAGGTGCTGTGGGCGGCGACCGAGCGCCGGGGCGAGCTCGAGGTGCTGTTTCCGGGAGCCCGTTTCGTGGACGACCACCAGCTTCCGGCAGCCCTTGCCGCGCGCGGGGGCGCGGACCCTGACGCCGCCGAAGTGCAAGTCGTTCAGGGGCACCTGGAGATCAGCGGCCCGGTTACGGTCGACGAGCTCGCGACCGCCACGGGGCTCTCCCCCTCCTCCGTGACGATCGCGCTGGAGGCGCTCCGAGGCCGCGGTATCGCGGTGGCCGGAGAATTTGAGCCCGACAAGGGAGAGCAGTGGTGCGCGCGGCGCCTGCTGGCGCGCATCCACAGCTACACCCGCGAGCGTCGGCGTGCCGAGGTTCGGCCCGTCAGCCAGGAGGAATGGGAGCAGTTCCTCCAGGCCTGGTGGCATGTGGCCCCCGGAACGCAGCGCCATGGCCGGGCCGGGGTGGCCGAGGTGATCGAGCAGCTCCAGGGAGCGGAATGGCCGGCGGGAGAATGGGAGCGGATCCTGGCCGCCCGGGTCGAGTCCTACCGCCCCGAGTGGCTCGATGACCTCTGCCTGTCCGGCGAGGTGGTCTGGGGTCGACTGTCGCTGATCGAGCGGGCGGTGGACGGCGATGAGTCTCCCGTTTCGACGGGCAAGTCACCGTCGCGCCGGACGCCGATCACGTTCATGCTTCGCCAGGACCTCCCATGGCTGCTTCAGGCGCACCGCGGCAGCGTTCAGCCGGCTGAGCCCACGACCGGCACGGGGCGAGACGTGCTCGATGCCCTCCGCGCCCGAGGTGCGCTGTTTCACGCCGATCTACAGACGATCACCGACCGCCTGCCGACCGAGATCGAGGAGGGCTTGTGGGACGGCGTCGCCAGGGGACTGATAACGGCCGATGGATTCAACGCCATCCGCTCGCTGCTGCACGCCCGCACACGGTTCGCCCGCCGGCAGCGGACATACCGCAGACCGGGGTCCAGGGGACGACGCGGGAGCTGGCGCCAGGGCGTTGAGGGGCGTTGGACGCTGCTGCCGTCCGCGCAGCCGGTGGACGAGCCCGAGGAACTGGCGGAAACGGTGGCCTGGCAGCTGCTGCTGCGCTGGGGCGTGGTATTCCGCGACGTCTACCTGCGGGAGCGGCTCGCGCTGCCATGGCGCGAGATCCTGTGGGCGCTTCGCAGGCTCGAGGCCCGAGGCCTGACCCGCGGCGGGCATTTCGTCACCGGTGTCACCGGCGAGCAGTTCGCCGACGAGACAACCATTCCCCTGCTGCGCCGCCAACGCGGCGCGAGACCGCAGGCGTCGGCCTTGGTAGGCGGATAACCTACCGGATCAAGCCGGGGGCTCCTGCCAAGCCGCACAGCTCCCACACGCCGAACGAAGGAGCGCACATGTACGCCAGAGTAGTCCGCTGGGAGGGAATGGACCAGGAAGCGATCCGGCAGTTCACTGAGATGATCAGCTCCGCAGACGGGCCGCCGGAGGGAGTGCCGTCTTCAGGGATCATGGTGCTGGGCGATCCACAGAACAGCCGTGGCCTCGTGATCGGCCTATTCGATACCGAGGACGACCTGCGAACAGGCGATGCCACGCTCAGAGCAATGGACCGTCTGCCGCAGGCTATAGGCGACATCAGCTCAATCGAGTTCTACGAAGTCACCGTCGAGCGGCGCGCGGAGTGAGAGGGCTTGGCGCTGTAGGCTGACCTTCATGGCAGACGGGCCGGCGCTGATCATCCAAGTTGCACGCGGTGGCGCCGTGGATCGCCAGCTCGGGCCCAAGAGGCCAGACAGCGTCGTCAGGGGCGATGCCGTGGTCGAAGCCGGTCCAGCCGATGAGGCCGGCGCGCTCGTGGCGCCCGATCACGGCGAAGTGGTGCTGTCGGTGCCCTCGCCGGAGGCGCTAGCCCGGCAGGCCGACGAGGTTCGGCGGGTGATCAGAGAGGCCGGTCAGGGCGTCGAGCCCCTCGTCGTCGTCGTGGAAGCCGCGGACGAGGTGCGCGACGAGGAGCTGGCGGCGGTGGTCGAGGCGGCCAAAGCGAACGCCCGTCCGGTCATCCTGCGGATCATCCGCGACGCCTGATCGGCAACGTCCCCCATTGATTACGCTTTCGCGATGGACCCAGAACGAGCGCGCGAGCTGCTCCAGCGGGAGCGGATTCGGATTGAGCGGGGGTTGGCGGCCCTGGAGCGGCAGGGTCCGCTCGAAGGCGATGATCGCCGAGAGCCGGGGGACCTGGAAACTGAGGACCTCTACCAGGACGAGTTCGATGAGGGCCGGCGCCAGGAGCTGCAGGGCGACCTCGCGGCGCTCGAGCGCGCCGAGGAGAGGCTGAAAGCCGGCACATACGGGCTGTCGATCGAAAGTGGTCAGCCGATCCCCGATGGCCGCCTGGAGGCGCTCCCGACTGCCGAGCGGACGGTCGAGGAAGAGGAACGTTTCCGGCGCGGATGATCTTGCGCCTGACGCCTTCCCCGGGAACCGGGGTGAGCGCGGGGCGGCTCAGCCGCTAGCGCGCTCTTCAGAGTCCTCGGCTGAGGACTCGTCGTCAGACGACTCCTGACGCGAGGACTCGGCCTGCGAGGCCTCCTCTCCCTCCGCCCGCGAGGAGCCTTCTTCTTCCTCCTCTTCCTCCGACCGCGAGGAGTCTTTTTCGTCCGGCCGCTCCATGTCGGGGAGCGGATATTTCTCGACGGCCCATGGACGCTCCTTCATGGTCGGAGGGTTGGCGTCACGGGTCTCGCGCGGCAGCTCGATGTCTCCTTGTTCCGCTGTCTCTTTGGTCAGGCCCTTCACGCGCTCGAGGCCGTAGTGGTTGTGCAGGACGTCCGCATCGTCGTCGCTCAGCTCCTCGCCCTCCGGCTCGACCTCGGGAGCCTCGTTCACGTGCTCCTTCTCGTATACGACCCGGATCCGGCTCCCGTCCTGCTGCGCGTCGTGCAGGGGCACGAACACCGAGCTGGTACGGACAAGTCCGGTCTTCACCCGCGCCCAGTTCGCTCGCTCGTCCTGACCGTGAATGAACAGCGCCTCGATCTTGCCGATCGTGTACCCGTGGGGGTCGACCATCTGCTGACCGAGGAGATCGTCAGCGCTCTTCTCCTCCGGTTCGGGCAAGTCCTTCGGCTCGCGCTGCTCCTCGTCTTCAGTCGCCTCCGGCTCCTGCTGCTTCTCGTCCTGGCGCGCCTCCGGCTCCCGCTCGTCCTCGGTCGCCTCCGGCTCCCGCTCGTCCTCGGTCGCCTCCGGCTCCCGCTCGTCCTCGGTCGCCTCCGGCTCCCGCTCGTCCTCGGTCGCCTCCGGCTTCCGCTCGTCCTCGGTCGTCTCGGCCACTTCAGCTCCTTTCTCCTCTCGCGGATGGCGCTACCCGCGAGGAGCAGGAAAAACACTCACTCCCGCCTGAACCGGAGGGACCCGCGAACGGGGACGGCTAACTTTTCGAGGGCCGATGTTGGCGATGGAGCTCATTCCCACGATCCGCGCGCGCTTGGAGCAGCTCGAGGCCGAACGGGCGAATGGGCCCACCACGGGGCGCGATGCACTCGCCAGCGGCCACCGCGCAGCACTGTGGCGAGCACAGCAGCACGCGGCGAGAATCGATCACACCCTCGAGGACCTGCGTCGCTACTGCTTGGAGTCACTGCACTCGTGGCACTTCCTGGACGAGCGGGACGAGAACGACTACCTGCGCGGCTACCGCCAGGGCTTCCAGGCGGTGCTGAAGGACATCCGCACCGCTGAGTCGAGACGGGTCTCCTAGTTTCCAATGCGCCGCTTCCTGCTACCAGCGTCCATTAGCCTCGTGGCAGCCGCGCTGCTCGCGCTATTGGCATTCGCGGTGGCCGACCAAGGCACCGACACGTCGATCGATGCCCAGCTTGCCCGCGGCGTACGACCGGCCGCGCCCGCCGCAAGCGCCCTGCTCCCTGGCCTCGGCTCCTCCCGTAGCCTCACTCTCTCGGACCTGCGTGGCAAGGTGGTGGTCGTAAACCTGTTCGCTTCCTGGTGCCAGCCGTGTCTGGCCGAGGCGCCCATCCTCGAGCAAACGCAGCGACGGCTGGCCAGCCAGGACGGAACGGTCGTTGGCGTGACCTACCGGGATACAACCGGCGACGCGGAGCAGTTCGTCCGCCAGCACCACATCGACTACCCGGTGGTGCGGGACGTCAACGGTAGCTTCGCGCGCGCGTATGGTGCCAACGGGATACCCGAGACATTCATCATCGACCGCGACGGCCGTGTGGCAGCGGCGCGCCGTTACCAGCTGGCCGGTGGCTGGCTGCAGCAGACCCTTTCGCGTGTGATTGGATCGACCGCGTGAGTTCTCGGAACGCCGCCACCGCGATCGCGCTCGTCGTGGCAGTCGTATTGCCGCCGGCGAGCGCGGCGGCCGCCGTGCAGCCGCGCGCATCGCTGACTGATATCGAAAACGACGTCATGTGCGTGGTCTGCAACACGCCACTGGCCGTCTCTCAGTCGCCGCAGGCCGACGCCGAGCGGCGCTTCATCAGCGGCCTGATCGCCAAGGGCTACACCAAGGCCCAGATCGAGCGAGCACTCGTCGCCCAGTATGGGCCCGCAGTGCTCGCCTTGCCCCCGGCACACGGCTTCAACTTGACCGTCTACATCCTGCCGGCGGCGATCGTTCTCGTCGGCGCTGCCGGACTGGCGTTCGCGCTGCCTCGCTGGCGGCGCCGGACGCGCGCGCTGCAGGCAGACGCCGGAGACGCGACCGCGGAGTCCGAACTCGATCCCACCGACGCTCGGCGGCTCGAGGAGGACCTCGCGCGCCACGGGCCGTAGGACGGCCACAGGCCTTCGCTCTACATAGCGTCCGGCGCGCTCACGCCGAGGAGCCCCAACGAGAGTGCAATCACCCGCCCGGCCGCAGCCGAAAGCGCAATCCGGAACGACTCCACCGACTCGGGGGACGCTCCGATCACGCGGCAATCGCGATAGAAGGTCGTGAACTGCTGAGCGAGCTCGAGGGCGTACGCCGCGATCCTGTGAGGAGCGCGGCGGGCCGCCGCCTCGCCCACCTCGTCGGGGAACTCGACCAACTTCTGGATCAGCGCCCGCTCCGGTTCGTGAAGCTGGCCTGACCCGCTCTCGGTCCCGGATATGAGCGCTGCATCTGCCAACCGCTCGTCCTCGACCCGCCGCAGCATGGAGGCAATACGGGCATGGGCGTACTGGATGTAGTAGACGGGGTTCTCCGCCGACTCCCGGCGCGCCAGCTCGAGGTCGAGGTCAATCGTGCGATCGTGCGAGGAGCGCAGCATGAAAAAGCGAGTGGCGTCTACGCCGATCTCGTCCAATAGATCGTCAAGCGTCACGAACGCTCCCCGGCGCTTCGACATCGCTGCCCGCTCGGACCCTTCGACCAGGTGCACGAATTGCAAGATCGGCACCTCGATCGTGTCCGGATCACCACCCAGGGCCGCCATCGCCGCGCGGATCTCGCGCGTCCACGCGTGGTGGTCGGCGCCAACCGGAATCAGCTGTCGCTGCACGCCCCGGTCCTGCTTGTTGACAAGGTACGCGAGGTCCGCAGCCAAGTAAGTCGGCTCTCCATTCGAGCGCACCACGACACGATCCTTGTCGTCGCCGAACGCGGTAGTTCTGAGCCAAACCGCCCCTTCGGAGCGGTACAGATGCCCGGCGCGCTCCAATTCCTCCAAGGCCCGGTCCAATGCGCTCGGCGAGCCGTCGCGCAAAGTCCGCTCCGAGAGGAAGAGGTCGTACTGCACGCCGTAGCGAGCAAGGGTGGCCTTGATCTTCTCGAGCAGCAGTGCGACGGCGTGCGTGGCGACCTGCTCCACCGGAGCTGAGTCCGCGTCCGGGACCTCCTTCGCCAGCGCAGCCACGTAGTCGCCTTGGTAGCCACCGGCAGGGACCTCCGTCCCCCTGGCGCGAGCCTGCACGGACTCGCCCAACAGCTTGACCTGCGACCCCGCGTCGTTGAAGTAGTACTCGCGGGAGACATCCTGGCCGATGTGCTCGAGGATCCTCGCGAGCGAGTCACCGTACGCAGCGTGGCGGCCGCTGGCGGCGACCAGCGGCCCTGTCGGGTTGGCCGACACGAACTCGATCAGGGTCCGTTCCGGCGAGAAGACTTGGTCGGCCCCGTAGCGCTCCCCTGCGGCGAGCACGGACTTCAGCGCCCGCCGGTGCCAGGAGTCCGAGAGCACAAGATTCAGGAAGCCTGGGCCCGCCACCTCGGACCGATCGAGCGAATCGCCCAGCTGCCGCTGGAGCTCCTCGGCGAGGCGCGCCGCGATCCTGGGTGGCGCCTCTCCCAACACCGGAGCGAGCAACAGCGCGGCATTGGTCGCGTAGTCGCCCTGTCCCGCCCGCCTCGGCCGCTCCAGCTTGGGCTCGACTCCGGGCTCGCCGGCGGACCCACGTACCGCGGCCGCGCCGGCGCGCACCGCGTCGCGAAGCTCTTGAAGCGGGGCGACCGCTTGGGATGGGGCAGTGCTCATCGTGTGGCGAGCGTAGCGATGGCCAGCCGGTCAGTAGTGGTATGGCTCTCCGGCGAGGATCTTGTGTCCCCGGTAGAGCTGCTCGAGCAGCACGACGCGCGCCAGCTGGTGAGGCAAGGTGATGGTCCCGAGTGAGAGACGGTGATCGACCGCGTCGAGCTCAAGCCCGTATGGCCCGCCGATCACGAAGCACAGGTCGCGAGCGCTCTGGCGTCGCGTCTCCAGGAATCGACTGAACCCGATCGAATCGAGCATCTCCCCGTCCCGATGAAGCAGGGAGATGAAGGCCCGGGATGGCAGGCGACGCAGGGCCCTGTCCTCCTCCCGCATCTCGACCAGCTCCAGCCGAGCGTGCCGCGCTATCAGCTTCTGATAGTGCTGGACGTCGTCTGCGAATGGTGGCCGCAACCTGCCCACGGCGACGACGACGATCCGCACACTGCGATACTAAACGGCCTATGGAGGATTCAGGCACCCCCGAGCGCCACATCAACATCCACTTCTCGCCCGAGGACATGGGCGGGAAATACGCCAATTTCGCCAACGTCAGCCACTCGGATTACGAGTTCACGATCACGTTCGCCCGTGTGGACCACGAGGTCGAAGAGGACGAGATCCCAGGAGTCGTCGTCTCCAGGATCAACCTCTCGCCAAAGTTCATGCATGAGCTGATCGAGGCCATGCAGGACAACTACTCGAAGTGGCAGACGCGCGAGGGCATCAAGAACCTGCCCGAGTGGGGCGGGCGCCGAGAGGCGCGCGAGGATTAGTCCCTGGCGTAGCTGAGAGCGGCGCCGATCCTCTCCGCGGTCGAGGGGTGCGTCGCCAGCAGCGCCGTCATCCATCGAGGCGGGTCGAGGTCCGCGACGTTCTGGCGGGCGATCGCCCGCTCGAATGAGACGAATGCCTGGGGGGAGCCCGTCAGCTCGAGCGAGTATGCGTCGGCCCGACGCTCGAGCGCTCGCGACAGGCGGTTTGAAATCAAGCCGACAGGCGCCGATACCAGCGCCGCGGCGAGCGCCAGCGCGGGCAGCGCAGCCGGTGTGTCGCGCTCGTCCGACAGCGCCCAGCTGAGGCGCTGGGTGGCGAGCGCCGCCGCCGGGGCCACGATCCCGGCGTAGGCCACCCCGCGCAGAACGTCTCGGTGCCGGACGTGGGCAAGCTCGTGGGCCACGACGACCCGCACCTCCTCGCGGTCATAGCGGTCGAGCAAGGTGTCGAACAGGACGACGCGCTTGGTCGGCCCGAGCCCCGTCACATAGGCGTTGGCCGCGGTGGTCCGTCGGCTGGCGTCGACCGAATACACCTCGGCCACCCGCACTCCGGCGGCCCGAGCCAGCGCCAGTACATCCGATCGGGTCTCCCCCTCCGGCAGCGGCGTGTAGTCGTTGAACACGGGATCGAGCAGCACCGGTGCGAGGGCAGCGAACAGTGCCCCGACCAGCACGGAGCCCGCCGCTCCAAGCGCCCACCAGCGGCGCGGGAACCGCCGGATCGCGGCGATCACGGTGCCACCCCCTGCCGCGGCAAGCGCTGTCTCGATCCCGGTCGCCTTCAGCTGATCAAGCGCCCAGCCACGCCAGGATTGCGTCGCGAGCCCGACGGCGATCGCCCGGCGGCGTGACACCACCGCCAGCGGCAGCGGGGGCAACGACAGGCCGACCGCCAGCCCACCGGCCGCGACGGTCCCGGCCGCAACTGGCCTCGCTCGGCGGCCAAGCAGCCGAGGGGGACGGAAGGTAAGCAGCGCCAGTGCACCCAGCTCCAGCGCGCTACGCCCCACGGCCAGAGCGAGCTGAGGCCGCGCGAACGCCGCCCCCCGCACGATCTCCTCCTCCGAGAAATAGGATCGGAGGTCGGCCGGCACCGACGGCCGGGTTGCGGGGCGTGGCCTGAGCAGCCGCACCCCCACCTCGCCCGCCGCGAACGCCAGGAGCATCGATGCCAACACGCCAGAGCGCTCACGCACCCGGGAGACTGTAGAGGCATGCGGGTCGCCGTCGTCTCAGACATCCACGGCAACCGGCAGGCGTTCGAGGCGGTGCTGGATGCGATCGCCGGCTCCGACTGCCAGGAGATGTGGTGCCTGGGCGATCTGGTCGGGTACGGAGCGAACCCGGACGCCTGCGTCGAGCTAGCGCGCAGGCATGCCGCCATCTGCCTGGCCGGAAACCATGACCTCGTTGTCCGTGGGGCCCTGCCGCTCGAAGAGTTCTCGCGGGGTGCCGCGCTCGCGGCCCAGTGGACGCGCGAGACGATCACCCGCGAGACCCGGGCCTATCTCGATGAGCTGGAGCCGGCGCTGCTCGAGGAGCCCGTCGGCCTGTACCACGCCAGCCCGCGTGATCCCGTCTGGGAGTACGTGCTCTCGCCGCTACAGGCCGAGATGTGCTTGGACGTCCAGCAGCATCGGGTGTGCTTGATCGGCCACTCCCACGTCGCGCTGGCGTTCGGCCGCCAGCCCGGTGATCTGGCGACAGGTCAAACGCAGGACGCCGACGAGCAGCTGGAGCTGTCTGACGGCGAATGGCTGGTCAATCCCGGAAGCGTCGGGCAGCCGCGGGATGGTGACCCGCGTGCGGCCTGGTTGGAGCTCGACCTCGACGCCTGGGAAGCCATCTACAGGCGCACGGAGTACGACATCGGGGGCGCGGCCGCGGCGATCCGGGCGGCGCGGCTTCCGGCGTCGCTGGCAGAGCGTCTGCAATTCGGCCAGTAGGGGCGGGCCTTCTTGGGCCCGGGCGTGGCCCGTTCTGGGGACCGGCCCTGACCTAATCTGAAGCCAACGGCCCAACGCTCTAAAGTCAGGCCGCGGATGCGCCAGGGACTCCGCGCAGTCGTAGCCGGCGGGCTTGGGTTCGCTGTCTCGTTGATTGCTGCCTGCGGCAGCAGCACCGGCCTGCTCTCCTCCAGCACAGCCCAGAGCCTCACCAGCCAGCTGCAGCAGGTCTCGAGCGACATCCAGCAGGGCAATTGCGCAGCAGCGGCAGACGAGCTGGCGAAGGTCACGCAGGACATCCAGAACCTGCCAAGCTCGGTGAGCTCGACGCTCCGCAGCAACCTCAACCAGGGCCTGACGAAGGCTCAGGAGTTGGCCGCATCGCAGTGCAGGTCCCCGGCGAGCACGACGCCCACCACTACCACCAATACGACCCCGACCACCACCACCCAGACCACGACGCAGCCCACGATCACACACACCACGACCACGACGACCACTTCCCCCACCACGACACCCCCTGCAACGACTCCCACTAACCCGGGTACTACTAGTACCGGCCCGGGGAGCGGAGGGGTCGCGCCGGGGAACAGCAATGGGAAGGGCAACGGGAACGGAAACGGCAATGGCCACTAACGCAACGATGATCGCTGGGCGCTACCGACTCGAGCGGCGCCTCGGAGTCGGCGGGATGTCCACGGTTCACCTTGCGTTCGACGAGCGGCTCGAGCGTCCGGTGGCGATCAAGCTGCTGGCCGAGCATCTGGCCGACGATCCCACGTTCGTCTCACGCTTCCGCCGAGAGGCCTTGGCGGCGGCGAGACTCGTTCACCCCAACATCGTGCAGGTGTTCGACTTCGGCTTCGATGACAGCCAGCATCAGCACTTCATCGTGATGGAGCATGTGCCTGGCCATTCGTGCGCCGAGTTGCTGCGCGATCGCGGCCGTCTCGACGTCGACCAAGCGGTCGAGGTCGTCGGTCAGAGTTGCCGCGGCCTGGACTACGCCCATCGCAACGGCGTAGTGCACCGGGACGTAAAGCCGGGCAACCTGCTGGTGTCGGAGGCCGAGGTGGTCAAGCTCGCGGACTTCGGGATCGCCCGGGCCACCGATCAGTCGAGCATCACTCAGGTGGGCTCGGTGCTCGGCACCGCCGCCTACCTGGCTCCGGAACAGGCTCGGGGCGAGGAAGCCGGTCCGCTGGCTGATCTGTACTCACTGGGGGTCGTGACTTACCAGCTCCTCTCGGGACGGCTGCCGTACGAAGCCACCTCGTTGTCCGAGCTGGCGCTCAAGCAGCAGCGTGAGGCTCCGCTCCCGCTTGACCACTTGAATCCCGACGTTCCCCCCGCGCTGTCCCGCGCCGTGGCGCAGGCGCTGGCTCTGGACAAGGTGCAACGGCCCCGCGACGCGATGGTATTCGCGGAGGCGCTGCGCGCCGGGTTGCACGGGATCGCCCCCCCGTCCGCGGACGCGCCGACGTCCCAGCTGGGCACGAAGGCCGCGACCAGGGTCCTGGGCCGCCGGGGCGAGCCAACGGCAGCCACCCGCGTAGCGCGTCGGGAACCTCCCGTGCAGGACCGGGGTTCCACCCGAGGTCCTGCCCGGGAGGCATCCCGCGCGCCCCTTCAGCAGCCCAGGCGGGACGAGTACGTCGCCCCGCCGCCGCGCCGGCGCGGCCGACGCGCGGCTCGTCGATTCACGTTGTTCTTGTTGCTGCTGGCGGTCTTTGCAGCGGCGGTGATCATCGCCGTGGTGATCGCGACCAGCACCAGCTCGACGGCGGTTCACTTCCGCAACGACGTGCAGGGCGTGCTGACTCAGCTGCAGCAACTGGTTCACCAGTACACGAAGTAGTTCCAGGCGGCGCCCCCGCCGCCTGGAACCACTGGGTGTGCCCCTTCAGCCCCCAATCAGCCGAAACGGTATGGTGGCGAGCACTTCGGAAGTTGAGACATTCGTCACAACTGGGGATCTAGATGACTTCGGGGCCGACGCCGTTTTTGAAGCAGCTCTGGCAGGCGGACGCCGATGCGCTGCTGGAGCGCATGAGCCGCAAGACGATGCCCGAGTCGGCCGTGATCATGCACGAGGGGTCCGCCGGCGAGAACGTGGCGCTCGTGCTGGCGGGACGCGTGAAGCTCGTCGCCCGTGGGGTGGGCGACCGCAGCGTGGTGCTCGCGATCCGTGGTCCAGGAGAGCTCGTTGGTGAGATGGCGGCGCTCGGCGGCACACGACGCAGCGCGACGGCAATCGCTGTCGAGGATGTCGAGCTGGGGGTGCTGCCAGGAGGGGATTTCAAGGGCTACCTGCGAGACCACCCCGATGCGGCGCTGGTTCTCCTGCGCAGCCTGGTGGGCAGGATGACCGAGGCCACGCGGGGGCTTGTGGAGCTGGCGACTCAGGACAGCGTCGGCCGCGTGGCGCGGCGCCTGATCGAGCTGGGAGCGAACCACGGTGGCGCCCCCAATGGCCCTTACGAGCTCGAGCTGACCCAGGACGAGCTCGCCAGCTGGACCGGAGCCACCCGCGAAACGGTCTCCCGGGCGCTGCGGCTGATGCGCCAGCTGGGCTGGGTCGCCACTGGCCACCGGACGATCACCGTGCTCGATCCGGCGGCCATTCGGGCGCGCGGCGGCGAAGGCGGAGGCAGCGCCCAAACCTAGGCCGCCGAGCCCTGGGGGGCGGCTCCGGCCCGCAGGGCGGCAGCCACGTCCGCGAGCCGCCCGGCCTCGATCCCAGCCCGCAGGTCGCTCATCAGCCGGGCCACGAAGCTCAAGTTGTGCATCGTCAGCAGCCGGACGGCGGTCAACTCGTGCGCCCGAAGCAGGTAATGCAGGTAGGCGCGGGAATACCCGCGCGCGCAGGCCGGACAAGGGCAGCCCTCGAGGATCGGCTCGCGACTGTGGCTCCACCTGCCCTTGAACAGGTCAACCCGCCATCTGTCTTGGGGCTCGGGCACCAGGGCCACACCATGACGTCCCAGCCTGGTCGGAACCGCACAGTCGAACGTGTCGACCCCCAACTCGACGCATGCGATCAGATCGTCGATCTCGCCGATTCCCAGGAGATGGCGTGGCCGGGAAGGCGCCTGCCGCTCGAGCTCCCCAGTGGCCCAGGAGACCACTTCGTGCATCTGGGACTTGTCGCGGCCGAGGGAGCCACCGATCGCGATCCCGTCGCAGCGGCTGGCGGCCACGGCCTGGGCCGACTCGCGCCGTAGGTCATGCTCGACCCCTCCTTGGACGATGCCATACACCGTCTGTTCCTTGGGCCCATGCTCTTCGTGCCAGCGAAGGCACCGGTCGAGCCAGCGATGGGTGCGGGCCGTCGAGCGCTCGGTGTACTCGCGCGTGACGTGAAACGGCGTGCACTCGTCGAAGGTGAGCGCGATGTCGGAGCCCAGTGCTGCCTGTACCGCCATCGATCCCTCCGGCCCGAGGAACCGCTCACGGCCGTCGACGTAGGATCGGAACCTAACCCCGTCCTCCTCGATCGACAGGATCCTGCCCTCCTGCTCCCGCCGTCGGCCTCGTCCCTTGATCTCGTCAGCCACCGCCCCGTGGCCCATCGAGAACACCTGAAAGCCGCCGGAGTCGGTGATGATCGGCCCGGGCCAGCGCATCAGCTCGTGTAGGCCCCCCAGCTCCTGCACCAGCTCGGCCCCCGGCGCCAGCATCAAGTGAAACGTATTGGCCAGTATCAGCTCGTAGCCGAGGGCCGCGACCTCCTGCGCGTCCAGCCCCTTGACCGCCCCGCGCGTCGCCAGCGGGACGAATGCCGGCGTGCGAACCGGCCCGTGGGCGAGCTTCAGCGTGCCGGCGCGCGCCAGCGAATCGGCAGAGTGGGCTCGGACCGTGAACATCAGCCGGCCAGCGGCGCATCACCCGTTTGGGGGAGCGCTCCCGTCAAGGGGAGGCTCAGCCATGGCCACAACCAGGACGCTGCGTTCACGATCGCCATCAAGTAGTGAAACGTAAAGGGGCGAGACAATTCGTCTCGCCCCTTTACGGCACGGGGGTCCGGCCGCGGGTTGAACACGGCCTGGAGCGCGTCTTTAGCTTAGGAGTCGGAGCCGGTCTCGGTGCCCTCGATGGCGTTCTCCTGGCCGCCGACGCTGATCGCGACCTTCCGCGGCTTGCGCTCTTCGGGCTTCGGGATCCGGACCTGGAGCACGCCGCGATCGAAGCTGGCCTTGATCCCCTCGGGATCCACTCCCTCGGGCAGCGTCAGCGATCGTGAGAAGGAGCCGGACGCGCGCTCGACCCGGTAGTAGCCCTCCTTGCGCTCCTCATGCTCGCTTTTGCGATCGCCTGAGATGGTCAGGATGTTGTCCTCGAGCTCGATGTTCACGTCGCCTTCGGCTAGCCCCGGGAGATCGGCCCGCAGCACGAAGTCCTCGTCGGTCTCGACCAGATCCATCGCCGGAATCCAGCGCCGGAGCGCGCCTCCGCCGTCGCCCGGCGCCGGCGCGTCAAAAAGCGTGTTGAAGAGCCGGTTCATCTCGCTCTGAAGGGTGTTCAGCTCCCGTACCGGCTCCCAGCGGATAAGTGCCATATCGAACCTCCTTTAGTCACCAACCTACTGCGCAAGCGAGTATAAAATCTAAGTCGCGAGCTGTCAAGTATCTCTGCACTCATCAAACGACTAGGGACCGCCCCGTCATCCGCTGCGGGAGCTCGACCCCGAGCATGTCCAGCACGGTTGGGGCGACGTCCGCGAGCACGCCGTCTTCTCGTAGTGAGAGTCCCGGCACCGTCACGACCAACGGCACCGGGTTGAGCGAATGGGCCGTGTTGGGACTGCCGTCAGGCTCGAGCATGTGGTCGGCGTTGCCGTGATCGGCGGTGACGATGCAGGCGCCGCCGGAGGCGTGAACGGCATCGACAACCTGGCCCAGGCACTCGTCGACGGTCTCGATGGCCTTCACCGCAGCGGGGATCACGCCGGTGTGGCCGACCATGTCCGGATTGGCTAAGTTGATGATCCCGAAGGCTGGGGAATCGCCCCGCCAGGCCTGGGTGAACGCCTCGGCCGCCTGCCGAGCGCTCATCTCGGGCTTGTGGTCATAGGTGGGCACCTCCCGTGGCGAGGGCACCAACTCCCGTCTCTCGCCGGCCTGGGGCTGCTCGTCGCCGCCTCCGAAGAAGTACGTCACGTGCGGGTACTTCTCGGTTTCCGCGACGTGCAGCTGTCGGACTCCACGAGCGGCGAGCACCGCCGGCAACGTGGTTGCCGGGCGCTCGGGCGGGAATGCGACCGGGTACGGCCAGCCCTCCTCGTACTCGGTCATCGTCGCGTATTGCTGGGTGGGCGGCGCGCCGCCGCGATCGATGCAGTCAAAGCCTGGCTCAGCGAGAGCGCGGGTCAACTCGCGCATCCTGTCCGGCCGGAAGTTGAAAGCCAGCACTGAGTCGCCCGGCCGGATGTTGCCCTCCTCCCCCACCAGTACCGGCTCGATGAACTCGTCGGTCTCATCCCTTTCGTACGCCTCGCGGGCCGCGGCTTCGGCCGAGTCAGCCCGGTGCTCAGCGCGACCGTGCACGAGCAGGTCGTAGGCCCGCTGGATCCGCTCCCACCGCCGATCGCGGTCCATGGCGTAATAGCGCCCGACAACGGTGCCGACCCGGCCGGATCCCGCCGCCTCCATCCACCGCTCCACCTCTGCCAGAAAGCCTGCCCCGGACGTCGGCAGCGTGTCGCGCCCGTCGGTGAAGGCATGCAAGACGAGGTCCGGAACCTCTAGCGCGGCGCCGAGCTCGATCAACGCCCGCAAATGGCCAAAGCTGGAGTGGACGCCGCCGTCGGACACAAGCCCGATCAGGTGGACGCGCTCGGCCCCCGAGAACGCATCTCGCAGGACCGTGTTGTCGGACAGCTCACCCCGCTCCACGGCCTCGTCGATCCGCGTGAGATCCTGGATCACGATCGATCCGGCGCCGAGGTTCAGATGACCGACCTCGGAGTTGCCCATCTGGCCCTCCGGCAGTCCGACCGCCCTGCCGCAAGCTTGTAGAGACGTGTGCGGGTAGGCCGACCACAGCTCGTCGAACACGGGCGTGTGCGCCAGCGAGACGGCGTTTCCGGGCCCGGACGGGGCGAGCCCCCAACCGTCGAGTATGACCAGCGCGGCCGCCGGCACGGGCAGCGTCTCGGGTCCGGGCCGCATCAGCCGGCGGAAAGAACGATTGCGGCGAAGGCGCCGGGATCAAGGCTGGCGCCCCCCACCAGCGCCCCATCGACGTCCGGTTGCGAAAGCAGCTCGCGGCAGTTGTCTGGCTTGACGCTCCCGCCGTAGAGCACTCGCGCGCGATCAGCTTGATCCACGTCCCGATCGGCCACCAGCGCCCGGACGAAGGCCATCGCCTCCTGGGCTTGCTCGGGCGTTGCGACGCGTCCCGTGCCGATAGCCCAGATCGGTTCGTAGGCGATGACCACTCGGTCCAGGCGCTCCGCCTCCACTCGCATCAGGTCCTCTTGCACCTGATGTCGAAGCTTGCGCTCCGTTTCGCCCTGCTCTCGCTCTTCCTCGGTCTCGCCGACGCACAAAATCGGCACCAGTCCGGCGTTCAGGGCTGCCGGCACCTTCAAAGCGAGGGCTCTGTCGGTCTCGCCAAAGTACTCGCGGCGCTCGGAGTGGCCGAGGATCACCCCCTGCACACCGACCTCGAGCAGCATCGGAGCCGCCACCTCTCCGGTGAATGCGCCCTCGCTCTCCTGGTGCATGTTCTGGGCGTAGACAGCGACCGGGCTGTCTCGCGTGGCCTCGGCCAGCGGCTTGAGCGCCAGGAACGGCGGACAGATGGCGACGTCGACTCCCTCGGCAGGGGCAATCTGCGGGAGCAGCGCCGAAATGAACTCCTGCGCTTCGGCCACTGTCTTGTGCATCTTCCAGTTGCCCGCGATCAGTGGGCGCCTGGACTGCTGGCTGCTCACTGTAAGCACCTCGAGGCCGGGCAGGGCGTGGCCCTCGATCAGCTCCAGCGCCGCACCGCCGCCGGTCGAGAGATGGGTGACTTTCTCCGCTAGCCCGAGCCGGGCGATCGCTGCTGCCGAGTCACCGCCACCCACCACCGTCGTCCCCGGCGCGGAGGCCATCGCCTCGGCGATCACTCGGGTCCCGGCCGCAAACGGCTCGAGCTCGAACGCCCCCATTGGTCCGTTCCAAAACACTGTCCCCCCGCGGGCGATGACCGCCGCGTAATCATCCGCAGTTTGCGGCCCGATATCGACCCCCATCCATCCGTCGGGCACATCCACCCCGTCGCTCGTTCGGGTCCGCGCTTCGCTGGCCAGGCGGTCGGCGATCACCAAATCGACCGGCAACCGGAGCTCGGCGCGCGCCACGGGGACCCCCTCGAGCAGGCGAGAAGCGACATCGACATCGGCATCTGTGCACAAGGAAGCGCCGACCGAGTGACCCTCGGCCGAAAAGAACGGGAAGCACATGGCCCCCCCGATCAAGATCTCATCGGCGATCTCGAAGAACCGCTCGATCACGCCGAGCTTGTCGGACACCTTCGCCCCACCGAGCACAGCCACCAGCGGGCGGGCAGGTTGCTCGAGCAGGCTGGTGAGCACCGTCACCTCCCGTTCGAGCAGCAGCCCAGCGGCCCGTTCCGAGATGAGGTGGGCCACGCCCTCCGTCGAGCAGTGGGCGCGGTGCGCAGCTCCGAAGGCGTCGTTCACGTACACGTCGGCCAGCTCCGCGAGCGCGGTGGACAGCTTGGGGTCATCCCGGGTCTCGCCGGGCTCGTAGCGGACGTTCTCGAGCATCAGGATCTCGCCGGGAGCGAGGTTCTCCGAGAAGGCGCGGACATCCTCGCCCACCACGCCGGGAGCGAAGGTGACGTCGGCATCGGCCAGCTCCGACAGTCGGTCGGCGACAGGTCGCAGCGACAACTCCGGCTCCTGGTCCTTGGGGCGCCCCAGATGCGAGACCAGCACCAGCCGCCCGCCCCTTCGCCGGAGCTCATCGAGCGTCGGCAGCGAAGCCCGTATACGAGTGTCGTCGGTGACCGCTCGACCCTCGAGCGGCACATTGAAGTCCACCCGGACGAGCACTCGCTTGCCCTCGATATCCCCGAGGTCCCGGAGCGTCCTCACGGGAAACGGGGTTCAAAATGGGTCAAAGGATCCTCTGTACAAGATCCGCCACCCGGTTCGAGTAGCCCCACTCGTTGTCGTACCAGGAGATCACCTTGACCATCGTCCCATCCATGACAGCCGTCAGCTGCGAGTCGACGATCGAAGAGGCGGGGTTCTTGATGATGTCCGTGGACACGATCGGGTCCTCGGTGTAGGCCAGGAAACCCTGAAGGGGGCTGCTGCCGGCCGCCTGGCGGAAGGCGTCGTTGAGCTCCTCGACGGAGGTCTCCCGTTCCACCTCGGCGGTCAGATCGACCACGCTGCCCGTGGGAACGGGCGCTCGCACGGCATAACCGTGGAGCTTGCCGTTGAGATCCGGGATCACCAGCCCGATGGCCTTTGCAGCTCCGGTGGAGGCCGGGATCAGGTTGACGGCGGCGGCGCGAGCGCGCCTTAGATCCCGATGCGGCATGTCCTGCAGTCGCTGGTCGGCTGTGTATGCATGGATCGTCGTCATCAGTCCATGCTTGATGCCGATCGTCTCGTGCATGACCTTCGCGATCGGGGCCAGACAGTTGGTGGTGCACGAGGCATTCGAGATCACGTGGTGGCGCTCGCGGTCATAGACCTGGTCGAAGTTGACGCCCAGGGCGACTGTCACGTCGGGGTCCGTGGCCACCGCCGAGATGACCACCTTCTTGGCCCCAGCCTCCAGGTGCTTTGAAGCGTTCTCGCGGTCCGTGAACAGGCCGGTTGACTCGATCACCACGTCGGCCTCCAGCTCACCCCACGGAAGCGCCGCCGGATCGCGCTCCGCGAGAACCCGGATCTCGTTGCCGTCCACCCGCAGCCCGGTGTCGGTAGCCTCGACCTCGCCCGGGAACGGGCCGTAGTTGGAGTCGTAGCGCAGCAAATGCGCGATCGTCTTCGCGTCCACGAGGTCGTTGACGGCCAGCCAGTCGATGTCGGCCCCCCGCTCGTACGCCGCCCGAAACACGTTTCGGCCGATCCGCCCGAAACCGTTGATGCCGACGCGTACCGCCATGCGCTCTAGTCCTCCACTGTCCGGTTGGCCGCAAAGAGAAGGCCGACGGTTCCGGCGACTCCCCCGTCGGCTATTTGAAGGTTACTTATATAGAGAGCTGACTACCTCGACCCGTAAGCCGTCGGGGTCGCGCATGTAGGCGGCGTAGCAGCGGTCGCCGTACTGCGGTCGAAGCCCGGGCTGGCCGTCGTCGGCGCCGCCGTTGGCAATCCCAGCTCGGTACGCAGAATCCACGGCCGCCTTCCCGCTCGCGTGCAGTGCGATGTGACCATAGCCGGGAGACGGCGGGCGGCCGCGGACCACGATCCACACGGTGGGTGAGTCGAACCCGTAGGCCACCGCCTGTTCGCTGGCCAGCATGCGCCGGGCTCCGAGGGCGTAGAAGACAGCGTCGTAGAACCTCGCCGATTTGTGAAGGTCGGAGACTTCAAAGCCGATGTGGTCGATCATCGCCAGTCACGATCTCAGATCGGTCGGTCGAGATCGCGGGGCGCGTCGAGTGAAGACCTCAGATCGGTCGGTCGATATCCCGGTGGACGGTCTCGACCAGGTACTCCTCGCCGGAGCCGTATCGGCTCGCGAGATCACGGGCGATCGTGATCGAGCGATGCCGGCCGCCCGTGCAGCCAATCGCCACCACCAGATGTGCCTTGCCCTCGGCGAGGTACTGCGGGAGCAGGTAGTCGAGCATCGGGTGCAGTTGTTCGTAGAACGAGTCGAGGGCTCCGTCTCGGTTGATGAACTCCTTGATCCTGGGGTCGTTGCCCGTCAGAGGCCGCAGGTCCCCCTCGTAGTGGGGGTTGGGGAGGAAGCGGACGTCGAACATCAGGTCGGCGTCGCGCACCGGCCCGTACTTGAAGCCGAAGCTCTCGAACGTGACCGCCAGCCGCCCCCGCCGGCCTAGCAGCATCTCGTCGGCCAGCTTTCGCCGCAGCATGGCTGCCGTCAGGCCCGACGTGTCGATCACGACGTCGGCTCGTCCATGCAGGGGGCGCAGCAGCTCACGCTCCTGCGCGATGCCCTCGGCCACACTGCCGCTCGGCGCCAATGGGTGACGGCGGCGGGTCTCCTTGTACCGCGTCAAGAGCGTCTGCTCTTCGGCCTCCAGAAAAAGCACTCGATGTGCGACCCCGCTCGCGCGCAGATCGTCGAGCATCTGGGCCAGCCCCTCGAAGTAAGTCCCGCCGCGGACATCGGAGACGACCGCTGCCCGCGCCACCTTCGAGCCCTCGTGCCTGAACAGCTCAACCAGCGACTGGATCATCTCCGACGGGAGGTTGTCCACACAGAAGTAGCCTTCGTCCTCGAACGCCGCCATGGCCGTCGATTTGCCGGCTCCCGAGAAGCCGGTTATCACCACCAGGTCGGTGAGCGCCGAGACCGCAGAGTCAGACTCGGGAGCGTTCCTGTCCGTGTCGGGTGCAGCCGGCGCAGGCGAGCCGGAGGCGGGCGCTGGCCCTGTCTCCTTCTCCCGAGTCGCTGCTTGCCGTGGCTCCACTCCTCACAGCTTGACAGGCGTGGGTGACCAACTGAGCCTGTTTGGGTGACCACCATCACATAGCGTCATCGGCAGGTGAGCGACAGTACGTGGAGCAGGCGAACAGGGAGGTGCCGTGGCCGTAGAGCCCACACCCGGCGTCACAGGGTTCCCGCGTTCTGCGTTGGACGGAGTTCCAGCGCGGAAGGCTCTGCGCGCGCGGCGTTTACGAGATCGCTTTGCGCACGTCCCGGCCTGCTCGCACAGCTCCGCGCACCCGGCCTCGGCCGCACTGACCGAAACGGCCGCGCTCGCGGAACGGATCATGCGCCGCATGAGCCGTGTGCTGCCGGTCCTCAACCTGGCATGCGCGGTCATCACGTACGTATTCGTCGTCTACGTGGTGCCCCTACCGGGCGGGGCACCGCCGTCGTCGGGGCGGGGAATCGACCTGATCGGGTCGGCTGTCTTCGTCGGCATCTGCTGGATCGTGTGTCACAGGTGGGGTCTGCGCGTCGCCAGACCCATGAAGGCATGGCTCGATCGCGGCGGAGATCCCAGTGCGGGCGAGCGGCTTCAGACCGTGCGTCTTCCGCTGTACGAAGCGCGCAACACCCTCGTCGTGTGGGCGCTGGCGGGCGTGGTGTATGGGCCGCTCGATGTAGCGATCGGCGGTTCCGCGGCGGCAGGCGTGCTGATCAGCGGGATGGTCGTACTCGGAGGCCTCTCCGCATCGGCGCTCAGCTACCTGGCTGTGGAGTGGATCGTGCGGCCCGCCACGGCGTTGGCCCTCGGGTGCGATCCCCCCGACCGGCCGATGCTGCCGGGAATTGCTACGCGCATCTACCTTGCCTGGGAGTTCGGCACGGCGGTTGCCGTCTGCGGGGCGGTCGTCGTCGCGATCGCCTACCTGGCTGGTGCGGGAATGTCACCGAAGCGCATGGCGGAGACCGTGATCTTCCTGGGCGCGATCGGATTGACGGTCGGACTTCTCACGCTGCTGGCGGCGATCCACTCGGTCGTGGATCCGCTGCGCGCGGTGCGCAAAGCGATGGCGCGGGTCGAGGCCGGCGAGACGGGTGTGGTCATGACCGTCGACGACGCGAGCGAAGTAGGACTGCTGCAGGCAGGGTTCAATCGGATGCTCGCCGGGCTGCGGGAACGCGATCGCGTGCGCGATCTCTTTGGCCGCCACGTGGGTGAAGAGGTCGCCCGTTCAGCGATCGGACGAGGGCTCCAGTTCGGAGGCGAGACTCGTGACGCCGCCGTGCTGTTCGTCGACCTGATCGGTTCCACCGCCTTCGTGGCCGATCACGAACCGCGAGATGTGGTTGAGACGCTCAACCGCTTCTTCGGGATCGTCGTAGAGGTCGTGACCGTTTACGGAGGATGGGTGAACAAGTTCGAGGGCGACGCCGCGCTCTGCGTGTTCGGTGCACCGAGCGAGCATCCTCATGCGGCCGCAGCGGCGCTGGCCGCCGCGCGCGAGCTGCGCCGCCGCCTGCGCGGCGAGGTCGACGGGCTGGACGCTGCGATCGGCCTCTCGGCCGGCCCGGTCGTTGCCGGCAACATCGGCGCGGCTCAGCGGTATGAGTACACCGTAATCGGAGACCCCGTCAACGAGGCGGCTCGGCTGACGGAGCTGGCCAAGGCAAACCCCGCCCGGCTGCTGGCATCTGAGGAGATCGTCCTGCGGGCCGGGGACCGCGAGCTCTCGCGCTGGCGCTTGGGCGATCCGTTCCCGCTGCGTGGCCGCCCGGGCCCCACGCGGGTCGCGTCGCCCGTCGAGCCCCAAAGCGCCGACATCCTTCGACCGGTCAAGGCCCAAGGCGCCGACGGGCTTGGGCCGGCCGGGGCCTAAAGCGCCGGTCCGGACAAGCAGCTCACACCCCAGCTTTGTGCAGCTCGCGATAGAGCTCGCGGGCCAGCTTGCCCGGAACGCCGGGCACCGCTTCGAGCTCCTCCCGCGAGGCGGCGACGACCGCGTCCGGAGACCCGAAGTGGGCCAGTAGCGCCCGCTTGCGGGCCGGACCGACGCCGGGCAGCTCGTCGAGAATCGAGGCCGTCATCGCTCTGTCGCGACGGATCCGGTGATGGGTGATGGCGAACCGATGGGCCTCGTCACGGACTCTCTGCAGGAGCTGGAGCTCCGGTGTGTCGTGGGCTAGCCGCAGCGGATCGGCTCGTCCCGGAATGAACACCTCCTCGATCCGCTTGGCGAGTGCCACCACAAGCACGCCCCGCTCCCGGAATCTCTGTAGCGCCCTGAGGCCGGCCGACAGCTGGCCCTTGCCACCGTCGATGACCACCAGATTTGGAAGCGCGGCGAAGCTCGGGTCGTGCTCCTTGTCGTGCGGCGAGATGTCGTGCTGGCGCTCCCAGCGGGCCAGTCGCCGAGAGAGGATCTGCTCCATCGCGGCGAAATCGTCCGGCACCCCGCCGCCGTTGCGGTCGTCCCAAACCCTGAATCGCCGGTAGTCGGATTTCTTCGGCGCACCTCCCTCGAACACGACCATCGACGCCACGGTGTTCGTTCCCATCAACGTCGAGATGTCGAAGCACTCGATCCGCAGCGGCAGGGTGTCCATGCCAAGCGCCCCCTGCAGGCCGTCGAGCGCCTCCACGCGCTGCTGGCGCCGGCGCTCCGAGCGGAGCTTCTCCTGGTCCAGCGCCAGCTTCGCGTTACGTTCGGCGAGGTCGAGGATCCGGCGCTTGTCCCCGCGCTCGGCGGCGCGGATCTCCACCGCTCCGTCCCGGCGCTCGGCCAGCGCCTGCGCCAACGTGGAGACGTCACCGAGCTCGCGCTGCACGACCAGCAGCGGCGGCACTGACATGGCGTTTGCGTAGTACTGGAGGATGAATGCCTCGCCTACCTCGGCGATCGTGCCGCCGGCCTCGTTGTCCAGGTAGAAGCTCTGGCGATCGGATAGGACGCCGTCGCGCACCTGGAACACCTGCGCGTTTGCGTCGCCGTCGGCGACCGCCACGGCGATGGCGTCAAGCGTGCCGGTGGCCTCGTTGGCCACCCGCTGGCGCTCGAGCAGCGACCGCACCGCCCGCAGCCGGTTGCGCTCGCGGGCGGCATCCTCGAACCGCTGCTCGGCGGCCGCTTCGCGCATCGCGCGATCGAGCGCCCGTTCGATCTGGCGGTAGCGGCCGGACAGGAACGCGATCACGCCGTCGATCCCCCGTCGATAGTCCTCCTTGCTCACGTAGCCGACGCATGGCGCCTCGCAGCGCTTGATGTAGTAGTCGAGGCAAGGAGAGCCCGAGCGCCGGCCAGGCTCGGGGCCCTCGCAGGACCGGAACATGAACACCTTGCCCAGCACCTCCAGCGTGGCCCTGACCCGCTTGGCGTTGCTGTAGGGGCCGAAGTACGCCCGGTCCCGGCGGTGCCGCTCACGCGTGAAGTACACGCGGGGAAAGTCCTCGTCCAGCGAGATCGCGATGTAGGGATATGACTTGTCGTCGCGCAGCCGGATGTTGAACCGCGGCTTGTACTGCTTGATGAAGTTCTGCTCGGCCAGGAGGGCCTCGGCCTCGGTGTGCACGACGAGGGCTTCGATGTGGTCGATCAGCCCCACCATGTCGGCGCCGCCGCGGGTGCTGGGATTCGAGAAGTGCGAGGCCACCCGCTTGCGGATCGACTTGGCCTTGCCGACGTAAATGACCCTTCCCCGGGCGTTCCTGAACAGATAAACGCCGGGCTCGTCAGGCAGCTCACGACGCTTGTCAGCTGGCGTTATCGACACGCGTTCGAGGATAGGCGCCCGGCTGGATCCGGCGCTCAGTCTGCGGTGAAGGACAGAGCGAGTCCCGCGCTCAGTCCGCGGTGAAGGACAGGGCAAGCCCCCCTAGTCCCAGCAGCAGGCCGAAAATCGCGACCGTCTCGCCCGCGCCGGCGGTCGCCCCGGGCGAGGCGTACTGCGGAACGTTGTAGGCGGCGTGGAAGATGTTGGCCCCGTTCGTAGGCGGCGAGGAAAGGGCATGCAACGTGAAGCCAAGCGCCACGGCGCTCGCGGCCGTGGCCGCTATCCGGATCGAGCGCGTTCCAACCATCGCCACGGCAACGAGCGCGATCGCAAGGATGGCGAGCAGGACGTCGGCGGCCGAGTAGACCTGCCAGGCAGTCGGGTTTCGGGGTACGCCACGCAGAAGGTCCGATGACCCAAACGTGAGCAGGAACAGCCGCGAGAACTGATGGCTCCACGCGAGAAACAGCGACGCAAACAGGACGACGGCCCCGACCACCATAAGCCAGTCGGCGACCGCCTCACGGGTTTCCTTGTTCACCGCCGCGGCAGTGTACGGCGGGGCTCTTGGATCAGGGCGGGGTGCCCGGACGATGCTCCCCGGCGTCGGCAGCCGCCGCCTGGAGATCGCCCGTCACCTTTTCCTCGGGCTGGACGAACAGGAACGCCAGCGCACCGGCTGCGCCCCCTACCAGCTCGGCCAGGAGGTAGACCCAATAGTTCGACCACTTGAACAGGCCAGTCACGCTGGCGCCGAGGGCAATCGCCGGGTTGAACGCGCCCCCCGAGACCCCTCCGACCGCAAATGCGCCGACCAGGACCGTGCCCCCGATCGCTAGCCCGTAGAACGAATTGCCCTCGGTGCCTTTGGCCGTCGCGACGTTCAGCACCGTGTAGGTGAGGGCAAGCGTGAACACAAGCTCTACCACGAACATCTTGCCCTGGCCGGCCACCTTCGCCGCCGGCTCGTGGCCTCCGACCGCCCGCACGAGCAGGGCCGCAAGAACGGCCGCGACCAGCTGGACGACGACATAGCCCACCCAATCGCTGCCAGTCATCTTTCCCCGGATCAGCACGGCGAGGCTGACCGCGGGGTTGTAGTGGCCGCCCGAAATGTGGCCACCGGCGAACACCATCACCATCAGCACGAACCCGATCGCGAATGGAGCGAGGACCGCCGCTCCGGTTTTCTCGGTCACCATCCCCACCGTGAACATGAAGATGAACATGCCGATGAACTCGACCACCAGCTTGCGGTTGCGCTCCAACGCTGCTCCCTTCGCGACTTGTTCTCGGACAGCGTCGAACTTCGACCTGCGATCTGGATCCCCTACAACCGGGATGCCGGTTGTAGGGCGCGCTCAGTACCTGCGCGCCGAGCGGATGACCGCGAACGCCGCATAGCCCGCGGCGCCGAGCAACAGCAAGAAGGCGATCTTGCCGCTCGTGCCGACCCACAGGCGCGGGTAGGCGGTCAAGGTCAACACGGCCACGCCGGCCGCCACGTACAGGATCGCGCGTCGGGCAGCGCCGAACGACTCCAGCTCCACCCGGTGCTGGCGATAGAGCGTGTAGGCAAACCAGCCCCCCACCGCTAGGAAGGCCAGCCAAACAGCCTGCAAGGCGGTGTTGGCGCCTCTCCCGCCGCCGGGAATCAGCACGATCAGGGCGGCGATCCCGAGCACGATCGCCACGTTGCGCAGGGTCGTGGTCATCTGCGATGAAGGTTAGACGGCGGCCGCCGCGCGATCGCGCTGTCCCGAGGAACCCTCGGGCTGCCGAGCGCCGGCGCGCTGCGTCGATTCAGCCTCTACGGGAGCCACCTCCGGGACCTCAATGACGGGCTCCGCCGCAAACCGGTAGCCGACGCCGAAGTGCGTATGGACGTACCGCCAGTTGGACGAGATTCGCTCGAGCTTGTGGCGTAGCTTGCGGACGAATACGTCGACCGACCGGTCGCCGCGCACCATCGTGTACCCCCAAACGCGCTGGTAGATCTCCTCGCGCTCGAGCACCCGGCCCTCGACCACGGCGAGCTGGTTGAGCAGCTCGAACTCCTTCCGGGACAGCGCAGCAGCCTGCTTACCGACATAGGCATCGAAGCGGTCGGGGCGGATCGCCAGCTCACCGGCGACGATCGGCTCCTGCACCAGCGGGAGCTCCCCCGCTCGGCGTCGCCTGAACACGGCCTCGACCCGCGCGACCAGCTCTTCCGGATGACAGGGCTTGGTGACCCAGTCGTCCGCGCCGGCTCGCAGTGCGCGAACGCGATCCGCGACAGGGGCGGGCGCAGCGCACACCAGCAACGCCAGCCCGGGAAGCGCTCGAGCGAGCTGTTCCAGGTACTCGAGCCCTGTCAACGCGGGGTTGACGATCACGGCGTGAAGCCGCATCGCCGCCAGCTGCTCGGGGCCCACCGGGTATGGGACAACCTCCGACTCCCAGCGGCGGGGCCCAAATCGACGCTCAAGGAGCGTCACCAGGCCACTGTCGTCGTCAATCAGCGCCACCCGGACGCCTGAGGCGTCGCTCGCCATCTCATTTCAGTCTAGAGACGGGCCTGGACGTGCCGGAAACGCGACCTGCACCAGGAGCCCTCCCTCCGGCCGCGGGGCGGCGGTCAGCCGGGCGCCGTGCGCGGTCGCGATCGCGTCGACGATCGACAGGCCGAGGCCCAGGCCCCGTTGCTCGACCGACGCGGTATGGCCGTTTCCGCCGCCGGGACCGGCGGAGCGATCTCCGTTCAGTCGCCGGAACGGTTCCATCAGCCCAGCAACCTGGGCCGGCGCGATCACCGGTCCGGCGTTGGCCACTTCGAGCGTTGGTCCGCCGTCTCGCATCCCCGTCCACACCGTGAGCCAGCCGTGCTGTTGGTTGTACTTGAGCGCGTTGTCGAGCAGGTTTGCGATCAGTCGCTCGACGAGCCGGTGGTCGCCCGCGGTCGGCGCTAGGTCCAGATGTCGCTCGACTCGCACGCCGTTCGAGTCGATCCCTCCCATCACGTCGGCCGCTATCGCCCCCAGGTCCAACTGCTCCCGCGAAGCGATTCCTCGCTGGCTTCGGGCCAGCGTCAGCAGCGCCTCGATCAGCCGCTCCTGCTGCTCGCCGGCGGTCAGCACCCGCCGGCAGGTGCCACGGAGGGACTCGACAGAAGCGTCGGGGTCTGCCAGCGCTACCTCGACCAGCGCCCGCTCGAGCGTGATCGGGGTGCGCAGTTCGTGGGAGGCGTTGGAGACGAACCGACGCTGCGACTCGAATGCCGTCTCCAGTCGGGCCAAAAGCTGGTCAAAGGTGTCCCCGAGCTCCTTGAGCTCGTCGTTGGGACCATCGAGGGCAAGGCGCTCATGAAGATTGCGTTCTGAGATCCCGCGCGCCCGGGCGCTCATCGTCCGAACCGGCCGCAGCGCCCGTCCCGCCATCAGCCACCCGAGGCCGACCGATACGAAACCCATAATGGCCAGCGCGATACCGGATTTCGTAAGCAGCGAGTCGAGCTCCTCGCTGCGCTGGTGGTTGAGTGCGGCCTTGGCCTTCGCGGTCACTGCGCGGATCTGCGTCGCCTGCAACCGCTTGAAGGTCTCGTTCAGCTTCCCGGCATAATCGCGAAGCTGGACGACCGAGCCGTTTGGAGCCCGGCTGAGGTAGATCGTGCCACTGCCCCCGGAGGAACCCCCCTGCAGGCTCTGCGGGGGCAGGGGCAGGGGCAGCTGTGCCGGGCGTGCCTGCCCTGCGACGGCAAACGAAGCGGTACGGGTGACCGCCGAGCTACGCGCGACGAGGCCATAGGTAATAGCCAGCAGGATCGTCCCGGCCACCAGGAACACCGCGCCGTAGAGCAGAGTCAGCCGCAGCCGAAGCGTCCACCGCGGCAAGCGGATCCTCACCCGCTTAGATCCGATACCCCGCACCGGGCACCGTCTCGATCATCTGGGGCTCCCCCAGCTTGCGCCGCAGCCGGCTGATGGTCACCTTGACCACGTTCGAGAACGGATCCGCGGCCTCGTCCCACGCTCGGTGCAGCAGCTCCTCCGCCGATACCGGGGCCCCGCGCGCGGCGAGCAGCAGCTCGAGCACCGCGAACTCCTTGACGCTCAAGTCCAGCCGCCGGCCGGCGCGATCGGCGACCCGCCGGGCGGGGTCGAGCCGCAGGTCCCCGCTGCGCATCACCGGTGGGAGGGCCGGTTGAGCCCGCCGGGCGAGCGCCCGGATGCGCGCCACCAGCTCTGCGAACGCGAACGGCTTCGGCAGGTAATCATCGGCGCCAAGGCTCAGCCCCTCGACGCGGTCCTCGATCGTGCTCGAGGCGGTGAGCATGAGCACCCGCGGCCTACCGCCCCGAGCGGCGAGGGTGGCGCAAACCTGATCGCCGTGGACACCCGGCAGATCGCGGTCGAGCACGATCACGTCGTAGCTGTTGACGGTCGTGCGCTGGAGCGCGGCCTCGCCGTCCCACACCGCGTCCACGGCGAGGCCCTCACGGCGCAGTCCGGTCGCCACCGCCTCGGCCAGCTCCCGGTGATCCTCGACGACAAGCACTCGCATTCGCCTCTTGCAGCAGTGTGGCGCGTTTCAGCATGGCCCGCGGACGGTTACAGCAGGGTTACGGCCCGCGTTCCGATGCTGTAACCGACGACGGCCTATGACTTAGGCCATGAGACGACTACTCGGACTTGCACTCGTCGCCATCCCGCTCGCTGCCTGTGGCTCCGCCAGCCCGGGCACCGCTGCTTCATCCTCCGCCCAGGGCAAGGCAAACACGATGCTCGCCTTCGCCAGGTGCATGCGCGCCAGCGGGGTGCCGAACTTCCCTGATCCTGGGTCCAATGGCCGCGGCGGGATCCTGATCCAGCAGCGCGATCGCGCCGGATCCGGCCCGTCGATGACGGTCAACGGCGTGTCGGTCAGCGCACCGGCGTTCCAGTCCGCGATGCGCACCTGCCGCAAGTACCTGCCGAACGGGGGCAAGCCGACGGTGGCGCAGAGCGCCAAGCTCAGGGCGTCCGCGCTGGCGATGTCGAAATGCATGCGGGCCCACGGCGTGCCGAACTTCCCCGATCCGACCTTCAACGGAGGTCCGGGTGGTGGCCTGGGCTTGCGCCTCACCCCCGACGTCAATCCCAACTCGCCGGCGTTCCAGGCTGCTCAGAAGATCTGCCAGCCGCTGGTGGGCGGCGGCGCCGAGGTCGCGAAGACCCCTTGAGGACCTTAGGCCGCCGCCTGCTCCTCCTCCCGCGCCCGCACATATTCCGCCCACCCGCCCACGTAGCTTCGCAGCGAGCCATCCTCGAACGCCACCGTGCGGGTGCCGACGGCGTCTAGCAGCGCCCGGTCGTGGGAAACCAGCAGCACCGACCCGTGAAATTCGTTGAGGGCCTGCTCGAGCGCCTCGCGGCTGGAGAGGTCGAGGTGGTTGGTGGGTTCGTCGAGGACAAGTACGTTGGCACCGGAGCTCACGAGGATCGCCAGCGAGAGCCGGCGCCGCTCACCCCCTGACAGCTCGCTGAGCGGCTTCTCCGCGTCCTGCCCGGAAAACAGAAACCTTCCGAGCAGCGCGCGCGCCTTGTTGGGCGTGAGCGAGGTCTCCCGCTGCGCGGCCTCGAGCACGGTCCGAGCAGTTCCGCCCGCAAGCTCCTCTCCGTGCTGGCTGAGGTAGCCCAGCTTCACGTTGTGACCGGTGCGGAGCTTGCCGACCGCGAGCTGGTGCCGGCCCGCCAGTGACTCGAGCAAGGTCGTCTTGCCTGCTCCGTTGGGGCCGACCAACGACACGTGCTCCCCTCGCTCGAGCCAGAAATCCGCGTCGTCGAGCAGCACCCTGTCCCCGGCTTCGATCCGCCCCCCTTCCAACTCGAATACCACGCGCCCGGAGCGCTCAGGCGTCTTGAATTGGAACTGGAGCCCGTCGCCGTCGCGGCCCGAGTTCCTCACGCGCTGCATCCTGGCCAGCTTCTTTGCCCGGGACTGGGCCTGGCGAGCACGGGTTCCGGCTCTGAACCGGGAGACGAACCGCTCCAGCCTCTCGATCTCGGCCTGCTGGCGCTCGATCGCCCGACCCAACGCCAGCTCACGCTGTGCCTTCTCCTTGCGCCACGCGTGCCATGGGCCCGCGAAGAAGCGGCCGCGGCCGCCCTCGAGCTCGAGCACGCTGGTTCCGACGGCCTCCAAAAACCAGCGGTCATGGGCCACCAGGACGATCGCCGCGTCGAGAGCCTGAAGCGTCTGCTCGAGCCACTCGAGCGAGGCCACATCGAGATGGTTGGTCGGCTCGTCGAGCAGCAGCAGATCGGGATCGCCGACTAGGGCGCGAGCCAGCGACGCCCGCGTTAGCTCTCCTCCCGAGAACGTCCGAAGCGAGCGATCGAGGTCGCGGCGGTCCCGGAACCCGAGCCCACGCAGCGTTTGCAGGGCGCGATCGCGCCACGCGTAGCCGCCCGCGTGCTCGAGGCGGGCCTGGGCGTCCGCGTAGCGACGCATGGTCCCGTCGTCGTGGGCGCCGCCCGCCATCGCCCGCTCGAGCGACTCCAACTCCCGTTCGATCGCGACCAAGTCCCGGGCGCCGGTCAGGACGTAGTCCCGCAGCGACTGCCCTCGTTCGCGCGGGGGGCGCTGATCGTGCAAAGCGACCCGCGTCCCCTTGGCCAAAACCAGGTCCCCGCCGGCAAATGACGCCTCGCCCGCCAGGATCCTCAGGAGCGTCGTCTTCCCGGCGCCGTTGCGACCGGACAGGGTCAGCCGGTCCCGGCGCTCGAGCTTGAAGGAGATCCCGCGTAGCAGCGGCTCACCGGCGATGTCCTTGTCTATGTCCGAAGCGATTACGACGGCCACGACCAGCGATGGTAGGAAGCCCCGGATAGGATGCCCCAGATGCAAGCAGCTGACTGGCCGCCTGAACCGCCTGCCGACCTCCCACCGGCGCGCACGGTGACGGTCCCGGGGCGGGGGAGCTGTTCCTTCGCGACACCGGCGGCCACGGCCGGGTGGTGATGCTGCTCCATGGCTGGATCGTGAACGCGGATCTGAACTGGTGGGGGGCATACGAGGACCTTCGCGGCGCGGGCTATCGGGTGTTGGCCATCGACCATCGCGGGCATGGCCGCGGGATGCGGCCGCTCGAGCGGTTCAGGCTGGCCGACTGCGCGGCAGACGCGGCCGCTGCGCTGCGCCAGCTGGACGCGGCTCCTGCAATCGTGGTTGGCTACTCCATGGGCGGCGCCGTGGCCCAGCTCGTAGCCCGCGACCATCCCGATGTGGTCGGCGGGCTCATACTGAGCGCCACCGGCCAGCATTGGAAGGATCCCGAGACCCGACGCTACTGGCGGCTGATGGGAGCCTTGGGACTGATGCTCTCGGCCGCGCCGCTGAAGACCTGGAGGTGGGGGTTTAGGCGGATCGGCATTCCCGAGAACGAGAAGACCGCGTGGCTGCTGTCTGAATTGACGCGGGGCTCAGCGCGCGACATCGCCGAAGCGGGGCGAGAGATGGAGCGGTTTGACTCCCGCCCCTGGCTCGGACCGCTGAAGGTGCCGTCGGCGGTTGTGATCACGACACGCGATGAAGTCGTCTCGCCACGAAAACAGCGGGAGCTGGCCGCCGCGCTCGAGGCCCCAGTGTTCGAGGCCCCGATCCGCCACAACGACATCCCCTTCCTGCGGCAGGAGTACAACCCAGCGCTGCTCGAGGCGCTCGCGGCCGTAGGAGGGACAGCCGAGGAGGGGCGGACAGCAGCTGCCTGAGGCCCGCGCCTCAGGTACGCTTTGCGCGATGCGTCGCGCACAGATCATCGCCGCGCTGACAGCCTTCGGCGTGGTGCTGCTCGTCTTCGCACCTGCCGCGTTCGCCACCGCCGGCCAGGGCTGGTATGGAGAAAGCAACGACAAGACGGTCGCCGACGCGATGTTCATCACGATCGCCTTCTTCCCCGTGGTGATCACGGTCTTCTCGTTGATCCAGTGGCGGCTCGACAAGCGCAAGCACGCCCGGATGGACGCGCAGAAGCGGCGGGCCGCAAACGCCGACTGGCGCGGCGGCTGGTAGTTTCGCGCCGCGATGGCGTACTTCGTCACCGGAGCGACAGGATTCATCGGCCGTCACCTGGTTGAGCGCCTGCTCGCTCGCGAGGGCGACATTCACGTCCTGGTGCGCGAGGGGTCGACCGACAAGCTCGAGCAGTTGATGACTCACTGGGGCCCAGAGGCGGCAGGACGTATCCGCCCGGTCGTCGGCGACCTCGTACAGCCGCGGCTCGGGCTCTCAGATGGTTCCCTGGCGGAGCTCGAGGGCCGGATCGAACACTTCTTCCACCTGGCGGCGGTCTACGACATGAGCGCCGACGCGGAGACCAACCGGATCGCAAATGTCGAGGGCACGCGACACGCGGTCGAGCTCGCCAACGCGCTTGAGGCAGGGTGCCTGCACCACGTCTCCTCGATTGCCGTGGCCGGCATGTACAAGGGCCTGTTTAGGGAGGACATGTTCGACGAGGGGCAGAAGCTGGATCACCCCTACCACCGGACGAAGTTCGAGTCCGAGAAGATCGCCCGTTCCCAGACGCGAGGGCCGTGGCGGGTGTATAGGCCGGCGATCGTGGTCGGCAATTCATCAACCGGCGAAATGGACAAGATCGACGGTCCCTACTACTTCTTCACGGCCATCAAGAAGGCCCGCCACTACCTACCAGGGTGGTTCCCCCTGGTGGGGCCTGAGTTCGGGCACACGAACATCGTCCCGGTCGACTACGTCGCCTCCGCGCTCGATCACATCGCCCATCAGCCGGGGCTCGACCGCCAGGCGTTCCACCTCTGCAATCCCAAGCCGCAGCGTTCGGGAGACGTCATGAACGCGTTCGCCCGAGCCGCCCACGCCCCGCAGCTCACGATGAGAATCGACTCCGCCCTGCTCAAGGCGCTGCCCAAGGGAACGTTGAGCATGCTGATGCAGCTCCCGGCCGGCCGGGGCATCAGGCGCGCGGTCCTGGCCGATTTCGGAATCCCGGAGGAGGTGCTCGACTACATCGGGCTGACGGCGGAGTTCGATACGCGTGACGCCGAGCGCGCGCTCTCTGGCTCGGGGATCTCGGTGCCGCCGCTCGAGAGCTACGCGGCAAAGCTGTGGGACTACTGGGAGCGCAACCTCGACCCCGACCTGTTCAAGGACCGCAGCTTCGAGGGCGCTGTCAACGGCAAGACCGTCCTGATCACGGGCGCCTCCAGCGGGATCGGCAGGGCCGCCGCACTCAAGATCGCCAAGGCCGGCGGGATACCCCTCCTGGTAGCCCGCTCGGAGGAGAAGCTCGAGCAGACCAGGCAGGAGATCGAGGATCTGGGAGGCAGCGCGTACGTCTACAGCGCAGACATCTCCGATCCCGATTCGATCGAAGACCTCTGCGACCGCGTGCTGGCGGACCATCCTGCCGTCGACATCCTCGTCAACAACGCCGGCAAATCCATCAGACGATCGATCGAGCTCTCCTACGAGCGCTTCCACGACTTCGAGCGCACGGTCCGCATCAACTACCTGGGAACGATCAAGCTGACCATGGGGCTCCTGCCGCACATGCGCGAGCGCAAGTCAGGCCACGTCGTCAACGTCTCGTCGATCGGGGTGCAGACCAATCCTCCGCGGTTCTCGGCCTACGTGGCCTCGAAAGCGGCTCTCGACGCCTGGACCAGGGTGGTCGGCTCGGAGACGATCTCCGACAACGTCACCTTCACCACGATCCACATGCCGCTCGTACGCACGCCCATGATCGCGCCTACCAAGATCTACGACAGCTTCCCCACGATCTCCCCGGACGAGGCCGCCGACCTGATCTGCGAGGCCATTCGCGCCAAGCCCAAGCACATCGGCACCCGGCTGGGGACGTTCGGAGAGGTCGCCTACGCGCTGGCACCGAAAGCGGTCGATCAGATCCTGTCGACGGCCTACAAGGTGTTTCCGGAGTCGGCAGCCGCGCGGGGCCAGAAGGACGAGAAGGAGGCGGCCTCGACCGAACAGGTCGCGCTCGCGCACCTGATGCGCGGCGTGCACTGGTAAGGAGGTTCACCCGCTGTCCGCGTGGGTATCGTGAGACCATGGCAACCATCAACGACCAACAAGTCCGCGAGCTGCTCGAGAAGCCCAACTACGCGGTGGTCTCGACCCACAACCGAGACGGCTCGATCCATTCCACGATCACCTGGGTCGCGACGGAGGACGGCAACGTCACCGTCAACAGCGCCCTCGGTCGGGTGTGGCCCACGAACCTGGAGCGCGACCCCCGGGTCAATGTTCTGGTCCAAGAGGGAGGCAACCCCTACCACTTCGTCGAGATCCGCGGCGAAGCTCAGGGCACGACCGACGGCGCCGACGAGCACATCGATCAGCTGTCGAAGAAGTTCATCGGTCAGGATCAGTACCCGTACCGCCAGCCGGGAGAGCAGCGGATCAAGTTCGTGATTACGCCGCAGCACGTGCGGTACGTAAAACAGTCCTAGATCCTGAACACGGGCAGCAGCCGCTGCTCGTGCTCGGCCTCGATCCTGGCGATGACCTCGATGTGCTGCTCCAGGCCCGAGCCTCGGAGCTTGGTCGCCAGCAGCTCGTCTATTTGGAAGATGCCGGCGCTGTTCGACATAGCGATCTCCACTCGGACGGCGCGATCGCGTCCCGGGGTGATCTTCACCTCCTCGATCGCGTAGGCCGACAGCGAGTGGATGTTCTGGCGGCCCGATTCGAACGGCACGCGTGACCGGCCACGCGCCATGTCCAGAGCGTCCGCGACGCGCACGATCCCGGCCTCGATCGTGAACGGAGCCCCCTGGCGCCGGTGGCCGATGATGGCGTGCAGCGCCTCCGAGACGATCACCGTCCGCTCTGGCTCCTCGTAGGCGCGTCCGAGCAGCGGGCCTAGCTTGTCAGCGCTTAGGAACAGGCTGAACCGCTCGTGGTCGTCGCGGTGGATGGACATCCCTACGCAGTGCAAGAGGCAGGCAGCCGCGATCACGACCTCCGCGTCGTGCTCGCTCATCCCGAAGTCGGCCACGATGCTCGGGGTCACGCCCCGCCTGAACAGGAGCCTGGCCAGCCTGAGCGCGATGTTCAGAACGATCTGAATGTGGACCCAGCTGTGATCGGACATGCCCAGGCGACGTGTGGCGTTGACCGCCGACACGTGCCACCAGGCTTTGACCTGGTCGTCCGCGTTGACCGCGTCCAGCAGGCGCTCCAACCTACGGTTGCCGCGAGTCGGGACGCGGATCCGCATCTCGGCCAAGGCATCCCTGGAAGAGGGCGCTGGAGTCGGCCCGTGGGCCGGTAAATCGCTCATCCAGTCGCCTCCAACAGCGCTCCCTCCCGGAGGCCGCCGTAGCCGATCTGAAGATCGGTCCCAAACCGCTCGGCCGCGGCCTGGAGGATCAGCAGCCCGCCAGGCAGCAGCCGGACCCGTTCGCGATCGAGCCCGAACCGGCGCGCCACCTCCGCCCCGGTGGTGCTGCCGAGCAGCTTCAGCGTCTCCCTGAAGACGGCATCGTCGAGTATCCCCCCGGCCAGCCGTCGAAGCGACGTCGCGCTTCCGCCGACGGCAACGGTCAGAGACGTAGGCGGAATCCTGATCCCACGGAATGCCTGATCGACGTGCCGACGAGCGCGCCCGAGTTCGCTGGGCGATGGCGGGTCCGAATGAAGAAACGCGTCGGCCAAATCGCCAGAGCCCACCGCGACGGATCTACTCCAGTCGATCGAGTTCGGGACGCGGCCCACAATCAACTCCGAAGAGCCACCGCCGACATCCACAACTCCGAGCGCACCAGCCGGTGTCTTCTTGAACGCCCGAGCGGCGCCGATGAACGCCAGCCTTGCCTCCTCCTGCTCCGTCAATACCGTGATCTCGAGCCCGCAAGCCGCGCGCACCGCCGCGCTGAGCTCTTCCCGGTTCGACGCTCGGCGGATCGCGGCCGTGGCCAGCGCCACGACGTCGGTGGCACCCAGCGCCTGGGCCACGCGCAGCTGGCCTGCGACCACAGTTGCGACCTCGGCCACCTTGTCTTCGGATATCCCGCCGCCCAGCAAGAGGCCGCGCGAAATGCGCGTGAAGACCCTTTCCTGATGGACCTCCCTCAGACCCCCGCCGCCCGAGTCGGCCACAAGCAGCCGCGTCGTGTTCGAGCCGATGTCGATGCAGGCGCGGCGCACGTGAGGTCCTACGCTACAGGCTGTGACGAGCGGCGCGTTCGCCATTGAAGTGAAGAACCTGCACAAGCGTTACGGCGATTTCGACGCCGTGCGCGGCATCGACTTCGAGGTCATGCCTGGACAGGTGTTCGGGCTGCTCGGGCCGAACGGTGCAGGCAAGACGACCACCGTAGAGATACTCGAGGGGTACCGCCATCGCACAGGCGGCGATGTGGAGGTATTGGGCTTCGACCCCGGCGAGCGCCCTCGGGAACTGCGAGCGCGCACGGGGATCGTGCTCCAGAGCACCGGCCTCTACAGCCACATTAGGGTGCGCGAGGCTCTCGAGCATTTCGCAGGCATGTACCCCCACCCCAGAGACGTGGCCGAGGTGATCGGGCTGACCGGCCTTCAGGGCAAGGAGCGGGCCACCACGCGCACGCTCTCGGGGGGTCAGCTGCGGAGGCTAGACCTCGCCCTGGCGTTGGTCGGCGATCCGGAGCTGATCTTCCTCGACGAGCCGACCACGGGCTTCGATCCGGCCGCGCGACGCGGCGCCTGGGACACGATTCGCTCGCTGAAAGAGCTGGGCAAGACCGTCCTTTTGACGACCCACTATCTGGACGAAGCGCAGGAGCTGGCCGACCGCGTGGCGATCATCAAGGACGGCCGCATCCTGACGGAGGGCGCCCCGCGCGAGCTTCAGCCGACTGGCGGCTCGGCGCTGTACCGGGTCGCGTACCGCAACGGCGACGGGGTCCTTGTCGAGCGCGAGACTGACGATCCCACGGCGTTGCTGCACGAGCTGACCAGCGCGGCACTTGCCCGGGGGGAGCGGCTCGAGGAACTGACGGTCACCCGGCCGACGCTCGAGGACATCTACCTGGAGCTGACGGCTGGTGAGGAGCCGGCCGTCAGTCCGCCGGCCGAGCAGCCAGCGGTCTCGACCGGGCTGGAGCGCGGCAATGGCTGACGTCCTCACGCTCGCCTGGCGCCAGTACCGCCTCGAGCGGCGGCTGTTCTGGCGCAACCCCAGCGCGGCTTTTTTCAACTTCTTGCTGCCGCTGCTGTTCCTTGCCTTCTTCGGCGCCATCTTCCACTCGAACCAGCACGAGCTGAACGTGATCGTGCCGGGTATCGCAGGGATGAGCGTGATGTCGACCACGTTCACCGCTCTGGCATACAACATGGTGTTTCTCCGCGAGCGCGGCGTCCTGAAGCGGATGCGGGGCACACCGATGCCTGGTATCTCATACCTGCTAGGGATCGCGGGCAACGCAGTCACGAACACAGCGATACAGATCGCGATCATCACGCTCGCCGGCCGCGCGTTCTTCGGGATCGGGTGGCCCCGTGACGTGCTCGAGCTGATCGTTTTCGTGGCCGCCGGAGTGGTGTGCTTCGCGTCGCTCGGGGTTGCGTTCTCGCACGCGATACCCAACTTCGAGTCGACCCCGGCGTATGTCAACGCCGTGTTCCTGCCGGTGATCCTCGTCTCGGGCGTGTTCTTCGACCCCGCGCACACGCCGGGCTTCATGAAGGGAATTGCCGAGGCGCTGCCGCTGTACCACCTCATCTCCGGACTGTCGGGGGCCATGGTCAAGGGCACATCGCTGGCGACCAACATCAGCGCGCTGGGGGTGATCGCCGCTTGGGCGGTGCTCGGCGTTGCGCTGGCCGTGCGCGGCTTCAGCTGGGAGGCGCGGCGGAGTTGAGCCACGATCCTCAGGTGCGCGGGAGGCCGCCAAGGGCGCCTGTTCGCGTCGACGCACCTGTTCGATCTCACAATCCGCCCCGGGCGACCCCGCAAAGTGAGCGTGAACACGTCAGTCGTGTTCGATCTCGCAATTCTCCGGCTCGCACCCCGAGTTTGTGAGCTTCAACAGGTCTGGAGGAGCAAGCCGCGCTTGTTCCCGCGGGCCCCGCTCAGGACCTCATCTGCTCGAGCTTGCACTCGCGCGGCGGCTTGTCCTCTCGCCAGCGGAGGCGAAGCCCGCGATCCGACCGCCGGACCTACGGCGCGGCGGGCACCACCGCCAGCGGCGCTCGATCGGCCGGGAGCTCTGAAGTGTCGAACCGCGGCGACTCGAGGCGCTCTACCGCCGGGATTCGCGACACGAACTCCTCTTCTGTCTCCAGGAAGCCGACGCGCGGCGTGCGGTAGTGCATCGGCACGACCCAGCGTGGTCCGAGCCGCTCGCAGATCCTCGCGGCCTGCTCGCCCCCGATCGTCAGCCCGCCGCCGACCGGGATGAATAGGAGATCCACCTGGCCGATGGCGCTGGCCTGTTCCTCGCGCAGCTCACGCTGGCCGAAATCGCCGAAGTGACAGACACGGGCCCCGTCCAGCTCGAACACGAAGATCGTGTTCGGGCCGCGCTCGGTGCCGGCCTTATCGTCGTGCTCGGAGGCGACCGCGAGGACCTCGCCGACAGGCGACTCGAGCCGTCCGGCTGTCGAACGCAGGATCGGCGGCGAGCCGGCAATCGCCTCGACGGCGTTGTGGTCCCGATGTTCGTGCGTGACTAGCACCAGGTCGGCCTCCACGCCCACGATCGGCGGGTAGTCGAACTGAAGCCCACGCGACGCCGCCATCGCGGACATGTCGCCGAACGGGTCGATGAACACGACCTGCTGCGACGTGCTGAATCGAAAGGCCGACTGCCCATACCACTCAACTTGCATGCTGCTCCTCCGGTCTGCTGGCTGTGAGGCGTCTGGGTGCGACCGGGGACGTGACGGCGGCTTGCTCGGCATGGTGGTAGCGCCCGCCGCGCAGGAGCGAAGCAGCCGCCGCAAGCAGGCAGGCGATGATCGCGAACAGGAAGGCCTCGTGCAGCCCGTTTCGGAACGGGCCGGAGATCAAGTGGGGGAAGAACGACCGTCCGGTGAGCAGCGACTGCTGGGCAGCTCCAAGCGACTGGAGCGCGTGCGCGCCGACCAGATGCTGGATCGGGTTGTAGCCGAGGAAGGCGGCGAACAGGATCGATACCGGCGGCAGATGCGCCGCGTGCTGCGCGGCCGAAGCCGCAACTCCGTGTGCCTCCAGCCCACCTCTCAACGCGCTGGGCAGGGACGCGGAGAGCCCGGCGATCATCAGCGTGAAGAACACGCCGATCGACACGACCTGAGCCGAGTTCTGGAAAGTCTGGTTCATACCGCCGCCGGCGCCCCGGTCTGCCCGCGGCAGGCTGTTCATCACCCCCGCTCGATTTGGCGAGGCGAACATTCCCATCGAGATCCCGGTCGCCGCCAACACGAGCGCGAACAGCGGGTAGGAGAAGTTGATGGGCAGCAGCGTCAGCAGCAAGAAGCTGACCGCCGCACCGATCATGCCGCCGCTGGCGAACGGTCGTGCCCCGAAGCGGTCTGACAGGTAGCCAGACACGGGGCCGGCCGCCAGCATTCCGACTGTCAGCGGCAGCATGTAGATCCCGGCCCACAGTGGCGTCTGGCTGAAGTCGAAGCCGTGCTGCGGGAGCCAGATCCCCTGCAGCCAGATGATCAGCATGAACATCAGCCCGCCTCGCGCCACGGCCGACAGGAATGTCGACAAGGTCCCGAACGTGAACGCCCGGATGCGGAACAGCTGCAGACGGAACATCGGATCTCTCACCCGTCGCTCGATCGCCAGGAACGCCACCAGCGATCCCACGCCCGCCACGATGAGCGCCAACACCCGCGGGCTCATCCAGCCGGTCGTGTGGGCGCCGTATGGACGGATCCCGTACGTGACCGCGACCATCAGGCAGATCAGGCCAAGAGCGAAGGTGATGTTCCCCCACCAGTCGATGCGAGCGCGCCTGGCCTCCCCGACCTCCCGGAGCTTCAAGTAGGCCCACACCGTCCCGAACAGGCCGACCGGAACCGAGATCAGGAACACGAGCCGCCAATGGACCGGCGCCAGCAGACCCCCCAAGACCAGACCGACGAACATGCCGCTCACCCCGACGATGTTGTTGATCCCCAACGCCATCCCCCGCTGGTTCTCGGGAAACGCGTCGGTGATGATCGCCGCCGCGTTGGCCATCAGGCACGCTCCGCCGATCCCCTGCACGATCCGAAACACGATCAGGTAGTCGGCTCCCGCCGGCCCGGTCAGCCAGTCGACCGTCAGGGCCAGCGACGCGGCCGTGTAGATCACGAACCCCAGGTTGTAGATGCGAACCCGCCCGAACATGTCGCCGAGCCGGCCCAGGCTGACGATCAGCACGCTGCCCACGATCATGTAGCCGAGGATCATCCACAGGAGGTAGAAGCTGTTCCCCGGCACCAGCGGATCGAGGTGGATGCCCCGGAATATGTCGGGCATGGCGATGATCGTGATCGAGACATCGAGCGTCGCCAACAGGACCGCGAGCGTGCAGTTCGACAGCGCGATCCACTTGTAGCCGTCGCGTTCCCGCATCCGATACGGCATTATACAGGTAACCTGTATACTCCTTCGCGTGCGGACGAAGACCGATCCCGCGCTCGTGGCCGCCGAGCTGCGCGCCGTGCTCGGGCAGCTGTTCCGCCGACTGCGCTCCCAGCACCGCTTCCCGTTATCCCACGGAGCAGTCCTCGGTCGGCTGGACCGTGGCGGCCCGCGCGGTGTCTCGGATCTCGCCGCGGCCGAACGGATGCGCCCGCAGTCGATGGCTCAGACCGTTGCTGAGCTCGAGGCCGACGGGCTCGTCGCGCGGCGGCCAGACCGTACCGACAGGCGGCGGGCGCTGGTCGAGCTGACCAAGCAGGGCCATTCGGTGCTGACAGCGGACCGGCGCGCGCGCGAGGGGTGGCTCGCGCAGGCGATCGAGCAAGACTTGTCCGAGGATGAGCAGGCGGTCTTGACCGAAGCGGTCGAGCTGCTCCGGAAGCTGGCTGAGCGATGAGGGCGCTGATCTACGACGTCCACGGCAACAGCCTCGCCCTCCAGGCCGTGCTCGAGGACGCCCACGCGGCCGGCGCAAACGGCTTCCTGCTCGGTGGCGACTATGGCCTGTTCGGTCCGTGGCCGGAACAAACGATGGCCACTCTGCGCGAACTGCCCGACGCGACCTGGATCCGCGGAAACGTCGACCGCTGGACGGCGCGGCCCGACGAGGCCCCCGACGACGAGCTGATCCGGGCGGCGATCGATGCCTGCCGCCAAGCCCTCGGTGGGCAGGTCGTGAGCGAGCTGGAGGCGCTCCCCGATCAGGTCGTGATCGAGGGCACGCGCTACTGCCACGGCTCGCCAATTTCCGATGTGCGGTCGTTCATGCCGTCGCCCGCCGGCGACGAGGACGAGCTCTTGGGCGGCGCCGCAGAGCGGCGGGTCGTGTTCGGTCACACTCATCTGCAGTTCAGTCGCGGCACGGCCTCCGAGGTCGAGCTCGTCAACCCCGGCAGCGCCGGGATGCCATTCGACGGCGATCCCCGGGGGGCGTACGCGTTGCTGAGGGATGACGGTCAGATCGAGCTGCGGCGCGTCGCCTACGACCACGAAGCGAGCGCCGCCGCAGTCGAGGAGCGCTATCCGGGCGCGCATTGGGCGCAGCGCAGCGCCAGACGACTGCGCCGGGCGCAGATGTGCGACTAGCCGCGCTAAGCCGCTGAAGCTACTTATCGGCCGTTCGAGCCATCTGTCCGTCATCCTTTGGCCATGCCGCTCCGTGCTCAGTCCTGGTCCCGCAACCGCACATTTCGCCATGACGAGTTCCCGCCGGAGCGGCTCGCCACGGAGCGCAGCGCGAAAGTCTCGGTCTGTCTTCCGGCGCGCGACGAGGAGCAGACGATCGGGCCGATCTTGGAACGGCTGCTGCCGCTGCGCGATTTGGGCGTGGTCGACCAGATCGTTGTCGTCGACGGCTCGCGTGACCGCACGGCGGCCATTGCCCGGTCGCTGGGCATCGAGGTACACGATCAGAACGCGTTGATGCCGGAGCTTGGACCGGCCCGCGGCAAGGGCGACGCGATGTGGCGCGCGCTCCCAATCCTGCGCGGCGACATCGTCTGCTTCCTGGACGCCGATTCGGAGTGCTTCGGCGCCCACTACGTGTGCGGTCTGATCGGCCCTCTGCTTCTAAAGGCCGGCGTCGAATTCGTCAAGGGCTTCTATCGCCGCCCATTCCGCATCGCTGGCGTGACGATCCCCGATGAGGGTGGACGGGTTACCGAGCTCACGGCGAGGCCGCTCCTGAGCGCGTTCTATCCCGATCTGGCGGCGGTGGAGCAGCCCTTGGCAGGCGAAGTGGCCGCCCGGCGCGAGCTGCTCGAGCAGCTGCCGTTCGTCACCGGCTACGGGGTCGACGTAGCGCTGTTGCTCGACGCCTATCTGCACGCCGGCCTAGACGCCATCGCCCAGGTAGACCTCGAGGTCCGTCAGAACGCCCACCAATCGTTGCGCGAGCTGCGTCCCATGGCCGCTGCGGTCCTTCAGGCCGTCGCCTCCCGCTTGGTGCGTGACGGGCGCTTGCAGGGACCGCTGGCGGGACAGGCGGTCGAGCGGCCGCCACTCGTGCTGTCGCGCGCAGCGGCGTAAGGTGATGAAGTAACAGCCGATGCGGACAGCCGCGTCAGTGTTTGCTCTCGCTGTCGTTCTCGCCGCCTGCGGGTCGAGCACCGGCGGCTCCGGTGTATCGCTGCCGGCGCCCTCGGGTTCGCATGCGCACCCGCAAGTCGTCCAGCCGACGGTTGGCGCTGCCCAGTCCCTTTCTCCGGCACAAGATCCTTCGGGCGACCCAAACGCGCATGCCATGTCCTTGGCGCAGGTCAAGCGCGAGCTGGCGGAGGAGCAGAAGGTCGCCCAGGAACTCAACTCCCTCAATGCCGGACAGGGGTTCGTGTTCCCGATCCAGCCACTGTCGATCGTCGATCCTCCCAGCACATGGGACCCCGACGCGGGGGTGGACATCGCGACCGTGGGCGCCAAATGCGGCCCGGCCGCGGTCGAGGTGGCGGTCACGAACGGGGTAATCGTCCAGGAGGGGATCTCGGGCTTCGGCCCGTACGCTCCGGTGATGCGCGTGGTCGGCGGCCCGTTGAACGGCCGCTACATCTACTACGGCCACGCCGCCCCGGCCCTCGTTCCCGTTGGAACGGTCGTGCAGGCCGGCCAACCGATCTCGGATGTGGGATGTGGAGACGTGGGGATCTCGACCGGACCCCACCTTGAGATCGGGATCAGCGTGGTCAACGGGCCGACCTGCTGTCCGGGCAACCTGGTGACCTCGCCGGCGATGGAGGCCTTGCTGAAGCGGATATACGCATCGTCGGGGCAATAGATCCGCGCGGCGGACGGCCATGCGTAACGTCCCGACCATGTAGATCCGGCGCCAGCTCGGGGAGATCCGCATCCACGCGATGCATAAGCCCCCGGGTTGGGATCCCGCACCGTGGCTTCGGGGGCTTTCGCAGGCCGAGGAGGCCCGCACGGCACGCGCCGACCTTACTGCGCCCCCGCGCCTGGCATGTATCACCGCCTCCTGCGCCGCCGCAGCGCCAGGACCAGCAGCACTCCGGCTAGGACGGCCACGAGCGCAGGCGGGTTGCTCCGCGCGCGATCCCACAGCACCGAGGCGATCAGTGACCCGCCCTGGAGGGGTTCGGGGGGCGAGGTCGCCTGAGTGGGCGGCGGGGCCCCCTCGCCCGGGCCGGACGTGGCCCCCGCCGGCGGAGGGGCCTCACCGGCGGTTGGAGTGTCGGCCGCAGCAGCCCGCTCCCCATCGTCCCCCGCCAGCGACTCCTGGAGCCGCTGCGCAAACTCCACGAGCAGCCGCTCCGCGATGTCCTCGATCATCCCGCCCCGCCCAAAGCGCGCCAAGCGCCCGGTGATCTGGTAATCGGTGACTACCTCCACGTGCGTGCCGCTTCCATCCGCAGCGTGGAGACGCGAGGTGATCGTCGCCCTAGCCCCGCCCTGTCCCCGGCGATCGGTCCCGTTGGCCTGCATTGTCGCCGTGCGCGCCGCCTCGTCCACCTGCTCGAGCTTCAGTTTCCCGGCGTACGACGCGGTAGTGGGGCCGATCTTGACCGAGAAAGTGCCGTCGTAGCTGCCGTCTTCCTCCCGGCCGGTGACGGCCGCCCCGGGCAGACACGGGGCCACGCGCTCGACGTCGATCAGCGCCTGCCACACCCGCTCGGGCGGTGCGGCCACCTCAAAGGACTGCTCTAACTTCATCGCGGATCGCCTCCAAATCTTTTTGGGTGTCGACATCGCGCCCGCAGCAGAGCTGGCCGCACTCGATGGCCGGCGCATCGCCGAGCAGCTTGCGAGCGCCACGATCACCGCGCAGCTCGCGCACTGCGTGCAGGTGCTCAGGGCCGAGCACGACTGGGTGGCCTGGACGCCCGCCGTAAGTGGCGCGCGTGCCAGGCGCGGCTCGGGCGAATTGGGCAATCACCTCGGAGCTGACAAGCGGCTGGTCGCCGAGCGTGACGATCACGCGCTCCGCGCCATCGAGCACTTCTACCCCGCGGCGCAACGAGCTGGCCATTCCCTCAGGCCACTCTTCGCACAGAACTGGCTCGGCGCGCATGAAGTTGACGCTCGCCATCAGCTCCGTCGCGTGAGCCCCGAGTACGACCACGATCCGATCGATCTCCCCGACCGCGCACTGCGCGCCGATGGCGTGCTCCAGTAGCGGCCGGCCGCCGAGGTCGGCCAGGAGCTTCGGCCGTTCGCCGAACCGCGCTCCCTCGCCGGCCGCCAGGATCAGCCCAGCGTTCAACTGGCCCCGCCCACCCCGACCTCGTGGATGCGGCCACTGGCCGTGGCCAGCCGCCCTCCTTCGTGACCGTGGCGCGCGGCCACGACCTCGGCCAGGATCGACAGCGCGGTCTCCTGGCCGCTGACCGCTCCGAGGTCAAGCCCCAGGGGCGCGGACAGCCGGGCCAGCTCCTCATCGCCCAGCCCGGCGGCGAGCAGCCGCTCGCGCCGCGTCGCCTGCGCACGGCGGGAGCCCATGGCGCCGATGAACCGGGCGGGAGAGCGCAACGCGATCTCGAGCGCCGCGTCGTCCAGCTTCGGGTCGTGGGTCAGGACCACGATCGAGGTCGCGGGATCGATCCCTCCCAGCCGGGCAAACGCGGCCTCGGGCCAGCCGGCGATGACCTCCTCCGCGTCGGGGAAGCGGGCAGCGGTCGCGAACCGGGCGCGAGGATCGACGACGAACGGCCTCCAGCCGGCGGCGCGGGCCAGCGTGCACAGCAAGGCGGCCACGTCCACGGCTCCGAAGATGATCAGTCGCGGGTTGGGAGCGGTGACGTCGTAGAACAGGGCCCCGCGACGCTCGCATTGCTCCGCCCACAAGAGCTCCGAGGCCACGCGCGCCGCCTCATCGTCGATCTCGGGAGACCCGAGAGAACCGGAGCGGGCTCCGTCCGCCTCCACCAGCAGCTTCGACCCCGGGCTCGACCCCTCGAGCATCGTCACTTCCGCCGCTCTACCGCCGGCGTGGGCCACCTCCTCGAACCGTCCGGGCTCATAGGCCTGCACCCACACGTCGATTTCGCCGCCGCAGGGCAGCCCGACGTCCCACGCCTCGTCGTCTGCAATGCCGAAGTGCTCGAGCCGGGGGGCCCCGCCCCGGATCACGCCGTCGGCGATCTCGACCACGGCCCCCTCGACGCACCCACCCGAAACAGCGCCGGCTATCTCACCGTGCTCATTTATTGCCATCTTCGCTCCCGGCGGCCGGGGCGCCGAGCGCCTGACACCGACCACCGTCGCCAGCGCGATGCGATCGCCTCGGCGGGTCCAGTCCGTGATCTCGGGCAGGACGTCTCTCATACGTCTTCCAGGATGACAGCCAGCTCCTCCAGCGAGACCAGCGAGTTCCCCGGCAGCAGCCGATCGGTGTGTGGAATTGCGGCGCGCATTCCCTTGGTCAGCGGCTCGTAGTCCGCGTGCGCCGCGAGCGGATTGAGCCACACGAGCCGATGGGCGCTGCGGCGCAGCCGAGCCATCTCGGCTGCGAGCTGCTGCGGATCGCCGCGGTCCCATCCGTCCGACAGGATCACGACCACGGCACCCCGTCCTAGACGCCGGCCGTGGGCCCGGTTGAGCTCCGCCAGAGCCTCGCCGATCCTGGTACCGCCGGAGAAATCGACGACGGCCGCGGCCGCCCGCGCCAGGGCCAGGTCGTGGTCGCGGCCCGAGAGCTCATGGGTGATCCGGGTCAGCCGGGTGCCGAACGCGAACGCCTCCACCTGACGTCTGGCCGCCACGCAGGCATGCAGATACTGAAGGAGCATCCGCGAGTAGGGGGCCATCGATCCAGACACATCGCACACGAGCACCAGCGCTCGGGGCCGAAGGGTGGGCGCCCGCCAGTGCCGCTCCACCGGCTCGCCGCCGGTGCGCAACGAGGCTCGGACCGTTCGACGGAGATCTGGCGCGTGACCCCGGCGGCGAGCAGGGCGCGTCCGCCGCGAGAGCCTGGTCGGTCCCCGTCGCGCCAGCCGCGCGATCAGGTCTCGGGCCAGCACGGTCTCCGACTCCGTGTACCGAGCAAAATCCTTCGAGCGCAGTAGCTCCACGTCGCTCCATGCGACCGGCACCGGCGTCGGCTCCCCGCCGGCCGGGGCAGGCGCGGAGTCCGGGATGCCGATCCGTGGCAGGGCGGCGCGCTCGATCGTGCCCAGCTCCTTCAGCGGATCGTTGCCGGCCGGGACCTGGGGGGCGCCGAACACGGCCAGAAAGGCCCGCTCGAAGCGCTCAAGGTCCTCCCGCCCCGAGCAGAGCGTCGGCCGCAGAGCGAGCCGGGCCTCCTCGCGGGAGGAGCAGTCCACCGCGGCCAGCGCACGGTGTGCGCTGAGCAGCTCCCCGATCCCCACCCGGGCCCCCTGGGCCCGCATCGCGGCGGTCAGCGAGCCGAGCCGCCCGATCACCGGCTCAGACACCCTCGAGCACTCCTCGCTCGCGGACCCTCACGACGTCCTCGTGAACCTTGAGCGCCGCTCCCAGCGCGTCATCCAGGTCACCGTGGGAGCCGAGCGCCAGCAGCGCCTGTGCCCAGACGATCGTCTCCCCCACGCCCGGGAGCTTGTACAGGTCCTGCTGGCCCCGGAGCCTCCCGATGGCCTCGACCACCCGCGACGCGATGGCCTCCGGCACGCCCGGGATCCGGGCGTGGACGATCTCCCGCTCCCGTTCCGGCTCGGGGTAATCGATCCAGTGGTAAAGACAGCGACGCTTGAGCGCGTCGTGCAGCTCGCGCGTCCGGTTTGAGGTCAGCACCACGACCGGCCGGCGCTGGGCGGTGATCGTCCCCAGCTCGGGGACCGTGACCGCGAAGTCCGACAGGAACTCGAGCAGGAAGGCCTCGAACTCGTCGTCGGCGCGGTCCACCTCGTCGATCAGCAGGACCACGGGCTGGGAGAGATCCGATTCGAGCGCCTCGAGAAGTGGCCGCCGCAACAGGAACCGGCGGGAGAACAGCTGGCCTTCGTCGATCCCGCCCTCGGCTGCGCGCAGCGCGAGCAGCTGCCGGGGGTAATCCCAGTCATAGAGCGCGTTGTGAAGGTCGATCCCTTCGTGACACTGAAGCCGGATCAGGCGGGCGCCGGTCCCGGCCGCCAGCGCCCTGCCCACCTCGGTCTTGCCGACGCCAGCCTCCCCCTCGAGCAGCAGCGGCTGCTCGAGCGTCGTGGCCAGGTAAATGGCCAGGGCCAGCGGCCGATCGGCGAGGTAGCACTGACCGGCCAGCGCCGCCTGCGCCGCCTCGACCGACCCGATCGCAGCGAGCCTCACGTCAGCCCTGCGGCCTCCTGTAGCGCTCTGCGGCACAGCACACGTGCCAGGTGGCGCTTGTAGTCGGCGGTGGCGTTCAGGTCCGCCGGCGGATCGGCGCCTTCGGCGGCCTGCTCGGCGGCGGCTTTGATCGTGTCCGCGTTCAGCGGCTGGCCGCGGAGCGCTTCCTCTACCGCCTGTGCCCGCAGTGGTACCGAACCCATGTTGGTCATCCCGATCCGCACGTCCTCGCAGATGTCGCCGGTCTGCTTGACGAGCGCCGAGACGGCGACCATCGCCCAGTCCTCGCTGCGCCGGTTGAACTTCTGATACGCGAACCGATAGCCGTCGAGCGCCGGAACGCGGACCTCGGTGAGGACCTCGACGGGCTCAAGCGCGGTCTGGAGGTAGTCGCGGAACAGCTCGGAGGCCTCGAGCGTGCGCTGCCCATCTTGACCCTGAACGGTGACCGTGCCCTCGGCCGCGAGCAGCACCCCGGGAAGATCCGAGGCCGGATCCCCGTGGGCCAGCGAGCCGCCGATCGTGCCCCGATTGCGGACCTGGGGGTCTGCGATGGTCCCGGCGGCACGGGAGAGCAGCCCCAGCTCCGGCGTGTGCTCGAGCTCGGCGTGCGGAACCATGGCGCCGATCCGCCAGGTGCCGTCCTCGCGCTGGATGCCGTGCAGTCCGGGCACCCGGCGTAGGTCGACGAGCAGGGCTGGGGCAGCGAGGCGGAGCTTCATCAGCGGCAGCAGCGAGTGCCCTCCGGCCAGCAGCTTTGCCTCCTCGCCACCGGACTGAAGCATCCCGACCGCGTCCTCGAGGGACTCAGGGGCCTCGTAGTCGAACTCGGCGGGGATCATGCCGCACCTCCTTTCGCTTCCTCGATCGCATTCCACACCCGCATCGGCGTCAGCGGCATGTCGATCCACTTGACGCCCAACGGCGCCAGGGCGTCCAGGACCGCCGAGGTCACCGCCGGCGTGCAGCCGATCGTTCCCGCCTCGCCGACGCCCTTCACGCCGAGAGAGTTGACCGGCGAGGGCGTCTCGGTGCGGTCGAGCTCGAAGTTGGGTAGCTCGGCCGCCGTGGGCATGGCGTAGTCGACGAACGTACCCGTCACCAGCTGGCCGTCCGCGTCGTATACGACCTGCTCGTAGAGGGCCTGTCCGATGGCGTGCACGATGCCGCCGTGTATTTGCCCGTCGACCAGCATGGGATTGATCTGCTTGCCGCAGTCATCGACTGCCAGGTAGCGCACGACCTTCACCTTGCCGGTCTCGACGTCCACGTCTACGACGCACGCGTGGGCGCCGAACGGGAACACGAAGTTCTCGGGGTCGTAGAACGCCGTCTCTTCCAGTCCGGGCTCGATGTCGGTCGGTAGCTCCTGTGGCGGGATGTGGGCCGCGCCGGCGATATCCGCCATCGTCTTGAACTTGTCGGGCGAGCCGCGCACCTGGAACTTCCCATCGGCGAGCTCGATGTCTTCAGGGTCCGCTTCCAGCAGCGCCGCGCAGATCCGCTTGGCCTTGTCCTGGACCTTCTCCGCCGCGCGGGCCACCGCCTCGCCGCCGACAGACAAGGAGCGCGACCCGTAGGTACCCCACCCCCATGGGCCCTGGTTTGTGTCGCCGTGGATGACCTCTATCCGTTCGGGATCGATGCCGACGCGGTCGGCGACGATCTGCGCGAACCCCGTGTCGTGACCCTGACCATGCGGCGAGGTGCCGGTAAACACGGTCGCCGAGCCGGTGGGGTGAACTCGCACCATCGCGGACTCCCAGAACGCCGCCTGGAGCCCTACGCCTTGCGGCCCGACCGCCCGCGACGGTGCCAGCCCGCAGCACTCGACGTACGTCGAGAAGCCCACCCCACGGTAGATGCCGCGCTCGCGCAGCTCGGCCTGCTCGCGCCGAAATGCCTCGAGGTCGAACCGCTCAAGGAGCTTGTCGAGCGTTCCCTCATAGTCGCCCGAGTCGTAGATGATCCCCAGCGGGGTGGTGAACGGGAACTGATCCTTAGGGATGAAGTTCTTGCGCCGGAGCTCGAGACGATCCATTCCCAGCTTGTCCGCAAGCTTGTCCATCGTCAGCTCGATCCAGTACGTCCCTTCCGGCCGTCCGGCGCCCCGGATGGCGTCCGTGCAGAACTTGTTCGTGAACACCCCCTCGAACCGCAGGTCGATCGCCGGGATCTTGTAGGCCCCGCCCATCACAGGGAAGCCGAGCTCGGGAATGAACGGGGTGAGCAGGAGCTGATAAGCGCCCAAGTCGGCGATGATCCGCGCCCGGCACGCGGTGACGGTGCCGTCCCGCTTCGCGCCCAGCGTGACGTAGTTGATCTGGTCGCGCCCGTGGTGGCTGGTGGTCATGTTCTCCGAGCGGGTCTCGATCCACCTCACCGGCTGCCCCAGCCGCCTGGCCAGGGCGAGTACCAGTGCCTCCTCCGGATAGACCTGCAGCTTCGAACCGAAGCCTCCGCCGACGTCGGGCGCCACGACCCGCAGCTTGTCCTCGGAGATGCCGGTGATGAGCGACAACAGGTAGCGCGCGATGTGCGGGATCTGGGTGGAGGAGTAGAGCGTGAAGGTGTCGGTGCGGGGCACCGCCAGCGCGCCGCGGGCTTCGATGGCGCCGCCGGCGGTGCGGTGATTGACCAGCCGCTGCTCGACGACCACGTCCGCTTCCGCCAGCGCGGCGTCGATGTCGCCGCCCGAGATCGCCCACTCGTGCACCCTGTTCGTCCCGAACTGCTCCCAGACGAGCGGCGAGCCCTCCTCGAGCGCCTTCTCGGGATCGACCACGACCGGCTTGGGCTCGTACTCGACGACTACGTCCTCGGCGGCGTCGACCACCGTAGTAGCGGTCCGTGCCGACGACCACCGCGACGGGATCGCCGACGTGCTTAACCTCATTACGAGCGAGCGGCCATAGCTCGGGCGTTTTGATCTCTACGCCCGGCGGGCTCCAGGCCATCACCATCGGGGCGGCGAAGTCCTCGACGAGGTCCTCGCCCGTGAACACGGCCACCACGTCGTCGCGACCGCTCGCCCTGGAGGTGTCGATAGAGGTGATCCGGGCGTGCGCTTCCGGGGAACGGACGATGGCCGCGTGCAGCATCCCGGTCATCGAGTAGTCATCGATGTAGCGCCCCCGGCCGGCGATCATCCGTGGGTCCTCCTTGCGGCGCAGCCTGCGCCCCACTTGCGACTCGGCTGTGGCGCTCATGCCACCACCTCCGGCTTCTCGGGCTGTTCGGGAATGGTGGCCCCCTTCGTCTTGGCCGCGTCCAGCACCGCTTTGACAATGTTTTGATAGCCGGTGCAGCGGCAGAGATTCCCCTCGAGCGCGTGGCGCACCTCGGCCTCCGTGGGGTCGGGGTTCTCGGACAGCAGTGCGGCGGCGGCCATGATCATCCCCGGGGTGCAGTAGCCGCACTGAAGGGCGTGGTCATTCCAAAATGCTTCCTGCACCGGGTGTAGCTCGCCTCCGGAGCCGAGGCCTTCGACGGTGGTCACCTGGGCGCCGTCGGCCTGCACGGCCAGCACGGTGCATGACTTCACCGCTCGGCCGTCCAGGTGGACGGTGCAAGCGCCGCAGTTGGAGGTGTCGCACCCGACGTGAGTGCCCGTCAGCCCGAGCTTGTCGCGCAGCGCGTGCACGAGCAACAGGCGCGGCTCCACCTCCAGGTGCTGCTCGACGCCGTTGACGTGGAGACGCACGGAAACGGACTTGGCCATACCTCTCCTCCGTTAATCGTGGACCTGAGATCAAACTACTCCTCGGCGTGCGGGATGTCGAGGGGCCGTAAACCGGGTGACGGTTTGCCCGCCAGACCGGCGGGGGTACCACCTGAGCATGGTGGCTCAGCGTCCACAACCGCCAGGCCCCCCGATCCCCGAACCGCCGCCGGAGCCCCCGCCCGGGCCCTCTCCTGGGCAGCCTCCGCCTTCCCCGGATCCCTCACCACCCGCACCACAGCCGGGCCCGGGCCCGGCGCCACCGCCCCACGACCCGCGGCCGCCTGTGCCCGAGCCGGCGCCGGAGCCGCCCGGAGCGGCCGCGTATAGTTGACGCGTCAACCTAAATCAAAGGGGGAAGGATGAAGATCGCGCGCTTACTTCTTCGGCTTATCGTCGGTGGATTGTTTGTAGGACACGGCACGCAGAAGCTGTTCGGTTGGTTCGGCGGCCACGGCCTGGAGGCCACAGGCAACGCCTTCGAGAGCATGGGGATGCGGCCGGGTCGTCACCACGCGACCGCCGCCGGAGCGGCCGAGGCCGGCGGTGGGCTACTGCTGATCACGGGTCTTGCCACCCCACTGGCCGCCTCAATGCTGACCTCAGTCATGCTCACGGCGATCAACCGCGTTCACTTCAAGAACGGCCCCTGGGCTGCTAACGGCGGTTACGAGTACAACATGGTGCTGATAGCCGCCGTGCTGGCGCTGGCCGACGATGGTCCAGGCAGCCTCGCCCTCGGCGGCGAGGATCCGCACGGGCCCGGCTGGGCCGCGGCGGCGCTCGCGGCCGGCGTCATCGGCGCCGCGGGCGCGCACGCGTACGCCGCTAGCCAACCCGAGCCGCAGCCCGAGATGGCGGCCGAGCAGCCGGCCGCCGAGTCCGCTCCGACGGAGGTCGCTGAGCCTGAGCCGGCTTCGTAGCTGCCTGGCGCGAGGGCAGGTGAGCCAGCACCTGGTAGATCGACGCCCACCCGGTCTCGAAGCCCTGCCGGGCTGCATGTAGGTACAACCGCCACACCCGCGCCCGCTCCGGCCCTGCCAGCCTGACCGCGTCGTCGTAGCGACTCTCGAACCGACTGATCCAGTGCGTGAGCGTTTCGGCGTAGTCGTCGGCGAGGCCCTCTACGTGCCTGGTGACGAGTCCGGCGCGTTCCAGCGCGAGCTCGATGCGCGACAACGGAAGGGGCACGCCATCCGGGAACACGAACCGCTCCGAGAAGGGCCCCTCGTCGGGCGTGTCGAGATCCTTGAGCTTCGCGATCCCGTGGTTGAGCAAGCGCCCGCCTGGCCGAAGCAGGCTCGCCAGGCGGGCGGCATAGACGTCGATCCGCTCCGCCCCCACGTGCTCGACCATGCCGATGCTGGCGATGGCGTCGAACTGCTCGCCCGCCAACTCGCGGTAATCGGCCACCCTGAACTCCACCCGGTCGGCGAGGCCCGCCTGACGCGCCCTCTCGCGGGCCAGCTCGGCCTGAGGCTCGGACAGCGTGATCCCGACCACCTGGGCCCCGTGATTGCGCGCGGCGTGCACCGCGAAACTCCCCCACCCGCAACCCACGTCCAGGACGCGCTCCCCGGCAGCTAGCCCGAGCTTCGAGCAGACGAGCTCGAGCTTCGCCTCCTGAGCCTCCTCGAGCGTTCGCGCGCCCCGCGAGAAGCAGGCGCAGCTGTAGGTCATCGAGGAATCGAGAAACAGCGCGAAGAAGTCGTTGCCGACGTTGTAGTGATGACGGACCGCGCGCCGGTCGCGGCTGAGCGTGTGCCGCTCGCCGCGCAGTCTGAGCTCCGTCTGGGGGCGCCGCGGCGGCACGACCAGCCCGCAGGCTCGGGCGAGCGCCAGCGCCAGTGCGAGCTGCTGCCGGATCCCTGGCGGGCTTGGGTTCCACTCGTCGACCACGGCCAGCGCGGCGTCGAGGTCATCGACCTCGATCATGCCGGCGGCGTACGCCCGACCCAAACCGAGCTCACCGGGGGCACGCAGCACATGAGCGAGCGCCCGTGGAGTTCTGATCGCGAACGTGGGAGCCCCTGGCTCGGTGGCTTCAAGCCGGGTCTTGTCCCAGAACTTCAGCGTGAACGGACGGCGAGGAAACGCCCTCTCCAGCTCGCGCAGCAGCGGAGCGGTGTTCGACAGGGCCACGGCTTTCAGGAGGTGGGGACGGCCAAGGTCTTGCGCTGCCGGCGCGCAGGGTCGACGCGAACCACGTCCCAAGCGAGTCCAACCATCTCCAGCATCCGGATCACGCCCGCGGCGGGATCGATCTGCCAGCGGCGAAGCCCGTGCCGATAGGAGGTGGGAAACGCGTGATGGTTGTTATGCCAAGCCTCGCCCCAGGTGGGAATCGCAAGCCAGGCCAGGTTCCGGGATTCGTCGCCCGTGTCGTAGTCCTGCCGACCGAAGAAATGGCAGAGCGAGTTGATGCTGAACGTCGCGTGGTGAACGAAGAAGATCCGAGCCGCACCACCCCACAGCAGCCCGATCAGCCCTCCCGTTACCGAGCCGGTCAGGGCCACGCCGAGCCCGAACGGCACCGCCAGGCCCACGAGCACCCAGAGCACGAAAGTGCGATCGACGAAGCGGATCATCGGGTCCGCCAGCAGATCTCTTGCGTACCTACGCTCGTCGGCCACCTCCATGTCCTTGAACACCCAGCCGAGGTGGGCGTAGGCGAGCCCCCGCAGGGCCCCCTGCCATCCGTGTTCTCGATCCACGTGGGGGCTATGAGGATCGCCGTGCTCATCGGAGAACTGGTGATGCTTTCGATGCGTGGCCACCCAGTCGATCACCGGCCCTTCCGCCGCCGCGGAGCCCAGCGCGGCGAACGCGGCCCGTAGCAGCCGACTGCACTTAAAGCTGCGGTGCGTCAGCAATCGATGAAACCCAACAGTGATGCCGGTACCCACCGACACGTACATCACGGCGAGGATCAAGAGATCCTGCCAGCGGAACAGGTTTCCTCCCCAGCCGAGCCACATGCCGACGCCGACCATGATGGGCGGGATTGCCGTGACGGCGGCGCTTGCGACCCGATCGACGAGCGGCATCGAGACCGGCCGCATGAGGTCGGACTCCGGGTGCTCAACGGCGGGCTCCGCGAGCATGACGCCAGCAGGCTCTGTCGGGGCAGTGTGAAGTGTCATGTGCTCTGTCCGCCCAACCGCAACTGCCCTGCGTCCGGCAGGCCGCCCAGCGATCATAACGAGTTAGCCCGCAGGCGTGGGTGTTATGCAACCGCACCGGCCCGGCGGCTCGACTGCCGCCCGAGCTAAGAGCTCCCGATCGTGACCCCGATCGCCACGACGATCGCCCCTCCGAGCGTCACTACGACTAGGGAGGAGCGCAGCGAGACCTTGAGGAACCGGTAGCGAACCCAGGCAATCGTCAGCAGCTCGACCGCCACGACCGCGCCAGCGACGATCAGCGCGGTATGGACGTTGCGGATGATGAACGGCAGCGAGTGGAACACGCCTCCGACCGTCGTGAACGCGCCTGTGATCGCACCTCGCACGATGGCCGACCCCCGCCCAGTCTGCTCGCCGGTGTCCGACAGGGCTTCGGAGATGCCCATGCTGACGCCAGCGCCGAGCGCCGTGGAGATCCCGACCACCAGGGCGGTGTGAGAGTTGCTCGACACCGCCGCGGCGAAGATCGGGGCCAGAGTGGAGACCGTTCCGTCGATCATCCCGACAAGGCCGGGCTGGACCACGCGCAGCACGAACGCTGGCTCGTCGTTAAATCCAGCCAGCCGCGCGATCGCCTGGGCGAGCCGGGGACGGGGCTTCTTCCGGTCAGCTGTGCCTACGCTCACAACGCCACTATAGCGAATAAGTTAAAATAAGGATGCCCTAATTAGAGCTATGATGTTGAACATGCAACCGCCAGCAATAGACGATCAGCTGATCCGCGAGCTTCGGGGCCGTGGGCTTCGCGTCACCTCACAGCGGATCGTGATCCACCGCGCGCTGTGCTCTGAGGCGCAGCACATGACGGCCGAGCAGATCCTGGAGAAGGTCTCCGGTGTGCTGCCCGGCGTCTCGCTGCCGACCGTCTATGCCACGCTCGAGCTGCTCGAGGACCTCGGGCTCGTGCGGCGCTTCGGCACCGGCAACGGCGCTGTGCTGTTCGATTCGCGCGTGGAACCTCACGCGCACACGGTCTGCCGCCGTTGCGGAGCGACCGCCGATCTGGACGGCGGTGTGCTGTCCGAGGAGGTGGCTGCTCGCGCTGCCGAGACCGGGTTCGTCCCTGACCACACCCAGCTCGTGGTCTGGGGGCTGTGCGGCGGCTGCGCAGCGGCCTAGCCGACCGGCAGCTACCAAGCCCTATACCATCGCCGTCGACTTTGCCCTAGCACGCGTCGACTCGGCCTCGCGCCCAGTCATCTGTGACCCAGCCAGCGCCGCAAGTCGCCCAAAGGAGGGCGATGAGCACTCAAGCCCCGCCCCCCGCCAATGCACGCCTAGCCAGACCTCGTCTCGGCCAGAACGGGCTCGTCCACTCCCAAACGCGAGGCCGCGGAACTCTCGCGTCGACCCTGCTGGAATCGCCTGTCGTCTGGCTCCTGCCGTTGCTTGCGGTGCTCGTGGTCGTGTCCCTGCTCACCGCTCCCGGCCGACCGAACGGCGACGAGATGCCGATACTGGCAGCGGCGCACCGGTTGCTTCAAGGACGCTACGCGGTTGTGGGGACAATGGACTCGACGCAGTACCTCTGGCACGGGCCGGGGCTGCCGGCGTTGCTGGCGCCGTTCGTTGCTCTCGGGATCCCGCTGGCGGAGCTTCGGCTGACGAGCCCGCTGCTGATGTTTGCCGCAGCGCTGCTCTTCTACCGGTTCCTGCGCCTGAGGTTGACCCGGCGCGGGGCGCTGATCGGCGCTTACGCGCTCGGTCTCTACGGCCCCGGTTACTACGTGCTGGGGACGGTGGCCAAGGAGCCGCTCGCGCTGCTGTGCGCGATCGCCGCGCTCGACGGAACTGCTCGCTATCTGATGCACGGGCGGCGTCGCCACGCGGTCGTCGCCGGGCTTGCCCTCGGCGGCCTGGTCATGACCAGGCTCGAGTACGGGTGGATCGTAAGCGGATGCCTGATCGCGGGGCTCCTCTGGTGGTGCGGTGCCCGCTTTCGCCACGGGGGCGCGGCCGAGCGAACGGCCATGGCGCGACGTTGGACGACCATCTGCGCTGTCGGGATGCTGGCGTGCGTGCCGTGGCTGGCCTACACGTATTCGATCACGCACCACGTTTTCTACTGGGGCAACTCTGGCGGGATCTCCCTGTACTGGATGTCATCTCCCAGCCCCAGCCAGTTGGGTGAGTGGCATGCGTCGCATACCGTGAATACGGATCCAGCTCTGGCCGCCTATCGGCCCTTCTTCCATTACGTCTCGTCGCTCGGGCCCCTCCGAGGCGACCTCAAGCTTCAACACGTGGCGGTCGCTCAGGCGCTCGGGCATCCCGCCAAGTACCTACTAAACCTCTTGGCGAACGTCGGCCGCATGTTTCTCGGCTTCCCCTTCAGCTTCCAGTTGTCAGTCGCGGTCGTCGCCGGGCTGGCCCTCTTCAACGGAGCATTGCTGGCGGCACTCGTCGCCGCCGGTGTCTCGCTCCGGCGGGCCCGACGCCGGTTGCCACCCGAGGCCGCGCCTTTCCTCCTGCTCTTCGGCCTGGGACTCGTGGTCCACCTTCTTCCCACGGCCGAGCCTCGCATGGTGGTCCCGCTCATCCCCATACCGCTGTGGCTCATTGGCCAGGCGTTCTACCGCCGGAGCCCGACTCGCTCGTTGTTTACTCAGAGAGGACGGCTTCGAGCGCCTGTTCGATCGGCTGCTCTCCGCCGTTGACGTACAGCAGACGGCGGGAAGAGCGGGAGTCGCGCAGCAATCGAGCCAGGACGGAAGCTACGTCGTCCCGAGGGATCTGACCCCGGAAGGGAGACGATTCGATCCGCACGCTGCCCGTTCCCCGATCTTCGGTAAGCCGCCCCGGTCTGACGATCGTCCAATCCCGGTCGCTGTTCCGCACCGCTTCGTCTGCCTCCGCCTTCGCCCGCAAGTAGACGCCGAACGCGTCGTCGCCCCCGGGAGGGTTCTCGGCGCCCACCGCGCTGATGATCTGAAAGCGCGGCACGCCGGCCGCAGTGGCGGCATCCAGCAGCTTGATCGCCCCATCGCGGTCCATGGTGAGCTTGCGCTCGGCGCCGCTGCCCGGTCCCGCACCCGCGGCGAACACGGCCGCATCGGCGTCCCGGATGGCCCCTCCGACCTCGTCGACGGTCGCGTGCTCGAGATCGCAGACCACCGCAGAAGCGCCCTGCGTCCTCACATCGGCTGCGTGGTCCGGGTTGCGGATCAGGCCGATCACGCTGTCGCCGTCACCTGCGAGCACGCTCGCCAGCCGCATCGCGATCTTGCCATGCGCTCCGGCGATCGCCACGATCACGTCACGAGCCTACCTCAGAGCGTTGGCGCGCGGTAGGAGTTGGACGCTCCCAGCGGCGCTGCCGCACCGTTCGCGGGGGGCGACGAGGCACTGACGAACGTGCTGCCGTCCGAAGCGGCCTGCACGGCCTCGTGTAGCGCGCTTCCCCGCACCCACTGGTTCCAGGACAGGAACCACATGGTCCAGCCGTTGTCGAAAGTCCCGGCCCGCGGGCTGCCGGTCACGTTCACCGGGTCGCCGGGAACCGCCATGTTGTAGTAGGTCGTGGCGTCCTCAGGGGACATGTTCACGCAGCCGTGGCTGACGTTTGTGAACCCCTGCTCCCCCACCGACCAGTAGGCGTCGTGCAGGTAGTCGCCGCTCCACGTGAACCGCACGGAGTAAGGCACCTCGATGTCGTAGCCGGGGCCCTTCATGTCGACGGGGTTTGCCTTCTCGATCGTCAGGTAGGAACCGTTTGGGGTGTCATCGCCCGGCCGTCCGCTGCTGATCGGCCAATGCGCAAACAGCTTCCCGTCGCGGTAGACGTTCATGTAGTGGCCCGCGGTGTTGACGTCAGCGATAAGCGGGGAGCCGATCCTGAAGCTCTGGGTGAGGGTGTGGTCCCCGTAGACCCCCGGGGATGCCTCAATCCCGTTCAGATGCCCCGTGAAGCTGACCTGGGTGCCTGACTGCCAGTAGTGACGGGGCCGGAAATACGCGCAGACGGGAGCCGTACCGCATTGGCTGTCCCAGTACCAGGAGCCGATCACCGGCCTCGAGCTCCTGATCTCCAACGCCCGTTCGACCGCTGCCTTGTCGGTGACAGGCTGGCTGAAGTAGAGGATGATCGGCATCCCCACGCCGTAGGTCTGACCATCGCCCTCGATGATCTTGGTCGTGAACGTCTGGCGAGGCGTAAACGTCCGAAACGAGCTTGTCTGCGTGGCCCGCTTTCCGGAATGCGCGACCGCGGTCGCCACCACCGTGTATTGCCGCGAGACGTTCAGGGCCCAGTTGCTCTGCCATACGGTCCCGGTGGCGTTGAGCGTCCCGGTGACCGGGTCGCCCTTCGTCTGGACGCTCACGCTGCTGATCGTGCCGCCGGCGGCCGATACGGCTATTCCGCGGTTCGGCGTGGAATCGACGCTGCCGCTGGTCGGCGTGATCGATAGCCGCACCTCGCCGCTGGACGGGGCACCGTGGCTCAACGCCGACTTCCCGCCCCCTCCGCACGCGGCCAGGAGCAAGCCGAGGGTCGCGCACATCGCCAGTGCGCCGGTCCCGCCCCCAACCAGTCGGGACCGTCCAAACCGCCTCAAATCTGGGCAAGCCGCCTGTCGCAAACTCCGACCTCCGGATCCGGTCCCACACGAAAAGGTTACGCCGCCGCTGGCCCGGTTGACGAGTCTGCATTAGGACAGCCAGGCCGTACCCACGCCCTGCCGCATGACCCGGCGCACATGCGAGAGCGTGGCGGCTTATAAGCGGACGGCGATTAGCCCGGCGGCTAGCAGCACCAGCGCGAGCCACATTGCCGTCAGGGCGCCCTCCAGCGGTGCCGAGAGCCGCGCCTTGGTGAGGTCGATCACGTCCCCGTCGGTGAGCCGCTGCTCGCCCGACACCTCGGCTGTGTGCCGCCTCAGCTCGCGCGCGGGCGTGCTGAGCCGTCGCTGCGCTGCGCTCAACAGACAGCAGGCCGCGGCGACGAGGACGCCCGCCGGCCGGATCGTCAGCGCGTTGACGAAGTAGCCGGTGAACGCCGGGAACCCGCCCCAAGCGAGCGCGAACCACACATCGCTGTGAAACCGCCCATGCGCCAGCTCGAGGTTGTAGGCCGGCACGAGGAACGCACCGGCTACCACCAGGGGCGCGAGCAGAGGCGAGACCACGATCGTGCCGGCTACGCCGATGCCGACCGCTGCGACGAGCGACACGACCGCGAGCGAAACCAGCGTCCACCGCTTCAGATCGGTCTGGAGCGGGCGGCCGCTGAGCTCATCGAGCGCGTGCGCGCTCACTCCGACCGCGAGCAGGAATGCGCCCAACGCGGCGCCCAGCCGATCGGCGTGCACGATGGGCGCGGCCGCCGCCCCGAGTGCCACATAGCTGAGGTGCCACGCCGTATAAGGCGGATGCAAAAGCGTGACCAGATCGCGCCAGCCGCCCGACCGCAGGGCGTAGAAGGCTGGCCGGTCAAGCTCACGTGGCGCCGTCGCCATCCCTGGTTCCCCACATCAGGAGTCCGGCACCAAAGCTGATCCGCCGCTCGTGCACATCGCCAATTCCGGCCGCACGCCACAACGCACGCAGGCCCGGCTCGCGCGCGTATAAGCCTTCGATGCTCGGACCGAGAAAGCGCCCTACCTCAAACCACGCCGGCGACACCAGACGACCAAGCAGCGGCAGGCCAATGCGAGTGTGCACCCGCCAGGCGCCCCGCAGGAGCGCCGTCTCGGGAACGCCGAACTCCACCATCCCGATCCGGCCCCCGGGCCGAACGACCCGAGCCAATTCGCGCATCGTCGCTGCCGCGTCATCGACGTAGCGCAGGAGGTAAGTGAACGTCAGCGCGTCGAACTCGGCATCGGCGAACGGCAGTCGCTCCGCCTCGCCGTGGACGAAGCTCACCAGATCACCCATGGCCTTCGCTTCGGCCAGCCGCGCGCGTGCGACACCGAGCATCTCCTCACTCTGATCGAGGCCGATGACCTCGCACCCGCCGCGGCGCGCCAGCTCGAACGCGACCAGCCCAGTACCAGTCGCGACATCGAGGACGCGCTGACCAGCGCGCGGGTCGATCGCAGCGACCAGCGCGCGACGCCAACGCGGATCCTGCCCGAAGCTCAACACGGCACCCATCCGGTCATACCGATCGGGTAAGCCCGCGAACAAATCGAGCGCGTGGCGCTTACGGGGAGAGGGGGAGCTGGACGCAGACGCGGCCACCGGCAAGTTGGAGCCTACGCCTCGCGGCCGTCCAGCCAATCCCGATCGTCCGTCGGTCACGATCCTTCGCCGTAGCGTGTCATTGGAATGACCGACAACTTCAGCTGATCTGATAAGGAGATTTCCATGAAAGCCGTCCGCATCCGGGAGCCGGAGGGTTTCGAGGGCATCGAGGGCCTCGTCTACGAGGACGCCCCAGATCCTCGGCCTGCGATCGGCGACGCACTCGTGCAGGTGCGCGCCGCTAGTTTTACCCCGACGGAGCTGACCTGGCCCCTCCGGACCGATCGAGCCGGGCACGACCGGGGGTCCCTGATCCCGGCTCATGAGGGATCGGGGGTCGTGGTCGCGCTCGGCTACGGCACAGCCGGCATATCGGTGGGAGATGAGGTCTACGGCCTCATCGACGGGTATCGCGACGGGTGGGCCGCCGAGTACGTGATCATCGAGGCTCGCAGCTTGGCACCGAAGCCGACGACGCTTGACTTCATCGAAGCCGCTGCGATCCCACAGGCCGGGCTCACGTCGTGGCAGGCGCTGTTCGACCACGGCCAGCTCGAGTCCGGCCAGACCGTGGTGATCCACGGCGCCAGCGGCGGGGTCGGATCGACGGCCGTGCAGCTGGCCCGTTGGGCCGGCGCCCACGTCATCGGAACCGGTCGGGCCGGCGCTCGCCAGCGCGCGCTCGAGCTGGGCGCCGACGATTTCGTCGATGTCGAGCGGGACGGCTGGGAGGCGGCCCTCGGTCAGGTCGACCTGGTCTACGACGCCATCGGCGGTGACGTGCTCGCCCATTCAGCAGCAATCGTCAAGCCAGGTGGCGCGCTGGTATCGGTCATGGCTCCACCGCAAACCGATCGAGACGACATCCGCACGGTTCACTTCGTACGCGACCCGAGCGGTGCCCAACTCCGAGACATCACGCGGCTCGTCGACCAGGGCAAGCTGCGACCCCAAGTCGGCGCGGTCTACCCGCTCGCGGAGGCACGCGAGGCCTTCATGGCCAAGTCGACCCAGCACATTTCGGGCAAGGTCGTGCTGACGCCCTGAAGATCACTGGCCGGGACAGGTTCCAATGGGAGGCCTGAGCCGACTCGATCCGGGAGATTGAAGAAGGCGGCTTGGCGGAGTGCGCGAAGCGATCGCGTTTCGTCGGGCTGAACCGGGGAAGCCCTGTCAACATGCATGCGCAGGTGTTGGTTGGGCTAGTCCTGGCGTTGGCCTGCGCTGCTGGGGCCAGTCTGGGCGGCCTGTGGAAGCAAAAGGGGGCCGTTGCGACCCGTGACGTCGACGTCCGGCATCCACTGGAGAGCGCGGTCGCGCTGTTTGGCTCGAAGTGGTTTGTGATCGGCTGGATCACGGCGGCCCTTGCCTGGCTCCTGCACGTGGGCGCGCTGGCGCTGGCGCCCTTGTCCCTGGGGCAAGCGGTCATCTCCGGGGGGATCGTGCTGCTCGGGCTGTTCGCGGAGAGATTCTTCGATTTGGACGTCACGCGACGCCAGTGGGTTGGTCTGGGCCTCCTTGGGTTGGGGATGGCCGTCCTCGGCGTCACCGCGCACGGCGATCAGAACCATGCGAGCTACGCGGTACTTCCAGTGTTGGCCTTCGAGATTGGCGCGCTAGCGCTCGGAGCGGGTTTCATTCTCGGCTGTCGCTCGGGACGCCTCCGTGGCCAGCACGGGCTATTCCTAGGGATCGCCGGCGGGCTCTTCTTCGGAATCTCAGACATCTCGATCAAGGCCGTGAGCGGCGGCTCGCATGGGGTCCTGGGAGCGCTGGGCCCCTGGACCTTCATCGGGATCCTCACCGCGGTGGCGGCCTTCTTCGCCACGGCCAGAAGCCTTCAGATCGGAAACGCCATTGCTGTTATTGCGGCGACCACGTCAGCAGCCAACGTGCTCGGCATCATCGGCGGCATCGTCCTGTTCGGCGACCAGGTGGGTAGCGATCCCCTCACGGTTATCGGTCGGTTCGTGGCATTCGCCTTGGTGGTGTTCGCGGTGGCGCTCGTTCCCGCACCGGTCCGGGCCCACGAAGCCGTCCAAGACGACTCCTCCGAGCCTGAGTCGCCGCCAGCGAAAGATGAGGCTTCAGCTGGCGCGCCAGTACGGCTGGTCGAGGCGGCCGAGGCGAGCGGCCGCTAGCCCACCGCCTCCTTCGCGGCTTCCTGCTTTAGCGATCCGGGTACGCCCGTTTCGGAGCGGCGCAGAACTTTTCGGCACCCCGCGATCATCAAAGACGCAGGGCGCGGCTACGACGAGGGCTCTGGAGACGGCGAGCGGTAATCCTCGATCAGGCGGCGGGCCATCGCCTTGGCGCGCTTGGCCGAGTCGGCGTCGCCTTCGGCGGCGGACACGATCGAGCCTTTCATCAGGATGTGCCACGCGCGGGCAAAAGATGCCGGGTCGCGCAGCCCTGCCTCTTCGGCAAGGCCCGCGATGACCGTACGGATGTTCTCCAGATGTTGGACGCTGGCTTTGCCAGCGGGATGAGCGGCGCCGAGCTCGAGCAGGACGTTGATGAACGAGCACGCTTCGAAGTCATCGCGGTGAAACCACTCGTCGAACAGATCGAAGATCGCCAGCAGCCGCTGTTCCGGATTGCTTCCGTTCCGTCTCGCCTCGGCCTCAACCCACCCCGGCGTCCACCGGTGCTCGCGCAGCTCTAGGAATGCCACTACCAGATCGTCCTTCGACGGGAAGTGGCTGTAGAGCGTCGCCTTTGCAATCCCGGCCCGCCTGATGACCTCGTCGACGCCGACGGCCTGGATCCCGCGGCGAGCGAACAGCTCATACGCGGTCTCGAGGATCCGTTCGCGGGGAGTTAGCGGCTGCCGTTCTTGGGTTTCTGTGTCCGCGACCATCGCCCGAAAACTACCCTTGACAGACAGATCTGTCTAGTCTACGGTCGCTGGAGGTGGCCTGCGACCCAAACGGAGGTCCCGCATGGGATTGGATTTCGATGGGGCCTCATCACCCGGCGCTGCCAGCAGCCGTCCGGTCTTGCGGCCGGCGGCGGTCAGTGAGCTATTTGTTCGCTGCCACCAGCACGGCGATCTCCGCGCGCGGGCGGAGCTGGTCGACCGTTTTCTGCCGCTCGCGCGCAAGCTCGCCGCACGGTATCGCGGAGGCGCGGGCGAACCGTTCGACGACCTGCTACAAGTCGCCAGCGTCGGGCTGATCAAGGCGATCGATCGCTTCGATCCGACCCGCGGGCTCGCGTTCAAGTCATACGCCGTGCCGACGATCCTCGGCGAGCTCAAGCGCTACTTCCGTGATACCGGTTGGTCAGCGCATGTCCCACGTCGCGCCCAAGAGCTCGGACTTCGGGTCAAGGAGGCCGAGCGAGCGCTCAGCGCGCGGACAGGACACTCGCCAACCCTGCCGCAGCTCGCCGAATATCTGGAGGTGAGCGTCGAGGAGGTCCTCCACGGCCTTGAGGCCGCGGCTGCACACCACTCAGCCTCGCTTGATGCCCCGCACGATCAGCAGCTCGATGGGGAATCGCGCACGCTCGGCGAGTCGATCGCCTACGACGAGGAACGGTTTGAGCGGGTCGACGCCAGCGCGACGATCGCCTCGGTGGCGCCCACGCTCGCGGCGCGCGAGCGTGAGGTATTGGCGCTCCGGTTCAACGAGGACCTCACGCAGAGAGAGATCGCTGCCAGGATCGGCGTCTCGCAGATGCAGGTCTCGCGGATGCTTCGCAAAGCGCTGAACCACCTGCAAGAACTCGCCGACCCAGACGGCGATCATGCGGCAGTCGATCAGCGCCCAAATCCTCGCGGTCCGTCTCGACAAGACTAAACGCGGGGAACCCCCAGCCGACGAGCCACCAGCCCACGCGCGCCTCGGCATTACTTGATCCTCACACCGTCCTGATGCTGGCTTGATCTCGATGTCCAACACTCCGCCACGACTACACACGACCAAACCGACCATGAGGCTTATCACCACGCCCCCTGGAGACACTATGAAGCTCAACCAATCGGTGCTCGAATCCGCCCGCCGCGCCCCGTCTCTCAACAGTCGAACCTGCCCGCCGCACACTTGGGACTGCCCCGTAGTAACGAAGCTCGACCCTTCCGCCGTCGCCTGGACTTGCTCTACGTGCGGCGCGATCGTCAATGCGCCGGTGGGAGCACCGCGGCCGCCTGGCGCCGAAGGTAGTCAGGCCCCCGTGGCGCAGCGCAGAGATCAGCGCCTCGAGCGACACCGCGATCACGCCGTCCTCCCAGCGCTGAATCCCGACCGCACGAACGACGCACAGAGCCCGCACGACGCCTGAGGACACCACCTTCGCCGGCGTCTACACAGACGATGCCGGCGGTCGTGCAGCTGGCGATGCCGCGAGATCTGAGACCCCGAACTCGGGCAGCTCGTCGGCGTCCCGCGAGACGCCTGATTCCAAGCGATACCAACGGCACGGTGACTCACGTACGAGACCGCTCCTTGGGGCGGAACGCGATCGTCCGCCGCCTCGCACGCGGACTCCTCCTCCGCGACAAATGCAGCAGCGCCGTGCCCGGGATCATGCGTGACTAGGTGACGCCTGACGCCCCGGCTCCGGCCGTTGAGCGGCGCTTGACGACCGGAGCGTGGTACCGAACCGTGCAGGTGTTCTACAAGCCGCACACGCTGCAAGCTCAGCAGACCGGCCGGCGCGTTTTTGATCACCGTTTTGTTGGTCAGGCGAGTCCGTTGTGGCTGAGACAGCTCCTCACGGCCGCGACCTCCCCGGCCGCGATCGGCTCCCTGGAGCCGAACGTGGTTCCGGCCATGTAAGCCAGCACCGCTCGCCCGAGGGCGGTTACGCTGGTAATCCCGGGCTGAGCGCCTGGATTGCCTTCCGCGCGGGCGCGGGCAGCGCTCTGCCTGGCGGCGCTAGCGACCGCAGGCCGAGCAAGTGCCCCGGCTCGATCAGCAGTCGCCGGGTCGGCGAACACATAGAGGCTGAACGAGTCGATGTTGGCCTCGACGAGAGCGCCATTTTGGTTCGATGGCCCGCCGGTCTCGAACCCAAGCGCAAGCGATGGCCGGGGCACGCCCGGACGAGCCCCTGGCACGCTGGTGGAAATGGCACTTACCGAGCCGGGATTGGCCGCGTGTTTTTCGAGGCAGTTGGCGAGGCCGGCCGGCACACCCCGACCAACGCCCGACCTAAGGCCACCGAAGGTGCCGACGCCACTGGAGCCGCCGGTCGAGCCTCCGCAGGCAGCCAGCGCTACTGCGACCCCCGCCGCGGAGTAGCGTTCTAGCGCTGCCGTCTGGTTGGCGCCGCTGAAAGCTGGCCGCCAAGTGGCGGCCGTCCCAGTGCGTCGTGCACGCGAGGACGGTACCGCACTTTCCTAGCGGTAACAGACGGGTCGCTCAGCTGGCTCCCGGATCGGACGAGTTGCGACGGCCCGTCGCCACCTCGACCGACTGCTCCATCCGTGATGGCGCAGCCATGCTGCCCTCCGTCGAACCGCTGCTCCTCGCGGACAGCCTGGGTCACGAGCTCATGACGCCCGGGGGTGACTGCTCTCCCCGCCAAGCAGTCGCCCGCGCGCGGCACCCGACGCTCCCCTTCGCCCAAAAAGGAGCGGTCTCGTACGGGAGTCACGCCCGATCCGCCTCGAGCCTGTCACGCCCGATATCGGCCGACCGTTCTACAGGGCGGTCACGGCGGTCGATGTGCTCGTCCTCATCGAACCGCCCTGCAGTGGTGCGGAGGGCGGTCGAACTTACAAAGGTGGAGACGCCGGGAATCGAACCCGGGTCCGCAGTCGCGTAGATGGTGGCGTCTACGAGCGTAGCCGGCGCTCTAAATCTCGCTCTCGACTCGCCACGCCGGCCGGGTTGTCGAGAGCCAGCTCCCTAGAAGTCCTCGGATCGGAGGGAGCAAATCCTCACCGAGCGAGCCTGCTAGCTGATCCCGATCCGCCACCGCAGGCGAGTGACGGGCGAGACGACTTCAGTTACCGACTAAGCAGCCGCGTAACCGAGATCGACAGTGTGCGTGTCCGCACTTATTGATTTCCGGGTGATTTACGAGGCCGCCCGGAACCTCGGCTCGCAACCACCCCCACGAGTCGACCACGTCGAAGCCTGTCGTCCCCTGGGGATATGTATGCACATCCCATTGTAGAGGCCTTTTGGCATGCTGAGCGGGGCTTTCGGCCACGTTCGGCCAGAAGCGGCTCGGCCCCGGATGGGGAGAATCTCGTCCCCGTTTCTCCGCGCCTGCTCGAGGGGTGCAAATCGTCCCAATCCCACCTCAAGGCTCCGCGACTTGGGGATCTGAGCATCTCCTCGCAGCTTATGTCCCCGAAAGCCAGACGCGCCGGCAGCCTTGGGTGGCTTTGCACGGGGCGCGCGACCGCGCCGAAGCTACGCCCAAGGAGGTCCTGGTCGCGCCTGCCAGAATCAAATGACGATGGAGTTTCCGGTCCCCCAGAGGCATCCCGTCACCGCGCCCGACCGGGCCCTGCCTGAGTCGCCGTGGTTCACGCCCGCGCCCGAGCCAGACCGGCCCGACCCAAAGCAGTCGTTCTTCAAGCGCAGGGTCGGCCCGCTACTGGCCGCGATCGTCGCTCTGTTGGCGAAGTTCAAGACGGTCCTGCTGCTGCTGCCGAAGCTCAAGCTGTTCACCACCGCGGGGACCATGCTCGTGTCGATCGCGGCTTACAGCCTCGTGTTCGGCTGGACGTTCGCGCTTGGTTTCGTCGTCCTTCTGCTCGTGCACGAGATGGGCCACGTGATCGCCCTTCGCCGCGAGGGGATCACGGCCAGCCCCCCGATGTTCATCCCCTTCCTGGGCGCGGTTATCAGCGCTCGTTCCCTTGGAGATAACGCGCTTGCCGAGGCGCGGGTCGGGCTCGCTGGCCCGGTCCTGGGCAGCGTCGGCGCCGCGGTCTGCGTCATCGTCTGGCACGTGACCGGGGACGACATCTGGCGCGCGCTGGCGTTCACCGGCTTCTTCCTCAACCTGTTCAACCTCCTGCCGGTGATTCCGCTCGACGGCGGGCGGGCGATGGCGGCGATGGCGCCGTGGATGTGGGTCCTGGGATTCGCGGCGCTGATCCCGCTGGCGGTGATCTTCCCCAACCCCATCATGCTGATCATCATCCTGTTCGCCGGCCTGCAGACGCTCAAGCGGTGGCGACTGCGCAGGACGGGCGGCCCCTCACAACGGGCCTACTACCAGGTCAGGCCCCGGGACCGGGTGTTGGTCGCAGCCGTATATCTGGGGCTGATCGCCCTCTTGGTGGTCGGCATGGACGCCACTCACCTGCACGCCACTTTCGGCTAACACGAAACGATGTCTCTCCACTTCGGACCCCCCGAAGTGGAGAGGCAAAGTTCGGCGACGCACCCTGGGTGCAGCCGCCCCCGAGCGCCCTTACCGCTGCGCCTCCCGCAGCTCGCGCTGCACCTCGCGCGTCACTTCCCGGCGGCGGATCGACTCTCGCTTGTCGTAGACGTTCTTACCCCGGGCCAGCGCGATCTCGACCTTGGCGTTCGGACCGGAGAAGTACACCCGGGTCGGGACCAGCGTCAGCCCGCGCTCGGCCGTCTTGCCGATCAGGCGCTCGATCTCCTTGCGGTGCAGCAGCAGCTTGCGCGGACGCTCGGGCTCATGATTGCCGCGAGCCGCCGGACCGTACGGGGCGATGTACATCCCGAGCAGCCACACCTCACCGTCCCTGATGACGGCATAGGCGTCCTTGAGCTGGACGTTCCCCTCCCGCAGCGACTTGACCTCGGTCCCGGTGAGGATGATCCCGCACTCGAACCGCTCCAGCAGATGAAAGCGATACGAGGCCTGGCGATTGGTGGCTACGTCGCCGGGAGCTGCCTTTCGTTTTCGGGATCTGGCCATCACTCGTCGGAATCTGGGTAGAGATCAACCCTACCCCGGGGTACATCGATGCGGCCGACGCGAACGCTCACCGGATCGCCCAGCCTGAGCGTGCGCCCTGTTCTGGAACCGACCAGCATCGTCTGTTCCTCGTTCAGCTCCCACCAATCTCCCGGCATCCGGCGCACGGGGACCATGCCTTCGAACCATGACGATCCGCCGGGACCGAAAGCCACGAACGCCCCCGAGCTGTGAAGCCCGACCACCTCCCCCTCAAAGGAGGTCTCCCAGCCCGACTCGAACAGCTCGCGCTCCAGAAGGAAGCAGCGCGCCACGTCGTCGGCATCCCTCTCGATCATCATTGCCTCCCGTTCCCGGGCCGAAGCCCAGGGCCCCGCCGCCGCCACCCATGAGGAGTCAGGCGCGTACGGGTCCCCGGCGACCGCCGCCAGCAGCGCCCGATGGCAGATGAGGTCCGGGTAGCGCCGGATGGGCGAGGTGAAATGGCAGTAGCGAGCGGACTTCAGCCCGGCGTGCCCCAGATTGCGGTGGTCGTAGTAGGCCTGCTTCAGCGAGCGCAGCACCAGGCTGTGGAGCGCGCGGGCGCCGCGGCCGGTGCGCCGCACCCAGTCTGAGACAAGCTGCGAGGCTTCGCCTACGACGTCCGCCGCCTGTTGGCCCGTCATGTGGCCTTTGGGCACCGGTGGCGTCGGCACGTCCAAGGAAGCGAGCTGGTCGATCAGCCGCTCGACGGCCGCCGCATCGGGCCGCTCGTGGACCCGGTACAGCGCGGGCACCCGATGTTCCTCCAGAACCCGCGCCACCTGCTCGTTTGCCGCGATCATCAGGTGCTCGATCAGGCGATGGGATTCCGTCTGCTCCACGGGCTCGACCCCTACCGCATTGCCGGCGCGGTCGAACTCGAACTCGGGCTCCTCGCTTGAGTCCAGCACGAGCGCTCCTTGAGCGGTGCGTGCCGCCTCCAGCGTCGACGCCGCCCCTCGTGCAGCCGCGAGCGGCTCGGCCCAGGGATCCAACGCCCGCTCGGCGCCGGCGAACACACGGTCCACCTGCTCGTACTGCAGCCGCGCGTCAGAGCGGATGACCGAGCGGTAGAACGCCGCCCGTCCCACCTGGCCCTCGGACACGGTGAACTCGACCGTGACCGCCAAGCGATCCTGGCCGGGGGCGAGCGAGCAGGCCTGATTGGAGAGCGCGGTCGGCAGCATGGGTTCCACCGTCCCCGGCACGTACACGCTGCACCCCCGCCGGTAGGCCTCCCGGTCGACCAGGGATCCCGGGAGGACGTAAGCGGACACGTCGGCGATATGGACCCAGATCCGCCAGCGGTCGTCGTCCTCAGCCACTGCGGAGATCGCGTCATCGAAGTCCTGGGCGCTAGCCGGGTCGATCGTGAATGTCGGCTCCTCACGGAGATCGCGACGCCCGGGACGCTCGTCGGGGATCGGTGCGGAGGCCGACTCGCGCGCCTCGTGCTCGATCGCCGGATCGAACGACCGCCGTAGGCCCCGGTCGATCATCAACGCCTCCAGCACGTCCCGAGCCACGTCTGGACGACCGATGCGGCGAACAATCGCGGTCCGCCCGCGGCCGCGGCCGTCTTGCCGCGAGGCGGCCCTCACGACCACCAGGTCGCCGACGTCCGCGCGCCGGTCGCGGCTCACGACCAACCGCCGGCCGGGCTCGAAGAACGGCTCGGCTACCAGGAACTTTCCTCGCCGCTCGAGCACGGCGACCTGGGCGGATCCCGCCGAGCGCGCGCCCTCGGTCGATGACGCGCCGCCGGCCGGAGCGGGCGGGCTCACGGCACTTCTGCTGCGACTGTGCGCTCGGCGGTGAGAAGCGCGGCGTCCGTGCGTGCGCGGGGATTGGAGGCGGCATACACGTTGGGCGAAACCCCCGCCCCCTCCCGCACTCCCCCGCCACCGAGGTTGTGCCCGCTGGGAGTGAAGTACTCGCCCACGGTGATGTCGAGCGCGCCGCCGTTGGGCAATGGCTGGATCTCCTGGAACACGCCCTTTCCGTAGGTGTGGGTCCCCACCACGAGCGCTCGGTGCCGGTCCTTCAGGGCGCCGGTGACGATCTCCGCGGCCGAGGCCGTCCCGCGGTCAACCAGCACCACCATCGGGATCCGGGGTGCGAGAGCGTTCCCCTTGGCCATGTACACCTGCCGCGGCTGGTTGCGGCCGGCCGTGGAGACGATCGTCCCGTCGGGGATGAAGATGCTCGACACGCGGACGGCTTCGTCGAGCAGGCCCCCGCCGTTCTCGCGGAGGTCGAGGATCAGCGCCCGTGCGCCCCGACCCAAGACCTTGCTCACCTGATCGCGCAGCTCCGCGGCGGCGCCCTGAGTGAAGCTCGTCAGCTGCACGTCGCCCACCTTCACGCCCCTATAGGTGACCACGCTGGATGTGGCGACCGGGACGACCAGGTTCGCGCGGGTGACGTCCACCGTACTGCGACGGCCGCCGCGCATGATCGTCAGGCTCACCTTGGTACCGGCGGGGCCGCGGATCAGCGCTGAGTCGAAGTCCGCTGAGCGATTGGCCAGCGATGTCGCGCCGACCTCGACGATCACGTCGCCGCGCTCGAGGCCCGCCCGCGCAGCCGGCGAGCTCGGGAACACGTCGACCACGCGCAGACCGTGCGGATCGGGCAGCACGTCCACTCCGATCCCCGACAGGTGAGGATTCGACTGACTCAAGAACGTGCGGTAGTCGGACGGGGCGAAGTAGTGCGAGTAGGGGTCGTGGAGGCTCGCGATCGCGCCCGCGATCCCCTGGCTCTCGAGCTGGGATGCGCTGATCGGGCGGTAATAGTCGCGCTGAAGGACGTTCAGCACGTCCTGCATCAGCTGGCTGTTCGACTCGTCGGTGAACGTGCCCCGGAGGCCGGAGGGCAGCCAGCCCGGATGGCCCCCGAGCCACACTCCGAACACAAGAATCAGCAGGCCGAGCAGCAGCAGGCCGCTCCGCTGGCGCAGCGGAGAGCGCGCTCGGTGGTCGGAGCCCGAGATCATGGCTCCTGAGAGTAGCTACGCGGGGCTAGACCCTGAGGAAGCGGCCGGCCCAGTGGCCCCGCGCCAGATCATTCGCCCCCGCCCCCCGTGCAACGGGGATTACAACTTCCCCGCTACCGTTCTCCGCGGATGACCGAAATCACCGTCTCCACCCTTGACAACGGCCTACCGCTTCACCGGGTGGCCGTGCCCGGCACCCGCGCGGTGACGCTTCTGGTGGCGTTCGATGCCGGTGCCCGTACCGAGCGCCCGGATGAGAACGGAATGGCCCACTTCCTCGAGCACCTGGTGTTCAAGGGCGGCGAGAAGTACCGGACGTATCGGGATGTAAACGAGGCAGCGGAGCGGATCGGCGCTGTGCTCAACGCCTACACCAGCCACGATCTAGTCGCCTTTCACATCACCGCACGGGCCGAGCAGGCGGTAGCGGCGGCTGACCTGCTAACCGACTTCGTCGGGCGGGCCAGGATCGATCCGGGCGAGCTGGACCGGGAGCGAGGCGTGGTGGTCCAGGAGATCGCGCGGGCCAACGATCAGCCGGCGATGGTCGCCGAGCACCTGATCGACGAGGCCGCGTTTGGCGACCACCCACTGGGCCGTCCGGTGCTGGGGACGGTCGAGCACATTCGTGACACATTTACGCGCGAGGGGATCGTCGGTTTTCGTTCCCGCCGGTGGGCTCCGGAGCGCGGAGCGGCATTCGCGGTCGGGAATCTGGACAGCGTGTCGCCGGACGGCGAGCTGGACGAGCTGTTCGCCCGATTCGAGCCCCAGCCACAGCCCGACGCCTACGATCCGGCGCCGCCGCCGAAGGAGCGCCTGCTCGTCCATGAGCGCGACTCAAACCAATCGCATCTGCGGATGTCCTATCGACCGACGGCCGCGGTCTCGGACGCTCGGGAGCGAGCCGCCCTTCAGATCTACTCCACCCTGCTAGGCGGCTCCATGGGTTCGCGCCTGTTCGACGAGATCCGCGAGCAGCGCGGCCTGGCCTACTCGGTCCACTCCGTCGCTCACGCCTACGCCGATACGCCGGTGCTGCAGCTGTCGGCTGGGCTTGAGTCCACCAAACTCCTCGAGGCGCTCAGCCGGATGCGGGAGATCGTGACCGAGCTGCGGGAACAAGGGCCGAGGAGTGAAGAGGTGGAACGGGCGCGGGCGTACGCCGCGGGCGCCCGCACGATCGCGTTCGAGAACACGGGCGCAGTCGCCCGCCACGCCGCACAGCAAACGATCCTGTATGGCCAGGACCCGGATCCCGACACGACGATCGCACTCTTGGACCAGGTCACGTTCGATCAGGTGGCCGATATCGCGACCCGCGTCCCGGAGGAGCTGTCGGTGGCCTGCGTCGGGCCGCACACCGTGGAGGAGCTGCAGTCCGCTTAGCCCTACGGATGGCGCTCGCGGTGCTGGTCGCGGGAGGGGTCGCTGCTTGCGGCGGGGGAGCACGATCTCATCCTCCGCCGAAACCGATCACCCTGACTGTGCGCGAGGCGCCCACACCCCCGGCGGACGCACCGGCCCTCCGGGCGCAGCTCGCCAGCCTGTTCGCCCAGGCCGGGCCCGCATCGGGTGGATCGGTATACGACCTCAGCGATGATCTCTCGCTGTTCGCGATGCGGCAGGGCATCGCGCGTCCCCCGGCGTCGGTGGAGAAGCTCTACACGTCCCTCGCCGTACTCCGCGAGCTCGGTCCGGGCGCGACCCTTCAGACCAAGATCGTGGGAGTGGGGTCCCTGGGTTCAGGCGGTGTCTGGCACGGTGACCTCTACCTGGTCGGCGGTGGAGATCCGACGTTCGGCGAGCAGAGCTTCAACCGCACGTGGGAGTTCGGCTACGGTCCGACGGCCGCGCAGCTGTCGCAGCAGCTCAGGGCCGCCGGCATCCGCCGGGTGACGGGCCATCTGATCGGCGATGGCTCCCTGTTCGACGGTCGGGTCGGTCCGCCCTCGACCGGATTCGCACCCGACGTCCCCGACCTCGGCGGCCAGCTGAGCGCGCTCACCTTCGACCACGGCTCGACCGCCGGCCTGCGACCGGCCGCGTTCGCCGCCAGGCAGCTGGCGCGAACGATGAGCGGCATGCAGATCCAGGCGAACGCCGCGGCGGTGCCGGGGAAGGCCCCCCGCGACGCAAGGGTGCTGGCCACCGTCAGCTCGCCCCCCATGTCGATCGTGCTGCGATTGACCGATCTTCAGTCCGACGACCTGTTCGCGGAGATGCTGACCAAGCAGCTCGGGGCGCGGTTCGCAGGTGCCGGTACGACGGCGGCGGGCGCCAGCGTGATCTCCCAGGTGATCGCCTCGTACGGCCTTCATCCGCGGATCGTGGACGGCTCCGGGCTGTCCCGCTCGGACCAGACGTCCCCGCTCCAGGTGGTGGAGTTGCTGCGGCAGCTGTATGGCACCGACATCGGCCACGTTCTCGATGCCGCGCTGCCGGTGGTGGGGGTCGACGGAACCGCCAAGACGATTGCTAATAACACCGCCGCTCAGGGCCACTGCATCGCCAAGACCGGAACTCTGGATGGCGTCACGAACCTGGCCGGGTACTGCCACAGCCGCGGCGGCAGGCAGCTGGCGTTCGTGCTATTCGTCGACGGTCCCAGCAACGCGAGCGCGCTCCAGCTGGAAAGCAAGATGATCTCCGCGATCGCACGGCTGTAAGCGACAATCCCTGGCGTGGAGGTCGCATCGGTGATCAACCGGGGCGAACTACGGCGATATCTGGACCGGGTTGACGACCGCTGGCGCCTTCAGGGCGCGCTGTTAGGCGGGGCCCGCGTCGCCGATGAGCGTGGTGCGCCGCCGCAGCGCGAGCGGGGGCCGGAGTTCGTCGTCATCCTGGTCTCCTCCGCGTACGACGGGATGCCGTGGCTCGAGCGCGTGTATCAGGCCGGCTCACTGTGGGACGCGCTCGAGATGGGCGCGGCGGCGGACGTTCACTGCTACACGCCCGCGGAATTCGAGCGCAAGCGTGTCCTACTGCGAGCGGTGCGCGAGGCGGACGAGCAGGGGCTCGATCTGCTGCGCGACCTTTAGTCGATGAGCACCAGTGCTAGCGACCGCTGTCAGCTGATCGCAACCATCCGCTGGATCGGGATCCGGGCCCGATCGGCGATGCGGGGCGGAACCTTGACCTCGTGCACGCCCTCGCGCAGCGAGTCGCGCAGCTTGGTCACGGTGATCATCTTCATATACCGGCAGTGTGCGGCCTCGTTTGCGGCGATGAAGTCGGCGTCCGGCGCCGCCTGTCGCAGCCCGTGGAGCATCCCTGTTTCGGTGGCGACGATCGCGGTCCGGTGCTCGTCGCGGTGCTCGCGCGCGTAGGCCAGCATCCCACCGGTTGACAGCATTTGCACGCCATCGGAGTCCACGTCGCCCGACGCCACGTACTCCATCACGCTCGTCGAGCAGCCGCACTCGGGATGGATCAGGAAGTCGGCGCCGGGGTGCTCCGCGCGGACGGCAGCGATATCGCCCGGCCGGATGCCGGCATGGACGTGGCATTCGCCATCCCAGACGTGCATTCGCCGCCCGGTCGTCTTCTCGACGTAGGCGCCGAGGAACATGTCCGGGCCGAACAGGATCTCGGTGTCCTCCCCGCGCTCGCGGTAGATGTGCTCAACCACCTTCACCGCGTTGGCCGAGGTGCAGCAGTAGTCAGTCTCGGCCTTCACCTCCGCGGTGGTATTGACGTACATGACCACCACGGCGCCGGGGTGCGAGTCCTTCCAGTCGCGCAGCTGCTCGGCCGTTATGGAGTCGGCCAACGAACAGCCGGCCTCCAGATCGGGAATCAGCACCTGCTTGTCCGGGCATAGGACCGATGCCGTCTCGGCCATGAAGTGCACGCCGCAAAAGACGATCGTCCCGGCAGTGGCTCCGGCCGCTCGCTGCGAGAGGCCCAGCGAGTCGCCAACGTAGTCGGCCACGTCCTGGATCTCGGGCAGCTGGTAGTTGTGGGCGAGGATCACGGCGCCGCGCTCTTCGGCCAGCGCGCGCACCTCATCCTGAAGGGCCGGAATGTTCTCCAGCATCAGCGGTGCGTCGATCGCGCCTATTACAGGAAGGTTCATGGAAGCAATGGGTCGAGGATCAGGGAGAGATCTAGAGCGGGGGCGCTGTGGGTGAGTGCGCCCACTGAGACAAAGTCTACGCCGGTGGCCGCGATGTCCCGGACCGTCTCGAGCGTCACGCCGCCGCTGGCCTCGAGTGAGGCGCGTCCGGCGACCCGAGCCACGGCCGCGCGCAGCTGATCGAGCGACATATTGTCAAGCAGGATCTGCGGAGCCCCAGCGGCCAGGGCCTCATCCACCTCTTCCAGGAAGCGACACTCCACTTCCAATGGCACGTCGGGGCTCTGGGCACGCGCCAGCCGGACTGCCTTCCCCACTCCGCCGGCAATCGCCGCGTGGTTCTCCTTGATCAGGATCGCGTCGTAAAGGCCGGCGCGATGGTTGGTCCCGCCCCCAGCGGCGACGGCCGCCTTCTCGAGCAGCCTGAGGCCCGGGGTGGTCTTGCGCGTATCGAGGATCCGCGCACCGGTGCCCTCCACGGCCTGCACGTAGCGATGGGTAAGGGTCGCCACCCCCGACAGCCGGCCGAGGAAGTTGAGCGCCGTCCGCTCGGCGGTGAGAAGTGCGGGGGCCGCACCGACCACCTCGAGCACGGGACCTCCCTCTCGCCACTCGCCCTCGGGGCTCAACCGTTCAAACATGACCGCCGCGTCGAGCGCCCGGAATGCCTCCTCGGCCACCGCCAGACCGAAGATTACGCCCGGCGCCTTCTGGGTTATCTCGGCCCGTGCTCGCGCGTCGGGCGGAACCGTGCTAGCGGTCGTGAGATCGCCGTCGCCGACGTCTTCGCTCAGAGCACGGCCTACAGCATCGCCGATGACTTCTCGTTCCGCGGTCATCCGCCGCTCAGGCCGACGCCACCGCTGCTGGCCGCTCAGCGAGCACCCTGACCGTGGCAAAGCTCGGGTCCGCCGCCCCGTGGAGGCGCGCGCCGGCGGCGTTCAGCTCCCGAAGGTAATCGATCACCTCGGCCGTGACGCGTTCCCCCGGCAGTAGCGCGGGCACTCCGGGCGGGTAGCCGGCAATTGCTTCACACGAGATCCTGCCGATCGCGTCGGTCACCGGGACGCTCTCGCCTGAGCCCAGGAACGCCTCCCGTGGCGTCACGGCCGTCTCTGAGTCGCCCCCGGCCGGCGCGCTGGGCACGTCGGCTACGAATTCAGGGCGAGAGATCTCCCGGACCGTCTCCGAGAAGTCATGGGCCAACCGTTCGAGCGGTTCGACGGACTGGCCCAACCCCAGCACAAACACGACCGTGGCGTGCGTGGCCAGCTCTGTGTAGGTGTCGTATGAGGCTCGCAGCGCCGCAGCGATTTCAAATCCCGTGCAGCCGGTGCCGCGGACGTCTACCACCAGCCGCAGCGGATCCCAGCCTGCTACCCCAGGTCGTCCGACGAGCGTTCCCCCCACCACATGGCAGCCGGGGACGGCCTCAATGGCGGCCTGGGTTGAGGCCGCGGCGGCCAGTGTGCGCTCGAGCAGCGCGTTTCCGTGCACCGCAAGCTGACGCCGAGCGGCGTCGAGGGAGGCCAGCAGCAGCGAGCTCGGGCTGGTCGAGCGGACCAGCCGGACGGCGCGGGCCACGGCATCCGCATCGACGAGCCCGCCGCGGGCAACATGCAGCATCGCCGATTGCGTCAAGCTGCCGACGATCTTGTGCGTGGAGGCCAGCACTGCGTCTGCGCCCAGCCGCAGTGGGGACTCGGGCAGATCGCGGTGAAAGCCAAAGTGCGCGCCCCATGCGTTGTCCACCACCAGCGCGACGCCGGCCGCATGGGCGACCTCGACGCAGGCCCCGACGTCCGCGGCCATCCCGTAGTAGGTGGGCGAGACGATGAACGCCGCGCGTGTGTCCGGCGCAGCCCGCAGCGCTCGCTCGAGCGCCTCGGGCGTGATCCCCAGGGCCATGCCCAGCTCGGCGTGATACTCGGGGGCGACGTAGATCGGGCTGCCCCCGCTGACCACGAGCCCGTCGATCACGCTGGCGTGACTATTTCGCTGAATCAGGACCCGCTCGCCGGGTGGAGCCAGTGCCAGACAGAGCGCGTGGTTTCCCTGGGTCGCGCCATTGGTCAAAAACCACGTCCGGCCCGCGCCGTACGCCTCGGCCGCCAGCCGCTCGGCGCGCTCGTACGGAGTCGGCGACGGGCCGAGGTCGATGCCCTCGATGTCCTGCGGGACGTCGAGCAGCAGCGCCCGATCGCCCAGCGCCGCGCGCAGCCCGAGGTCTGCGCCCTCGCCGCCCTTGTGGCCCGGGATGTGGAATCGGGTGGAGCCGCGGAAGCCGTATGCGGTCACCGCGTCCAGGTAGGGCGCTGTGGGCTGCTCGGGCGGCGGTCGCCTCACGCCGGTCCCCGCTAGCCGTCCGCGCCGTTCGCGGACGCCGACTTGAGCAGGTACGCCCGGGCAAACCCGTCCAGATCGCCGTCCAGCACGCGCGAGACATCCCCGACCTCGTAGCCCGTGCGGTGGTCCTTGGCCATCGTGTAGGGATGCAGCACGTAAGAGCGGATCTGGGAGCCGAAGTTGACGTCCTGCGCCACTCCCCGCTCGCGGGCGATCTCCTCGCGGCGCTTCCGCTCCTCGAGCTCCAGCAGCTTTGAGCGCAGCATCGTCATCGCCTCGGCCTTGTTCGAGGACTGCGAGCGCTCGTTCTGGCACTGGACCACGATCCCCGTCGGCTTGTGCGTTATCCGCACCGCCGAATCGGTCTTGTTGACGTGCTGCCCGCCGGCTCCGCTGGCTCGATAGGTGTCGATCTGCAGGTCGTCGTCGTCGATCGGCACGTCGTCGATCGCCTGCACGACAGGCGAGACCTCGACCCCGGCAAAGCTCGTGTGGCGGCGGTGGGCGGCGTCGAAGGGGGAGAGCCGGACGAGCCTGTGGACACCCTTCTCGCTGGAGAGGAGACCGTACGCGTTCTCCCCCCTGACAAGGAAGGTGGCCGACTTGATCCCTGCCTCCTCCCCGGGCGAGACCTCCAGCAGCTCCACCTCGAAGCCGCGCTTCTCGGCCCAGCGCATCTCCATCCTCAGCACCATCTCCGCCCAGTCCTGGGCGTCTGTGCCGCCGGTGCCGGCGTTGACCGTCACCAGGGCGTCGCCGGAGTCGTAGCGGCCGGAGAACAGCCGCTGCTCTTCCTGCGCTTCGAGGCGCTCCTGCACGGAGCTGATCTGCTGCTCGAGCTCCGAGGCGATCTCCGGATCCTCCTCCGCGAGCTCGGCCAGGGGCTCCAGGTCCTCGACGTCGCGCTCGAGCTCGCGGTAGGCATTCAGTTTGCGGCTGGCTCGCGCGTGTTCAGCGGTGATCGCCGCCGCGCGCTCCTGGTCATCCCAGAAGCCGGGCTCCCCCATCTGGCGCTCGAGCGCGCCGGCGCGCTCGCTCAAGGCGTCCGGGTCAAAGATAGTCCGCCAGCAGCTTCAGCTGCTCGCGGATCGTCGTGAGGCGCTGGGATAGCGGTTCGGACGGGGCGGTGGCCACCCCGGTGAGGCTAGCAGCGGGCCGGGTGGGGTCCGGGTGGCCCGGTCGCTCGAATTTCTTGGGTCAGCTTGCGCCTCTTCCTTAGGCCGCTCGCGTGCCTCGAGCCGCACCTTCAATTGCCTGTTCTCTCGTTCTAGATTTGCAACCCGACGTCGCGCGCGCACGAGATCTTCGGCCATTCGGCGCAGCGCACTGCCGATCCGTTCCGGCGTTGGCTCGTCCATTTGGGGGCGAGCGTCGCACTGTGCGCCAAGCCGGGCAAGGGAGCAGACACCTACCTCGCCGGGAGGCATCCACCACCGTTCGATCCCTGGGCCATCGCCATCGCCGAAAGCGCTCTCAGCGCGCTTGGACCGCGGCACGCGAGAGACTCAGCGTCAGCTCATCATTCACGAGGCGATCGATCGCACTGCCAGGAATCTCGGCCCGGTGCTTGCCCCAGAGATGACCGTGCACCAGGACGAGGTGCACGATCCGCTGCTGGTCGTCGATGACGAAACCGACAACGTGGCCGAGGTGGTGACCGTCTGAGGAGTTCACCGTGCTCTCCCGGCGGATCTCCACCTCCCCTTTTGGGACACGGTGATAGCTCATCGCCACATGCTGGTCGTGTTCCAGCCCCATGCTCGCCCCCAGGGCATCGGGCCCTTGGCTGCCGGAGACGGGCAGCGGATAGAGCTCCTCGATTCCGACATCCCAATCTGAATTGCCGGTAGGCCCCTCACCGGGCAGGAGGTATGCGGATTCCTGGATCGACTCGCGCTCGGCCATCCCCGCGATCGTGCTACGCAGCATGATCCCGCCTGTTCCGGAACGAGGACGGACACCCTCGACTGGCATCAGCAGAGCTTTGTCAGGTCGGTGGTGGGGCTGAACGACGACATGCGTCAGGCGTCGTCCCCTGGGGTCGATGATGACGTCCGACAATTCACCGAATCCTCCGTCGACGCAGTTGACTGGGGTGTCGAGATCGAGTCGCGTAAGAACCTCTCATTTGCGGGGCGAGGTTCTATGCTCGGCGTCCGTAGATTGCTTTGCATCATCCGATACGGGTGAGCGACTCACGCGCAGGCGGGATGATCGACGGCGCGTGGCTGGGTTCTTACGCCGGCGCGCTCACGGCCACCGGGCTCCCCGGCGGTTTCACGGTGAAGGGCAGGAGTTGATCGTCTCCTTGACCAACTACTCCGTAAGAGGACTCCGGCACCTCGTTCCAGGCGCCCGGTAGGTCACCCATCGGCTCGGAGACGATGATCCGGGCGTCGTCGCTGACCTCTTGAAGGATCTCTCGCTCGGGATAGAGCTGGCGCAGTGTCGGGACGTGACCGGTGAAGAACAGCGAACGCGACTTGCCCTCGCTCGAATAGCGAAACGCCCAGAGGCGCTCACCATCGGTCGTCGCAACGGTCCCTTGGAATGGATATTTGACCCCCTTCTTCTGCCCCACGGCCTCCACCAATCCGATCGCACGGGCCACGGCCTCAGGTGGATCGTCCTCGAGGCCGAATGTCAGTGCGAGATAGAAAAGGAGCTCCGTGTCGGCTTGCCCGGCGATCGCCGGATACAGCGATTCATCGACCGCTAACACCAGGTCCCGCTTAACCCTGTCAAGGTCGGCGATAAAGCCGTTGTGCATGAACAGCCACCGGCCGTGGCGGAACGGATGGCAGTTGGTCTGCTGAACCGCCGACCCGATCGCAGCGCGAATATGGGCAAAGAACAGCCCAGAGCGGACGTGGGCGGCGAGCTCACGGAGGTTTTGATCGTTCCAGGCGGGCTCGATGCTTCGGAAGACGCCGGGCGTTGGCTGGTCGTCGTACCAGCCCACGCCAAATCCGTCGCCGTTGGTGGCCTCAGCGCCCAGCTTCGAGTGCAGGCTCTGGTCGATCAGGGAGTGCGCGGGCGCATATAGCGCTCGCTCCAACAAGATCGGCATTCCAGGGTAAGCAGCAAGCCAGCGACACATCAGTTGCTCCTTTCAGGTCTAGGGACGTTCGCGATTGCAAGCTCTCTTTGCTTGATAAACCGTGCGACGAGCGTGGCGACTACGGGCTCCAGATCCCCTTCCTGATGAGCCCAGCGGCGCTGACGCGCCGCTCCGTTCGTGCTGGCGAGATGCATGACCTGCTCGAGCTCCGACGAGCACCGGAGCGCCGCGGCATGCGGACGGCAAGCTTCGACCAATTCGGCCACAAGGCTTCGGACGGGCACCAGCGCGCCGCTCGCGTGATCGATGAGCCGGGCGTCCAATCCGTCACGGGCCGCGAGGAAGCGGTTCTCGTCGAGAACCTCCTGCTCCACCCAGTCGTGTTCCCCGCTGCCGTCTAGCTCCAGCCGCGCAAGCGACTGAATCAATGCGATGAGCGACGCACTCTCAGTGACCGCTGACTGGGAGTCCATCGTCCGAACCTCCACCGTGCCCAGCGCGGGCTGCAGACGGACGTCCCACCACAGGAAGGTCGGATCGGCCAGCGCGCCAGCTGCGATCAGAGGATCAATGGCTGCCACGTAGTCGGCGTATGAGGAAAACGCCCGCGGTGCCCCCGTGCGTGGAAACGCTCCAAAGACGATCGTTCGGGCCGAGGCGAACCCGCCGTCTTGACCGGCGAAGAAGGGTGAATTCGCCGAAAGCGCAACTAGCACGGGGACCGCCGCGCGGAAGCGATTCAGCACCCGGATCGCGTCCGCGGGCGACGGGACCCCGACGTGCACGTGAAGGGCGGCCGTTGGCTCCCTCCTGGCAAGGGACCGAAGGGAGTCGGACAGCAGGCGATAGCGCTGACCGCCGGACACCCTCGATTGCGCCTGGGTTCCCAGAGGATGCATGCCCACGCACGCTGGATCGAGGTCAAGCACGCGCAACTCACCCGCAAGCTGCTGGCGCAGCCACACGAGCTCCGCCACCGCCCCCCTAACCTCCGCGTGGATCCCCGTCGAGAGCTCGAGGACAGATGCATGAGTCTCCAGAGAGGTATGGCCGACCAGAACATCGCTCAGGAGCGCCAGAACCTCGTCGCTGCGGTGTGCCGGCATACCGTCAGCCCGTTCGAGGAGCATCACCTCCTCTTCGACCCCGATCGTATACCGGGACCCTGCGCCGCGGTTCCACCTAGCCCATGAGTCACGCGGCAGATGCGAAGACTCCTCGGTTATCGCCCCTCTCGCGCCATACACCGCGATCGACATACCCGCGAAACGATGCCATCGCCGCTTACACCTGCAAGGGGGTCAGCAGGTGGGTGCCGCACAGGTCGACCCCACTTAAGCGCAAACCGGCCCGGCGCATCCCGTGCGCCGGGCCGGCACGCTTAGCGACTGCGATCAGTCCGCGGCGATTCGATGTCCGTAGGCGACCAGCCCATAGATCGCTAGGACGTCGACCGCGAAGATGGACAGCGACCAGAACGGGTATGCCGGGATCATCAGCAGCTGCGCGATGGCATTCAGGCCCAATACGAGCACACCGGCCCACCGCGCGAACTGATTCTTGACGAAAACGCCGAGGCCCACGGCCCACTGAGCGACGCCGAGGCACAGCGCGACCCAGCCCCAAGCGTTGAGATCGCCCGCGATGTAGTGAGTGTTTGCGACGAAGAAGTGCGCGTTACCGATCGCTGCGATCCCCTCGATGAAGTTGAGGGTCCCAAGCATCAGAAGCATGACGCCCGAGAACATGACCCAGCCGTAACCACGCTCTTCCTCGGAGTAGCCGGCGTACTCGGGCGCGGCTCTAGTGGTTGGCGATTCGACGGACATTTGAGACCTCCGGTTGCCTGACGGGGCCGGGAAGAGCCCCTTTGTCTGGGCCACAATCGCACCAAGCGTGGACCCCGACAATGGTGCGCCCCTGCGTCTTCGAGAGAGTGCGCACCCCTGTCAGCGGAGCAGCCACTCTGCGCCGCGCCCGGCCGGTCGGTCGTGACGAGAGGAGGCAGCCTCAGTTACATATGTGGCAGTGCTCGGGACAGGAGCAGAGCGGAAGGACGAGCTTGGCCTGCGTGGGCACCGGACTGTGAAAACCCTGCAAGGCGGCTGGGTCGATTCGATCGTGCGCGCCCCCGGGCCAAGAGCAGCTCATGAGGCCGAAGGTGAGACCGCGCGCCTGAGGACCTTCTGTACCGAACGACGATGCGATTAGTTGCTGCAGCTGCTCGTGATCCATGGTGCCGGGATGGCCTCAGCGCAGGGCTTCGCAGCCCGTAGTCAGGCCTACCCCGGAGCCGGGATGGCGAAACTCCAGCCCGTTTGCCAGGTCGCTTCCATGGACCAATAGACGTCGCCTAATTAGGCGACGGTGACTACAGCGGGCGACAGCGCGACCGCCCACTGCAGCGGCAGTGAAAGGTCGCGCCGAATCGCCCGAGGGATGGTCAGCTCACGCCGTTCTCAGAATCATCGCCTTCTGCTGGGCGAACTCCTCGTCCGTGAGGACCCCCTGATCGTGCAGCCTCCCGAGCTCCTCAAGCCTTGCTGTGTCGTCGGAGGTGATTCCTGGAGCCGCCTGCGGGGCCGGCGGCGCCGCGGCCATCGCGGACTGCTGACCAGCCCCGTAGGCCTGCTGCTGCTGCTCTGCCTCAACATTGGCGCGGTGCTTGCCGGCTACATACGCGCCGCCGCCAACGGCGGCGGCACGGAGCAGTGGACGGCGTCTCATCAGCGGCATCGCGATCCCTAGCCTTCCCCGTCGAGGTCGAGCCCGAGGGCGACCATGATCTCGGGGGCCGCCGCGACGACCCGAGGCCCGCCGACCTGCGGCGCGACCGCCCGCAGCACACCGAGGATGTCCTCGGGCGTCACGCCTTGCGCGATCGCGTTGCCGACCTGCCACGCGTACGAGGCGGGCGGCGCATCCAGCGCGATCAGGGTCGCGATCTTGACGAGAGCAAATGTCCGCTCGTCGAGCCCAGTCGCTTCACGGCCGGCCTCTCGCAGCCCTATCGCTTCTTCTAGGACATCGACGTCATTGGTCGAGACTCCAGAAAGCGTCTGATGTGTCGCTGCTCCAACTACTGGCATGTCGAACTCCTTCGGTTGAATAGCTTGGTCCCCGCCCCGCGCGTAGAAACCGCTGCCAGCATCCACAACCCGTGGATCCCAGTCATCACCCAAAACGGATGAGCGGTAAGGGCGTGGAATCTAGGCACATCGGGTAGACGCCGGGAGACTTCGCCGGCCGGATGGACTGTGGTCGCGCCGCCCGGCGAGTCTGCGCCCGCTGATGAGAAAGAGGTCGATATGCCTGACGATCTGATGTTCCAACGGCCCCGGTCGGCCGCGTCGGCCGCCGCGCGCCGGCAGCCGACCCTTGTCCTGATCGCGGCCCTGCTGACGGCTCTGTTCAGCGCGGGGGTGTGCGCGGCCGCGATCATGGCCCCCGCCCCGGCGGGCGCTGTGCCGCTGATCGTTCTCGTCTGCGTCGGATGCCCGATCTTCGGCGCGTGGGAGGCCCCGGTTGCCCTCGCCTCATTGCGCGCTGATCGTGGCGGCGGTCGCGCGCTTGCCAGGCTGCGGCGGGGCCTCGAGCAGTTGCCCGAGACTGAGCACCCACTCGGACTCTGACGCCCTGCGGTGCTGGGATAGCGGTTCGGAGGGGCGGTGGCCACCCCAGTCAGCTAGCAGCGGCCCAACGGGCCGGACGAAGCCGGCCGACTCAGGCGGCCTCCTCCAGCCGGGCCTTCAGCTGCTGCTGGCTGGAGGCGATGTCCTTCTTGGCCTGCATCCGCGCGAACGGGGCGATCAGTACACCGATGCCATGGCCGACTAGGTTGAACTCAAGCGTCACCCGTGACCTTGACCCGTCGCCGATCGGCTCGACAATGACCGTGCCAACCGCCCGCACCGGACCGGCAATACCGCGGAAAGAGCTCCTGCGCGGCGGGTCGTGCTCGGTGATCTCATAGCTGGTGTCCTGCTCCCGGTTTCCGATCTTGCGGATCTCCTGCACGCGAGTGCCGACTCCGACCGGCCCTTCGCCTTCGACCTTCGAGCTGACGATCGCTTCTTGCCACTCGCCGTGACGCTCCTGCTGGTCGAGATACGCGAAGACGTCTTCTACTCGGCGGTCGATCTCGATGCTTTGAGTGATCACGATTGTCTCTCCTAGCTCGCTTGCCTCGACCGTCCAGACGCGCCTAGCGCGCCAAGCCTTCCCGAACACCCTCAGGCGTCGCCGAGCTTACCGTCGGCCACCTGCTGGCGTAGGACCTTCTTGTCGAATTTCCCGACCGAGGTCTTCGGCACTTCGTTGATGAACTCCACCCGCTCGGGGATCCACCATTTCGCCACCTTGTCCCGCAGAAACGTCCGCAGCTGATCGCGGTCGAGCTCGGCACCGGGGCGACAGACCACGCAGGCCAGCGGTCGCTCGTCCCACCGTTCGTCGGGCACCGCCACGACGGCCGCCTCGACGACGTCCGGGTGGGCCATGATCGCGTTCTCGAGCTCGACAGAGCTGATCCATTCCCCGCCTGACTTGACCAGATCCTTGGTCCGGTCAACGAGCTTGATCATCGCTGCAGGCAGGACTTCGGCGACGTCGCCGGTTCGCAGCCAGCCGTCCTCGGTGAACTTCTGCGCTCCGGACTCGTCGTTGTAGTAAGCGTTGGCGATCGTCGGCCCACGGACCTGAAGCTCGCCGCCGGCATCCGGGTCGACGCGGAAATCGACTAGCGGCACCACTCGGCCCTGGAGGGCGCGGATGGCGTACGCCTCGTCCCCTTCCGGCCCGCCGGGGGGAACGCGGCAGACGGACGCCATCGGGCTCGTCTCGGTCATGCCCCAGGCCTGGATGACCGGAACGCCGAACCGCTCGTCATAGAGACGCATCAGCGCCTCGGGCACAGCCGAGCCGCCGCACACGATTCGCTCCACCGACGAGAGATCGGGGGCGGGCTCGAGCTGCCCGATCCCCTGCCAGATCGTGGGCACCCCGGCGGCAAACGTGACCCGCTCGGAGGCGATCAACCCGGCCAGGGCATCGGGCTCCATCCGCGGTCCCGGCAGCACGATCTTGCTGCCCGCCATCGCAGCCGCGTAAGGCAGGCCCCAGGCATTGGCGTGGAACATGGGCACGATCGGCAACGCCACGTCGCGCTCCCTGAGACCAGGGCCGTCCGCCTGGTTGGTCAGCAGCGTGTGCAGCACCGTCGAACGATGGGAATAGACGACTCCCTTCGGCCTGCCGGTGGTGCCGCTCGTGTAGCACATCGCAGCGGCAGCGTTCTCGTCCACGTCCACGAACTCGAATCCCGGATCGCCTGAATCGATCAGCTCCTCGTAGGAGAGCGCACCCGGACGCTCGCCATCCGAATCGGGCATCAGCACCTCGTGCTCGACGCTCTCGAACCGCGGCATGACGTGCGCCAGCGAGCCGTCGAGGAGGATCACCCGGTCCTCGGCGTGTCGTACGACGTAACGCAGGTCGTCCTCGAACAGGCGGATGTTCAGCGTGTGCAGGACGGCGCCCATCGAGGGCACGGCCAGATACAGCTCCAGGTGACGCCGCGAGTTCCACCCAAAGGTGGCCACCCGATCGCCGGGTCGGATCCCGAGCTCCCGCAGCGCGCTGGCCAGCCGGTGCGCTCGTTCGACGACCTCCCCGTACGTCGAGCGCTCGACCCCGGCAGAAGTGACGCTCACGACTTCCCGCGGGCCGAACAGCTGCTCGGCGCGCTCGGCGATCGAGCGCACCAGCAGCGGGCTGCGCATCATCAGGCCCGCGAAGGCTTTGGGCGGCGCCTCCGTCGTCACGGTTCTACGTCTACCCGGCTAGGCGCCATGACACTTCTTGAATTTCTTCCCCGATCCGCACCAGCAGGGGTCGTTTCGTCCGACTTCGTGCTCGTGGTCGACGCGCCGCTGCTCCACGTGCGGCAACAGCTCCGCTTCCATGCCTCCGGCCGCGGCCTCGGCGCTCCCCGCGGCGGCGGCCATCGCCAGGGCACTCGGCTGGACCGGGCCACCACCGGAGTAGCTGACCCTCCCGCCGCCGGTAGAGGAGCTCGAGCGGCTTGAGGGATGCTGGGGCACGGGCGAGGGGGCCTGGCCGCCGTTCTGGCCTTCGATCACCACCTCGACGTGGAAGATCATCCGCGCGAAGTCGCCCCAGATGTTGTTCATCAGGTCACGGAACAGCTCGAACGCCTCGTTCTTGTAGGCCACCAGGGGCTCGATCTGGGCCGCGGCCCGCAGGTGGATCCCCTGCTGTAGGTAGTCGAGGTCGTAGAGGTGCTCCCGCCAGCGCTGGTCGATGATCTCGAGCAGCAAGAAGCGCTCGAGATCGCGCGTCACCTCCGGGGACAGCTCCTGCTCCCGGCGGTCGTAAAGCGCCAGCGCTTCCTCTTGGAGCTGGCCGTCAGATCTTCGCGGTCGATCTGGTGCGGGTCGACCTCCTCCAGCTCCTCGCTGGGGGTGAAGATTTCTGCCGACCCGCCGGAGCAAGCCTTCGATGTCCCAGTCCTCGACGAAGTCTCCGACCGTGTACTCCTCCACCAGCCGCTCGATCAGCTCCCCGATCTGCTCCCGGGCCGCCTCGCCCATGTCGCGGCCCTCGAGCACGTCGTCGCGGTAGCGGTAGATCACCTCACGCTGCTGGTTGGCGACATCGTCGTACTCCAGCGTGTGCTTGCGCATCAAGAAGTGCTGCTCCTCGACCTTCTTCTGCGCCTTCTCGATCTGCTTGGAGAGCATCTTGGCCTCGATCGGCTCCTCGTTGCCCTCGTCGTCCGTGGTCCCGAGGCGGTCCAGGATCTTGTAGATCCGCTCGCCGGCGAACAGGCGCACAAGATCGTCCTGGGCCGACAGGAAGAACTTTGACTCGCCGGTGTCACCCTGACGACCGGAGCGGCCCCGGAGCTGATTGTCGATCCGACGGGACTCGTGGCGCTCGGTGCCCAGGATGAACAGCCCGCCGGCGTCGATCACCTGCTCCCGCGCGAGCTGCACCCGGTCACGGATCTTGGGCAGGACCTTCTCGTAGTGGGTTTGGAAATCAGGATCTCCCGGCTTCAGGCCGAGCTTGGCCACCTCCAGCCGAGCCAGGTGCTCCTCGTTGCCACCGAGCTTGATGTCGACGCCGCGCCCAGCCATGTTGGTGGCAATCGTGACTGCCCCCGGGGCGCCGGCCTCGGCGATGGTCTCTCCCTCCCGCTCGGCGTGCTCGGGCTTGGCGTTCAGCACCGTGTGCTTGATCCCCTTCTGGGACAGACGCTGGGAGACAAGCTCCGAGACCTCCACCGAAATCGTGCCCACCAGCACCGGCTGACCCGCCTGGTGGCGTGTCTCGATCTCGCCGATCACCGAAGTCCACTTGCCGTCCTTGGTCTTGTAGACCTGGTCGTTGTAGTCGTTGCGGATCATCGGCCGGTTGGTCGGCACCTCGACCACCGGTAGCTCATAGATCTTCATGAACTCCACGGCCTCGGTAAGCGCCGTACCGGTCATGCCGGCCAGCTTGTCGTACATCCGGAAGTAGTTCTGGAGCGTGATCGTGGCCAGTGTCTGGTTCTCCTCCTGGATGCGCACGCCCTCCTTGGCCTCGACCGCTTGGTGCAGGCCCTCGGACCACCGTCGGCCCTCCAGAATCCGGCCCGTGAACTCGTCGATGATCTTGACCTCGCCGTCGATCACCGCGTAGTCCACGTCGCGCTGGTAGAGGGACTGGGCCTTCAGCGCCTGGATCAGGTGGTTGACCAGGTGGCCGTGCTCGGCCCGGTAGAGGTGGTCGATGGCCAGGAACCGCTCGGCCTTGGCCACCCCCTGTTCGGTGATGGCCACGGTCTTGTGCTTCTCGTCGAACTCGTAGTCGAAATCCGCGACGAACTGCTTCTTCATCCTCGGATCCATGCCCTCGGGCGTCTTGCCCGGTTCCAGCATCGGCGCGAGCTTGGCGAACTTGACGTACAGGTCGGCCGCCTGCTCGGGGGCGCCGGAAATGATCAGCGGCGTGCGGGCCTCATCGATCAGGATGTTGTCCACCTCGTCGACGATCGCGTACGTGTGGTACGGCGATGCTCCCTCCTCGGGCTTCGGCCGTCCTCCGTGCTGGACCTTCTCCTCCAGCGACTTGGCCATGTTGTCGCGCAGGTAGTCGAAGCCGAACTCGGAGTTGGTCCCGTAGGTGACATCGGCGGCGTAGGCGGCGCGCTTCTCCTCGTAGGGCTGCATGTTCTGGAGCACGCCGACGGTCACGCCGAGCATGTCGTAGATGGGCTTCATCCAGGCCGCGTCACGCCTGGCCAGGTAGTCGTTGACCGTGACCACGTGCACGCCGCGGCCGCCCAGCGAGTTGAGTACCACGGCCAGCGTGGCGGTCAGCGTCTTGCCCTCGCCGGTCTTCATCTCGGCGATGGCTCCGTCGTGGAGCACCATCCCGCCGATCAGCTGGACGTCGTAGTGGCGCTCGCCGATCGTCCGCTTCGCCGCCTCGCGCACCAGCGCGAAGCACTCGTCCAGCAGCGCATCCAGGCTCTCGCCGCCCAGGGCACGCTCGCGCAGCGCGTCGGTGGCCTCGCGCAACTCGGCGTCGTCGTAGAGCTCCAGCTCTTCTTCGTAGGCGTTGATCTGCCCGACGCGCCGCTCGTAATCCTTGAACTTCTTCGCCTCGCCGATACGAAGCGCGCGGTCCAGGAAGGACATGCGCTCAGGTTAGCTAAGGCGCCGCCCGACGTCTGGGCTACCGAAGCGGCACGTAAGAGCCCTGGTCAAGCAGCCGGCGACGGCTGGCCCGGAACTGAGGGCGGAGTCGCTTCCGGCCCCGGCGGGGCCGCCGCGGTCCGGGATTCGCGCCGTTTGCGCCGCTTGTCGCGGTGGCGCTTGACCTGCACGGCGATCTCGCTCGAGACGACGTTGATCGAGTGCATGATGTCCGGCGAGCGGCTGCAGGCCCGGAGCGTCGCCCGCTTTAGGTGCAGGGTGGCCTCCGCTACCTGCGAGTCGGCAATCGCCGGGTTGCGTTCCTCGAACACCTCGACCTCCAGCTCGGCAAGCTCCGACACCTGCCTGGAGACCTTGCGAAAGCGCTTGCTCACGTGCTCGCGAAGCTCATCCGATACGGGCAGGTTCCGGCCCTTGACCTCGATGCGCATCGGCCGACCTCCTTAGATGCTGGTTGCGGTGGAGATTAATGGCGGGCAGGCCGTTTGTCACCTCCTCGTCTGGGCCCCGACAGGGCCGCGCCGATTGCTCCTTGTCCTCGCCAACAGGGCCGCGCCGATCGCGCCTCCCAGGTCGCCGAGGGCCGCCACCCGCACCGTTGGGGGGTCTGAATCATGGAACAGGTGCGGCTGCATCGCGTCGGCTATCCGGTCGGCAAGCGGCTGTCCGAAGCGCACGCCCAGTCCACCGCCGATGATCACCGCCTCGACATCGAGCAGGTTGATGGCCGAGGCGATGCCCGCGCCGAGCGCGGCGACCGCTTCGTCGAACAGCTCCTCCGCCATCTTGTCGTGGTGCTCCAGCGCCCGCTGCCAGATACCGCTGGTTAGCCGGGTGCGTCCGCGCTCCTCCATCAACTTGAACAGTCTGGTCTTCTCGCCCTTCTTGACCCGCTTGCGGGCCCTGGCCTCCATCGCGGCCCGCCCCGCGTAGGCCTCCATGCAACCTCGGCGCCCACACGGGCATCGGGCTCCGTTCTGCTTGATGACCATGTGCCCAATTTCCCCGGCCCCGCCGCGACCCAGCCAGGGCTTGCCGGCCAGAATCAGGCCGCCGCCCACGCCGGTCCCCCAGAACACGCCAAGCAGCGACTTGTACTCGCGCCCGGCGCCCAGCTCGAACTCGGCGTTGGTGGCCACTTGCACGTCATTGCCCACGCGAACCCGCGTGCCCAGCGCGGAGGCGAGCGTGGCAGCCAGCTCGAAGCTCCCGTTCCAGTCCGGGAGGTTGCGCGCGCTGGACACGGCGCCCGTCTTCGGGTCGACCACCCCCGGCGAGCCGACGCCGACCCCAATGAGCTCGGCTGGCTCGACCTGCACCTCGGCCGCGGCGTCGCGGAGGGTCCCGTCGAGCTCGGCCGCGACGGCCTGCGGTCCTCCCTCTTGCGGCGTCGGGTGGCGCGCCGAGCCGAGGACTTCGCTGTCGTCGTTGACGACCACCGCCTCGATCTTCGTCCCCCCGAGATCTATCCCACCGCGCTCAGCCATGGTCGGATACTCCCACAGCCGCGCGACTTGTACGACCTTTTCCACCCTGGCGGTGGCAAACTCGTACGAGTCAGGCCCAGGACTCGCGGTAGTCGGACTGCTCGGCCGTGGTCTCGTCGATCTCGACACCCAGCGCAGCCAGCTTCAGGAGAGCGACTTCGCGGTCGATGTCGGCCGGGACGGGGTGCACCGCCGGCGGCAGCGCCTCGCCATGGCGCACCAGCTCCTCTACGCAAAGCGCCTGAAGCGCAAACGACACATCCATGACCGGAGCAGGGTGGCCCTCGCCGGCGGCCAGGTTGACGACCCTCCCCGCCGCCAGCAGGTTCAACCCTCGCCCGTCGGCAAGCAGGTGGCGTTCGATCAAGGGCCTCACCTCGCGCACGCCCCCGCTGGCAAGCGAGCGCAGGTCGTCGAGATCGATCTCGACGTCGAAGTGTCCGGCGTTGGCCAGAAGCGCCCCGTCTTTCATCCGTTCGAAATGCTCCTTCCGCAGCACGCGACGCGAGCCGGTCACCGTCACAAACACGTCACCGCGTTCGGCGGCGGCCAGAGCGGGCATCACCTGATAGCCCGCCATCCGTGCCTCCAGCGCGCGCAGCGGATCCACTTCGCAGACGATCACCGCCGCCCCGGCGCCGCGGGCCCGCTCGGCGATTCCCTGGCCCGCCCAGCCGTAGCCGATCACGACCACCGTGTGTCCCGCAAGCAGCATGTGGCTGGCCCGCACGATCCCGTCAAGGGCCGACTGTCCCGTGCCGTGTCGGTCGTTGAGCGCTCGCTCGGTCCGGGCTTCGTTGACCGCCAGCACCGGACAGGACAGCTCGCCTCGCTGCTCAAGCCGCCGGAGCCTCACGAGGCCGGTGGCCGTCTCCTCGGTCCCGCCGATCAGGCCCTGAAGCACCGGCCCTCCGTCGGCGTGAGCCGTCATCAGCAGGTCAGCGCCATCGTCGATCGTGATCTGCGGAGCGCCTTCGAGGAGCGCGCGGACGTGGGCGGCGTAGGTTTCAGCATCCTCTCCATGGACGGCCCGTACCTCGACCCCGTCCTGGGCCACGAGCGCTGCTGCCACATCATCCTGAACCGAGAGTGGGTTTGCCGAGCACAGCGCCGCCCGGGCGCCGCCCGCGATCAGGGCCCGGATGAAGTTGGCGGTCTCAGCTGTTACGTGCAGGCAGGCAGCCACCCGCACGCCCCGGAGCGGCGTCTGCTGCTCGAACCGCTTGCGGACCTGGGCCAGGACGGGCATCTGCCCGTCCGCCCAGTCGATTCTTTCCTGCCCCTCGTCGGCCCGACTTAAGTCGGCGACATCGTGGGAAGGGATCGAAGCGCGCGCCATGGCGTCAACGCGCCGTACGCAGGGAACCCCCCGCCCGGCTAGTAGCGGTAGTGGTCCGCCTTATACGGACCCTCCACAGGCACCCCGAGGTAGGCGGCCTGCTGAGGGGTCATCTGGGTCAGCTTGACCCCGAGCGCGTCCAAATGGAGCCGGGCGACCTTCTCGTCCAGGTGCTTGGGGAGCGTGTACACCCGCTTCTCGTAGTAGTCGGGGTGGCCGTAGAGCTCAATCTGGGCGATCACCTGGTTGGTGAACGAGTTCGACATCACGAAGCTGGGATGGCCCGTGGCGTTCCCGAGGTTCAGCAGCCGGCCCTCGGAGAGGACGAGAATCGAGTGCCCGTCTGAAAACACCCACTCGTCGACCTGGGGCTTGATGTTGATCCGCTGGATCCCCGGCACCTTCGCCAGGCCCGCCATGTCGATCTCGTTGTCGAAGTGGCCGATATTGCCGACGATCGCCTGGTGCTTCATCCGGGCCATGTGCTCGGCGGTGATCACGTCGCGGTTGCCCGTTGCGGTGATCAAGATGTCCGCCGTGTCGATCACGTCCTCCAGGCGCAGGACCTGGTAGCCGTCCATCGCCGCCTGCAAGGCGTTGATGGGGTCTATCTCTGTCACCACCACTCTCGCCCGCTGGCCGCGCAGTGACTCGCAGCAGCCCTTGCCCACGTCGCCGTAGCCGCACACCACCGCGAGCTTGCCGCCGATCAGGACGTCGGTGGCGCGGTTGATCCCGTCGATCAGCGAGTGCCGGCAGCCGTACTTGTTGTCGAACTTCGACTTGGTGACCGAGTCGTTGACGTTGATGGCCGGGAACAGAAGCTGGCCCTGCTCCGCGAACTGGTACAGCCGATGCACGCCGGTCGTGGTCTCCTCGGTCACGCCCTTGATCCCGGCTGCGATCTTCGTCCACCGCTGCGGATCCTCGGCCAGCGAGCGCTGCAGCAATGACAGCACGACCCCGAGCTCCTCAGACTCGGCTGAGGCCGGATCGGGTACCGCCCCGGCCTCTTCGAACTCCGCCCCCTTATGCACGAGCAGTGTCGCGTCACCGCCGTCGTCGAGGATCATGTTCGGGGCCGGGGGGCCGTCATTCTCCGGCCATGACAGGGCCTGCTCGGTGCACCACCAGTACTCCTCGAGCGTCTCGCCCTTCCAGGCATACACCGAAACGCCGCGCGGCTGCGCCGGGGTACCGTCGGGCCCCACGACGACCGCGGCTGCGGCGTGGTCCTGAGTGGAGAAGATGTTGCAGCTCGCCCATCGCACCTCGGCTCCCAGGGCCACCAGCGTCTCGATCAACACCGCCGTCTGCACCGTCATGTGCAGCGAGCCGGTGATCCGCGCGCCCGCCAGCGGCTGCTGATCGGCGTACTCGCGCCTGGTGGCCATCAGCCCAGGCATCTCATGCTCCGCCAGCCGGATCTCCTTGCGGCCGAACTCGGCCAGCTCGAGGTCGGCGACTTTGAAATCGATCTCCACGGCGGTGGTGCTCATCTAGTCTCCGTTCCAGCTGCTCAGGCCGCGGCCAGCAGCTTCTCGTGCTTGTCTTGCTCGAAACGCAGCCAATCGGCGGCGCTGACGTGCTCCGGCCGCTGGGGCTCGGACCGTAGCCACGTCTGGACGGCTTCGCGCAGCGCCCCGTCGGATTCGAGACGGGAGGCGAACGCGATATCGGACAGCCCGACGTCGAAACGCTCAAGCAGCTCCTTGAGCGTCCGCAGCCGCTGCAGCTCCCCGGGCCCGTACAGGCGATAGCCCGAAGCGGACCTGGCCGCCGTAACAAGCCCCGTCCGCTCCACGTAGCGGAGCATCCGGGGCGACCAGCCGGTCGTCTCTGCGGCCTCGTGGATCGTCAACGCGTCCATCGGCGCAAACCTTATCACTAGTGTGTCAAGGTTTGGGAGCGGCGCTGAAGTGCGCCTCAACCCCGCGCCAGCTCGCCCTTCAACCGCTCGAGCAGCACGACGGGCGTGGGATCGACGCCCCGCAGAACGGCCATATAAATCGACAACAGATCGCCGAGCAGCAGCAGTGACACCAGGCGCTCGGTTCGCGTTTCACCTCGGCTCTCCACCCGATAGGTGGCCGAGGCATGCGAGGCGATCAGGCCTCGCGTGAGCTCGATCCGCTGCCGGATGCGGGGATGCAAATCCGAATCGTCGAGGAACACGGCACTGAAGCGGCCCAGCTCCTTCGCGCCGCCCCAACCCTCGATCTCGTTGTGGTCGAGCTCCGGTAGCTCGCCCGCAAAGCACGGCACCTTCGCGTTCTCGTTGAACTGCGTCTTCCAGCGGTAGGCGATCGGCGCCGTCAGCCCGGCGCCTGCGATCTGGGCCACGGTGCCGTGAAGGCCCCGGGCCAGCTCCTTCGGCAGGCAGTCGTCGGGCCCGTCGGGGCCCCATTCTGAGACGAGCCGCTCGGCGTGCGCCGCCGCGACGTCTACCTCGGCGTGCAGCCGTTCGCCGACGCCGCAGATCCCCGCGATCTCGAGGGCGATCACGAGCGAGTAGGCCACCGCGGCCCGAGGCTGAAAGCCCCCCGGCAGCGGAATGACCGGCACTCCGTCCGCTCGCGCGGCATCAGCGAGCCTGCCGCCGGTGGTGGCCGCGATCCTTCGGGCGCCCAGCGCTCCCGCCGCCTCGAACGCCGCCAGCGTCTCCTCGGTGTTACCCGAGTAGCTCGAGCAGAGGACGGTGGTGTCGGGCGTTGTCCAGGCGGGGAGCGCGTACCCCCGAGCCAGCACGATCGGGCGCGAAGCACGGTCGCCTAGCGCCGCCCTGGCCAGGGCCCCCCCGATCGCCGAGCCCCCCATTCCGGCCACCACGAGGCCGCCAGGCGCATCCTGGGCCTGGAGCCGGGTTGACTCCACGCGCCACACGGCATCCCGGAGATGCTCGGGCAGCGCCAGAACGTCCGCCAGCGCGTCCGATGCATCCACGGACGCGATCCGTTCGCGGTTCAGCGTCGCCTGAGCTCCGGTGGCCGTCAAGGGGTGATCGCTTCCTCTCCCAGCACAGCGCCGGGGAAGATACGCGCACCGGGGTCGAGGACGTTCCCAGACCCAATCACCGCTCCTTCGCCCAGCACCGCTCCGGGACCGATCTGGCACTCGTCGCCGACCTGAGCGCCGGGTCCCACGATCGCGTCGGTCACCACGCTGCCGGCTCCGACGCTCGCCCCTTCGAGCAGTACCGAGCGGTGCACCCGTGTCCGCTCCCCGACGAACACACCGGAGGCGAGCACGGCCTCCGGCCCGACGGTGGCGTCCGGCGCAAGGGTGCAATCGGCCTGCACCAGCGCCGGTGCGATCACTCTCGCCTCCACGTCCGCGGACTCGATCAGCACCGACCCCTCGCGCTCCAGCAGCTCGCTCAGCTGCGTCCGCACCCGACCGGACAGGATGTCGAACGTGCCCTGGATGTACCGCTCCGGGGTCCCGATGTCGAGCCAATAGCCCGCGGCCGCGTAGCCGTATAGGCCGCGGCCCACCAGGAGCGGGAAGATGTCGCGCTCAATCGAGATGTTCGTTCCGGCGGGAGCCATCTCGTCCAGGAGGTCGCGCTGTAGCACGTAGGCGCCGGCGCTGATCAGGTTCGTGTCAGCCTCGCCCGGGGCTGGCTTCTCAACGAAGGCGGTCACGGCGTGATCGGACCCGCACCGGACCAGACCGTACGCGGAGGGGTCCTCTACGGCCACCAGCGCTAGCGTCGCCCGCGCGCCGGTCCGCTCGTGCTGAGACAGCTGGGCGCCTAAGTCGATGTCGGTCAACACGTCCCCGTTCAGCACCAAGAACCGTTCGGCCAACAGCTCCTGGGCGTACTTGACCGCGCCCCCGGTGCCCAGCGGGCGCGGCTCCTCGATATAGCGCACGCGCACCCCCAGCGAGGCGCCGTCGCCGATTACGCTGCGCACGTCGGCGGCCATGAACCCGCAGGCCAGGATCACGTCGTCCACGCCGTGCGCGCGTAGCCACTCGATCATGTAGGTGATGAACGGCCGGTCGACCAGCGGCACGACCGGCTTTGGGATCGTCGAGGTGAGCGGCCGCAGCCGCGTGCCCTCGCCCCCCGCCAGGATCAGCGCTTGCATGGCGAGTGGACCACTAGCGGCGTCCTACGCCCTCGTAGGTAAGACCCGCGGACTGGATCGCTCCAGCGTCGAAGAAGTTTCGACCGTCCAGCACCAGTCTGCCGCGCATGCGCCGCGCCATCTCGACGAAGTCGAGCTCCGCGAACTGTCGCCACTCGGTCACCAGCACGATGGCATCGCATCCGTCGGCGCAATCCATCGCGGACGGGCAGAACTCCACGCCGGTGATCAGTCCCCGAGCGACATCTTCCGCTATGGGGTCGAAAGCCGTGACGCGAGCACCCTCGGCCTGCAGCCTCGCTGCCAGCACGAGCGACGCCGCATCGCGCATATCGTCCGTGTCAGGCTTGAACGCCAGCCCCAAGAGGCCGATCCGCTTGCCGACCAGCCGTCCCAGGTGCTTCTGGAGCTTGGCGACGATCCGACGCTTCTGGAGCTCGTTGACCTCAAGCGACGCGTTTAGCAGCTGGAACTGATAGCCGGTGTTGGCGGCCAGCTTCTTGAGCGCGGTGACATCCTTGCCGAAGCACGACCCTCCCCAGCCGATGCCGGCCCGCAGGAACTTGGGGCCAATCCGGTCATCGAGGCCCATCCCTTGGGCCACCTTGAGCACATCGGCTCCGGTTTCCTCGCACACCACCGCGATTTCGTTGATGAACGAGATCTTGGTCGCCAAGAAGGCGTTCGACGCCAGCTTGATCATCTCCGCGCTGGCGATGTCGGTACGCACCAACGGGGCGTCGAACGGTTCGTAGCACTTCACAACGGCATCGCCCGCCCAGTCCCGGTCATCGCCGATAACGATCCTGTCGGGCTTGAGGAAGTCCGCCAGCGCAGACCCCTCCTTGAGGAATTCGGGGCAGGACACGTATCGGAAGCCGGACTTGCCCTGGGCGTCGAACATGCGCCTGATCGCAGCCCCGGTCCCAACCGGCACCGTCGATTTCATGACCAGCGCGTGCCGGTCGGAGCTGGGCATCGCGGCAACCACCTGATCGATCGCTGACAGATCGGCGTCTCCCGAGTAGGTGGGCGGCGTTCCCACCGCCACGAACAGCAGCCGGGCGTGCTCGAGCGCCGGAGAAAGCTCGGTGGAGAAATGAAGCCGGTCCCGGTTGCGGGCCACACATTCTTCGAGTCCCGGCTCGTAGATCGGGACCTCGCCCCTGTTCAGGGTGGCGATCTTCTCCGCGTCAACGTCAACGCACCACACGTCGCTGCCAAGCTGGGCGAATCCCGCCGCCGTGACCAGGCCAACGTAGCCCGTGCCGATGACGGCGATTGGTTCGCGGTCAGTCCCCATGCGGCGGGAGGCTAGCGGGGTGCGGCGGAAGTAGACCGGTGGCCTAGCCTTGCGTCAAAGACGCCGCAATCTCCACCATCTGCTTGTTAGAGATGGTGTCGGTGAGCGTGTTTGAGACCCAGTAGACGCCCCAGGCGGTCCGCCACGCCACCACCGACAGCTTGCCCCCGTTGGAGTACAGAAGCAGCTTCCTGCCGTTCACCGTCTGGGTCGAGCTGGGGCTGCGCAGCAGGGGCGGGTTCGGCCAGGTCGTGCCCTGGATCCCGTAATACTCGCCGAGGTCGGGGTTGATCACCAGTGTCATCCGGTAGGCCGGGTGAGGATTCCCCTGCTGGTCGCGGATCACGTACGCACGTGGATATGACCCCGAGCTGACTGTCTGCACCGGGCAGGCGTTGCTTCCGTCGGTGCAGTACTGCGCAGCCGGAGTGATGTCCGCCGGGTAGTAGACCGGCATCCCGGCCCCCCGAAGCGCGGCAGCTTGGGCCTTGCCGTCGGCCACGTCGGCCGTCACGTCCGAGGGCGGCGGCTGGGCGCCGCTTGCGTTGCCCCGGACCGGTGTTGGGGAGCCCGTCGGCGCGGAGCTGGCCGGACTGCTCGCCGTCGGCGTCATCAGGGCCGTGAACGCGCGCTGCTCGGCGTTCGGGTCCGCCCCCACGTAGCAGGGGGTCTGGGTGGCGTTGGCGCCGGGCGCAGCCGTGCCGGGGACCGTGGGCGTGACCGGCCCAGGGTTGCATGGCAGCAATGTGGCCGGAAACGGAATTTGCTTGACCGTGTGGCCGTCCATGAACGCCACCAGGTTGAATAGGTTGATCAGCCCGTCGGTGGTGTGCAGATCGGGGTCGGTCTCCGTGTGCTGCCCGAAGATGCTCACCAGCTTGTCCCGGTTTGAGATCAGCTGGTCCTGGCTGTAGCCGTCCTTCGCCCAGCGGATGAAGTCCTGCTGGCGGGCGTTGCGGACGATGTCGGTGTCGGTGTGGCGGAAGCGCACGAACGACAGCGCGTCCGACCCGCACAGCTTCTGGTAGCCGGGCTGGAGATCGATGCTCGAATAGTCGGTCACAGCCGTGTTGTTGTAGTAGCGGTGATCGACGTCTGTGTACACGCACCCGATCGCGTTGACCAGGTCCTCGAAGCCGCCGAAGTTGACGTCCACGATGTGGTTGACCTGAAGGTCTGGGAACACGTTCTGCTCGATCACCTTGATCAGCAGATTCGGACCGCCCACCGAGTAGGCGGAGTTCAGCTTGCCGTCGATCGGAACGCCATTTTCGGGGATCTCCACCTTGAGGTCGCGGGGGATCGAGAGCACGTTGATTGTCGATGAGCTCGGATCCATGCGGATGAGCATCATCGTGTCGGTATTCGCGGAGTTGAACGGCGTACCCGCGCGGTGATCGGAGCCGATCACGAGGATCGTCTGTGCGGAACCCGGGTTTGCGATTGTCACCCTTGCCTGCTTGAGCGCCGGCGTGCCCGACAGGTCGCTGGCCAGCTGCTTGAACTGGAGCAGTCCCGCCACAGCGGTCGTCGTGGCCGCGAACAGGATCACGATCACACCTCCGAGGCCGAAGCGAAGAAGGGCGCCCCGCCGGAAGCGCGGGATGAGGTTCAAGCCAGGCCTCCCTCGATCGCCCTCAGCCCTTCGGCGCCATCGAGGCCCGATGCGCGCTGCTTCGCTGGCCCGGCACCAGCACTCGGCTCCTGAAGCCAAAGGGGAAGACCGCGGACGAAGTCCGACAGCGTCCTGCGGTAGCGAGCCAGCGACTGAAGCGATACCCACTCGTTCGGGCCGTGGTGACCGCCGCCGGCCGGTCCGAACTCGACCGCCGGGATCCCGGCCTGGATAAACGACACAGCGTCAGAGGCTCCGTCCCGGCCGACGCTGATCGTCTCCATATCGGGGGACAGGCGCACCACCGCCTCTCGGAGCGCCTGCACGTGCCGATCGTTGCGCGACACGGTCACCGGTGGGTGGATGAAGCTGCGCTCGATCTCGATCCCCTCGATCGTCCGGATCTGAGCCATGAGCTCCTGCGGGTCCTGGCCCGGGAGGTAGCGGACGTCCACGGCCATCCTGCAGGCGTCGGGCACCATGTTGAGCGCCTCGCCACCCTCGATCCGGCCCAGGTTGATCGACGGGGCATCGAACAGCTCCGAGGACTCCCGCGTGAACGGCAGCGACTGGATCGCCCGGAAGGCATCGACCGCCTTCAGCACTGCGTTCTCGCCACGCCACGGCGTCGAGGAGTGTGCGGCCTTGCCGTGGACCACGATCCGCATGGCGAGCACCCCCTTTGCCGCGACCCCGATGTGGAGATTGGTCGGCTCCCCGGTGATGGCGAAGGCGGCATTCACTCCGTGCGCTAGGACGGCATCGGTCGAGCGCTCGTCGAGTTCCTCGGACTCCTCGTCCGGCACGCAGATGAACCGCACCGCCACCCGCTCCTGGCCTGAGAGGTCCTTGAGCGCACACATCATCGCCGCCAGCGCTCCTTTCATGTCGTACGCGCCGCGACCGATCAGGCGATCGTCTTCGATCCGGGGCTTGAACTGCTCGAAGTGTCCGGGAACCACGTCTAGGTGCCCATGAAAGATGACGCTCGGCACCTCGTCCGCTGGCGGGCCGACGGCCGCGATCAACACCGGCAGCGCGTTGTGCTCGTGGTCTTGCACCTCGATGTCGCGGGATTCGAGCCATCCCTTCACGAATCCTGCGGCCGCAACCAGCTCCTCAACACGCGAGGTGTCATAGGAGATCAGGCGCTCAGCCAGTACCTGCTCGTCTATCACGTTGAAGAGCTTACGGTGCGACGCCTGGCCGCTCCGCCGGCACCTCGCGCGGGCTCTGTGCCGCCGGGACGATCAGCCCGAAGCCACTTCGAGGAACGTCTCCCAGCGGCGCTTGTCCCGCTCGGCGACCCGCCGCCGCTCGGTGTCGTCACCGGCGTCCTGAAGCTCGCGCTCGGCCTGCTGGAGGCGGTCGCGCAGCTGTCCGGAATCGAGCTCGGACGGTGGGTGGGCCTCCTCCACCAGCAGCATCACGTCATCTCCGGTGACCTGCATGTACCCCTCCGCCTGAGCGAAGCGGGCCACGTCCGATTCGCTCGTGTACAAGCGCAGCTCGGTGGGCTCGAGCATCGCCAGGACCGGCGCATGATGGGCGAGGACGCCGATCGAGCCGACCGCGGTCCGCGTCGAGACCATCTCGACTTCGTCGTTGAACACCTGCCCTTCGGGCGTCAGGACCTCGACGCGGAACTTCGTGTGGGCCATCAGCCCTGATCCTCAGATTCGCCTTCCTCGGAGGAGTTCCCGTCGGACTTAGCTTCGGCTTTGTCGGAGGACTTACCTTCGCCTTCCTCGGAGGAGTTCCCGTCGGACTTAGCTTCGGCTTTGTCGGAGGACTTACCTTCGCCTTCCTCGGAGGAGCTCTCCCCGGACTCACCTTCGTCTTCGTCGGAGGAGCTCTCCTGGGACTTAGCTTCGGCTTCGTCGGAGGAGCTCTCCTCGGACTTTGACTCCCCTTCCTCCTCCGAAGACTCGTCCTCGGCCTCGCCCGCGTCGGAGACCACCTGATCGATGGTGCCCTTCATGAAGAAAGCCCGTTCTGGCAGGTCATCGTGCTTGCCCTCCAGGATCTCCTTGAAGCCCCGGATCGAGTCCTCGACCTTCACGTACACGCCGGGCGTGCCGGTGAACTGCTCGGCAACGTGGAACGGCTGCGACAGGAAGCGCTCGATCTTGCGCGCCCGGGCCACGGTCAGCTTGTCGTCGTCGGAAAGCTCGTCGATCCCGAGGATGGCGATGATGTCCTGGAGCTCCTTATATCGCTGAAGCACCTCCTTGACCTCGTTGGCCACGCGGAAGTGCTCCTCGCCCAGGATGTCCTCCTTCAGGATGGTGGAGGTCGAATCGAGCGGATCGACGGCCGGGTAGATCCCCTTCTCGGAGATCGCCCGCGAGAGCGTGGTGGTGGCGTTGAGGTGAGCGAACACCGAGGCCGGCGCCGGATCTGTCAGGTCATCGGCAGGAACGTAGATGGCCTGGATCGAGGTGACCGATCCCTTTCGGGTCGAGGTGATCCGCTCCTGGAGCTGGCCCATCTCGGTCTCGAGGGTCGGCTGATATCCCACCTGCGAGGGCATCCGGCCCAGTAGCGCCGAGACCTCCGAACCGGCCTGAACGAAGCGGAAGATGTTGTCGATGAACAGAAGGACGTCCTGGCCTTCCTGATCGCGGAAGTACTCGGCCATCGTCAGTCCTGACAACCCGACCCGCATGCGGGCCCCGGGCGGCTCGTTCATCTGCCCGAAGACGAGCATCGTCTTGTCGAGCACGCCCGACTCCTTCATCTCGAGCCATAGGTCATTGCCCTCGCGGGAGCGCTCGCCAACGCCGCAGAAGGCCGACAAACCGCCGTGCTCCTGCGCCAGGTTATGAATCAGCTCCTGGATGATCACGGTCTTGCCGACTCCGGCGCCGCCGAACAGGCCGACCTTGCCGCCCCGAGCGTACGGCGCCAGCAGGTCGATCACCTTGATTCCGGTCTCGAACATCTCGACCGTTGGCGCCACCGCCTCGACCGTGGGCGCCTCGCGGTGGATCGGCCAGCGCTCGACGTCATCCGGGAGCGCGTCGCCCTCGTCGATCGGCTCGCCGAGGAGGTTGAAGATCCGCCCCAGGGTCACCTGGCCCACCGGAACGGTGATCGGCGCTCCGGTGTCGATCACTTCGGTCCCGCGCGCCAGCCCGTCGGTGGTGTCCATCGCCACCGCTCGCACGCGGTCGTCGCCTAGGTGCTGCTGGACCTCGCATACAACGTAGGGGTCGGCTGACGCGGCGATGTCCTCGTCCTCCTCGCTTTGCGCCGCCTCGGGTCGACGGACCTTGATCGCGTGGTTGATCTCCGGCAGCTTGTCCGGGAACACGACCTCGATGACGACGCCCTGAATTTCCTCGATCCGGCCGACGTTCTGCTCTTTGGTCTCCTCGGTCGCCGGGCTTTCTTCTGTCGTTGCCATCTGGTCTCCAGTCTATGTCAGCTACCCGAGACCCTCGGCCCCGGCGACGACTTCCATTATTTCCTGCGTGATCTCGGCCTGGCGAGCACGGTTCATGTCGAGCGTCAGGTCGTCGATCAGGTTGCCGGCGTTATCCGAGGCGTTGCGCATCGCCGTCATCCTCGCGCCATGCTCGGAGGCCGTCGATTCGAGCAGCGCGCGATAGATCGAGATCTCGACGTAGTCCGGAACCAGCCGGCCCAGGATCTCCTCCGGATCCGGTTCGTACTCCACCAGCGGCCCCGGCCCCTCCGGCTGGGCCCCGTCGCGCGAGCTCTCCTCGCCCTCCGAGTCCGACTCGTCTTCGGAATCCTCCTCGAGCACCGTGGCCTGCTGTAGCGGCAGCAGCGTCTCCCGCCGCACCTCCTGTGACATGGGAGAGATGTACCCGTTGTAGAAGACATCGAGGCGGTCGACCTCCTGATCCACATAGGCAGCCATCAGTTTCTCGGCGATCCTGCGGGCGTCGGCGTAGGACGGACGGTCCGAGAAACCGACGAAGCTCTCCCTCAACTCCAAGCCTCGAAACGTCAGCGACGACGCGGGGCGCCTGCCGGAGGCGTAATAGGAGACGTCTCGTCCCTCGGACTGTTGCTCGCGCCCGGCAGCCACTCCGGCGCGGACGATGTTTGAGTTGAACGCCCCGGCCAGACCGCGATCGCCCGCGACCAGCAGCAGCCCCACGTTTCTGGTCTCCGGATGCTCTTGCAGGATCGGCAGACGCGGTAGGTCGCCCGCAGCCTCTGCCGCCTGGCGGGTCATCCTCCGGATGGCCGATGCGTAAGGCCGAAGGGCCTCGATCCGCTGCTCCGCCCGCCGCAGCCGGGCGGCGGCGACCATCTCCATCGCCCGTGTGATCTTCTGGATGTTCTTGACCGACGAGATCCGGTCGCGGACGTCGCGCTGAGTGGCGGGCATGCGCTACTGGACCGTCCCCACCTCTACGCGGGGACCGCCTCTTCCTCCTCTTCCTCCTCCTCCTCGGCCCCCTGCTGCTGTCCCTCGCCTTCTTGCCGCTTTTCGTCGCGGCGCGGCTCCTCTTCTCCCTCCTCGAGCGCGTGGCCCTCTTCGTCGAGGTCGAAGCCGAAGTCCTCCGCAAACTGCTCTAGCGCCGAACTGAGCTTGTTCTGCACATCATCGCTCCACTCGCCAGAGGCGATCTCCTTCAGGAGCTCAGGCTCGTTGCCGCGCACCGAATCACTCAGGTCGGCCAGGAAGTCCCCCACTCGGTCGACCTTGATCCGGTCGAGGTAGCCGTTCGTCGCCGCATAGACCTGCACCACCTGGTCCTCGATCGGCATCGGCTCGCGCTCGTTCTGGTTGAGCGTCTTGACCAGGCGCTCGCCGCGAGCCAACGTCTTCTGCGTCTCGGGATCGAGCTCTGACCCGAACTGCGAGAACGCCTCCAGCTCGCGGTACTGCGACAACTCGAGCTTCAGCGTCCCGGCCACCTTTCGCATCGGTGTGATCTGGGCATTTCCGCCCACCCGCGAGACCGAGATACCAACGTTGATCGCCGGGCGCACGCCCGAATAGAACAGCCCCGGTTCGAGGAATATCTGGCCGTCGGTGATGGAGATCACGTTCGTGGGGATGTACGCGGACACGTCTCCGGCCTGGGTCTCGATGATCGGCAGGGCGGTGAGGGATCCTCCCCCCAGCTCGTCCGAGAGCTTGACGGCACGCTCCAACAGGCGGGAGTGGAGGTAGAACACGTCTCCCGGGTACGCCTCGCGTCCGGGCGGCCGGCGCAGCAGCAGCGACATCTGCCTGTAGGCGTAGGCGTGCTTCGTCAGATCGTCGTAGATCGCGAGGGCGGCCTTGCCGTTGTAGAGGAAGTACTCGCCCATCGCGCAGCCGGCGTACGGGGCAAGGAACTTGATCGGCGCGGCCTCGTCGGCCGCCGCCATGACGATGATCGTGTTCTCCATCGCCCCCGCCTCCTCGAGTGTCTCCGCCAACGCCACCACCGTCGACTTGCGCTGTCCGATCGCCACGTAAACGCAGATCAGGTCACGGTCCTGGTTGTTGATGATCGTGTCGACCGCGATCGCCGTCTTGCCGGTCTGGCGGTCGCCGATGATCAGCTCCCGCTGGCCACGGCCGATGGGGATCATCGAATCGATCGCCTTCAGCCCGGTGAGCATCGGTTCCTTCACCGGCTGCCGCTGAACGACGCCCGGCGCTTTGTGCTCGGAAGGACGCGTCTCGGAGGTCTCTATCTCCCCCTTGCCGTCGAGCGGGTTGCCGAGCGGATCGACGATCCGCCCGAGCAGTTCCTCACCGACGGGGATGTCGAGCAGGTGCTTGGTCCGCTTGACCGTGTCCCCCTCCGCGATGTTCTCCCACTCGCCGAAGAGCACCGCTCCCACGTTGTCCGACTCCAGGTTGAGGGCCAGGCCCGTGACGTCGTGGGGCAGCTCGACCATCTCAAACGACATGCAGTTCTCCAGGCCGTGGATCCGGCAGATGCCGTCAGCCACCGACAGCACGGTCCCCACCTCGGTCAGCTCCGCTTCTGAGCTGTCGAGGCCTTCGATCCGGCTCTTGAGAATTGAGGTGATCTCGTCTGGCTTGATCTGCATGTTTGTACGGACTCCTAGGAGGGCGCGGGAAGGCCGACCTTCAGGCCTACGCGACTTGCTTGCGAAGTTGGTTCAGTCGGTTACGGATCGATGCATCGAGAATAGAGTTACCCACTCGGAGCACGATCCCGCCAAGGATGGCGGAATCTACGTGGCTGGAGAGTTCGACGTTCTGTCCCGTCTGCTCGCGAATCCGGTCTCCGATCGTCCCGACGGTTTCCTCGTCGAGTTCGACGGCGCTCGTAATTTCGACCGGCAGCAGTCGCTTGGCCTCGTCCCACAGCGCTTCATAACGCTCGCGGATGCGGAAGATCGCCGGCATGCGGTGTTCCTCGATCAGCAGCTCGAGGAAGCCCGTGAATATCTCCTCCGCCCCGTCGAGGGTGCGCTTCAATGCCTCTTTCTTCTCCTCACTGGAGAAAAACGGGGAGAAGAAGTAGGTGGCTAGCTCCCGGTTTTCGTTCAGCGCGTCGGCAAACTGGCCGAGCTGCTCGCGAATAACGTCGAGCAGGTCCTGCTCCTGAGCGACCTCGAACAGCGACCGCGCATAGACCCGGGCGATCTCCTCCATCCACTACTCCTCTGAAGCGCTGAGCGTGCTGAAGTCGAGCTCCGAGAGAGCCTCTTCGACCAAGCGCCGCTGATCCTCTTCATCGAGCACCTTGCGCGTGACCTTCTCGGTTGCCATCACGGTCAAGTCGGCCACTTCTCTGCGGATCTCATCGATCGCCCGCCGGGTCTCGGCCTCGATCTCGCGGCGGGTCTGCTCCATGAGCTGCTCACGCCGGGCTTTTGCTTCCACTGTCGCGTCGCGCTCGTGTACCTCGGCCACGTGGCGCGCCCGCTGAACGATCTCCTCGGCCTGCTTGCGGGACTCCGCGAGGCGCTGCCGGTATTCGTCCAGCAGCTCGTCGGCCTCATGACGGGTCCGCTCAGCGGCCTCGATCGAGTCTTCGATCGCCTTCTGTCGGCGATCGAGCGCCTCGGAGATGCGCGGGAACGCCAGCTTCCACAAGAGGATCATCGACGCTGCGAACAGGATCAGCGTCCAGACCATCAGGCCCACGTTGGGAGTGATCAGGAATGAGCCGCTTGAAGCTGTGTGGAGCATCACTTGAGGACGTAGGAGATCAGCCCGGCAACGAGGCCGTAGAAGAAGCAGGCCTCGGTTAGCGCGAACCCGAGCCACTGGATGCTGGTGATCTCGTCGCGCATCTCCGGTTGCCGCGTCACCGCCTCGATCACCTTGCCGAAGATGTAGCCGATACCGACGCCGGCGCCAACGGCGCCGAGGCCACCACCGACGCCGATCCCGAATCCGGCGCTGAGCCCAGAGGACTGAGCGAGGTGGAAGATGGAGGTAAGCATCTCAGAGCTCCTTTACTTAGTGTTGGGACACGGCAGTACCGAGATAGATCGCCGACAGGGTCGCGAAGATGAACGCCTGAAGCGTCGCGATCAGACCAAGCTCAAACAGATACACGGCGATCCCCACCGGCATCGTGAACCACCCGAGCCAGCTGGCACCTAGGATCACGCCCAGACCTCCGGCCATGAACAGGATGATCATGTGCCCGGCCAAGATATTGGCGAATAGCCTGACCGTCAGCGAGATCAGCCGCATGAACGTGGAGATGATCTCCAGGGGCGCGATCAGGAGCAACATCGGTCCACTCACTCCCCCGGGAATGAGACTCTTGAAGTACCCGATCAGACCGTGCGCCCTGATGCCCTCCGAGTTGAAAGCGATGAACGTGACAATCGCCAGGACCAGCGGAACCGAGATGTTGGCGGTCGCGGCGTACAGCGCGAACGACGGGATGTGCGCGCCGAAAAGGTTGAACTTCTCCTCGGAGTTAGTCGGCAGCGGGAGGTACCCGATCAGGTTCGAGTACCAGATGAACAGGAAGAGGGCGCCCACGTACGGGAACCACTTGGCGGCCAGCGAGTCCGACATGTTCCCCCGCGTGATGTTGTCCCGCATCAGCGAGAACAGCGTCTCCACGCTGGTCTGCACGCGGTTTGGCCGCATCTGCATCCGGTCGGCAACGAACACCATCGTCAGGACGGTGCAGAGGGCCGCTAAGAACAGATAGAGCACGGCGCGGTTGATGCTGAGCACGCCCAGGCTGACCCAGTTGATCAGCTTGAACTCATTCTGGACCTGGAAGGTGTTGTTCTTGTGCGTGCTGGCGCCGTAGGCGACAACAAGCACGATGAGAACGCCGACGTAGAAGACGCCGATCGCCCAGATGGCCTTCGTCGTCTTGCTCATCGCCGCCTCGGTCGGGTGATCGCCGAGCAGGCGAGCTGAACGGTGAACGCGAACACGATCACCAGCAGCGCGGCGAGGCCGGCGTCCCGCCCTTCGCCCCGGCGGACAAGGATCACCGCCAATGCGAGCACGAACAGCCGCCCCAGCAGATAGCCGAGCCGGATCGAGATCTCGCTCCCGAACCGTGCGCTAGTGGCGGCGCGCTCCACCCCGACTCCAACCGCCCGCAGGACCACCCACGCTCCAGCGCCGGCCAGATAGCCGACCGCCGGTACCCCGATCAGCACCATGATCGGCGCCGCCAGCACCACGAGCGCCACATCCAGATACCGGACTAGGAGCACGGGCTCAGATGAGGTGGCGGAAGCGCTTAGCGACATCTGCGATCCCCACGACGAAGCCGATGAAGAACCCAGCCAGAAGAAGCGGAACCACCGCGCCCAGCACCCTGCCCAACGTCGCCCCGACCCCGGCCGAGATTGCGTTCACCGCCAGCAGCAGCGCGCCAGCACCGGCGGCGTCGCTCCCGTTCAGCGGTCGGTGCTGCTTTGTCATGGTGACGATTCATCTACGGCGATTGCACCTGGGACGGAAGTACCCTACCGCCGCGAGATTCTCACCGCTACGGAGGGCACCAGTTGACAAGACGGGCGGCCACCGGGCGCTCACCACGGGCCGCAGCTGGCGCTGATTTCCGTTCGTCTCGGATGATCGGCCGGCTTTTCGTCAGCTGTCTGCGGGAGTCAGGAGGCCAACCGGCAACCTGATCGTCCGGCCAGCCAACCGCCGGCCTCGCCTGCCGAGATTTTCAGCCTCGGCGGCCTCACACATTTTCACATACAGACAGTATGGATGTCAAGCGCGCGGCGGCGACGACCCGGCCCGCCCGAGGCGCGGCCCGCCGCGCAGGGTCCACGCGAGGTGCGCAGGCCGGGCGAACCGGCCCACGCGACCCAGCGCATGTTGAAGCTCACAAACTGGCCTGGCCGAGACGAGAGGGTGAGCGTGAACACGATATGCGTGTTCGAGCTCACCAACCGGCGACGCCGGCAGCAGAATGTGAGTTCGAACAGCACGGGCCGCCGCACACGGACCGCATTCCCGTGCGGTATCTCGGGTTGCACCGAAGGGTTACGGCGACGGATCGCCCGATCCTGCCCGCTCCGAGCCCTCATATCCTTGAGCTATGCCCCTTTATGAGTTCCGCTGTCAGTCGTGTGCAGCCGTCTTCGAGGAGCTCGTGCGGGTCGATGAGGTGCCCGTCTGCCCGGCGTGCGGGGCGCCCGGTCCGGAGCGACTGATCTCGCCGGTCTCGCCGCCACGCAAGTTCGGATTGCGCGGCGCGGAGGCTCGGCGTTCGAACGCGATCAGACGGGCCCGCGAGGAACAGCGACGCGAGCGGCGCGCCGCCCGGCGCGCTCGCCGGGACGACGGCTGACCCCGGCCCGCGGCAGCAACAACGTCAGCAGCAGCCCGAGCAGCGGCAGGACAGCGACCGCTTCGAAGACCGCCCGTAGCCCGTGGGCATCGGCGAGCAATCCGAGCAGTGGCGCGCCGACGCCACCCAGTCCGATCGAGAGCCCGATTGTGACTCCGGCGGATACGCCCAGCCTGCCCGGCAGGTACTCCTGGCCCATCACGATCGTCACGGCGAAGGTGGCGATCGTCGCCGCCCCGGCCAGCGTGGCGAAGAGCACCCCCAGCAGCTGCCCCGACAAGATCAGGCCTACCACCAGGCCCGGGATCGTGGCCATCGAGCCCATCAGCACCGCTCGGCGGCCGAAGCGGTCGGCGAGCGGCCCGCCGATCAGCGTCCCAGCGGCGCCTCCGATCAGCATCGCCGACAGGGCGGCACCGCCGACGGCCTTGCCGGCGTGCAGCACGTGGATGTAGTAGAGCGGGATGAACGTGATCAGCCCGAAGTAGATGAATGACCGCACGGCGATCACGAGTGCCAGGATCGTGAACGGCCCCCACGCCTCGCGCTCGTCGCTTCGATTTACACGACCGGCGACCACGTCGCTCCGAAACGACCGCAGTCGCGGCAGCTCGTACGCGAGGACGGCGGCCATCAGCCATGTGGGTGCCAGCACCAACACGGTGCCGTGGAGCCCGAACACGAGCAATACCGGAGTCAGCAGCACGGGCCCCAGCGCGAAGCCGACGTTGCCCCCCACCGAGAACAGGCTCATACCGCTTGCGCGGCGCGCTCCGGATACATAGTTGGCAAACCGCGAACCCTCCGGATGGAACGCCGCCACGCCCACGCCGCTCAACAGCACTGCGGCGAACGTCAGCCCATAGCTCGGCGACACTCCGACCAGCGCGATCCCGAGCCCACCGAGCGCGGGCCCGAGCGGCATCAGCCAGGCCAGCGACAGACGATCGGAGAGATGACCGAACAGCGGCTGGATCACGGAGCTCGAGATGGTCGCCGCCAGCACCAGCGCGGAGGCGGCCGCATAGCTCAAGTGATCACGAATGATCAGAAACGGCAGCAGCGCCGGAACCGCCCCCTGCGCCAGATCGGTGAACAGGTGGCCGGCCGACAGCGTCACCATCGCGCGGCGATCTACGCCGGCCCGCGCGGCAACGGCAGTCATCGCTCCCGCTCGCGCAGCGCGGTCCGAACCTTGCGCCGCTTCTCGACCAGCTCCTGCTCGAGCTTCTCGAGCTCGTTGCGGCGCCCGCGCACCAGCTCCAGCTGTGTCGCGATGTGTCCCAGGGCCTGCTCCAGGAGCTCCCTGCGTTCGCCCACCTGCTCGGTTTGCTGAAGCTTCCGGCGAAGATCGGCTCTCGCCGCCTGCGCTTCCAGAAGCCGCGAGAGCTCATCGAGCGACAGTCCCAGCAGGCTTCGGAGCCTGAGGATCTCCCGCACGCGCTCAACGTCGCCCTCGGAATAGGAGCGGTGCTTGCCCTGCTCGCGCCCGCTGCCTGGCAGCAGGCCGATCTCTTCGTAGTAGCGGATGGTGCGCGGGGTGGTGCCGGTCAGCTCCGCCACCTCGCCGATGCGCAGCTTGCCCTCGGTCGTCGCGCTCACGACACCGCTGCCTCCCGCACGTCTGCTTCAGCGGGCACGGCCGCCGGCGCCAGGACGCCATCCTTCTCGGCCTCACCCCCGTGGGTGCGCGGCCGCGCGGCGGCCACGAACGCTCCCACGATCGAAACTGCGGCCAGCGTCCACAGCGCGGTGTGCATGTTCGAGATGAACGGCTGAAGCTCGGCGTTCGAGATGTGGTTGGCCAGCCCCGAGAACACCTTGAACAACACGTTCTTGGGTACCGCGGAGGTGACGATGGCCAACACGAACGCGATCGAGATCACGGCACCCGTGTTCTGAACCAGCACGCGGGCCCCGGCCGCGATCCCCCGCCTCTGTGCTCTGACTGTGCCCATCATGGCCGCCGTGTTGGGGCTGTTGAACATCCCCGATCCGATCCCGACGATGAACATGAAGCCGCCACTGGCCCAGTAGCTCGTGCCGCGCTCGAGCAGCGTCATCAAGGCCAGGCCGGCCGCGGTGACGAGCATCCCCAGCACCGCCAGCCCGCGCGATCCGCGCCGGTCTGCCCAGATGCCCGACAGGGGCGAGGAGACGAGCATGCCCACCGCCAGCGGAGCGAGCTTGACTCCGGCCAGGATTGGCGAGTTGCCCTGGACCCCCTGGAAGTAGAAGACGAACACGAACATCAGCGCGAACCGCGCCAGACCGTTGATGAATGCCGCGGCAGCGGCAGCCGAGAACAGGCGGTTGCGGAAGATCGTCAGGTCGAGCATCGGCGCCCGCTGGTGGCGCTCGATCACCACGAATGCCGGCAGCAGCACCGCGGCGGCGACCAACCCGCCGATCACCAGGGGCTTGTCCCACCCCTCGATTCCCCCCTTTGAGATGCCGAACACGAGCCCGGTCAGCCCGACCAGGAACGTAACCGTGCCGAGGACGTCGAACGTGTGATCCTCGCCTTGGCTGCCCAGCTCGCGAAGCACCAGGGCAGCCCACAGACTCCCGGCCAGTCCGAATGGCACGTTGAACCAGAACACCCAGTGCCAGGAGACCGCTACCAGCGCGCCGCCCAGCACCGGTCCGATCACGAGACCCACCGCCGCCACCATCGTGTTGGTGCCCATGGCCAAACCGAGCTGCTCGCGCGGGAAGGCATCGGTGACGATCGCTGCGGAGTTCGCGAACAGGAACGAGCCCCCGATGCCCTGCAGGATCCGCCACAGGATCAACTGCGTGCCATTGGCTGCGAAGCCCGCGCCCAGCGAAGCCGCGGCGAACACGATGAACCCCGCCACGTAAGCCCGCTTGCGGCCGAACTGGTCCGAGAGCCGGCCGGCACTCAGCACCAACACGGTCGAGGCGATCATGTAGACCAGGATCACCCAGACAAGCTCCAACAGGCTCGTGTGCAGGCTGCGCTCCAGGTCGGGGAGCGCGATGATCAGCGTGCCCGAGTTGATCGTGGCCAGCAGCATCCCGAGGCTGGTGCACGACAGCGCCCACCACTTGTAGGTGTCGTGATCGCGATGGACCCCGACGCGCGGAAGGGCGCGCCGCCTGTCTGCCGCTTCAACTGACATCTTACGTAAACGTAAGATACCAGGATTACGGCTTACTCAAACGCTGCGACCGTGGCCAGGATCACGAACGCCGCCATCAGCGCCGCTCCCTCGAACATAGACGCCTCGCCGTCACCGGTTATCTGCCACACGATGACGGCAGTCCCGAACAGGGCACCGATGTACACCGGCGCGAGCGAGAACGTGAGCACGGTCGAGGTCAGCAGCGACACGAGCACGAGCACCGGGAACAGAAATGCCGCGATCTGGGACACCGAGTTCTTGACCACCGAGATCGCCAGCTCCGAGCGCCCCTTGGCCGCGAGAGCGATGCCCGCCACATTCTCGACCGCGTTGCCGGCGATCGCCACGATGACGAGCCCTGCGAACGCCTGCGATATGTCCAGCGTCTTGATCGTGGGGCCGAGCGCGTGAATGAACCAGTCAGAGACGAAGGCAGACGCCGTGCCGGCCGTCGCCAGCAACGCCAGGCTCACAGCAACCGACACCCTCGGCGGCGGCTGTCGCTCTTCCCTTGCGCCCGCCGTCAGATCACCGCCCGCCAGGTACTGGCGCAGCCAGGAGACGTAAACGATCAGGATCGCGACGGCGCCGACGATCGAGATCGTCTTGGCGTGGTGGCTGGCCGGATCGTGGGACGAGTTGGCCAGGCCGATCAGGACGATGATGAACGTCGCGACCAGGAGGAGGGTCGCCGTGTCGTTTGGCAGTCGGGGGCTGAAGTGCATGAGGCCGTCGGCTGAACGGCGGGCGCCGACGACGATCACCAGGCCCAGCACCAGTAGGGCGTTGACCAGAATCGATCCGAGGATCGCGGTCTGGGCGATAGTCAGCTGACCCGCATTGAGGGCGAAGATCACGACGAAAAACTCCGGCAGGTTGCCGACCGTCGACTGGAGCACCCCAGTTGCGGCGGATCCGAGATGTTCGCCCAGCTGCTCCGTGGCGACCGACACCATCCATGCCAGCCCGGCCAGCGCGAGAGTCGCGAACACGAACGCCACCACGTATGAGACGCCGCTCACGAACCTGGTGATGCCGGCGAGCACGGTCGCCAGCGCCACCAGGCCAATCAGTGCGCGCTCGGCGCGGCTCACCCGACGCGCTCGAAGTCGCCAGTCTCGAAGTCACGACTGACGCGGGCTTCGATCTCGTACTCGCTCGTATCTGGGTCGAGGGTGCGCAGCTCTCGGGCACGGTGGCGCCTGAACTTGAGGATCTCGAGCACGTAGACCAGGTAGATGCTGGCCGCCAGCGCAATCAGGAGGATCGCCCCCATCAGCACTGACCATCCGAGGCGGTAGTGGCCGTGGTGGTCGGAATACGGAACGAAGCGAGCAGCGATGGCCACGGCGGCCAGCAGCACGGTCCAGCCGTACAGGTAGGCGACGGTCTTCTTCTGGCTGAACCCAATCCTGGCCATCCGGTGGTGGAAGTGGTTGGCGTCGGCAGACCAGGGCTTGCGTCCGTACTTCAGGCGCTTGGCGACGACGAATCCGGTGTCGAGGAACGGCACGGCCAGGATGAACAGCGGAACGACCAGCGCCACCACCGCGTTCGTCTTCAGCGAGCCCACAACGGCCACCACGCCGAGGAGGTAGCCGAGCAGGTTGGCTCCCGAGTCGCCCATGAACACGGAAGCCGGATGGAAGTTGTGGAACAAGAACCCGAGCGCCGCGCCCGCCGTGAGCGCAGCCAGGATCCCGGCCCCCGCGACGTGCAGATCGAAAGCGATGACCGAGAAGGCAACGCCGTCGATCGTGCACAGGCCTGCCGCCAGGCCATCGACGCCGTCGGAGAAGTTGACGACGTTCATCATCCCCACCAGCCAGATGACCGTCAGGTAGTCGCCCGCGTTCGGGAACTGGAGCGTCCCGATGAACGGCAGCGTCACATCGGTCACCTTGACCCCGCCTCTGACCGCGATCACTGCCGCGGCGATCTGCCCGATCAGCTTCAGGGCCGGGGACAGGTCGCGTGCGTCATCGATCGCGCCCACCAGCGTGATCAGGCAGGCCCCCCCGACAATCGACCACGTGTGGACGGTCCCGCCGGAACCCTTCAGCGCGCCGACCGTTCGCGGTAGGTGGATCGCGTCCGGCAGCCAGATGGCGGCCGCGATGAGGATGCCGGCCAGAATCGCCAGGCCCCCCAACTCGGGGGTCTCCGCCTGGGCCAGGCCGCGCTCACTCGGCTTCGCGGTCGCGCCTATGCGCCGCGCGAGCCGGGCAGCGAGCGGCGTGAGCAGTGTCGCGATCACCATCGCGACCAGAAATGCGAACACGGCGTCCCAATAGGACATTGCGCCTGAGAAAGCATGCCAGCCCGATAGGACTGGTTGCGAGCCAAGGCTATGCCGCGCGCGCCGCAAGCGCCTGGGCGATCCGCGCTACCACCGCCAACGGCTCGTTCAGGAGCTGGGTCCAGGTGACCCTGATGACCGTATAGCCAGCCGCCGCAAACACCTGATCCCGGCGGCGGTCGCTCTCGAATGAGGCTTTGTCTGAGTGGAACAGATAGCCGTCCACTTCGACGACCAACCGGTGCTGGGGCCAGAAGAAATCCGCGACATAACCGAGCAGCGGCACGTTCGCCCGAGGTTGCGGTAGCTCGGCGGCGCGTAACAGTGCGCGCATCTGTCGCTCTGCTTTGGAGCGCGTGAAGCCGGAAGCGTTACCGGCGTCGAGCAGGCGGGCGAGGCGGGCAGCGCCCTTCCGTCGCGGGGCGCGTTCGATCGCCGCGCGGATCTCGGCGTCGCTGGCGAGGCCCCTCTGTCGCGCGACCGCGAGCGCTTCCTCGAGGTCGGCGTCAGGTTCCTCCGCAGCCAGATCGAGCAGGGTCCGGGCGGGCGCGGTGAGGGGTAACCCGTCGCGAACGCGTAGGTCGCGGCGGTGGAGGGCTTTTACCCGATGGAGACGCAGGCCCCGCCTTGATCTTCGCGCCTTGACCGTGGTCAATGACACGTCGTCATGCGGCCCGCGCTCGAGCAGCCCCCAGACGACGGCCGCTGAGCGATGGCTCAGAATCGCGTGACCCCGGAAGTACAAAACGGCGGCGAGCTCCCCGATCAGTGGGTCAACGTCGCCTGGACCGACGAGGTAGACGCCGCGATACACCTCGCGCATCCGACCGGTGGCCAGCCGGTGGACGATGGCTCCCCTTCCGAGCCCTGTGCCCAAAAGCTGCTCGCGGACGGCCAACCTCCTCTGCAGCCCGGCCAGGCGCATGATCTCCCGCTCCCCCCTGTCCGCGACCTGTTGAATCTCCCAAACGGCCGCCGCGAGCGGAGGATCGTGAGATCGAACATGAATATCGTGTTGGACCTCACGCTCCAGCTGCGGGCTGGCCTGATGGTGAGATTGAACAGGTCGCTTGGCCGCCACGGCCGCGCCAGTATCGGGCCGTGCAGCCCGTTCGGCAGGGACCGGCACAGTTTTGTTGCAAACAGCGGGACGAAGGCCGCGGCGCTAGACCGCCGCCGCTGTTCCTAGCCCGACGTACAGCGGGTAGCGGTCGGCGATCGCCGCCGCTCGCTCGGCCAGCGCCGGCTGGCGCTCCTCGAACCGCTCGGGCTGAAGCGCCTCGGCGATGATCCTGCCGACCTCGACGAAATCGTCAAACCCGAGCCCTCGTGTCGCCAGCGCGGGCGTCCCGATCCGCAACCCGCTGGACACCGCAGGCGGCCGGGGATCGAACGGCACCGCATTGCGGTTGACGGTGATTCCGACCGTCGTGAGCCGCTCCTCGGCCTGCTTTCCGTCGAGCGACGACTCGCGCAGATCGCACAGAACCAAGTGGACGTCGGTGCCGCCCGTGAGCACGTTCACTCCGCTGCCGGCGGACAGCAGCTCGCCGGCAACCGCACGCGCTCCCTCGACGGTCCGCTCCTGGCGCTCGCGGAACGCCTCCGAGCCCGCGATCCGCAGCGCGACAGCCTTGCCGGCGATCACGTGCTCTAGCGGGCCTCCCTGCTGACCTGGAAACACAGCCGAGTTGATCTTGCGCGCGAACTCCTCGCGGCACAGGATCATACCCCCGCGGGCCCCCCCGAGCGTCTTGTGAACCGTGGTCGTGACCACATCCGAGTAGGGGACGGGATTGGGGTGAAGGCCCGCCGCCACCAGGCCCGCGAAGTGGGCCATATCGACCACCAGGTGGGCGCCCACGGCGTCGGCGATCTCGCGAAAGCGCTCGAAATCGAGAAAGCGTGGGTAAGCCGACCAGCCGGCGAGGATCACCTTCGGCCGATGCTCGTGCGCCAGCCGATCGACCTCGTCCATGTCGATCACGCTGCTTTCGCGGTCGACGTGATAGGCGACGACGTGGTACAGCCGCCCCGAGAAGTTGATCTTCATCCCGTGCGTCAAATGGCCGCCGTGGGCCAGCTCGAGCCCCAGCAGGGTGTCGCCCGGTTCCATCAGCGCGTGGTAGGCGGCGGCGTTCGCTTGCGCGCCCGAGTGCGGTTGGACGTTTGCGTGCTCGGCTCCGAACAGCTGACGGGCGCGGTCGATGGCCAGCTGCTCAGCCATGTCGACGTACTCGCACCCACCGTAGTAGCGCTTGCCGGGGTAGCCCTCGGCGTACTTGTTGGTCAGCACCGAGCCTTGACACTCGAGCACGGAGACAGGCGCAAAGTTCTCCGAGGCGATCATCTCCAGCGTCCGCTGCTGGCGGTCCAGCTCGAGCGCCAGGACCTCGGCGATCTCGGGGTCGACCTCCGACACTGGGCGGTTGAAGGAGTCAGGCGGCAGCTCGATCGTCATCGGGCCCGACGATACCAGCGGCCTACAACGCTTCGGCCAGCGCCTGCGCTGAGACCGCCCCGGGGCGTGTAACCGACCACGAGCCGTCCCGCTCGTATGAGCGCAGGTCCACCACGGTAGAAGGCGTCCCCGGGAGCCCACCGCCGTCGATCACCAGATCGACCCCCGCACGCAGCAGTTCCGGCACCTCGGCCAATGTCCGCGGATCGGGTCCACCCGCGCGGTTGGCGCTCGACTGAAGCACTGGGACCCGGACCTCAGCCAGCGCCTGAACGGCGGGGACGCGGAGGCCGAGCGTTGAAGCGTCCCCCCCGCACGCGAGCGGAAAGCGACTAGCTGTGTTTGGTAACAGTGTGCCCACGGGTCCGGGGAGCAGCCGCGCCAGTGCGGCGCGGGTCCGGGTCCCTAGCTCCGGCAGCGACTCGAACGCCGCCTCCAGGGCGAAGAACATGACCGCCGACGGTTTCGAGTGCGGGCGGCGCTTCAGCAGGTAGAGCCGCTCGACGGCCAACGCATTGTTGGGGTCGCACGCCAAGCCGTAAACGGTGTCAGAGGGGAACACGGCCAATCCGCCGAGCGCCATGCAGCGCTCGAAGAGGGTCGAAACTTCCGCCGGATCGACGGGCGTCGAGTCCGTCACCGGCGACCGACGACGACCCGCTCGCGGCCGGCGAGATCGCGGAGCGTCTTGATCGACCGAAATCCGGTGCGCTGAAGGAGAATGGCGACGATGGAGGCTTGCTCCGGCGCAACCTCGAGGGCCGCGAGCTTCACGCAACGACCCGAGGCACCGCTCAACCGATCGGCCAGCCGCCGAATCTCCTCCAGGCCGTCGTTTCCGGCGAACAGCGCGTCGGTCGGCTCATAACAACGGATCTCGGGCGCCAGCTCCCGTGCCACCCCATCCGCAATGTAGGGCAGGTTCGCCATCACCGCCTGGTAGGTGCCGTCATCGAGCAGATCGGCTTCCACGAACCCCACCGACAAGCCCAGTCGACTGCCGTTCCCGCGGGCGACGGCCAAAGCGTCAGTGGATATGTCGATCCCCGTCACCTGGAGGTCGGGTCGCTCGTCCTTTAGCGCCAGTGCCACGGCACCGCTGCCGGTGCCGATGTCGGCGAGGCACGCGGCGGATGGGAGCGTCAGGCCGACCTCGACCAGCAGCTCTGTCTCGGGTCTCGGGATCAGCACCCGGCGATCGACCGCCAGCGAGATCCCGCGGAAGGCCTTGCGGCCCAGGATGTAGGCCATGGGCTCCCGAGCCAGGCGTCGGGCCAGCAGGGTCTCGAAGCGAGCGAGCGCAGCTGGATTCAGAGCGGCGGCGTCTGAGGTCACCAGGCGGGACCGCGACCACCCGCTTCCCAGCGCTTCGCACAGCAAGAGCTCGGCGTCGAGCCGGGGCGTGTCGCAGCCGGCATCGGCAAGCGCACCTTCTGCGGCCCCTATGACGTCGCGCAGCGACCGGGCGGCTGTGTCAAGCATGCTGGAGCTTGCGGCGCTTCTCGTCGTCCTGGAGAGCGGCGGTCAGCTCGTCGAGCTCGCCCATCAGGATCGCGTCAAGGTTGTGCAGCAGCACGTTCACGCGATGGTCCTTGACCCGTCTCTCGCCGTAGTTGTACGTCCGGATCTTCTCGGCCCGCTCGCCGGTGCCCACTTGAGCGGCCCGGGTGGCATCAATCGACGCCCGCTGCTCCGCCAAGGCCCGCTCGTACAGCCGGGCGCGAAGCACGCGCAGCGCTCGCTCGCGGTTCTGTAGCTGTGACTTCTCGTCCTGCATGGACACGACGATCCCCGTTGGCGTGTGGGTGACCCGGACCGCTGAGTCGGTCGTGTTTACCGACTGCCCGCCCGGCCCGGAGCTGCGATAGACGTCGATCTGCAGCTCGGAGGGGTCGATGTCTACCTCCACCTCGTCCGCCTCCGGGAGGACGGCGACGGTCGCGGTCGAAGTGTGGATCCGCCCTTGCGATTCGGTCTCTGGCACGCGTTGCACGCGGTGGGTGCCGGCCTCGTATTTGAAGACCGAATAGGCCCCGTCGCCCTTGATGGAAAAGGTAAACGTGCCCTCGCCGATCGCCAGCGGCTCGACCTTGAAGCCACGCCGCTCCGCGTACCGGGTGAGCATCCGGTACAGATCGCCGGCCCATAGCGCGGCCTCATCGCCGCCGGCGCCGGGGCGGATCTCGACGATCACGTTCTTGTCGTCGTTCGGATCGCGCTCGACCATGGCCAGGCGGATTTCCTCCTCCAGCGCCTCCAGCCGCTCTCGCGCCGACTCGAGCATCGCTCGCACCTCGGCGTCGTCGCCATGCTCGGCAAGCAACTCGCGAGCTCCATCGAGATCGTCCGCCACGTGGCGGTATTCGGCCGCGAGTCTGGCGGCGGGTTCGAGTTCCCGGTAGGCCTTGCCGGCCGCCGTGTAGCGCTCCCGGTCGCCGATCACCTCCGGGTCGGATAGCTCCCGCTCGAGCTCCGCGAAGCGATCCTCCACCTGTGAGACCAGCTCTTCCATCATCGTCAGTCGAGTTTAGGTCCCGGTCGGCGGAGCTCAGGCCGCAACCGGCGCCCGGTCTGGCTGCGACACGAACCGGTACTCGCCCGGATCGAGGGTCTGCGTCAGGCGCTCGTATTCGCGCATGTAGCCGGGCCAGTTGGTGACGATCCGGCCGTGCTCGTCGCGGTACCAGGAGTTGCAGTGCGTCCAGGCCGTGCCCGAAAACCGTTCCTGTACCTCGCGGTCGCTCTCGGACTCGATGTCCGGCCGCACTTCGATCGCCGCCGCGCGGCGGTCGCGCACCTGCTCGAGCGCCTGGCGGATGTAGGAAGCCTGGGCCTCCTCGTAGGTGATGATCGAGCCGCCCGAGGTGTTGGTGTTCGGGCCGTAGACCAAGAACAGCGACGGGAAGCCGGGGACCGAGATCCCCAGGTGCGCGTGCGGCCCGGCGGTCCACACGTCCCGCAGCGAACGGCCGCCCGCGCCGATGATTTCCATCGGGAACATGAACTCGGTGCTGCGAAAGCCGGTGCCGTAGATGATGCAGTCGACGTCCCGCTCGACGCCGTCGGCGGTCGCCACCCCGCCCGCGTAAAAGTGAGCGAGCGGCTCGGTGACCAGCTCTACGTTCTCCCGGGTAAGGGTCGGCAAGAACCAAGAACTGAACAGGATCCGCTTGCAGCCCCACGTGTAGTCCGGCCATACCTTGCGCCGAAGTTCGCGATCGCGCAGCTGCCAGCGCATGAAAGCCGCCGAGCGAGCCCAGCCGATCCGGCCCCACGTCCGCGGATGGCGAATCGCCAGCGTAAGCGTCTCCCCGTAGTAGTAGATGAACCGACGGCGGAATGCCTCGACCCCCGGCACGTGCTTGAAGATCCATTTCAGCCAGCCGGGATAGGGACGATTCTTCCGCGGCAGAAACCAGTTGCCCGTGCGCTGGAACACAAACAGGCGGGAGGCCTCCTTGGCCACCTCGGGGATGAACTGGATGGCGCTGGCTCCGGTACCGATCACCCCGACCCGCTTACCGCCCAGCTCGTACCCGTGATCCCAGCGCGCCGAGTGGAAGAGGCGGCCTTCGAATGGCCCCTCGAGCCGGGGCGCCACGGGCTCATGCAGCTGACCGGTGGCCACGATCAAGGCCTCCGCCTCCCAGCTGCGCCCATCCGAGCTCTCGACCGTCCACTTACATGTCTGATCGTCCCAGGAGCAGGAGGTGACGTCGGTGTTGGGTACCACGAGACGCTCGACACCGTGATCTCGGGCCACGCCCTCCAGGTATTCCAGGATCTCTTCCTGCGGGGAACACAGGCGCGACCAGTCGGCGCGCTGCGCGTAGCTGAAGGAGTAAAGGTGTGAGGGCACGTCGCAGGCGCACCCCGGATAGGTGTTGTACAGCCACGTCCCCCCCACGCCCGGCCCCCGTTCGAGAATCGTCACGTCCTCGAAGCCGTGGCGGCGCAACTCGATCGCGGCGGCGACCCCGCCGAAGCCCGCACCGACGATCACTACCCGCGACACGGTGGTGAAGACTACGCGACGACTTCCAGCCCGACGAGCTCCTCGGCCGAGGCTTGACCAGGCCTCTCGACCGCCAGGACCGCATCGAGCGCGGCGATCGAGACCGACAGCTGATCGAGGTCCGGCTCGCGCGTGGTCAACCGCTGGAGGGCCAAGCCGGGCGCCATCACCGTCTGCACCCACGGTCGCGTGCGGTTGCGTCCGGCCCACTTGATGATCTCGAATGACAGCCCAGCGATCACCGGCACCCCGAGGACGCGTGTTATCAGCAGGAGGTACCACGCCGGCACGCCGATCGGAGCAAACACGATGATCGCCACGATCATGACCACCAGTAGGAAGCTTGTGCCACAGCGGGGATGCAGACGCGAGTAGCGGGTGGCGCGTTCCGGGGTCAGCTCATCGCCTGCCTCGAAGCATGAGATCACCTTGTGCTCGGCCCCGTGATATTCGAGCACGCGCCGCATGTCCGGCACGCGAGTCAGCAGCGCCAGGTAGCCCAGGAAGATCGCCGTGCGCAACGCCCCCTCGGCCGCCCAGAACAGCACCGAGGAATGGCCCACGTGGTTGCGCACGAGGCCCGCCAGCCCAAGCGGCACGATGAAGAACAGGCCGACGGCAAACGCGACGGCGATCGCGATCGTCACCACCCAGGTCGTGCCCGATAATTGCTCGCCCTCGCCATCCGGCAGTTGCGCGTTGGCCGAGATGCCGAGCGCGCGCAGGCCGATGGCCAGCGACTCGGCCAGCGCCACTACGCCACGGACGATCGGTAGACGGTAGGCACGGTGTCGTCGAGCCCAGGAATCGAGTGGGAACCTCTGGACCTCGATCCCACCCAGGCCGTGCTCGGACGGCTTGCGAATCGCGACCGCCCAGGTCCGCACTCCGCGCATCATCACTCCCTCCAGGACGGCCTGGCCGCCGAGGGGTGCGTCACGCGAGGCGGTCAGGGGCACCCGGCCGCCACCCACGCTGGGCGCCTACCTAGGCTCCGCTACCGGCACGGGAGGCGCGCCGTCCCCTGGCCGCCCGGCGCTGGAAGCGCTCCACGCGTCCGCCCGTGTCGACTAGCTTCTGCCGGCCGGTGTAGAAGGGATGGCAGGCCGAGCAGATCTCGACGTGGATCTCGGACTTGGTTGAGCGGGTGGTGAACTCATTGCCGCACGTGCAGCGCACGTGTGCTTCGACGTATTCGGGATGGATGTCAGTTTTCATCTCTATCTGAAGTCTAGCCCGGCCCTGGGGCTCAGGGCCCGGAGCAGATGGCCGTCATCGAGTTGTTGGCGCGGTTGGGATCAGGAACCGCGTACTCGGGGTCCACGGTCACCGTGGGAGCGGTGGCGGACGTGCAGGCAGGCCCGGTGAATGTCTCGCTCACCAGCTGGTGGGAGCCGAGCTGTGGGAACGTGACGGTCTGCGCCGAACCCGCTCCTCCGCCAGGCGTGAACGTGACCTCAAACCCGCCGGCGGCCGTCAGCCCGTCGTTCGCGATCCACGCGACGTATTGGTTGTGGGAGGGGTCGCCCTGTACTGGGCCCACGGTTATCGACCGCACCGCCAGGTCGGGTCGCATGTCTGGCTGCCAGCAAGGGGCGCTCGTGCGCGTGGACGTGGCGATCACGCTCCCGCCGGTCCCGATCCAGCGGAAAGAAACCCGGAACCGGTACGTGTATCCGACCGGGACTCCCGTCACCGGATGCTTGAGCACCCATACGTCGCCGGGCTGTTGGCCAAGGGTGGGGTCATGCGGGGAGATCCACTCCCCGAGGTCTCCGCCGCGCACCGGCGTCACATGACCGGCCTGGGTGCCCATGAGCTGCCATCGCATGTCGAGCCGCACGGTCCCGGGAACCGGCCGCATCACAGCGGTCACCCCCACGACCCGGCGCCCGGGCTTGATAGCCGGATGGCAAACGAAGTCCTGAAGAGCCGTGTGCTGATCCGCGCCAAGCGCCACGGTTGTCGGGAGGGCCGATCCGGCGGCGAGGATCGCGCCCGTCAACAGCAGCTTTCGCATACCGCCTTAACCGTGCTGGCGGCCGGAAGTTGCCGATATCTACGTGATCGTATACAGCGGTCCGTCGCCGCCCTCGGGCGGGGTCAGGCGGCCACCCTTGGCCGTGATCGCGCCGCACTGGACGCAGTTCGTGTAGTTGACGATCACCTCGACCGGCCCAGACTCGGGCGCGTCTTCCGGGATCTCGTAGACCCCCGCGGGACACATCCACTGCCACGCCTCGGCGATCTCGCGTGGGACCGTCCGCTGGACGCGGATGTGGTTCGGGGCGTCGTCTCGCGTGGCATTGCCCGAGATATAGACCGAGGAGAGCTTGTCGAACGTGTACTTGCCGTCCGGCTTGGGGTAGGCGTCCTTCTTGTCGCCGATGCTCACCGGCGTCTGGGCGTCCGGATGGTTCGCCCAGCGGCCGCCGGGGAACCTGCCCTTGGTGACCACCATCGCATTCGCGATCAGACCCGCGCCGATGAAGAAGCCCTTGCTCGTCGGCTGCCTCATGTTGCGGGTCTCGTACAGGTCCTTGGCGATCACCGAGTCCTCGACCCGCCGCTCGTAGGCGGACAGATCTTCGACGCTGCCGGCCTTGAGCTGCTCGAAGATCGTCTCTGCGGCGAGGATGCCTGCGTGGATGGCGTAGTGGATCCCCTTCAGGATCGGCACGTTGACCATTCCAGCCCCGTCGCCACACAGCACCATCCCCGGCGCCGACAGCTTCGGCATGGCCCAATAGCCGCCCTCGGGGATCGCCTTGGCTCCCCAAGACAGGCGCCTGCCACCCTCGAGGGTCCTGCGCACCAGCTTCGAGGTCTTGAACTGCTGAAGCACGTCGTGGGCGGACACCGTCGCATCCGTGTAGTCGAGCCCCAGCACGAACCCCAGCGACACCCGATCGGAGCCCATGGGGTAGATCCACGAGCCACCGAACTCGTGCCACTTTGCTCCGTAGCGCAGCGGCCAGCCGAGCGTGTGGATCACGCGATCCAGGGGCCTGGGAACCTCCCAGACCTCCTTGACCCCGAGCGACCAGACCTGAGGCTCGCGCCCCTCGGCCAGTTGGAACTCCTTGATCGCGGCCCCCGTCAGGTGTCCCCACGTGCCTTCTGCCAGCACAGTTGCCTTGGCGGTCACGTCCGACCCCGGCTCGAAGTTGGACAGCTCCTCGCCTTCCTTGCCCCGGCCCTTCTCGCCCGAACGGATACCGCGCACGATCCCGTCGCTGACCAGCAGCTGCTGGGCGCTGGTCTCGGTCAGGATGTAGGCCCCCGCCTCCTCGGCCTTCTGCGCTAGCCAGCGGGAGAGCTCGGCCACGCTGACCATGTGGTTGCCGTGGTTGCGGAAAGGAGGCGGCGTCGGCTTGAGCGGAAGCGCAGTTGTCGGGCTGAGCATCCAGTAGACCGAGTCCTTGTCGACGGTCCCGTGCGTGGGCCACTCGGAGGGATCGAGTTCTGGAAACAGCTCCTTGAGACCCGACGGGCGCATCATCGCCCCGCTGAGGTTGTGAGCTCCGCAGGCCTTGCCCTTCTCGATCACCGCCACCGGCACCTCTCCCAGACGCTCCATCAGCTCCGGCTCCTGGCCCAGCAGCTGAAGCAGCTTGTTCGCGCATGCCAGCCCGGCGGGACCGCCGCCGACGATCACCACGCCGACTTCGATCCGTTCGTCCTCGGGGTCGAGCTCGCGCTTGACGAATTCTTCCGGCGAGGAGACCGGGGGCGGGTATTCGCTGGGCGCGACGGCGCCGTTGCTGTTGGCGGACGGGCTCACGACCCCTTGCGGTCCTTGATGGCCTCAGTCAGCTTGGGCAGGATCTTGTTCAGGTCGCCGACGATCCCTAGGTCCGAGAACTCGAAGATGGGCGCGTTTGCGTCCTTGTTGATGGCGACGATGTTCTCCGAGGACTGCATCCCGACCTTGTGCTGAATCGCGCCGGAGATTCCGGCGGCCAGGTAGAGCTTCGGCGCGACCGTCTTTCCGGTCTGGCCGATCTGGGCCGCATACGGGTACCAGCCGGCGTCGACGACGGCGCGCGTCGCCGCCACGGCCGTATTACCGCCGAACGCGGCCGCCAGGTCCTCGGCCAGCTTGAAGTTCTCCGCCTGGCCCAGCCCTCGGCCGCCCGCCACGAGGATGTCCGCGCCCTCGATGTCGACGTCGGCTCCTCGCTGCTCTCCGCGCTGCACCATCGAGGCCTTGGTCGACCAGGGCGAATAGTCGACGTCCAGGTCGACCACCTCGGCGGACCCACCGTCGCGCGAGACGACCTCGAACGCGTTGATCCGGCCGATGATGATCCCCAGCTCTCCCCTGTAGCGGGAGACGGAGATCTGCGAGTCCTGGAGGATCGGCCTTTCGGCGACGAGCTTGCCGTCCTCGGCGCGCACGGAGGTGACCTCCATCGTCACCCCGGCCTGCTTGCGGGCGGCGAGGCCGGCTCCGATCTCGAATCCCAGCAGGCCACCGCCGAATAGCGCGTAGCCCTGGCCCTGCTCGTCGATCACCTTGGCCATCGCGTCGATCACCGGTTGCGCGAGCCCCTCCGGTCCCCGAGCACGGAACACCTTGGTGGCGCCGTAGGCGCCGAGCGATGAGCAGAGCTCGTCGGTCAGATCGTCGCCGCCCAGCACCAGCGCGTGGCACTGGCCGCCGATCTCCTCGGCCCGTGCGGCGCCCTCGGAGACAGCCCCGAGCGAGTTCTTGTTGAACGCGCCCTCGAAGTGCAGGACGTATGTCAGAACATCAGCCATCTCAGATCAGCTTCCTTTCATCGAGCCAGGCGACGATCTTCTCCACCGTCTCGTCGGTGTTTTCGTCCTCGACGATCTCTCCGGGCGCCTTGGCCGGCGGGTCATGGAAGTCGCCGCACTGCACGCGGGAGCCCTCCCCGCCCACCAGCGAGGAATCGATCCCGACTTCGCCGCCGGCCACGGTCTCGAGCGGCTTCTTCTTCGCCCCCATGATCGCTTTCAGGGAGGGGTAGCGGGGCTCATTGATGGCGTCCCCGACCGAGATCACAGCGGGCGTCTCCACCTGGACGGTGTCGTAGCCGTACTCGGCCTGGCGCTCGCAGCGCAGCGCCCCGCCGTCCACGTCCATCTTGATGACCTGGGTCAGCGACGGCATCTTCAGATGGTCGGCGACAACGGCCCCGATCGTGTAGCACTCGCCATCGTCTGACTGCTGGCCGAGCAGCACGAGGTCTGGCTGCTCCTTCTCCAGCGCCTTCGAGAGCGCGTAGCCAGTGGCCGCGACGTCCGAGCCGGCGAGCGCCGGATCGGTGAGATGCAGCGACCGGTCGGCGCCAAGCGAGACGGCCTTGTGCAGTGCGCGAACCGCCGATTCGGGACCCATCGTCACGGCGACGATCTCGTCGACCTGCACCGAGCCGCCCTCGCGGATCTGCATCGCAGCCTCGATCGCATGTGTGTCGTACGGGTTAAGGTTCTTCTCGCCGGAACGGTCCATCCGCCCCGTCGAGGGATCGATCCGCTTCTCGACGGCGGCGTCCGGAACCTCTTTGACCAGGACGCAAATCTTCAAGTCGGGCCTCCTACTGGGGTGAACGGCTGAATATTATCTCGTTGACTGACGAGTCAATCAGTCGGGCCGGGGCACCTGAACAGCAGCAGCCGGTCCCGGCTGTCTAAACCTGCACGGCCCCCCGGATGAAGTCGACGATGTCCTGCGTACTGGCCCCCGGGCCGAACACCTCGGCCACTCCCAGAGCCTTTAGCTGGGGGACGTCATCGGCCGGAATCGTGCCGCCTAGGGTGACCAGCACGTCATCGACCCCCTGCTCGGAGAGCAGTTCGAGGATGCGGGGCACCAACGTCATGTGGGCCCCAGACAGAATCGAGAGCCCAACGGCGTCGGCATCCTCTTGAATGACCGTCTCCACGATCTGCTCGGGCGTCTGGTGAAGCCCGGTGTAGATCACCTCCATTCCCGCATCGCGCAGCGCCCGGGCGATGATCTTCGCCCCGCGGTCGTGGCCGTCGAGGCCTGGCTTGGCGACGACGACGCGGATCTTCTTATCGGTGGAGGTGGCCATGACGCGGCCGGATTGTAAGCGGCTTCAGAACGCGGGCGATTCGCTGTAGCTGCCGAACACCGCCTGGAGCGTGCCGATGATCTCCCCTTCGGTCACATCGGCGCGCGCGGCCTCCAGCAGCAGCGGCATTAGGTTCTGGCGCTCGTCGCGAGCCCCCTCCTCAAGTCGCTCGACCGCGGCCGTCGCCCGCGCCGGATCCCGCCGCTCGCGCACTGCCCTGACCCGCGCGATTTGCTTGGCCTCCAGCTGGGGGTCGATCCGCAGGATCGGGATCCCCTCGCCGTCGGTGCCCTCGCTGTGGGAGTTGACCCCCACCAGCTTGCGCTCGCCGGACTCCAGCTCCCGCTGGTAGCGAAAGGCGGCGTCTGCGATTTCCCGCTGCGGGAAGCCCTGCTTGACCGCTTCGACCATGCCGCCGAGCTCGTCGATCTTGGCGAAGTATTCGTACGCCCGCTCTTCCATGCGGTCTGTGAGGCTCTCAATGAAGTAGCTGCCCCCGAGCGGGTCGATGGTGTTGGCAACCCCTGTCTCCTCGGCGATGATCTGTTGGGTTCGGAGGGCCAGCCGAACCGCGTCCTCCGTCGGCAGCGCCAGCGCCTCGTCGAACGAGTTGGTGTGCAGCGACTGGGTTCCTCCCAGCACGCCGGCCAGCGCCTCGATGGCGGTGCGAACAAGGTTGTTCAGCGGCTGCTGGGCAGTCAGCGACACGCCGGCGGTCTGGGTGTGAAAGCGCATCCGCCACGACTCGGGCTGACGAGCGCCGAACGTGTCGCGGAGCTCCCGGGCCCAGATCCTGCGGGCCGCGCGGTACTTGGCGATCTCCTCGAAGAAGTCGATGTGAGCGTTGAAGAAGAACGACAGTCGGGGCGCGAAGTCATCCACGTCCAGGCCTCGGGCCACAGCGTGCTCGACGTAGGTCAGGCCGTCCTTGAGCGTGAACGCCAGCTCCTGCGCCGCTGTGGAGCCCGCCTCCCGGATGTGGTAGCCAGAGATCGAGACCGGGTGCCAGCGAGGCATGTGCTCGGTGCACCACTCGATCATGTCCGTCACCAGCCGCATCGCCGGATCTACTGGGAAGCACCATTCCTTCTGGGCTATGTACTCCTTGAGGATGTCGGTCTGAATCGTTCCGGCCAGATGCTCGGGAACCACCCCCTGGCGTTCCGCGGCCACGACGTAGAAGGCGAGCATGACCGCGGCGGGGGCGTTGATGGTCATTGACACACTCACGCGATCGAGTGGGATATCGGCAAACAGCGCCTCCATGTCCGCCAGCGTGTCGATCGCCACCCCCTCGCGCCCCACCTCGCCCAGGGAGCGGGGATGGTCGGAGTCATGGCCCATCAAGGAGGGCATGTCAAAGGCGGTCGAGAGGCCGGTCTGGCCGTGATCGAGCAGATAGCGGAAGCGCAGGTTGGTCTCCTCGGCAGTGCCGAAGCCCGCGAACTGCCGCATGGTCCACAGCCGGCCCCGGTACATCGAGCCATATACGCCCCGCGTGTATGGAAATTCACCCGGAAGGCCGATCGCCTCGTCGGGATCCGAGGGCAGATCGGCCTCCGTGTACAGCGGCTTGATCGGCTCGCCGGAGATCGTCGAGAACGGGGCGTCACGCTCCGGTGTGAGGCCGAACGTCTCGCGCTGCCAGCGTTCGAAGTCGGTCAGCCGCGGTTGCGTGGCCATAGGAGAAGTCTAGGGCGAGGTCTTGACCCCGGCACGGCAGTCCGTTTAGTCTGTACCTAACCTTCTTCGGAGGAATGACCGGGGCGCTTTGGTGGGCAAGCAAGGTACTGGGGGCGATCGACTCATGTCGGGGCTCCGCGCCGCGCGCCATTTCACGCGCACGCCTCCGAGGAGGGCGGGCGGGTCGGCGGCCACCGGCCCGCGTCACCTCAAACCAACAGGAGGTCTCCTATGAGAAGGTTGCGTCAACGGGCACCAAGCCCTGCACTCATCGTGTCGTTCATCGCGCTGTTCGCCGCCCTCGGGGGCACGAGCTACGCGGCGCTGGCCAACGGCAGCGTCGGTACCGCGCAGCTCAAGAACAAGGCGGTCACCAACGCAAAGCTCGGTCCGCAATCCGTCGGCACGGCGAAGATCAAGCCGGGCGCCGTGACCGCATCGCTGATCAACCCAACCGGGCTGACGGTTCCGAACGCCACCGACCGCCAAGCGTGTTGATCGGGCATTCGGATCGTGCAGGCCCCGACAGTGACTCAGGCCGCTAACAGCCTGGGTGCCAGCCTGGTGACCTGTCCCACGGGCACGTCGGCGATCGGCGGCAACGAGGTGAACAACGGCGGCTTCCTCGTACAGCTCAACGAGGTGAGCATGAGCGGCAGCCGAGTCCTGGTGTGGCTAAACAACCACCAAGCGACGCCCGTCACGTGGCACGCATGGGCCGTGTGCGTCAACGGCTCGACTACGGGCTCGTCTGCCCGACTCAGAGTAACTCAGCACGAGGCGCCTATCAAGGAGCGTCGGGAGCCGGCCTGAGTGCCGGCTCCCGACGGCCCGTTTTGCGTCGGCGGCCGCGCGCGTGCCGTCGATGCAGGCCTGGTGCCAGGCCTTGACCGCCCTAGTTCCCGCCGCCTAGTCTGGCCACAGCCATCTTCGGAGGAGCAAAGTGGGGCTTGGTGGGCAGGGTAGGGACCGAGGCTATCGACTCAGCGTCGGAGCCTATCTCCGCGACAAATCCTCGCGCAGCGAGCTCCGAGGAGGCCGGGCGGGCCGGCGCACACCGGCCGCCCGCCACCACAAAACCACAGAGGAGGTCACGCATGACTAGGTTGCGCCTGAGGGCGCCCAGCCCTGCGCTCGTGGTGTCGTTCGTCGCGCTGATCGTCGCCCTCGGCGGCACCAGCTACGCGGCGATTTCCATGCCGAACAACAGCGTCGGCACCAAGCAACTCAAGGACAGGGCGGTCACCAACGCCAAGCTCGGTCCCAACTCGGTCGGCGCCGCAAAGATTCGCAACGGCTCTGTGACCGCATCGAAGATCAACACGAGCGGCCTGACGGTTCCGAACGCGACGAACGCCACCACCGCCACCACCGCCACCACCGCCGCCAACGCCACAAGCTCAACGACGGCGGGCACGGCCAACGGGGTGGCGGGCATCCAAATCGTGGCGGGCCCTGATATGACACTGCCCGGGCTCCCGGGGCCCAGCGGGAACGGCCCGGTGCCCGCCGGCCCCGCCTCCATCCCCAAAGGCACCGAAACGGTGAACTGCCCCCGGGGGATGGTGGCGATCAGCGGCGGCGAAGCGAATAACAGCGACCAAAGGGCAAACGCCGTGACCGTCCTCAATCAGGTTCGGATCACCGGCTACACGGTCGGGGTCGTCGTGCAAAACGGGGGCGCCAGCTCCACTACTTGGCACGCATATGCCGTATGCGTCAACGGCACGTCGACTGGCGCGTCCGCCTCGTCTGCACGGTCCGCTTCATCAGCAGCGAAGTAACGGGCCGCGAGGCGGATCTTCGACCGGAGTCGGGAGCCGGGCCGTGGTGCCCGGCTCCCACGCCATCTCTACCGCCGCCCGGGCGCTAGGCGCCGCCAACTGAGTCCTCGCCGTGGCCACATCGTTGCCACAACGCTGCGCCTACCCCGCCCGCGCAGCGCCAGCGCCGCGCTCCCCGCGCCGCCCGCGACGGCCGCTCCGGCAAGGGCGGCCGCTGCTTTCAAGCGCCGCCCGAGCCGCTCGAACCGAAGGACCTCCCACCCTTCCTCGCGCGCCGCGCCCGCCAGCTCCGAGTCGGGGTTGACGGCCACGGGATGGCCCACGGCCCGTAGCATCGGCAGGTCCGAGGCGGAGTCGGAGTAGGCGTAGGAGACCGCCAGGTCAATGCCTTCCCGCTTCGCGAGCGCCTCGATGGCCTGTGCTTTGCCCTCGCCGTAGATGAACAACCCCGCCGGTTGTCCGGTGAACACGCCGTCGCGCACCTCGGAGAACTGCGACCCGATCCCCCCGTCCAGCGCCAGCACGCGGGCCAGCACGGTGGCCAGCTCCTGGGAGGCAGCTGTGGCGATGTACACGGGCCGGCCCGCATCCTGGTGCTCGTAGGCCAGCGCGAGCACCCGGGGGTAGATTCGGGGCAGGATCCGCGCCAGGACGTCTGGGCCGAGGCGCTGGAGATCCCGTACTCGCGTCCCCGCGAGCGACGCCGAGATGCGGTCGCGCAGCGCGTGCGAGGTCTCATCCGTCGATCCGCGCAGCCGGAAACGGAGGTTCGCCCACGCGTCTGCCAGCAGCTGGCGGCGGGAGAGCAGCCCCGCCTTGTACGCCGCTCGCCCGAACTGGAAGGCCGAGGAGCCCTCCATCAGCGTCCGGTCGAGGTCGAAGAAGACGGCGGCGCGCCGCTCCCCGGCTCGATCGGCGCTCAGCTGCCGTTCACCTCCACGATCACCGCGTCGCCCTGGCCGCCGCCCGAGCAGATCGCGGCGCAGCCCCGCCCGCCGCCACGCCGGCGGAGCTCGAGCACAAGTGTCCCGAGGATCCGCGCGCCGGAGGCGCCGATGGGGTGCCCTAGAGCCACCGCGCCGCCGTTGACGTTGACCCGGTCGGGGTCGATTCCCAGCACCCTGATCGAGTTCAGAGTGACGGAGGCGAAGGCCTCGTTGATCTCCCACAGGTCGATGTCCTCGGCCTTCAGCCCCACCTTTGCCAGCGCCTTCTCTGCCGCCTTGGCCGGTGTCCGCGCCAGGTAGGGGAAGTCGTCCGCCACCTGCGCCTGGGCGATGATCGTCGCCAGCGCGGACCTGTCATTGCGCTTAGCCCACTCGTCGCTCGCAAGCACAAGCGCCCCAGCGCCGTCGTTCACGCCGGGCGAATTTCCGGCCGTGTGCGATCCGCCCTCGCCAAACGCCGGGGGCAGCTTGGCCAGCTGCTCGAGCGTCGCCTCCCGGCGCGGGCCCTCGTCGGTCTCGACGACGGTGTCGCCCTTCTTGCCCTCTACCGTCACCGGCACGATCTCCTCGGGCAGGCGGCCCTCGTCGGTGGCCCTGATCGCCAGCTGGTGGGAGCGCAGCGCCCAGCGGTCCATGTCCGGTCGCGTGAGCTCCAGCTCGTCGGCTACCTCGTTGGCCTCCGCCCCCATGTGCTTGCCGGAGAAGGGACTCTGAAGGCCATCGGCCAGCATCGCGTCGAGCGCCTTGGCATCCCCCATCCGGAAGCCGAACCGCGCCTGCTTCAACAGGTACGGTGCGCTGGACATCGACTCCATTCCCCCTCCGACCGCTACCTCGATGTCACCGGAGCGGACCGCGGTGTCGATCAGCGCCGCGGAGCGGATCCCCGACGCGCACACCTTGTTGATCGTCTCCGAGGAGACCTCCTTGGGGATCCCGGCCTTGATCTGCGCCTGGCGAGAGGGGATCTGTCCCTGACCCGCTTGGAGCACCTGACCCATCACGACGTGCTGAACCTGCTCCGGTGCCAGCTCGGCGCGATCGAGCGCGGCCTCGATCGCGATCCCCCCTAGCTCAGTCGCGTCGACGCCCTTCAAGCCGCCTCCCAACTTGCCGATCGGGGTTCGCGCGGCAGACAGGATCACGGTCTTGGGCATCTTCGGCTCTTCTCCAGGTTCGATAGCGACTAAGGCAATCGTAGTGGGACGACCCCGGCGGTCCCGTCACGGCTAGACGCGGATCACACGGATCAGCCGCCGCATCAGTCCCAGCCGCCCCTCGAACCGGACCCTTCTCAGAACCACCATTCCCAGCGCCGCCCGGCCGCGGGCGTTGATCGGACTCGGTAGGCCTCCGAGAAGCGGGACGACCATCAGGCTGATCAGGTCGGGGAGCGCGCCCTTCACCCGCAGGTCGGGAGCCACTGTCTGGCCGTCCTCCACCAGCACGTCGCGCTGGTCGAACCGGACACGCACGGGCGGATAACCGTCCTCGAATTCGAGCTGGACCTCGGCCTCGATGCCTTGGGCCAGCGCTGGGCGGCGCCGCACGCCGCGCTCGACGATGGCCATGATCGCGGGCGCCAGCCCACCCCGCTCGACGCGCCCGAGCTTCACGTGAGGGGCGTCCGTCGCGCTCCGGGGCTGCGTCTCCGGCGCCCTTCGGCCCGAGGCGGGCGCGTCGAGATCAGCGGTGTGGGCCTCGAGCGCGGCTGGGTCGGGCGCCTCCCGCGATGGGTCTGGAGCCATCGGCCCTGATCGTAGGGCGATAATCGAAGCGATGGACTTCTCGTTGTCAGACGACCACCGGCTACTTCAGGCCACTGTGCGGGAGTTCGCCTTACATGAAATTGCACCGGTCGCAGAGGAGCTCGACCGGATGAAGTCGTTTCCGTATGAGATCGTTCGGCGGCTCGCAGAGCTCGATCTGATGGGGATCCCGTTCCCCGCCGAGTACGGCGGCGCGGGAGGCGACACGCTGGCGTACGCGCTGGTGGTGGAGGAGCTGGCGCGCGTCGACTCCTCTGTGGCTATCACGCTGTGCGCGCACACCTCGCTGGGAACACAGCCCATCTACCTGTTTGGATCCTCGGAGCAGAAGCAGGAGTGGCTGCCCCGCCTCTGTCGCGGCGAGCAGCTGGGCGCCTTCGGATTGACCGAACCGGAGGCCGGCTCGGACGCCGGGAACACGCACACCCGCGCTGTGCTCGACGACGGGCAGTGGGTGATCAACGGAGCCAAGCAGTTCATCACCAATGCCGGCACCCGGATCTCGGGGATGGTGGTGATCACGGCCGTTACCGGCGGCGACTCAGAGCGGCGCGAGATCTCGAACATCCTGGTCCCCAACGGCACCCCCGGCTACGACTTCGGGCAGCCGTATCGGAAGATGGGATGGAACGCGTCGGACACGCGGCCTCTGACGTTTGACGACTGCCGGGTCCCGGCCGAGAACCTTGTGGGCCAGCGTGGAGCGGGCCTGCGCCAGTTCCTGCACGTGCTGGCCATCGGGCGCATCGGCGTAGCGGCGATGGGCGTCGGACTGGCGCAGGGCGCGTTTGACCAGGCACTCGAGTATGCGAAGGAGCGGCGAGCGTTTGGAAGCCCGATCTCGAAGTTCCAGTCGATCCAAGTCAAGCTTGCGAACCTCTCGACCGAGATCGACGCCACGCGGCTCTTGGTCCAAAAGGCCGCCTATCTGAAGGACTCTGGAGCTGACTTCGCGCTCGCGGCGGCGCAGGCCAAGCTGAAGAGCGGACGCCTGGCGGTGTGGGCAGCGGACGCCGCTGTGCAGATCCACGGCGGCTACGGCTACATCGAGGAGTATCCCGTCTGTCGGTTCTATCGCGACGCGAAGGTCCTCACGATCGGTGAGGGAACCGACGAGGTCCAGGAGCTCGTGATCGCCCGGGCGTTGGGGACCTGAGGTCGGGGCCGCTTGTTTAGCGACGGATTCAGCGGGCCCAGGGGCCTACACCGCCGATTCGCTCGACGGTGATGTGGGTGATGTAGCCGGGCGGCGGATCGTCGACCGGCGGGAACTTGACATCCGGTCCGAGATATGTCCTGGCGAGCTCTTGCAGGAGCTCGGCCGCGCCGCCTTCTGTGACTCGAGCCCGGCCGTGGATGATGATGTACTCGGCCAGACCCATCTCGTTGTGGGTGCCTGCCTCTACCGAAAGGGCGACCCGGGGGTCGCGGCGGATGTTGCGGATCTTGCGGTGCTCGGGCAGGTGGCCGGCCACCAGCTCGTCGCCGTCCAGTCCGACCCACACGATCGAGATCTGCGGTCGGCCGTCGGGCTCCAGCGTCACCAGGTGCGCCAGCGCTGGACCTTCGAGCACGGCACGAGCCGACTCCGGGATCGAGGCCATGCCGCGCTAGTCCCCCTCTCGGGACTCGAGGATCCGGACCGCCGCGCTTGCTGGATCAAGCTCCCGCGACACGACCTTGTCGAGAAGCTCCTGGACCTCGGGGTCCTGCCGCACCGCGGCCTCGAGCTGGCGCCGCATGCGGAAGGTGGCAATCGCTAGCACCTCGTTCATCAGGTTGCGGCGCCGCCGCTGCGATAACGCGCCCTCGGCTTCGATGTGGGCACGGTGCTCTGCCAGCTTCTCCAGCAGCTCCTCGACCCCCTTGCCCCGCACCGCCTCGGTCCGCACGATCGGCACCTCCCACCCCTCTTGCGGACCGAGCGCCAGCACACTCTTGATCTCGCGCACCATCGTGTCCGTGAGGGGGTGGTCGGCCTTGTTGACCACGATCACGTCTGGAATCTCCATCACCCCGGCCTTGAGCGCCTGGATCGAGTCGCCGGACCCGGGCATCAGCACGAGCACCACCGTGTCGGCGTGGTCGATGATGTCGACGTCCGCCTGACCCACTCCGACCGTCTCCAGCAGGATCACGTCACGGCCCGAGGCGTCCATCAAAAGCGCGGTCTGGAGCGCCGCCTCGCTCAGGCCGCCGAGGGCGCCTCGGCTGGCCATCGACCGGATGAACACTCCGGGATCGAGAAAGTGATCCGCCAGCCGGATCCGGTCTCCAAGCAGCGCGCCCTTGGTGAACGGCGAGGAGGGATCGATCGAAAGCACGCCGATCGTGCGATCTCGTTCGCGCTCGAGCTTTGTCAGCGCGGCGAGCAGCGTCGATTTCCCCACCCCGGGCGGCCCGGTGAAGCCAACGATCGCGGACTTGCCCGTGTGGGGGTATACCTCGCGCACGAGGGCCCACCCCTCGGGGTCGTCGTCCTCGACGAGCGAGATCGCGCGCGCCAGGGCGCGCCTATCTCCGCTCATCAGCCGCTGGGCGAGTGCGGTTTCGGTCTCGGGCATGGGGTTCGAGCAATCATGCCAGGGGCATTACGATCTCGCCGTGGCCTTGCGGAGCCCTGAACGGTGGCGGCCGTCCGCCGCGGCGAAGGCCGACACCATGCGTGAGCCCTTCGTGCGAAGGCCTCCCGGACCTCTCCGCGGCGGTCCTCTGGCATTCCTGCGCTTTGCCCGGCGGCGCGGCTTGCTGAACTGGACCTGCGTCCCTCTGATCGCGCGCTGGCTGTGGCTCAAGTTGCGCTGGCGGGGACGGCTGCAGACCGACGGGCTTTGCTTCGTGTGCCGGGGGGTGACGCTCGAGATTGGCCGGGACGCGACGGTGTCGCTGGGACGGTGGTCGTGGCTGGGACAGGGATGCAAGATCCGCGCGCACGAGGGTCGGGTGTCGGTCGGAGCCAAATCGGTCCTGGGACAGGACTGCACGATCTCCGCCTATCAACACGTTTCGATAGGTCGCGAGTGCATCGTGGCTGACCGCGTGATGCTCATCGACTTCGATCATGGCGTGGTCGAGGTCGAGCGCCCCATCCGCGAGCAAGGGATCTACAAGCGCGATGTGAGGGTCGGGCACAACGTGTGGATCGGATACGGCGCGTGCCTCTTGAGAGGAGTGACCGTCGGCAACAACTGCGTGATCGGTACCAATTCGGTGGTGAACAAAGACGTCCCGGACGATGCGGTAGTCGCCGGCATCCCCGCCCGCGTTCTACGGATGCGCGACACACCGAAGACGTTCCGGTGGGAGGACTAGTGGCCGTCACCGTAAATTCGGTCGCACCGAGAGACGTCACTGACGGATGACTGCCTAGGACGCAGCGAGCGACGCGTATCTGGAAGATACGCGAGCGAGCGAGGACGAAGGCAGGCGCCGTCAGGGACGGCTCGAATGCGATCGTATTTGCGGCGGCGGCCACTACAGGTCCGGTGCCAGATTTCGTAACCGCGGCTCGAGTCGCGCGTCCCCGGCAAGAGCACGCTGGAGCGCCTGAGCGTGCCCAGCAGCCCGTTCGCGGGGGTACTCGCCGGCGAGCTGCCGATTCCTCAGAAATGCCCAGTCGGACGACTGGAGCGCGAGCAGCTCCCGGATGGCGCGGGGACTAGGGGATCCGGTCGCGGCGAGCTTCAGCTCCGCGGTACGGGCCTGCCAGGCCAGATCGGCAACGGAGGGCCCGCTCCACGTTCGCAGGTCGCCATAGCTCCCCCAGCTACTCACCGGCAGCTCGGCTGGCACGCGGGCTGGGTCGTGGCGCCCGAGCGCGTCCTCGAGGGTCGTCAGACGAAGATGCTGACGGGCCGACTCCTCCAGTACCGCCCCCAGCCAATGAACGCCCTCGTACCACCAGTGGCCGAGCAGCTCGGTGTCGAGCGCGAACACGCACACGCCGCCGTCGCGGACGCGACGGGAAACGCGACTTACGAAATCGCGCGCGTGTTGGGCGGCCAGCGCTCGTGCCTCCTCGAAGTTGTACGGATCGCCGTCGTTGCGCCAAGCGCGGTGGTGATGGGTCGTGTGGCGGTGGTAGTCGCGGTACGCGCCGGCGGCGGGATAGCCGCGATCTCCCCACACGAGCGATACGACCTCGCGGTCGAGCGGCCACAGGACGGGGCCTTCGTCCATCGCCAGCGGCGTTAGATGCCTGGGGTCGCCGAGCCCGAACAGTCCAGTTAGCTCGACGCAGGTGGCGCGCACGCCCTCCTGCCACAACAGTGGATCGAGCCACGGGGCGCGTGCGCACTCGGGTAACCAGAAGCCGCCGTCCCAACCGCCGAACCGCCGCCGGTGCGAGGAGATGCCAGTGTGGATCTGGAGCTCGAGTCCGGCGTCGGTCGCTATCAGCGGCAACACGGCGTGGGTGGCGGCCGAGGTCCAGGAGGCATACACGCCGAGGCGCGACAGCAGCTGGTGGCCGATCGCCTCGAGTCGCTCGGCGGTCCGCACATACTCCGCTACAGACCGTTCGAGCTCGCCCACCAACTGCCCCTGCCCTGCGCGCCTGAGCTCCTCGATGTCGAGTCGGTGCGATACAGGCCTCACCTCGCGCAGGAAGCGCAGACAGCGGTCGATCGCTCCGGGCGCCTCCAACTGATCGCACAGAACTGGGGTCAGCGACAGCGTGAGCGGGGCCCGGGCGAGGATGTCAAGCAGTGGCACGTAGCTGCAGGCGATCGCCTCCCACAGCCACTCCTCGCCGAACGGCCAGGTGCCAAAGCCCTCCGGCTCTCGCCAGAACGCGTCGCGATCCGGCGGCGGCCAAGGCGCGCCGCCTTCTACGTACGGCATGTGTGTGTGAAGGACGATCGCCAGCTCACCCGCGGGGGGCATGAGCGGAGGCTATTCGTCCCCGTCTGCCGCTCTTAGCCGGGGGTTGCTTGACAAGTGGCTGATTAGACGCAGTCGGATCGGTATCGAACCTGACACCCCAGGGCTCACACAGCGTCTCGCGTGAGATTCGCGCAGCGGGCGCGACTGGTGGCGGAGGCGTGAATCGGCTCGACCCTCCACCCCGCTCCCTGGGGTTCGAACAGGACGATCGGCTTGCCCTGCGCCATCCACGTGCTCGGGTCCCAGCCGATATCGGCGACGTTCTTGCCGATCTCCCACGCGAGAATGCTCTGGAACGCGACATCGGTCACAGGCTGCCCGCAGGCCAGGATCCGCTTGGCGCCGCCGTCGTTGGCGATCGCCACACGGAGGGTGCCCAACCATGCCGGTAGGCAACCTAACAAGCGGGCCGTCAGCTCAAGCTAAAGCGAACACCCAGGCGCGCGTTGACCCTGCGAGCGTCGCCCCGGTCTGATCAGGCGTGGGTTAGCCGGGCCCCTAGGCCCGGCACACCGCCAGGAAGTCAAGGGCGTCGTCCAGCGGACCTTCGGCCTGCAAGACGAAATCGCTCGACGAGATCGCAGGTGTGAAGCGATCATAGAACGCGCTCGTGATGCCTAGGCGCCTGTGCACCGTGTCCCACCCGAGCTTCAAGGCCACTGCGTGGGCCCGTAGCTTGCGAGCGTGGAACAGGCCCAGCAGCTGCACCGAGCCGAACACCGACTCGCATAGTGAGCGGAACTCCTCGTGGCGATACTCCCTAAGGTGCCAGGGATTGTCGGATCTGCTCGCGCCAGGCGACGCAAGCGTGAGGACGTTCGGGGTCGACAAGTAGGCCCTCCCGCCAGGCGCCAGCAGCCACCGAAAGTGCTCGAGAACCTGCGTCGGGTCCAGCACGTGCTCGATCGTCTGCAGGAACACCACCGCGTCGTAGCTGCTGCGATCGCCGTAGGTCTCGACCAGGCCCCGCTCGAAGCGCAAGTTCTCGCGGACGTAGCGCGCGCCGGCATGGGCGTGGGCTTCGGGGTTGGCGTCGACTCCGAGCACCGTGGCCGCGGAGCGCGACAGAATCTCTGCTCCGTACCCCTCGCCGCAGGCCATGTCGACCACGCGCGCGCCGAGCACTCTGGCGCCGATCCACTCGTATACGGCCAGGTGTCGGCGGTACCAGTAGTTCTCAGCTGGAATGTCCGGCAGAGTCCGCTCGCCGGTCAGCGTGAGCGGTGGGACGCCCGGCGGCTGATTAGTCTGAACGTACCCGTTCATTGGCGCCGTCCGAGAGGGTAGAGTCAGCCGCGCCATGGAGGCGTTACGCAGCGCGGATGAGATCCGTGATGTCAACACTCGCTACCACGACGTGGCAGCGGCCGGCTACGACTCGAAGTGGGGGATTGACTTCGGAGCGGTCGGCCAGGCTCAGGTGGTAGGCAAGCTGCGCAAGCTGCTGGGGCCCGAGCTCGACCGTGGTTTCGGACGATCGCTGGAGATTGGAGCCGGTACCGGCTACTTCAGCCTGAACCTGCTCCAGGCGGGCGTCGTGCGCGAAGCGACCTGCACTGACATCTCGCCGGGGATGGTGGCCACGCTAGCCGAAAACGCCCACCGCCTCGGGCTCGACGTCAGGGCCGCCCGGGCGGACGCCGAATCGCTGCCTTTCGGGGGTCACAGCTTCGACCTGGTGCTCGGCCACGCTGTGCTGCACCATCTTCCGGACCTGCCCAGGGCGTTCGCCGAGCTGCACCGCGTGCTGCGGCCCGGGGGGCGGATCGCCTTCGCCGGGGAGCCCTCGAGGATCGGAGATCGCCTGGCGTGGGTACCCAAGCGGGGAGCAAACGTCCTGGCACCGGCATGGCGAGCGTTGCTCAGGGCGCAGCGGGCAACGGGCGAAAGCGGCGGCAGCGAGAACCGGGTCGACGAGGCGCTCGAAGCATGCGTTGACATCCACGCCTTCTCACCGGGCGGCTTGGCGGCGTACGCCCGGCGCGCGGGATTCATCGACGTCAGCGTCCGCGGCGAGGAGCTAGTCGCCAACTTGTTCGGCTGGTTCAACCGGGCGCTCGAGGCCACCGCCGATCCCGCCGGCGTACCGATGCTCTGGCGCCAGTACGCCTACCACGGCTACCTCCTGCTCCAGCGGCTCGATGAGCATGTGCTCGAGTCTCGGCTGCCGCCGGCCATCTTCTACAACCTGTTGCTGACCGCGCGCAAGGGAAACTAGGTAGCCGACGGTTGCGGTCGTCCCGGGTCCCGGCCACGGGCTGGCGGCTAGATCACGTTGATGACGAACTTCACAACGATGGTGCCGACGTGCACGCCCGTGTGGGTACAGGTCTCGTAAGTGCGGCCGTTGGCGGACTGGTCGGTGGGGTAGGTCTGGCCGGTGCAGTAGAACCTCCCCAGAGAGGGGCGGTATGTGTCGTCGAAATCCGTGACGCCCACGTTGCCGGTGTCGCGCGACCAAAATTCCCAGGCCTTAATCGTCTTGTGCGACACGCTTTCGGCGACCGAGCACGGGACTTGCTGGCTTGGCTTGTTGAAGACAGGACGGCCCTCGAGCATGCCCGCGTGAGCGGCGATGTAATTAACGGCGCGGGCCGTGATGTGAACGTAGTAGGGCGGCACCGTCGTCCAGAGCCCGTCATTGGTGGTCCCGAACGAGGTCTTGCACACTCGCTGGAACGTCAGCGCCTGCGCGCTACCCACTGACGCTGCGAGCCCTATCGCCCCGGCGACGACTAGGGCGCGAGATACCTCTTCACTTAGGGTTGCCCCTTCTGCATTCCGGCTGATGTTAGGGAAAATACCTACCTAACATAGCGGGTAGGTCAACTGCGACTCGATGGTCGCCGCGCGTAAGCCATAGCGGCGCCATAGCTGCGCGCGCAGCGATGCGGCGGCCAACTCATAGACTTTGCCTGATGCCAGAGCGCGAGTTTCCGCTCTTCCCGCTCGGGATCGTGGCGCTTCCCGGCGAGCTGGTCCCGCTTCACATCTTCGAGGAGCGCTACAAGACCATGATCAACGACTGCCTCGAGTCCGAGACGGAATTTGGGATCGTCTGGCTGTCGGATGACGGACTGCGCCCGGTGGGATGCGCGGCCCGGATCGAGCAGGTGCTGGACCGCATGGAGGACGGCAGGATGAACATCCTCGTGCGCGGCACGCGACCGTTCCGGGTGCTCGAGCGCCAGTCGCACATGCCGTATCCGGCAGGGGTGATCGAGTTCGTCGAGGACCGCAGCGAGAGCGTCGATCCCAAGGTCGCCGACAACGCCCACGGCGCGTACGCCGACCTAGTGAAACGCGCGACCGACAGGGATCCCGACGAGGATGAGCTGGCCGAGATGGGTGCCTATGCGATGGCCGCGACCGTGGACTTCGGCCTCGATGCCAAGCAAGGACTGCTCGACCTGCGCTCCGAGAACGCCCGCCTGCGACTGGTCACGCGCCTGTTCCGGGCGGCGATGAAGCGCCTGGACATGGTCGACAAGGCCCAGGAGCGGGCGCGCTCAAACGGGAAGGTCCGGTTCGGCGCCTCAGGCCATCCCGAGCCGGGAGCCTAGGCGTTGTAGATCACCATCGCCAGGCCGAACGCGACGCCGTAGATCGCGAACGGGTAGAGCGTGCCGCGTTTGAAGAAGCGCGTGAGAAAGTGCACCGTGAACACGGCGGTCACGGCGGCGGCGACCGCCGCTAGCAGTGCATACCCGCGGATGCCGCTTCCGTTCGGGCCGGTCAGATCCGGGATCTTGTAGAGCCCGGCGGCGAGAATGATCGGCGTCGCCATCAGGAAGCTGATCCGGGCGGAGTCAGCGTTGTCGAGACCCCGCGCCAAGCCGGCGGCCATCACCATCCCATCACGGCTGATGCCGGCGATCAGCCCCCCGGACTGCGCGAGCCCGAGTCCCGCCGCTTCCCGGTACTCGAGCGTGTCCAAGACCCGCCCGCCGTCGGCCTTGGCCCCCTCGCGGCCGGCGAGTCGGCGCACCTCGGCGCGTTCCGAGATCTTCTGGGCCGCGAACAGCACGAACCCGTTGATGACCAGAAAGATCGACGCGATCAGCGGCTTGGCGGTCGCCACCCTGGCCGCGTGCTCGAGCGCGATGCCGAGGATCCCGGTGGGGATGCTGGCGACGATAATGAGCCACGCGAGCCGCTCGGTGGGCGTCTGGATCCTGCGCTTGGCGAGGGTGCGGAAGAACGCCGCGATGATCGCGACCCAGTCCTTCCAGAAGTAGACCAGCAGGCCGACAGCGCTGCCGACGTGCAGCATCACGATAAACGCGAGCCACGGTGACTCGGGCTTGGACTGGAACGCCACCAGCTCGTTCCAGCCGAACAGCTTGGGGAAGATGACCGTGTGGCCCAGACTCGAGACGGGGAACAGCTCCGAGACGCCCTGGAGCACCCCGAGGATGATCGCTCGGAAGGCGGTGAAGCCATGGCTGGCGGCGACTGCGAGCATGAGCGGCGGGGAAGAGTACCTAGCGCCCTAACGAGAGGCTAAGCAGCCCCTTCAACCGCTGAGCCCACACGGCCCCTGGGCGATCTGGACGGTGAGCAGCTCCAATTGGGCTAGCTCCGAGTGACTGCGGGCGGCGGTGTCCGGGAACGAAATCGTCCCGTCCTTGAGCTTGACGGTGTACATGGCGACGGCGTTGGCGGTGCGGGGGAGGTTCAGACTCCTCTTGGCGTCGTTGTCGAGCGTCGAGGCGAGGTCGCGGGCCTGGAGCAGGAACTTGTCCGGAAGCGGCTTTGCCGCGCCCCCATTGCAGCGAACGGTGCCGCCGTCGTTGACCAACAGCGTCAGCCGCGGTCCGGGGCCCGTGCGCGTGAGGAGGAACAGATCCGCGGCCTGCACGCTCAGGCAGCCCGACAGGCCTGCCGCCAGGCACGCGAGCACCACGGCGGCGGCCAACGGCCTGCTAGATAGGACGCTCATGGTCAGAGATCGTGCCGGATCTCCGGCCGGTACCGTCCCGCGCCGATTTATGGCGATACCCACGATTACTTTCTGCCTGGAACGCTGTCTAACTTGCCGATGTCCATGACCACCGAGACACAACCTACGGCGATCGCCGCCATGTCCCTGAGGCGCACGTTCAAGGGCGGCATCGAAGCCGTGCGCGACATCGACCTGGCTGTTGCGGCCGGCGAGGTGTTCGGCTTCCTCGGACCGAATGGAGCGGGCAAGACCACCACCGTACGGATGCTGTGCACCCTTTTGCCCCCCACTTCCGGCCGCGCCACGGTGGCCGGCCTCGACGTGGTCGCGGACGGGGCCGCCGTGCGACGGAGCATCGGTGTCGCGCTGCAGGAGATCGGGCTTGACCCGGTGCAGACCGGGCGCGAGCTGCTCGAATTGCAGTGCGGGCTGTATGGCATCACCGGCCGTAGCGGGCGCGAGCGCGCGGCCGAGCTGCTCGAGCTGGTGGGGCTGACCGATGCCGCAGATCGCCGGACGAAGACCTACTCCGGGGGTATGAACCGCCGGCTCGACCTCGCGAGCGCTCTAGTCCACTCGCCCCAGGTGCTGTTCCTGGATGAGCCGACGACCGGCCTTGACCCAGCTTCGCGGTTGACGGTCTGGGACGAGGTGCGGCGCATCAACGCCAGTGGGACAACCGTCTTCCTCACCACCCAGTACCTGGAGGAAGCGGACAAGCTCTGCGATCGGCTGGCGATCATCGACGACGGACAGATCGTGGCCGAGGGCACGCCGGAGCGGTTGAAGGCGGAGATGGGCCACGACGTCGTCTCCGTATCGCTGAACGGCGCGGACTCGGAAGCCACGCGGTCCGCTCTCGCCGGGCTCCCTGGTCTCGAGCGAGTTATGCCCGAACCGGGCGCACTGGCGCTGTACCTCGCAGACGGCGCGAGCTCGATCGCCGAGATCGTGCGCCGGCTGGACCGCGACCGGATCGAGGTGGGAGCGATCTCCGTCGCCCGACCGTCGCTCGATGACGTGTTCCTGAACGCCACCGGACGCCGGCTCGAGGGTCAGGAGCAGTCCCAGGAGGCGGAGCAATGACCGAGGTCCTGCTCCTGGGGCGGCGTGCGGTGCGCGAAGTCGTCCGCTATCCGGAGGCCACGATCCCGACGCTGTTCATCCCGCTGTTCTTCCTGGCCGTCAACATCGGGCAGGTTTCCAAGACGTTCCCCAGCTCGACACCGTTCCTGCGGGGCCAGGGATATGTCGCCTTCCAGCTGCCGGTGTCGCTGATGTTCGCGGTGGCCACCGCGACCTCGGGGCTGGCTCTGGTCACCGAGATCGACCTCGGCTACTTCGACAAGTTGCTCGTGGCCCCGATCCGGCGCTCGTCGATCATCTTCGGCCGGCTGGCGGCCGACCTCGCCCGCGGCATCGGAGGCTCCGCGCTGGTGCTGCTGTTCGGCATCGCGCTCGGCGCGCATGTCCAGAGCGGGGTGGCCGGAGCCGTTGTGATCGTGCTGCTGGCGGCGATGTTCGGCGTCGCCTACGCCGGATTCGGGATCCTCATCGCCCTGCGCACCCGCAACGTGCAGGCCACGCAGTCGAGCTTTCTGTTGTTCTTCCCGCTGCTGTTCCTGACGCCGAACTTCGTCCCGTTCGACCGCTTGTCGCCGGCAATGGAGACGCTGGCCAGGATCAATCCCGTGAGCTACGTGATCGTCGGTCTGCGCTCGCTCGTGATCGACGGCTGGAACGCCGGGGACATCGGTATCGCCATTGGCGTGATTCTGGCGCTGGGCGCCGCGCTGACGGGGCTGTCGCTGCGCACGATCGCCACGTACGACCGCTAAAGCGACGCCTTCCGGGGGCTAGTGCATCGCCTTCATGGCGTGCATGGCGCCGTGAGTTCCGGGGACGACGAGCCCGGGCACGTCGTGGGGCACGGCGACCAAGGCGATCGCGAACACGAGCAGAAGCGCCGCCGTTCCCCATGTGGCCGCCCGTCGCCACGGCAGCAGCTTCTCGAGCGCTACGAGGGCCGCGACCACCGCCATCCATGTGAGACTCATCACGCCGAGCGCGAACAGGGCCGCCATCAGCGCCCAGCAGCACCCGACGCACCAGGCGGCGTGCTTGGAACCCATCTCAAGTGCGCCCGAGGGCCTGTCGCGCCAGCTTCCCAGGAGAAAGCTGAGCGGGCTGCGACATTTCCCCAGGCAGACGTCCTTGAGCGGCGTCAGCTCGTACAGCGCGGCCAAAAGCAGCACACCGCCGGCGAAGAAGCGCCCTCCCTGATGCCATCCCAAATCGCCGCCCAGCGCGGTTCTGCCGAGCCTGAACAGGCCGTAGGCGAACACTCCAGCCGCACCCCACACCAGCAGGTAGCCGCCGGCAAACAAAAGCGGGCGTGTCACTCCACGACTCCGAGTCATCCGCGCGTACAGCGCCACCGTCGGCGCCAGCGACGGAAACATCATCGCCGCCATCATCACCACCCACACTCCCATGAACCAACCGAGCGCACCCAGGTCGGTGCCTGGGCCACCGTCCATGCCGGCCATGCGGTCGGCGGTCGACCACCAGGCGAGCGCCGTCAGCCCGACCAGCAGCAGCACGACCAGCATGTGGTGACGCGCTGCACGGAGGGCTTGAGCGAGCTGAACCCGCTCGTCGCGACGATCGGAGACCGGCGGCTGTGCGGCTACCGTCAGGCCGCCCACGAGAAGCGCGAGTTCGAGAACGCGGCCTTTGCGTCGTATTGGACACCGAACGCGTCGACGTTCGACCGCGTAGCGTGGGCGACAGTCAGCTCCGGGCCGGCCGGGTGGAAGATTCCTGTCAGGCGTGCCGGCTCCCCCGTCTCGACGCCGAAAGGCACGATGTCCTCGATCTCCAAGTCGACGGCGTCCCCGATCCGGACCGAATGCCGCAACCCATCTTCGCGCACCTCGATCGGCGCCCGCTCCACGCCGAGGTTCTCGCCAATGAGCGGCCCCAACGCCGCCATCGGACCGCCCAGCGCCCCGGAGAACACAGCCCCGAGCTTCTCCGCCTGCTCGTCAGAGGCCGCAGCATCGATGAACAGGCCAAGCCGCCAGTTTCCCTCGCTCATGACCTTCGGCGTGTCGGCGACGGCGGCGACAGTCAGCCCGCTCACGTCGGTGCCCTCGACTTCGCCGTCCTTGACGTTGAAAACGAGCGTCACCCTGCAGCGATCGTGGGTGGCGCCGAACGCGAGCGACGCGGTGCAGGGACAAACCACGTCGCACGAGCATGACTCGAAATACGACCCCTCAACCTTCCAGGACATCTGCTACCTCCTAGGCAGCCGGCTGTTGTAGAGCGATTATGTTCGCCGACCGCGAGCGGGTCAAGAAGCGCTGACCACGATCGCCGCCCCGCCGCGCCGCGGGTCGCCACCCCCGGACAGCGCTCCACTCGAATCCCGCGCGACGGCCTGGACCCCTCCGAAGAACAGGTTGCGGTCACGAAAGCGGGCGATGGGCTGGTCGGTCGACTCGATCGCGCTCGTGTCGACGCCAGGCTCGGCGTAGACGACGCCGTCCTCGTAGTGGATGCGCGGGGCTTCGACGGCTTCCGACGCCGGCAGCCCCTCATCGATAACGCGGATGATCGTCTGGAGGATCGCCGACCGGATCCGGTTCGAGCCCGCGCTGCCCAGCACCAGCTCAGGTGCCGAATCTCGTACGACGGTCGTCGGAGCCATCATGCTCGGCAGCCGTCTGCCGGGCGGATGGCGGTGAAACCCGAGGGGATTGAGGTCTTGCTCCCCGAGCATGTTGTTCAGGTGAACCCCTGTACCGGGCACCACGATCCCCGAGCACGAGCCGTTCGAGCAGGTCACCGAACAGGCCCAGCCCTGGGCGTCGAGGACGGCGATGTGGGTCGTCGAGCCCAGCGGCGGCTCGGGGCCGCGGCGCGCCAGGAACCGTTCGACGAACTGCGGATCGTCCAGCCCCTCCAGGAACTCCGGCGTGCGAACCGCCTGGGTCCGCTCCATCACGGCGACGATCCGCCTGACGTCGGGCCGCGCCGGATCCTGGTCGAGCGAGGCCAGGGCGTGGGCGATCAGGATCCCTCCGGCGGAAGGGGGCGGATTGGTCAGCACGTCCCGCCCCCTGTACCCCACTTTGACCGGCTTGCGGGATGCGACCTCGTATGCCGCGAGATCGTCCGCGGTGAGCGTCCCTCCCTGGCCGGACACCCACTCGACGATCGCGGCGGCGATGTCGCCGGAGTAGAACGGCTCTTTCCCCTGGGCCGCGAGGCGCTCCAGCGAGTCGGCGAGCTCGGGCTGCCGGACCTGCTCTCCCACGCCCAGCACCTGACCGTCGGGAGCGAACAGCGCCGCGGCCTCGGGGGTGGCGGTGACGATATCGGCCAAGATCTCGAACACATACGCCTGTTGGGTGTTCAGTTCGACCCCCTCGCGCGCCAGCGTGGCCGCGGGCCGCACGAGCTCCGCCAGCGGGACGCTCCCGTAGCGGCGGGCCGCCTCGCAGATTCCGGCTGGCACGCCGAACGTTCCCACCGACGCCGCGCCGATGTTGAACACCTGGATGGCGTCGCCGAAGGAGACGCTGATTGGCACGAGCTCCTCTCGCCGCGCCGGATCGGCTCCGCGGCCGGGCGCCTCGACGAAGAAGTCGAGTAGCGCGGGCTCCTCCCCCGGCGGCGCGACCAGCATGTAACCACCCGCGCCCAGCCCGGTCAGCAGGGGCTCGCAGGCGAACGAGACGAGCATCGCGCCCAGCGCGGCGTCGACGGCATTGCCGCCCTGACGGAGTACGTCAGCTCCCGCCTGCGCCGTTCGAGGATGGCCCGACGCGATGACGCCGAGCCCGATGCCGGCCACCTGCCGCTAACGCCGCGGAATGAACTCCGGCACGTCAAGCTCCATCGGCGTGCGGAGGTCCGACCGTCGCTCGCGCGGGGCTTGACGCTCGCGGATCCGGCTGACGCGCGGCTCCCCCCGAGGCTCCCGCATACGGTCCCCGTTTCGCTCCAGCCGCGACGTACGCTGGTCGGCTGTACGGCGGCGCGAGCTGGGCTCGCCATAGCCGGTGGCGACCACCGTGACCCACACCTGGTCTTCCAGCTTGTCGTCGACCATCGCGCCGAAGATGATGTTGGCGTCGGGATGGGCTGCGTCCGCCACCGCCCTGGCGGCCTCGTTGACCTCCCACAGCGACAAGTCGACCCCGCCCGTGATCGAGAGGAGGATCGACCGGGCGCCGTCCATGCTCGTCTCGAGCAGGGGGGAGGAGACGGCCTTCTCGGCCGCCTCGAGCGCGCGGCGGTCGCCGGTCCCCATCCCGATACCCAGCAACGCAGAGCCCGCCCCCGACATGATGGTGCGCACGTCGGCGAAGTCCAGGTTGATGAGGCCTGGGAGCGTGACCAGATCGGAGATGCCTTGCACGCCCTGGCGCAGGACATCGTCGGCCACCCGGAAGGCCTCGACCATCGAGGTGTTGCGGTCGAGCACCGTGAGCAGGCGGTTGTTGGGGACGACGATCAGCGTGTCGACCTCGTCGGCGAGAGCGCCGATTCCGGCTTCGGCCTGATCGCGCCGCCGGGTGCCCTCGAACTGGAACGGGCGGGTGACGATCCCGACCGTGATAGCGCCGAGCTCGCGCGCGATCTGGGCCACGATGGGAGCGGCCCCGGTGCCGGTACCGCCGCCGGCGCCCGCAGCGATGAAAACCATGTCCGAGCCGCGCAGCATGGCCTTGATCCGGTCGTACTCGTCCTGGGCGGCTCGTCGGCCGAGCTCCGGATCGGAGCCTGAGCCGAGGCCGCGGGTCACGCCGCCGCCGATGTGCAGCGTGTCGTGCGCGGCCGAGGTCTGAAGCGACTGAAGGTCGGTGTTGATCGCCAGGAACTCGACGCCCTCGATCTCCGCCTCCACCATCCGGTTGACGGCGTTGACACCGGCTCCACCGACGCCGGCCACGCGAAGGACGGGCGTAGACCGTGCCTCGACTGGCACCGAGCCCCGAGCAAATGCCGATGCCGGACGCTCGGGCCGAGCGAAGACGTCCTCCTGCGCAGGCTTCGGCGCGGTGCGCTCGAGCACGTTCTCGGGGATGTCCGCCGAGAACGCGTGGCGCAGACGCTCCTGGGGCGAGGGGATATGCGCGGTCTCCTCCTCGGGCCTTGTCTCCTCGCCCGGGGTCTGCGTCACCTCAGGCTGCCGGGGCGGCGCGCCCTGCTCGGGCGGCGCCGATTGCTCGGGCGGCGCCTGCTGCTCGGGAGGCGCCCCTTGCTCCGGCGTCGGCTCCTTCGCGCCCGCTTCCTCCGCTGTCTTTCGGAACAGAGCCGCCAGCGGCCCCTCGCGCATGCTCGCGCGCTTACCGGTTGGCATTTGAGAGGACCTCCTTCGCGAGCTGCCTGTAGGAATGCGCCGCCACCCCGTCGGGATCGTACTTCAGCACCGACATGCCCTTCACGGGTGCTTCGGCGAACCGTATCGTCTTGCGTATGCGGGAGGCAAACACTCGGTCGCCGAAGTTCTCCTCCAGCAGCTCGATCGCCTCCTTGGCGTGGAGCGTACGGGTGTCCACCAGCGTCGGAAGGATCCCCTCGATGTCGACGTTGGGGTTGAGGTTCTCGCGGATCATCGCCAGCGTGTTCTGAAGCTGGATCAAGCCGCGCATCGACAGATATTCGCATTGGACGGGGACGATCACCTTGTGCGCCGCAGTCAGGGCGTTGATCGTCAACAGCCCAAGGCTCGGAGGCGTGTCGATGAACGCGAAGTCGTAGTCGCCCTCGATGTCCTTGAGCGCCTTCTCAAGCGACCGCTCCCGGCCGATCATGGTCGACATCGCGATCTCCGCCCCCGCTAGGTCGATCGACGCACAGGCGACATCCACCTCTCGCTTCTGGATCACCTCCCGGATCGGAACGTGGTGCACGAGCACGTCGTACATCGAGCGCTTCAGGGTGTCGGGATCGATGCCCTGGGACATCGTCAGGTTTCCCTGCGGATCCATGTCGATGCACAGGACGCGGTGCCCTTCCTCGGCGAAAGCTACTGCCAGGTTGAGCGTGGTCGTGGTCTTGGCGACGCCACCCTTCTGGTTGGCGAGCGCGATCACCTTGAGGGTCTGAGTGGCAGAGGGCGCGTTTGCGTCTACTAGCTGCATACGGGCCTCTATTCGCACGCGCGCGCCAGAATCCTCCGAACCCGGCGTGAATCCCTGTGCGGCCGCCTCTCAGTATGTTCAGGCGCGTGTCCGGACTCCTAGATCGACGGCTGATATTCGTCACCGGCAAGGGCGGCGTCGGTAAATCGACCGTGGCCTGCGCGCTTGGGTTGCTGGCCGCGCGCCACGGTCTGCGCACGATCGTCGCCGAGCTCCAGAGTCAGGAGCGCGTGCAGCAGGCGTTCGAGCACCACGCTGATCGCTTCGTGGAGGTGGAGCTGGCGCCACGCCTGTTCACGATCTCGATCGACCCCCAGCACGCGATGGAGGAGTACCTGGAGGTCAAGGCCGGGCACGTGGGACACGCGCTCGGCTCGAGCAGGCTGTTTCACATCTTCGCCATGGCTACTCCGGGCATGCGCGAGCTGCTGAGCATGGGGAAGGTGTGGGAGCTGGCCCAGCTTCAGCGCCGGACGCGCGGCGCCGCTCCCTACGACCTGGTGATCGTGGACGCCCCAGCGACCGGCCATGGCGTGGGGTTGCTGCGGACCCCGAAGATGTTCGCCGACATCGCCCGCGTGGGGCCGATCGCCCACCAGGGAAGAACGATCGCCGAGACCATCGCGGACCGCAGTTTCACCGCGGTGATCGCCGTGTCGACCCCGGAGGAGATGCCGATCAACGAGACCCTCTCACTGCGCGACGCGCTGGTTCGCGAGCAACTCGATCTCGACGCGGTGATCGTCAACGCCCTGTACCCCTACCGGTTCGACTCCGACCAGATCGTGCGAGTCGAGCGCGCCCTCCAGGACTCCCCGTCTGCGCTCGCGCGGGGCGCGCTGCGAGCCGCGCTGTCCGAGCACGCCCGGGGCGAGACGCAGCGGTCACAGCTCGCGCGGCTGAGCGCGGGTCTCAGCATGGACGGCCGGCTGCTCGAGCTGCCGTTTGTGTTCGCCGAGGAGCTCGCGCAGCCGGAGCTCGAGACGCTCGCGGACGCCCTCGAGGCGGGGCTGAGGAGTACCGGAGGCTCGCGGAAGTGAGCATCGCCACCCTGCTTGCGGGAAAGCAGGTTTGCGTGTGCGCCGGATCGGGTGGCGTGGGCAAGACCACCACCTCGGCGGCGATCGCGTTGGGGATGGCCGCTCGCGGCGCCAAGGTCGCGGTGGTCACGATCGATCCCGCGCAGCGGCTGGCCAACGCGCTCGGTTTGGAGGAGCTCCAGAACGAACCGCGGCGGGTGGAGCCGGACCGGCTGGCGGCTGGCGACGTCGAGGTGGAGGGCGAGCTGTGGGCGATGATGCTCGATCCGAAGCGGACCTTCGACGAGCTAATCGACCGCGTGGCGCCCGACCCGGGGCGGGCTGCCGAGATCAAGGACAACCGCGTCTACCGCGAGCTCTCCAGCGCCGTGTCCGGCTCACAGGAGTTCACGGCCGTGGCCAAGCTATTCGAGCTCGACCGCGAGCGCGACTTCGATCTGCTCGTGCTCGACACGCCTCCCTCCCGCAGCGCGCTCGACTTCCTCGACGCCCCTGGCCGGCTCACCTCGTTCCTGGAGGGCAAGGCGCTCAAGGCGTTCGTCCGCCCTACAGGGTTCGGGATGCGGATGCTGGGGCGGGGAGCGGCGCCGGTACTGGCTGGCCTGCGGCGGGTCACCGGGGTTGATCTGCTCACCGATCTCTCCACGTTCTTCACGTTGCTCGGCGACATGACCGAGGACTTCAGCGCGCGAGCAGCGCAGGTGGAGGAGATGCTGCGTGCGGACACGACGGCCTTCCTGCTGATCACCTCGGCGCAGCGCGAGCCGATCGACGAGGGGATCTGGTTCTGCCGGACGCTGGAGGCAGGCGGATTGCCGTTCGCCGGCGTGATCGTGAACCGCGTCCACCACGACATGCTCGGGGATGCGGAGCCCGATCATCTCGACGCCGCGCTCCAGGACAGCATCGAGCCAGAGCTGGCCCGGGCCGTGGCCCAGAATTTCCACGACTACCACGTGCTCGCCCGGCGCGACGACCACAACATCGCCCGCCTGCGCTCAGAGCTCTACGACCGGCCGTTGCTGCTGGTCCCACAGCTGGACGACGATGTGCACGACCTCCACGGCCTGGCGCGCGTGCACCGCTATCTGTTCGCGTCCGATTCAGAGCGCGAGAGACTGATCGCTGACGTGGTGGCGTAGCCCGGGACTGGCGGTCGATCGACATGAATTAGTCATGTCGATGTTCCACTGCAGGACGCACCCTCAGCACCACAGCCGACCGCGGGTCCGCCCACGTCTTCCACCCCAGCAACACAGACTCCCAGCGATCGCGGCTTAAGGGTCCGTCAGTGTCCACCAGCAGCAGCTGACCCTCGTGCAGGAGCTCCCAGACCGCCTGCTCTGCCACCGCTAGGCGTTCGCTCGCACGTCCCCGTCGACCGGCGAGAGCCACGGCTTCACTCGGGGAGACCGGCCCCCTCTTGGCTGCGGCGACGAGCGACATTTTGAGCTCGGCCAGCGAAATCGGTGGCGCCATGACCTTCCTGGCATCGTCGAGGACCCTGGTGGTCACCTCTTCGCCGCCCCGGGTGACGGTAGACCACCCGCGGCCGAGACCCCGCTCATCGGCGGCGACGGCGGGTCCCTCGTAGATCGTCAACCGCGTCTTCTTGTCTGCCGTCCACTGCCGGTCGCTGAGGCTTATCGGCGCGCCCCTAACCCACGGAACGACATAACGAGTCCGCAGCTCCTCCTCCGAGACGTTGAACGCGCGGGCAACGTGAGGAAACCGGCGCAGCTCCACGTGGAACACGGCCGTAGCTTGCCACGGGCCGCGCGCTAGACCCCGGCCGGAACAGCCTCCTGGAGCAGCTCGTCGGCCACCGCGCGCACATCGAGATCGAGGTGGCCACAGATCACGTCGCGTAGCAGCGCGCGCAGGTTCTCTGCCAGCTCCTCGACCAGCGCGTCCACTCCGGCCTCGGCGGGCGCCAACCCCGCGATCACGGCCCGCTCCAGCGAGATTGCGTGGGCTGTGCGCTCGGCCAGAGCGGCACGCTCCTCGGGCCGGGCACAGATCGCCGCCAGCCGCTGCGCGAGCCGGCCGCTGGCTGGGCCCTCCGGCTCCAGCAGCGCCCGCAGAGCTAGCAGGTAGTCCGTCAGCGCTTCGAATGGCGCCAGGCGCTCGCATCCCATCTCGAAGCGTGCAAGTGCCCAGGCCAGCTCCCCGTTCGAGGGCGCGCGCTTGGCGATCAGGTTGAAGAAGCCGCGCAGCTCGTCCTCCTGGGAGCTGGAGACCAGCGTGGCGAATCGCGGCCGGCCGGTGGTGCCGAGCGGCACCGTCCGCCAGGGACCGGAATCGGACCGCGTCCAGGCGATCGGCCCCAGGGCGTAGCCGCCGCGCTCGAACAGCCTCAGCGCACAGAGGATGCGTCGGAACCGAGCTCGCGCTACGGACACCGGGGGACGCAACGCGCGGTCCTGCACCAGCGACAGAACCGCGAGGACATTCGGTTCGTCGTGGTCGTCCCAGACCGCATCCGGGGGGGCGTCAGGCTGGATCTCGCCGCGCACGAGGGACAGACCCTCGCTCAACTCGAGCTCGCTAGTCGCCTGGTCCAGGGCGACCCCCAGCAGGGGGGCGAGCACCGTGCTCACGCACCGCCCGTCGTATAGGGCCCGTTCGAGCTCGGCGTAGGCCTCTTCGAAGCGGCGGGGTTCGAAGCCGAACTGGTTTCGTTCGGCGAATACGGCCGCGAGGAACAGCTTGAGCGCGAGGTCGGCCCGCTCCCTGGGCTCGCCCGGTACGCGCGCCTCTCCCCGCTGCTGGACGTACCCACCGACGCTCTCCAGGTCGGCCAGCGCCCGGACGGCGGGGGCGTACGTCGGCAGCGCCCTCAGCATCATCAGCCGATCGTCGATGAACAGGTCGGTGAGCGGGCGGTAGCAGTAGAGGCGTGCCCTGCCGCCACGCTCCTCGGTCACCTCGAATGGGACCTCGGCCCCGCCTACGGTCTCGGATTGCAGCCTGCCAGCGGCGTCGCTGGTGAACGCTTCGAGGATCGCGTGCAGGGTCGAGTTGCGCACGCGGGCGGTTTCGCGCTCGCGCCTGCCGGTCCTCCCGGCGGGCGTCAGGTTGCAGCGCGATCGAGCTCGGCCACGTGTTCGACGTTCTCAACGTCGTCGTGCTCGGCGCTCGGCGCGGCCGCAAACCAGGCATCGAGGATCTCCTCGAGCGCGGCACGAGAGGTGAGACGGAGGCTCAGTGCGAGCACATTCGCGTCATTCCACCGGCGGGCGCCTTCCGCGGTCTGCGCGTCACCGCACAGCGCCGCACGAGCGCCCGGCACCTTGTTGGCGGCGATCGACGCGCCCGTGCCGGTCCAGCAGGCGACCACGGCCTGGTCGGCGGCACCCTGGGCCACGTCGCGGGCCGCGGCCTCACTGGCCCAGGCCCAGTCGTCGCGCTCCCCGTCTACGTAGACGCCGTGCAGCAGCGGATCGTGACCGCGCCGCCTGAGCTCCTCTGGCAGTGACTCCGCGACGCCGGTCAGCTCATCGGCGGCAATCGCGATGCGCACGCTTCGTTAGGCGGCCGCGACGGCGGGCTCGCGCTCGGAGGGCGCGGCGAGCTCCTCGGCGTCTGAGTCGATGTCGTCTTCGCCACAGAGCCACTCGCGGCCGTACTTGCGCATGTCCTCGATCAGCGGCACCAGCGCGCGGCCCTTTGATGTGAGCGCGTACTCGACGCGAGGCGGAACCTCCGGGAACGTCTGGCGCTCGACGACTCCTTCCTCCTCCAGCGCCCGCAAACGGAGCGAGAGCGTTCGGGGACTGATTCCGCGTAGGGAGCGCTCGAGCTCGCAGAACCGCGACCGACCCTCAGCCAGATCGCGGATCACCAAGAGCGTCCACTTTCCGCACACGATCTCCGCCGTGCGACAAACGGGACAGGAATCCTTGGAAGCCATCGCTTAACCCATTGTAGCGGGGAAGCTTTACGAACTGAAGTGGCCCATGGGCGCGCCTAGGCTCGTCTCCAGGCGCACGTCGCGAAACAAGTACCGGCGCCTGCGGGCAGCCCTGACGCCGCCGCGTGTGCGCCGGGAGACGACCTAGGCGACGTCCCGCAGCTTCTGAGCCTCGGCCAGGGACTGCAGCTTCTTCAGCGACTGGTTCTCGATCTGGCGGATGCGCTCGCGCGTAACGTTGAAGGTGCGCCCGACCTCGTCGAGCGTCCGGGGATGTTCGCCGCCGAGGCCGTAGCGCAGCTCCAGCACCCGGCGCTCGCGGTAGGACAAGTTCTCGAGCGCCTCGCGCAGCGCTTCCTTCGTGAGGATCTCGGCGGCGCGCTCGTAAGGCGACTCGGCTCGCTCGTCGGCGATGAACTGACCGAATTCCGATTCCTCCTCGTCGCCGACCGGCTTCTCGAGCGACACCGGGGCCTGCGCGGAGCGTTTGATCGACTCCACCTCCTCGGGCTCGATCCCGGTCACCTCGGCGATCTCCTCGGCGGTCGGCTCCCGGCCCAGCTCGGTGACGAGCTTCCGCTCCGCGCGCCCGATCTTGTTCAGCTTCTCGACCACGTGCACGGGGATGCGGATCGTGCGGGCCTTGTCCGCCAGCGCTCGGGCGATCGCCTGGCGGATCCACCAGGTGGCGTAGGTGGAGAACTTGAACCCCTTGCGGTAGTCGAACTTCTCCGCGGCGCGGACCAGTCCGAGCGTGCCCTCCTGGATCAGGTCGAGGAACGGCAGGCCCTGGTTGCGGTAGTTCTTGGCGATCGAGACCACCAGCCGGAGGTTGGACTCGACCATCTTCTGCTTGGCGTCGAGGTCGCCCCGCTCGATCCGCTTTGCCAGATCGACCTCCTCCTGGGCCGTCAGCAGCCGCACCTTGCCGATGTCCTTGAGGAACAACTGCAAGGAGTCGGTGGTCATGTCGGGCTTGAGGTCCAGCGTGGTCTTCGGCTTGCGCCGGCCGCGCTTGTCCGGCGCGCGCTCGACGTCCGCCGCCGCCTGCGCCGGATCGACCTCCTCGACCAACTCGATCTCGGCGCGCTCGATAAAGCCGTGCAGCTCCTCGACGTCCGCCTCGTCCAGATCGAGCTCGGCTACCGCCCCCGCCACCTCGGAGTAGGTGAGCACGCCGAGGGCCTGGCCGCGGTTCATCAGCCCCTTGATCTCTTCCAGTTCCTGAAGTTCAGCTACTGACATCTGATTCCGTTTCCCTTATGTGTGACACTGGCAACCTCGCTGTGCCGGTATCAGCATCAGTGATTGAGCCGGCACCAAGATCACTGAACGGGCGCCGCCCCGAGGGCGTACGCCCGCTACTCAAGCACAAAGGCAGTATAGGCACTTCATTTTGTGAAGTCAACGCGCTCCCGGCTGGCGCTCGGCACTTCGGGGGAGCTTCCGAGCGCCGATCGCCGCACCGTGCGGCATTCACCTCGCTTGCACAGCAATACCTACAACGAGCCGATTCGTTTCAAGTTGCGGCCGCCGCCCGCTGCCGGTGCGCGATCATATGTCGCCCATGCCCGACGAGACGCCGCCCGAGATCCTCGGTTCCCTGCCGCGGACGCGCCCCCACCGCCGGAGCGATAAGCGCGGCGGCCGGGCCGAGGGCCCGGACAGGACCGAGGGCCCCGACAGGACCGAGGGCCCGGCGAAGACAGAGGCACCAGAGCGAACGGATGCCCCGGCCCGGGTCAGCGGGCGACCGAAGACCCCGGCCCGGGTCAGCGGGCGACCCAAGCCTCGTCGCCAGGCTCCGCGGCGAAGCCCTCGTTCCGGGCCGCTGCGACAGCCCGGACAGCCCACGGGCACGCCCCCCGCCCCCCGGTCACGCAGGCCGATCCCGGCGTCCGGGACGGAGCTTCTCTCGACGGTCGTACAGGCCACCGCGGAGTTGGCGGAGATCGGGCTCTCGGTCGGCGCTCGCGCGGTGCGCAGCGCCATCGGTCGCCTTCCGAGGCCGTAGCTTCGGCCGCGCGACCCGCCGCCGCCGATCCTGATATACCTCCGCGCCGTTCAGCCGAACGGCCGTCCGTCCGCGGACGGCCGACGGGGGACCCACTTGCGGTTCTGTACCGCAGGGGCGAATCGGCCCCGTTCTGGAGGCCGTAGCGCTCAAAAGGCGCGAGCCCGTCAGCTCACCCCGTAGGCGCTCCGAGAAGCCACAGAGAAATGGGTCGATCGCGCAACCTGAAGATCGCTGCTGTGCTCATTGTGGTCGCCGTGGCGACGCCCTCAACGACTTTCGCCACCACTGGAGGGGTCGGGCTGCCAGGCACGACACCGTCGGCGACGACCGCCGCGGTTGCTAACCAACTTGTGACCTTCAACGGCGACGGAATCACGGTCTCCAGCCACACGGGAGTGCTGCTCTCTGGACAGCTCTGGCTCAAGGGCACCGTCTCGTCGGCGCAGTCCGGTCGCACGCTCGCAATCGAGCAGCAGAGCCAGACGGGGTCCCAATGGACCCAGGCCGGCAGCGCGACGATCGGAGCGGACGGCTCGTTCGTGGCCGCGTGGCACCCCCAGCAGGTGGGACAGTTTTCCCTGAGCGTCGCGCTCCAGGGCTCGAACCGCGTGTCGCCGCCCATCAATGTCGTCGTCTACCGGCCGTCGATCGCCACCCTTTTCGGTCCAGGTCTGTGGGGAAACCACACGGCTTGCGGAAAGGTGCTGAGAAAGCCCACGCTCGGCGTCGCAAATCGAAAGTTGCCGTGCGGCTCTCAGGTCGCGATCTACTACCGAGGCCGGACGGTCGTGGTGCCCGTGATCGATCGCGGCCCGTACGCGAACAGCGCAAACTGGGACCTGACGATGGCCACGGGCCGCGCGCTGGGAATGAACAGCACGGCCACGGTCGGCGCAATGTCGATCGCCACGTTGCGGTAGGCCTCGCGGAGACCCGGGCTCAGGCGCGGCGCCCACCGTCCGGCGCGCGAGAATTCGAAGCTCGATGGCCGGGAAGCTGATCAGCATCGCGCAGGCGAAGGGGAAGGTGCTCGATGCCGTCCAGCCGCTAGCGCACGAGAAGATCACGATCGCCGAGGGGCTGGGCCGCGTGCTGGCAGAGGACATCGTGGCCTCCGGCGACGTCCCGCCGTTTCCGAGCTCGGCGATGGACGGATACGCGGTCAAGGCCGGCCCGGCATTCAGGACGCTGACGGTGATCGGCGAGTCGCGGGCCGGCAGTCCGTCGGACGCGGTCGTTACGTCGGGCCAGGCGATTCGCGTATCGACGGGCGCCGCCGTCCCGGAGGGGGCCGAGGCCGTCATCCGCCAGGAGGACGTGGAACTGGAGGCGGAAGCGGTCCGTACCACGGCCGAGACAGCGGCTGGCGCCAACATCCGATGGCCGGGCGAGGACCTGCGAGAAGGCGAAACGGTACTGCGGGCCGGCACCGTCCTCGGGACGGCCGAGCTCGGGGCGGCCGTGGCGGCCGGCACCGGCGAGCTAGAGGTGGCACGCCGCCCGCAGGTGGCCATCTTCAGCACGGGCGACGAGCTGCGCGCTCCAGGTGAACCCCTGGGGCCCGGCGAGATCCACAACTCCAACGCGCCGATGCTGAGCGCGCTGACCGTGCGGGCCGGGGCCGTTGCGCTGACGCCCGAGCGTCTCCCCGACGACAGGATGCAAACCCAGGCTGGACTGGAGAGGGCCCTCGATGGTGCGGACGTGGTCGTGGTCTCCGGAGGGGTGTCGGTCGGCCCCCACGATCACGTGCGGCCTGCTTTGGGGGCCCTTGGCGTGGTCGAGCGGTTCTGGGGCGTGGCCTTGCAGCCCGGCAAGCCCACCTGGCTCGGCGAGAAGGACGGGAAGCTCGTGTTCGGGCTGCCGGGCAATCCGGTCTCGACGGTGGTGACGTTCACCCTGTTCGTGAGCCCTGCGCTGGCGGCGCTCCAGGGCGCCGCTCCGGACGCACGTCGCGCGCAGGCCCGGCTGGGCGTCCCGATCAAACGCAATCCCGCCCGCGAGCAGGCGGTGCGGGTGCGCCTGGAGGGCCGGGACTTCGCAACGATCGCCTTACCGAATGGCCCCCAGGGGTCGCATTTAGTCACTTCGCTTATGGGCGCGGACGCGCTCGCTTTCATCCCGGCCGGCGAGGGGGAGCTGCCCCCCGGCGCACCCGTCACGGTCGAGTACCTGTCGTAGTGTGCTGCGGATGACGGCACCGATCGCCATCGTGCTGCTGCTCCTGTCGGCTGCCGTCGCCGCCCGGCGCCGGCGGCGCGGCCGGCTGCCGGCTCAGGCCACGATCATCTCGCCCCGCAAGTCGACCGTGATCGCCCGCGATGGGGGCGTGAGTTCGCTCCAGACCGCGGTGCTGATGACTCCCAGAGACCGGCTCGAGAAGATGTGGGGACCCGCCAACCTGGAGAACCTGGCGCGGACCTATTGGCGATTTCTGACCCGCGTCACGCTCGGGCTGATCCGGGTCGTCTACGGAGAGAACGAACGGGCCATCGTGCTTCTGGTGCGACCTTTGACGCTGCTGCGCTTCGAGGCCCCGGAGTACGTGCTCGACGGGAACCACGGCACCGTCACCTGGCGAATCTCGGATGGTCTGCTGGTCGCCCGCGGCGGCCGAGGATGCGGCTTTCTGCGACTGGACGTACGGCGGGAGACCTTCGAGGGATCCGACCAGGCGACGGTCCGGATCGAGATGGAGGTAGCCAACTTCTATCCGTCCATCGCCGCCCGCTTCAGCATGCCGGTGTACATGGCGACGCAGTCCGTGATCCACGTCCTCGTCACCCACGCCTTCCTGCGTTCGCTGGCCACGCTCGAGCTGGCGGAGTCGAAGGTCAAGCGCCTGGCCGATGCTCAGCTGACGGCCGCCCAGGCCGGCGGCAGTGCTTCGTTTACCGACGGGCCTCAGCCGTAGCGCACTCCGCTCAAGGCGCGGAGCTTTGCCCGGTCGTGGCGGGCGGAGACGCGCCGCACGGTGCCCGAGCGCGAGCGCATCACCAGTGACTCCGTCGTGGCCCCGCGGTCGCCCTGGTATCGGACTCCCTCCAACACGTCTCCGTCGGTGACTCCCGTCGCCGAGAAGAACACGTCCTCTCCGGCCACCAGAGCATCGCAGTCCAGTACGCGGTCGAGGTCGTAGCCGGCCTCGACTGCCGCCGTCCGCTCCTCGTCGTTGCGCGGCCACAGCCGCCCGAGCAGTTGGCCGCCGATGCACTTAATGGCCGCGGCAGAGATCACCCCTTCCGGGGTGCCTCCGATGCCCCACAGCAGATCGACGGGCGAGTTCTCCGAGACCGCCAGCAACGCCGCCGACACGTCCCCATCCATGATCAGCCTTACGCGGGCACCGGCCTCTCGGACCTCGCGCATCGCGTCGTGGTGGCGCTCCCGGTCGAGCATCACCACCATCACGTCGCGGACATCGACCTGCTTGCGCTCGGCGATCAGGGCCAGCGTGTCGCGCAGCGGACGGTCGAGGTCGAGCAGGTCGGCGATCTCGGGGCCGCCGGCGATCTTCTCCATGTACACGATCGGACCGGGGCTGAACATCGTCCCCCGTTCGGCCAGCGCGATCACGGCGATCGCGCTCGGCATCCCCAGCGCCGTCAGCCGCGTCCCTTCCAGCGGATCGACCGCGACGTCAACCGGCGGGGGGCTGCCGTCTCCGATCTGTTCGCCGTTGTAGAGCATCGGCGCCTCGTCCTTCTCGCCCTCGCCGATCACCACTACGCCGTCCATCGAGACGGAGTCGAGCACCGCGCGCATGGCGTCTACAGCGGCCTGGTCGGCGGCTTCCTTGTCGCCGCGCCCGACCAGGCGGGCGGCCGCAAGTGCCGCCGCCTCCGTGACGCGGACGAGCTCCAGGGCCAGGTTGCGATCAGGCCGGACGCTGGTCTCCTGGGTGGTGGGCTGCGTGGTCAAAGGACGCCCGGCGGCTTGCGCCTCGCCGCGCTCTCCCGAGAGCGCCAGATCGAGCCGATCAAGATCAGCACACCGCCCACCAGCGCGATCCACCAGCCGTAGTCGACGCTGATCTCGCCCGGCGGAGTGCCCGGCTTGTCGATCAATCCGCGGAAGACGACGAACGTCAGCGCCGCCAGGGCAGTGACTGCAGTGAGTTCGCCGCGAGGCCAAGACAGCGCGTGTCCGCGGACGATGATCCAGGCCAGGATCAGCGGCGCCACGGCCGCCAGCAACAGCAGAAAGCGGATGATGGTCAGGGAGTGCCAACCGCTGCAGTGGCCGCTGGGCCCATGACAGCCGTTCAGAAGCGCGTTCTTGTTGCCCAGCGTGAACCAGTCCAGGATCAGCGAGATCCCCAGCACGATCCCCCCGATCGTCGCGATGATCTCCCCCCTGTCGAGCTGCTTGAAATCCATCCTCGGCGCCCAGCCTAGCCGGTTGGGAAGGGCGCCTACAAGCCAGTGGCCGCCATCTCCGGGCGGGCAGCCCCCGAGCGCTCCGCCGCCTCCTGTACGGCCTGGGCGACCGCATCGTGCACCCGCTGGTCGAGGGCGTCCGGCACGAGCTCGTCGCCCTCGGCCTTCTCGGCAATCGCCTTGGCCGCGGCAAGCTTCATCTCCACGTCGATCTCTTTGGCCCCGGCCCGCAGCGCACCGCGGAAGATGCCTGGATACCCGAGCACGTTGTTGACGCTGCGCCCGTCGCCGGCGAACGCCGCCCCCGCTTCCTCGGCCGCCTCCGGGGCGATCTCCGGGTCGGGATTCGAGAGCGCCAGGATCACCTGTCCGGCGCGCACCATCGAGGGATCGATCAGCCCCGGCCGTCCGGTGGTGGCGACCACCACATCGGCCGTGCCCATCACGTCCCCCATCGAGGCCATTTCGATCCCTTTTTCGCGGGCGCGCGCATGGGACGCTTCCCGGGGGTCGAAGGCGATCACCCGGCCCGCTCCCCCATCGACCATCAGCGCCGCGATCCCGTAGCCGGCCGCCCCGAGCCCCAGTTGACCGACGGTGGCCGAGCGCAGCTCGACGCCCGCGTGACGGCAGGCGACGATGGCCGCCGCCATGGATACCACCGCCGTGCCGTGCACGTCGTCGTGCATCACCGGCTGAGGCAGAGTCTCGATCAGCCGCCGCTCGATCTCGAAGCATTCCGGTGCCGAGATGTCCTCGAGGTGGATGCCGCCGAACGTGCACGCGATCCGGACCACGGTCTCCACGAATTCGTCCACGTCCTCGCTGTCGATCAGCACCGGCATTGCCGAGATCCCGGCGAACTGGCGGTAGAAGACTGCCTTGCCCTCCATCACCGGCATCGAGGCCACGGGGCCGATGTTGCCCAGTCCCAACACCCGCGTCCCGTTCGTGCAGATCGCGACGCTTCGGGAGATCATCGTGTAGCGGCAGGCGAGCTCTGGCTGCTCGGCGATCGCCGAGCACACCCGCGCCACGCCGGGCGTGTAGACGTCGCGCATCTCCTGCACGGTCGCCACCCTGCGGATCGCGTCGATGTGGAGCTTGCCGCCCTCGTGACGGATCAGCGCCCTGTCCTGGTACCAGAGCACGCGCGCGTCGTCGAGCCCATTGACCAGGCCCGCGATCTCCTCCGCCTGTTCGATGTCCCGTACTTCAACCGTGATCTCCCGCACCGAGGCCTCGCGCCCGATGGAGATCGTCACCACGTCTCCGATCAGTCCCCGTCCCTCGGCGATGGCCCCCATCACCCGCGCCAGCTGCCCCGTACGGTGCGAGATCTGGACCCGGTAGGTGCAGTCGAGCACGGCGCGACTGTAGCCGGTAGGTTCGCGGGCCGTGCAGTATTCGCGCCTCTACCCCGAGCCCGGCAGACTGGAGCTCTCAGAGCTCCGCGAGGCCCTCACGCTTCCGCCGGACGCGCATCCCGACCGTCCTTACACGATCGCCAACTTCGTGGCGAGCGCAGACGGCCGGGCGACGCTCGAAGGCCGCTCGGCCCCGCTGTCATCGGAAGGGGACCGGGTGATGTTTCACACCCTGCGCGAGAAGGTCGATGCCGTGATCGCCGGCACCGGGACGCTGCGCACCGAGCGCTACGGGCCGCTCATCCGGAATCCGGACGCCCGTGAGCGCCGCGTCAAGAGCGGCCATGACCCCGAGCCGCTGGCATGCGTCGTCACTCGCAGCGGCGACGTGCCGACGGACATTCCGCTGTTCGCGGACGAGGAGTCGCGGATCGTGCTGTTCACGGCGCCGCCTGCCCCTGCCCTGTCGGACAACGTCGAGGTAGTTGAACTGGACCCCGGAGAGCTCACCCTGACGACAGCCCTGCGCCACCTGCGAAGGCACCACGGCGTTCAGCAGCTGCTGTGCGAGGGGGGGCCGACGCTGTTCGCGGCTCTACTACACGAGCAGCTGATCGACGAGCTGTTCCTGACGATCGCGCCGAGGCTGGCGGGCGGTGGGCAGGGGCCTACGATCACCAGCGGCCCGTCCCTTGCCGAGCCAGCCGAGCTTCGGATCGGATGGCTGCTAGAACGGGAGGGGTCGCTGTTTGCACGCTATGAGCTTTCCCCCCAAAACCCGTAGCGGCAAAATGTCCTCGATGCGGACCGGGATCGACGACGGCGTCGTCCAGGCGCTCGGGGAGGCAAGGCAGCGGACGCTCGCGCTCGTGGAGTCGATCTCGGACGATTGTCTGGTCAAGGTCCACTCGCCCCTGATGAGCCCGCTGGTGTGGGACATCGGACACATCGCCGCGTTCGAAGACCTGTGGCTGGTCCACAGGTACGCCGGCCAGCCCATGCTGCGGGCCGAACTGGCCGAAACCTACGACGCCTTCGAGACGCCCCGCGCCCACCGCGGCCAGCTCGACTTCCTGGGCCCGGCGGAGGCGCGCGATTACCTGAACGAGGTCCGCTGCCGCACGCTCGAGATCACAGAGTCACACGGCGTAGGCCAACTGCACGAGCTGGTCCTGCGCCATGAGCAGCAGCACGGGGAGACGATGCTCCAGACGATTCAGCTGGCCCGGCTGCACGGGTACGAGCCCGTCGGCAGCCCGCGGGCACACCCCGACGGCGGCCCGGCGCCGACCGGACTGGAGATGGTCGAGATCCCCGCGGGCGAGTGCACGATTGGCGCACCCCCGAACGGCTTTGCCTACGACAACGAGCGGCCTCGCCACCGCACCGACGTGCGTCGCTTCATGATCGGCCGCACCCCGATAACCAACGCGAGCTACCTGACGTTCGTGGAGGGCGGCGGGTACGAGCGACGCGAGTGGTGGTCCGAAGAGGGCTGGCGCTGGAAGGAGCAGTACGACATCACGAGACCCGCAGGGTGGACGGCTGACCTGCGCGCCGAGTGGCGCCTGTGCAAGCTCGAGCCGCTTGACCCCCGCAGACCAGTCGTCCACGTCTCCTGGTTCGAGGCCGACGCCTTCGCCCGTGCGTACGGCGCCCGCCTCCCCACCGAGATCGAGTGGGAGAAGGCGGCGACCTGGGACCAGCAGACCCTTCAAGGCAGGCCATTTCCGTGGGGGAAGGATCCAGTCGTCCCCGGCGTCCACGCCAACGTGGACCACATCGATCGTGGCCCGACGGCGGCCGACGCCCATCCCGCCGGCGCCTCTCCATACGGTTGCCTGGGGATGGTGGGGGACGTATGGGAGTGGACCTCCAGTCACTTCGGCGGCTATCCGGGCTTCAAGGCCCACCCCTACCGGGAGTACTCCGAGGTGTTCTTCGGCTCTGACTACTTCGTGCTGCGGGGAGGCTCGTGGGCGACGCGGGCCAGGATCGCGACGCCGACGTTCCGCAACTGGGATTACCCGCAGCGCCGCCAGATCTTCGCCGGCATCCGAGTGGCCAGGGACGAGCCATGACCGACGTGGCGATCGCCTCCTATTTGTCAGAGGCCGACGAGCGGATCTTGGCCAACGACGTGCTCGACGGGCTCACCCGCCCGTTCAAGGAGCTGCCGCCCAAGCATTTCTACGACGCGCGCGGGTCGGAGTTGTTCGAGCAGATCTGCGAGTTGCCCGAGTACTACCCCACGCGGACGGAGGTGGGCATCCTCAGCGACTGGGCAGACGAGATCGTGGCTCGCACCGGAGCGGGGGAGCTTGTCGAGCTGGGCTCCGGAAGCGCGGACAAGGCTCGCATCCTGCTGGACGCGATGGCTCGCGCCGGCACGCTCCGCCGTTACGTCCCGCTCGACGTCACCGAGCGGGTGGTGGCCGACTCCGCTCGGCAGCTGGTCGAAGAGTACGACGGCCTCGAGGTGCACGGCGTGATCGGCGACTTCGAGCGGCACCTCGACCACGTGCCTGACCCCGAGGGCACGCCGCGGATCGTGGCCCTGCTCGGCGGGACGGTCGGCAACTTCCCGCCCGGGACGCGCCGGACCCTGCTGCGCAAGATGGGCACGCTGCTCGAGCGCGATGACCGGCTGCTGCTAGGGACCGACCTGGTCAAGGACCCTGCCGTGATCGAGGCGGCCTACGACGACCGCACGGGCGTGACTGCCGAGTTCAACCGCAACGTGCTGCACGTGATCAACCGCGAGCTGGGCGCGAATTTCGTGGCCGACCAGTTCGAGCACGTCGCGTTCTTCGACTGCAAGCACCAGTGGGTAGAGATGCGGTTGCGCGCGCTCGAGGCCTGCTCGGTGGAGATCGGCGATCTGGGGATGACTGTCGAGTTCGAGGCAGGTGAGGAGCTTCGCACCGAGATCAGCGCCAAGTTCACCCGTGAGCGCTTGGAGGCCGACTACCGTGCCGCCGGGCTGGCCATGAAGCACTGGTACACGGACGACGACGAACTGTTCGCGCTCTCGCTCGCGGGGCGCGAGGGTGCTCAGTCGGCCGCGCCGTAGAGCCGCTCGAACGCCTCGGTCGCGGCGTCCAGCTGCCGCCGCCCTTCTCCCACCGCCCAGCGCCGAGTGGCGCGATCGACCGCCAGGACCGTCCATTCCTCGCCGTCCTCACCGCTCAGGTGCACGAGAATCGTGTCCCGGTTGTGCTCGACGCGCAGCCGGTGGGCGGGATTGCCCTCCTCATGAAGCGTGCGTGCGGGGCCCTCGGCCACGAACGACGTCCAGCGAGAGCGCGGCGGCCGTGGCAGCGGCTCTTCCATTGGGCGGCAAGACCCTAGGACAGTCGCTCGACCAGCATCGCCTGGCCCATCCCCCCGGCGACGCACATGGACTCGATCCCGTAGCTGCCATCCAGCGCCCGTAGGCCGTTCAGCAGTGTGGTCATGATCCGTGCCCCCGTCATCCCGAACGGGTGCCCGAGCGCAATCGCGCCTCCAAACGGATTGAGCTTCTCGTCCGGGATCTGAAGCTCCTCCTTGCAGGGGACGATCTGAGCCGCGAAGGCCTCGTTGATCTCGACCACGTCGACGTCGTCGATCTTCATGCCCGTCTGCTTCAGGAGCGCCTGGATGGCGGGAATGGGACCGAGGCCCATGATCTCCGGACGGATCGCGGCCACGGTCGAGGCCACGATCTTCGCCTTTGGCTCCACGCCCAGCGCCCGTGCCTTCTCCTCGGACACCACAAGCACCGCCGCCGCGCCGTCGTTGAGCGGGCAGGAGTTGCCCGCGGTGACGGTCCCGTTCTCCTTGAAGGCGGGCTTCAGCTGCGCCAGGACCTCCATCGTCGTGCCCGGGCGAGGCCCGTCGTCCTGGCTGACCACGGTCTCCGGCACGTCTATGTCGTTGCCCTCCTTGTCCACATCCTTGTGCGCGGGCACGGTGACCGGCACGATCTCCGCGTCGAAGTGCCCCGAGTCGCGAGCGTCGACGGCGCGGGACTGCGACACGACCGCCCACTCATCCTGCTGCTCGCGGGCCACCCGACAGCGATCAGCCACGTTCTCGGCGGTCATGCCCATCGGGATGTAGACGTCGTACAGCGACCCGTTGGATCCGTTCAGCTTCGGGTGCTTGGTCTCCTCCATCATTCCCGCCCCCAGGCCCGCGCGAGAGACGCACTCCACCCCCGCGGCGATGTACTGGTCGCCCTCGCCCGCCGTGATCGCGTGGAACGCCATCCGGATCGTCTGCAGCGAGGAGGCGCAGAACCGATTGACCGTGCAGGCGGGCACGTGGTGGTCGACGCCGGCGAGCAGCGCCGCGTTGCGGCCCACGTTGTAACCCTGCTCGCCGAACGAGGACGCGGCCCCCATCATCACGTCGTTCGTCTGCTTGAAGTCGACCTCGGGGTTTCGTTCGATCAGCGCCTTTATCGGGATCGCCGCCAGGTCGTCGGCGCGAACGGTCTTCAGGGAGCCCCTGACGGCGCGCCCGATCGGGGTGCGGATGGCGTCGACGATCACGGCTTCGGGCATGTGGTCCTCCTGTGGGGTGAGCGAAGGATCCTAGTGTCGCCGCGGCGCCGGCATTAGGCCGGACCGGCTCCGTCCGACATCGGAGCGCCAGGGGCCAGGACTTAGCCTGCAAAAACCCCCAAACCGTGCGGCGCGATCCTTCGCTGCGCACTTACGCATCGTCCTGATGCGTATCTCCCCGATCATCCGCCTGGCTTCGAGACTCGGGGACTTTTGCACGTGGCAGCTCGGCGCGTCAGGGGTTCCGCGGCCGACGCCCGCGACGTACGCGCCTACAACCCCAGCCCGCGCACGCCCTTCTCGCCCCAGCCGAGGTGATGAGCGAGCTCGTGGCGGACGGTGCGGGTGACCTGCGCGCGCAGCAGGTCAGGGTCCTGGCCGAAGTCCCGCACCAGGGTGTCGCGGAAGATGACAATCCGGTCGTGGAAGAAGTCGCGCGCGGCCGTGTCGCCTTCATATAGCCCATAGGCTCGGCGTGGGCGTCCGCCCTCGGAGACGACGATCGCCACGTGCTCGAGGGCCGCGTGGAACTCGAGCGGAAGCTCGTCGACCGCTTCGCGCACGAGAGCCTTGAAGTCCTCCTCGTTGTAAGGGTCCAGCGGATGATCCGCCTCCTCCTCGTCGAACATCTCATCCCAGGACCCCTCCGCCGCCAGATCCTCCGCCCGGCGCACGATCGCCTCGAAATCCTCCTCGGACTCAGGGTCTCGCCAGCCGGCCAGCCGGATCATCACCAGCACCACCGCCCCGCCGATCACGACCACCCCTGCCCCAAATATGGCCAGACCCTGGAGCAGCCGGACCGCGATCGAATCGCTGAACCCCGCTATCAAGCTCACCGCCCCGACGCCCACCGTGAGCGCCGCCAGGGCCGAGAGCAGTACACGGCGGGTGCTTGGCGGCGAGCGCATCAATCATGATCCTACGCGACGCACTCAGACCACTATTAGCACCCCTCCGCCGTATGTCCGCCCGCGCGGCCCCGCAGGCCGCTATGCGTCTCTAGTTCCCGATCGGGTGGCGCACGACGAAGCCGCTGACCGGTGAGATCCGCGTAGCCGACCAGCGATCGTTGCCGTTGGCCCCGCTCTGAGCGGCGGTGTCGAAATAGAGCCCCGCGATCCGCATATATGTGTGACCGGCGTTGGCCCAGATCGTGATCCACTGGCCGGGCCCGGCGGCTCCGTAGGACTCGAGCTCGGAGGAGTCCTCGGGGGTCGAGATCAGGCCGGCCCCGTGCAGGGCGTAGCTCACCGAGCCCGAGCAGTCATAGCCCGATGCGATCCAGCTTCCGTGACCACCGCCGTAGATGTAGGGCTTGAACGCGATCTGGTTGGCCGCGGCGATAACCTCCTGCACCGCCGGCGGGGCGTTCGCCGGCGCCGTCGCCGTGCCGTCGGGGTTGAGGTGAGCGTACCCGGGGGGAGCAGAGCCCGCCGCCGCGTTCTGCGCGGCCGCCAGTGCGGCCCAGCTCTTGGTGCCGAACACGCCGTCCTGCGCCAGTCCGTGCGCGGCCTTGAACTGGTTGACGACCCGCTCCGTGCCGACTCCGAATTGACCGTCGATGCTGGTCGCATACCCCACCGAGTTGAGCTCTCGCTGGAGGGTAGTCACCCAGCTTCCCTTCGAACCAAGCCGAAGCGTTGGGGGTCCGCTGTTCGCTGACTGGGACTGAAGTGCAGCCCCGCCGCTGGGCCCGTGGGTGATGCTCCCCGCAGCGAAGCGGCGCAACTTGGCGACGACCGCCTGGGTGACGATCCCGTTGGCAGTCAGGCCGTACTTGCGCTCGAAGCTGATGACGTGACTCTCGGTCAGCGGGCCGAAGTTGCCGTCCGTCGGGGTCCGAAAATGGGCCCTCGTCAGAAGTTGCTGGAGGGTGACCACGTCGCTGCCGCTCATCCCCTCGCGCAGGACGCGGCTCCCGAGTTGCAGAGAGGCTCCCGCCGAGGGGGCGAGCCCCAGTGCCGCCAGCAGCGCGGCTATGAGCGCAAACCGGGCCAGGCATCGACAGCTCGATTGCAACGTGTAAACCCCTTCTCTTTCGTCTGCCTGCGGGGTTAGCTGGCGGGCTCGCGCTGAAAGAGCTTGCGCTACGCCACAGTGGTGGCGATTCGCCCCGATTAGGGAACAGGTCCCTTGGGGTCCCCCGCTCTCCCGGCGCCTTGGCGGCCGGGAGATTCGGCTGGGTCATATGTTGGCGCGGCACGATATCTAACCTGCAAGATGAATGTCGCGAACAGGGTTATGACCACCGGCCTCGAACGCCCCCGCCACGCCAGTGGGGCGCCTGAAGGCCGCTAGGCTGGGCCACGTGGACTCGGATTACACGCCCAAGGAGGTCGCCGAGTTGCTGGCCCGCGAGGAGGTAGAGCTGATCGACGTTCGCGAGCCCGACGAGTACGACGCTGGCCGGATCGCTGGTGCCCGGCACATCCCGCTGGCCCAGCTCCCTGCAGAAGTAGCGGACCTAAGCCGGGATAGGCCGATCGTGTTCTACTGCCGCAGCGGCAGCCGCTCGGCCATGGCTACGGAGGCGTTCCGCGACGCGGGATTCGACGCGCACAACATGGCCGGAGGACTGCTCGAGTGGGAGGCCGCCGGCCTACCGCTTGATCCGGCCGACGGCCGCGTCGCCGCCTGAGCGGCCGTTCAGCCCTTCCACTTGATGGAGCAGCCGATCGGCTTCGTCTCCGCGGGCGATGGGTCCTCGCCGGCCAGGACGGCGTCTATCGCTCCGCGTAGCCAGGCGGCGTTCTGGCCCGGATCGTCGTAGTCGGAGTCAGGCGCACCGCGATAGCGCAGGCGGCGGTGGGCATCGAGCACGAACACGTCGGGAGTTACCTGTGCGCCGTAAGCGTGGGCCACGTCCTGACTTTCGTCGCGCAGGTAAGGCAGCGGCCAGCGCTCGGTCGCCACGCGTTGCTTCATCGCCTCGTAGGAGTCGCGCGGGTAACGCTGCGCGTCGTTGGAATTGATGGCCAGAAAACGGATGCCGCGGTCGCCGTAGTCGCGGGCCACGGCCATGATCCGGTCTTGCCAGGCGAGCGCGTACGGGCAGTGGTTGCAGGTGAAGACGACGACCGTCGCGGGGTCACCGTCCGGAGAGTGCGTGGCGCCGTCCGTGTCAGGTAGCTCGAAGTCGGGAGCCTGCACGCCGATCGAAACGCTCATCTGCCGTCCTCCTTTCGGGCCCGAGCAGCTCGCTCGAGCGCCTCGCGCACGTCGTCGGGATCCGGGGTAGGGGAAATGCGGCCGTCGCGCCGGCGGTAGACGCGGCAGCTGAGACCGACTGGCTCCTCGGGGCCGGACGAAGCCACGTCGACCCCGTCTACCAGGATGGTCGGCGAGCCGAGGAACCGTCTGGTCCTCGCCTCGTCATCGCTCTCGATCTCGGTTCTGCGCACCGGGGCGTCGGACAGGCCGACATCTTGGAGAGCCTGTTGGAGCTCAGCCTGGGCGCGGTCGGTGGATGGACAACCCTCCCACCACAACAGCTCGATGTCAGGGGTTCTCATGAACCCCTAGGCTAGCCAGGCCCTTTCGGCCCCCTCAGGCTCAGGCGATCGTCCAGGTGTCCCCGGCGTGGAGGAGCTCGTCGAGCTCCGTCTCCGAGGAGGCCTCCTCCTCGGCGCCCGCCCCGCGCCCGTACACCGGACGGCGCACGTCGCGGAAGATTCCGATCGGCGTCGGCCCGGTGGGGTCATCCGCCAGGCGGGCCAGTGAGTAGGCCAGGCTTCCGTCCGCGGTCGTGGGGTCGTGAACGACGAGCGCCTCCTCGCCGGCCTCGGCGGCGTCGGCCAGCTTCAACGAGCCGTCGCTGGCGCGGACGACTCCCCGCTCCCCCTCCGGCCCGAAGCGGATCGGCTGTCCGGCTTGGAGGCGGATCTGGTTTGCGTCCTTGACTTCCTTTTCGGTCAGCGCCGCGAACGCACCGTCGTTGAACACCGGGCAGTTCTGGTAGATCTCGACCAGGGCCGCTCCCTCGTGCTGAGCCGCGGCCCGCAACACCTCCGATAGATGATGGCGATCGCGATCGATCGTCCGCGCGACGAACGTGGCCTCGGCCCCCAGCGCCAACGCGACCGGGTTGAACGGGTGGTCCGATACCCCGAACGGCGTCGACTTCGTGATCTTGCCCAGCTCCGAGGTAGGTGACGCCTGTCCCTTGGTCAGGCCATAGATCTGGTTGTTGAACAAAAGGATCTTGATCGGCACGTTGCGGCGCAGGGCATGGATCAGGTGGTTGCCGCCGATCGACAGCGCGTCGCCGTCACCGGTGACCACCCAGATCGAGAGGTCGTCGCGGGTGGACGCCAGGCCGGTGGCCAGCGCCGGGGCGCGGCCGTGGATGCCGTGCATGCCGTAGGTGTCCATGTAGTACGCGAATCGGCCCGCGCAGCCGATCCCGGTCATGAACACGATCTTGTGCGGCGGGATCCCGAGCTCGGGCATGAACTGCTGAACCGCCGACAGCACCGCGTAGTCACCGCAACCAGGGCACCAGCGGGTCTCCTGGTCTGACTGAAAATCAGCCTTGGTCAGGGCTTCCGGCGCGCCGCCGTTGCCGTTCTTGGCCACGGTGCTCACTTCGATCCCCCGTTGCGGGCCGCCGTTCGCGCGATGATCTCCCGCTCGATCTCAGAGGCGAAGATCGGCTGCCCCTCGACCTTGCAGAACGACTGGACATCGACCAGGAACCGAGACCGCAGCAGCATCGCCAGCTGCCCGGAGTTCATCTCTGGCACCAGCACCTGGTCGAACGCTCTGAGCACGTCGCCGGTGTTCGGCGGCAGCGGGTTGAGGTTGTGGATATGGGCGCAGGCCACCTTGTGACCCTCGAGACGGGCGCGCTGGGCGCCGGCGCGGATCGCCCCTTCGCTCGACCCCCACCCGATGACGAGCAGGCTGGCGTCGGGATCGGCGTCCACCTCGAGCGGCGGGATCTCGTCGGCGATCCCCGCGACCTTCGCCTCCCGCAACGCCGTCATGCGGGCATGGTTGGAGGCGTCGTAGGAGATGTTTCCGGTGATGTCCGCCTTCTCCAGGCCGCCGATGCGGTGCTGAAGTCCCTCGGTGCCCGGTAGGGCCCAGGGGCGCGCGCCCCGCTCGTCGCGGACGTACGGCTGGAAGCTCTCTCCGGCGCGGGCGCGAGCGAACGCGGGGTCGATGTCCGGCAGGTCCTCTACCGCCGGGATCCGCCACGGCTCTGAGGAGGAGGCGAGGAACGTGTCGGATAGCAGGATCACGGGCGTCCGGTAGCGGATCGCGATGCGGACGGCCTCGAAGGCGGCGTCGAAGCAGCCGCCCGGCGTGCTGGGCGCGATCACCGGCAGCGGCGATTCGCCGTGGCGTCCGTAGATGGCCATCAGCAGGTCGGCCTGCTCGGTCTTGGTCGGCATCCCGGTCGAGGGGCCGGCGCGCTGGACGTCGACCACGACCATCGGCAGCTCCAGGGCGACCGCCAGGCCGACCGTCTCGGCCTTGAGGTCCATCCCCGGGCCGCTGGTGGCGGTCACGCCGATCCGCCCGCCGAAGGACGCACCCAGCGCCATTCCGGCGGCGGCGATCTCGTCCTCGGCCTGGATCGTGGCCACCCCGAAGCGCTCCTGGCGCGAGAGCTCGTGCAAAAGCTCGGAGGCCGGCGTGATCGGATAGCTGGCGAGCAGCAGCTGCAGACGGCTGCGGACGCTGGCGGCGATCAGCCCCAGCGACAGCGCCTGGGTGCCGTTGACGTTGCGGTAGGTGCCCGGCGGGACGTCCGTGGCCCGCGGCACGCGGTACTGGACGTCGAGCAGCTCCGTGGTCTCCCCGAACGACCAGCCGGCCTTGAACGCCGCCAGGTTGGCCTGGGCCACCGCCGGCTTGGAAGCGAACTTCTGCTCGATCCACCGTTCGGTGACGTCGGTGGGCCGGCCGTACAGCCAGGAGAGCACCCCGAGGGCGAACAGGTTCTTGGCCCGGCCGGCGTCGCGCGTCGAGGCCCCCTCGATGGCCTCCACCGCGCGGGTGGTCAGGGTAGTCATCGGGATCCGGTGGACGCGATAGGCCGCCAGCGAGCCGTCCTCGAGCGGGTTTGACTCGTATCCCGCCTTCTCCAGGTTGCGCTTGCTGAACGAGTCCTCGTTGGCGATGATCGTCGCCCCGCCTTCCAGCTCAGGCATGTTGGCCTTGAGCGCAGCGGGGTTCATGGCCACCAGGACGTTCGGGGTGTCCCCGGGGGTGAGGATGTCGCGGGAGGCGAAGTGGATCTGGAAGGCCGAGACGCCGGCCAGCGTGCCGGCCGGCGCCCTGATTTCCGCAGGGAAGTTTGGAAGGGTCGCCAGGTCGTTGCCCAGGACCGCTGTGGCGTCGGTGAACCGGGTGCCCGCGAGCTGCATCCCGTCGCCGGAGTCTCCGGCGAAGCGCACCACCACCCGCTCGCGTTCTTCTACGGCTTTGGTCACGACATAGCCTGCTTACTAATTGTAGGTGCGCCGTCCGACGACTCAGCGGAGGGCGGCGAAGGCTCTTCTTCTCTTAACGTGCGCTGACGAGGTTCGTCGCGGTCTACGTTCCACACCCGGATCAGGTCGGCGCGCTCCCCCTCCACTCGCGGCCAGTCGGCGACGCTGAAGCGGGCGATCGTCCGCTGCCCGCCGTCGGCGTCGGCATAGAGGATGTCGATCATCACCCGCTCCCGGTTCCGAGCCGCGGCGCTCACCGACGGGTAGGCGGGATCCTCGACGGTGCGGATCGCCCCCTGCCAGAAGCCGGTCTCTCCGGCCGGGACGTACAGATCACGCTGCTGGAGACGAAAGCTCTCGACGCTCGGACAGTCGCGGTCGGTTGTGGCCCTGACCGCGGCGATCCAACCCTGAATTACCGCCAGTCCCGATCCTGCGTTCCGTAGCGCCATCGCCATGTAGACGTTCTCGTTCTTGCACTTGATCGCGCCGCCGTGTCCCGAGACCTCGAGCACGACGTCGTCTCCAAAACGGACGCGTTCGAGCGGATCATCTTCCCGAGATGCGATCAGGTACGGCCGCTGTCCGGCCAGCATCGCCTGTTCGGCCACCTTGGCGGAGCGGTTCGCCGACCTGACGGACCCGAAGGTCGCCATGGCCAGTATCAGCGTGCCGCCGGCCGTGGCCAGCGAGGAGATCGTTGCCCAGTCAGCCATTCACATAGGAAGGCCGGCGCACATGTGCGCCGGCCCCGGCCGGAACATGTTCCGGCCGGCCGGTCCGCGCATGCGCGGACCGGAACAAGAATTTAAAGACGAGAGACGTTGATGGCCTTCGGGCCCTTCGGCCCGGCCTCCTCCTCGAAGGAGACCTTGGCGCCCTCGGGTAGAGAGCGGTAGCCGTCTGCGTTGATGCTCGAATGGTGGACGAACAGGTCGCGGCTGCCCTCATCGGGTGTGATGAAGCCAAACCCCTTCTCGTCACTGAACCACTTGACCGTTCCGGTTGGCATGTGTACGTGAGTCCTCCTGGACTTGAAGTGCTGCTATGCGGAGGACTCCCCGCCGCCGGCACCTGCTTCCACCGCCCGATCCGCGCAGCGGCCTTGCGGGCGCAGACGCTAGCAGGCCGACCGGCGCCCCGTCCCGCCGTAGCCTCCTTTACGTGCGCTGGCTGATCGACGGCATGAACGTGATCGGCACCCGTCCCGACGGATGGTGGAAGGACAGAGACCAGGCCATGCTTCGTCTCGTGGACCTGCTCGAGCGTTGGGCGGCGGCCGACGGCGAGGACGTCACGGTGGTGTTCGAGCGCCCGCCGAGGCCGGCGATCCGCTCGAGCGTGATCGAGGTGACCCACGCGCCCCGACCCAAACGCGACGCCGCCGATGACGAGATCGTCAGAAGGCTGAGGCTCCATCCCGACCCGGCCCAGGTGCGGGTCGTGACCTCGGACCGCTGGCTGGCCGATCGCGCCTGGGCCGAGGGCGCGACAGTCGTCGGCGCCGAGTCCTTCCGGACGCGCCTCGAGGAGGGGTAGGCGCCGACCCTTGGGAAGTTAATGGCGTTTGACGCCATCTTTCTTCCCAAGCCAGACGACGGCTCAGCGCCCTTTAGCGGCCCCAATCACGCCTGCGACAATCTGAGTGTGGCCGACTCACCCCCCCAGCGCCCGAACCCAGCGCGAGGCAGAACCGGTGATCAGCCGCGTCCCTGGAAGGTAACGCCGGCGCCCGACGGCCGCGGCGGACGGCAGCAGACGCCCCCGCCCAGGGGGCCGAGCGCAAGGTGGGTGGTGGTGCTGGTGGTGCTGACGCTGCTGGGGCTGAACCTCTACATCTCCTCGCAGGCGCTGCAGCCGGCCTCGCGGGTGGCCGTCCCCTATTACCCGACGTTCATCAGCGAGGTCAACAACGACAACGTCAGCTCGATCTCCTCGACCGGCAACTCCATTCAGGGGACGTTCAAGGCGGCGGTCAAGTACCCGTCGAGCAGCCAGACGGCCAAGCCGACCACCCTGTTCTCCACCCAGATCCCGTCGTTCGCCAACGGCTCGAACCTCCAGGACCTGCTCCAGGCTCACGGCGTCACGATCAACGCCCATCCGCTCTCGACCGGCCCATCCTTCCTGGAGAGCCTGCTCTACGGGTTCGGGCCGACGATCTTGTTCGTGCTGCTTTTGATCTGGTTCATGCGCCGAGCGGCGGCGGCTGGCGGCGCTGGCGGCCTGATGTCATTCGGTCGTTCTCGAGCCCGTCGGGTTGAGGGGTCCGAGCAGCACGTCACGTTCGCCGACGTGGCGGGGATCGACGAGGCCAAGGAGGAGCTGAGCGAGATCGTAGATTTCCTGCGCAACCCGGAGAAGTACCTCCGGCTCGGCGGGCGGATACCCCGCGGCGTGCTGCTCTCGGGCGCGCCGGGGACCGGCAAGACGCTGCTGGCGCGCGCTGTCGCGGGCGAGGCCAGCGTCCCCTTCTTCCAGATGTCGGCGTCGGAGTTCGTCGAGATGATCGTCGGGGTGGGCGCTTCGCGCGTCCGCGACCTGTTCCAGCAGGCGAAGGCCGCTGCACCGGCGATCATCTTCATCGACGAGCTAGACGCGATCGGGCGCTCGCGCGCCGGCGGCGGGGCCAACATCTCAGGCGGTCACGACGAGCGGGAGCAGACGCTCAACCAGATCTTGACCGAGATGGACGGGTTCGACCCGCGCACCGGCGTGATCGTGCTCGGCGCGACCAACCGTCCCGAGATCCTCGACCCGGCCCTACTTCGCCCAGGACGCTTTGACCGCCGCGTTTCGGTGCAGCCACCGGACCGGGCGGGACGCGAGGCGATCCTTCGCGTCCACACCCGTTCGGTCCCGCTGGCCCCAGAAGTCGATCTCGGGGCGCTGGCGTCCTCGACTCCGGGGATGGTGGGCGCCGATCTGGCCAACGTCGTCAACGAGGCGGCGCTGTTGGCCGCGCGGCGCAACCACGAAAAGGTCAACACCTCAGATCTGAACGATGCCCTCGAGCGGATCGTGCTCGGGGCCGAGCGCAAGGTGATGCTCTCAGAAGAGGATCGCCGGCGCACCGCGTACCACGAGGCCGGGCACGCGATCGTGGGGATGCTCACGCCTGGCGCAGATCCCGTCCGCAAGGTGTCGATCATCCCCCGCGGCCAGGCCCTCGGGGTCACGTTCTCGGCGCCGGACGCCGATCGGTTCAACTTCGAGCAGCGCACGCTGCTGGGGCAGATCAAGGTCGCGCTTGGCGGCCGCACAGCGGAGGAGCTCGTATTCGACGACATCACGACCGGCGCCGAGTCCGACATTCAACACCTGACGCAGATCGCGCGCTACATGGTGGGGCGCTGGGGCATGAGCCCCAACGTGGGGCCGATCGCGGTCATCCCGATGGACGGGATGGGGCCGTTCTTTCCCGGGTCCTCGGAGACTTCGGACGAGACCCAGCGGCTGATCGACGAGGAGGTCAGGCGGATCGTCGAGCTGGCACACGAGGAGGTCACCGAGCTGCTTGGAGCCCATCGATCAAATCTGGACTCGCTGGTCGCAGGGCTCCTGGAGCACGAGACCCTGAACGAGGGCGATGCCTACGCCGCGGCCGGCCTGCCGCGCAACCCCGCGCCGGCTTCAGAAGAGACGCCGTCAGTCGTGTAGCTGCGTCATCCGGGCGAGCGCCTCGTGGCACTCGACGACGCGGCGCTTGACGGGATCGTCGTCGGTGCGGTCGTAGACGAGGTCCCACGTCCGGTCGGCCACCTCGCGGGCGTTCTCCGGCGTGGCCATCTCCCACAGGCGGTCCACCAGCTGCAGCTCGAAGCTCTGAAGCTGCTCGGCCGGATCGCCCGGTGCCAGCCGGGGCAGAGGCTCGCCGGTCGCCTCTCTCCACATCGCGGTCGCGACCAGTAGCCGGTTGCGCAACGTGATCGAGTCCATCGCAGTCATCCTAGTGCTGTGGGCCGTTCGGGCGGACAGAATTACAAGCCGCTAGCCGATCCTCGGTAGCTCCTGCTCCAGGCTCTCGAGCGGCGCAAACAGGTCCCCCTCCCGGGCGATCCGCTGGAGCACGCGCTCGGTGTCGAACGTCAGCAGGTCGGGGTCGCGCTCGCGGCGGCAGCGCTCGACCTCCTCCCAGCCGATCGGGGTCGAGACGATCGGCCGCTCGCGGGCGCGCACGGAGTAGACGGTGACGGTCGTCTTGTGAGCGTCGTTCTGGCTCCAGTCGACCAGCACCTTGCCCGGACGGAGCTTCTTGGTCATGCGCGAGATGACGAGCTCGGGCAACCGCTGCTCGAGCACCTCGGCTACCCGCCGGGCGAACGGTTTCGTCTGCCGGTAGGAGACCTCGGTGTTCAGCGGGACATACACCTGCATCCCCTTCGAGCCGGAGGTCTTGACGAAGCTCTCGAGCCCCAGCTGCGAGAACAACCCGTTGACCACGAGCGCCACCTGGCAGCACTCGACGATGCCCGCCGGCGGTCCGGGGTCGAGGTCGAACACCAGCATCGTCGGCCGCTCGGGGGCGTCCGCGCGGGACAGGGAGGTGTGGAGCTCGATGTCAGCCAGGTTCGCCAGCCAGACCAGCGTCGCGCGATCATGCGCCAGCGTGTAGTTGACGTCGCCGATCTGACGGGTCTGCACCCAGTCGGGGCGGTGGGACGGAGACTGCTTCTCGTAGAAGTACTGCTCCTCGACGCCGTTTGGATAGCGCTTCAGCGTCAGCGCGCGGTCACGTAGATGCGGGACGACGGCGGGTGCCGCGCGCGTGTAGTAGGAGATAAGGTCGCCCTTCGTGAACCCCGTTTCCGGGAACAGCACCTTGTCCCAGTTGGAGAGCTTCAGCGCCCGGCCGTCGATGGTGACCGACAGCGCACCCTCGGGCAGGCGCTCGACCTCGTCGAACAGCGCCTCGGGGGAGCTCGGATCAGCCGCCTCCTCCCCCTCGAGCGCCACGCCGGCAGGTGCCGACTCCAGGTGGACATCCTGGGGCGAGACGTCCTCCCGCAGTCCCTTGTAGGAGGGAGCTCGCATTACGCCATCCGCGGTCCACTCCCTGAACTCGATCTCGGCCACCAGACGGGGCTCGACGAACTGGGCCTCGCGCGGCAGCTTGGGGGCCTCGTCGAACGGGCTGCGCTTCCGGCGCAGCTCCTTGAACCGTGACCCCAGCTCGTCCAGCGTCGCCTCGGTGAACCCCGTCCCCACTCGGCCCGCGTAGACGAATGACCCGTCGCGGTAGTGACCCATGAGCAGCGCGCCGATCCGCTCAGCCCGCCTCCCCTCGCCCGGTACCCAGCCGCCGATCACGAGCTCCTGGCGCAGCGTGTGCTTGACCTTCAGCCAAGTGCCGGTGCGACGCCCCGGCTCGTACCGGCAGCCGAGCCGTTTGGCGATCACCCCCTCCAGCCCCTGCGCCCCCGTCGCCTCGAGCAGCCGGGCCCCTTCGCCGACGTGCGCGGCTGGCACGCGCCAGGCCGGTCCAGCCAGCTCGAGCTCCTCCAGTCGCTCTCGGCGCTCTTCGTAGGGCGCGTCGATCAAGACGCGACCGTCCAGATACAGCAGGTCGAAGATGGCGTACACGACGGGCGTCGAGGTCGAGAGCCTTCTGACGGCCGAGGACGAGGTCACGTGCATGCGCCGCTGGAGCCGCTCGAAGCTGGGCCTGCCCGACTCATCGAACGCCACTAGCTCTCCGTCGAACACGGCCTCGCGCATCCCCAGGGCCCGCAGCAGTCCTCGGACTTCGGGGTAGGAGTCCGTGACCTCCCGCAGGTTCCGGCTCTCTAGCCGCAGGCGTCCCGGCTTCACGTAGGCGATGGCGCGCACTCCGTCCCACTTGACCTCAAACGACCAATCCCGTTCTGGCTTTGGGATCACGGTCGAGGAGCGGGCGAGCATGGGCACGATCCGCTCCGGCATTGGCTGCCGGCCGGGGTCGGCCGGCGGGTCCATGCGATGGATCATCCAGTCGTTCTTGGACGCCTCGTCGCGGCCGATCACGAACAGGCCGTAGCGGCCGGTGAGGCGCTCGCCGTGGAACGTGACCTCCACCTTGCTCTCGGACCACTTCTCGGTCTCGAACGTGCCCCGGTCCCATATCCGCATCGTGCCGGCGCCGTACTCCCCCTTGGGGATCTCGCCCTCGAACTCGAGGTACTCCATGGGGTGGTCCTCGGTGCGCACCGCGAGCCGGTTCTCACTCGGGTCGGGAGGGATCCCGTTGGGGACCGCCCAGGAAGCGAGCACCCCGTCGTGCTCGAGCCGGAGGTCCCAGTGAAGCCGGGTAGCGTGATGCTCCTGGATTACGAATCGGCCCACGGTGGTCGCCCGCCCGCGAGCCGAGCCGTCCGGCTCCGGGGTGGCCTTGAAGTCCCGGCGCTTGCGGTATGTCTCTAGCTTTCGCTCGGCCATCGTGGCTGTCTTTCTCACGGTAGCCGGGAAGGCGCGCGTCTCACTCTTCGCCAACTTTTACGCGCACACGCCATCATTTGGAGCATGGCTCGAGTGCTCGTTGTCGACGATGAGCCCGCCGTGAGGCGGGCGCTCGAGCGCGCGCTGCGGCTCGAGAACTACGACGTGGAGCTCGCCGCCGACGGCGAGCAGGCGCTCGACGCGCTGGTCAGCGACGGGATCGATGCCGTCGTCCTCGACGTGGCGATGCCGCGCCTCGACGGCCTCGAGGTGGTCCGCCGGATGCGCAAGGCCGGAGACCGGACGCCGGTCCTGATGCTCACCGCACGGGACGCGATCGACGACCGTGTGGCCGGGCTCGACGTCGGCGCCGATGACTACCTCGTGAAGCCCTTCGCGCTGCGGGAGCTCCAGGCGCGATTGCGGGCGCTCATCCGCCGCACCGGCGACGGCGCAGGTGAAGAGGAGCTGCGCTACGCCGACCTGGTGCTCGACCCGGTGGCACACGAGGTGCACCGCGGTGACCGGCTGGTCGAGCTGTCCAAGACCGAGTTCTCGCTGCTGCAACTATTCCTGCAGCACCCCCGCCAGGTGTTGACCCGCTCGACGATCTTCGAGCACGTGTGGGGGTACGACTTCGGCCCGACCTCCAATGCTCTGGGCGTGTACATGGGCTATCTGCGGCGCAAGACCGAGGCCGACGGCGAGCCGCGGCTGCTTCACACGGTCCGCGGCGTCGGCTACGTGCTCCGGGAGTAACCCCTGCATACTGACTGGTGCATGCCGTTCAGTAGGAGCAGCGGATGCCGCTGAAGCGCAGAGTCGGGCTCGTCGCAGGCGCGGCGGTCGGAGTTGCCGTGTTGATCGCCCTGATCGTGTCCTATCTGGTCGTGCGGGGGCAGTTGCTCGACCAGGTCGATGGGGCGCTCAACTCCCAGATGGCGGCGATTCAGAACCACCAGCTGCCGCTGGGCGCGTCGCTTCCCGGAATTCCGCCCAGCGCCGGGGGCTCGACCCAGTACTTCCAGATCATCGGCGCAGACGGAAGCACTCTCCAGGCCAATATCGATCTGCCGGTCAGCTCGCAGGCGAAGGCGGTCGCGAGCGGCAACGGCAGTGCTTACTCGACGGACGTCAACGCCGGAGGAACTCATTGGCGGGTGCTGACGTTTCCCGCCACCCTCAGGGTGAGCATCGACCAGGTCACGCAGGGCGCAGTCCAGCTCGCCCGCCCATTGAACGGGACCGACCACATCCTGGCCAACCTGCGGCTGATCCTGTTCCTGCTCTTCTTGGGCGGGATCGCGCTGGCGGCCGCCCTCGGTCGCCTCGCCGCTCGACGCGTGCTGGCACCGCTGTCGGAGGTTGCTCAGACGGCGACCTACATCGGCGAGACTGACGACCTCTCGAAGCGCATCACTGTCCACGCCGACGACGAGGTCGGGCAGCTGGCCACGCGCTTCAACACGATGCTCGAGCACCTGGAGGGGTCGCGCGCCGCGCTCGACGAATCCGCCCGCGCCCAGCGCCAGCTGGTGGCCGATGCCTCTCACGAGCTCCGGACCCCCGTCACCAGCCTGCGCACCAACATCGAGGTGCTGCTGGCCGGGGGCACGATCTCGGAAGAGGACCGACGGCGGCTGCTGACCGACGTCGTCGAGCAGAGCGAGGAGCTGACCGCGCTCGTGTCCGATCTGATCGATCTGGCGCGGGGCGATGAGCCACACGGCGAGACCGAGGACGTCAGGCTCGACCGGGTCGTCGAGGTGTCACTGGCCCGGGCACGCCGCAACGCGCCCGGCCTGCGCTTCGAGGCGCATCTGGAGCCGATGATTCTGGAGGGGGTCGCCGAGCGGCTGGAGCGAGCCGTCAACAACCTGTTGGACAACGCCGCCCGCCATTCACCACCGGACGGGACGGTGGAGATCAACGTAGACTCGGCCGGCGTCCGTGTCCGGGACCACGGGTCCGGGGTTGACGAGGAGGACCTGCCCCACGTCTTCGACCGCTTCTACCGCGGTGCCAAGGTTCGCGGTCAGCAGGGCTCCGGTCTCGGGCTCTCGATCGTGCGCCAGGTGACCGAGCAGCACGGCGGCTCGGTCAGCGCCGCCAACGCGCCAGACGGCGGCGCCGTGTTCACCATGCACCTGCCCCTGGTATCGGCAGACGGCGAGGCTCCCGCAGTCGACGCCTCGGCCCGCGGGGCTGAAGAGGCGGCCGCGGGGGACGCTACCGCCCCGGACGGGGGCGCCAACGGTGCCAGCGACGCCGCTACCGCCGCGCGATCCGCCGCTGGCGAGCGGCCATGAACGCCCGGCGCAGCACGTAGAACAGGCCAGCGAACACGGGCACGACCACCACCAGCAGCGCGCCCCGGGTGGTGCGGGAGCCGGCGGTCGCCACGAGCGCCACCTCGACCCCGACCGTCGGGATCGCTGCCAGCAGCGTGGTGTGCGACCGGTAGCCGGAGAAGTGCTCTCGTCCCGTGACCTCGATCACCCCAAGCGCCACCACGATGATTCCCACGATCAGCGCCGGCCCCGGGGTCCGGCCCGACAGGACCGGAATACCTCCGACGATGAACGCCACGCCCCCGGCCAGGATCGCGAGCTCCGACACGGGCACGCCCCCGAACGGGCTCGGCGGCCGCTCGCCGACCGTGCCCAGCATCCGCTGCCCCGCCCGGCGGTCTCGCTCGGAGACCGCGTTACGCTCGGCCCGCTGCTCGCGGCGCTGGGATGGTGCGGCGCGCGGAGCGCCGCCTCGCGATCGCCGCTTGCGCTTGGAGCCGCGTGACTTCTGGGTAGCCACGACCCGAGCCAGGATAGTCCGCCGCGACAGGAGACGCCACACCACCGCGCCATTAGAGTTCAGGCATGAGCGACCAGAAGCCGCTCGAGTTGATTCTCGCCCGCAACCTGCTGTCGAGCATCTCCACACCGGCATTTCTCGTCGGGGCGCAGGGAGCGCTGCTGTTCTACAACGAGGCCGCCGGCGCGCTTGTCGGCCGCCGCTTCGAGGAGACGGGGACCATGACCGCGGAGGAGTGGACGACGGCGTTCGGCCCCTTCGACGATAACGACGAGCCGATCCCCTACGACCAGAACAAGCTGACGAAGTCCCTGCGCGAGGGCCGTCCGGCGCACGGGGATTTCCGCATCTGCGTCGCGGGCAACATCCACCAAGACATCGCGGCGAGCGCGATCCCGATCGTCGGGCCGGATGGCTCGAGCGGCGCGATCGTGATCTTCTGGCCTCTGCCCGAGGATGAGCAGGCGAAAGCGGCGGCCGGCGTGACGGAGCAGAGGGAGGCCGGATGAGACTCAAGATCTGGGGCGCACGGGGATCCGTGCCCGCGCCGGGCCCTGAGACCATGCACTACGGGGGCAACACCTCGTGCGTGGAGGTCACGCTGTCCGATGGCAGCACCCTGATCCTCGACGCGGGGACCGGAATTCGCAATCTCGGACTGGCGCTGCCCCGCGTGGAGCGTCCGATCCACATCCTGCTCACCCACCTGCACCTGGACCACATCCAGGGCCTGATGTTCTTCGCGCCCCTGTTCAGGCCCGAATCGGAGATCATCGTCTGGGGCCCCGCCTCTCCGGAAGCGTCGCTGCGCGAACGGGTGGGGCGCTACATCTCGGCGCCGCTTGCGCCGGTCGAGGTGCGCGAGCTGCCCTCGCACGTGTCCTTCAGGGAGACCGAGCCGCTGGAATGGGATCTCGGCCCGGCGCGCATCCGGGCCCAGTCTGTCAACCACCGGGGCCCGACGCTCGGCTACCGGATCGACGATGGAGACACGGCCCTGTGCTACATCCCCGATCACGAGCCCGGCTTGGGCGCTCCTCTCTCGCAGCTCGAGGACGACTGGATCTCCGGCTTCGGCCTCGCTCACGGAGCCTCGACGTTGATCCACGACTGCCAGTACACGGATGCCGAGTACCCCAATCACCTCGGCTGGGGGCATTCGCCGATCGCGGATGCGCTGGAGTTCGGGCACCGGGTGGAGGCCGAGAAGCTGGTCCTGTTCCACCACGACCCGTTGCATTCGGACGACTTCCTCGACGGGCTGTGCGGCGGCATTCACGCCAGGTGGCAGGAGCTTGGCCGGGATCCGGCTCAGGTCGAGCTGGCGACCGAACGGCGCGAGCTGGAGATATCGCCGCAGGCGGTTCCGGCCGGCGCCTAGTTCCGCCCGGCGCCTAGTCCCAGCGGTTCCGCCCGGCGCCTAGTCCCAGCGGTTCCGCCCGGCGCGAAGCGCGCGCAGCTCAGAGACCGCGTGCGTCTCGGCTCGACGCCGCCAGCGCCCTTCCGCGGGCGCCAGCGGCCTCACCGGGAGCTGGCGCTCGACCACCCCGCCTCGACCGTCCGGGCTGACGTGCACCACCCGAGCCTCCGGGCGCGAGGCCACGCACCCCTCGAGCCGCGTTCCGTCGAACATGAGCGCCGCCCCGTCGTCGGCCGCATAGCCGGCTGGGAGCTCCCCCGACGCTACCGCCCGCCTATAGACCGGGAGGCGCTCTGACTCGCCGTCCAGGTGCACCGACAAGCTGCCGGCCAGGAGGCCCAGCCCGGGTACCGGTTCGGGCGCACCGCCGCTTCTCGAGATCCCTCCCTCAAACCAGCACATGGCGCCGGCACTAACGCCCGCCAGCACCGCACCCTGCTCCCAGGCGGCGCGGATCGCCCGGTCGACCGCGTGGGCCCGCCACACCGCGAGCATGTTGCGCATCGATCCGCCGCCGACGTAGATCGCATCCTGCGCCAGCAGGTGACGGGCGGGGTCAAGGCGGGATTCGTCGAGATGAAACAGCGACAGGACGGTCGGCTCGCAGGGCCAGGTTCCGAACCGCTCTTCGAATCGCAGCACCTGCTCCCGGGTGTCGCCGCTGGCGGTGGGGATGAAGCAGATCTTCGGGATCGGCTCGCCGCACGTGGCGAGCACGTGGCGGTCGAGGGCTGGAGATCGCTCCCCCATCGTGAACCCGCCGCCGCCCATGGCGAGGATCCGGCGCCGGTCTGTGGGCACTCCTTGAGCCTACTCTCAGGCGGCGAGCGCGGCCCCATCCGACACCGCGCGCTCGCCCGCGACGGGCCGCTCGCCCGCGACCGGTCCCAGGTAGCGAGCCGGAAGCTCCCGCTCGACCACCTGGCCCCGGGGATCGCTGCTCACATAGACAGCACGGGCACCCTGCCGCGAGCAGACGACTTCCTCCAGTTCCGTGCCGACGAAATGAAGCGCCGTCCCGTCCCCCACTCCGTAGCCGGGAGCCATTCCCGATCGGATCGCCTCCCGGAAGGCGGCTCTGCGCCCAGACTCCTCGCAGTAGTGCACTGCGTTGCTCCACGGCAACAGCCCCAAGCCCTCCAGCCGCTGGGGGGCTCCCTCGTGAAACGCGCTCACCGCCTCGGCGAACCAGCACAGCGAGCCGGCTGAGCCGCCGCATAGCACGACGCCCGCCCGCCAGGCGTCGCGCAGCGCGAGATCGATGCCGTGCGCCCGCCAGGTGCCCAGCAGCGAGACGAGGCTGCCTCCACCGACGTACACCAGATCTTGTGCCAGTAGGTGAGCGCGGGGATCGCCCACCCCCGTCTCGCGTCGGAACAGAGAGACGTGCGAGGGCTCGCAACGCGAGGCAGCGAAAGCCCGGTAGAAGCGAACGATGTAGTGGTCGGCGTCGCCGCTGGCCGTGGGCAGGAAGCACACCCGCGGTTTCTCGACCCCGGTCAACGCCAGCAGGTGCTCGTCCAGCAGGGTGTTGCCCCACTCCATCGAGAAGCCGCCGCCGCCAAACGCCACGATCTGTGGAGGCCGGGCCGACATGGACAAAAACGTAAGCCGGGCGGAGCGGGCCGTCATTGGCCCTGTGTCCATACCTGGCGGTGTCTCGGTGCGCGAACGGATAGTGTCGAATGTCATGAGGGACGGCACTGGATGGCTCCTGCGCTGCACACACCGAGGCCGTGCCGGTGTACGCCCCCAAAGCTCGGGCTGCCGAGGCCGCTCGGAGTGACTGAGCCGAGCACGCGCAGGGGCCAGCCCGCCCGGTTGGTCATCAAATCGTCACATCCCCAGCGAGTTCATCTGGAACCCTGCAAGGACCTCTCTCTCTGCATGGGGCCGGTCCGACGAGGGCCGGCCCTTGGCGTTTAGGTGGCCCAGCAGCGCCAGGGGCGGGGTTCAGAGCGAGGCTGTCGGGCGGCCCCGGCGGGCGGCCCCGCGCAAGGCGCGCCACCGGCCGTGAACCCGCTACGCCGGCCGCACCGCGTCGGCCGCCGGCGTGCTATCCGACATCTCCCGGAACAGCCCGGTGACCACGAACACCACCTGCTCGGCGATGTCCACTGTGTTGTCGCCGACCCGCTCCAGCGCCCGGGCGACCAAGATCATGAACATGGCCCACTCGCGCGTGTCGACGTCGTCGCCGATCTCGACAGCGCGCCTGAAGATCGCGCGGTTCAGCCGGTTGATCTCGGCGTCCTGGCGGACGAGGTCCTGGGCCAGCCCTACGTTGCGCGAGGAGAAAGCCTCCTTCGCTTGCGTGACCTGTGAGCGGGCGTGGCGACCCATGCGCTCGATCGAGTCCAGGATGTCCTTGTCCTTGGGGGACTCGTATCCCGATAGCGGCACGAGCTTGGCGATGTTCACGCACTGGTCGCCCATCCGCTCCACGCAGCGGATGGTGTGCAGCAGCGCGGCCAGGATTCGCAGGTCGCTGGCCACCGGCGCCTGGCGGGCAAGCAGCGACAGCACGCCCTGGTGGACCTCGAGGTAACGGCCGTCGATCCGGTCGTCGTCGGCCACGACCATCCCGGCCAGCTCGACGTCCTGATAGCTGACCGCTTCCAGCGCGCGGTCGAGTGCCTGGGTGACGAGGTCGAGGCCGCCCAGCGTCTGGTGCTCGAGTCCCTTGAGAGCCTCACGGTACGAGTGGCGGACCTCCTGCATGTTTGTGACTCCTCTCCGGGGCGTCGTCGATGGCGTGAGCCGGACCTACCCGAACTTCCCGGTCACGTAGCGCTCCGTCCGCACATCCGCGGGGTTGGTGAAGATCTGTGTCGTGGGGCCGTGCTCGATTAGCTCTCCCTCGAGCATGAAAGCGGTCGAGTCGGCCACCCGTCCGGCCTGCTGCATGTTGTGGGTGACGATCACGATCGTGTAGCGCTCTTTGAGCTCGTCGATCAGCTCCTCGATCTTGAGAGTGGCCATGGGGTCAAGCGCCGAGCAGGGCTCGTCCATCAGGATCACCTCGGGCTCGACGGCCACCGTGCGAGCGATGCACAGACGCTGCTGCTGGCCGCCCGACAGCCCGGTCCCGGGCTTGTCGAGCCGATTCTTGACCTCGTCCCACAGGCCGACGGCCCGCAGCGCCCGGTGAACGCGCTCGCGCAGATTGATGCCGCGAGTTCCCGTCAGCCGCAGTCCGGCGGCGACGTTGTCGAACACCGACATCGTCGGGAACGGGTTCGGCTTCTGGAACACCATCCCGATCAGCCGCCGCACCGAGGTGACGTCCACCCCGTCCTCGTAGACGTTCATCCCGTCTAGCGCAACATTGCCCTCCGCGCGCGCGCCCGGGATCTCCTCGTGCATGCGGTTGATGCAGCGAACTACCGTCGATTTCCCGGATCCGGAGGGCCCGATCAACGCGGTCACCTCGTTCGGTGGGAAGTCGATGGTGAAGTTCTTGATCGCGTGCTGGCCGCCGTAATAGGCGTTCAGCGACTTGATGTTGACGCCGTGCCCCTTGGCGGCCTGGGCGCTCGACTCTCTGGCCTCCGTGGCCGCCTGGGCGCGGTCGGACTGTCGCCTCTCCGTCGACATGTCGGTAGTCGTTTCCTTACTTGTTGTTTCAGGTGGGATCATGCCATTCGGCTCCTTCGGGAAGCGATTCGCGCAATCACGTTGATGATCAGTACCAGCGCTACCAGCGTTAGCCCGGCTCCCCAGGCACGGGCAACGATCGCGTTCCGGGGAGATTGGATGTCGTTGTAGATCTGGATCGGGAGCGCATTCATCTGTGCTCCTAAGTTGCCGGTGAGCGCAAACGCCCCGGCCGCCGTGAACAGGAGCGGGGCGGTCTCCCCCATTCCGCGGGCGACCGCGAGCAGCGACCCGGTGATCAGCCCCGACAGGGAGGTTGGCAGCACCACCCGCAGCATCACGCGCCAGCGGGGCGCGCCCAGGGCGAGCGCCGCCTCGCGCAGGCTGGAGGGCACGAGCAGCAGCACGACCTCAGAGGACCGGATCACGATCGGCAGCATCAGGAGCGATATGGCCACCGCACCCTTCCATCCGGTGAAGGCGCCGCCGATCTTCGAGACCACGAGGACGATGTAGATGAACAGACCGAACACGATCGACGGCACGCCGGTCATGACGTCCACGAAGTAGCGGATGACGTTCGCGAACCTGGATTCCCTCCCGTACTCCGTGAGGTAGAGGGCGACGCCGATTCCGAGCGGAACCGAGATCGCCGTCGCCAGCCCGATCATCTCAAGCGTCCCGAGGATCGCGCTGCGGATGCCGCCGGGGTTGCCGAAGAAATTGCCGTTCGGATCGGTGCTGAAGAATCCGCTGCTGGTGACCGCGCTCAGGCCCTTATGCAGCAGGTAGTAGATGATGAACACCAGCGGCACGAGCGCGATCACGGTGGCTACCAGCAGCAAGCTGCGCATCACCTTGTCGGTGCGCCGCCGCCGGGGGCTTATCTGAGGAAGCGCGCTAATCGTCGTCATGGCTCGTCCACCGCCACCGCGATTGCCCCGCCGACCGCCGGCCTGCCATGAGTCCCGCGGGCCACGAACCAGCGGGCGACGATGTTGACGACCAGCGTGAGGATGAACAAAACCAGCCCGGCCTCGAACAGCGCCGACTTGTACAGAGACGTGTTCGCCGCCTCGCCGAACTCGTTGGCGATCACCGCCGCCAGGCTGTAACCCTGGTTGAACAGGTGGTGACCGATCACGTCGGCGTTGCCGATCACCAGCACGACGGCGATCGTCTCGCCGATGGCCCGGCCTAGCCCGAGCATCGCGCCGCCCGTGATGCCCGAACGCGAGTAAGGCAGGACCGCCATCCTGATCATCTCCCAGCGAGTCGCTCCCAGGGCCAGGGCTGCCTCCTTGTGCTCGGCGGGCACGGTGGAGATCACCTCCCGTGCGATCGCGGAGACGATTGGGAGGATCATGATGGCCAGGATCAACCCGGCGATGAAGTAGTTGTAGAGGGTGACGGTCCCGCCCCCGATCCAGGGGATGAACGAGAACGTGCTGGCGAACCATTTCTCGACGGGCAGCAGCTTCGGCGCCAGGACGAACACGCCCCACAGCCCGTAGACGACGGAGGGGACCGCGGCCAGCAGATCGACCAGGATCGCCATCGGCGTGCGAAGCCGCCGGGGGCAGATCTCGATCAGGAACAAGGCGGTGGCGATCGCCACCGGCACGCCGATCAAAAGCGCGATCCCCGAGGTGACGAGCGTCCCGACGAGCAGCGGCAGGCCACGGAAGATCAGGTGTGAGGGGTTCCAGTCGTTGCCGAACACGAACCCCCACCCGAAGTGGCTGATGGCGGTCGAGGACTGGCCGATCAGCCGGATGAAGAAGTAGGCGATTACGAGCAGGATGGCCGCGGCCAGCGCGGTCAGCGTCCACTGCAGAACCTGGTCCGGTAGACGGCTCAGCGGCGACCGCTCGAGGACCGAGCGGCCGCGGCTGACTGTGGTGGCGCCTGCCTCCACTAATCCCTTCCTACTTGCTCAACGTGATCGGTGCCCCATTGCACGTCATCGTCGCCAGCTGCGTGTTGTCCTTGGCGGCGAGCGACCCCGGCAGGGGAGCGTACGGGATCTGGTTCCCGCCCTGCCCAAGCGTCGACTGCCCAGCGCCGAAGGCGTAGGTCAGGAATCCCTTGACTCCCTTGGCCACCGTGGTGCTGGCGCCGCCCGACTTACACGGATCCTTGTACACGTCGAGGAACGTCTGGGAGGCGATCGGGTAGGCCGAGGCATTCGGCGAGTTGATCGTCGAGATTCCGAGGTCAGCGGGGACCGCTACGCCATTCGCCGCAGCCGACGTGGCAGCAATCGTCGGCTGGATGTAAGTGCCGGCCTTGTTCTTCACCGCGGCGTAGGTGAAGTTGTTCTCGATGGCATACGCCTGCTCGACGTAACCGATCGCGCCCGGCGTCTGCTTGACGACCGCAGCGACGCCGGAGTTGCCCTTGCCGCCCGTGCCGGTCGGCCACTTGACGATCTTGCCCTTGCCCACGGCCCCGCTCCAAGTCGGGCTCACGTCGGACAAATAGGTCGTGAAGCCCTGTGTCGTCCCCGAGGAGTCCGAGCGATGCGCGACCGTGATCGCCGTGCTCGGAAGGTTCATCCCCGGGTTGAGCGCCTTGATCGCCGGGTCGTTCCAGGTCTTGATCTTGCCCAGGAAGATGTTGGCGATCGTCGGGCCGTCGAGCTTGAGCCCGCTCTTAATCCCCGACAGGTTGTAGGACAGGGTGATCGAGCCGAAGGCAACCGGGAACTGGAGCACCGGCCCCTTCATCTTGGACTTCTCGGAGGACTTCAGCGCCCCGTCGTCGCCGGCGAAGTTCGCCGTGGCGGTCTGTAGGTCCGCGACGCCGGTGCCCGAGCCGACGGCGGCGTAGTTCACGGTCAGCCCCTGCGACTTAAGTGTCGAGCCCCACTGCTGATAGATCGGGGCGGCGAACGTCGATCCAGCGCCATTGATCGTCGCCGAGACGCTACTTGTCGAGCCGGACGACGTGCTCGTGCTGCCGGAGCTCGAGCTGGTCTTCTTGTTGCTCGAGCCACAGGCTGCGATCGCCGCCGACGCGACGACGGCCGCGCAAGCTCCGATCATGCGACTTGTAATCAAGGTCTTCTCCTTGTTCGGGAATGCATGACTGCCCTCTCGTGAAGAGCAGAGTCTCTGGGGAAGCGGACCATCAGGTGTTATTCGGTTGTGAACCGCTCGTTGGCAATTTGCTGATGTTCGGCGGTCATCCGATAGCCAAAGCCGAAGTGCGTGTGGATGAAGCGCCAGCTTGGGAGAGCCCGCTGGAGCTTCACCCGCAGCTTGCGGACATAGACGTCGACCGATCGGTCCCCGGCGCGCATCTCCTTGCCCCACACGAGCCTGAACAGCTCTTCCCGGGCGATAATGCGATTGGCGCGACGGGCAAGCTCGGTCAACAGGCGAAGCTCGCGAATCGAGAGCGTTAACGGCCGGCCGCCGGCCCAAGCCAGGTGTTCCTCGGGGAAGATCTGGAGCGGGCCAACGTCGAGCACCTCGCGATACATCGGAGCCGTTGCCGCCATCGCTCGGCGATGCTCGCCGGCCGGAGCCGGGAACGAGTTATCGGGTTGTGAGAGGGATGTGAAGAAGTTGTGACCGCGAGGCGGGGTGGCCTCAGCCGGCGAGAGCCGCGTCCGCCTCCGGCTCGCTCTCGGCGGCAGGCCGGCGAGAAGCAGCGAACTCTTCGCCCTCCTGCTCGTCGCGCTCGGGGGCGAACCGGTAGCCGACGCCGAAGTGGGTGTGGATGTAGCTCCAGCTCGGAGAGGCCTGGCGGAGCTTCTGGCGCAGCTTGCGCACGAACACGTCCACGGAGCGGTCGCCGTGGGCCATGGCGTAGCCCCACACGCGCTCGTAGATCTCCTCGCGCCGCAACACGCGGTCGGCCTGCGAGAGCAGATTCAGGATCTCGAACTCCCGAGCGGTCAGCTCCAGGCTGATGTCGCCCGCGTAGGCCTGGTAGAGGTCGGGATGGATCGTTATTTGCCCTACGTCGATCGCGTCTTCCAGCGCCGGCATCTCGCCCAGGCGGTGGCGCCTGATCGCCGCTTCGATCACACAGATCAGCTCCTCTGGATGGCAGGGCTTCGTCATCCAGGCGTCCGCGCCCAGCCGCAGGCCGCGCACGCGCTGAGCCACCGAGGAGGGCACCGTGCACACGATCACCGCCAACCCGGGGAGGCGGGCGCACACGCGCTCCAGGTACTCCCAGCTGCCCTCCCCCACCACGGCGAGGTCGATCACCAGCGCGTTCAGCCGCATGGCGACCAGGGAATCGGGCATCACCGGGCTGGACAGCGCGCGGTGGTCCCACCCGAGCGCCTCCAGGCGATTGGCCAGCACCTGCATAAAACCTGGATCGCGGTCGATGACCGCCAGCCGTGGCCTGTTGTGTGGGCGCTGCGGAGCACCGGTGTTGCCCGCTTGCGCCCCGCTCCCATCGGGCGCCATGGCCCGGACTCTAGAGGACGTGTGCTCCGGTCCGACCTCTATGAAGCCCTGGTTACAGGATCTTTACACCGAAAGTGCGGTGAAGTAAGCGCCGCGCGTCGTCGCTATCGTTTCTCGCCCAGGTCCAGGGTCCGCACCGCCCAGCCTCACGTACTCAACAAGCTCAGATGGCCTCGCGCACAAAGCAAAAGGAAGAAGCACGAGCCCGGCGCCAGGCCGAGGAGCAGGCGCGAGCCGAGAAAGCCCGGCGCGAGCGGCGAGTGCGGATGCTCGGCGGGGTGGTGCTGGTCGCCATCGCGGTCGTGGTCGTGGCCGTCGCGATCTCTAGCGGGGGCGGCAGTAACAAGGCCGTCAGCCCCAGCAGCTCCGCCGGCAAGCAGGCGGCGACCACCGTGAACGGCCTGCTGGCCGGGATCCCCCAGTCGGGGATGACGCTTGGCTCTCCCTCGGCCAAGGTAACCCTGACCGAATATGGCGATCTGGAGTGCCCTGTCTGTCAGTCGCTTGCGCTCGGCGCCGAGAACCAGCTGATCCAGAACGAGGTACGCACCGGCAAGGCCAAGCTGGTGTTCCGCTCGCTCGAGACAGCGTCCTCGGGCTCGCCGATCCCCAATGCCTTCCAGAATCAGCAGGTCGCCGCCTACGCGGCGGGCATGCAGGCCCGGGGCTGGTACTACGTCGAACTCTTCTATCACCAGCAGGGACAGGAAGGCACGGGCTATGCCACCGAGTCCTATCTCGACAACCTCGCCCGCCAGATTCCGGGTTTGAATTACTCCACGTGGCTCACCGACCGAAAGAATCCCACCCTCCTGGCACAGCTCCAGGCCGATCAGCAGGCGGCGTCGGCAAAGGGGCTCAACAGCACGCCATCGGTGGTGGTGGCCGGGCCCAAGGGGAGCAGCCAACCCATAGTCGGCCCGCAGGACTACAGCGTCTATCAGCAGGCGATCAGCGCCGCCGGCGGGTGAGAATGAGCCTGCCGTTGCCTCCGAGGGACACGCTCGGGCGCGTGATGCTGGCGCTCACGATCGTGGGGGTCGGGATCGCCGGCTACTTGACCTACATCCATTACGCCGGCATCAATCCCGCCTGTACAGCGGGGCAATCCTGTGTGAAGGTGCAGACCTCGCAGTGGTCGAAGCTGGACGGCGTGCCGGTGGCGCTGATCGGCCTGATCGGGTACGTGGTCATCCTGGTGACGCTGCTCGCTCGCGACCGCGAGGAGATGCGCCTGGCCACCCTGGGCCTGACCCTGATCGGCTTCGGCTTCGGCGCCTATCTGACGTACAGAGAGCTGTTCTCGATCCACGCCGTGTGCGAGTGGTGCGCCTCGAGCGCGGTGATCATGACGATCCTGCTGTGCTGCGCGGTCGCCCGCTACGTCCGCACCCCGACCGCGGCCGCCGCCACCGTTCAGAGCATGGCGACGAGCAGTCCACGGGCTGCCCGCTAGCTTCGGCCAAGCATCCTACGGCGGAGGTCCATCCGCCCGAGAACCGATGATGAGCTAATGAGCTGGCGATCGATCCGCGCCGCCGGTCGCCGGGAGAACGAGATCCGCCGCGTGGCGATCATCGACCTGGGCTCGAACTCCTGGCGGCTGGTGGTGTTCACATACTCTCGCGACGGGGAGGGCGCGTGGTGGAAGCACAGCGATGAGCTGTACGAGACGGTGCGCATCGGCGCAGGCCTGGGCGCCACCGGGGCCATCGGCCAGGAGGCCATCGCCCGGGGCCTCGAGACCCTCACGGTGTTCAAAGGCTTCTGCCGCGCTGCCGGATTGAAGCCCGAGGACGTGCATCCGATCGCCACCAGCGCGATCCGCGAAGCGTCGAACCGCGACGAGTTCCTTGGGGCTGCCGAGGCGCAGACGGGGTTCGAGATCGAGGTCCTCTCGGAAGAGGACGAGGCGTTCCTGGGCTACGTGGCGGCCATCAACACCTCCACGCTCACCGATGGCGTAGTACTGGAGATCGGCGGCGGCAGCCTGCAGCTGATCCGCGTAGACGGACGGCGGGCACGGCAGCTCGACTCCTTTCCGCTGGGCGCCGTTCGGCTGACCGAAGAGCTGCTGCCCGGGGACGGGCCGGCGAAGAAGAAACAGCTGGAGCGGGTTCGCGCGCGCGTGCGTGAGACGCTCGAGAACCTTGACTGGCTGGGGGGAGAGCGGCTCGTGGGCCTGGGCGGCGCGGTGCGCAACCTGGCCGCCGCCACCCAGCGCGAGACCTCTGCGATCTCGCCGATCGACCTCGGCGTCCAGGGCTTCTTGATCACGGACGAAGGACTCGAGCAGCTGGTGTCCAAGCTGGCCGAGCTACCGGCCTCGGAACGGGGCGCCGTGCCGGGCATCAAGCCGGGTCGGGGGGACATCATCCTGGCGGCCGCGCTGGTGATCGAGACGGTGCTCGAGCTTGGCGGGTTCGACGCCATCGAGGCCACCGAGGCCGGCCTGCGCGAGGGTGTGTTCTTCGCCCGCACGCTGCTGTCAGACCAGCCCGAGCCGCTGTTCGCTGACGTCCGCGAGGCGGCGGTGCGCAACCTGGCGGTCCAGTACGAATCGGACATGCCCCACGTCGAGCACGTCGCCCGCCTGTCGCTGCAGATGTTCGACTCGCTCGTCGAGCAAGGACTGCTCGAGCCTCGTCCAGGGGAGCGCGAGCTCTTGTGGGCGGCGGGGATGCTGCACGACGTGGGCATGACGATCGCCTACGACGACCACCACAAGCACTCCCAGTACCTGATCGTCTCCGCCGAGCTGCCGGGGTTTGATCCCCGCGAGCGCGCGCTGATCGCCCAGATGAGCCGCTATCACCGCAAGGGGACGCCGAAGCTGGGCGAGCTGGAGGTGATCACGCAATCGGGCGATGAGGAGCTCTTAGAGCGCTGCTCGGTGATCCTGCGCCTGGCCGAGCACCTGGAGCGGGGGCGTGACCAGTCGGTCTCGCAGGCCCGCCTGCGGGCCAACGGCAAGGGGGTCGACCTGCACCTGGAGGCGGCAGGCGAGAGCTTGATCCTGCCGCGCTGGAGCGTGGAGCGCTACGGCGACGACGAGGCCTTCGAGCGCGTGTTCGGCCGCCGGCTGCTGATCGGCTGAAGAGCCCGGATTGCAACACCTCGCCCGGGTCCGGGATGGCAACACACCTCCTTGGCCTCGGTCGTACAGTTAGAGGCGAGCCATGGCCGACCACGCGATCGCCACCGAGCAGGCCGTCACCGAACCCCAGGCCGCCCGCGAGCTGTCGGACCCGTCGCTCTACAAAAACCGCGAGCTCTCCTGGCTTGACTTCAACGACCGCGTGCTGCAGCTGGCCGGGGACGAGCGCCTCCCGCTGATGGAGCGAGTCAAGTTCCTGGCCATCTACGTCACCAACCTCGACGAGTTCTTCATGGTCCGGGTCGCCGGCCTGCACGACCAGATCGACGCCAGGATCGATGCCCGAGGCCCGGATGGGCTGGCGCCCATGGCCACTCTCCAGGGAATCCATGAGATGGTCTCAGAGCAAGACCATCGCCACGCACGCCAGTTCACGCACGCCATCCAGCCCGCGCTGGCCGAGCACGGGATCCGGATCGTGCGCTACGAGGAGGCGCGCGGGCTCTCAGAGGTGATCGAGCGTCATTTCCGCACGCAGATCTTCCCCACGCTGACTCCGCTGGCGATCGGGCCGGGACGCCCGTTCCCGTACATCTCCAACCTGTCGCTGAGCCTGCTGGTGCGGCTGCGCGACCCGGATCTCGACCACGAGGTGTTCGCGCGGGTGAAGGTGCCGAAGGAGGTCCTGCCGCGGTTCGTCGAGATCGACAAGGACACCTTCATTCCCGCTCGAGGACATCATCGCCCACCACCTCCAGGACCTGTTCCCGGGGATGCAGATCATCAGCCACGATCTATTCCGCGTCACGCGCGACGCCGACTTCGAGGTCTCGGACGAGGCCGATGACCTTCTGCAGGCGGTCGAGGACGAGCTCCGCCGCCGCCGGTTCGGCGAGGTCGTGCGGCTGGAGGTCGGGGCGACGATGGACCCGGTTCTCCGGAGCAGGCTGGTCGATTGGCTGGGCGTGGACGACCTTCAGGTGTACGACATCGACGGGCTGCTCGACTTATCGGACCTTTGGCAGATCGAAGGCGTGGAAGGCTATCCCGACCTGCGTCAGACTCCGTGGACGCCCCTCACCCATCCCGCGTTCATAGCCGGGGCCCAGGACGCGGAAGGACAGCCCGACGTGCTCGAGGCGATGCGCGAGGACGACGTCCTCGTCCACTTCCCCTACCAGTCGTTTGCGACCAGCGTGGAGCGCTTCGTCAAGCAGGCGGTCGATGACCCGAACGTGCTGGCGATCAAGATGACCGTCTACCGGACCTCGGATGACTCGGCGCTGGTGCCGTCGCTGATCCAGGCCGCCGAGAAGGGCAAGCAGGCGGTGTGCTTGGTGGAGCTCAAGGCCCGGTTCGATGAGCGGTTGAACATCCGCTGGTCGCGGGCGCTGGAGGAGGTCGGGGCGCACGTGGTGTATGGCATTCCAGGTCTCAAGACCCACGCCAAGGCGATCCTGGTCGTGCGCCGCGAGCGCGAGGGGGTGCGGCACTACGTGATGATCGGGACGGGCAATTTTCATGCCAAGAACGCCCGCCTGTACGAGGACTTCGGCCTGTTCACGACCGATCAGGAGCTGGGGCAGGAGGTCGCGAACCTGTTCAACACGCTGACCGGCTACGGCCATCCCCGCCGGGAGCGCAAGGTGCTGGTGGCGCCCGACTGGATGCGCGAGCCGCTGCTGGAGCAGATCGAGCAGACGATCGCCGCCCACGAGGATGGCGAGCCCACCCGGATCGTGATGAAGATGAACTCGCTCGTCGACCGCCGCTGCATCGAAGCCCTGTACCGCGCCTCGCAGGCCGGAGTGCCGATCGACCTGAACGTCCGGGGCATCTGTTGCCTGAAGCCCGGGATCCCCGGCGTGTCGGAGACGATCAAGGTGGTCTCCGTCGTGGGCCGGTTCCTCGAGCACTCACGGATCTACGCTTTCCACCGCGGCTAGGAGCACCGCTACTACATCGGCTCCGCGGACCTGATGCCGCGCAACCTCGACTCGCGGGTCGAGCTGCTGACCCCGATCGAGAACCCATCGCTGCGAGCGGAGCTCGACGACACGCTCGAGCGCTGCCTGGCCGACGACACGTTCGGCTGGGTGCTCTCCTCGGACGGCAGCTGGCACCGTCGCCAGGGACGGACCCGCTGCGTGCACTCAGAGCTGATGGAGCGGACCGTCGAGGAGTCGGTTACGGCGGCACAGTAGGGAGCTTTCCGACCGCTCGAACGGGAAGACTTCCCGACAGGCATGCACAGCGACGCCCTGCTCGTAATCGTGGTCGCCGCCGCCCTGGCGTTCGACTTCACGAACGGCTTTCACGACACGGCCAACGTGGTCGCCGCGTCCATCTCGACCCGTGCCCTCTCGCCGCGGGCCGCGGTCACGATCGCCTCGCTGTTGAACTTCGCCGGCGCCTTCATCTCCTTGAAGGTCGCGGCGACGGTGGCCACCGGCATCATCGACGCCTCACAGGTGACGGAGACGATCGCGTTCGCCGGGCTGATCGGCGCCATCACCTGGAACCTCATCACCTGGCTGTTCGGGCTGCCCTCCAGCTCCTCCCACGCCCTGATCGGAGGGATCGCGGGAGCGATGCTGGCCGCCGTCGGCGGCGCCGGCCTCAAGGCCGGCGGGCTGTTAGGCAAGGTGGTGATCCCCGGTCTGATCGCGCCGGTGCTCGCGTTCGTGGTCGCGGCCGCGTCGATCGTGATCATCTACTGGTTGATCGCCCGCCGGCGTCCGGGAGTCGTGACCCGAGGGTTCAAGGGCGGACAGGTCGTCTCCAGCGCCATGCTGTCGCTGGCTCACGGCACGAACGACGCTCAGAAGACGATGGGCGTGATCAGCCTGGCGCTGCTGGCGCACGGCGACTTCACGGCACAGAACTTCCATGTCCCCACATGGGTTGTCGTCTCCTCCGCCTCGGCGATCGCGCTCGGGACCTACGTCGGGGGCTGGCGGATCATCCGGACCGTCGGCATGCGGATCATCGAGATGGACACCGCGCAGGGGTTCGTCTCGCAGGGAGCTGGGGCGGCGGTGATCCTGGCCTCCTCTCACTTCGGCTACCCGCTGTCGTCCACCCACGTCATCTCCGGCGGAATCATGGGTGCGGGGGCCGCGAAGCGGGTGTCGGCGGTCCGCTGGGGGGTGGCCGGAACCATCGTCGCCGCCTGGATGTTGACGCTGCCGGCCGCGGGCCTATTTGGAGCGGTGGCTTGGTGGTTGGCGGATGCCTTCGGCTCGGGCGCCCTGGGTCCACTGTTGATCACGCTGATCGCGGCGGGCGCGCTGGCCATGCTGGCGCTGGTGCGCAGGGTGCGTGTCTCCGAACCGGTCCGCGTGTGATGCTGGCGGCGATCGTCAACACCACCACGCTCGGCAAGACGATCCTCTACTCGCTGGCGGCGGGGATCGGGATCGCGGTCATCTTCGGCGCCGGCGTGTCGAGCGCCGCCGGACTGGTCGAGGCCATGCGCGACCGCCGCACCGCCGCCACGGCCGCCTGGGCCACCGCGGCCCTGATCTGCCTGCTGTGCGCCGCCGGCGCGATCGTGCTGGGGATCGTGCTGATGGCCCAGAAGTAGGCCGGTCCGCCGTAAGTTCCGTCGCACCGAGAGCGGTCACTGACGGCGTCTGACAAGGACGCAGCGAGCGACGCCTATCTGGACGATACGCGAGCGAACGAGGACGCCGTCAGGGGCCGTCAGGGGCCGCTCGAATGTGACGGCACTTGCGGCGGGCCGGCCTCAAGGCCGGCGCGCATGCGCGCCGGCCCCGGTCCGATCATGATCGGACCGGCCGGCCGGCACATGTGCCGGCCAGGAACAGCTATTTATTTAGGGGCTCGGGATCAATCCGGGGCCGTTGCCGCCGCCGCCCTGGCTCTGCGCCTGCTGGGCGTTGGCCGGCTGCGCCCCGAGCGTGAGCGACACGTTCTTGGTCTGCCCGCCGCGCTTGATGGTCAGCGTGACGGTGTCGCCAGGCGAATAGGTGGCGATCGTGCCCACGAAGTCGTTGACGGATGTGATCCGCTTGCCGTTGACGGCGGTGATCAGGTCACCAGGCTGAAGGCCGGCCTTGGCCGCGGGGCCTCCGGGGGCGATGGGCTGGCTTGACTGGGAGCTGGTCGAGATCGCCGCACCACCCTGGACTTGGGCGTTGAGGCTGACGCCGACGTAGGCGTTCTGGGCCTTGCCGGTGGAGATGATCTGGCGGGCGATGCGGACGTCGCTGTTGGAGGGAGTGGCGAACCCCACGCCCGAGCTAGAGCCCTGACCCTGGCTGTTCTGGTTGCTGGTGTCGATCTGGTCGTTGAGGCCGATGACCTGGCCGGAGGCGTTGATCAGCGGGCCGCCCGAGTTGCCGGGGTTGATCGGGGCGTCGGTCTGGATCGCGTTGGGGATCGTGAACTGGTTGGGGGCGCTGATCGTCCGCCCCACCGCCGAGACGATCCCGGCCGTGACCGTGTTCGGCAGGCTGAACGGGCTGCCGATGGCGATCACGCTGTCGCCGACCTGGGCGGTGCTCGAGTCGGCGAACGGCAGCGGGTGAAGCCACGAGGAGGGAGCGTTGACGTGGATCACTGCGACGTCGGCCCCTGGATCGGAGCCCACCACGCTCGCGTTGGTGCTGTGGCCGTCGGGGAAGTTGACCTTGATGCTGGATGCGCCGTCGATGACATGCTGGTCGGTGAGGATGTCGCCCTTGTTGTCGTACACGACGCCTGCGCCCTCGCCCTGCGTCTGCTGCTGGCCGAAGCCGAACACGCCGCTGCTCTGGACGCCCGACGTCGTGATGTCGACGACGCCCGCGTTGGTCATCTTGTAGAGCTGGTTGATCGTCACTCCCTTGGAGCCCGCGACGGGCAGCGCTGAGCGGACCGCGGGCACGGTGGTGGTGGTGGTCACGGTCTTCGTGCCGCCGCCGCTCGAGATGATGGCGGCGATGATGGCGCCCGCGGCGGCGCCGGCGATGATCGGGAGAAATCGGCTCAGGGACCTCATCTGTTCACCAAGCAAAGCAGACGCGCATCAGAACCCATTGAGAAAAGGGGAAGAAGTCCGTAAGAGCTACGACAGAGAGGGCGGTCCGGGCGGCGGTCCTAACCCACCGGGCGACGGCGCCGGCAGAGCCGTGCCACCGGGCGACGGCGGCCCACCGGGACCGGGCCGAGGACCGAAGCGGTGTAGCCCAGTGCCGTTGACAAGCGCCTTCACGCGAGCCTGGAGCTGACTCAGCATTTGCTGCTCCTGGGCGGCGGTGATTCTCCCCGCGGCGCGGGCCCGGTCGAGGCGTGTCCGCTCCGACGAGACGATGGCGTTCTCGAGCCCGGTGGTCGACTTGCCCCGGGAGGAGGCGACCTGCGCCAGCGACTTGCCGCTCCCGAGCTGACCCATCAGCTGCGGGACGCTCAGCCCCAGGTAGTGGGCGGCCGCTCCCAGCGGCCCACCGTTCGGCCCGACACCGAAAGCGCGGAACCCTCCCCGGGGCGGGACCGGCAGCGGTAGCCCGCCGGATTGCTGGAAGCGCTGCTCGATGGCGTTGGCCTGGGCCTGCGTCAACTTGCCGGCCTTCACAGCGGCATTCAGCTCATCTTGCAGCGCGCCGGCCAGCGCGTCCTTGAGGCGCTGCGGGGTCACGCCAAGGCGGTGTGCGGCGTCGTTCAGGAATGCCTGCCGGGTGCTCGTGCCGCCCGAGGTGCTGGCGGCGTAAGCCCCACCCGCGAAGGCACACGCGGCCAGGATGACACCGCCGATGGCCAGCTTCCGTCTCACCGCCGCCCATCCTGCCATCCGAGTTTGAGAGGAACGTAAGAGCTGCTCATCGGGGCCAGTTCTCGAGCGTCTGGACGAACCGCTCGCGTATCTCTTCCGCACGGGCGGCGATGCTGGCGGCGGTCCAATCATCGGTCGGGATCGGCTTCAGCACCGCCACGTCGACCGTCCCCGGGCGGATCACGAGCGAGCCGCGCCACATCAGATCACCGGCGTTGCGGATCACGATCGGGACCAGGGGCACGCCGGCCTGCATGGCCAGATGAAAGGCTCCCTTCTTGAACTTCCCCAGCCGCGGCGTCGGGCTGCGGGTCCCCTCCGGGGCGATGGCGATCGAGGTGCCGTCCTTGAGGCGCTGGACCGCGGGCCTCAGCGCCGCCCGCGCCTGGCGGGTGTCTGAGCGGTCGACATAGACGATGTCGACCACGTAGCCGATGGGCGCGAATCGCGGATCGCGCGCGGCCTCCTGTTTGGCCACTCCGGTCAGGTCTCGTCGCACGAGCGCCCCGACCACGGCCACATCCAGTGAGCTCTGGTGGTTGAAGATGAACACCGCCGGCCGCTGCGACCACAGGTGCTCCTCGCCGGTCACGTTGAGCTTCACCCCCGCCAAGGCGAGCGCCAGGTCCGGCCCGACGGCCGCCGCCACGTTTGCCCCTTGGCGCCTGTCGCGGGCCAGCAGTCCGATTGTGACCCCGACGCCGCCGGCCGCGCCGAGACCGGCCAGGGCCGCTCCCGTGCGAATGACATCGGCCACCCCGGGCCGTCCCCGACCCCGTAGTTCGAACGCCGGCCAGCCGAGCTCGCGCGCGGTGCGGGCCAGCCGCCTCTGCGGATTCAGCGCGCGCGGGTTGCCGACGGTCTGAAGGAAGGGGACGTCCTCGTCGCCGTTGGCGTAGGCGAAGCTCCGCTTGAGCTCGACCCGGCTGTGGACCGCAAACTCCTCGACCGCGCGGGCCTTAGCCTCCCCCCACAGCACATCGCCATTGACGAAGCCGGTGAAGTAGCCCCTGACCACCTCGACGGGCGAGCACAGGACCTCCTCGACCTCGAGGTCCCGCGCCAGCGCGTCTAGCTGATAGCGCGTGGCGCTCGAGGCCAGCACCACGGTGTGGCCGGCTTTGCGATGCGCTTTGACCAGCTCTCGCGCCTCCGGGTAGACCAGCCCGGCGATCCGCTTGACGAACAGGCGCTCCCACAGCTCGCGGACCTCTTCCTCGCGATGGCCGGCCCAGTTGGCGACGGCCACCTGCATCAGCTTGGAGACGTCCGAGCCGCGGACGGCCATGTCCAGCCAGGCCCCCAGCGAGCGCACGATCTCCTCCGCCGACAGGGCGAAGTGCCGGATCTGCTCCTCGTAGAACACGCGCGCGGAGTAGCCGTCGATCAGCGTCCCGTCGAAGTCGAAGAACGCCCCCACCTCGGGCCCCTTGGGTGCGCGGCTGACCTCGTCCAGGAGGTCTCGGGCGTTCATGCCCGCGGTTCGCTCGCCAGCGACCTGAGCCGGTTGACGCGGCGCACCAGCGTGCGCAGCTCTTCGGCCAGCGCTTCGCGGCGGCCCAGAAGGTCGGGGGTATCGCCGTCGAGCAGCCCCCGGTTCGCGGCCAGCTTGAGCGCGTTCGAGAACAGCTCGCGGGAGATCGACTCGGTGCTCTTCAGGCGGCCCTGGAGGCGCTGCTGGTGGGCGACCCCGAGACAGCGGGCGACGAACGTCTTCTCCTCGACCGGCGCCGCCGGGTCCCGAGCGGCGAGCCGCTCGGCGGCGACCAGGTAGGCCTCCAGGAACGACGCCAGCACCCGCGGCGCCAGCAACAGGCGGGAGCGATCGAGCGCATCCCAGGCCGCGCCCGGCTCGCCCGCCCGGCGCTCCCAGCCGGGATCGATCAGTTCGAGCTCTTCGCGCAGCTCCTGGCCGAACACCCGCTTGCGGGCGAAGAAGAACTCGAACTTGAGCAGGTCGCGGATCCGGAGCGCCTCCTCCCAGCCGTCGATCACCGCATCCGGCAACTGCTCCTCGGCCACGCGGACCAGCACCAACTCGGCAATCGCCCGGCCCAGAAGGAAATGGACCACCGAGTTGCGGTAGAAGGCCGCCTCCAGGTGGCGGTCACGGCCGATCCGCCAGACCGGCTCGGTGCCGCCGTCGTAGTGGGTGACGACGCCGTGCCGGCCGAGGGCGTCGAGCGCCTTGGCCAGGCCATCGGCGCTTTGAAGGTCGAGCTCTCCGGTGGTCGGAAGTCGCCGGACCTGGACGTACTCGAGCAGCGGCTCGAGCGTGACCCGCACCTGCTCGAGCGTCAGCGCCCGCTCCTCGACGCCTAGCAACGCCAGCGTGACCAGCGCCGTCTCGGTGATCGGGGTCGCCCGGTTGATGCGGTGGCAGACCTCGAACGCCACCCGCTCCACCTGGTGCTCGGTCTCGCGGCTCTCATCCAGTGCTTCGCGCAGCGACATGATTTCGCCGAACTCGATCCTCACCTTGCCGAATCCGCGCCCCTGGGCCCGCGCGTAGCCCACAAGCCACGACAGGCTCTCGGGTGTCTTTGTCGCGCCATGCTCCTCCGCCGCCATGGCCTCGACCTCGTACAGCTGGTCGTAGACGATCGAGACCGGAACAAGCTTGACCTCGTCGATCCCGCCCTCCTCGAAGGCACCGACCAGATAGCTCAACAGCCCATACCGGGGAGGCCGGAGCTTCCCGGTCCGTGTGCGGCCGCCCTCCATGTACCACTCGAGGTTGAAGCGCTTTCGCACCAGATAGCCGATGTACTGGCGCAGCACGAGCTTGTACACCGGGTCGTCGCGGACGCTCCGGCGGATGAACACCACGCCGCTGCGGCGGGCCCAGGGACCGATGGGCCAGAAGCCGACGTTCAGGCCCCCGAGGACGTGGTTGGGAGCGAAGCCGTGCCGGTGGAGCACCGAGCGGAGCACCAGCGGGTCGAGATAGGAGCGGTGGCTGGGCAGGAAGGCCAGCGGATAGCGCTCGCTCAGCCGCCTGACCTCCTCCAGCGCGTGCTGGTCCACCTCGACCGAGTAGGCGCGGCTCAGCCATCGCGCGAACTGCTCCCAGGCGTCGATCGCCAACCGGCTGTGGGAGGCGACCATCTCGTGCAGGTAGCCCCGCGCCTCTTCTGCCACCTCGGCCCGCGGACGGTCTAGGTAGTCGGCCAGCTGGACGATCCGCTCGCGGAAGCGGGCGCTGGTCTCGATCTCCTCCACCACCAGCCGCGGGACCTTGTACTGAAGCCCCACCAGCGCCCGCTCGGCGCGCGCCAGCGCCAGCTGCGCCTGGCGTCCGACAAACGCGGCGAAGCCGTCCTCGGTGGGCGACCTGGCGAAGCGCTGCTTGAGCTCTGACAGGCGGGCTGGCTCCCCGGCCAGCACCTGGCAGCGGTCCGGCTCGCGCTTGAGGATGCTCGCTTGGGCCCGTGCCGGAGGGCGGCGGGGGTTGGTCAGCGACAGCAGATCCCTGAGGCTGGCGGTCCGCCTGCCGTTGTGCTCTCGGGGCAGCCAGGCGACGGTCACCGGCACGATCCAGGGATCGCCCTCGGCGTCGGCGATGGCCTGCTCGAGGCGGGCGTCCGGCTCGGTCATCAGCTCCTGCTTGGCGTCGCGGGCCGGCACGGTGTCGAGCCAGTTGGTGAGGACCTGGCGCTCGGTGGGGGCCTTGGCGAACGCCAGCACCAGCGCACTGGCGTTCGGGGGAGCGGGCCAGCGCGGACCGCCGTTCGTCTGCGCCGCTCCCTCTCTGGTGGCGGTCAATTTGCGGCCAGCTCCGTCGTCGGCCGCGTCCGCAGAAGCCCCTGAAACGCGTCCTGGGCGCTGCGGCCGTCGTTGATCACCCCCGCGACCTCCCGCGCGATCGGCATCTCGATCCCGTACCGATCCGCCAGCTCCATCACCGTCCGCGAGGTCTTGACCCCCTCGGCCACCATCCCCAGTCCGCTGATGATCTCATCCAGCGTCCGCCCCTTGGCCAGCTCCTCTCCGACGTGCCGATTGCGGCTCAGGGGGCTTATGCAGGTGGCGAGCAGATCTCCCATGCCGGCCAGACCGGCGAACGTGTGCTGCTTTCCGCCCATGGCCATGCCCAGCCGCGTCATCTCCGCCAGGCTGCGGGCGATCACCAGCGCGCGGGTGTTGTCGCCCGTGCCCAGCCCGGCCGACATCCCGGCGGCGATCGCAAACACGTTCTTGAGCGCCCCAGCGACCTCCACGCCGCACACGTCGGTTGAGGCGTAGACGCGGAACACTGTCCGGGTGAAGATCCGCTGAAGGGCTAAGGTCATGTGCTCGTCGGGCATCGCGATCACGGCCGCCGCCGCGTAGCCGCCGATCACCTCGCGCGCCAGGTTCGGCCCCGCCAGCGCTCCAGCCGGGTGACCGGGCAGCACTGACTCGATGACCTGCGTCATCCGCTCTTTCGTCTCCGGCTCGAGTCCCTTGGTCAGGGAGACGATCGGTACCCAGGGACGAACGTAGGGCGCCGCCTGCACGAGAACGTCGCGGAAGCCGTGCGAGGGGACGGCCATGACGACCACGTCCGCCTCGGAGACGGCCCTTTCAAGGTCACTCGTGGCGTGCAGCGCGGGGTCCAGCTGCTCGTCGGGCAGGTAGGCGGAGTTGACGTGGTCGCGTTCGATCTCCTCGGCGACGTCGGGCCGCCGGCTCCACAGAACAGTGGGGGCGTTGCGCGCTGCCAGCGACGCGACCGTGGTGCCCCACGATCCGCCCCCGATCACGGCAACGCATGTTGGTCTGGACAGCTCTGTCCCTCCCTCTGGGAGCTCGAAAGGTGAAGATAGCTCAGCGGGAGTTTGGGCAGCGATGTTTGAGGATCCCGCCCAGGCGGTGGGCCTCCCTGACTCAGCTCCCGGAGGGAGCCAACTCGACGAAATAGTCCAACGCGTCAGGGTTGGCTAGCGACTCCCGGGACGCCGCCCGTTCGGGCGGCGTCCCGGTCAGGATTCGCTTGACCGGCACCTCGAGCACCTTGCCGGACAGGGTCCGCGGAACCTCTCTGATCTGGCGGATGTCGTCGGGGACGTGTCGGGGCGAGCAGTCAGAGCGGATCCGCTGCTTGATCTGGGCGAGCAAGTCGTCCTCGAGCGAGATGCCATCGCGGAGGACGACGAAAAGGGAGAGGTGGCCGTCGGTGCCGGCCTTTGGTAGGTCGATGGCCAGGGCGTCGACCACATCGGGCACAGCCAGGACGGCCCGGTAGATCTCGCTGGTGCCCATCCGCACCCCGCCCCGGTTGATCGTCGAGTCCGACCGTCCGTAGATGATGGCCGTGCCGCGGGAGGTGATCTCGATCCAGTCGCCGTGGCGCCATACGCCGTCGAACATGTCGAAGTAGGCCTCGCGGTAGCGCTCGCCGTCGTCATCGCCCCAGAAGAACAGCGGCATCGATGGCATCGGCTCGGTGATCACGAGCTCCCCGACCTCGTCCACCAGCGGCCTGCCGTCGGGCGACCATGCCTCCACGGCACACCCCAGCGCCCGAGCCTGGAGTTCGCCTCGGTAGACCGGCAGCGTCGGCACCCCACCGACGAACGCCGTGCACACGTCGGTGCCGCCCGAGGTCGAGAACAGCCACGTATCGGAGCCGAGCTCGTCGTAGATCCACTGAAAGCCCTCGGGAGCCAGCGGCGAGCCCGTCGAGCCCACCGCCTTCAGCGCGCTCAGATCACGCCCCTCCGCGGGATGGATGTCAGCCTTCATGCAGGAGGAGATAAAGGCCGCGCTGGTGCCGAAGCAGGTCATCCCGGTGTGTTCCGCCAGGTCCCACAGCCTGCCCAGATCGGGATAGCCGGGGTTGCCGTCGAACAGCACGACCGAGGCCTCGGTCAACAGCACGCCGATCAGGAAGTTCCACATCATCCAGCCCGTGGTCGAGAACCAGAACAGCCGATCGTTGGGCTGGGCGTCGAGATGAAGGCCGCCCTTTTTCAGCTGCTCCAGCAGGATCCCGCCCTGGCCGTGGACGATCGGCTTGGGCAGCCCCGTGGTCCCCGAGCTGTAGAGCACCCACAGCGGGTGATCGAACGGCACCGGCTCGAACTGCAGCGTGCCTGAACCGAGGAAGCCGTCTTCCCAACCCGAGCCGTCCAGGTACCCGAGCCGCACGACGCGGGCCCCCACTTGTTCGGCGATCTCGTCGACCTGCGGCCGGCGGTCGAAGTCCTTGCCGCCATAGCGATAGCCGTCGATCCCCAGCAGCACCTTGGGCTCGATCTGCCCAAAGCGATCGATCACGCTGCGGGCGCCGAACTCCGGAGCGGCCGAGGACCAGACAGCGCCGATCGAGGAACAGGCCAGGAGCGCCGCCACCGTCTCGGGGATGTTCGGCAGATAGGCAGCCACGCGATCGCCCCGGCCGACGCCCAGATTCCGCAACCCGGCGGCGATCGCCGCCGTCTGTTCGCGCAGCTCTTCCCAGGTCCATTGGCCCAGCTCTCGCAGCTCGGACGCATGACGGACGGCGACCGACTGTGGATCCTTTCCCCGGAAGACGTGCTCGGCGTAACTCAGGCTCGAGCCCGGGAACCACTGCGCGCCGGGCATCGACCGATCGCCGAGGACGCGGTCGGCGGGAACCTCGAACCGAACGTCGAAGAACTCGACCATCGATTGCCAGAAGGCGTCGAGCTCCTCGACCGACCACCGCCACAGCTCGGCGTAGTCGCCGAACCGCAGCCCACGGCTGTCCTCGAGCCACCGCTCATAACGGGTGATCGTCGCCCGCTCGACCCTCTCCTCGGACGGTCTCCACAGAAGCTCCGGCTCTGCCATGCCCACAGTATGCTTTCAGGCCAGGTGCTCGGGACCGCTTCTGAGAGGCTCCAGACCAGCCCACCGGCGCGCGCGGACGCGCTGGCAGACATCGTGCTGCCGGACCAGGACGGCAACCAGGTTCGTCTCGGCGACCTGTGGAAGGACGGGCCGGTGGCGCTCGTCTGGCTACGGCACTACGGCTGAATTTATTGCAAGGCTCACGCGGTCCAGTTGGACCGCGCCCGTCAGCTCATCGAGGCCGCGGGCGGCCGTCTTGTGTTGATCGCTCAGCTCTCCCCGCGGCACGCCGCGCACTTCCGCCGCCGCCAGGGCATCGAGCTGCCGGTGCTGGCCGACGAGAAGCGCGCCAGCTACAAAGCCGCCGGAGCCAAGGTGGCAACGATGGGCGAACTGGTCGGGCCCAGCGTCGTCGCCAAGGGGTTCCTCACCAGCGCCCGCACCGGCCGGCTGCAGACCAGGACCATCGGCCACCCGGCCCAGCTTGGAGGGGCGATGGCGATAGCCCCCGACGGTCGCGTCGTCTGGTCGCACATGGCGGATGACGCCAGCGACAACGCCGAGCCCGAGGAGATCCTGGCGGCGATCCGGAGCGCGACGGCTTAGTACAACATCTGAGCCGTGAGCGAGTTCAGGCTGCTGGCACCCTTTGCCGGAACCGTGATCGCGGTTGCCCGTGCAGCCGACGAGCCAGTGGCCGCTGGGTCGGCGGTGATCGTGCTCGAGGCGATGAAGATGGAGCACGAGGTGGTCGCCGACGTCGATGGCGTGGTGCGAAGCGTGGAGGTGGCGGTCGGGGACACGGTGGACGAGGGACAGCCGCTGGCGATTCTGGTAGAGGACGGCGCCGCCCGGGCCAGAGGCGCAGAGCCGGTGCCTCCAAGGGACGAGGAGCGCGACGACCTAGCCGCGGTCCGCCGCCGCCACGAGCAGACGCTCGACCCGGCCCGACCGGACGCGGTCGACAAGCGACACGCCAGCGGTCGCCGGACCGCGAGGGAGAACGTAGGCGAGCTAATCGATGAGGGCACGTTTGTCGAGTACGGGCCGCTCATGTTCGCGGCACAGGAGCGTCGGCGGTCACGCCAGGAGCTGATCGAGCGCACGCCGGCGGACGGCCTGGTCGCGGGCCTCGGGGACGTGGACGGCGAGCGGACGGTGGTCATGTCCTACGACTACACGGTCCTCGCGGGCACGCAGGGAATGCGCAACCACGTCAAGAAGGACCGGCTGTTCGAGGTGGCCGAACGCCAGCGGCTGCCCGTCGTGCTGTTCGCCGAGGGCGGCGGCGGGCGCCCGGGCGACGTCGACTGGCCCACAGTGGCCGGGCTCGACTGCCGCGCATTTCACCTGTTCGCGCGGCTGAGCGGTCTCGTGCCGTTGGTGGGGATCGCCTCCGGCTACTGCTTCGCCGGCAATGCGGCGCTACTTGGCTGCTGCGACGTGGTGATCGCAACCGAGGACTCGAGCATCGGGATGGGCGGCCCGGCGATGATCGAAGGCGGCGGCTTGGGCGCCTATGAGCCTCGGGAGGTCGGGCCCATCGACGTGCAGTACCCGAACGGGGTAGTCGATCTGCGGGTCAAGGACGACGCCGAAGCCGTGGCCGGAGCGAAGCGATACCTGTCCTACTTCTGCGGCGCTGCGCGGTCCGGCAGCCGCGCCGGGGACCCGGCGGCGCTGAGAGGCCTCATCCCCGCCAACCGCAAGCGGATCTACGACGTCCGCGCGGTGATCGACGGGCTGCTCGAGGACGTGCTCGAGCTGCGCCGGGGGTTCGGGCTGGGCATCGTGACTTCGCTCGCCCGCCACGACGGACAGCCGCTCGGGGTGATCGCCAACGATCCCTCCCACCTGGGCGGCGCCATCGACGCCCATGGCGCCGACAAGGCCGCGCGGTTCATGCAGCTATGCGACGCATTCGGGCTGCCGCTGCTGTTCCTGTGTGACACGCCGGGATTCATGGTGGGGCCCGCGGCGGAGCGCACCGCGACCGTCCGCCACTTCGCGCGGATGTTCGTGACCGGCGCGAACCTGAGCGTGCCCACCGGCACGATCGTGCTGCGCAAGGGCTATGGCCTCGGTGCCCAGGCGATGGCCGGCGGCGGGTTCAAAGCCCCTCTATTCACTGTCGGATGGCCCACGTCCGAATTCGGGGCCATGGGCCTGGAGGGGGCGGTCAGGCTGGGCATGCGGCGCGAGCTCGAGGCGATCCAGGATCCGGCCGAGCGTGAACGGGCCTTCGAGGCCGCGGTTAAGGCCGCCTACGACCGCGGGCAGGGGATCAACATGGCCGCCTACTTCGAGATCGACGACGTGATCGACCCCGCAGATACGGGTCGCTGGATCGACACGCTGTTTGACCGCCGCGCCACCGACTGGAGGAACCGGGTGGGAAAGCGGCGGCCGTTCGTGGACGCCTGGTGATCAGCGAGAAATGCCCGAGGGCCGGCGAGCGGCACGGGCACCACGAGCACGGGCTCGCAGTCGGGAGTCGCGACCCATGCCGCCGCCTTGCCCTCGGGGATGCGGGACCAACGCCCCGCGTGCGACGAGGCGCACTTCGTCGCAAGTCGATCCGGCGCACGAGGAGACCGCAGGTGATGTCGGGGTGCGGGGAGTACCACCAATCCACCGTCCGGCGGCCCTCATCTCTTCGCCCGGACTCGACATAGCGCGAGGGTATGGATCAGGCTGTCAGCTTCCTGTAAATCCGGTCCTTACACGCTGGCCAGCGAGCGAGCGCCGTTGGCCAGGTGGTGCACGCCAAGCCGCTCGTACCCTGCGGCGGCGGCGCTCAGAGCATCGCAGCCCGCGGCTGGATCGTGCTCGCGCAGCCGCCAGCCGATCAACAGCTGACAGCGCGCGGCGTCGAGCGGGCGGCCCAGCTCGGCCCACGCGTTGCTGCCGCGCACGAGCAGTGCGATGCCCTCCGGAAGATCAGCCACAGCGCCCTGGGCCTCCAGGGCCGCGGCCTCGCCAATCGGATAACGCACGCGGTCTGCCAGCGAGACCGCCTGTTCGGCCGATTCGTTAGCGCGTGCTCGCTCTCCAGCCAGCGCCAGCAGCACGGTGCGCACCGCGCAGGCCTGTATCGACTGCGCCACCAGCCCGGCCCGGTCGCAAAGCTCCAACGATTGCCCCAGCGCGGCGTCGGCTTCGCCGAGCTCTCTCTGGTCGCGCAGGGTTACTGCCAGCCCGAGCAGCGCGTTGAACGCCACCTCAGACCATCCCAGTTGATCGGCCAGTTCGTGGGCGCTGCGGAACAGCTGCGCTGAGGATTCGAAGTCCCCCTCTCGCCACCGCAGCCACCCGCGCAGCGCGTGAGGTAGGCACAGCTTGCCGACCAGGCCCTCCCGCTCCGCCAGGTCGGCGCTTGTGTCCGCGGCCCGGCCGACGTCATCCCAGTCGCAGCGGTAAAAGGCGAGTTGGGCCAGTGCGGCCTGGAGCTCGATCTGGGCGGGTACGTCGCCGATCCGCTCGGCCAGGGTCAGTGCCTCCTGGTAGCAGCGCCTGGCGTTTTCGTTGTCGGCCTCGCCATTCTCGAACTGGTGGCCGAGCGCCTGCGTTGCCAGCATCGTCTCGCTCTCGTCGTCTGACTCGCGAGCCAGGGCGACCGCTCGCTCGAGGTTCTCGCGCGCTTTCTCGCGGTCGCCGATGCGGCCGAATACCCGGCCGAAGATCCCATGAGCGCGACTGGCCGCGGCGAGCTTCCCCAAGCGCTCAGCCAGCCGAAGCGCCTTCTCCGCCGCATAGATGGCAAGCATGTTGTCCCCGACCTGCATGTACAGCGATGCCGCTTCCTCGTAGAGCCGGACTAGCGTCACCGATGGCGTGGCGTCCTTGAGCAGATTGATCCCCTTCTGGTGATGCTCGATGGCGCTGGCGCGTTCGCCCTTGTGGGCCAGCGCGGCTCCGATCTTGCGGTGCAGCTCCGCGACCCGCTCTCGGTCCTCCTCCTCGTCCCAGTGCTCGAGGCCCTGCTCCCAGGCCGCCACCGCAGTGGTGACGCGACCCAGTCGGAGCGCGACATCGCCCTGCTTCTCGCGGATCAACGCCGCCAGGTCCAGGTCATCAGCGGCGAGCCTTTCGGCGGCTTGGTAGTGCACGAGGGCCCGCTCGTTGGCGTACAGGTCACGCGCTGCATCGCCTGCGGCCTGCGTGCACTGAAGCGCCTTCAGCCGCAGAGGCGCGAGCTCTTCTCGCGGAAGGTGCACCTCTTCGCCCAGTGCGGCGGCACGGCTGTAGTGTTCGGCGAGCAGGGCGACGACTTCCCGGCTTCGCTCCCCTGCGCGCTCCTCGATGAACGCCGCCACCTCGCCGTGCTTGCGAGCACGTACCGCCTTGGGAAGCGTCGAATAGGCGACGTCACGGATCAGTACGTGCTTGAAGGCCAGCTCCTGCTCTCCCCCCAGCCCCGCTCGCTCGCCTGGGACGATGATGTCGCGGCGGCGCAGACTCTCGAGCGCGGTCATCAGCTCGCCGCCTTCGGCCGCCGCCACCGGCGCGAGGGCGCCCTCCCAGAACGTCCGCCCGACGACCGCGGCGTGTGCAACCAGGGCCCGCTCGAGGGGCGACAGCGAGTCGATCCGCGCGGCCAGCACGCCCCGCACGGTGTCGGGCAGCTCCGCAGCGCGCGCTGAGCCCTCTTCGGCCAAGCGCTGCACCATCTCTTCGGCGAACAGCGGGTTCCCGCCGGCGCGGTCGACCAGCGCGCCCAACAGTGTCTGGTTGGCCCCCGCATCGCGCAGAAGGACGCTGACCAGCTTCTGGGCGTCGGCCGCCGGCAACGGATCGAGGAACAGGACGCTCGCGCCTCGTCGCGACGAGGCCCACTCGCCGCGCCGTTCCAACAGCTCCTCTCTGGCCGAGCACACCTGCAGGATCGAGGCCCGCAGCCACTCCGACAGGTACTCGATCAGGTCGAGCATGCCTTCGTCGGCCCAGTGGATGTCCTCCCACACGATCACGATCGGGCCGTCCTGGGCCATTGCCTCTAGGCATGCCCTGACCCCGCCGAAGAAGCTCTCCCGGGCGGAGCGCATGTCCTGCTCGGCGAGCGCGTCTGCCTGGACTCCGGGGGCCTCGGCCCCCAGCAGGCGCGCGATCGGGGCAAGCCGAGTCACGACCTGCTCGGGAGCGTCGCCCGCGGCGCCGATCGCTGAGGCAAAGCGCTCGGCCAGCTTGCTCCATGCCACGTCCGCCGGATCGCCCTCGCCGATTCGACATTCGGCGCGCAACAGCTCGCTCAGGGGCCAGTACACGACGCTCGTCCCAAATGGCAGGCTTCGTCCGCGCCTGACCGACACCGGCGGCGTTCTGGCCGCCAGCAGGTGCTCGAACTCCCGCCCGAGACGTGTCTTGCCTACGCCGGGCTGGCCGATGACGGTGACCAGGTGGGGTGACCCCGAGTCCCCGACCCGGTCGTAGAGCCGCCCCAGCTCCGCGAGCTCATCGCGCCGGCCCACCAGTGGAACGGCCGCGCTCGCTCTGACGGGCGCGGCGGCATCGTCGTCGGCGACTGCCAGCGCCTCCCAGGCCGCTACGGGCTCGGCCTTGCCCTTCAGCGCCAGCGGGGGAAGCGGTCGGTATGAGATCCGGCCGCCGGTCCCCCGCATCGTGCGCTCGCCGACGGTGACCGAGCCGGGACGACCAGAGGCCTGCAGCCGGGACGCGACGTTTACGGCATCGCCCATCACCGTGTACGCATCTCCAACCATTCCCGCCAGCACCTCGCCGGTATTGATCCCGACGCGGAGCGCGAACTGGATCCCGTGCTCCTGTGTAAACCGCGGGCCGAGCTCAGCCATCGCCTCCTGCATCGCCAGACCCGCCCGCACCGCGCGCTCGGGATCGTCAGGGTGCGCGGTCGGCGCGCCGAAGGTGGCCATCACTGCGTCGCCGATGTACTTGTCGATCCTCCCGCCGAACCGAGCGACTGCTTCGGCCAGCCGTCGCAGGCACTCATCGACCACCGCCTTGACGGCCTCCGGGTCGAGCCGCTCTGCGACGCCCGTGTACCCGGATAGATCCGCGAACAGGACCGTCACCGTTCTCCTCTCCTCTGCTCGCTCCAGCGCTGGCTCCCGCGGCGCGGCAGGTGCTCGCGGCGCTTGAGCGTGGGCGCTCTCAGCGGTTGGTTGAGCGTCCAGAGAGGCACCACACACCATGCAGAACCGGGCCTCCGCCGGCGCTGGCGCCTCGCACCGCGGGCAGGAGCGTTGAAGCGCCGTCCCGCAGCTCATGCAGAACCGCGCCTCTGGCGGATTAGCCGTCTCGCACTTGCTGCAGATCAGGAGCCCGGACATCGGCTGTCTGTGGCCGGACGGTGTCGGCGAAGTCCCCCGGTCCTGTCGATGAACATATGGCCACCCCCTCGCGGGCTATAGCCGGCGCCAGGTAGTATCGCGCCTTGCCGAGCAGGGCGCCAGTGACGTTTGCCACCGGCGCTCGGCCCGGAGGGGCGGGGCGAACGTCCGAAAAGCGACGCTCGTGACGAACCTCACACCCTGTGGCGGTCAGCGCCGGGGATGATCGGGAGTAGGCAGCTCCCGTTGAGGGACGAGGACCGGAGCAGAAGGGAAGAAACAGATGGCGACATTGGTGCAGCCGGAGTATCTGCTGGACCACGACTGGGCGCAGGAGCCAGAGCGGCTGAAACTGCTCGAGGATCATGCCGACTCGGCCACGATTCGGCGGCTACGCGACGCCGGGCTCCGCAGGGGCTGGAGCTGTCTCGAAGTCGGCGCCGGGCGGGGCTCGATCACCCGGTGGCTCTGCGGCGAGGTTGGGGCGTCTGGTCACGTGACGGCACTGGATCTCGATACGAGCCTGCTGACGTGGCTCGTAAGCCGAAACCTCGAGGTGATCGATGGCGACGTGCTCCAAATCGAGCTGCCCTTGCAGTCGTTTGACCTGATCCATGCCCGTCTGGTGCTGATGCACATTCCAGAGCGCCGCCGCGCGCTCGAGCGCATGATCTCCTGGCTGCGTCACGGGGGCTGGCTCGTGGTCGAGGAGTTCGACTGGATGGCGATCCAGGCCGACCGCGACCCAGACCGGGCCGCAATCTTCCGCGCCTACCGGGATGCCCTTCCGACGATGGACTTCCAGTGCGGCCGGGCGCTGCTGGATGAGTTGAACTCCGCCGGGCTGCTCGACACGACGGCCGATATGAGCGTTGACGTCGTTCACGGCGGCACGCCCCGCGCTCGGTGGGACCAGCTATCGCTGCTGGCACTGATGGATCAGGTTCTTGACGCCGGCACCGCGACCGTCGAGGAGATCGACGCCCACATCTCGAAGCTGAGCGATCCGCGATATGTGGCGTTCGGCTGGGCGTGGGTCGGGGCGCGCGGGCGGCGCGCTCCGAGACGCGAACAGAACGGAGCCCGGCCGCTCATCGGCTGATTCCTCGCCACCGGCCGGCAAGCTGGCTAAGTCGAGCGCAGGGCTTCGGTCGGGCTGAGGCGTGCCGCCTTACCCGCGGGGTAGACCCCGGCGATCACGCCGATCGCGAGCCCGGCGGCCGGCGCGGCGATCAGCGCGTAGGCGGGAACCACCCAGGGTTGCCCCTTGGCCAGGGCATAGGCCAGAGTTGCTAACGCACCGAACAGCAAGCCCACGATCCCACCGAGCACGGCCAGCAGCGCCGATTCGGCCAGGAACTGGGAGCTGATGTGCCGCCGCCTCGCGCCCAGCGCCCGCCGCAGCCCGATCTCGGACCGCCGCTCCAGCACCGAGATCACCATGATGTTGGCGATCCCGATCGCACCCACCAGCAGCGCCACGGCCCCCAGTCCGAGAAGCAGCGTCGTGAACTGACCCTTGGCCGCGGCGCGGGCCTCCAGTGCGTCGGATGGCCGGCTGACCTGCACCCCGTCCGGGTTCTGCGGATCGACGGTGGGCGCCAGCAGGTTCGAGACCGGCGTTACCTGGTTGACGTTTGCGCGAACGTAGATCTCAGAGGGGTTCGGTTGCTGCTGGAACAGCCGCTCGGCCGCCGGCAATCCGATGAACGCCGTGCTGTCCAGGTTCGGGTCGAGCACAACCGGCTTGAGGATCCCGATGACCGTGAACCACGTCCCGCCGAGGAACACCTGGAGGCGGCCACCTACATTCGGGATCTGGAGCGTGTTGGCGGCTTGGGCGCCGAGCACCACGGTCGGGAAGTTGTTGTTGTTCGAACTCAGGAACTGTCCAGCCGCGAGCCGTCCGCCGACGGCCTTGAGCAGACCCGGATCGGCGGCGTCAACCCCGATCCCGCCCGTCTGCTCCTTGGGTACGTACGGCGTTCTGAGCACGGTCGCGCCACTCACCTGGTAGACGGACGCCGCGTTCTGAACGGCCGACATGTGGTTGATCATCGGCACGGATGTGTTGGGCAGCACCTCGTTGGCTCCCAGGAACGTCTGGCCCGGTGTAACCGTCAGGAGGTTCGTCCCAAGGCTGTCGATTTCCGCCAGCAGGTTCGCCTGGCTGGAGGCGGAGACGCCGACCACCGCCACCATGGCCCCGATTCCGATCGCGATCCCCAGCGCCGACAGCGCCGCTCTCAGTGTCCGCTGGCGAAGACCCTGAAGCGCAATCCAGAGCAGCTCGCGAGGGGGAAGCGCGCTCCGCCGCCGATCCAAGCCGGAGCTGGCAGGACGGCCTGCGGCTGGCCGGAGCGTCCCCCGCTCTGCGCGCGCTTCGGTGCTCATTGCTGGTCGTCCCCCACGATCTCGCCGTCGCGCATCTGGATCCGGCGGGGAAATGTTCCCGCGATGTGCTCATCGTGGGTGATCAGCGCGAGCGTCGCGCCCTCCGAGCCCAGGCCGTGCAGGAGCGCGAGCACCTCGGCACCCGACCTGGAGTCGAGGTTGCCTGTCGGCTCATCCGCGAACACGATCACCGGCCGTTTGGCGAGTGCCCGGGCGATAGCCACGCGCTGGCGCTCGCCGCCCGACAGCTGCGGCGGCCGATGTGTCAGACGATGCGAAAGGCCGACTCGATCGAGGGCAACGCGCGCCGCTTCCCTTCGCTCGCGCAGGGGCGCGCCGGTGTACAGCATCCCGTTCGCGACGTTGTCGAGCGCCGTCATGCCGTCCTGAAGATGAAAGTCCTGGAACACGAACCCGATGTCATGAGCCCTCAGCGCCGCCAGCTCCTGATCCGAGGCGCTCCCAGCGTCCCACCCGGCGACGCGAACATCGCCGCTGGTCGGGCGCTCGAGAGTGCCCATCACCGTCAGCATCGTGGTCTTGCCAGAGCCCGAGGGACCGACCACAGCCACCTGCTCGCCTGCCCCGACCTCCACGGTCACAGACCGAAGAGCGTGCACTCCGCCGGGATACTCCTTCGTGACTCCGCGCAAGCGGATCGAGACGCCGTCCTCGGTCTCCGCCTGGTTGGGCGTCAGGCTCATCCCGCTAGCCCTGGGAGTCGGTGACCTGTAGACCCGGGTAGATCTGGGAGCTCGAGATCTGGACGTAGCCCGCGGCGAACAGCCCGGGCGTGACCGGAATCAGCCTGTGGGGAGGAGCGGCCTCCTGGACCGAATACCCGCCCCCAGCAGTGGCCAGCAGCGCGGTCACCGGGACAGACATCACGCCCCGCTCGACCTGCTGCTCGAAGTTGACGCTGACCGCGGCCTGATCCAGGCCCGATGCCGGCAAGCGGCCGTGGAGCGCGATCGTCACCGGGACGGTCGACGTGGGAGCGCTCGACGAGCCGGTGCTGCCGGAGCTCCCTGATGACGAGCTGGACCCGCTGCTGGAGCTGCTGCTGGATCCGCTGCCGCTCGAGCTCTGTGCGACGGGGCTGACCTGCGTGATCTTGCCGTCGACAACGCTGCCGTCGGGCATCTGAACCGTGACCGGCTCACCGACCACGGCTTCGCTCTGCTTGGTCGCGTCGAGGTTGACGAGCACGTTCAGCTGGTTCGAGGTCGTCCCGAGAATCGGTTGGGCATTGGCGGCGCCGCTAGATCCGGAGGAGCTCGTGCTGCTGCCGCCCAGCGATCCGCCGCCGCCGGACGACGCGCCGCCGCCTGCGACGCTGGCGCTCGGGGAGCTGCTCAGACGGCCGCCGCTGGAAGCTCCGCTGGCGCTAGAGGAGCTCCCGGCACTGCGCGCCGAGGATCCCGTGCTTCGCTCCAGCTCGAGCGTCTCCGCCCTCAGCAGCGCGTTCAGCGCTCGCAGGAGAGCGGCGTTGCTGACGTTGTTAGCGCCGGTTTTGCCGGACGAGCCCGTGGACCGCTGCTGGCTCGGCGCGTTAGGCGTGGTGGGCGTCGTCGGCGTAGTGGATGTCGTTTGCGTGCTGCCAGGGCTTGGCATGATCCGCGAGGCCTCGACCACCGTCTTGCCGGTCCCCGGGACGGCAGGAGTCTGTGGCGGATCGGATGGCGCCGGCGGCTGTGGCGCGCAGCTCGATGGTTCAAATGAGGCGAGTACGTCCGGGTGCCTTTGCTTGAGCACCTCCAACCTTCCGGTGTCATGCGCCGCACACGCCGCGTTCCAAGCATCCATGATCGCGGCCGAGGTCTCCGCTGTCCCGCCGCCGCCCGCGCCAGTGCCGGTCGCCGGCGTGCTGGCGCTGTTGGTCGTCAGGCTCACGAACTCAGTTCGCGGGGAGACCGTCGTGGAAGCCCCCGAGGTCGAGCCCGAGCCGGAGGTCGAGCCCGAGCCGGAGCTCGAGCCCGAGCTGGAGCCGGAGCTCGATCCCGATCCCGAGCTGGAGCCCGAACTCGATCCTGCGCCGGATCCACCAGTGGAGCCGAGCACCGTATTGACGGACGTGATCCGCTGAGTGCCGGGCAGGAACACCACCTGGCCCAGCGAGATCGTGCCTGTCTGGGACGCACCGATCGACGCCTGCCACCGTTCGACGGCGTCGGTGGTCCCGCTCTGCCAGCTGTTGTTGACGGTGATCTCGTGCCCGGGGTCGAAGCCCATGTTCACGAGGTCCTGGTTCAGCTCGAGGACGTCGGAGCCGTCGCTGACTCCCGACGTCAGGTCGCGGTAGGCGGGCGTTGTTCCGTCGAACAAGACCACGGGCTGCCCGTCGACCTGATACAGCGTCTGGCCGGGCTTGACGAGCTGGCCTACGGTTGGCAGCGAGGTGATCGTGCCCGACAGGCGGTTAAAGACCGTCTGCGGGCTCGCGTAGGTGAGCGTTCCCGATTCAGTGTCGGTCGCTACGAGATCACGGCGCTGCACAGTCGTGGCCCCGGCGACCTTGCTGCCGGAACTGGCGGCCGGACTCGACCCGGGTAGACCCGCTGCGACGACGATTCCAATTGCCAGTGCCACGGCGGCGATCACGCCGATCGCGACGCCGTCGCGCCGCGGGCGCCGCGACAGAGCTCGAAGCTTGTCCGGCGGCGCGAACAGCTCCCGCGCTGCCGCGAGCCGCCGACTAGGCACCAGACGAGGCTCCAGCGCCGGGTCGAGCCCCAGGACGGAACGGCAGGTTCGTGGAGCACGCCTGCAGGGCGGTGCGGAATGCCGGGCTGTTGCGCTCGCTGGAGGGGATCTGGCGGAAGATGCCGAAGCCGCCGCCCGCACTCGTCGTGGGGTCAGGAATGTTGATGTTGCGCGCCCGCATGCACTCCGCGAACTTAACGAGCGCCTGTTGGAACTGGGCACGCTGAGCAGGGCTCAGGTTGGCACCCGGGGTAGCCTGCTGGCGGTACTGGGCGCAGGCCTGCATCGCGGACTGGAAGTTGGGGCTGCTGCGGGCGGTGCGGAAAAAGCCGCCTCCACCGCCGCCTGCCGGCCCACCGTTTGGTGAGGGATCGGGCACGTTCAGGCCGTGGGCCCGCAAGCACTTGGCCAGGTTGAGCCGCGCCTGATACCTGGCGCTCGCCGAGGTCGAGCCCCCCGAGGCCGCCGTATTGCTAGTCGTCGACGGCGACGATGAGCCGCACGCGGTCAGGCCGACTACAAGCGCAGCGCTGATTGCAGATGCCGCCAGTATGCGGCGTGGCAGTCGCAGTTCAGTGAACATAGAACCGTCTCCTCAATGTGATGCGCGGTTTGTAGCGGCGCGCCTGTCAGCTTTGTGTAAGAGCGCCTCGAGTTCGCGAAACTGCAACATACGGCGCCGGGGGCGCCGATGCGCCGGGTAGCGAGACGCGCACGTCGAGGCCACCTGACTGTGGGGCCCGTAGCTCGAGCTGGCCGCCGTGGGCCTCGATGACAGAGCGCACGATCGACAGACCGAGCCCGAAACCTATGTGGTCGCGGTCCAGACGCCGAAACGGCTCGGTCAACGTCTGCACGGCACGGGGATCGATCCGCGGACCTCCGTTGAGCACCCTGAGCCGGACTCGGCCGTCCTGCGTCGAGGTCGATACCTGAAGCTGACCCCCCAGCTCGTTGTGCTGGATCCCGTTGTCGATCAGGTTCCCGATCATCCTCTCGAGCAGGCCTGGCTCGCCGGATGTCCAAGCTGGTTTCAGCTCGGCCGTAACCGAAACCTGGGCGTCGTCCGCGCGCGCGCGCAGGTCCGTGATGCAATCCGCCGCCAACGCCGTCAAGTCAACCGCTTCGGCCCGACCGGTACCCGCCTCGCTGCGCGCCAGCATTAGCAGGCTCTCGATCAGATGCTCACAACGATCGATCATCTCCCGGATGGCCTCTCCCATCGTCCGCAGCTCGTGCCGTGAGGCAGCGGAATCGGCGAGGGCCACGTCGACCTCCGTGCGCATGATCGCGAGGGGGGTACGCAATTCGTGCGAGGCATTGGCAACGAAGTGACGCTGGCTGGCGAAGGCCGCGTCGAGCCGCTCCAGCATCCCGTCGAAGGTGTCCGCTAGCTCCTGGAGCTCGTCGGCGGGGCCGCTCAGCCCAATCCTCTCGCCCAGGTTTTCGCTCGATACCCGGCGAGCGGTGGACGTGATCTCGCGCAGCGGGCGCAACGCCCGGCCGGCAAGGAACCAGCCAGTTCCGACCGCGATCATGGTCATCACGCCGAGCGCGAACAGGTACTCGAACACCAGCCGGTGCAGGGCGTCGGCCTGGATTTGCCGCTGCACGTCGCGGATCACGGTGCTATCGGGAAACCGTCGGACCGGTGGCTGTATTCCCAGTGCGCGGAAGATGTGGTGTCCGCCGATGTTGCTGCGCACCAGCAAGTAGCCGATCGTCAGCAAGACGCCGCCGGTGATCAGGAACACCAGGCCATAGGTCACCGTGAGGCGCAAGCGGAGCGTTGGACGCGGGCCAGGGATCCTGCTGGCAAATGACCGAAGTCCATAGTCGGCTCTGGCGATGTGGGATCTGAGCCTGGTCACACGCAGCGATGGCATCAGATCAACCTATACCCCACGCCGATCACGGTCTCAACAACGGGGGGGTCGCCGAGCTTTCGCCTCAGCGTCATGATCGTCATGCGGACGACGTTCGTGAACGGGTCGGTGTGCTCGTCCCAAACACGTTCGAGTAGCTCCTCGGCCGAGACTGTGGCCCCGTCCGCCCCCATCAGCGTCTCCAGCACGGCGAACTCCTTGCGCGCCAACTCGATGGGCTCCCCAGCCCGAGTCAGGGTGCGTCTGGCCGGGTCGAGCTCGAGGTCGCCGTGGCCCAGAACCGGCGGTCGACTCGGCGTCGCCCGGCGGGCGAGCGCGTGGATGCGCGCCACCAGCTCGGCGAATCGAAACGGCTTTGCCAGGTAGTCATCGGCGCCCAGCGAAAGGCCGTGGACCAGGTCTTCGAGCGCGCTGGCAGCGGTCAGCATCAAGATGCCGGTCTCGGGCTGCTCGTCGCGGACCGTGCGACACACGTCGTCGCCGTGGAGTCCCGGAAGGTCGCGGTCCAGCACCAGCACGTCGTAGCGAACCACCCGCGCCTTGACCAATGCGTCCGAGCCATCCGGCGCCAGATCCACGGCCATTCCCTCGCGCCGCAGGCCTCGCGCGAGCGCGTCAGCGAGCCGTCTCTCGTCTTCGGCGATCAGCACACGCATGGCCTGAGGGAGGATGACGCGACAAATATAAGAATCGCGTAAGAGCTGGGGGCGCATAACAGGCCACACGCCCCCGCGGCGTACGGGACCGGAGCTAGGGTCGAGCCTCCAGGATCAGGTTCAGCGGAGTCTCCGCCGCACGGCGGAAGCGGCTGAATCCCGCTTCCTCGAGCACCGCCCGCAAGCGGGCCTCGCCCGCCTGGGCCCCGAGTCCCAGCCCGACCTCTTGCGAGAGCGAATTGGGGGTACAGATCGCGGTCGAGGCCGTGTACATGAGCGGCGCCATCGGGTTGTTTTGAACGTTCTCCGCCCGACCGTCGAGCGCGAACGGCTCGACCAACAGCACTGTCCCGTCGGGGTCGAGGTGCTCGCGTGCATACGACGCGATGCCGACCGGATCGCCCATGTCGTGCAGGCAGTCGAAGAAGCAGACGAGGTCGTACGTGCCCGGATACTCCTTGCCCCCTGCCACTTCGAAGGTCGTGCGGTCCCCGACCCCCGCTTCGCGGGCCCGCTCCCGCGCGGTCTCGATCGACGGTCCGTGGTAGTCGAACCCCCAGATCCGGGAGTCCGGATAGGCCTCGGCCATCACTATCACGGACGCACCGTGGCCACAGCCGATGTCGGCTACGCGAGCGCCGGCGGCGAGCTTGTCCTCGACCCCGTCGAGCGCCGGGATCCACTCACCAGGCAGATAGGCCCGGTATCCGGCCCGGAAGAACCACTCGGTGCCCTTGAACAGGCAGGGATGGTGGTCGCCCCACGCCAGGCCCCCGTCGCCGGCGAACGCCTCCTTGACCTTCAGCATGTCCATGAACATCGATCCGAGCGCGTTCATCGCGCGCGCGGTAAACGCGGGCGAGTTCTCGTCCGCTAGCGCCATCGCCGCTTCGGGGCTCATCGAGTACCGGTCGGCATCGGTGTCGTAGCGGATGAGGCCGGCAGCTGCTTGACCGTCGAGCCACTCGCGAACCAGCCTCGGATTGCAGCCGGTTTCGGCCGCTAGCTCCTCCGCACTTCGTGCCCCGTCCTGTGCCAGCGCCTTGTACAGCCCGAGCTCGTCGCCGAGCCAGATCGCATAGCAGGTGGTCGCGCCTGTCATGTGCCCGACCATCTGCTCCATGAACGCTTCCAGCTTCGTCTCGTCAATCGCCCCGGTACTCATCGCATCTCCCGGTCCGAAGTTGCCCCTCTGCCCTCCAGGGGAGGCGGTCTATGCCGAGAGAGCCGCCTCCCCTGCTAGGAGGGGGTAGGTAGATTACCTACCACCGAGTGTAGAGCAGTGGTCAACTCGTGCCTAGGCCATTGCGCCCGCGATCGCCGGCGCCGCAGACGGCTGCTCGTGCACACCCGTCTCGATCGCGACACCAAATGACGTCACAACAAATAGCGATATGATCCGGCCATGCCCACACAGCAGACGATTGCCGAGCGGGGCATGGCCGTGGGACTTCGCGCCCTGAACCGCTTCGCCTCCTCACCCGTAGTGGATCGCCTAGGCCTTCGGGACCCGGCCGAGCGGTTCCTTCACGGCGCGTCGAAAACGACGGCGCGCACCGCGGCCAGCGCCGGCCGCACGTTCGCCGCCGCCCAAAAGCTGGGGCGTCCCGCACGACAGCCGAGCGCCAAGCCGCGAGCGCTCTTCGACCTCACGCCGACCGACGAGCAGCAGATGCTCCGGGAATCGGTGCGCGACTTCGCGCTTGAGAGGCTTCGCCCGGCGGCCGAGAAAGCGGACGCTGACTGCGCCGCCCCGCCCGAGCTGCTCGGGCAGGCAAACGAGCTCGGCCTCACGATGGTCGGCGTCCCCGAAGAGCTCGGCGGCGCGATGGAGGAGCGCTCCGCGGTCACATCGGTGCTTCTGGGCGAGGCCCTGGCCCGGGGCGACATGGGAATCGCCACCGCCTGCTTGGCCCCGGCCGCTGTGTCTACCGCGATCAGCCTGTGGGGTGACGCCGACCAGCAGGCGAGATACCTGCACGAGTTCGTCTCCGACGACGTCCCCGCCGCCGCGTTGGCGCTCCTCGAGCCGCGAGCGCTGTTCAACCCCTTTGGTCTCAGAGCCCGTGCCCGTCGTGACGGTGACGACTACGTCCTGAGCGGGACGAAATCGCTCGTCCCGCGGGCAGGGGATGCGGAGCTGTTCATCGTCGCCGCGGAGATCGAGGATCGAGGACCGGCCCTGTTCGTGGTGGAGTCAAAAACCGCGGGCATCGGCGTCGAGCCCGAGCCGGCAATGGGGATCCGGGCCGCCGCTACCGGAACGCTCACCTTCGACGACGTCAGGGTTCCGCCGACCGCGCTGCTCGGCGAGGGAGATCCGGAGATCTTCAAGCACTGCGTCCAGCTCGCGCGGCTCGCTTGGTGCTCGCTGGCAGTTGGAACCGGTCAGGCGGTGCTCGATTACGTGATTCCCTACGTCAACGAGCGTACGGCGTTTGGCGAGCCGATCGCCAACCGCCAGGCGGTGTCGTTCACGGTCGCCAACATCGCCATCGAGCTCGATGGGATGCGGCTCGCGACCTATCGGGCCGCCAGCCGCGCCGATCAGGGCAAGCCGTTCGGTCGTGAGGTGGCATTGGCGCGCCGGCTCTGTGCCGAGCGCGGTATGCAGATCGGCTCCGACGGCGTCCAATTGCTGGGAGGCCATGGATACGTGAAGGAACATCCGGTCGAGCGGTGGTACCGGGATCTGCGTGCTGCCGGAGTGATGGAAGGAGCTCTACTGGTCTGATGATCAACTTGGAAGTCCCGAAGAAGTTCGAGGTCCTCGTTACGCAGGCCCACCAGGTCGCGATCGAGATCTTCCGCGCCAACTCCCGCAAGTACGACCGCGCCGAGCACGAATACCCAAAGGAGCTCGACATGCTCGCCGCCGTGATCGACGGGGCGGGCTCCGCGGGAGACGCGGGCGTGGGCAGCGTCGGGGGCGGCAACGGCGCCTCAGCCCGTGAGGACTCCGACGGAACCCGCAACGGCTCCAACATGGCGAGTCTGCTGGGGCTGATCGAGCTGTGTTGGGGGGACGTCGGGCTGCTGCTGACGATGCCCCGCCAGGGGCTCGGTCAAGCGGCGATCTCCGCGGTGGCCAACGAGGAACAGCTGAAGCGCTTCGGCGGCAAGTGGGCGGCGATGGCCATCACCGAGCCGGAGGCCGGCTCTGACTCCGCCGCGGTCCGCACCACGGCCACGCTCGACGAGGAGACCGGCGAGTACGTCCTCAACGGCGAGAAGATCTTCGTCACCTCGGGCGATCGGGCCGAGCTGGTCGTCGTGTGGGCTTCGCTTGACCGCAGCAAGGGGCGGGCGGCGATCAAGTCCTTCGTCGTCGAGCGTGACAACCCGGGCCTGAAGCTCGACCGCCTCGAGCACAAGCTCGGGATCCGCGCCTCCGACACCGCCAACTTCGTGCTCGACAACGTGCGCGTCCCGAAGGAGAACCTGCTCGGCAGCCCGGAGATCGAGCCCAAGGGCGGCTTCGCGGGCGTCATGCAGACCTTCGACAACACCCGTCCCCTGGTCGCGGGGATGGCGATCGGAGTGGCCCGCGCCTGTCTTGACCGCACCCGCGAGCTGCTCACTGAAGCGGGCATCGAGATCGATTACGACGCCCCGCCCCATTCTCAGACTGCGGCCGTATCGGAATTTATCGCCATGGAGTCGGACTGGGAGGCGGCGCGGCTCCTGACTCTGCAGGCGGCCTGGATGGCCGACAACCGCAAGCCAAATTCATTGCAGGCGTCGATGGCCAAGGCAAAGGCAGGGCGCACCGGCACCGACATCGCGCTGCGCTGCCTGGCGCTCGCCGGCTCGATCGGTTACGGCGAGGGAGAGCTGCTCGAGAAGTGGGCCCGCGACGTCAAGATCCTCGACATCTTCGAAGGCACGCAGCAGATCCAGCTGCTGATCATCGCACGCCAGCTGCTCGGGAAGACCTCGGCCGAGTTGAAGTAGGCCCGGCTAACAGAACGTCTTCGCGACGTCCTGCCATCTGGAGAAGTACTGGCCCGCCGGGTAGTACGGCCCCATCTGCTGCTGCTCGGATCCGTAGGAGACGTTCTGGATGGCCTGCGTGAAAGACGGGTCGGGCAGCATCTGCCGATAGATCATGACGCCGTCGGGCTGCGGGCCCCAGGGGATCCAGGAGGCTGTCGCGCCGCACCGTTTGGCGGCAGCTTGCGGCCAGGCCGCGGGTGGTGAGACCACGATCGTGTAGTTGCCCGCGGCGTCCACCTTCACCTGGTCGTCGCGGCTGCAGGCGATGTAGCGTTCGGTGACCGGGTCGTTCTGGCAGAAAGACCAGTAGCGGACCTGCTCACCGCTGGGCATCACGGGCGCGTTCGGGTAGGTGGCGGCGAACGTCGGGGCTCGACCGTGGAAGACCAGCAGCGGGCCGAAGCCGGTGCTGGTGAAGGCGTAGACGTAGGAGATATCGAGGTTCGACAGAAAGCCTCCCGACCCGAAGTTCGCGCACGGGTTCGGCGTCGCGGTCGGCGGCTGTCCGCCGAAGTCGTTGTCGAGCAGCAGGTCGGCCCCCGACTGGCAGACGTTGACGAACTTGTGCCACACGGGCGGATTGCGACCGGGATACGGCGGTCCGGTCGGTCCGCTCAGCCCGGTGTAGAACTGCGTCAGCGCGGACTGCGAGGGCTTCTCGATCGTCTGGCACGGCGAGCTGGTCGGCGGCGGTCCCGTGGACGAGGTGGGCTCCCAGGTGACTTGCGGCAGACCGACGCCGCCGGTGGCGTCGAGGCCGGCGTCCGGTTCGTAGACGCGAAGGGTGAAGACGCCGTTCGGATGCTGCGAGGGGTCCACGTAGATGGTGTTGGGCCCCGGGTTGTCGGTCGGCGAGAACGTGATGAACATCGTGTAGTGACGCTCGGAGACCGGGGTGGTGCGGTCCGCGCCCGGCAGGAAGGGGTTGGCGCTGCCGGGGTCGGGCACGAGCTGGTAGTCAGACAGCTTCGCGAACGGGCGCAACACCGGGTCGTACACGTTCCAGGACGTGTAGCGCGAGTGCGGGAAGACGCCGTCGATCCGGATTCGCGTGCCGGGGACCGCCACGTAGTCCGCCGACCAGTACTGGGCCGACTGGTCCGGGAACAGGACGTTGACGGTGTCCGGATCAAACCGCGTGGCGCTCAGCTCGCAGGTCTGATCGAGCCCTTGGGCGTGCGCGCCCGCCGGGGCGGCGAGCGCCGCCACCAGAGCGGCCATGAGCGCGACCAGGCGCAACCTCATCCCGGCCCAAATTATTCCCTCTGCCGACCGACAGTCAAACAAGAAGTGTGTCGGGGGCCGGCGGCCCCGAGCCCGCGAACGATGTCCCTCCGGTTCCGGACGTCGGAACTGAAGGGACAAAGTTCGCCTCAGGCTGAGGGTCGGGCCGCGGCGCGGGGTGGGACCGCGGCGGGGCGGTGACCTACAGCCCCGCGGCCTCCCGACGAAGCACCTCCCAGGCGCGCCTCACGTCCTCCTCGGTCGTGCGCATGTTTCCCACCGCCAGCCGCAACACGTATCGCCCCCTCAGCACCGCATGGGAGATGAAGATCTCTCCGCTGGCGTTGACGCGCGTGAGCAGCTCCCGGTTGCGCTCATCGCTCCCAGCCAGGCGGAAGCAGACGACGGAGAACGGTCGAGGCGCGCACAGCTCCCAGCCCGCTTCCTCGGCGACCCACTGCTCGAACATCGCCGCCAGCCCAATACCGCGACGGATGTGCTCCTGGAGCCCATTGCGTCCATGGCAGCGAAGCACGGCCCACAGCTTCAGCGCCCGGAAGCGCCTACCCAGGGCCGGCCCATACTCGGACAGCGACAGCGCGTCCTCGGCGTCGGGCGTGCGCAGGACGTCGGGGACAAGGCTGAACGCCCTGCGGAAGTCCTCCGGCCTGCGCGTCCACAACAGCGAGCAGTCGTTCGGCGTCAGCATCCACTTGTGGGCGTTTACGACCACCGAGTCGGCGCGCTCCACGCCGGCGAACGCCCACCGATGCTCGGGACACACCATCGCCGCGCCGGCGTAGGCGGCGTCGACGTGGAGCCATGCGCCCGCGCGCTGGCAAGCGTCGGCGATCGCCGGCACGGGATCGACCGAGGTCGTCGCCGTGGTGCCGACTGTGGCCACCACGGCGCAAGCGCCGCTCAAGTCGCCCAGCTCCTCGGCCTTGAGGCGGAACGACGTATCGCTCCGGACCTTGCGGATCCGGAGACCGAGCATCCGCGCCGCTTTATCCACGGAGGAGTGCGCCTCCTCGGAGCAGACAACGAGATCGCGCCCGGTGCTCTCGCGCGCAGCGGTCAACGCGGCCAGAGTGGAGGTGGAAGCAGCGTCCTCGATGTGGCCGTGCCAGTCCTCTGGCAGGCCGAGCAGCCGAGCCGTCCACTCGAGCACTACGCCCTCTAGCTCCGTCGCCGCAGGCGCTGTGCGCCACAGGATCGCGACCGAGTTCAGAGCGGCAGCCAGCAGCTCCGCCACGATCGCCGGCTCGGAGGCGGTGGTGGCGAAGTAGGCGAAGTAGCGGGGGTGCTGCCAGTGCGTGACGCCCGGCAGGAGGATCTCGTCGAGGTCGCGCAGGACGGCGTCAAATGGCTCCGGGTGCTCTGGCGCCTCGGCCGGAAGCCGGGAGCGGATCTCGCCCGGCTTGACCTGCGCCAGCACCGGCAGCTCCGAGACCCGCTCCAGATAGCGGGCAGCCCACTCCAGGGCAGCGGATCCGTCCCTACGTAGATCCGTCAAACGAGTACCGCACCCCGGTCAGCTCCTCCGACACCTCCCACAGCCGGCGCCACGTCTCCTGGTCATAGGCCTTTCCCGCCCCGGTGACGAGGTGTGGATGCCCCCGCTGCTCCATAAAGCCGTCGGGCCCGACGAACGAGCCACCCGGTAGGTCAGGGACGGTTGCCGCGTACAGGATCGGCAGGGCACCCATCTCGGCGTTCTGGGCGAAGATCCTGTTGCCGATCGCCATCGTCACGTGCTCATACCAGTGCGCTGGTCCGGCGAACTGGAGGTTGGTGGCCGCGTAGCCGGGATGGGCCGAGTAGCTCTTGAGTGCGCTGCCCGCTTTCACGGCGCGGCGGTTGAGCTCGAAGGCGAACATCAGGTTGGCCAGCTTCGACTGGCCGTAGGCAAGCCAGTTGTTGTACCTGCGCTCCCCCTGGAGGTCGTCGAAGTTGATACTCCCGATTCTGTGCGCCGCGCTCGAGAGCGTGACTACGCGGGGTGCCGGCGCTTTCAGCAGCAGGCCCAGCAGCAGGCCGGTGAGCGCGAAATGGCCCAGATGATTCGTGCCAAACTGGCTCTCGAAGCCGTCCGCGGTCATCCGTCGAGGTGGGGCCATGACGCCTGCGTTGTTGACCAGCAGGTCGACGCGATCGTGCTCGGCGCTCATCCGGTCGGCGAACTCGCGCACCGAAGCCACGTCGCCCAGGTCGAGCTTCGAGACTTCCACTGAGGCATTCGGGATGGCGGCGGCGATCTCCGCGGCCACGGCCTCCCCCTTGGGCACGTTGCGCACCGCGGCCACCAGCTGTGCCCCGGCGCGGGCCAGCTCGCGCGCGGTGGCCAGCCCCAGGCCGCTGTTAGCCCCGGTGACCACCGCGACCTTGCCGCTCTGGCTTGGGATGTCAGCCGCTGTCCACTTGCCAGCCATCAGCTAGTCCTTTGCGCGACGGATTCGGAATAGGCCTTCGGCCGGAACTGCAGCACCGGATCGTCCGAGCACTCGATGCCGTCGGTCACCCGGGTGGGATCGAACACGAGCACGTCACCTCCCGTTTCGCGACCGGTTTCATGATCGGTGAGCTCGAGCGCTCCGACGCGCACCCTCTGGCGGGCCTTCGGCCACGCCGCGCTCGGGTCCTCCACCGGGTCGCCGGCTGCCGCCAGCTGCAGCTCGAGCGTGAACCGGATCGGCCCGCTCTCAAGACGCCGCTCCAGATCCTCGCGAAGGTAATCCCGGCCCCGGGCGCGAGCCCCCCTCAGCGAGATCTTCGGTTCGGTGGCTTCGGGCAGCCACGTGTAGCGCACGAATCGCTCGCCCCCGCCGGAGTCGATCCACTTGAACGCGTGCTGGCCGTGATACGTGGCCGCCGCATAGCTCGGCGGTGGCCGCAACGACGGGGCCAGCGCCGGCGCGTTGCGGACCATCTCCGGGTGGCGGGCGAACACCAGCGGCAGCTTCCAGGCCGCGGCAATCCCAGAGCCCTGGGCCGCCAGCAGCTCGATGAACCCCTCCGGCGTTCGGCTGATGAACCGCGGGGTGGTCACCGCCACGATGTCCGTGCGTGAGCCATCGGGCAGGTAGAACTTCACCGCGAGACCTCGGGGGTCTGGAGCGTAGTCCGGGTGGTCCGGGTTCCCGGAGCCGTTCGAGAGTCGAGCCGTGACCGGAACGGCGTCGCCCTGCATGTGCGCGGCCCTGGTTAGCGACGCCGCCTCGCTCCCGGCGGTGAACGTTCCCTTCAGCAGCGTGCCCTTGGCATGGAGGGCGCGAAAGCCGGGGTGGCTACCGAAGGAGGAGTGGATCGCGGCGATCGCCTGCTTGGCGTCGACGGTCATCTCTTCTCGACCACGCTGAAGTCGATCCCGGCTTCTTGGAGGCGGTCGATCAGCGCTTGGCCCATGGCCACCGCCGGCGTTAGCTGTCCTGCCCTCTGCGGCAGCTCATCGTGGGCCAGGCACAGGGCGGACTCGGCGAGCATCTTCGAGGTCTCTCCGTAACCGGGATCTCCGCCGGAGACCTGCGTCATCATCGTCAGGTGGTCGGTGTGGAGGCGGAACAGGACGCGGAACCAGGACTTGGCGCGCCGCTCCGGGGATGGGCCCTCGCCGGGATCCTTGAGCTTCAGCAGCGCCCGGCGCGTTTGCGGCACCTGGGCGAGAGCGACCACCGTGCCCGCGCCGGCCGCCATTCCGACGGCCATCGGAAGGCTTCCGACGACGAGGTAGTGGCTGTAGGTGAAGTCGGGTCCGTACCGGTCGAGGGCTCGAGCGGAGCGCAGGACGGTCTGAGGGTCGATCGTCGGAAACGGGACGACCCAACCTCCGGCGTCAGGCTCGCGGTGCGGTCGCCCCGCGGCGCCACGGACCCGACGGCCCACGGGCCGCGACTCCTGCTCGCGGCGCTGGCGCGCCACCCGCACCCCGTGGCGGAGGCGCCCCATTATGTGGACGGCGGAGTGATAGGTACCGCCGGAGAACGCCGCCCCGGCACGAGCGAACCCCTCGAGCGAGATCGGCTCCCCCTCGGGCACATGGTTGACGGTGAACAGCGCGCCCAGGTCGTAGGGGATGGAGTCAAAGCCGCACGAATGCACCAGCCGAGCCCCTGTGCTCTCGGCCTGCCCGTGGTATCGCAGCCACATCAGGTCCACGAACTCGGGCTCTCCGGTCAGATCGACGTAATCGGTGCCGGCGGCGGCGCATGCGGCGACCACCGGCTCGCCGTAGTTGATGTACGGGCCGACGGTCGTGATCAGCACCTTGGTCGACTCGGCCAGCGCGCGCAGCGAGTCTGGATCGCCTACGTCGGCGTGGACGAGCGGCCGCTCGTCCTGGCCCTGGCCCAGCCGCTGGCGCACCTCCTCGAGCTTGGCCCGGTTGCGGCCCGCCAGCGCCCATCTCGTGGAATCCGGCGCGTGCTTTGCCAGGTAGTCGGCGGTCAGCGCGCCGGTGAAGCCCGTCGCCCCGAGCACGACCACGTCGTACTCGCGCTCAGCCATCTCCCTGAATGGTCCGCGCGGCCTCGAGCGCCTCTTCGGGCGAGGAGCCGGCCCGCGCCGCGACCCAGCAGGCGACCGGCGCGGCGACGCGCTCGGACGCGTGCGCGGCCTCCGCAGCCAGGTCGAGGAGGACGCTGAACTCGGCCGGCGTCGGCGGTGCGGTCCCCAGCTTCTCGGCGTACGCGGTAAGCCACTCGTTGGCGTTCATCGGCGGCGAGACTCTATCTGGCGGCGGGCGCCGCGCGGCCCTCGAGGTGCTCTGCCTCGACGCGACCAAGCTCGGTGACCGGCTCCTCGCCGAAGATCACCTCCCGCCCGATCCGGTACCAGTTGTTGGTGGCCTGAAGCTGCCCCAGGATCCCAAACACCAAGCCGAACGCACGGAGCGTGACGATCTGGTTGGCGGGTAGTCGCATCTCCCCGAAGCCCGCCTTGCGCATGTCGCCGTGCTCCAGCATGAGCTTGGTCGCGTGCTTGACGCTGAGCGTCACGTCCCGATCCTCGAGGAACCACCAGGCGGCGGCGCGGTACTTCTCCATCAACGGGCCCACCAAGTCGCGGCGGTGCTTGGCGATGATCCCCTGCTCGACGGTCAGCTGGAACAGCCGCTCGGCGTCCTGGGCGTAGCAGGCTTTGAGGATCTCGAGCTGATCCTGCACGTCCTCGCGCGTCTGGCGCTTGAAGAAGCCGAAGTCGATGAACGCCACCCGTCCGTCGGCCATGAACAGCGAGTTGCCGGGGTGCGGGTCGCCGTTTAGGAGCAGATGGCGGTAGGGACCGTTGACGTAGAAGCGAAACAGGATTTCCCCCCACCGCGATCGCTCGGCGTCGGGGTCTTCGCGGATCTCGGCGAACTTGCGGCCCTCTACGTACTCCGTGACGATCACCCGCTCCCTGCACAGCTCGGTGATCACCGGCGGCACGACGATGAACGGATGGCCCCGGTACTCGCGCGCCAACGCGCGATGGTTTGAGGCCTCGAGCTCATAGTCAAGCTCCTCGGTGACGCGCTCGGTTATCTCCTGGGCGATCTCTTTGGTGTCGAGGCCGGGCGCGAAGCGGGCGGCGACCCTCAGCACCAGCCCCAGGTTCTTCAGGTCTGCGCGGACGACATCTTTGATGCCGGGGTACTGCACCTTGACCGCCACCCCCCGCCCGTCGTGAAGCCTGGCGCGGAACACCTGCCCGATCGATGCGGCCGCGATCGCCTGTTCGTCGAACTCGGCGAACGCGGCGCCCAGGCCCTCGCCCAGATCCTGCTCGATCACCTTGCGCATGTCCTTGAACGACACGCTTGGGGCCATCGTCTGCAACTGAGCCAGCTTGGCCTGAAACTCCTCCCGGTAGGGACCCGGCACCATCCCCGGATCGAGCACCGACAGCGTCTGCCCGACCTTCATCGCCGCTCCCTTCATTCCCCCGAGCACCTTCACGAGACGATCCGCCATCTCGACGGCCTGACGCCCGAGGGCGTCCCTGGCCTCCTCCTCCGTGCGGCGCGTATTGGCGATCCGTGTTCCCAGCTGTCGGGCCGCAGCGCCGGCGGCCATGCCGCCCAGACGGCCGGCTCGGCCCAGACGGGACTTGTTCAGGCTGCCGTCCGACATTTCAGCGTCATTGGGAAGAAGAGTGGCGCCACGCGACATTAACGTCCCACGCCTCGCGTTGGCAGGATGGCACCACCCGACAGAAAGGCATCGACATGACAGTTCTCGACGGCAAGGTCGCGATCGTCACCGGCTCGGCGCGCGGCATCGGTCGCGCAACCGCCGAGATCCTCGCCCAGCAGGGCGCGAGGGTGCTGATCAACGACCTCGACGGCGAGGTCGCCGAGCAGGCTTCGAACGAGATCGACGGCGACACCCTGGTCTTCGCGGGCGATCTGACGGAGCCGGGCGTCCCCGAGCAGCTGGTCGAGAAGGTGATCGGCGACTGGGGACAGATCGACATCCTGGTCAACAACGCCGGCTATACGCTCGACGCCGCGATCCACAGGATGTCGGACGACTGGTTCCAGAAAATGCTCGACATCCACGTGGTGGTCCCGTTCCGCATGTGCCGCGCCGTGGCACCGCACATGCGGGAGCCGGCGAAGAAGGAGCGGGAGGAAGGCCGGGAAGTGTTCCGCAAGATCGTCAACGTGACATCGATCTCGGGCACGATGGGCAACGCCGGCCAGGCCAACTACTCCTCGGGCAAGTCAGCTGTGGTCGGACTGACGAAAACGCTTGCCAAGGAATGGGGCCAGTTCAAGATCAACGTCAACGCGGTCGCCTTCGGCTATATCGAGACGCGGCTGACGGCCACCAAAGACGAGCAGAACGTGGCCCAGATCGGCGGTGAGCAGGTGCGGCTCGGGATCCCCGAGCAGATGCGGCAGATGGCCTCGGTGCTGATTCCCCTGGGCCGCCCCGGCACCACGGCGGAGGCGGCAGGCGGAGTGTTCTTCCTGTGCTCGCCGTGGTCGAACTACGTCCACGGCCAAGTTCTCAACGTCACCGGCGGGCAGTTCGGGGGGATGACGGGCTAATTAGTGGTCCGGGCCGGCACATGTGCCGGCCCGCCGGTCCGATCATGATCGGACCGGGGCCGGGGCGCATGCGCCCCGGCCAAACTCTTATTGGCACTCTGCCAACTTTGCTAGCTTTGGCCCGAAGATGGCCTCCGCCCCAGCCGAGCGACGCGCCGCCACCGAGTCGTCTGTCGCCGAGCCGCGGTGGCAGCGGCTCGAACACGACGAGCGGCGGGCGCAGATCTTGGCCTGTGCGCGACGGCTGTTCTCGGAGCGCAAGTACGACTCCGTGTCGACCACCGATATCGCGCGCGAGGCCGGCGTGGCCCGCGGGCTCCTGCACCACTACTTCGGGACAAAGCGCGACCTCTACCTGGAGGTGGTGAGATCGCTCATGCGCATGCCCTCGAATCCGGTGCCCCTCCAGAGCCCGGGCCGCGGGCTGGAGGTGGTGATCTCGGAAAGTGTCGAGCGCTGGCTTCAGATGCTCGAGCGCAACCGTGGCACCTGGCTGGCGGCGATCGGCGGCCGCGGCCTCGGCCGGGACGCCGAGGTCGAAGCGATCCTCGAGGATGCGCGCGAGCGGGCTGCGGACAGGCTGATCGAAGCCGTTCAGAGCCATGAGGCCTCGCTGGCCCCCGCCGAGCTGCGGGCGGCCATGCGCTCGTACTCGGGGTTTGCGGAAGCGGCGAGCGTCGAATGGCTCGAGCGCCGTCGGCTGACGCGGGAGCAGGTAAAGGCCCTGCTGACGCAGGGATTTTTGAGCATCGTCCGCGATGTGCTCCCGGTGGTGCAACGTGAGGAGAGGAACGTGAACAAGACGTACGTGATCGGCGTGGGGATGACGAAGTTCGACAAGCCCGGCACCAAGGAGGGCGACTACCCGGACTGGGCCAAGGCAGCGGGCGGCAAGGCGTTGACCGACGCCGGGATCCCGTTCGAGGCCGTCCAGCAGGCATACGCGGGGTACGTCTACGGCGACTCCACATACGGACAGCGCGCGATCTACGAGCTGGGGCTGACCGGCATCCCGGTGATCAACGTCAACAACAACTGCTCGACCGGCTCGAGCGCGCTGTTTCTAGCGCGTCAAGCCGTCCAGGGCGGGCTCGCGGACTGCGTGCTGGCGATCGGCTTCGAGAAGATGGAGCGGGGCTCGCTGGGCATGAAGTACACCGACCGCACGCCGGCCATGGATAAGCACATGGCCAGGATGTTCCAGCTTCGCGATCCGGAAGCATCTCCGTTCGCACCGCAGATGTTCGGCAACGCGGGACGCGACCACATGGAGAAGTACGGATCGAAGCCCGAGCACTACGTCTGGATCGGGTGGAAGAACCACAAGCACTCGGTGAACAATCCGTACGCCCAGTTCCAGACCGAGTACACGCTCGAGGACATCGCCAGCGCGCCGATGATCCACGAGCCGCTGACCAAGCTCCAGTGCTCGCCGACGAGCGACGGCGCCGGTGCCGCGATCGTGGCTTCCGAACGGTTCGTCGAGGAGAACGGGGTCTGGGATCAGGCGGTCGAGATCGCGGGCCAGGCGCTGGTCACCGACCTGCCGAGCACGTTCGACGAGGAAGCCGATTGCATCAAGATCGTGGGATACGACATGTCGAAGAAGGCGGCGCAGCTGGCCTACGAAGAGGCTGGCGTGGGCCCCGAGGACGTGCAGGTGATCGAGCTACACGACTGCTTCTCGGCCAACGAGCTGATCACCTACGAGGCGCTGGGGCTGGCGCCCGAGGGCGAAGGCCACAAGCTGGTGGAGAAGCAGGCCACGACGTACGGCGGCGAGGGCCCGGTCGTGAATCCCTCCGGCGGGCTCATCTCCAAGGGCCACCCGCTCGGCGCGACCGGGCTCGCGCAGTGCTCGGAGCTGAACTGGCAGCTCCGCGGTAAAGCGGACAAGCGCCAGCTCGAGGGCGTTAAGGTTGGCCTGCAGCACAACATCGGGCTCGGCGGCGCGGCCGTCGTGACCATCTATCGAAAGGCGGCGTGAGCAATGGCGACGACGGTTGAACGGCAGAGGGGGGCGACACCAACCCAGGCGGCGGATTCGATCCAGGTCGAGAACCCGGCGACTTCTCAGACCATCGCGACGCTCAAGCCCCATACCCCAGAGCAGCTGGCGGAGATGGTGGCCCGGGCGCGGAAAGCTCAGCCTGCGTGGCAGGCGCTCGGGTTCGAGGAGCGGGGCAAGGTGCTGCGGCGGGTCCAGAAGTGGCTGCTCGACAACGTGGAGCGCGTATCCGAGACGCTGATCTCGGAGAGCGGTAAGACACGCGAGGACGTGGTGCTCGAGATGAGCATCCCGGTCGCGGCGTTCGGGTTCTGGGCCAAGCAGGCGCCCAAGTACCTGGCCGACGAGAAGGTCAGGACCTCATCGCCGTTCCTGCTGGGGCGCAAGGTGATCGTGCGCTATGAGCCGGTCGGGGTGGCGGGGATCATCGGGCCCTGGAACTACCCGCTGGCCAACAACATCGGCGACGTGATCCCGGCGCTGGCGGCCGGCAACAGCGTGCTGCTCAAGCCCTCGAGCGTCACCCCGCTGACATCGCTGTTGATGGAGGAGTGCCTGCGTGAATGCGGCTGCCCCGAAGACGTCTTCCAGGTCGTCGTGGGACGCGGCTCGATTGGCGGCGACCTGATCGACCTCGTGGATACGGTCATGTTCACCGGCTCGACTGAGGTCGGCCGGACCGTCATGGAGCGCGCGGCCAAGACGCTGACGCCGGTGGCGCTCGAGCTGGGCGGCAAGGACCCGATGCTCGTGCTGGCCGACGCCGATGTGGAACGGGCGGCCAATGCCGCAGTGTTCTGGTCGATGCAGAACGCCGGCCAGACCTGCATCTCCGTCGAGCGGGTGTACGTGGAGGAGCCGATTCACGACGAGTTCGTCTCGCTTGTGGCGGAGAAGGCCAGGGAGCTTCGGCAGGGTGTTCCCGGCGAGTTCGGCTCGGTCGACGTCGGCTCGTTCATCAATCCTCCGCAGGCCGAGATCGTGAAAGCCCATGTCGAGGACGCGGTCAAGAAGGGGGCGCGAGTGCTCGCCGGTGGCCACGGCGGCGATGGCCCGGGCTCCTTCTTCGAGCCGACGGTGATCGCGGGCGCCGATCACTCCATGGCCGCGATGACCGAGGAGACGTTCGGCCCGACGCTTCCGATCATGAAGGTCCGCGACGAGGAGGAGGCGGTGCGGATGGCCAACGACTCGCCTTACGGGCTTCAGGCCTCGGTGTTCACAAAGGACATGAACCGGGCCGATCGCGTCGCCAGGCGGCTTCAGGCCGGTGCGGTCGTGGTCAACGACTGCGTTGCCAACTACTCGGCGTTCGAGGCGCCGATGGGTGGCTGGAAGAGCTCGGGCATCGGCGTACGGCACGGACCACAGGGAATCCGCAAGTACACGCACCCGCAGACGATCGTCTTCACCCGCTTCGCGCTGAAGAAGGACATCTACATGTTCCCCTACAGCAAGCTGCGCTCAGACCTGCTGCTGCGCTTCCTCAAGCTGCTGTACGGGCGCGGCTCAAGGGACTAGGTCGGCGGCCGCAACGGCCGCCTACCACGCGACCTTTCTCCAGCGCGCTCGTTTTACTTCACATAAGTGACTGAAGAACGTTCCATCGCGGTTATCGGCCTCGGAAGGGTGGGGCTGCCGCTTGCCCTGTGCTTTGCCGACCGCGGCATGCGGGTCCTCGGGATCGACCACGACCAGGGGCAGCTCGATTCGATTCGGGCCAGCAGGATGCCGTTCCAGGAGGCCGGCACTCAGGAGCTGCTGGAGCGGGTGTCCGCCAGCGGACGGCTGCAGCTCGCCGACCGGGCGGCGGATGCGGCGCAGGCAGAGGACATCGTGATCACTATCGGCACGCCGTCGTTCTCGCACCTCGAGTCAGACCTGAGCCAGGTCAGAGCCGCCCTCGACGACCTGCTGCCGGTCCTGCGGGAGGGCCATGCGGTGATATTGCGCTCGACGATCGCTCCGGGGACCACCGACTTCGTGGCCGGCTACCTGGAGAAGCAGCGTGGGCTCCAGCCGGAGGTGGACGTATTCGTGGCGCACGCGCCGGAGCGGATAGCCGCCGGTCGCTTCCTTGAGGAGATCTCCTCGCTGCCCTGCATCATCGGCGGCGTGGGCGCGGCATCCACGGAGCGCGCCGCCAGCTTGTTCGAGGTGTTCGGCGCCCCCATCGTCAGAACCACGCCCGTCCAGGCCGAGCTGGCCAAGATCTGGACCAACATCCTGCGCTACGCGTCGTTCGCCCTGCCCAACCTGCTGATGATGGACTGCGAAAGCTATGGCGCGAACGTGTTCGAGGTGATCGAGCTGATCAACCGCGACTACCCGCGTGGTGGGATCGCCAGCCCCGGTCTGACCGCCGGTACGTGCCTGCGCAAAGACTTCGCCTTCTCCGAGGAGCGTTCCAACGCGCCCGGGATGCTGTTGGCCGTCTCCAGGGTCAACGAGGCAGTGCCGCTGTTTCTGGTCGAGGGCATCAAGCGGCGGCTCGGCCCGCTGCACTCGCGCAAGATCGCCGTCCTGGGGCTGACGTTCAAGCGCGACACCGATGACGAGCGCGACTCGCTCTCGCCCAAGCTGATCAGACTGCTCGAGCGCGAGCTGGCCGACGTCGCCGTGTGCGACCCCCACGCACCGAGCCCGACGCAGCCCCTGGCAGAGGCCGTGCAAGGCGCTGATGTGGTGATCGTGGCCACCAACCATTCCGATTTCGAGCGGGCCGAGGTGCTGCAGACGATCGCCGCTCGAGCGACACCCGAATGCCTGCTCGTCGACCCGTGGAACGCATTCGGCACCGCCGAATTGTTCGGGCAGCTCGGCAAGGCGACGGCCACCTTCGAGACCGCGGCAGCTTCCCGGGACGGCGACCAGAGTTGAGCGAGCGAGTGCTCGTGACGGGCGGAGCCGGAACCATCGGCTCCGCGGTCGTCCGCCGCCTGCTGCGCGATTCGCGCTGGACGGTGAGGGTTGCGGACCACCGCCCCGCTCCTGACTGGGTGCAGGAGAGATGCGAGCTTCGTACCGGCGACCTGCGCCAAGCCGCCGTGGCTGCCAGTGCCGTCGACGGCTGCTCGCATGTCATACACCTGGCGGCAATCGTCGGCGGGATCGCGAACTTCCACAAGCTGCCGTTCACGTTGACGGAAGCCAACAACGCTCTGACCGGTGCCGTGGCGCGAGCTTCGATAGAGACGGAAGTGGAGCGCTTCGTCTACGTCTCCTCGTCGATGGTGTTCGAGAACGCGCGGCAGTTTCCGACGCCCGAGGAACACCTGCTCGACTGTCCAGCTCCCCGGTCCGCGTACGGGTTCTCGAAACTCGCGGGAGAGGTCTACACGCGCGCCGCGCACGACGAACACGGGCTGCGCTACACGATCTGCCGCCCGTTCAACGCTTACGGGCCGGGAGAGGTGCCGGACCCGGAAGAGCCCGGGATCGCGCACGCTGTCCCCGACCTGATTACGAAGGCGCTCGCCGGCCAGCAGCCGCTCCAGATCTTCGGCTCCGGCCAGCAGACGCGCACTCTCACCCACATCGACGACATCGCAGAGGGAATCGTCACCTCAATGACAGCCGACGCCGGCGAGAACCAGGACTTCAACATTTCCGCCACCGAGGAGCTGACGGTGGCCGAGATCGCGCGTCTGATCTGGGACGTGTGCGGCCAAGACCCGGAGCGATTCGCACTCGAGCAGCTGCGGCCCTTCGAGGTCGACGTTCAGCGCCGCTGGCCGTCGGTGGAGAAGGCACAGCGCATGCTCGGCTGGGAGGCCAGGGTCGACCTTCGCCAGGGCATCACGGAGACGGTCGCCTGGCTGCGGGGACGGGCGGAGGTAAATGCCGCCCCACGCTGAGCGGTCAGCTCAGCCTATGGGTCGCGTCGTAATCCTGGGTGTACCGGGCCGGTTCCCGGCGCTCGCGTCTCGGCGCCCAAAGGAACATCTCGAGCAGCGACACGACGAAACCCAAGATCCCGACGATGATCAGCACCAGTCCGACCGTCGGGAGCGACAGCCCGCTGACCTGGGCCGTCACGGCCCAGCGGAGAATCGCCCCGATCGCGATCAGGACCAGCGATGCGGATGTGCCACCTTGTGCCATCGTTGTCTGCTTCCCGGTCGGAGCACCTCTCTAAACGCGAGCAGCAAAACTTACGGCGACCTGCCCGAGGGGTCGGAGCCCTGCTGGGACGCGCCGGCGGTGGCCACGTCGCGGGGGTAGCTGTGGCGTGCAGCGGCCAGGAACACGCCCGCCGCGGCGAGGGCGGCTAGCAGTATCAGGAACGTGATCTCCAGCCCTGTCGAGGCATTCGAGGACAGTGGGCCCGGGTGGGTTCCGATCGGAGCCTGGGCGGGCACGATCCCGGCGATCAGGCTCGACAGCGCTCCGAACGTGACCGGCGCCAGGGCCTGGGCGATGGAACTCATAAACGAGCGGGTGCTCTGAGCCCGTCCCCACAGGCCCGCGGGCACTACGTCGAGCCTTGCGGCGTCAAGCGGGGGGTTCGCCGCCGACAGCAGGGTCGCACCGGCGATGTCGAACCACAGCGCGGGCGTCAGCCTGGACCCCAGGATTCCGGGGATGAGCAGCACCGACGCGACGACGTAGCAGATCGCCGGCACCCAGATCCGGGCCTCGAGGAAGCCCCGACGTAGCATGGCGTCGGTGATGCGCCCCCCGGCGATCGTGCCGAGCACGGCGCCGATGACCAGCCCGAGCAGCGCCAGCTCGGCAGTCAGCTGGCTGACGTTGTAGTGACCGCGGACGTACAGCAGCGCGAAGGTGTTCAGTCCCGCGAGGTAGAAGTAGCCCAGCGCCTGGCTGACGATCAGCACGAAGTTCGTGCGGACGGACAGGATGTAGCGGATGGATCGGATCAGCCCCATCCTCGTGGGGTCCTCGTTGAGCACCAGACGCGGATCGGGTTCGATCCCTCGCCGGCTCGCGGCCGCGCGGGCGAGCTCTCCCTCCTGGCCGCCCTCGGATTCCGATTCCTGGTCCGCTTCGCGGTCCGATCGCGCCGCCGCGGCAACGCTGAACGCGTCCTCCAGGTTCTTCGTGCCCGGGTGCAACCGGCTCTGGCCGCCGCGCAGCGGCTCCGGCACCGTCCGCCACAGCGCCCGGGCCAGGAAGAAGCCAGGGATACCGAGGGCCACGAACGCCGCCCGCCAGGAAATCGCATTGGCCAGCGTGCCGGAGATGACGAACCCCACTGCCGTCCCGGCTGCCTCGCCGGCGAGAATGTAGGCATACACCCGGCCCCGCTCGCTGGCGGCGAAGTAGTCACCCGTGAGCGAGGCGATCGCCGGGCCGGCCACGGCCGTCACGGCGCCCAGGGCGAGCCGCGTGATCAGCAGCGCCGAGTAATCGGGCGCGAACGCGCTGGCGACGGAGGCGATGCTCCAGACCACGATGCAGCCGGCGAGCAGCGGCACGCGCTTGAACCGATCGACGAACAGGCCCATCGGGAGCACAAGCACGGCGCCGGCCAGCAGCGCCACCGAGCTGAGCAGGCCGATCTTGGCGTTGCCAATGTGGAGCGAGTGCTCGAGCTGCGGCGCCACCGCCCCAACCGTGCTGGCGTCTGCGCTCGACAGCGCCAGCACGGCGCCGAACAGGCCGATTACCCGAGCGCGAGCCGGGCCGCCGACCGCCTGGACCACCCCTCCCCGCAGCATCCCGGCCAGCGCCGCCAGCGCCTGCCCCAACCACTGCAACGCGCGAGCGGTCAGCCCCGCGTGCTCTCGTGGCGGGGAGGCGCTCACCCAGCCGGCGCCGGAGACCGCGCCAGCGTGCTCAGCGCTGGGGAACCCGCCGGCGCGCTCGCCGTCGTTACCCCCGCCAGCTCCGCCACCCGATCTCGATGCCACCGTGAATCACCAAAGGCGTGGGCATTGGCCTTCGCCCGCTTGAGGAAGAAGTGGAGGTCGTGCTCCCAGGTGAACCCGATGCCCCCGTGGACCTGAAGCGCCGATGCCGCGACGCGGAAGCCCGCGTCGCCTGCGTAGGCCTTGGCCATCGAGGCGGCGCGCGGCGCCGTGGACGGCTCGTGATCGAGCGCCCATCCGGCCCAATAGGACAGGGACCGAGCGCCCTCCACCTCGAGCAGCATCTGCGCACAGCGGTGCGAGACCGCCTGGTAGGAGCCGATCGGCCGGTCGAACTGTTTGCGGTCCTTGGCGTAGGCAACGGCCATCTCCATCGCCCGCTGCGCGACGCCGACGTTCTCTGCCGCCAGCGCCGTGACGATCGTGGCATAGGCGTGAGCGACCTGCTCGCTGTGCCCGCCGGAGAGCGGCTCCGCGGGCGCCCGATCCAGATGCACCGTGAACAACTTGCGGGTGGGATCGAGCGCCTTCGTGGCGACGATGGTGACGCCGGGCGACGCCGTCTCCACCAAGAAGTGAGCGCCGTCGGCGCCGGAGACGATCACGAAGTCGGCGCCGGAGGCATCCGGCACCGCCACCTTCGTCGCCGAGATCGTTCCGTTTTCAGTCTCGATCTCCGACCGGTCAGGGGCCCATCCGGAACGCTCGTCCCACACGGCGATCGTTCCCCGCGCCTCGCCCTGTGCCAGCGGAGCGAGCCACCGCTCACGTTGCTCGCTGGTCCCGGCGCCCGCCAGCAGCAGCGCCGCGCTCACGGTCGAAAACAACGGGCTGGGGGCCAGTGCGTATCCCATCTCTTCCTGGATCACGAGCAGCTCGACGGCGCCGAGGCCCAGGCCGCCATCGCCTTCGGGGATCATCACTCCTGGCCAGCCGAGCTCCGAGAGCTCACGCCACTGCTCATCGGTGAACCCGCGCTCCCCTTCCGCCAGTTCGCGCATGACCTCTGGCTTGTAGCGGGAGGCGAGAAACTCGTTCGCCGTCCGCTTGATCGCCCGCTGGTCGTCAGTGAGATCGAAGTTCATTGAAGTTAAAGCGTTCGGGGCAACCTGCGACTTCTCAGCGCATCCTCGGCAATCCCAACACCCGCTCGGCGACGATGTTCTTGAGGATCTCGGTCGTCCCGCCCTCGATCGAGTTGGCCCTTGCCCTCAGGAAACGATAGGCCCAGTCGTGCTCGGCGCTCAGGGCGCGGGGGCCGGAGATATCCATCGCCAGCTCGGTAAGGGCCTGGTTGACCTCGGACCAGTGCCATTTGCCGAGCGATCCCTCCGGGCCGGGGACGCCGCTTCGCATCGTGGCCGACAGGCTCCGGTAGGCGTTCAGTCGCAGCACCTCGGACTCGATCAACAGCTGCGCCAGGCGCTGACGGATGACCGGGTCGGCGCTGGCTACATCGCCGTCGCCGCCGCGCGATTGCCCGGCGTACTCGAGCAGCTTGCCGAGCTCGATCTGGAGGCTCACCTGCAGCCCGAACGCCAGCGTGGCCCGCTCGTGCATGAGGGTCGTGATGGCCACCGCCCACCCGTTGCCCTCCCCCCCGACGATGTTCTCGTGCGGGATCCGGGCTTCCTCGATGAACAGCTCGTTGAACTCCGCTTCACCGGTGATCTGGACGAGCGGCCGGACCTGGACGGCGTCCTGGTCCATGTCCATTAGGAAGTAGGTGAGGCCCTTGTGCTTCGGGGCCTCTGGGTCCGTTCGCGCCACGAGCATGCACCACTTCGCGTGGTGGGCGAATGTGGTCCACACCTTCTGGCCCGTCACCACCCACTCGTCTCCGTGGCGCACGGCCCGGGTCTTCACAGAAGCCAGGTCGGAGCCGGACTCCGGCTCGGAGAACCCCTGACACCAGATCTCCTCCGCGGAGAGGATCGGCGCCAGGTAGCGTCGCTTCTGCTCCTCGGTGCCGTGGGCGATCACCGTCGGCCCACCCATGGCCAGCCCGAGCACGTTGGCGGGGGTCGGGGTGCGGGCCCTTACGACCTCCTCGTTGAAGATGGCCTGCTCGATCAGGGTGGCTCCGCGGCCGCCGTAGTCCTCCGGCCAGGAGACACCCGCCCATCCGGCTTCCTGCAGCTTGCGCTGCCAGTCACGGCGAAACTGGAATGCTGATTCGTCGCCGGTTGGCTCATCGCCGGGATGGTTGTCCTCAAGCCACGAGCGCAGCTCGTCCCGGAAGGCCTCCTCGGCGGGCGACAGGGTCAGATCCACGGGAGAGGATCCTACCCTGGCGCTAGGCTCGGCCACGACGATGTTCGATTCCGACCCCGAGTCCGAGGCGGGTCCTCCGCCCCAGGTGGTGGCCGAGGGGATTCCCGGCACAGACCTGCCTGGCCCCTACCCCGTCGGCTCCTACGCCGCCCAGCTGAAGCTTCGCCTCAGGCAGTTCGCGCGCGTCCAGCTGGTCGGCGAGCTGTGGGGCATGAGATCCAGCCGGGCGCGGGTGTACTTCGAGCTGCGCGATCCACGCGGGGCGCTGCCCTGCTCGATGTGGCGCAATGACTTCGACGCCCTGGGGGTCACGCTCTCAGACGGCGCACGGGTCGTGGTCGCCGGCGGCTGCGACTACTACCCGGGCAGCGCTTCCGCCTCCCCATCGTTCACGTTCGCCGCCTCGGAGCTACGGGTGGCGGGCGAGGGCGACCTGCTGGCCGCGCTCGAGCGGCTGCGGCGGCAGCTGGCCGCCGACGGGCTATTCGAGCCGCAGAAGCTACTCAAACGGCCCCTGCTGCCGCGGACGATCGGGGTGGTGACCGGCGAGCGGGGCAAGGCTCGCGACGACGTGTTGGCCGGCCTTCGCCGCCGCGGCTGGGCGGGACGAGTGGTGTGGGCGTTCGCACCGGTGCAGGACCGGCACGCCGCCCCCCAGATCGCGGCGGCCCTTCGCGAGCTGGCCGCGCTCCAGGAGATCGAGGTGGTGATCGTGGCCCGGGGCGGGGGCTCGCTGGCCGACCTGTTCGCGTTCTGCGACGAGGCGCTGTGCCGGACCGTGGCGCTGCTGCGGGTGCCTGTCATCTCGTCCGTCGGCCATCACACCGATCGCACCCTGATCGACGACGTGGCGGCCGTGTGCTGCTCTACGCCGACGCACGCCGCCGAGGCCGCGGTGCCAGTGGACCTGCACGCGGCTCAGGCCGCGATGACGAGCCACGCGCGGCGCCTCCAGGACCATGGCCGGCGCGCCGTGCTGGCCCGCGCCCGCCTCCTCTCTCAATTGGCGCGAACGCCCAGCGAGCATGTCGCCCGGCACCGCGCTCGACTCCACCAGCTGGTCCGCGAGCTGCGAGCCAGCGGCAGGCGCACGGCCGCCGATGGGCGATCGTTGGCGTCGGTGCACCTCCTCGTGCTGAGGCGCAGTGCGGCTCGTACGCTGGCCTCAGAGACTGCCCGCCGCCGCTCGGAGCTCGACCGCCTGGCCCTGGCGCTAGCCGCCCACGACCCGGAGCGCACGCTTCGGCGTGGCTACGCGATGGTCGAGGACCGCTCCGGAGGGCTTCTCACATCGGCGTCCGCGGCGCGGGCGGCGCGCGAGCTGAACGTCCGCTTCCACGATGACGTGCTGCCGGCGGTGGTCCCGGACCGATGACCGAGGAGCGCACCTACGAGACGGCTGTCGCCCGGCTCGAGGAGATCATCCGCCGGCTGGACTCGGGCGAGGCCGAGCTGCGGGAGACGCTCGAGTTGATCCGCGAGGGGCGAGAGCTGGTGTCCTACTGCGCCGCCGAGCTCGAAGCCGTTACCCGCGGTCTCGAGGAGCTGCGTCTGGAGGAGCTGGTGGCGCGGTTGGAGCAGGGCGGGCGCGACTGAACACAGGCGCATGCGCTTGCTGATCGTCAACGGCGACGATTTCGGGCTAGCTCGCGGCGTCAACGAGGGAATCGTCGAAGCCCACACGAACGGGATCCTGACGAGCGCCAGCCTCATGGTTCTGGCGCCGGCGGCCTCCGAGGCAGGAGCGCTCGCTGCGGAGCACCCTGAGCTGTCGGTGGGGCTGCACTTCGTCGAGGATGGAACCTCCGATCTGGATGACCCTGCGCAGGCTGAGCGTGCCTTCAGGTTTCAGCTCGGTCGCTTTCGCGAGCTGATGGGCCGCGACCCCACGCACGTGGACGCCCACCACCATGTTCACGCCGAGGGCGATCGGATGACGACGTTCAAGTCGCTTGTCGAGCCGCTCGGCGTCCCTCTGCGAAACGACGGACACGTGGTGTACGTCGGCGGCTTCTGGCCCAAGTGGGAGCCGGGCGTCAGAGATCTCGACTACATCCGCCGGCCATCGCTGCGTCATTTGGTCGACACCGAGGTGGGCGAAGGGTTCACGGAGATCGCGTGCCATCCCGCCCGGGTCACGGAGGATCTCAAGTCAAGCTATCGAGATGAACGGGCGGTGGAGCTTCAGACGCTCACCGAGGATGGGCTCAAGGAGGAGCTCGAGAGCGCCGGGGTGAAGCTCGTGAGCTACCACGACTGGCGACGCGGCTAGTGGTCTGCGATCGCGAGCAGGCTAAATTGGGCTGGTGGCCACCTTCGACCTGCTCAAAGACCTCCCCCTCGACGTCGACGGCTACACGCTCGAGGGGCTCAGCCTGGAGGTGGGGAGCGGGTTCGAGCGGCTGACAACAGTCGTCCACTTGCAGGGAGATGGCCTCGAGGGGTTGGGGGAGGACGTCGTCTACGACGGCGTCGACCAGCTCGCGCTCCAGCAGGCAGGCCCAGTCCACGACCTCAAAGGCCATTACGCCCTGGGGGAGTTCTGCGAGCGGATCGACTCGCTCGACCTATTCCCCGAACCCCCCCAGCGCGACGTCTCGCGCCTTTATCGACGGTGGACCTTCCATAGCGCCGCCCTCGACCTGGCGCTCCGCCAGAACGACAGGCAACTCGGCGAGGTGCTCGGTCTACGAGCGCGGCCCATGACGTTCGTCGCCTCGCTGCGCCTCGGAGAACCGCCCACGATCGGGCCGATCGAGCGCAGGCTGGCGCGATACCCGACGCTGCGTTTCAAGCTCGATCCCACGAGCTCGTGGACGCCGGAGCTGATCTCGCAGCTGGTGGCGACCGGCGCTGTCGATTCGGTCGACTTCAAGAGCTTCTACCGCGGGACGGTCGTCGACCAGCCGCCCGACCCAGTGCTCTACCGCCGCGTCGTGGAGGCGTTCGCGGACGCGTGGCTGGAGGATCCGGACGTGGTGACGGCCGACACAGCCGCGGCCCTCGCCGACGCTCATGACCGGATCACCTGGGACGCGCCCATCCATTCGATCGCCGACATCGAATCGCTTCCTTTCCCGCCCCGGATGGTCAACATCAAGCCCTCGCGGATCGGAGGGCTGAAGAAGCTCTGCGACACCTATGACTACTGCGCCGAACGCGGGATCGGCGCCTACGGGGGTGGCCAGTTCGAGCTCGGTCCTGGCCGCGGCCAGGCCCAGTACCTCGCTTCGCTGTTTCACCCCGACACACCCAACGATCTCGCCCCTGCCGGCTTTAACGTCGCGGATCCGCCGCCGGGACTGCCGTCCAGCCCGCTTCCTCCGGCACCGTCCCCGGTCGGATTCCGCTGGGACTCGACCTGATGCCGGGCCGGCTCGAAGGCACCGTGGCACTCGTGACGGGCGCCTCGAGTGGCATCGGAGAGGCGACTGCAACCGCGCTGGCGGCGGAGGGGGCATCGGTGGCGCTAGCCGCCCGCCGGCTCGACCGACTCGAGGCCCTGTCGGCGCGGATCCGCGACGACGGCGGGGTTGCGCTTCCGCTCGAGGTCGACGTCGGCGCCTCTCAGCAGGCTGCCGACGCGGTGGAGCGAGCGGTCTCCGAGCTGGGACGGCTCGACATCATGATCAACAACGCGGGCCTGATGCTGCTGGGGCCGGCGCTCGGCGCGCCGCTGGAGGAGTGGCAGCGGATGCTCGATGTCAACGTGGCCGGCGTGCTCTACTGCGCGCACGCGGCGCTTCCGCACCTGCTGAAGGCGGCCGAGGATGGACCGCGCGGGGTGGCGGATCTGGTCAACATCAGCTCGGTGGCCGGGCGGGTCGTTCGCCGCGGCTCGGGCGTCTACAACCTGACCAAGCACGGCGTCGGGGCGTTCTCGGAGTCGCTGCGGCAGGAAGTGGCGCCGCGACACGTTCGGGTGTCGCTGGTCGAGCCGGGAGCCGTGGACACCGAGCTGCGCGATCACAACCGCCCCGAGGTCCGCGAGCAGATCACCAGTCGGTTCGCCGATGTCCAGATCCTGTCCGCGGACGACATCGCCGACGCGATTCTCTACACCATCACGCGGCCCCGGCATGTGGCCATCAATGAGCTCCTGGTGCGGCCGAGCGAGCAGGCGGATTAGTGAACTGTCGCGTACAGTTCCCGCCCCATGGAGCGACTAGGCATTGCAGGGGCGGGCGCGATTGCCTGCGGCCTGGCGGCGACCGCCGCCCAGCGCGGCGAGGTGCTGCTGTGGGCTCGGTCGGACCGCTCGGCCGACCGCGCCCGGCAGAGCGTCGAGAAGATATGTAGCAAGCTCACTGACGGCTCCGGGGTGACGGAGCAGGTCCAGGTCGTGCGAGAGCTCGATGCACTGGGTGACGCGACGTTCCTGGTGGAGGCGGTGATCGAGGACCCGGAGCACAAGGCCGCACTGCTGTCCGAGCTCTCGAACCATGCCGGCGAGGACGCCGTGCTCTCCACCACCACCTCCTCGCTGTCGATCTCAGACCTCGCTCGGGCGAGCGGCCGGCCTGAGAAGTTCGTCGGGCTTCACCCCTTCAACCCCGTCCAGCGGATGAAGCTGGTGGAGCTCGTGTTCCCGCCGGACGCCGCCGAGCAGACCAGAGAGCGAGCCAAGGCGCTGTGCGACGCGTGGGGCAAGACCGCGGTCGAGGTACCTGACATCCCGGGGTTCGTGGTCAACAGGCTGCTGTTCCCCTATCTGTTCAGCGCCGTAGATCTGATGTCCCAAACCGGGGTCGCGCCCCAGGACGTCGACACGTGCATGACGCTGGGTGCGGGCGTGCCGATGGGACCCATCGCGCTGCTCGACTTCGTGGGCCTCGACGTGGCCGAGGCCATCGGCGATGCGATCGGCGCCAACGTGCCCCAGAAACTGCGCGAGCTGGTCCGAGAAGGAGCCCTCGGCCGCAAGTCCCGCCGCGGTTTTTACGCCTACGAGTAAATCCTTACGCACGCCATGCGCGAGCTTTAGGGATTGTTCATCTGCCGGGACGACACTCTCGATCGCGACGTACCTCATAGCAGCACCTCCTCCCCAGAAGCACGAAGCCGGCCCGTAACCAGCGGGCCGGCTTCTTTCTTTCTGGCTTACGAGGTCGAAGCCGGCCCGGACCGAGGGCCGGCTTCATCTCTCCTCTCAACCACCGGGAAGGCTCACGCCATTGCGGCTATCACCCGGCCGTTGTCTGATGCGAAATGTAACGAATGTGGCGATCACGTGCGCTGGCCGCTGACATCGGCCACCGGCGTCCGGCGGGGCCTGATTCGAACAGCCTCGACCCGGTTCTCGCGCACGGACTCGACGCGGATCGAGTAGCCGTTTGCGGACACCGTGTCGCCGCGCTTGGGAAGCCTTCCCAACTCGGCGAACACCAGCCCACCGACGGAGTTGTAGGCGTCGGTGTCCACTGGCAGGTCGAGGCCGTAGTCCTCGAGGTCCGTGATCGCGACGTGGCCCCGCACGAACCAGTCACCGTTGGCCAGCCGGCGCACGGCTCCACCCGCTGGATCGGTCTCGTCGGAGATCTCCCCCACCACTTCTTCGATGATGTCCTCGATCGTCACGATCCCGGCCGTCCGCCCGTATTCGTCGATCACGATCGCCAGCTCCGTGCGCTCGCGCTGGAGGTCCGCGAGCAGGTCGTCAAGCGGCTTCGTCTCCGGCACCAGCGGGGCCTCGCGGACGCGGTCGGCGAAGCTCGCGTCGGGACCAGTGGCCATCAACAGCTTGACCAGCTGGTTGACATGGACGATGCCCTTGACGCGATCCTGGTTTCCATCCTCGGTCACCACCAGCCGGGAGTGGCCGGTCTCGACGCACCTCCGCAACGCGGCCTCGACATTCTCTGACTCATCCACGGTGACCACCGCGGGAATCGGGGTCATCACCTGGCGGGCCTCCTGCTCGTGGAGGTGGAAGACCCCGCTGAGCATGCTCGCCTCGCCCACGTCCAGGTATCCCCCGGTCCTTGATTGAGCGATCAGCCGCTTGATGTCCTCCGCCGTTCCCTCTTCCGGTTCGGCGTCGGGATCGGTGCCCAGCATGCGCAGGATCGAGTTCGAGGCACTGTTCAGCACGACTATGAACGGCGCGAACAAAAGGCGACTGAACTGCAGCGGCCGCGCAATCCGCCGCGCCAGACCCTCGGCGTGCTGGATCGTGTACAGCTTGGGCACGATCTCGCCGACGATGCTCTGCGCCATCGTGATCAGCAGGTAGGAGATGACCACCGAGATGACAACCGCCGCAGCGTGACCCAGCCCAGAGCCGAGCGGACCCTCGAGCACATGGGCCAGTGCCGGCTCGCCCAGCGCCCCGATCCCGATCGAAGCCATGGTGATCCCCACCTGGCAGGCCGAGATGTAGTCCCCAATCCTCTCGACCTGGGAGAGCGCCAGTCGCGCGCCGCGCGCCCCTTCGTCAGCCAGCGCCTGAAGCCGCTCCCGGCGGGAGCGCACGAGCGCATACTCCGCAATCACGAAGAATGCGTTCACCAGGACCAGAAGTCCCGAGAGGATGATGAACAGCGCCCTCAACGGCGGAGGCGTCCAGACCAGCTGTGGGCTAGCGCAGCGCCCCCCTCTATCCGCGCGCTGCTACTTCGGGGTGGGTCGTCTTCGTTCATCTCCGGCGACCCGCGAACCGTAGCATCCGCCTCAGCGACCGCTAGAGACTGTCGAACCGGCGGGCCATCTGAAAGTCGGGCTCGGTCAGCCCTCCGGCCGAGTGGTTAGTCAGCGACAGACGGACTTTGTTCCAGCCGTGGAGAAGGATGTCGGGATGATGGTTGGCGTCCTCTGCCGCCTCGGCCACGCGGTTGACGAACGCCATGGCCTCGGAGAAGTCGCCGAACTTCCAGTCGCGAACGATCTCGTCGCCCTCGCGCCTCCAGTCGCTGTCGCGCAACCGGTCCTCGATCTCTGAGTCGCTCAACAGCTCTGTCATATCGTTCCTCCTGTGAGAATCGTGAGCCTCGTCCCGTCCGCCACCGAGATGCTGTTCGCACTCGGACTGGGCCCCGACCTTATCGCCGTGACGCACGAGTGCGACTATCCGCCGGCCGCGCTCGAGCTGCCGAGGGTCACACGCGACGTGCTGCCCCCAGGCTTGAGCTCTGCGGAAATCGACGCCGCGGTCAAGGAGCGAACCCTCCAGGGGCAATCGATCTACGAGCTGGACACCGAGCAGCTCCACGACTTGCGTCCAGACCTGATCGTCACCCAGGCGTTGTGCTCGGTGTGCGCGGTCTCCTACGACGACGTTCGGGCAATCGCCCAGGAGATCGAAACCCGCCCGCGTGTACTCTCGCTCGACCCCCACACCGTCGGGGAGGTGCTCGGCGACGCTCGCACGCTGGCTGAGGCCACAGACCGGCGCGACGCTGCCGTCGAGCTGGTCCGTGATGCGGCTGCGCGAATCGACCGCGTTCGTCTTGCGGTGCGCGGGGCCAGGCGTCCGCGGGTGGCGGCGCTCGAGTGGCTCGATCCCCCCTTTGCCGCCGGCCACTGGGTCCCGCAGCTGATCGAGTTCGCCGGGGGCGAAGACGTGTTGGGGTTCGCCGGCGAGAGCTCGCAACAGCGGACCTGGGAGGAGGTGATCTCCTCGCAACCGGACATCGTCGTGGTGATGCCTTGCGGCTACGACGCCCAGATCGCCTACCGCGAAGCGGAGATGCACCGGGATGAGCTCCGGGCGCTGGGCGCCGGCGAAGTGGTGGCCGTAAACGCGGCCGCGTACTTCTCGCGTCCGGGCCCGCGGATCGTGGACGGCCTCGAGCTCCTGGCGCACATAATCCATCCGGAGCTGGTGCCGGAAATCCGCGGCGCAGCGCTGACGGTCGAGCTCTGAGCCCGCGCCGCGTCCTCTACGTGCACTCCTCGAGCGGTCGCTACGGCGCCGATCGCCAGCTGCTGCTGGTGGCCGGCGGCCTTGATCGCGCGCGCTACGAGCCGATCGTGGCGCTCCCCGACGACGGCCCCCTGGCCTCCGATCTGATGGACGCGGGGGTCGAGGTCGTGGCCCGGCCGCTGAGCGTGCTGCGGCGCCAGAATCTCAATTCCCTGGGGCTGACTCGCACGCTTGCGGCCGCGGGCAGGGATGCGATCGGGCTGGGGTCGCTGATCCGACGCCGCCAGGTCACGCTCGTCCATTCCAACACCTCGGTGATACTGGGCGGAGCGGCGGCCGCCGCGCTTCAGGGAATCCCCCATGTCTGGCAGGTGCGGGAGATTTATTCGAGCTTTGCGCGGCTGTGGCCCCCATACCGGCGCCTGCTCGTGACCGCCAGCGCGCTCCCGTGCGTCTCCGAGGCCACCGCCGCCCAGTTCAACGGCCGCGGACAGGCGCGCGTGATCCACGAGGCGCTGGCTTTCGATGCCCGGCGTGAGCCGAAGGACAGCGCCCGGATCGCGCTGGGCCTCGATCCCGGGGTCCCGGTGATCGCCGTGCTGGGCCGGATCTCCGACTGGAAGGGACAGGACGTGCTGGTCCGTGCGTTGGCGGAGGCGCCGCTGCGCGAGCGTGGCGCGCTCGGCCTGATCGCCGGCGAGGCCTGGCCGGGGGCCGAGGACCGGCTGGAAGCCGTGCTCATGCTGGCGCGCGAACTAGGAGTCGCCGACCGTCTGCGACTGCCTGGATTCCGCGATGATGTCAACTCCATCTACGGCGCCGCAGACCTGATCGCGGTGCCCTCGACCGCACCCGACCCCCTTCCCGGCACGGCGATCGAGTCCGCGGCCGCCGGCTGCGCGGTGATCGCAGCCGCGCATGGCGGCCTGCCCGAGATCATCCGCGACCGTCAGACCGGCCTGCTCGTGCCACCGGGCGATCACCGCGCGCTTGCGCTGGCCGCTGCCGAGCTCCTCGACGACCCTGCCGAGCGCAAGCGGCTCGGCGCCGCAGCCGCCGCCGACGTGCGGGAGCGCTTCGCGCCGGCACGACTGCTGGCGGCGGTACAGGAGCTTTACGACGAGGTGCTGCTCAGGCCGCCGCCTCGACGCGCACCGGTACGGCGTTCATGGCGGCGTTACCCGTCACCCGGTCGACCAGGGCGGGATCGGTGATGTCGTTGACGCTCGCGCCGGCGTGAGCGCCAGCGATGCTCCAGCCGACCCCCCGGCGGCCATGGCCAAAGCCGTGCGGGATCGAGATGACGCCCGGGCGGATCTCGTCGGAGACCTGGAGCGGCAGCTCGATCGCGCCCACGCGGGAAGCGACCCTGACACGATCGCCGTTCGTCAGTCCCCGGAGGCTGGCGTCCTCGGGATGCAGGATCGCCGTGCAGCGATCCGGACCCTTCATCAGCCGCCGGCTGTTGTGCATCCAAGAGTTGTTGCTACGCAGTTGCCGACGGCCGATCAGCACCAGGTCGTACCCGTCGGCTAGTCCCGCATCGCGCTCGGCGGCTAGCCGGTCGAGCCGCTTGCCCTCTTCGAGCAAAACGGGCGGAGCGAGCCGTAGCCGCTTGCCGGGGGTCTGAAGCGCGCCCGGCAGCCGCGGCTTCAGCGGCCCGAGATCGATTCCGTGCTCGGCTCGCTTGAGCTTGCCGACGCTCAGAGCGCTGAACGGGCCGCGGCGCAACCCGTACGGCCCCAGCGCCAGCCCCGCATCGATCACGCGCTCGGGCCCGGCGAGCCGAGCGCCGAGCTTGGCGGCGGTGGCGGTTGGGCGGCCCAGCAGCCCATCGCCCAGCCGCTGCGTCAGCCCGTTCAGGATCTGCCAGTCCTCGCGCCCGTCGTCGGGCTTGGGCACCGCGGCCCGGTTGTAACGGACGTGGTTGCGAACCGCCACCGCAGGCATCACGACGTCGATGTCCGAGCGCTCGAGCGGCGAAACCGGCGGCAGGATCACGTCCGCATGGCGGGTGGTCTCGGTGATGTACATGTCCACAGCCACGCACCACTCGAGCTCTGCCATCGCTGCGTCTAGCCGTCCGCCCCCGGGCGTCGACAGAACCGGGTTGCCGGCGAACACCAGCATTCCCCGGACCTGCCCCGGCCCGGGCGTCAGGAGCTCGTCGGCCAGCCCCGCCACGGGCAGCTCGCCGTTGAGTTCGGGGAGTCCGCTGACGCGCTGCCGGTAGCGGCCGTGATCCCCGAAGCCAAATATCCGGCCCAGGCGCAGTAGCCCGCCGACGTCTACAGGCGGCGTGGGGAACATGGCCCCGCCTGGGGAATCGAGGTTGCCGGTGACAGCGTTCAGCACATTGATCAGCCAGTGGGTCACCGATCCCGTCTGCTGCTGGCAGAGGCCGACCCGGCCGTAGGCGACGGCGGTCCGCGCCGATCCGAATTCATGCCCAAGACGCTCGATCACCTCGCGCTCGACCCCGGCGATGGCCGCGGCGCGCTCCGGCGGCCACCGGTTCGCCAGCTCCTCTACTTGCTCCAGGCCCTCGGCTATCGGTTCGAGCTCGCCGAGATCCGCGAGGCCTTGGGAGAAGAGCACATGCAGCATCCCCAACAGCAGGAACGCATCCCCGCCCGGTCGGATCTGCAGGTGCTCCGAGGCCAGAGCGGCCGTCTCCGTTCGCCTGGGGTCCACGACCACCACCTTGCCCCCGCGGGCGATGATCGCTCGCAGCCGGTGGCGGGCCCCGGGAGCAGTCATGATCGAGCCGTTGGAGACGGACGGGTTGGCACCGAGCACGACCATGTATTGCGTGCGGTCGATGTCCGGGATCGGGAACATGGCCAGGTTCCCGAACATCTCGGCCGAGGTCAGGTGCTGCGGGAGCTGATCGGCTGAGGTCGCGGAGTAGTTGTTGCGGCTCCCGAGCACATGGCGCAGCGGAAGCACTGAGAGGATCGACATCGTGTGCGCGGCCGGGTTACCGACGTAGGTGGCGACGGCGTCGCGGCCGTGCCGCTCCTGCACTGCGCGCAGGCCGTCGGCCGCCAGATCGAGGGCCTCATCCCAGCCCAGCTGCACCCACTCGTCTCCCACCCTCCTCACCGGCGCCCGAAGCCGCTCCGGATCCGTGTACAAGTCGGCAAGGGCGGCGGCCTTGGGGCAGATGTAACCGCGCGAGATCGGATCCTCGTGGTCGCCGGTAATGCGTACCACGTGGTCGCCGTCGACCTCCACGTCGATTCCGCAGTGCGCCTCACACAGGGTGCACTGCCGATGGATGGTCCCGGTCACCGGGCCCAGACTACCGGCGCCTGCGCGTCTGGGTGCCGCGGCTCCAGTCGCTCATCTGCCACGGCGAATCCAGCGGGCTCTCGCCCGGCATCCTCCCCGAACCGGGGGCGTCCTGCTTGCCATACGGCCGCTTGTGAATGCCGCTGCCAGCGACCGTGAACCATCCGATGATCACCCCCGCCAGGACCACCGCTACCCCGATCACCATCAGCATGGCAACGATCTTACGGCACTGTAGCCTCCGGCGGGGCTCCCCTAGCCGCCGAACGTCAATCCGTTCGGCGTCAGCCCGTGGCTCCCGGCGACCGCGATCGCCCCGACCACGCTGACCGCCGCCACGGCCGCCACCGCAGCCAGGGCCGCTGAGCGCATCCCGCGCCGCTCGTCCAACTCGAGCACGAACCAGCCGGCGATCAGCCCCCCGATCAGACCGCCGAGATGGCCGCCGATCGAGATGCCGGCGACGCTCACCGAGAACACGATGTTGATCAACAGGGTCACGCCCAGGCCGCTCTGCCAGATCGAGATCCGACGGTTGCGCGCCACGACGATCAGCGCCCCCAGCACTCCGAAGCAGGCTCCCGACGCACCGACGGTGAGGGCGCCCGGCTCGAACAGCAATGCGCCGAACGAGCCCGCTAGCAGCGACGCCAGGTAGACGGCCACGAAGTTGACCCGGCCGATCGCCGGCTCAAGCATGTTGCCCATGATGTAGAGGAAGAACATGTTGAACGCGATGTGCAGCAGGCTGTAGTGCAGAAAGCCGGCTGTCACGAGCCTGTAGTACTGGTGGGCTTTAGTGATGTCAGGACCGTCGAGGCCGCCCTTGAGCAGGACGGTGCCCCGCACTCCGCCTCCCAGCGGCGTGCCGGTGGCCACCTCGGTGATGAACGCGATGACGTTGATGGCGATCAATACCTCGGTGGCCCGCGGCGTCGTCGGGATTGACCTCAGCGTCTTGACCTTCGTACGCTCGCGCGCGCATTCCGGGCAGCGCATCCCGACCGGCGTCGGCGTCATGCAGTCGGGACAGATGGGCCTGCCACACGAGGAGCACGAGACTCCGGTCTCGCGCGAGGGATGGCGGTAGCAGACGGCCACGGGGCGAGGACGCTAGCAGCGCCGCGGGAGCCGTTAGCGCGGCTGAGTCCTGGTCTCTACCGGCGCGGCAAGATCCGCCGCGCCTCGTGGAGAGCGTCCTGGAACGTGTGCTCCGCCAGCTCCACGAGGTTTCCCGATTGCTGCTTGCGGCTTCGGTGTCGGCTGCGTACCCGCAGCGCTACCAGTGCCGTGCCGGCGGTCGCGCCCACGACCACTGCCGCTGCCGGACGGGCCCAGTTGCGAGGATCGCGCATCGCTTTGAGCTCCCAGGACTCGAGCTCCTCGTGCGCGAGCTCGGTCAGGTTCACGAGCGTCAGCTCGAGCCGGTGAGCGAGGTCGGCGGGCGGATCGACCGGCGTCAGCGCCTCGCGCACCAGCGCCTCGAAGTCAGCCGCTCCTGCGCTCACGCCGGGTCTCCCCCGTCCAACTGCGGCTCCCCGACGTCCTCGGCAACGATGCCCTCCAACTGCCGGATCGCTCGGTGTAGCAACACCTTTGTCGCCCCGTCCGTGCGGCCCAGTGCGCGCGCTATCTCGCGGTTGTCCATGCCCAGCGCAAAGCGCATGACCAGCGCCTCGCGGCGGTCGTCGGGAAGCTGCTGCACGCCGGCCAGGATCGCCTTGAGCTCCTCTCGGCCTTCGACGAGCGATTCAGTGGTGTGCGGCGCAGAGATCACACCGGCGTCCTCGATCGCCGATTCCGGCTTGCGCGAGCGGTCGCGATAGAAGTTCGCCGCCAGGTTATGGGCGATGCGGATGAGCCACGGCCGCAACGGGCGGCCGTTCGACTCCCTGAGCGCCCGCTCGAAGTGTCGGTAGGCCTGAAGGAACGTCTGCTCCGTGAGGTCCTCGGCGTCATGGTGGTTGCCGACCCGGTAATAGCTGTACGAGTAGACGTCGCGCAGGTGGGCGCGATACAGCTCGGTGAAGCGAGCGTCGAGCTCGGCCTTCGTTTCGGGTGCCTTGACGTCCGCCACATGGGGAGCGTACCCCCGCTCACGCCGCCCGAACAGGGCGTTGACGCTTGCGCTTGGGCGGCTCGGTGACGGTCTCCGTCCAGCGCTCAGGCTCGATCCGGCCCTCGACGAGTGCCGCAAGCCCCTCGAGCGCCGGTGCCTCGACCCGTGAGTCGCGGGCCACGTTGGCCAACAGCGGCACCGAGTCGACCGCCTCCGCCGCCTGGCCGAGCACCACGCCGATCTCCGTGGGCGGTAGCCCCTGTGCCAACAGCTCTCCGGCGCGGCGATTGCGCGAGCCGGCGGCGACGACCGTCGCCACGAGGTCGCCGGTGCCGGCCAACCCGGCGAACGTCTCCGGGCGCCCGCCCCTTGTGCGTGCCAGCGCGTCGACCTCGGCGAACACCTTGCCCGCCGCGGCGCCCGCGACGTTCGGCCCAGCTACCGCGGCCGCGGCAGCCGCGAGCACGGCCGCGTTCTTGGCGCAACCGGCCAGCTCGACCCCGGTCACGTCCGAGCTGATCGAAACGTCGAGGCCGGCATTGCGAAGGGCGTCCGCCAGCTGGCGGGAGAAGGCCCGATCGACCGACGCGACCACAACCGAGGCACCGTGCTCGAGCGCCTCGGCGGCATGGGCGGGTCCACCCAACGCCGCAACCGCCCGCGCGCGGCACCGTTCCGAGGCGAATGCCGACGAAAGCGTGCCGAGCGGCGGGACGAGTCCCTTGGAGACGACGAGCAGGCCGGCGCGCCGCGGGATCCGCTCCCCGTGGGCAGCGAGAACACCGGGGAGCCCCCGCGCGGGCACCGCCAGGCAGATCAGGTCGTGGCCTCCGAGCTCAAGCTCTGCCGCACGCCCGATGCGGACGGAGTCGGGAAGTCGCACGCCGGGCAGGTAGCGCTCGTTCTCGCGCGCTTCCCGCAGAGCCTGCGCCTGCTCATCGGTACGGCATCCGAGTTCGACCTCGAGCCCCGCCTGCGCGAGATGGACGGCGAGGCTGGTCCCCCATGTCCCGGCGCCGATGATCGCCGCCCGTCGAATCGGCGGCAGCCCGCCGAGCCACTCCCACTGCAGCATCACGCAGGGCCAGATGCGATCGGTTACCGCGCCGGCCAGGGCGGGCGATACCTGCTCGACCGTCGGGAACCTCAGGGCGCGGCCGGCCCGGATCCGCACCTTGTGGGGCCTGATCCGCCAGCCGCGGCGGACAGCCTCAGTTCCGATCACGGCTACGGGCACGACGGGAGCGCCTGTCTCCAGTGCCAGGCGCCCGACGCCACGCTTAGGCCTGCCGAGCGACCCGGGCCGGGTCCTGGTCCCCTCGGGGAAGATCATCACGATGTCCCCGCGCGCGAGAATGGCCTTCGCGGTCTCGATCGACTCGGCGTCGTGGGCGCCGCGGTCAACCGGGAATGCACCGAGCGCATTGAGGATCCATCCCAACCAGCGCCGACGGAACAGCTCCTTCTTGGCCACGTAGTACATCGGCCGCCGGGCCATGGTGCCGATGACGAATGGGTCAAGGAAGCTGCGGTGGTTGGAGGCGATGATTACGGGGCCCTCGGCGGGGATGTGTTCGCGCCCGATCCGCGCCATACGGAAGTACATGTGAAAGAAGGGCTGGAGCAGGGCCCGTACCAGCCAGTAAATGACGGGGTTGACTCCCTTTTCTCGCGCGCGCGCGTGAAGCGGCTCGTGACTCATCGCACACTGGCGTACCCAAGGCGGGCCCGGCCGTTACACGACCTGCTGTAGCGGTTGGTCTTCGGCTGTGTTGCAGGCCACGGATCGCGCGTTAGAGTTGCCCTACTTTGGGCTTGGCCGTTGACCGAACGCGCACTCTGAGGGGGGCGGTGTCCGGTGCGCTGGCGGCGACCGTCTGGGCGCTTGAGCAGCCGCTCGACAAGCTCGTCTTTGGCAGCCGCTACGACGACGTCGAGCTGCTCGGCCGGGCGGTGAGAACCGGGGACGGCTGGTACCCGGCGGGCCTCGCGTTCCACATCCAGAACGGGGCTATATTCGGCGCGATCTACGCCAACGTGGCGCCCGTCCTGCCGCTCCCAGCCCCGCTGCGTGGCCCGGCAGTGGCGCTTACCGAGCACCTGACGCTGTGGCCGCTCGGCGCTCTCTCAGACCGGTTTCACCCCGCCCGCCGTCAGATCACGCCGCTCGCGGGCAACCGCCGGGCATTTGCCCAAGGGGCGTGGCGACACCTGCTGTTCGGCGTCGTCCTCGGAGAGCTCGAGCGGCGGCTGAACGCCGAGCCCGAACCGGTCCCTCCCGAGCCCGACGTCAGGTTCTCGACCAACGGCCACGGCTCGCTCGAGCACGCAGTCCCAGTGGAGCCGACGTCGTAGCGATCAGCCTGACGCCGCTCGCACGCCCTGGCGGGTGGCACGGCCCTATCCTCAATCCCGCGCCCGCCTAGCTCAACTGGTAGAGCACTTCATTTGTAATGAAGGGGTTGGGAGTTCGAGTCTCCCGGCGGGCTCTAGAAGAGGACGCCGCGATCTTCCTGACCGCCGCGTTCACGGGACTGCGCCGCGGCGAGCTATTCGCTCTGCGCTGGCGCGACGTCGACTTCCCCGCGTCCGTGATCCGGGTGCGCGCGAGCTACAGCGAGGGCCAGCTAACGACACCCAAGTCGGGGAAGGTCCGCTCGATCCCGATGGCGCCCGACGTGGCCGCCGCGCTGGCGAACTTCGGGCAGCGCCGGGATTTCGTGAGCGGCGAGGACCTGGTGTTCGTCGGGGTCCGGGGCTCGTACCTCGACGGCTCCGCGCTGCGGCGCCGCTATGACGCGGCGATCAAGCGCGCCGGACTGGACCGGTTCCGCGCGAGAGAGGTCGCTGGTTCGAACCCAGCCGCGCCGATCATCACTTTCGCCGCAGTCCCTCAAGCATCCGAATGATCTCCGGCTCGAGCCGGGCTAGGGCGCGTTCGGGCTCTGGGTCAGCGGCGGCGATCAGGCCGGCTTCGATGAGCATGGCCAGCAGGAGGTGAGCGGTTGTGGCCACGTCATCGCTGGCCAGCTCGCCGGCGTCGACGGCGGCCTGGACCGTAGCTCTGATCAGGCCGATCCCTAGCGGGTCCGCGGCCTCGCGCCAGCCCTCCCAGCCCAGTACCGCCCGGCTCTGGCGCAGGCCGATGCGTTGAAGCTCGCCGGGCTGCGCGCACGCGCGCACGTAGGCCAGGGATCCGGCCACCAGAAAGTCGAATGGTCCGCTGTCGGCCGCTGCTTGAGCCGCGGACTCGCCGAGGCGCTGGAGGGCTTCCTGCTCGGAGGCCTCATAAGCGGCTTTGAACAGCCCAACCTTGCTGGCGAAATGGTGGTACATCGCGCCGCGGCTGACACCGGCACGAGCCAGGACGTCCTCGGTGGCGATGTCATCGAAGTCGCGCTCGAGAAGCAGCTCGCGCATGGCACGCACGAGCGCGTCGAGGGCTCGTCGGCGCGCCGTCAACCTATGATGGGATGGGCGCCGTGCACCGGGAGATCGACTGATGCGAGAGGGCCCCTGGACAGGCCGTTATCCGGCGGCCGCAGCCATGGTGATCTTCGCCCTGGTCCCGTACTTGGCGCTCTCGGCGGCGCTGCTGCCGATCACGCCAATCATCGCCAGGGACCTGCATATGAGTCTCCAGGCGATGAGTCTTACCTCGGGCATGGCGAACGCCGGCTATGCCGTCGGGACGGTCCTGGCCGTGCTTTTGGCCCAGCATCTTCCGCAGCGTCGGATGCTGGTCTTGTATGCCGCGCTGCTGGTGCTCGGCTCCGTGCTCGCGGCGGGCGCTCCCGACGCGGGCTTCTACATAGCTGGGCACGTGTTGCAGGGCCTCTGCACCAGCCTGCTACTGATCGCGGCCGTCCCCCCGCTCGTCGTCGCGTTTTCGATCTCGAAGCTGCGATGGACGGCGATGATCCTCAACGTTTGCATCTTCGGGGCGGTCGCACTGGGACCGCTTGTGGGCGGCATCCAGGCGCAGGCCAACGGGTGGCGTCCATTGTTTTGGATCATCGCAGGCGTCGCCGCGGCGGCGCTGGTGCTGTCGCTGCTGACCTTTCAGGACGCCCCGCCGGCTGACCGCAGTGCGTCTCGGAACCCTCTCCCCGTCGGGCTGGCCGCCGCGGGCTGCGTCGCCCTGTTCTACGGCGCCTCTGAGCTGCTCACCCATTCCTTCCTTGACGCCGTGACGCTCCTGCCGCTGGCAGGTGGGCTCGCTTTGATCGCAGTTCTGTTGGTGTACCAGTATCGCGCCAAGCGACCACTGCTGTGCATACGCCCGCTTGGCAGCACGCTTCCGGTGAGTGGGATAGTGGTCGCGATGTGCGCGGCGGCGAGTTCTATATCCGCCGTCGCGCTGGCCGCCGTCCTGCTCAGAAACAAGTTCACTCCGGTGCACCTGGGGCTGCTTCAGTTCCCCGAGTTCATCGCGGCGCTGATCACCGCGGTCCTGCTCGGACTGGCCCTCCGGACCCGGGGTCTCCACTACCTCGTGCTCGGCGGCATGCTCTCGCTGATCGCGGGGATCCTGGTACTTCAGTCCCAGCTCCCGCCCACGTCGCTGCTCATGGCGCTCGGCTCTGGACTAATCGGACTCGGCGTGGGCGGCTCGGTGGCGCCGGCGCTGTTCGTCGCCGGCTTCTCGCTGCGCAACAACGCCCTGCAGCGCGTGTTCGCGATCATCGAGCTACTCCGGGCCGTCGCCGCGTTCATGGTCGCGCCGGTAGTGGCGCACGTGGCCGCGACCGTCGGAGGCAGCCCGGCGGCCGGCACCGAGACCGCGCTGTGGATCTGCTTCGGGATCGCGAGCGGTGGCACGCTGTTCGCGGTCTCCCTGTATGCGCTGGGTGCGGTGCGCCCGCCGGCACCGGCGCTGGAGGTATGGATGAGCGGTGAGGCCCCGGCTTGGTACTCGCCGCCGCTGCTGGACCGAATCCGTGACTCCTCCGGGGCGACGGTTCTGACCGAGCCGCTCGCCTGTGACGCGGGCGGACAGTACGGCGGCCCGCGCGACGGGGACTCGGCTGCGCCCGTGGCCGACCGTCCGGCCGGCGCGGTGACATGAGTGCCAGCGACGTTGGCCCTGTGGTGTTCGCCTACGACGGCTCGGATCTGGCCAGGCTCGCTATCGAGGAGTCGGGCCGCCAGCTTGCACCGGGACGCGAAGCCGTCGTGCTGACCGTATGGCGTCCGTTCGGTGTTGGATTCATGCCGCCGCCCGAGGTCAAGTTCGACGCGGCGGCAAGCGACCAGGTCAGTCAAGCTGCCGAGGCAACCGCCGCGCAGGGAGCCTCGATGGCGCAAGCCGCCGGCTTCCGCGCCCAGGGTCTCGCGGTCAAGGAAGCCCCGACTTGGAAGGGGATCGCCCGCGTCGCCGACGACCGCAACGCGAGCCTGATCGTGCTCGGCTCCCATGGCAAGAGCGGTCTCACAGGCATCTTCCTCGGCAGCGTGGCGGGCGCCGTCGCGGCGCACTCCGGGCGTAGCGTGCTCATCGTGCACAGGCGCGCCTGAACGTACTGACCCGGCCCGAGTAGTGGCCACATGCCGTCGGAGGGGAACGCTGGTAGCACCTCGGACCGCTGCGTGAGAGTGTGGGCGCCTGGTTGACTGGCGGGCTTGGTGGCGTCAGAATCGCTGCTGCCGGTCGCCATTGTTTGCAATCGGGGGTATTTACCCGGACCGGGTTCTACGAAGCACTAATGCATCGCTGGGCGCGCTCTGGTTGACTGCCGCGCCCTTCGAGCCGCTCCCTTGGGAGCCCAAGGAGGTTCCATGCCATTCAGGACCCATCGTTGGTATCGCCGCGAGGCCCGTCGACCGCGGCAGCGGCTTCTAATGACGCCGCTGCGCCGGCGGCGAGGGGCGATCGCCGCTTTCGGGCTGACGGTCGGAATGTTCTTGGTCGCCTTCTCGACGCTATCCGCCGCCACCGCACCGCAGCAGCCCAACTACATGTGGTCGATCCCGAGCGCGTCGGGCTCGCTGACGGGGCCAAACGACCAGCATCTCGTCCTGCGGCTCGTCGGAGTGCGGGACTACCTGACGCGTTTCACCGACCGCCCCATCCGTAAGGCGTACGTGGTCGCTAATGCGGACTTCGTCAGGCGCTTTAAGCGCTACTTCGCAGATGCCAATCCCAACGCGGTGCTGTCCTTCAGCGAAGGTAGAAACAGGATCCCGACGGAGGTAGTGCTCCAGATCGGGCAACCGCAGTGGGATCCCAAGACCTCGACTTTGACGTTCCCAGCGGTGCGGATTCCACATATGGAAGATGACCTTCCTGACAGCACTGTCCACATCAAGCCGCCCTTGATCGGCAACCCGCGGCACTTCGACCACGCCGCCCTGTTCATCGACAGCGGTTGTGCGTCCACGCTGGCTACCCGCGCGGATAACCTCGCAGTGCCCGCGGTCCTCTGCTGAAAACCAAATACAGTCTGGGGGCCAGACGAATCCCGTCCGGCCCTCCCGCCGAGCTGACCACCGCCCCACCGCTGATACGCCACAGCTTCCGGTGGCCGATTGTTGCCGTCCGCTATCCCGGGACGATCGTGAACGACCTCAGGGGTCCTTTGGTCGCCCGCTGGCCGGCAGCGTCGGTGGCTGTGATGGTGAGCGTGTAGGTACCGAATGTGAGCTTTCTCGTGCGTGTCAGCCGGCCCTGGAAGAGCAGCGTGTGCGGGCCGGCGCCGGCGCTGAACGAGAGCGAGCCGCTGGGCAGGCTCCGGGTGCACGCCTTGTTCCGGCGATTGCGCGCGGTCTCCGCCACGCACTTGCCGTTGACCTTGCGCCCCGGGAGAAGCCGGGCGAACGCGAACCGCACCGTCGCCGCCTTGTTCAGCGTGAACCGGAACGTGGTCCCGACGCGGGGCTTGGCCGCGGCCGCGAACGTAGCGAGCTTGCTGCCGAACCGCCAGCGGCGGGGTTGGGTCTGGTTCACGTTCGTCAGCGTCAGCGCCGTCGTCGAGGCCGTGGGCGCGGGTGCGAAGACGTCGGTGATCGGGCTGCGGTTTGCAGCGGAGCCGATCCCTGGGAGGCCGTACATGGCCTCGATCGTGCGCAGCACAGTGAAGTGGTCGATGCGCTCGGAGTAGTTGCCGGGAGTGATCCGCGCGCCGACGAAAAAGGTCGCGATGTGGTTGGTGGGTGTACCGTCGTCCTCGTCCCAGGTGACGATCAGCAGGCTGTTGTGGGTCTTGGCCCACTGCGCGTACGCGTCGAGATGGTGACGCGCCCACGTGTCCCCGGTCGAGACCGAACAGCGAGGAACGTTGTGCATGTCGTTGCACTGGTTCGGAACCACGAACGACACCGTCGGCAGCCTCGCGAAGTCGGTCGGGAACGCGCTGTAGGGCTGGCTGACCGTGGTCTGGTTCAGGTTGGTGAAGTTGGTCCACGGCGCGTGCTTGCGCCAGTAGCCGTCGTCGCCGCCGCTGTTGCAGACGGGCGAGCCTGCCGACGGGAGATCCTCGGCGTAGCCCACGAACGTCCTGCCGCTGGCGATCAGCTGATGCCCGAGATTGCCGCTCGCGAAGGTTTGCGGGCAGTGGTTGCCCGTCGGGCCCTCAAGCCCATGGTTCGAGCCGGAGAACAGATCGAGGTAGTTGGGCTGGCTGGGGTGCCTGAGCGCGAACGATTGGGTGAAGTTCGCGCCTTGGGCCGCGAGACCGTTCAGGTATGGCGCGTCGCTCGCGCCGATGATCTGGCTCCGCGCCTTGTTCTCGAAGATCACCAGCACCACATGGTCATAGGTGGGCGGTGGCGATGCCGCACTGGCTACCCCGTTTTCGATCAGGAGCGCTCCCGCCACCGCGCACGCCAGCAGAATCGCTAACGCACTCGCACGTACCTTTCTGCTCATCTGCCCTCCCTTTCGTGACCGGTTGCGACTCATCTCTGATAACCCCCTACGCGTTGCTTGGCTCAGCCGGAAGCTCGCACGATCCGCGGCAATCGCATCGCCCAAAAGGGATGACTATTCGCCGGGCGCTTTAGCATCAACCCACCGCTTTCTTTAGCCCGACGCGGGCTCAGGAGTGGCCGTTGGCGCAGGCCTCTTGGCGAGCACGACCGCGCGCTAGCTCGGGTCCGTTAGCCCTCCCCGAACGATGACCGATCACGCGGCCCCTCGTGCCTAGCGGATACGGGTAGCCCAGCGCTCGTTTCGGAGAAAGGTGCAATGGGGTACACGGGGGCAGTGAGGCGCGGACGAGCCGAGACTGCTCCGCCCACGAACCAGCAGTCCCACAACGGGTTATGCGGCTTCCGACGCAGCCGCTGTCGGACATCATGGGTAGCGCCGTCCCACCGCGGCCGCGGGCCTCGAGTCCGGCGAGTCCGCTCAGTGTCAGGCAGTAGAACATCCGTCCACCGCGGGCCCTTGAAGGTGGTCCCGGGTAGGAGCGACGAGGAAGCGTTGGCTCTATACGCCAGTCCAAAACGCGCTTAGACGGCGTCGCCTGTGGTCGCGGCGACAACGACTTGCTCGAGCAGACCGGCGGGAGGAGATTGACCACGGTGTTGCGGAGTCGAAAACTGGTGGTGGGGGCGATCACGGTCGCTGGCCGTGGTGGGCATCGCCGCGCTGCCATCAGCCTCGGCGCTGACGACCCCGACCATCTCGACCCCGAACCTCCCGACCCCGACCGTCCCGACCCCGACCGTCCCGACCCCGACCGTCTCGACCCCGAACCTCCCGAGCCCGACGGTGCCCTCGCTCCCGAGCGGCTCTGGAACGTCGACGACCACGTCGTCCCCGACCAGCAGCACGCCGCCGCCGAGCACCTCGAGCTCGACACCGGCCCCTAGCAGTCCCAGCTCCCCGAGCAACCCAGGTACAAGCGCAACGACCACCTCGGGCGGCCAGACGAGTCAGCAGCAGACGACCTCCCAGACCCAGTCGCAGAGGTCGAGTTCGAGCTCGAGTCTAATGGAAGTTCGGGCACGGGGAGCGGCGGCGGCGGCGGCAGCGGCAGCACGAGCCAGCCCGGCAAGGTGGCGCCACCCTCAGCACCGCCTCTGCGCGGCGCCGGGGGTGTCCCTTTGCCCTCGAATCCGACTTTTTCGTTTGCGACGCCGGGGCCGGCGGCGATTGGGGTGCCGAATTTCTTTATCGATAACTTCCAGATTCCGCCGTTTCTGTTGCCGATCTATCAGGCTGCGGGGATCGAGTACGACTGTCCGTGGCAGGTGTTGGCGGCGATCAACGAGATCGAGACCGACTATGGCCGTAATTTGAGTGTGTCCTCGGCGGGGGCGGTGGGGTGGATGCAGTTTTTGCCCGAGACCTGGAAGCAGTGGGGGGTGGCTGCGACCGGGAACGGGATCGCCGATCCGTATAACCCGGTGGACGCGATCTTCAGCGCGGCCCGCTATTTGCACGCCGCGGGGTGCTCGAAGAATCTCTCCCAGGCGATCTTTGCCTACAACCACGCCGATTGGTATGTGCAGTCGGTGCTGTTGCGGGCCAAGCTGATCGGCGGTTTGCCGTCGCAGTTCATCGGGGCGCTGACCGGCTTGGTGGAAGGTCATTTCCCGCTGGCGGCGCCGGCCCGCTACGCCGATGACTACGCGGAGTCGCTGGCCGGCAAGAAGGTCAGCTCGGGGAATCCGGCGATCGCGGTGGAGTCCAATCCCTCCCAGAAGGCGCTGTCCATCTACGCCAAGCAGAACTCGCCGGTGATCGCGGTCAACGACGGCAAGGTGCTGGCCGTCGGCCAGAATCAGCAGTGGGGCAAGTACCTGCAGCTCCAGGACGCAAACGGGAACGTCTACACGTACGCCAACCTGGGATCCATCCCCGCTCAGTACCCGTTCCCCAAGCCGGTCCCGGTCACGGCCGGGCAGATCGCCAAGGAGCTCTCCATAGCCCCGGCGCCGACACCCAGCGCCCCGGCCACCGCCGGCTCCCAGCAGGCGCCAGCTATCCCCACCACCAAGCAGGCCACCAAAGCCGCCACCAAGACGCCAAGCCCGCTCCCCACCAGCACCAGCAACAACAGCAGCAACAACAGCAGCAATAACAGCAGTGGTGGCAGCGGCGCCACGGAGTCGGTTCCCCAGGCACAGGTCAAGGAGAGGCTGTTCGCCTATCCCTCCCGGCCAGGATCCAGCGCCGCCGGCGGTGCCCTGCAGCTGCACAACCTAAGCCAACAGATCTCAAGCTTTCAGAACTACTTCTCAGACGTGCTTCACCTGGGCAAAAACCAGTACACGCTGCAGCCGCTGAAGGCCGGAGCGACGGTGATCGCCGGCACCATCCTCGGCCGGGTGGCAGCCCCCAGCTCCACCCAGGCCTCACACCTTCAATTCATGATCAAACCGGCCGGCAAGGGCTCGCCCTACGTGGACCCCAAACCGATCCTCGACGGCTGGAAGCTACTGGAGGCCACCGCCGTATACCGGGCCGCCGGCCTGAACCCCTTCGTGGGCAAGAACCCCACCATCGGCCAGATCCTTTTGATGTCAAAGGAGCAGCTGCAAAACCGGGTGCTCCAAGACCCACACGTCCAGATCTACGCCTGCGGGCGCCGCGACATCCAGAGCGGACTGGTAGACCGCCGCATCATGGCCGTGATCGAGTTCCTATCCGCCTCCGGACTGGACCCCACCGTCTCCGGACTGGTATGCGGCGCCAACACCAACGCCTCAAACGGCGTCGACGCCGCCGGCACCAGCGGCTCCAGCCTCGACATCTCAAAAATCAACGGCATCCCCATCGCCGGCCACCAAGGCTCAGGCACCATCACCGACATGACAATCCGACGGCTGCTCACCCTCCAAGGAATCTTCAAACCCAACCAGATCATCTCCAACATGAGCTACAAAAGCCAACCGGACACCCTCTCCCTACCCGACCACAAAGACCGAATCCAAGTCACCTACACCCCCGTATTCGGCAACAACAAAAAACTCGCCGCCCAAGTGGCCTCCATCCTACAACCAGGCCAATGGGTACAACTCATCAACCGCATCGGCCAACTACCCGAACCCGTAGTCCCCATCGCCCCCAGCAAATACGCAATCAAAGTCGGGCAATAAGCTGACCGTGGGTCTGTTGGGCCGATGAGTTTGGCGAGCGGCCCTGGTCCTGTTGCCGATAACTATTGCGGAGGTGATGGTGGGCAACGTCTTCGTTCATACGGTGATGTCAGGGACGCGGTGGCGACCGCGCTGACGGCTGCCGAGGGCCGCGATGTGCTCGTGCTTGGGGCAAACGTCGTTGATCAGTGCCTCGGGGCTGGCCTCGTCGATGAGATCCTCATGCACCTCGTGCCGGAGCTCGTCGGGGACGGGGTCCGGTTGTTCGATACCTCGACGCTTCGCGCCTCGCTCACGACACTCGACGTGTCGGCATCCGGGCAAGTCGTGAACCTGCGATTGCGAGTCGACAACGCGGTCGCGTGAGTACCCCATGCCTGGGCACCCTTCAGGAGTGTGGGGAGTACGAACAGGAGCACCACAGCCCTGCCTTCATGGCCGCACACGCGCATCTGGCCGACGCCTCTGTGAGACGCGCTCCGCGCGGAGTGGGGACCGCGGCGTGCGTCGGACCGTGAATGCGGAGGGCGGCGGCGGCGGGTCCGGCCAGCGGTTCGCAGACGGTGGGTGTGCGGGCGCAACGTGGGTGCCGGTCAATGGAGCGGCGCAGCCAGGGCCGCGAGAACGGTCGTGGCGACGATCTCGGTGTATCGCGACGGCTTGAGCTTGGCGTCGTTGACGAGATCGTCCCAGACCCTGAACGAGGTCAACTCCCACAGCAACGTCGCGGCTTCGCTGGTCGCCCAGCTAGGATGGAGCCGCGCCTCCGCCCGAAGCTGTTCGGTGATCTGCGTCAAGGCGCCGAGCCTGCGATCGTGTCGATCTTGCCACGCCCGCGCACTCGGCGAATCGCTGCGGCGGGCGTGGTCGAGCGCCCTGACCAGCGGCGCAATCCGGGGGTTGCGCCACGCCTGCATGTCGATAAACGCTTGGAGCTTGCTGACCCCGTCGGGAGCGGCGTTGACCGCGTCGATGCCCACCTGCAGATCCTCCCGCTGATCGACGTTCTCCACCAGCGCTACGAGCAGGGCGGATCGGTCGGGGAAGTGGAGGTATAACGCCTGGCGTGAGATGCCAACTGCGGCTGCGATCGCCGTCATGTTCGGCGCTGCGCCATCGGTCTGCTCAACCAGTTCGCGCGCCCGGAGCAAGATCCGGTCGCCAGTACTTGACATGTGTCAAGCATAGCTGCTAGGGTCGTGCTTGTCAGGTGTCAAGCTAAATGGTCGGAGGTGGACGCGAAGTGACGAGCAGGTACCCGCGCGTGATCGAGAACGGCGCCGGTGAGCGGTTGACATTCCTCGGATTGCGCACCGGTGCCGATGGCCGCCGCTACCTCGACGTGGAGAATTGCGTCGCCCCGGGCGCCGGGCCGCCGATGCACGTGCACTATCTCCAGCAGGAGACGATCACCGTCCAGGACGGTCGGGCCGCTTGCCGCATCGCGGGCGGCGCCGAGCGGTTCCTTGGCCCAGGGGAGACCGTCACCTTCGAACCCGGCCAGATGCACCGGTTCTGGAACGCCGGCGACAGTGACCTGCGGTGTACGGGCTGGGCCTGCCCGCCACACAATTTCGAGTACTTCCTGACCGAGGTGTTTGCGTCGATGCGTCGCAGCGGAGGTGGGCGCCCGAGTCCGCTCGATGCCGCGTACCTGCTTGGCCGGTACCGCACCGAATTCGGAATGGGCGAGATCCCGCCTCCGGTTCGACGCCTCGTGTTCCCGCTGCTACGCCAGGTCGGCAGAGCCATCGGACGCCAGCGCCGTTATGCGGACGCGCCCGCTCCGGTCGTTCCGTGACCGAACTCGAAAGCGGACGATGACTCACGCCACGGGCGTACGCCTGCCTCGCGTTCGCTTACTACCACGCGCCCGCGGCCGACTCGGCGTCGGTCTCCGCCAAGCAGTTGCTGAGGAGCCGAGAGCAGGATTCTGAGCAAGCCCGCCCCCGCCGCGGCTGCCGCTTCTGCTTGGCCTCGCGGAGCGACGTTCTCGCTCGACGGGATCCCCCCGGCGTGCTCCGGGATGTGACTTCGGTGCGCGGGCGCGTTGGCTATGAGGTCGCGTTCGATGCGACGTCTGCATACTCGGTGTAGGCGTCGACTTGCTTTCCGGCTAGGAGTCGGACGATCGAGATGCCGGCGTAGCGCGGGCTGAGTCCGGTCGGTGGGCTGGAAGAGTGAGCGCCCGGCACGCTGGTAGTCGCTTGCCAGCGCGTCGCGACGCGGTCGTCCTCGGCGATCTGGTCCTCGACCTTGATGTACAGGTCGGGGTAGGCCTGGCGGCCGCTTGACACGAGGCGGCGGACGCCCTCTGGTCCGAGCACGACCGGTTTAACGAATGGGAGGTGACCCACGTAGTCGGCGGCCACCAGTTCGTCGATCAGCTCTAGCCTCCCGTCGTTTAGAACCGCCTCGACGAACAGCCGTACCTTGCGCTTGTTGAGCTCGCTGACGCGCTTCATGAGGCCCGAGATGATTTCGGCAGCGCGACAGCGCTCACAAGGGAGGATCCCCGAGGGTTTTCCCCGAGGTTTCAGTTCGGCCATGTCACCGGCCTTGCCGTGTATCGTCGAGCCAGTGCCGGTCAGTACGCCGGAAGCTTTGCTCGAGCGCGAGCTCGAGCTGGGGGCGCTCCGTGATGGATTAGATCGCGCGTGTGCCGGTGAGGGCGCGCTGCTACTGATCGAGGGACCTGCCGGCGCTGGTAAGACCGAGCTGACGCGCGAGGCGCGCAGGGCGGCCGAGCGGGCCCACCTAGCGGTGCTGGAGGCGAGAGGTTCCGAGCTCGAGCAGCCATTTGCGTTCGGCGCTGTCCGCCAGCTGTTGGAGCCCATGGTCATGGAGGCGGCTGGGGATGCCGATCTGTTCGCGGGCGCGGCAGGCCCAGCTGCACGCCTGTTTGAGCCAGACGAGCTGCACTCGCCCGGCGCCGATGACGGATTTGAGGCGCTCCATAGCCTGTACTGGCTGGTGGTGAATCTCGCCGACCGGTCTGCGCTGCTGGTGCTGGTCGATGATTGCCAGTGGGTCGATCGGGACTCGCTGCGTTTCTTGGCCTACCTGGCGCAGCGGATCGGCGGGCTTCCGGTGGCGATGGTGCTCGCTGGACGCCCACCGGAGCCTGCCCCGGCCGAGGCGGCGTCCGTTTGGGCGGAAGTGGCTTCCCACCCCTCAGCTGTCTCGCTGCACGCGCGACCCCTGAGCCAGTCTGCGGCTGTGGCCTTGGCCCGGGAGCACCTCGGCCCGGAGGCGAGCGAGGAGTTCTGCCGCTCGTGTCACACAGCAACCGGCGGTAACCCGCTGTTCTTGCGGGAGCTGCTGAGAGCGCTGGACGCGGCGGGGGTGGTGCCGTCGGATGCCGCCGCGAGCGAGGTGCAGGCGGTCGGTCCGGCAGGGGTGAGCCGCTTTGTTCTGCATCGGCTTGCCTCGCTCGGCCCATCTGCCACCGAGCTCGCAAGAGCAGTCGCGGTGCTTGGAGATGACAGCGACGTTCACCTCGCAGCTCGCGTGTCGGGTCTGAGTAAGGTCGCCGCGCGCGCGGCGGCAGACGATCTCGTCCGGGCGGAGATCTTGGTCCGTTCTGACCGCTTGGCGTTTATTCATCCGATCGTGCGAGCGGCGTTATACGAGGATCTCGCGCCCGGCGAGCGCCAGTCGCGCCACGCCGCGGCGGCGGACGCGCTGGCGCGAGAGGGCGCCTCGGCTGAGCGGCTCACCGCACATCTCATGTTGACCCCCCCGACGGGGGAGCGAGCTAGGGTGCGCACACTCAGGACGGCCGCGATCGGTGCTGCGCGCCGTGGCGCTCCGCGCACGGCTGCTGCACGTCTGCGTCGGGCACTTGCCGAGGACCCTGAAGAGCAGCAGCGAGGGGAGATCTTGACCGATCTCGGTCGATACGAGGTGGCCGCAATGCAGTTCGAGGCGGCCGAAGAGCATCTGCTTGAGTGCTTGGCGTCGGGTGCCAGTTTGACGACGCGCGCGGAGGCGGCGTCTACCCTGGCGCGCTGCGCGATCGTGTCGGGTGGCCGCTCCGCCGAGGCCGCGGCCGAGGCCTTGGCTTTGCTTGCCCGAGAGCTTGCGCCGCTAGACCGCGAGCGCTCGCTCGAACTGGGCTCCGAGCTGTTGATGGTCGCCACAGCGGTCCCACAACTGCGCCCCCGACTTGCCGGATACCTGCAGCGGTTTCGTGATCGGGCGCGGGGTCATGCCGGCTTCGAGGCCGTGGCGAGAATCCACGCGGCCCACGAGCAGCTCTATCAGGGGGGGTCGGCCGACGCCGCCGTGGATCAAGTTCAGGCGGCCCTTGCCGCCGGTCTCCCGCCCTCCGCTTCGACAAACGCAGCGTTCCTGGCTGTGGTGACGCTGCGGCTCGGAGAGCGATACGACGTGGCGCTGCGGTTGCTTGAGGTCGCGCTGGAGCGCGCGCGCCGTGAGGGCCACGCGACGAGGCAGGGGATCATCCACGGGCAACGCGCCGCCATCGCACTCGCGCGAGGTTCGCTGCACGACGCGCAGGTGGAGGCCGAGACGGGGCTCCTGCTGATCGAGGAACCGCATTTCGTTGTCCTGCAGCTGGTGGCGATTTCGATCATGGTGCAGATCGAGCGAGGAGCGCTCGAGGCCGCGGACGAGCTGGCGCAAACCGGCGAGGCGGCCGGCGTCGCCGAAGATCGTGCGTACGGCGATGAGTACCTGGTTGCCCGGGCGCGTCTGCGGATCGCCCAGGGCCGGGTGCAGGAGGGGGTCGCGGATCTGTTGTGGTGCGGCGAGCGCCTAGAGGCGCTCGGCCTGCTGTGGCCGAGCGACTGGAGGGCGGTCGTCGCTCCGGCGCTTGCCTCGCTGGGCGAGACCCAGAAGGCCGCGAAGCTTGCCCACGAGCAGCTGGCGATGGCCCGGCGGGTCGCGGCACCCGGGGCGTTGGGGATGTCGCTGCGCGCGGTGGCGCTAGCGACCGCTGGAGAGGAGCGCCTGGCGTTGCTCGAGGAAGCGGCCTCTGTCCTCGAGGACAGCGCCAGGCGGCTGGATTTGGCGTACGCGCTCGTCGACCTCGGCGCAGAGCTGAGTCGTTCTCGCCGACGGCGGGAGGGCCGCGACGTCCAGCGGCGTGCGATGAAGCTCGCTGAGCAATGCGGCGCGATCGCGTTGGCGCAAAGTGCGCAGGCCCAGCTGCAAGCGGGACCCGGGCGCCGCGCGCGAATGGAGCTGACCGGGCCGAGCGCGCTGACCGCCGCCGAATGGCGCGTCTGCCGTCAGGCAGCGGAAGGGCGTACCAATCGTGAGGTGGCGCAGGCAATGTTCGTGACCGAGAAGACGATCGAGCGCCACTTGAGCAGCGCCTATCAGAAGCTCGGGATCCGCTCTCGCTTCCAGCTGGCGGCGGCCATCGGCGAGTAGCGTCGAGCTCCGCTTCGGCGGGACGGCCGGCCCCCGAAAACGGTAGGGAAAACACGCGGGGTTCCCCTCTTGTGAGGGCGCGCGGTCAGGCGCAGGATTTGCGTCAAGCCAACGCAACCGACGGCGATACCGCTGACGGAGAGGAAAGGGGCTTCTGATGACAGGTGTGCTTTATCGGGTGGCGCGGTTCTGCGTCCGGCATCGCTTCTTGGTCCTCATCGTTTGGCTGTTGGCGGCGGCGGCGCTTGTCGGGGTCTCGCAGCGGCTGGGCGATAACACCAGTGACAGCCTGACCTTGCCGGGGTCCGATAGCCAGCTTGCGACCGATGCGCTGGGCAGGTCGTTTCCCAATCAGGCGAACGGGTCCAGCCCGATAGTGCTGCACGTGGCGAGCGGGAAGTTGACGGACTCCAAGTACGCCGGCGCGGTGAACGAGGCCGCGGCCGACGTGGCGAAGGCGCCCGACGTGGCCTCGGTAGTCAACCCGCTCACCTCCCAAGGCGCCTCGGCGCTGAGCAAGGATCAGGCGACGGGGTACCTGTCGGTGACCACGTCGGTCAGTCCAGGGGCGCTGTCGGTCGATGATGCGCAGACGATCATCAACGCGGCGGCCAAGCCGGCCTCGGCGGCGGGGATCAAGGTCCAGACCGGCGGTCAGCTTGGCCAGAAGGTGTCCAAGCCGTCGACGGAGTCGAGCGAGCTGATCGGGATTATCGCGGCGATGGTGATCTTGACGTTCACCTTCGGAACCCTGGTGTCGATGCTGCTGCCGATCTTGAATGCGATCCTGGCGCTGGCCTGCACGCTCGCGATCGTCCGGATCCTCAGCCACGCGATGACCGTCTCCACGGTGGCGCCCACCTTGGCGACGATGATCGGGCTCGGCGTGGGGATCGATTACGCGCTATTCATCGTGACGCGCCATTTCCGCGGCCTAGGCGACGGTCTGGACCTGCCCGAATCCATCGCCCGCGCAGCCGCCACCTCGGGCGGGGCCGTTGTATTCGCAGGGAGCACGGTGACGATCGCGCTCGTGTCGCTGGCGGTCGCCGATATCCCGCTGGTGACTACGATGGGACTGATGGCCGCCGTAGCGGTCGTGGTCGCGGTCTGCGCGGCGCTGACGCTGCTTCCGGCGATGCTCGCGATCACCGGCCCGCGGATCAACTCGCTGCGTGTACGTGGCCGCCATCACCAGGCGCGGCCTGAGAAGGGCGCGTGGGCGAGATGGGCGGCGGGCGTCGCCAGCCGGCCGGTGATCGCTGGGCTGGTGGCGTTGGTGATCCTGATCCCGCTGGCGATCCCGCTGCTGTCGCTGAACCTCGGCCAGAAGGACGTCGCCGCGCTGTCGACGACGACTACCGCCCGCCAAGCCTACGACTCGATCTCGAACAATTTCGGGCCAGGCGTGAACGGGCCGCTGATCGTGGCGGTCTCGCTCGGCTCCCCCGCCCAAGCCTCTCCCGGTGGCGGCTCGACCAGCTCATCGGGCTCATCGAGTTCCTCGAACGGCGACCCGCGCGCCAGCGATCCACGGCTGCAGACACTGCAGAAGGACGTCTCGCAGACACCCGGAGTAGCGGCCATCACCCCCGTTCAGATCGACAACGCGGGGACCACTGCCTACTTCAACGCCATCTCGACGAAGGGACCGGCTGAGAACGCGACCAGCGAGCTCGTCAACAATCTCCGACACTCAGTGATTCCGAAGGCAGAGAAGGGCACGAACATGAACGCCCACGTGGGCGGCACAACCGCCGGCTACGTGGACCTCGCCTCGAACATCGCGAACAAGCTGCCGCTCCAGATCCTGGTGGTGATCGCGCTCAGCTTCCTTTTGCTGACGCTCGCCTTCCGTACGTTGGTGATCCCGGCCCAAGCCGCCCTAATGAACGTGCTCTCCATCGGGGCTGCCTACGGCGTGCTGACCGCGATCTTCCAGTTCGGATGGCTCCACGGCCTGATCGGCCTGAGCGGTCCTGTGCCGATTGTCTCCTACGTGCCGCTGTTCATGTTCGCGATCCTGTTCGGCCTCTCGATGGACTACGAGGTGTTTCTGGTCAGCCAGATCGAGGAGCACGTCCACGCCGGTGAGGACAACAAGAACAGCGTGGTCAAAGGACTCGTCACCAGCGCGCGCGTGATCACCGCCGCCGCGATGATCATGGTGTTCGTCTTCGGGGGCTTCGTGCTGAACGGAGACCCCACCGTCAAACAGTTCGGCATCGGTCTCGCCGTCGCCGTGATCCTCGACGCCACGATCGTCCGCTGCCTGCTCGTACCAGCCCTCATGGTGAAAATGGGCAAGCTCAACTGGTACATGCCCGGCTGGCTCGAGCGGCTCCTGCCGCACATCAGCATCGAAGGCGCCGAATTCTTCAAGGCACGCGACCGGCGTCTACCAATCGAGCCAAAACCAGAGTCCAAGCCGGTCGCGGGCGTCGCCGCACACTGAAGAAGGGACCGAAATGCCACAGCTGACCGCGAATGCCTTGGCTTGGCAGCAGGCGGGCACCCTGACCAAGATTACTGGCCACCAGATCTTCGTCCGCGAGCGCCCGGGCACGATGGACGGCCCGCCCCTGTTGTTCCTGCACGGCTACCCGTCCAGTTCGTACGACTGGCGCCACGCGCTGGGGCGGCTCGGTCAGCGGCGTTTGATCATGTTCGACTTCCTCGGGTTCGGGCTCTCGGACAAGCCGCGAGATGAGCTGTATTCGCTGCTCACGCAGGCCGACATCGTCGAGGCGATCGTGGCGAGCTTCGCGGCCGAGCCGGTGGTGCTCGTGGCGCACGACATGGGCAGCTCAGTCGCGACGGAGCTGCTCGCCCGCGATCTCGAGGGACGCCTGCCCTTCGCCCTAGTTTCGGTACTGCTGTTCAACGCCAGCCTGGTGCTGGAGTGCGCCAGCCTGACGACCGGGCAGAAGCTCTTGCGCGGCCGGCTGGGACCGCTCGCGGCCCGACTGACGACCGAGTTCGCGTTCCGAAGACAATTTGGGCGAATCTTCTCCGACGCGCACCCTCTGGGCGATGAGGAGGCAGCTGATCAGTGGTCGCTGCTCGCCTACAACGCGGGACACCGGCTGCTCGACCGGCTCATCTACTACCTGCACGAGCGAGTCACCTACGGCCCCCGCTGGAAGGGTGCGCTGCGCGACTGGCCCGGCAAGCTCGAGCTCGCATGGGCCGAGCTCGATCCGATCTGCACCGAAGCAGTGCTCCAGGCCGTCCTCGAACTCAGGCCGCACGTGCCCCTGACGCGCCTGCACGGCCTAGGTCACTACCCCCAACTAGAGCACCCCGCCGCCTCCATCAAGGTCATCGACCGACTCGCGTCTGAAGACTGAACCTACGGTCCAGGAACCTTCCGCCCTGCGGCCGACCGGGAGGTGATCAACGAGGGCGCGCCACCGGCGCTATGGTGAGCGGACGAGTCGCTCGACGGGTCTCCCCTTCCTGCGCTAACCGCACCGGGGCCGAGGAATGATGGATGAGCACATGAAAGCGCGCGTGGACGAGCTTCGAATGCAGGCTCGATATGCCCGCGAGCGTTACGACCTCTACAAGGCCAAAGCCTACGGTCCACGCCCGACAAGCGCCACGCGAATGCGTGAGCTAGAACGCGAATGCGCTCGGGCCGAAGCCGCTCTTCGCTTCGCTGAGGCTGAGGCAAAGCGTGCTGCGGCCGACGCACAACGCTCGACGGGAACAGACTGCACACGAGAGAGGGCACGGGCCGCGGACACCGGGACGCAAGCGGCGCAACCGGCGTGAGCGAGCGTGACTCAGAAATCGCTGGCCGGCTCCCCGGACCCCACTCGGTCAGGCGCGAATCGCCTGCTCCTGCTCCTCGGCGTCGACGAGCGCCCAGCCCATCCGCTCGACGAGCTGGGCGGCGTAATGCTCGTTGGCGAACATGTCCGAGGGCACATGCTCGGTCAGAATGACCTGGTGGGCACGTCCCTGCGCTTCAGTTAGAACCTGAACTCTGGGCATTTGTGATCCTTTGTAGGTGGAAATGCGGGCATCGCAGTCGCGCGCCTAGTCATGCGTTTGCCCTAGGTACGCGTAGCTGGAGTTGGGGTCGTGCCGGTCTCCTTTCGTTCGGCTGCGATTCGCCTCCGGCGTGCTAAGGCGTCGTCGGGCATAAATTGCCCGGTCGAACATTCGCGATCCGCGATCGCGAGCCCGCTCGCCTCGCCTGCGTGCCGCCTGATTGTCTTGGGTTGGTGTCATGGCCTCTTGGCCTTCCCGTCCCTCTCTATGGTGCCGCGCGGAGGGAGAGGGGCGAGGACCCCCGAGCGTTCAGCGGGTAGGGGCGCGTCCACCGGGCCGGTGGGGTAACGCCGGTAGGAATCCGGCACCGGCCCCACGGTCAAAACCAGTAACCCCCGTCTCTCGCCTCGTGGCGCATAGCGCCGTCGGTGGCATTCTGGCTTGGGCTGAGGATCCTGGCCGCAGGGCCAGCCAGCTACCGACACTACTCCTATTGCGGCCTTTGTGTGATTCTGGGACGCCGACCGGCTGAGAAGTTGGCTGATCCACCGTGGGCGGAGCCGGGATAGGAGGTTTCCGTGAGTTTCATCCGATGAGGGTGATGCTGGCGGGACAAGCTGAGGTAGCGTCGCGGTGGCAGTGAATCGCCGAGCGGCCTAGAGGGTGAGCAGCCATTGGACGCGTTACGAGGTACATCAGCCGACAGTCATGCGGTCAGAGCCGATGCGTGATGGCCAGGGTCAGCGGCATCGGGAGATGGAGTATCGAGCCGAACACGAGAAGGAGACCGAGCTATGACAACCATTGAACGCATCGAGAGCTGGCACGGCCAGGACGTGCTCGACGGTGCCGGGGACAAGGCTGGACGTCTAGAAGACGTGTACTACGACCCGACCACGCACGAGCCGATTCTGCTCTCGGTCAAACACGGAATGCTGGGGCGCCAGGTGACGTTGGTACCAGCCGATGAGGCGGTGCTGAGCCACGACTACCTGCGGGTTCCGTACAGCGCAGAGCAAATCCAGCAGTCCGAGAGTGCATCGGACGAGGACGAGTTGAGCCGCGACCAGGTCGCCGCGGTCGGCGTGCTGTTCGACCTCACGCTGCCCTCGAGTGGGCCGCTCTACAGCGCCAGCCTGATCGAGCGCCGACGCCTCGAAGCCGAGAAGGCCGAACGGCATGCGCAGGAGCTGGAGCGCGAGGCACAGCAGCGGGCAGCGGAGCTCGAGGAGGCGCGCAAGCGTGCCGGCGCGGCGGCAGAGGATGCTCATGCCGCCGAGCGCGAGCGCGACGAGGCAGAGGCGGCCGCGCTCGAGGCCAGCCGCAAGTCACCTCCGCGGTCCTAGCCATGGTCCGAGCCTCCGCGCGCAACTTCGAGCCGAGGCACCCCGCGAGTAGTGCGCCCGAGCTGTATTCCCCAAGACGCATCCAATGACGGAGGTCAGAGCTTGCGTTTCATCCTGAATGTGATCTGGTTGGTGTTTGCGGGCTTGTGGTTGGCGCTCGCCTACGTGCTCGTCGGGATCATCGCCTTCATCCTGATCATCACGATCCCATTCGGGTTCGCTGCGTTCAGGATCGCGGCCTTCACGCTGTGGCCGTTCGGCCGCAGGATCGTCCGCCGGTCAGATGCCGGCGCAGGATCGACGATTGGCAATGTGCTGTGGATCATTCTGTTCGGCTGGGAGCTGGCGCTCGTGCATCTGATCACCGGCATCGCGCAGTGCCTGACGATCATTGGAATCCCGCTCGGCCTGGCGAACTTCAAGCTGATCCCCGTCTCGTTCACGCCGCTGGGGCGGGAGATCGTCCCCACAGCGGATCGGGAGTTCACGTAAGGGCAACTAGCGCCGAGAGCCCCACCGGCCTTTAGCAACACTCCGCCTCGACGCCGGCGAAGATAAAGCCGCCCGGCGCCGGAGCCGTCGGCGTGGTCGCTGTGCGTGCACCCGGCGAGGTCGCAGCTAACACTTCGGCCGGTCGCGCAACTGGCGAGCATTCCCTGATTTCCCCCGTCCCGGCGACTCGAATGGCGGACCTTTGTCCGCAACTCGACGACCGGGCTCGTGTTTGAGCCGGTGCCGAATCCCCGGAGTGCCGTCCCGGGGAGCGGGGAACCCCGAGTCGTTGGGGCGAATCCGATGGTGATCCACCGGTAGCGCTCACCAGAAGCGCGAGCCCGTCAGCTAACCCCGCAGGCCCAAGGCCAATTTAGGGTGACCCACGAGAAGGGGTTTGACGTGCCTGCATTCGGAAGACGCAGGACTGGCGATGGCAAGACAGGCTCCGCGAGGAGTCATCGTCGTCTGGGCTTGGCCCTATTGCTGTCGGCGGCTTTCATGCTGAGCAGCGCGGCGGCGGCCGTAGCGGCGAACGGCGCGTCGCCGGGCGCTGGTGCCGCGGCGAACTCGCGTTGTCGCAGTTCGGATTACGCCATGCAGTGCATTCGTTTTGGTCCCGGTTCGGCAGCTACCGGTATCGGAAGCGCCGGCGTGCAGCCGACACACGCACCCCGGGCGCACGCATCGAGCGTCTATGCCTACGGCATCGACTTCGGATGGAGGGCGGTGAGCGCACGGTCGGCCCGGAACAGAGGGTCCCAATTCGCAGCGAGCTACCTCAGCACAGATACGTCGAAGAACTGGACGCGCGCGCTGATCAACACCTACCACGCGATGGGCCTAGGCACCGTCTGCGTGTGGGAGACCACGGCGAACCGCGCGCTCGCGGGTTATGCGGCCGGGCGAAAGGACGCCCTGGCCGCCCTCGGACAGGAGCAGGCATTGGGCCTTCCACCCCAATTGCCGATCTACTTTGCCGTCGACTTCGACGAAACCCCTCGCCAAGCCGGTGTGGTGGCGTCCTACTTCCGCGGCGTCAACTCCGTGCTCGGAGTCAACCGCACCGGCGGCTACGGCGGCTACTGGACGATCAGCCGGCTGTTCAACGCCGGCCTGATCCGATTCGGCTGGCAGACCTCCGCGTGGAGCGGTGGTCTCTGGGATCCGCGCGCCCAGCTCCAGCAGTACGCGTACTACAACGCGTACGACTGGGATCGCGCGATGAGCAGCGCGTACGGAGCGTCGTACTAGCCGACGAGGCGGGGTTCGAGAACATCGTCCGGTCCAAGGTCGCCCTCGAGGATCCACGTCTTGGTCTGGATGAGTTCGCGCTGGATAACGACCAATCGGTCGGGTGGGGTTGCGACTAGACCTGGCTGCCAGAACCGCTGATCGAGCTCCGTGGCTGGGAACCCCGTGAGGGCGCCAAGGCGATGGGCCAACGTCGCTCATCTGCCCCTTGAATCAAACGCGTTCGCCCACTGCGCGTCGCGGGGACCGTAACGCGACGCTCGGAACGTGCTGGTCCTAGCGCAACGTCCGCTCGCGTCGTTAATTCGACGCCGGCGTCAATGCTGGCTTCGGCGGACGGCTCCCACGAGCCGGTCGTTGGCGATGCGCATGGCGCGCTCGTACGCCGGCGGGAAGACCCGCTGTGCCCAGAATCCAATCCGGACTTCGCGCGAGGTCAGCACGAGGTAGCGGCCGCGCTTGATAGCGTCGATGATCTGCGAGGCAACGTCGTCGGGAGTGGCGGCGCGAGCCTCAAAGCGCTCGGTCAGCTTTCGCATCGACGGGTGGTCGCGGTCGGCGCCGACGATCTCCACCGTCCCCACGAGCGGTGTCTTGACCGCTCCGGGACAGACGAGCGTGACTCGGATGCCGTGGCGGCGCAGGTCGAACCGCAGCACCTCGGACACGCCTCTCAGGCCAAATTTCGCGGCGCTATATGGCGCATGCCAAGGGAGTCCGAACAGCCCCGCGGCTGAGGACACGTTGACCAAATGGCCGCCGCGCCCGGCTCGAATCATGGCTGGCAGAAAGCACTCGATCACGTGGATCGGCCCCATCAGGTCGACGTCGATCGTGCGCCGCCAGTGCCGATGCTCGAGGTTCTCGACAGCGCCCCAGGTGGAGATCCCGGCGATGTTCATCACCACATCCATGCTCTCCACGCGTTCGTGAACCCGCCCCGAGAAGGCGACCACCGCGTCGTAGTCGGCCAGGTCGACAGGCTCGGCCAGCTGGACGACGCCGCCAGCGCTCGCCGCCTCCTCGGCGACGCGCTTCAGGCCGTCAGCATCGATGTCTGTCAGGACCAGCTCGGCCGCCTCGCGAGCCGCCCGCAAGGCGGTCGCACGTCCGATCCCACTCCCGGCGCCGGTGATCAGTGTGCGCTTGCCCTCCAACGTGTCAATCGCCATGACGCTCACGTTGGTATATCCACGCTAGATCGGTTGCGGGGGTGATGTCGGCTTGGGAGGTCGCGGCCCAGCTTCCGAGGAGGCTGAGTGCTTCTGCGGACTTGGACCCGGGTTCGGCGACGTAGGTCATGATCATCAGGCCGGGATCGGCGGGAAGCTCTACGCGGTTGTAGGTGAGGGTGATGTCGCCGACGACGGGGTGGTGGAAGTCCTTGGTGCCCGTGTTGTGGAAGCGGACGTTGTGCGCCGCCCAGCGGGTGCGGAAGTCGTCGCTCTGGGTGGAGAGCTCGCCGACGAGGTTCGACAGCTCGCGGTCATAGGGGTCGCGGCCAGCGGCTGAGCGCAGGATCGCGACGACGTCGCTGGCGGCCCGGTCCCAGTCGACGTAGAAGCCACGAGCAGCCGGATCGAGGAACACGTACCGGGCACTGTTGACGGGACCGGGTCCCGCAGCTCTGGTGAGCATGTCGCAGTAGAGGGCCTGGCCGAGCTGGTTAACGGCGAGGTTGTCCAGACGAGCGTTATGCACAAACGCCGGCGCGCCGGTGAGCGCATCGAGCAGGTGCTGAACGCTCGGGCGCACTGGCTGGTTGGCCGCGCGCCGCCGTCGCGGCGTTCTCGTCGGGTTCAGCGCGCGAGCGAGGTCGAACAGGTGCGCTCGCTCGGCGTCGTCGAGGTGCAGCGCGCGCACGAGGGCTTCGAGCACGCTGTCTGAGACGCCGGCCATGTCGCCGCGCTCGAGGCGCGTGTAGTAGGGGACGCTGACGCCGGCGAGCACAGCGACTTCCTCGCGCCGCAGCCCGGGGACGCGGCGGGGGCCGTAGGAGTCAAGGCCGGCTTGCTCGGGTCTGATCCGGGCGCGGCGGGAGGTCAGGAACTCGCGGATCTCGCTTCGCGCATCCATCTGACAAACAGCGTAGAGGTGCTCTGAGCCGGGAGGGTGACCCTGTCAATACCCCTCACAACAGGGTCTCTCACCCCCGCGTGACGGCTGCTTTCCTGGATGGCGAATACAGAGCGACCCAAGGGAGACAGAGATGCGAGCGACTTTGATGCATGCCGCCGGCGATGTCCGTATCGGGGACGTGCCGGATCCATCGATTGTCGAGCCGACCGACGCGATTCTGCGCGTGACCCGCGCCTGTATCTGCGGCAGCGATCTATGGCCGTACAACGGCGGCCCGAACGAGCCGGATCAGCGTATGGGTCATGAGGCGATCGGCGTCGTTGAGGATGTCGGCAGCGACGTCCGCAACCTGAAGCCCGGTCAGCTCGTGGTGATGCCGTTCGTGTCCTCCGATGGCACCTGTGTTTTCTGTCGAGAGGGCCTGCCCACGGCTTGCGTTCACCGGGGGTTCATCGGCAATGGCGGGGGCCTTGACGGCGCGCAGGCCGAGGCCCTGCGCGTGCCGTGGGCCGACGGCACGCTCGTCTCCCTGCCGGTGGGCGAGGACGACGAGCTCATGCCTTCGCTCTTGACGCTCTCTGACGTTATGGGAACCGGGCACCACGCGGCGGTGGTCGCCGGCGTCGGACCGGGTAAGGCGGTCACCGTCGTGGGCGACGGCGCGGTCGGCCTGTGCGGCGTGATCGCCGCCAAGCGGCTAGGGGCCGAGCAGATCGTCATCATGGGTCGCCACGAGGATCGGGTCGCGTTGGCCAAGGAGTTCGGCGCCACAGATGTTGTCTCCGAGCGCGGCGAAGAGGCTGTTCAGCGGATCCGCGAGCTGACCGATGGTGAGGGCTCCCATTCGGTCCTGGAGTGCGTCGGCACCTGGCAGTCGATGGAGACCGCGATCGGCATCACTCGACCGGGTGGCACCGTGGGTCGCGTCGGCTTCCCCGCGCGGGACGAGACGATTCCCGCCTCACTCACCGCCTTCTTCGCGAATGTCAAGATCGGCGGCGGCCCGGCGCCGAGCCGTGCCTACATCGAGGAACTTCTGCCGGACGTCCTCGAAGGCCGTATCGAGCCGGGCAGGGTGCTCGACCGTACCGTCGGCCTCGAAGGTGTCCCGGACGGCTACCGCGCGATGGCCGAGCGCGAATCGATCAAGGTGATGGTGCGGCCATGAGCGCCTGGAGCACCGAGGAGCGACATCACTCGAAGAAGGAGAAAGACCGTGCAGATCACCCGCAACTCGCTTGACACCAACCCCGGTCCGGGCGACTGGTTCACCGGGAGGGTGTTCATCGACACCATCGCCGATCCCACTCCGCCGTCGCGGGTCGGCGCCGCCATGGTCCACTTCACGCCGGGCGCCCGTACCGCCTGGCACACCCATCCGTTCGGCCAGACCATCTACGTCATCGAGGGAGTCGGCCTCTGCCAGCGCGAGGCCGGCCCGATCGAGGTCATCAAGCCCGGCGACCGCGTGTTCTTCGAGCCTGGCGAGAACCACTGGCACGGCGCCACGCCCAACCGACTCATGACCCACCTCGCGATGCAGGAGGCCGACGACTCCGGCAGCCCCGTCACCTGGGCCCGACACGTCACCCACGAGGAATACGCCCAGGCGCCCACGGACGCAAACTGAAATACGGCGCCATCGGGCTCGATCCCAGGCGCCTCTGGCCAGCGCCGCTTTTGCTATCCGGCCGCTGCGCGCCGACGTTGACCGCCACCGGAGGTCGTTTTTGTTGACTGTCGCTGGCGCTGCAAGTAGGTTTGGCAGTGGGCTTACCGACCCGAGCGACAACCTTAGGAGGGCGCAATGGTTGGGGTTCCTGTGCTGGGGCGCCGCGGCGTACGCCAGCGACATGGAGATCACGAGCAGCTGCCCCGGCCAAGCACCCGGAGCGAACGCAACGCTGCGGTACAAGAAGCTCGGTGGAAGACGCGGCGGTAAGCTCCGTTCTCGATCTCTGACAAGGCGGCAGATGAGAAGCGGAGGACGAACCGGGCGCAGACGCAGTCCGTTGCCTGCCTTGTGGCAGGTGCGGTCATTGTCGTTGCGGCCGCTATCGCGGGCTGTGGCGGTTCCGCTCATTCCGGTGGGGCAACGACGGCGTCTAGCTCGGCATCCGCGGCTACGGCCACCGTCACCGCGCCGCACGCCTCGAGCTCGACGCCTGCGCTGCGCACCACCGGCGGGGCTACGACCGCAGCCCCCTCTCCCCAGATCAACCTCTTCTCGCCGAGCGGCAGCAAGACGACAGCCGCCAACGCCGAAGTGGTCAAGCAGGGCAACAAATCGGCGATCGCGATCGTCGGCCACGGCCTGCCGGCCAACACCAAGCACAACGCGTACGCGGTCTGGCTGTACAACACGCCTCGCGACGCTGTGCGCCTGGGGTTCGTCAATCCAGGGGTGGGCAACGACGGACGCCTTGAGACCACCGGTCCGCTACCACCGAATGCAGCCCACTTCAAGAAGCTGCTGATCACGCTCGAGACGACGGTAAACCCCCAGCAACCGGGCCCAGTCATCCTCCAGGGCAACCTGACGGGCGTGTAGGCGCGCTCCCGGGAGCTCGACAGAGCCCAGCGCGCTTTATTCGCACCTCCCCGGGGATTAGTCAGTGCCAGCTGCGGCGCGGTTCAGTCGGCCGGTGGCGTCCACGCAGCCTTCATCGACAGCGGCGCCATCAGGTTTCGGCGTACCAGCCCGTGGCGGATAGTCATCACGATGGCCGCCGCGAGCAGCACCGCCAGCGCGATTACACGGAGAGTGAGATCGATCGCGGAGGCAGGGATGTGCCAGAGCTCTCTTGCAGCGTGATCGCCGCGGCCGTGGCGGCGACGCCGATCCCGCCCGAGGTCACAAGGATCGTGAGCGTCACCCCCGAGGCTTCGCCCGCGCGCTCCGGGCGAACGACGTCTTGCGTGGCGATGTTGGCGAACGTCCATCCCAGGCCGAAGCCGAAGCCGGTTGCCGCGAACGCGAGCACGTAGAGCGGCCACGCGTGTTCGAAGGTCAGCGCGAGTAGGCCGCTGCTGCTCACTACGGCGGCCGCGGCCATCACCGCCGTCGGCCGGAAGTGCTTTCCGAGCCTGGCTCCCACTGGCCCGGAGGCGGCCACCAGCGCGGCGAACGCGAGGAACACCAGGCCAGCGCTGAAGGGAGACAGCCCACGGACGAGCTGCAGGTACAGAGTCGCGCCAAAGATCGTGCCCGTGTAGCCGACGTTCGAGACTGCTCCGATACCCGTCACCAGCACGAACGGGAGGTTGCGAAACAGACCCAGATCCACGAGCGGGACGCGGACGCGATGCTCTAGCACGAGGAACGTAACCAGTGACAGCGCCGCCCCGGCAAAAGCGCCGAGCGTCTGCGGCGAGGCCCATCCCCACTCGCCGCCGCGGTCCACCGCGATACTGAGCAACGCGACTCCGACCGCCACCGCGAGAGCTCCGGGGACGTCGAGCCTTCGCGGAGCTCCCGGCTCCCGCGAATCACCGACGGTGATCACGGCCACCGCGAGCGCACTCGCGCAGAGCGGGACCAGCAGCCAAAAGATCCACCGCCAGCCCGGGCCGTTGGCCAGGCCGCCGCCGACGAACGGGCCGAGCGCCGTCCCGATGTTGGCGATCCCGAACGCCAGGCCAAGCGCCTTGGCCCGGGTCGCATCGGAAAACTCGTTGCTGAGTGCGGCGATCCCGACGGGGAAGATCACCCCTGCGCCCGCTCCCTGCAGCACTCGAAACCCGACTAGGGCGCCGAGGTTGGGAGCCGCCGCGCAGGCCACCGAGGCCACACCGAATAGGCCGATCCCTCCTAATAGCACTCGGCGACGCCCGAAGATGTCGCCGACGCGGCCGCCGAGGATGAACAGCGAGCCTAGCGACAGCATGTACGCGCTGATCGTCCACTGGACGTCGCTTGCGCCGGCGTAAAACGCGCGAGCCATCGCCGGGAGCGCGAGGTTGAGCGCGAAGTCCCTCGTTGCGGAGGCTGGCGGTATGGGAACGGGCCAGGGCTCGCCGCCGGCGATCGGCCGATCAGGTTCGAGCACGCCTCGGTCAAGAGCCCGCGCCCCGATCCGCTGGAGCGCTTCCTGCAGGACGGGCTGGGGTTCCGTTTCAGCGACCGCATGGGGCCGTTTGCCAGCTGGTGACACTGCGACGCAGACCATCACGGCATGGCGATCGTCCTAGCGCCCAAGAACGAGCTCCCCCACTACGCCTATGCCTGGGGACCCTCTCGACACGGTCCCGGCAACAACCATTTCATCTACCTGCGAGACAACGATGGCGCGATGATCGAGCTCTGCTCAGAACTCGCCCAGATGCCACCCGAGGGCGTCTACCAAGCGCGCAAATGGCCGATCGACCCGACCACGATCAACCAGTGGGGCGGTCCCCCGCCGCTGCGCTTCCTCCTCACTGGCTTCCCGATCGTCACGCCCGCCGCTCAGCCTCGATAGAGCTGGGTTGCCTCCGTCGAGTCTCGCAAGCGAATCGTCGAGCAGCCGGTTGTGCCCGTCGTATAACTCACCCAGCACGAAGCCGTGCCGGTGCATCCACGCCACGGAGCGGTGTGCGAGTCACTTGTGGCGGGCCAGTAGGACTGCAATGGCCGTTACCAACACGGACAGGACGATGATCTGGACGCCTTGTCTCCGCCGCGACCTCAGGCCTGGTCGCGTGACCACCACGATCCCAAAGAGGAGCCCCAGGATGGGCAGAAACACAGCGCAGACGTAGCCCAGAGGAATGAGCCACGCCTGCTCGAAGGCAACGCCGGCACGAACGCGCCATCCAACGTCCTGCTCAGGCGTGCGCGATCCGACGGAAGCAGCGCTCGGGTGGCGTGCTGGACCCCATTTCTCGCCATCCCACCAGCGCACTACCTCGCCGCGGTAGGGATACCAACCGGGCCCCATCGCACGGACTCGATCGGTGCCGGCGGCATCGCTTGTCGCTCCAGCGGCCGCGGCGTGTTGCCGTGGCGCTCCGCGGACGTTCTGTGTCCACTTCGTACCGTCCCACCATCGCTCGTCCGCGGCATCGAACGGGTCCGCATACCAGCCTCCACGCCCAACCGAGTCGAGCCGCTCACCGGTTTCCTCGCCCTCCGAGGAGAAACCGCCATCAACCGGTTGGTCGGACATTGCCCCGTTCCGTCTAGCGACCGGTCGGCGAAACCCCGCCACACCTCTCGTGCGCTAGATCAGCCGCGCTCGCTAAAGCCGGAACGAACAGCAAAGCAGCGATCGCAACCGAAAGCCAGCCCAGAAACTTGCGCATGAACGGCCTGCAAACCAGGCGTGCATTGCCGCCAGTCACTGCCGCCCCTGGGCGACGGCTGACGCCCCTTTCCCCGCCCTTCGACCAACCTGCGAGGTCGGCAACAGAGCCAGCCGACCTACTAACGCCCCTCAACACTGTCCCTCCAGACCGTCGACCCCTCGACAACAAGTTACGATTGTCTCTAGCTGCTGAGCCGCTGTCAAGGCCATGCACGCCGCCGCTCGTCGGCGACGTCCGCTAGTCAGCGACCGAGCTCCGACCGCCCAGTTGCACCGGGCGCGGCGCCGAGTTACGGTCGCGAGGTCAACATCAACGCAGAGGAGCAGCTATGCACGCGCGCACCGGACGCGTCTCTTTCTCACCCGACAAGGCGGACGAAGTGGTCAGCCATGTGCAGGACACGATCGTTCCGAAGTACGAGAGCAGCCAAGGCTTCAAGGGCTTCACGCTGCTGCTGGATCGCTCTAGCGGCCAGGGAATCGGGATCTCGTTCTGGGAGAGCGAGGAAGCCATGAAGGCAACGGAGAGCCTCGGAGATCAGGCACGAGAGGGGGCCGCTGAAGCTGGCTCCGGTCGCGATCAAGGATCGGAGCGCTTCGAGGTCGCAATCGACACGATGGCGTAGCACTCGAACGGCTGTCGGCTCGAGTGCCACAGCCTTCAGTGTGCCCCTTCAAGAGGGGAGGACCGCGAGCGGCTAGGTAAGCGGCTCCGGCGGGCGCGCGGTTGCACACCTGGCCTGGACCTGCGCTCCGCCATAGGCTGGCCTTTGTGTTCAGCGTCCCGCTCAGAACGGCCGACCGGCTCATCGCCGCGTTCCTGCTCCGGCGCCTGCGTCGCACCTGGCCGTTGCTGAACCTCGTCCCGTCCCCCCTCCTTCTTCGACTGCTCGCGCCGAGCGCCCCACGCGTCCGTCAGTTCGCTCGAGCGCGTGGCGCTTTGGCTCTCGCTCATAGCCAGCGCGGCGGTCCTCCTGATCGAGCTCCTTCGCTAGGGCCGGCCCGTCTACGCTCTGCCCGTGCCCGATCTCCGCGAGCGCTGGCGCACCGGTTGGCTGGAAGCGAGTGCATACGACTGGGCGGTGGAGAACGAACACGTGGCCCGGGTCCTCGGCCGCCTGATCTGGGGGACCGACACCTCGGCCTTCTACCGCGACATCGCGCGCCTCTCCGAGTTGCCTCAGGGCACCAGCGTCCTTGACATCCCGTGTGGCGGAGGGGTCGCGTTCCGCGGCCTTCAGCCACAGCAGGAGCTGCACTACGTAGCCGCGGATCTGTCGCCGGTGATGCTCAGGCGTGCGCGCGCCGAGGCCGAGCGCCGCGGCCTTCGCTGGATCGAGTTCACCGAAGCGGATGTCGAGGCGCTGCCGTTCGAGGACTCACGCTTCGATCTCTGCATCACCTACACGGGGCTTCACTGCTTCCCCGATCCGGCCGCCGCCCTGGCCGAGATGGCGCGGGTGCTTCGCCCCGGCGGGGAGCTGCGAGGCACCTCGGTCGTGAGGCAGGTCGGCCTCCGTCAGGACCTGGTCATTCGCCTGATGCAGCTTGGCGGAGTCTTCGGCCCTGGGCTCTCCGTCACCGAACTTGAGTTCTCGCTCACCGCCGCCGGTCTGCTCGACATGAGCACTCGCACCAACGGCGGACTCGCCTATTTCTCCGCTTGGCGCCGCCTCGAGAAGGTCGTAGCCGCCCGTGCGCCGGGACCGCCTTCGCTTATCGGTCCTGAATCAGCCCGAGGACGTTGCCATCGGGGTCGGTGACGGTGGCCACTAGGCGGCCGCCACCAACGTCGCGCACCGGATCCTTCACGCTGGCACCAGCGGCGGTCACCTCGGCCAGCTTCGCCTCGATATCCGAAACGTGCCAGTGGGCCACTGGTGAGGTCATGCCCTGCGGTCCACCGCCCGGCACCAGCCCGATTTGCTGGCCCGCGGCCTCGAAGCCGACGTAGTACGGGCTATCGGTCTGCGGCGGCACGCCGAGCAGGGCGGTGTACACCGACTTGGCCTTCTCCAGGTCGGACACGGGGTGCAGCACAGTCTTGATTCCCTGGGTGGAAGAGTCGGTCATGGTCACTCCGTCCTCCTGTGGTTGGGGTTCTCCGACTAAAGACAAACTGGAAACCGCACATCGACAGCCTTCGTTCATGGCACACCCATCCCCGCCAGGCGTTCGGAGCAGCCTAGACGGAAGGCAGCTGCCCTACCCTGACGGTGTGGCCCGCACAAAGTCCAGAAAGGCCAAGAGCGCCACGAAGCTCGCTCGCTCCATCGGCTCCCGTGTGGCCGTGGCCGCATTCCAGCGCTCCGGAGCGGGCAAGCACGGTGGGTCCGCTCGCGCGCAGCACCGCCGGGCGCGCCAGTCAGTCCGCCGGGCCCTACGCCGCGGCGACTTCTAGCCTCACCGTGAGCGGCTGCGGATGATGCACCGACTGGTCTCGCGTCTAGAAGATCCGACCGGACGATGACCGCGACACTCGTACTCGCTGGGATCACGCTGGCGCTCGTCATCGCTGCGGTGGCGCTCGTGGCCGTGACTCGGGCACGAATTGCGCAAGCGCTCGCGGATGCTCGGAACGAACTCGATCTGCTCCGACATCAGCTCGGAGCGGGACATCGACCGTTGCTCGTCGACGTGCCGGTCAGCACGCAAGGGCCGAGCAGCGAGACACGGTTTCCGCGGCTCGAGCCGAGACTCCTCGACCCTCGTACCGTCTTCGTCGCGCAGGACGCAGGAAAGATCTACGTCAGCGTGCCGCTGCGCAATGTGGGCAGTGGCTTGGCGGAGATAGATGGCGGCGGCGTCGCGCTGACGGGTCCACGAGTTGGAGACGTCGAGTACCGAACGGCTCAGCGGGGCCACGTCCCGGTTGAAGAAACGACGCGGATCGATCTCATTGCCGCTTACCTGATGGAGCAGGGGTCCGATCAAGCCGAAGAGGACTCGACGATGCGTGGGATCGCATGGCAGCTCACGGTCCCCTATTCCGACCTCACTGCCGCCCAGCGAGCGGTCGCACGGTTCCAGATCGTTTGTCGGGGCGACGACATGGCGGGGCCGTGGCTCGTCGAGCGCGTGGACCAGGAGGCCCTGCGCGCTCAGATGACGCGCGGCGCCGACTTGCCCGACCCGGGCTCACCTGAGCGAACCGACGCCCCCAGGGAGCGCGCCGGCGTGAGAGGCGAGCCGGTGGTAGATCTGTGGGGCAACCCGGTGAGGCCGAGACGCCGAGGCCGCTAGAAACGGGCTCGCATCCGTTGGCTTACCGCGGCCGCATCTCGATCGGTAGCCCGTCGCCGGGGAACGGCCCGGTGCCGTAGTCGATCACTGTCTCGTATCGGTCGGGCACCCGCCATGAGTTGCGCAGCAGCAGTTGGTGCATGATCGCCTTGACCTCCATCCCACCGAAGTGCATGCCGATGCACTTGTGCACCCCTCCCCCGAACGGTGTCCACGCGTACTTGTGCCAGGCGTCCTCGCGGCGGGACTCACTGAAGCGCTCGGGATCGAACCTGTCGGGGTCCTTCCACCAGGGCTCCATCCGCTGGGTTGGATAGATCGCGAGCATGAGCCTGGTGCCTCTGGGGATGAAGCGTCCGTCGATCTCGGTGTCCTTGATCGCCTCACGCGCCACCATCCCGACGGGCGCGTTCATCCGCAGGGTCTCCTTGAACACGAGGTCGATCGAGGGCAGCGAGTCGAGGTCGTCGTAGCCGATCGCCGTCTTTCCGAGCGCCCGCGACTCCTCCCGCACCCGCTCCTGCCACTCTGGATGCCGGGCGAGGTAGTAGCCCATCATGGCCACGGTGATCGTGCTCGTGTCGTGTGCGGCCATCATCGTGAAGATCATGTGGTTGACGATGTCCACGTCCGAGAAGCGCTCGCCATCCTCGGTCTCCGCGTGACACAGAACGCTGAATAAATCGTCGCCGCCGCTCGCGCGCTTGGCCGGAATCTGGCTGCGGAAGTAATCCTCGAGCAGCCGCCGGCTCGCGAGGCCGCGGTGCCACTTGCCGCCGGGTACGTCGGCCCGGATCAGCGCCTGCCCGCCGACGACGCAATCGATGAAGGCCCGGTTCAGCTTGTCGGCCTCGGCGCCAAGCTCGGCTCCCACGAACACCTCGGTGGCGATGTCGAGCGTCAGCTGCTTGGTCGCCCGATAGAGCTCGAACCCGCTTTCTGGACGCCACCCGGCGATGCCGCGCTCGATTGCCGGGTTCATCTTGTCCAAGTACGCGACGAGGCGCTCGCGCTTGAACGCCTGCTGCATGATCCGTCGGTGGTGACGATGCTCATCGAAGTCCATCAACATCACGCCCCGATTGAAGAACGCGCCGATGAAGTGATCCCAGCCCTGCTTGTTCGAGAACGCGTTGTCGCGGTTGGTGAGAACGGTCTCCAGTCCGTCGGGACCGAGCACTTGGACCAACCGGGTGCCCAGTGCGTCTACCCAGAACACGGTCCCGAAGCGTTCGAAATAGCGCCGCGCATGGGCCAGACCGTTGTGCAGAAACCCGAGCGTGTGACCCACGACAGGCACGCCAGAGTCACCCATCACCGGCTCGAGACCACTGCCAATAGGAGCAGGCGCGAGTGGCCTGACAGCAACATCGGGAACGCGCTCCACAAGCGAAGCCGCGATACCGCGCGCCTTCAGCTTGACCGGTGTGCCCACGGGCTCCTCTCGCTCGCCTGCCGGTGAACAGTATCTAGGGCGAAATCGCGCTGTAATCGCCGAGTGACGTCGAATGGCGAACTCGCGCTGAGGCTGGCTGATGCCGGCTTTGTCGCGCCGGCCGCTGAGGCGGCAGAGCTGCTCGAGGCGGCGGCCGGCGACGCCTCGCGGCTCGAGAGGATGGTCGGCCGGCGGTTGAACGGCGAGCCACTCGAGTGGATTACCGGCTGGGTCGATTTCTGCGGATTGCGAATCAGGGTTGCCCGCGCTGTCTACGTGCCCCGCTGGCACACCGAGGCACTGGCAGAGCGCGGCGCCCAGCGCCTGCCCGAAGCGGGCGCGGCGATCGACATCTGCTGCGGGTCGGGGGCGATCGCCGCAGTGCTGTCGGCGCGCCGGCCGCACGCCACAGTGCTGGCGACAGACCTCGATCCGCGAGCCGTAGCATGCGCGCGGGCCAACGGGGTTGACGCCCGTATCGGCGACCTCTTCGACGGGTTGCCGGCGGAGCTCTGCGGCACCGTCGACCTCGTAATCGGCGTCGTGCCCCACGTGCCGAGCCACGAGCTCGGCTTGCTGCACCGCGACACGCTTACCTTCGAAACATCGCTGGCTTATGACGGTGGACCGGACGGACTGTCGATCCTGCGCCGGGCAGTCACCGGCGCAGCCCGATGGCTACGTCCCGGCGGCGCCCTGGTGCTCGGGCTCGGCGGGGAGCAGGCCAGCCAACTGGCGCTTCCCGGCTTCGAACACATCGTTGTCGTCCGGGACGTTGATGGCGACGTCCGGGGCGTCGAGGCAAACCGGTGCCAAGCCGGATAGAGCTGCTCACATGAGGTGGTGGCGGAACCAGGCGCGGGCGGCGCCGCTCGACTTGGAAAAACTGGACACGTAGGGGTCGAAGTGGCCGCCCGAAACAAGCTCCAGCCGTTTCGGTTCGAGCGCGCGCTCGTAGGCGGCCAGCGCCAAGTCAGCGACCGTGACGGTGTCAGTGAGCGCGACCACCATCAAGAGCGGCGTGGGTGAGACCCGACCGATCCACACACCTGGTTCGTACATCCGAGCGGCGCGGGTTGATCGGATGGTGACCGTGTTCTCCCACAGCGTCCCCTCGGGAAGCGATTGGAGAAAGAAATCGATCGCTTCTCGTGCCCGGTACGACGCTGGCACGGCGGGGTCGTCGCCAACGAGCGCTTGGTAGCGAGGCGGCTCGCCCCGCGCCTGCGCACGCTCGTCTTCGTCGAATGCCTCCTCGAGCCCATCCACGGCGTCGGGCGGGATCCGGCGGAGCCCCTGCTCATAGCCACTGATCGTCGGGACCATCGCCACCACGCAACTCAGCCGACGGTCGGTCGCGCCCAACACGATTGCATGGCCCCCCGCGTAGCTGGTACCCCACAGACCAATTCGTTCGGCGTCGACCTCGGATCGGCTCTCCAGAAATGAGATGGCGCGCCGCCAGTCGGCGATCTGCCTCCAGGGATCGACGTCCTGACGGGGCTCGCCGCCGCTGGAGCCGAAGCCACGGTGGTCGTGCAGCAGGACGACGAAGCCGTCGTCCGCGAACGCCTGCGCGAACGGCTCGAGGGCGTGCTCTTTGACCAGGGCGTACCCGTGCGCCATCGTGATCGCCGGATGGGGCCCGGGACCATGCGGCAGGTACAGCCAGCCCCCCAATGTGACCGGGCCCTCCGCGCCAAACTCCACATCCAGGCGTTCCGTCATCTCGCGCCCGCCCGGACCGTCGTGCCGTGGCCGTGGAAAAAAGCCCTCACCCCGCGGAGAACCATACCTCCGCGCGGGGCGTCTAGGGCGTGTAGTCGAATGAGTGGCAGGGCTTTCCGCCGCAGACGTTGACCACTTTCCCGTTGGGTTGGAGGAACTGGGAGATCTGCGACTGGGCGGCGGGGGTGCTGCGCGGATCTTGGTGCGGGTCGATGTTGTTTGCACCGGCAGTCGGCGGGACGTTCCCGACGGGAGGCGGCTGCACCCGTCCAGGCCCGCTGTCCCAGATTTCGATCGCGGAGCCGCGGAACGGGAAGCGACGGATCGCTGGGATCCCGAAGAACAGGTTGCGATCCCGGGAGCGCACCGGATCGAGTGCAGGCGTGTAAGCCGATGCACCGATCGTCCGGGCTTCCATGGCACCGCCGTACATGGTCACCTGGAAGTCCCCGTAGGCGATCTGCATCAGGACGGTGTGCGAGGGCGTGTTCGGCAAGGGATGAGAGGTCATCTGCGGTGCATAGCCTTCGGGGTCACCGCGGTCCCACAGCTGCTGGAGCAGGTCGGTGATCACGGGGTACAGCGACTGGTCCGGGTAGTTCTGCTCGAGGATCGTCTTCAGCGGGGAGAAGTCCGTGCTCCGCTGGATGAGCACGTTGCCGTAGTCGATCCCCGTGACGCCAATCACCGCGCGGCGGAAATCGGGGGCCACTGCGGTCGTGAGGCCTCCTTCGATCCCGCCCTGGCTGTTGCCGTCGTAATAGAGGCCTGAGGTGTCGATGATGGGCCGTCCACCCGATTGGAACGCTGGGTTCGAGGCGAGGCCTTGCGGGTTGATCATCAGCCTGCCCAAATAGAGCGTGTTGAGTACCCCCTGCTGGAGACGGTCGACGATGACAGGGAACAGGTTCAGGTTCGGCACGACCTGGAGGCCGTCGAACCCTTCGTCGGGCGATGCCAGTCCCCACCAGTCCGTGCCACAAAAGGCCATGTTGTAGTTCGTGGCAAGGGCCTCGACCCAGGGCTTGGTCACCTCCGAACGTGTGCCGAAGAGGCCATGGCCATACAGCGAGATCCGCGCCGGGTGCGTCGGCGATGCGGAGGCAGGGACGATGCACTCGAAGGCCGCGGTCGCCACATTTCCGGGAATTTGGGTCGGCAGGGCATCTGGCTTGCTCGAGCTGTAGTGAAAGCTGGTCGTAGCCGTCGACCCGCAGGTGACCAGGTAGCACGGAACCTGGACAGTGCCCTGGACGTCGCGCAGCTGCGGGGTCAGGCCAGCGTTGCTCGTGAGCGAGTAGCTGGGCGCGCGGCCGCGCACCTTCCCATCGGCGAGGTTGCGGTCTCCTAGCTGCGAGAACGCGCGATTGCGGATCGAGAGCAGTCGCGAGGTAAGGCTCTGGCTCGAGGCGACCGTGAAGTCCCACGCCTCGTACAAGGATCGACGGCCGATCCCGGCGCGGCTCAACGCAGCGAAGATCCGCGCATAGCGCGACAGCTGCGAGCGCTCGCCGCGAAGCAACCGGCGGCCATCACGCAATCGCGCAAACCAGGACGGCGCCTTGAGCAGCCCGCCGCTCGCGTTGCGCAAACGGCGCAGAGCGACCACATAGGTGTGGCCCTCGTCCAGCGCCCTGGCCGGAATGATCATCAGGTTGGTGGCCTGCGGAGTCGTGGCGTTGGCGTCGAGCTGCGAATAGATCAGGCGGCGGCGCCCGGTGCTTTCATCGATCAGGACGATCGGCTGGTTTTTGCCGAGCGACCGGCCAATGTTCAACACCCCGGCCGCGCCCGTGCGCGCGAATGCCGTTGCGTTGTCCAATCCCGAAACGTGGACGATCATCGCGCTGCCGGGACTGAAGCCGTCGTTGCGGTTGTACTGCGCCACACCGATTCGCTGCCCCTTGGTGTTCACCGGCATCGCGCCTGCCGGCAGCCGAAGGCGCAGCCCGGTCTGCGTTGACCGGTCCGGTCTCGTGAAGAGGTTGTTGGGAAACGGGAGCAGGCACGGGGTCCCGCTGAATGGCTGACAATCAGCGGCGGGCCTACCGGACCCTGCGGCGCCGGCGGTCGAGGCGAGCAGTGTCGCTGGCACGGCGGACAGGACCAGCCCGGTGGCTGCCAGCGCCCAACGTCTCCGATAGCCCTCCCTAAACCGGCGAGTGCCCCATCTCCGTTGCTCGACCATCTCTCTCCTTTCGCCCCGGCCACCGCGCGCGTCGAGGCGCCTCCCCTCTGCCATCCGCCTGATCACATTACTGGACGAGCGTTAGCTCCACTGACGGGAGCACCTTGTGCCAGAGGCCGGTCGGGCCTCCTACCCGCACTCGTGCCGGCCAGTGTCCGTGCCCGGCTACCCCATCCACTAGCGTCCACCCATGGCGACCAGTAGCGCGACGGTCAGCATCGGACTGAGCAGCGCCGAGGCGGCGCGCCGCCGCGAAGAGCGGGGCGAGGCGCGCGGTCGTCACTCGAGCCGCTCGTATCGCAGCATCTTCCTTGCCAATGCGCTGACGATCCCCAATGCGATCCTGGTCGTGTTCGGGGTCCTCACGATCGTGTTCGATTCGTGGAAGGACGCCTTGTTCCTCGCGGTTGTCGTCGCCAACATCGCGATCGGAACGTTCCAGGAGATCCGCTCCAAGCGGGCGCTCGATCGGCTCGCGGCACTGGTCGCCCCCCAGGCGGTCGTCGTCCGCGACGGCGCAGATGTCCAGGTCCCGGTGGAGGAGGTGGTGGTCGGGGACCTGGTGCGCCTGGCGCCGGGAGACCAGGTCGTGGCCGACGGACGCCTGGTCTCGGCCGACGGGCTGGCCCTGGACGAGGCCAACCTGACAGGCGAGTCGGAGCTCGCTCTGCGGGGCCCGGGGGATCCGGTTTGGTCCGGCTCGTTCGCCGTCGAGGGGACGGGGCTGTTCGAAGCGACCGCGGTCGGGCCCAACAGCCGAGCGGAGCGACTGACCGCCACGGCGCGCAGCTTCCGGCACCCCCGCTCGCCACTCGAGCGCGCGAACGATCGGCTGCTCGTGGGACTGGTGGTCCTCTCCCTACCGCTGGCCATCGGGCTGCTGGCGTCCGTGCTGCTCCGTGTCAGCGGTGGCAACGCACAGGTACAGACGATCGTCGCGGGATTGGCCAACCTCATCCCAGAGGGATTGATCCTGCTCCTCAGCCTGACCGCGGCGGTCTCCGCGTACAAGTTCGCGCAGCGGCGCGTGCTCGCGCAGCAGCTCAACGCGATCGAGTCTCTCGCTTCGGTCAACACCCTGGTCACCGACAAGACCGGGACGCTCACGGAGCCCAGCCTGCGCGTGGTGGGACTGTTTCCAGCCGCGGGCGTCGAGGAGGAGACATTGAGGCGCGAGCTGGCCCGCTACGCCGCCAGCTCGCCGGCGCGTAACGCGACGCTTGAGGCGGTGGCGAAGGCCGGGCTTGCCGATGTCAAACCGTCCCCGGTCGGAGCCCAGGTGCCGTTTTCCTCCCGCCGGCGATGGAGCGCGCTTGATCTTGGTGACGAGAGACTGGTGCTGGGGGCACCTGAGCGGGTTGCTGACTCGGACGACGCTCTGACCGCACGGGCACGCGAGGAGGCGAGCGCAGGACGCCGGGTGCTGGCGATCGGCCGCTTCCGAAGCCCACTGGGGACGAATCGCGGCGAGCCTCGCTTCCCGGAAGACGTGCAGCCGTTGGGGCTCGCAGTGTTCGCCGAGCGGCTCCGTCAGAACGCCGCGGAGACCGTCGCCTTCTTCACCTCGCAGGGAGTGGACCTCAAGGTGCTGTCGGGCGACGCGCCTGCGACTGTCGGTGCAATCGCGCGCGACGCCGGCGTGGCCGGGGCCCCGGCAGCGCTGGACGGCGAGGCGCTTCCCGAAGAGCCGGCCGAGCTCCGGACCGTGGTCCTTTCGGCGCCCGCGGTCGGGCGGATCTCGCCGGAAGGCAAACGAGCGGTGATCGACGCGCTCGCCGACGGTGGCCGCTACGTGGGGATGGTGGGCGACGGCGTCAACGACGTCGCCGCGCTCAAGGACGCACGGCTGGCGATTGCCCAGGGCTCGGGCACCCAGATGGCGCGCTCGGTCGCGGATCTCGTGCTTGTGAACGATGACTTCGCGGTCCTTCCGGGCATGGTGGCCGAGGGACGGCAGATCCTTCGCAATGTGCAGCGGGTCGCCAGGCTGTTCTTGACAAAGACGGCCTTCACTGCGGTGCTGGGACTGGCGATCGCCATCCCCACCGCCACGTTCCCCCTGCTGCCGCGTCAGTTCACCCTTGCCGCGACGGTCACGATCGGCGTTCCCGCGTTCGTGCTCGCCCTTGCCCCCAGCACCGGGCCTTGGCGGCCGCAGCGCTTTCTGTCGTCGGTCACGCGGTTCGCGGTCGCCGCCGGTGTGCCCATCGCCCTGGGCATCATCGCCGGTTACCTGGTCGCCCGCTACGGCCTCGACATCGGGCTGCGGCACTCCCGTACGGTCGCCACGGGGATCGTGGTCGTGTGCGGCTTGGCGGTCGTGCTCCAGATCGAGAGCGAGTGTGGAGGTCGCCGCCGGCGCATCGCTGTCGCCGGGCTGTGCGCGGCAATGGCACTGCTGTTCGTACTGGCGCTCGTCGTCCCGTTCCTCCGCCACTTCTATGAGTTGGCTTCCCCAACGGCGGAGGGCATCGCCGCATGGGCGATCGGGACCGCCGTAGGGGTCGGGGGCATGGTGGGGGCGCTGCGCCTCTTCCACGACTGGGCGTACGACTCTTGAGCTATGAAGCTGGCGCTCGCACAATCGGCTTGAGCTACGGTTCGGCATAGATGCGTAATCGCTGGCCCCTGCGGGCCGCCTGGGTTGGGCTGGCCGCGCCCCTGCTGATCGGCGCCTGCGGTGCCGCTTCGGGGACGCCGGTCACGGCCCGCTCGGCATCCGCGCCCGCGCAGTGGAGTGCGTTCGTGCACATGGGCGAGCCCGTCGACGTTGTCGTGTCGAACAAGATCGTGGTCGCCGCGAATGGGCGCCTGCAGTCCGTCAGCCCGGCAGGGGCCGTCGCTGGATTCGCCAACGCCTACCGGAGCCCCGGCGGCGGCGAGCCGTACATCGCCATGTCGCCCGGCGGCTGCTTCGGCCGGGGCACGGTCTATGCGCTCCAGGTCGTGGGCCGAGCGGGCGTGACCGCAATCGGCGGCGGGCGCGTGCGCCGCTTCGCGACGATCTTCGCGCCCGGGTTGTTGAACGGGATCACGTTCGATACGACCGGGCGATTCGGCCATCGCCTTCTGGTGACGGTCAACAAGGGCACGCACACGACCATCGAGGCCATGGGGTGCAACGGCCGCGTCACCCGGCTCACGCGCAGCGCGCCACGGGTGGAGGGCGGGATCGCCGTCGCGCCGATGAGTTTTGGTCGCTTTGGCGGCGACCTGATCGCCCCGGACGAGATCTCAGGCCGCGTGTACGCCATCACCCCAGCGGGGCGGAGCCTGGTGGTTGCGAACTCGGGACTTCCCGCACGGCAGGACACAGGCGTCGAGAGCGAGGCATTCGTCCCCACGCGGCCACAAGGATGCGCTCCTCTCTGACCGCCTCACGCCAGACGATCCCGCATCCAGGCGACGACGTCATCCTGCGTATCCGCGCGGCGGCGCTGAGGGCGGCGGGTGTTCGTCGCGGGCGATCTTCTGGTCACGACCGAGCGCGGCGCGCTGACCGATGCAATCCGCTGCACGGCGCGAGCCTGCGCCGTGCGCTACGTGGCCGCCGGACCGCCGATCGCACACCCCGAAGGTCACATCGCATTCGCCGCCACGCGCTGAGCCCGAGCGCCGGCCCAGCCGCGGCGCATCGAGGGCCGGCGTTTGCGCACCGCGTCAGTCGGCCACTGCGAACAGCCGCCACTCGTCGGGGATTCCCTTCAGATGCTTGGCTCCACGATCCGCAAAGCGAATTCCCGATCCGGCAACGAGATCCTTGACCGTGCTGGAGGCGAGCACCTCGCCGGGGGCCGCGAGGGAGCCGACGCGGGCGGCGATGTGCACCGCGATTCCGCCCACGTCGTCGCCGATGAGCTCTACCTCACCGGAGTGCAAGCCGATCCGCACCTCCAGACCCAGTGAGCGCGCCGCCGCCGCGATCGACTGGCCGCATCGAACCGCACGTGCCGGGCCGTCGAATGTGGCTAGGGAACCATCGCCAAGCGTCTTGACCTCGCGTCCGCGGAAGCGCGCCAGCTCCAGCCGGACCGCGGCCTGATGCTCCGAGAGCAGGTCGCGCCAGCGGGCGTCACCAAGCACGCCCGCGCGCTCCGTGGATCCGACTATGTCCGTGAACATCACCGTTGCCAGCACCCGGTCGGACTCGGGCAGGGAGCGGACGCCCGTAAGGAACTCCTCGACCTCGCCGAGTACCGCATCCGCGTCGCCCGCCCACGGCAGGTGGTCGATTCCTGGAAGCTCGACGTACTGGGCGCCAGGGATCCGGGCGGCCAGGTCCTTGGCGGCGCGCCAGTTGACTACCCGGTCCCCGCGCCTGTGGAGGACGAGCGTGGGAACGTGGATGGTGGGCAGGACAGCTCGCACGTCTATGTCGAGGAACATCTCGAAGATCTGCTGGACCATGGCCGGGCTCGCCGCGGAACGCTGAAAGCGAGCCAGAGCCTCGAAACCCTGGGGATCGCTGTCCATCGTGCTCGGAGCGAACAGCTCCGCCATCACCTCCCCCCGCTGGCCCCAGTGGGGGGCGATGAACTCGGCCGCCGACTCCCGAAGTGCGTCTGCTGGAGACGCCCAGGGGTAATCGGGCGCCTTCGTGGTGCGGGCCATGGCCCCGTAGAGCACCAGCGAGGTCACCCGCTCAGGGTGGGTGGCCGCGAACAGCGCGCTCATCGCCCCGCCCTCGGAGATCCCCATCAGCGACGCCCGGTCAGACCCCGCGGCATCCATGACCGCCCGGACGTCGTCGATGCGCTGCTCGAGGGTGGGGACATCGGCGACTGGGTCCGACAGTCCAGTGCCCCGCTTGTCGAACAGGAGGAGGCGCGAGAAAGAGGCGATCCGCTCGAAATAGCGAGCAACCGGTGGCAACTCCCACAGCAGCTCGACCTGGGTGACGAAACCGGGGACGAGAACCACGTCGATTGGTCCCTCGCCGACGACCTGATATGCGATCGAGACATCGCCGGAGCGGGCGTAGCGCGTTGGGAGGCTGCTCATTGACCGGGCTCGAAGTATCTCGCCCTGAGTGCGCACGGCTTGGGGGGCCTCGCGTCGCCCGGGCCGCCGGGCGACGGCGCCCGAGCTCAGCCCTGCGCCGCGATGCCGCGAATCGCGCTGCCGCGGGTCGCCAGCCTGGCGGCGTCGCCGAACGTGTACACGCGCCCGGAGGTGCTCACCAACCAGTACCCGCGGCCGTCGAACGTAGACGCCATCCCCACGATCGACGGCTTTTTGACCCGGTGGACGGCCACGGAGCCGAACCATCCGGCACCGCCGCCCCGGTACACGTTCCCATTGGTGCTGAACAGCCAGAAGCCGCCGGGGGGGCTGGCCACAATGCCCGCGACGGAGCGGACTGGAGACGCCCCGCGGATCTTCGCGTCTCCGAACGCGTAGACCCTGCCGGACGAGCTCACCATCCAGTATCCGCGGCCGTCCGCAGTGGACGCCATCCCCACGATCGGCGTCTGGGCGTGCCGCGCCGCCGCCGACCCAAACCAGCCGGCGGCCGAGCTTCGATAGACATTGCCCGAGGTCGTGAACAGCCAGTAGCCCCCGCGCGGGATCGGCAACGATGCCGGCGACCCGATGCCCGTGGGCTGAAGCTCGCAGCTTCGGGGCGTCGCCGAATGCGTACGCCCTGCCCGACGCGCTCGCTAGCCAGTACCCGCGGCCATCGCCAGTCGATGCCATCCCGACGATCGACGTCGTCCGCACCCCGCGAGACGGCAGGGAACCAATCCACGAGGTACCCGCGCTTCCGTACACGCCCCCGCGCGCGGTGTACAGCCAATAGCCGATTGGCGCCACCGGACCAAGCGCGCCGGACGTCGCCTGCGCGGCGCCCTTGCTGTTCGTCGCAGTCACGAGGACCCGGATCCTGGCCCCGATGTCGGCCTGAGCCAGTGTGTATGTGCGCCCGGTGGCGCCACCGATGTTCCCGCATCCTGGCGCACAGCGCTGCCACTGGTAGGAGTACGTGATCCCGCCCCCGGACCACCCGCCGGCGGACGCCGAGAGGGTGCCTGTCACCTTGAGCGGTCCCGTGATCGACGGCCCCGAGTAGTTCGCTGGCGGGGCGCTCGCCACGGAGACCGTGCCGATCCCGGCCGTGGCGCCGTCGAGGTAGTCGCCGTCGATGTTGATCGTGACGCCGCCGTGGGTTTCGTTGTGGCCCCCGCTGTACTGGTGTAGCCGCTGATGGTTCGCAAAGGCAGAGCTCGGAATGGACGGATCGCTCGTCGTCTCAAGCCCGTTCCAGTTGGCGAACCAGATATCGTCGGGCTCGGAATATCCCGTGCCCAGCCGGCCGAGGAGATCGGCGATCCCTGAGCCAGGATTGCTGTAGACGCCCGAGGCGTAGCCCTGGGCATGGAGCTCAGTGGTCCAGGCCGCCAGGAAGATCAGGACCGCCGAGCTGTTGGTCGCCGTCCTTGAATAGTTCTCCATGTCGAAGTAGATCGGGCTGCCGGCACCGATTCCCACGGCGGCCGCCTGCGTAACCGCATCGGTCGCGGCGGCTGTGCCTTCTGCCTGCGCATTGCTTGGAGCGATCCCCTGGCACCCACAGGAGTTGCTCGGCGCCTGCAGCCCGACGTAGATGGGAATCAGGTGCCAGCCCGCGTTGGTCTGGGCGGCCACCCAGGTGCTCGTCAAGTTGGGCTGGGCGCAGGCCATGTTCGTGCCGCCGATGTAGACGCCCACCGCTCGGTATGAAGATGCTCCCCAGGCGGACATGGCGCCGCTACTCGGGGTCGAACAGGCGTCAAAGCCGAGGCCCGTGTAGACGGCATGTGCCACGGCCGCTGGTCTGGCTAGCGCCGCGTGCGACTTGCGGGGCGCTCCGGCGAGCGGCCGAAGCTGGGCAACCGAACGCAGGCCCAGGGCCCGGCTGATGACGGCGGGATCGTTGCCCCAGGTGGCGATCGCCAACACCCCGCGGTTAGGGAGTGCCAGCTGTCCGGCCGAGCCTTGGCCTCGCTGGGCCCCCGGCGCGCTCACGGCCCGCACCGCGTGACCAACCGCACCACCGGGAGGGGCGAGAGCAGCGCTCAGTGGCTCGAGCAGGATGGCCTCGGTGCGCCCCGCCATATGGGCAGGACACCGCTGATCGACAGTCGGAGTCCCTAGGTACAGCGCGTGGCGGTTGAAGCGCACGCACGCCGAGCGCTCCCTTTTGAGGTCATACACCGGCCACGCGCGCGGCACGTGGACCACATAGCCGGAATAGCGGACCGCCTTGAAGGGCTGCGCTTGACGCGCGGACGCGACCGCGACCAGGCTCAACAGCGCGACGGCGGCCGCGAGCGCGCACAGCCGCACATGGCGAACGCTCCCACCCACGTGAGATGCATAACACGGCCAAGCGGCGATCGGAGCGCAGTTATGGCTCGATAAGTCGGGTGGTGCGGAGTTATGGCGCCCGTTCGCTGGGCTGCCCAGGGGTATCCCCCGCCGAGTCAGGGGCCTCGGCCCCGACGCCCAGCAGGCGCTCGCGAAGGCGCTCGCTCGCGCCGGCCGAGGCCGCCCGGGCGGCCCGCTCGTCGCTCAGCTCGATGCCCCTCTTGGCTGCCAGGTCGAGCAGCGCCTGGCGTTGCTCATCCTGGAGCGCAAACCGGTAGAACAACCAGCCCAGCAGCAGGATCGTGAGAAACATCTGCTCGATCATCATCGCCGCCCCGGCGAGGTTCTGATCGGACAGGGGGTTCAGCCCGCGCGCCGCGTCGCTGGGCTTGTAGACGGGGTAGACGACGGTTTGGGTCCAGATCAGCACGTTGCCGAGGATCCCACCTATCAGCCGCACGCCGACCACGTACACCAGCGCGCCCCAGCTGGCGAACCATCGTGGCTTGGGCAGCGGCCCGATGAGAGCGAGCCACAACAGCGCCCCGAACCAGAAGAAGGCCGCGTGCTCCACGGCGTGAACCAGATCGTGCCGGATCGCCAGCTGGTAGAGAAGCGGGAGGTGCCAGACATATAGGTCGACCGTCCAGAGCACCAAGGCGATGACCGGATTGGCCAGCGTTCGCAGTGGACGCGTGGCCCGGATGTGAAGCAGAGGCTGGAGCACCGGGCCCGTCAGCCCGAACACCACCAGCAGCGAGGCGATGTCGCCGATGATGATGTGCTGGAGCATGTGCGCGATCAGCACCTGGTCGCCGAGCGTGTCGAACGGCGGCAGCTGGACAATCGCGAGCATCAGCGCTCCGCTCACGAACGAGACCATCCGCCAGCGGGCGACGGGCCGGCCCTCGCGCGCCAGCGTCCGGGCCCGCTTGGAGAACAGCAGCAGGTACGCCCCGCTCACGAGCACCGGCGGTAGGAACTCCCCAAGGTGCAGCCCGTCGAATGCCGCTGCGACCGAGATCACGCCTACATCGTAAGCGGAGGAGGCGAGCGGCCGCCACGGCTAGCGTCCGAAGAACTACGTCAGTTGAGGAGGGCTATGGCTGCGAGGCGGCGACGTCTCGCAGCGCCTGGGCGCGCTCCTCGCGGCTGAGCGCATCCAAGAACACGACCGCGACAGCAATCCCGAAGACGAGGAATTCGATCAGGCACATCGAGGCGCCGGCCAGCCGTTGGTCGGTGATCGCCGAGATCCCGTATGTGCGGGGCGCGCCCGCATACAGCGGGTACATAGTGTGGCCGAGGAACGTCAGCGGCAGGCAGACGGCCGCGCTCGCCAGACGGGATAGCCCGAGATAGCCGAGCCTGACCATGCCGGTCTCTCGGCGGTCTGAGGGAAGGGGTGTGATGATCAGCCACCACAGGGCGATCCCGGTGTAAAAGAGAGTGGCGTGCTCCAGGTCGTGCAGGATCAGGTGCTGGGTGGAGTAGTCAAATACGGCCGGGATGGCCCATAACAGGGTGGCGGCGGCCCAGGCAGGAATCGCCACCCAGGGGCTGGTGGCGACGCCCCACACCCGGCCCAACGTCCCCCGGCGGGCGACTCGCTGAAGCACGCTTCGGGGCATACCGAGCGGCAGCACCGGGGCCCGCACGCCGAGAATCAAAAGCGGCGGGGCGATGTCGGCCAGCAGCACGTGCTGGAGCATGTGGGCCAGGAGCAGCCGATCATCGCCGATCGGGTCGAGCGGTGAGCCCAGCGCCACCAGCAACGCGGCCAAGCCCGAGAAGTAGAACAACCAGTGGCCGAGTCCCACCGGCCTGCCGGTGACGCGTTGCACTCGCCGCAGCATCGATACGTACCAGCCAGCGGCCGCCAGCAGCGCGACCCACAGGAACGGGTCAAAACTCCAACTTCCCCAGGCGGGCGCGGTCGTCATCGCGCGCGAATCATTTCAGATCGAGCTGCCTCAGAAAGCGCTCCAGCGCGTCATTTACCTCCTGAGGACGCTCCTGCTGCACCCAGTGCCCGGCACCGTCCACCCGGATCACGCCGCGCAGGTCGGTGACCCACCCGTCCATGGCCTCAGCCGGCATGAAGCCCTGCACCGGATCGCGCGAGCCGGTGATGAATAGCGCCGGCTGCTCCACTCGCCGCTCAGCCAGGTGTGCGCTCCGCTCCCAGTTTCGGTCGATGTTGCGGTAATAGTTCAACCCCCCGCTAAACCCGGTGCGCTGGAAGGCGTCCACGTAGACCTGCAGGTCCCCCTCGCTCAGCCACGCCGGAAGTGGCGGATGATCGTCGCCTTCGCCCCAGGCGGCCGTCCAAGCGCTGGTGGTGGTCAGCGTGCGGCGGACGTCGCGCTCGAGCGCCCGCTCGGCGACACCCGGTTCCTGGAACCACACGATGTAGAAGTCCTCGCCTAAGGCTTTTCGTAGCAGCGACGTGGGGGCGGCCGGGGCCCGGGGAACGAACGGCACGCTCAGCCCGGCCACCGCCGCGACCCGATCGGGGTACTCGAGCGCCAGCTGCCAGGCGACGGCGGCTCCCCAGTCGTGACCCACGAATACCACCCGTCTCTCCCCTAGGCTGTCGAGCAGCGCCAGGAGGTCACCGCACACCGCTTCCAGAGAGTAAGCCTCGATTTCCCGTGGCGCCGAGCTGCGACCGTATCCGCGAAGGTCCGGAGCGATGGCCCCGTAGCCGGCTTCGGCCAGCGCAGGCAGCTGATGGCGCCACGAGTACCAGAGCTCCGGGAACCCGTGCAGGAGCACGACCATAGGCCCGGTGCCGCGCTCGGCCAGGTGCAGCTCGACTCCGTTGACCGGAAGCTGGCGGTGAACAAGATCGCCCTCCACGCGGGCCCTAAAGCTACAGTCCGCGCGCAGCTACAGTCGGGATCCGTGGTTGCACCGCCACCAACGAGGTACGCGCGCAGCGGGGATGCGCGGATCGCGTTTCAGGTCCTGGGCGAGGGGCCGCCTGATGTCGTGTTCGTCGCTGGCCCTGGCTCGCATCTCGATCTCCAGTGGGAAGACCCGCAGACAGTTCGCGACAAGGAGCGGCTGGCGTCCTTCTCGCGGCTAATCACCTTCGATCGCCGCGGCACGGGGCTGTCAGATCCGCTGGACGGACCGCCCAACCTCGACCTGCAGATGGACGACTTGGATGCGGTGCTGGCCGAGGTGGGCGCCGACAGGGTCGCTCTGATCGGCGCAGTGGAGGCGGGCCTGTGCGCGATGTACGCCGCCACCCACCCAGGCCGCGTCTCGGCCCTCGTCCTGATCAACGTGTCCGTCACGGGTGGCGTGGTCCGCGACACGGAGCGCAGGCGGACGATGCTCGACCTGATCGAGAATCACTGGGGAGAGGGCGCGTTCGTGTCGCTGTTTGCCCCGGCCCGTGCCCAGGACGAGCGGTTCGTCGAGTGGTGGACACGGTTCGAGCGAGCCTGCATGAGCCCCTCCACGGCGCGCCAGCTCGTCGACCTCAACCAACGGACAGACCTGAGCGGCGTGTTGTCCGCGATCCGGGTGCCGACGCTGGTCCTCCACCGACGCGAGAACCTGCTCGTTCCGATCGAAGCCGGGCGCGAGGCCGCGGCGCTCATCCCGGGCGCGCGACTGATCGAGGCCGAGGGGACCGACGTCTACAACTGGCCCGGCGCCGACGACCCGGAATCCGACCTGATCGAGGAGTTCCTGACCGGCCGCCGCTCCCAGCGAGCGCCCGAACGGACGCTGGCGACGGTGCTGTTCACCGACCTGGTGGGCTCAACGGACCGTGCCGCGCGGCTCGGCGACAGCGCCTGGCGGCGGCTCCTGGAGGATCACAACGCAGTCGTGCGCGACCGCCTGGAGCAGTTTCGGGGACGCGAGGTAAAGACGCTCGGCGACGGCTTCGTTGCCACCTTCGACGGACCGACGCGTGCAGTTCGCTGTGCCCAGGAGATCGTGGGCGGCCTCGACAGCCTTGGGCTGGCCACCAGATGCGGGCTGCACACGGGCGAGTGCGAGCTGTTCAACGGAGACCTCAGCGGCATCGCCGTTCACATAGGCGAGCGCGTGTGCGAGCTGGCCGGGGAGCGGGAGGTACTCGTGTCGAGCACGGTCAAGGACCTGGTGGTGGGTTCAGCGCTGGGGTTCGAAGACCGCGGCGTGCACCAGCTCCGGGGCGTCCCGGGCGAGTGGCGGCTCTACTCGCTCAGGAGCGGCTTGCGTCCTTCGGCCCAGGCGGCCGCGTCACAGCCCGCGGCGCGTCAATAGCCGCCGACTAGCGGCGGCGTGCTAGACGTCCCTGACGAGCCGCTGGAGGATGGCCGCACCGCCGAGTTGAACGGGTTTGAGGTGCCAATGACCTTGCCGCGTGAGTCCAGTGCCTGGACCTCGAACCAGGTTTGGTTGCCCGGAACCGAGATCGCGGTCTCGAACCCGCTCTTGCCCGCCCGGGACACGGCCACCGATAGGTGCTGCTTGCTCGAGCCGGCCAACACACGCCAGGCCGAAACGAGCGTCGCGCCGTTCCAGCTGGCGTAGACGGTCGTCTTGCCCTTTTGCTTGCGAACCGCACCGCTCGGCGGATAGGACGGCATTCCGACCCACTTCTGCCGCAACACCCGGTAGCTCACGTCCGGCCCCGGCCAGCGCACGTCGAGCAGCGTCTTGCCGGCCTTCGAGAATTCGCTGAAGTATGGGGTGGAGCCCCACCCGACGAGCACATTGCCGCCGCCCAGGACCTGGGTGGAACCGAGGAAGAAGACCTCGAAGTTCCTCGCCCGCGGATATTGGGCCAGGAATGACGCTGTGTGGTTGGTGGGGTTCAACTTGAAGACCAGTCCTCGCGACGCGCCGCTGGCGGGACCGAACTTGCCGGGGCCGGTGATCTCGCAACAGGCGTCGTCGAACACGGACGCCACGTTGCCCGAACCCAGCCTCACGTCGTGCTGCCAGTGGAACCTTGCCTTCGTGGGCAGGCTGAACGAGCTGATCTTCTGGTTTCCGCTGAGCGTCCACTCGGTGCTTGAGGCATCAAGATTGCTCGAGTTGACGTCGACCAGGTAGGCGGCCCAGGTGTTGCGCAGCGATACCAGGAACTTGTTCGAGCCGACGAGCTGGATCGAGTTGCCGTGGTAGGCGTCCCACGGGATCGGCTTGCCTGCCGCCAGAACGTTCGCCGATTGCTTCGACTGGCTGAGGGGCACGTGATGGAGCGCGTCCCAGGTGCCGAGCAGCCGGCCGCTAGGCAGGTCGTACTCCTGGACGGCGAAGTCGATCAGGACGCCGTTCGCCGGCCCGCCGTATGGCGTCAGGTTCATCGGAATGTTCTTGTACGCGCTGACCCAGGCAACGCGACCGGAGATCTGGAAGTCGTGCAGGCTGAGGACCCAGCCACCTTGGCCGGTCACCGTGGCCACCGGCTTGTAGTGCTGATCCACGATCACATATCCGCCGCTGACCGTGGCGCCGACGTTGTTGACGACCCCTTGCCACCAGCTGAGCACCGGCCTGCCCTGGTAGCGCTGGACCTGGAGGTTGTTCGCTACGACGTTGGTGGGCACGGGGTGGAACCACACCGGCTGGAGCTTGTTGTCGAAGATGAACGGGCCGCTCTGCCCGACCATGGGCGTCGGAGAGTTGAGGTTGTAGAAGTTGGCGGCAATGAAGTAGCCGCTGGTGGCCAGCTGGCGGGCGAAGACGGGCTTGTCGGCCGTGGGTTTGGGGGGATGGAGCCCGGGGGCCGACCAGAAGCTCCAGGCCCCCTTGGTCGTGAAGGCGCCGATCGCGCGGGCTTGGGCGGCGCCGGCCACCGTGCCGAGCGCGACCGTGGAGGCGAGGATCGCGGCCAGGATGCCTAGCGCTCTCTTGATCGGTGCCAAGTCGACTCCCTGTTCGGATTAATACCTCAAGACCAACTCGCGCTCCGGTCCTCGCCCGAAGGTCGGCTCTCCAAACACCGGCGGCGCCGCGAAGTTGTGCTCAGGCAGCCAGATTCGCGCCCAACCGCGGGCTCACGCGGCCATGTTGCGCTCGTTCAGGTGTTGCCCCACCTTTCGCTTCACCCGCTGGAGCGCGTTGTCGACCGTCTTGCAGTCGCAGCCGATCCGCCTGCCGATTTCCTCGTAGGAATGGCCGTCCAGGTACAGGGCTAGGACCCGCGACTCGAGCTCCGACAGGGTTGTCGAGATGCAGGCCACGAGCGCCCTCAACTCCTCCGAGGAGATCACCTGCGTGACCGGATCGTGGATCGCCCCGCCGGGCAGCATCTCGTCCAGCGTCGGCTCCCCCTCTGCGCCGGTCCCGGCGGGGGTGCTCGAGAACGAGACGTACTGATTCAGGGGCACGTGCTTGTTCCGGGTCGAGGTTTTCACCGCGGTGATGATCTGCCGCGTGATGCACAGCTCGGCGAAGTTGCGGAAGCTCGACTCTCGATCGGAGCGATAGTCCCGCACCGCCTTGTAGAGACCCACGAGCCCCTCCTGGATCAGGTCGTCGGCGTCGCCGCCGGCGAGGAAGTAGGACGAGGCCTTCAGACGTACGAATCCGTAGTAGCGCCGAACGATGCGGTCGTAGGCTCCCGCGTCCCCTTGCTTCGCCAGCGCGATGAGATATCTGTCTTCAACCTGAGGTTGAGACTGAGAATGGCTGGAGAGTCTTGCCACGAGTCGATCCTTTCCGGCCTGCGTAGGCCATCGGAACAACGTGGCGCGGTACCTCCCCTAGCGCCGTATCTCTCGGATGCAGCAACCAGCTCCGCCGCACCCTCTCCTCACTGGAGTCTCAAGCTCCAGTTGATGTTGATCTCCCGCGGCGAGCTTGGCACAGCTAGCCGCGTCTGTCAAGTGGGGGACCGCCCGATCGCGCCGCGTACATGAGCACCGCGGCGGCGGCCGTGACGCTCAGCGAATCGATCCGCCCCAGCATCGGCAGCGAGACGAGCAGGTCGCATGAGCCCGCCACCCGTGGGCGCAACCCCCGCCCCTCCGAGCCGAACACCAACACCGCGCCACCGGAAGAGTCGACAAGCTCGTAGGAGGTCGCGGCGTCCGCGTCGGCGCCGTAGCACCACAGGCCGGCGCGCTTGGCCTCCTTCAGGAAGTCGACCAGGTTGCGCACCCGTGCTACGGCGATGTGCTCCACGGCGCCCGCCGACGCTTTGCAGACAGCGGCGGTAACGACCGCCGAGCGACGCTCAGGGAGCACCACGCCCGCAGCCCCGGCGCACTCCGCCGTCCGACAGATCGAGCCCAGGTTCTGGGGATCCTGGACCTCGTCCAACGCGACGATCAGCGCGGTTGGCTGCGCCAGCAGTTGCTGGGGATCGGCGTACTGGAATGGTTCCACCTTGGCGCATAGGCCCTGGTGCGACGGCGCCCCACACCGCCGCTCGAGCTCCTCGGCCGTTGCCACCTCGACGGGCACGCCGGGATCGCTCAGCCACGGTAATCGGCCGGCGTTCTTGGTAGCCCACACACGCTCGACCCGGCGCGGACCGCGCAGGGCCTCGCGCACGGGGTTGCGCCCATAGACGATCATCGTTCGGGAAGCAGCTCCGGGCCCTCGGGCCCATCGCGCACCTCCCAGCCAAGCGCGCGCAGCCGCTCGCGTAACCGGTCTGCCTCCGCCCAGTTCCGGGCTGTCCGTGCGTCCTCGCGTGCGTTGCTCAGCGCCTTTACCTCATCGGGTGGCTCGGGACTTCTCACCTCGAGCAGGTTCTCGAGGCCGAGCACCGAGAGCATCTCGCGCAGGTCCGCGTCCCCCACCGCTCCGGTCGCCCGGTTGGCCTGGCGCACCCACTCGAACAGTGGAGCAAGCGCTGCTGCGGTGTTGAAGTCTCGCGCCAGGGCTTCGAAGAACTCTTCCCGCAGCGGCTGAGACCACGATGGAGACTCCCCTGGCTCGATCCCCCGTGCCGCCTCCCTGACCCGCTCCACGCGCGAGGCAGCCTCTGCCAGCCGATCGGGCTCGAATTCCAAGGGCTGGCGGTAGTGACCGCCGCAGAAATACATGATCAGGGCATCGCGGCCGTGAGAGGCGAGCGCCTCGTGCAACAGGAAGATGTTGCCTACGGACTTCGCCATCTTCTCCTCCTGGAGGCGCACCATCCCGTTGTGGACCCACATCTGCGCCAATGGCGCCCCGCGGGCAGCGCAGGTCTGGGCGGCCTCGTTCTCGTGGTGGGGAAACACGAGATCGCTGCCGCCGCCATGAATCTCGAACCCCAGGCCAAGCTCCGCCTCAGCCATCGCCGAGCATTCGATGTGCCAGCCGGGCCGCCCCCGGCCCCAGGGCGAGTTCCAGGCGGTGTCCTCATCTGGCTTCTGGGCCTTCCACAGCGCGAAATCGACCGGCTCGCGCTTGCGCTCCGCGCCCTCCACATCCTCGCCTTGATCCATCTCGCTCACTCGCTGATGAGAGATCTCGCCGTACTGCGGGAAAGACGAGACGGAGAAATAGACGTCTCCGTCCGCCGCATAGGCGTGACCACTGGCGATCAACTCTTCGATCAGCTCGATGATCGGACCCATGGTCTGGCTGGCGAGCGGCTCGTAGTCGGGCCTCCCCAGACCCAGCGCGTCGGTGTCCCGCGTGTACGCCTCGGTCATCTCCCGCGCCATCTGTTCGCTCGAGACGCCGGCGCGACGCGCGGCGTCGTAGATCTTGTCGTTGACGTCGGTGATGTTCGAGACGAACGTGACTTCGTACCCCTCGTGCTCCAGGAATCTCTTGAGCAGGGAGAAGACCACGTACGGCCGAGCGTTCCCCACGTGAATGCGGCCGTACACGGTCGGGCCGCAGACGTAGATCCCGACCCGGCCTTCTCGGCGGGGGATGAGCTCCCGGAGCTCTCCCGTCCGCGTGTCGTGCAACAAGACCTTGCGCAAGGTCGGGCTACCTTAGTGCCACTTAGGACGGCGCCGAGGGGTCGCCGTGCGGGCTATCTAGCGGGGCGCGCCGGTCAGCGCTAGTAGCCCTGCGGCGTGGTCTTGCCCCCGCCGCCTCCCGAGGACCTCGGGGTGGTTGGCGTCGGAGTCGGTGCCGGTGTCGGGGCCGGCGCCGGCGTAGCGGGGGTGGGGGCCGGACTGACCGGCGTGGGCGAGGAGGTATGCGAAGACGGAGTGGTCACGGGCGCAGCCGGCGTGGTGGCGGGAGTCGCTGGCGCCGCCTGCGTTGTGGTCGTGGTAGGAGCCGGCGTCGTCGTCTTCTTAGTAGTGGCCGGCTTCTTGGTGGTGGCCGTGGTCGTGGTCTTGGGGGTGGTCGGCGTCGTCTTGGAAGCGCTTTTGTGCGAGTTGGAGCTCCCGCAGCCTGCGATCGCCGCAGCCGCGGTCATGGCCAATAGGGCACGTTTCATGTACACACCCCCAGGATCGTTCGGACGGCTTCGATCGGCCCGATGGTACACAGTGCTGCCCACGTCGGCGCCGTGAGGCGACAAGGGGCTTCTGTACAATCGCGCCGCTCTAGGGCATCCCTCCTCCGCCGCTCTAGAGCCCTATTAACGACTACGGGAAGCCCAATGGGGGTTTTGAAGACCTCTACAACGGAGCAGCGCCCCTCGTCGGAGCGCGAGGGCGTCCAGGGCCCTAAGGCCAACGGGGCTCGCTCGGGCTCCGCCTGGTTGCTGACCGTGTGCTGCGTGGCGCAGTTCATGGTCATCCTCGACCTGAGCATCGTCAACGTCGCGCTGCCCTCGATCCAATCATCACTCAATTTCTCCTCCGCCGAGCTCCAGTGGGTCGTCGACGCCTACGCGATCTCGTTCGCGGGGTTCCTGATGCTCGGCGGCCGGGTGGCGGACGGCTTCGGGCAGCGGCGGACGTTCGTCGCCGCGCTGATCCTGTTCGCCGCCGCTTCGGCGGCAGGGGGTGCGGCGCCAACCCGCGAGCTGCTGATCGGGGCTCGCGCGGTGCAGGGCTTCAGCTGCGCGTTCATGGCCGCCTCGTCGCTTGCGATCATCACCTCCTCGTTCGAGCCCGGACCCCAGCTGCATCGGGCGATCGGGCTGTGGGCGGCGATGAACGGACTGGGAGGTGCGGCAGGGACGCTGTTCGGAGGCATCATCACTCAGGAGCTCAGCTGGCGCTGGGTGCTCCTGATCAACCCGCCCATCGGGGTCGCCGCCGCGGTGGTCGCCTATTCGGTGGTGAGCGAGCGCCGCCGGGCCAAGGACAGCCGAGCTTTCGACCTCTCCGGTGCAATTACGTTGACGGCGGGTCAGATGGTGCTCGTGTACGGCGTTGTCGAGGCGGGGCTGCGCGGTTGGCAGAGCTTCGAAGCCCTCGGTCCGATCATCCTCGGCCTGGCTCTGCTCGTGGCCTTCTGCGTGATCGAGGTGTGGATCGCCTCCGCCCCGCTCGTGCCGTTCAAGGAGCTGACCAAGCCGCTGCGGGATGCGAACGGGATCGTGCTGCTGTTCAGCGCCGCCCTCTTCCCGATGTGGTACCTGAGCTCGCTCTATCTGCAGCAGGTACTGGGACTCTCGCCGCTGAAGGCCGGCCTGACATTCCTGCCGATGGCATTGGCGATCATGATCGTCGCCCGCAGCGCGGGGAAGCTCGTCAGCCGTTTCGGCGTTCGCTCGGTGCTCGGCAGCGGCCTGATCATGATGACCGTCGGGCTGCTGCTGTTCACGAAGATCGCTTCGAGCGGCAGCGCCATCGTCTACGTGGTGGTCCCCGGGATCCTGACCGCGGCTGGAATCGGCATGTCGATCGTTCCCTCCACGATCGCCGCCACGCAAGGCGCTAAGCAGGGGCAGGCTGGCTTGGCCTCAGGTCTGGTCAACACCTCCCGCCAGATCGGTGGTGGCCTCGGCATCGCGGTCCTGATCACGCTCGCCACCACGCGCTCCAGCCACCTAATCGGCGGGGGCCAGGCTGTACCGCAGGCACTGACCGAGGGGTTCCGGCTTGGCTACTACATCGCCGCCGGCCTCTGCGCCGCGGCCGCGTTAATCACCTTTGTCGTTCTGCCGATGCCCGCCGCCGCACAGAGACCGACCGCGACGCGCCGCATCCAGATCGCGGCCGCCGTCGGCCTGATCGTCGCCGGTTTTATCGGGCTCGACTTCGGGGTCGGCGGCTCTCACGGCGCGCCCATCGGGACGTACTCCACCAAGGACTCCTACAGCTTCGTCTCACAACCAACGCTGCACCCGCCGATGATCCGGGCGAATGGCCCCACGAACTCGGCCAAGCTGGCCCCGGGGTACATCTTCCTCGGCGGTTTCTACGACCTCAATTACCCCCCGATGGTCGGTCAGAGCGGGCCCTTGATCCTGGACAACCGCCTACAGCCGGTGTGGTTCAGGCCCGTTCCGACGCGCCTCATCGCCTCCAATCTCACGCTCCAGACCTGGGCCGGCAAGCCCGTCCTGGCCTGGTGGCAGGGGGTGGTCACGAACACCGGCGCCACCGAGAAGGGTGAATACGTCATCGTGGACCAGCACTACCGAACGCTGGCCACGCTGCATGGTGCCAACGGCTGGGTTCTCACGGTGCACGAGCTCGTGATCCGCGGCAACCACGCCTGGGTAACCGCGAACCGCAACGTCCCGAGGGATCTGTCGAAGTACGGAGGGGCGTTCAACGGGGCGCTCATCGACTCCGCGGTCCAGGAGTACGACCTCAAGACCGGCAAGCTCCTTCGCACCTGGGACGCGCTCAACCACATTCCGCTGAGCGACTCCCAGGCCACGCTCCCGACAAACGGCTTCCCCTGGGACGCCTACCACGTCAACGCCATCGACGTGCTGGGGGACGGGACGTTCGTGGTGTCGATGCGCAATACCTGGGCGGCCTACAAGGTCGACATCGCCTCCGGCCGGATCATCTGGACCCTCGGCGGCAGGCACTCGAACTTCCGCTTCGCATCGGGAGCCGAGTTCCAATGGCAGCACGACTTGGTCGTCTATCCGGGGTCGCCGTACATCTCGGTGTTCGACGACCACTGCTGCCAGATCACTGGTGGGGGCACATATGTCTCGCCGAGTGCTCCCTCCCGTGGCCTGGTGCTGAAGCTCGACCAGCGAACCCGCACCGCGACGCTCGCCGGCCAGTACTTCCACGGCGCGGGCTTCGACGCCGAGTACATGGGGAGCATCCAGCCCCTGGGGGGCGGCAACGAGCTCGTGGGTTGGGGCTCGGCTCCGTACCTGTCCGAGTACAGCGCCTCCGGCCAGCTGCTGCTGGACGCCGTCTTCCCGGGTCACGACCTCTCATACCGGGCGCGGCTCGAGCCGTGGGTTGGCCTTCCGCTGTACCCACCGGTCGGCGCTGCCCGCCGATCAGGCGGCAAGACGACGGTCTACGCGAGCTGGAACGGTGCCACCCGGGTCGCGTCGTGGAAGGTGCTGGCGGCCACCGGCAGTGGGCGGATGGCCCTGGTGGGTTGGTATGACACCTCTGGCTTTGAGACGGGGATGCCCGCGCCGCCCGGCTACAGCAGATTCCAGGTCCAGGCGCTCGACTCGAGCCGCCGCGTGATCGGCACGTCGCGGTCTTTCAGTCCGAGCTAGGCCGCAGTCCGTCCGTCACTAGCCGTATCACGCCTTCGCGAGCCCGACGCGGCGCCCAGCCATGGCCGGCTCGTAGGTGCCCGTAGGTATGGCATACGGCGTTGAACAGAAGCGTCGCCATCTCCTGCGCGTCGCACTCCGCCAGCGATCCGTCTGCTGCCCCGTCGAGCAGCAGGCGCTCGACCGGCTCCACGAACACCCTGCGTGTCAGCCGCGAAGGGCCGGGCTCGTGATAGATCTCGTCCCGCGCCGAGGATGAGAGTGCCTCCAGCGTGGCACGGTTCTTCTCGGTCACATCGCACAGGCGTTCCAGTGCACGCCGCAGACGCTCCCGGCCGCTCCCCCTTGAGACCAGCGCCGGCCACATCGCTTCGCGGTAATCGTGCTCGAGCCGCTGGGCGATCGCCTGCAGGATGTCGCCCTTGGAGAGACCCCGGCGGTGCAGCGTCATCCGTGAGACGCCAGCGGCGGCCGAGATCCGCTCGAGCGTCGCGGCCGCCAAGCCGTCGCGCGCCAGCACGTGGCGCGCAGCTTCTACCACGTGTGGGGGGACCTCGCCGGTCGGCTGCTCGCTCACGCCGGCTTCAGCGCACGGAAGCGAAATGACCGGCCGCCTCGCCCCGCAACCGCATCCACCAACCCGGCTTCCTGCAAGCGGCCGGGCAGCGTGTCGGGATCGACGAGGTTGAGTGTGTCGCCGACATGGATCAGCTTGAACAGCGGCCCCACGCCCGCGCTGTCGGTCCCGGCGAACGTCCCACCCGGCTGGAGCACTCGCGCCACCTCCGCAAACACGCGGTCCTGCAACTGACGCGACGGGATGTGATGAAGCATCGTGAAGCACAGAACGGACGAGAAGCGGCCATCCTCGAACGGCAACTCGGTTGCGTCTCCTTGGACGATGGCAGCTCGGTCGCCGAGGTCTGCTTGGAGCCGCTGGCAGTAGCGCTCTTCCAGCTCCAGCACCGTCAGCTCGACCGCCCGGCGGGCAAGCAACCGCGTGGTGGCGCCAAACCCGGGGCCGATCTCGAGCAGGGCGTCACCAAGCTCGAGGCCGTCGAGAGCCCATGGCACCAGATCGCGCTCCACCCGCCGCGACCACCAACCAGACGAGCAGACGACGTTGTGGATCGCGTTCATTTCGATACGCGACTGTATCAATTCGTTACGTGGATGTCACCGCTGCCACGGCCAGGGCGGCCGCTCCCTCCCCGCGGCCCACGAATCCCATCCCCTCGCCGCGGGTCGCCTTCACGCTGACCCGTCCGGCGGGCAGCCCGAGGGCCTCCGTCAGCGAGGCGCAGATCTGCTCCCGCACTTCCGAAACATGGGGACGTTCGAGCATGATCGTCGCGTCGACGTTCTCGATCGCGTAACCGGATGCGCCGAGCTCCTCGACGGTCTGGCGCAGCAGATCTATCGAGTCCACATCGCGGTAGCGCTCGTCGGTGTCCGGGAAGTGTTGACCGATGTCGCCCAGGGCGGCCGCGCCCAGGAGCGCGTCGATGATGGCGTGCGTGAGCACATCCGCGTCCGAATGGCCTTCCAGCCCCAGCTCTGACTGGAGCTCGACGCCACCGAGCACCAGCCTCCGGCCGGCAGCGAACCGGTGGCAGTCGTAGCCGATTCCGGTGCGGATCATCGTTCGGAGAGCAGCAGCTCCGCCAGCCGCAGATCGTCGAGGGTCGTGACTTTGAAATTCGGCTGGCCCGAGTCAATCACCCGCACGGTCCCCCCTTGCTGCTCGATGAGCCAGGCATCGTCCGTGGCGCGGGCCAGCAGCTCCTCGTCGGCAAGCGCTCTATCGAGCGCGGCGCGCCTGAACACTTGCGGCGTTTGCACCGCCCACAGCTTCGCCCGGTCAAGCGTCCTGGCCACCACCCTGTCATCGGCGCAGACCTCTTTGATCGTGTCCGGCGCGGGCACGGCGGCGATCACCGCGTCCGACCCCGTGCGCTCGAGCTCCACCAGCGCTCGTTCGAATAGCGCGCTCGAGGCGAGCGGTCTGGCCGCGTCGTGCACGATCACCGGATCACCCTCTCCCGCGGCTCGCAGGGCCGCCTGCACGGACTGCGAGCGAGCTTCGCCTCCGGCCACGCATTGGACGCCGTCCGCTTTCGCCGGGGCGAACGCCGTGCCCGGCGGCAGGGCGATCACCGTCCGTTCCACGGCCGACACCGCGCGGAGTGCGCCGAGGCTCCACTCCACCATCGGCTTTCCCGCCAGCGTGACGAGCGCCTTGGGCCGGCCCAACCCAAGGCGCTCCCCACGACCCGCGGCCACGATCAACGCGACCGCCATCGGCTTCCCTACTTGGCCGCGACCGCGACCTTGCCGTTCGAATGAGACGACTCCGCCAGAAGGGTGTTGAGGTGCTCCTCGACCCCCTCCCCCGTCATCTCGAGCGCATACATCAGCTCCGAGCAGAGAATCTTCCGCGCCCGCGTGAACATCTGCTTCTCGCCGGTTGACAGGCCCTTCTCGGCCTCTCGGATCGCCAGATTGCGCACGACCTCTGCGAGCTCGTAGATGTCGCCGGTCTTGATCTTGTCGCGGTTGTGCTTGAACCGGCGGTTCCAGTTCTTGGGCATCTCGGAACACTCGTCCTGCAGGACAGCCAGGACCTTCTTGACCGTGTCCTCGTCGATCACGCGCCGGAGACCCGCGAGCGCCGCGTTCTCCGTGGGGACCATCACGGTCATGTCGTTGTGCAGGATCTTGATCGTCAGGTACTCGCGCCGCTCGCCGAGGATTTCTTTGTGCTCCTTGCGGATGACCTTGCCCGCGCCGTGATGGGGATACACGACGCTGTCGTCCACCTCGAACTCGATCAGCGGCGGAGGCTCGACCCCGTCGAGATCCTCCACGTGCTCTGCTGTTAGCTCGGTGATGGTGTCCTCCTCTTTCCGGGACGCGGGTAGCGCTTATCCCGCGGCCATTTCTAGGTTTGCAGGTATCGGTCCACCAGGTTGATCTCCTGTTGTCGGCGAAGGCCCTCGCGAATGTCCTTCGCCCGGATCTCGCCGACGCCGTCGACGGTCTCCAGCTCGCCATCTGTCGAGGCGAGCAATTCCTCCAGGCCCCCGAACTCGTCCACGATTCGCTTGACGACCAGCTTCGGCAGTCGCGGTATGCGCCCCAGGATGCGGAACCCTCTCGGGGCGACCGGGTAGTCGAGGGTGTTCAGCTTGCGGTCATAGCCGAGTAGCTCGGCCAGCCGCCCGAAGTCCAGAAGGTCGTGATGAGGCAGGCGGACGAGCTGGTCGAACGCGATCGCGAAGTTCTCGTCCGAGTCTTCGACCAGGTAGTCGTGCACCAGGGACGCCTTATCGGCCGAGACCCCGACCATGGTCTCGTCCAGCTGCATCTCGATCAGCCGCCCTTCGGAGCCCAGCTCGACGATGTGGCGCTCGATCTCAACCGCCATCCGCGTACAGAGCTCCGCCCGCTGCAGCACGGTCAGGACATCGTGAAGGGTCACGCCGCCCTCGAACTCGAGCGCGGTCAGACGGGTCGAGACCTGGTCCAGGCGGCTGCGGTACTTGTCGAGCGTGGCGAGCGCCTGGTTGGCCTTGGCCAGCACCACGGGGATGTCCTCGAGCATGTACTTGAGGCCGTCCACGAACAGCGACACGACCTCGCGCCGCTCCGAGATCGCGATCACCAGCGCGTCTGTCTGCTTGGCCACGCGAGCGGCTGTCCGGTGACGGGTGCCGGTCTCCAGCGTGTGGATCGTGGGATCGGGCGTCAGCTGGACGTTCACGTGCACGACCTTGGTGGCGTTGGTGCTGAGCACGATGGCGCCGTCCATCTTTGACAGCTCGTATAGGAACGCCGGCGAGTAGTCGAGTTCGAGCTTGATGCCCCCGGAGAACATGAACGCCAGCTCGTCGGGATCGCCGATCACGATCAGCCCCCCGGTCCGCGCGTGCAAGACGTGATCGATCCCCTCTCTCAGTGCCGTCCCGGGCGCGACCATCTCGAGCGCCCGCACCAGCCGGGAAGTCTGTCGAGTCTCGAGCTCATCGGCGAGCTCCTCCCCGGGACGTGACGGCATGAAGGCCGATTTTAGGGGATGAACGGGCCTGTCGCCCTCCGAGCGGACCTGTGCTTCGCGCGAGTGCGTCCGGCGCGCGACCAGCCCCGGTCAGGCAGGCGGAACCCCCATGGAGCCTGTCGACCAGACGAGCCTATGAGGCCGGTTTCGTCGACAGCCTCCCGCGGCCACGCGCGAGGGGCCGCCCCGTCTTCAAGCCGCGCGGGCCCGCGGCTGCTCTGCCCCGAACGCTTGCGCCAGGGCCTCGCGCAGGGTGCCAGCGCTCTCCGGCTCGACGACCGGCACGAGCCCGAACTTCTCCGCCTCTGCCCGGCGGCGATCGGCGTGGGCGACTGCTCGGAGCTCCCCGGTCAGTCCCAGCTCGCCAAAGCAGGCGAGCGGGCGAGAGCCGTCAGGCCCGCGCAGCGCCACGCGCTTGGCGGCGCTGGCGACCGCCAGCGCCACAGCCAGGTCGACCCCAGGCTCATCGACGCGGACGCCGCCCACCACGTTCACGAACACGTCGGCGGCTCCCAGGCCGATGCCCCCGTGGCGGCCCAGCACCGCCAGCACGAGCGCCAGGCGGTTGCGGTCAAGCCCGGCCGCGACCCGGCGCGGGGGAACCAGCTCCGAGGAGGAGACCAGGGCCTGGACTTCCACCAACAGCGGCCGAGACCCTTCCATGGCGCACACGACGACGCTCCCGGGGGCCCGCGTCGCCTCGCCGACGAACCGTGCCGACGCGTCGAGCACCTCGACCAGCCCATGGTCTCGCATCTCGAACACGCCCACCTCATCCGTCGAGCCGAACCGGTTCTTGACCGCGCGGACCGTTCGGTAGGTTCGCTCCCTCTCACCCTCGAACTGAAGGACGCAGTCGACTATGTGCTCGAGTACGCGAGGGCCGGCCAGAGCGCCCTCCTTGGTCACGTGGCCGACAAGCAACGCAGCGGTCCCCAATCGCTTGGCCAACTCCATGACCTGGGCGGCCACCTCGCGCACCTGGGCCACCGATCCTGCTCCGCTCGAGAGATCCCGGCAGTGGAGCGTCTGGACAGAGTCCACCACGCACACCTCTGGCCGCTCGCGCTCGATCGTAGCCAGCACAGCATTCAAGTCGGTCTCGCCGATCACCGGGATCCGCAGCGCGTCGCCGCCCGGCAGCCGCTCGGCCCGGAGCCGAATCTGGGCCGCCGACTCTTCCGCCGACACATACAGCGTCCGGCGTCCGGCGGCCACCAGATTCGCCAGCGCCATCGTGGTCAGGGTTGACTTGCCGATTCCAGGCGCGCCCCCGATCAGCACCAGCGATCCGGGGACGATCCCGCCGCCCAGGACGGAGTCGAGCTCGCCGATTCCGGTGCTCAGCCGCTCGTGTTCTCGCCTTTCGACTTTCGCCAGCGCGACGGGCTTAACCGCCTGGGCGCGCGGCGACCGGGCGAGAACAGATCCACGGCCGGACTCGGTCTGCGTCTCCACCAGCGTGTTCCACTCCGCACAGCCCGTGCACTGACCCGCCCAGCGGGCGCTCTCGTGCCCACATGCGGAGCAAACGTAGACGGAGGACGTAGAGCGCATCGTGGGCCAGCGTAAAGCCCCGTCCCGACGTCCCCGCCTGGACGACACACATTTGTTGCATGCATGAGATCCCAAGGCTGTCGGCGGGAGCCGAGAGTGGGGCGAGAACTGCATTGCCATGAGCGCTCCCGCAACCAACCTGAGGAACACCCTGGTGGTTTGGGGAGAACTGCATCCTCCCCACGCGCCCGGCAGATTCAGTCCCCGAACCGCGGCTCGCGGCGCTCACGCAGTGCGCTCGCTCCCTCGCGCACGTCCTCGCCCATGAAGCTCAGCATCTCGTAAGCGACGCTGGCGTCGAATGCCGGGACCGCGAGCCGGAGCCAGTGGTTGAGAGTCCGCTTGGTCCACCGCGCCGCTTGGCGGGGACCGGCGGCGATCCGCTCGGCGATCTCGAGCGCCTCATCCAGGACGCGGCCGTCCGGGACGCACCTGCTCACGAGTCCGATCCGCTCCGCTTCCCGCCCGTCGATGAACTCGGCAGTCAGCAGGTAGTACTTGGCCTTGGCCATCCCACACAGCAAGGGCCAGAGCAGCACGGCGTGGTCGCCGGCGCCCACGCCGAGCCGTAGATGGCCGTCGGTCAGGCGCACTCCTTCCCCGATCACGCTGATGTCGGCCATCAGCGCCACGGCCAAGCCGGCGCCGACCGCGGTGCCGTTGATCGCCGAGATGATCGGGACGTCGCAGTCGATCATGCTGAGCACCAGCTCGGCGGCCTCCCCGGCCATCGCCGCCACCCGCCGATAGTCGCCGCTCATCCGCTCGACCATCTCCAGGTCGCCGCCGGCCGAGAACGCCCGTCCGGCGCCGGTGACCACGACCGCCTCGGCATCGGGGTCCCGGGCCACCTCCCGCCACACGCCCGCCAGCTCGGAGTGCAGCCGCTCGTCGGTGGCGTTCAACTTCTCGGGCCGGTCGATGGTGATCAGGAGCACGCCGTGTTCCCGGCGCTCAAAGCGCAGACTCGAGTACTCCTCGTAAGCCATCGGCGGCCGGGACCCTAGCGCCTAAACGATCGCTCGTCGGCTCGAGCAGAACAGCCGCTCCAGCACGCGCGCCACCCCCGCGTCGTCGTTGCCAGCGGTTACCTCGTCAGCGGCGGCGAGCACGTCGGGGTGGGCGTTCGCCACAGCCACCGCGTATCCGGCCCAGGCGAGCATCGGCAGGTCGTTGGGCATGTCTCCGAAAGCCACGACGGCCTCTCTGCCGATCCCGCGCTCCTCGCACAGCTGCGCGAGCGCGGTGGCCTTGCTGACGCCGGGCGCGGCGATTTCCAGCAGCGCGTCTTGAGAGCTCGAGTGCGACAGCTCGGCCAAGCCCCCAACCACGGACCGAGCCCGCTCGAGCAGGGCGTCGGCAGAGAGAGCGTGGTGGCGCAGGAGGAGCTTGATCGCTGGCTGGTCGATCAAGGCGTCGACCGCGCCGACGACCGTCCCGTCCGGAACTGGCCAGCGTGGCTCATAGCTCGGCTCGTGGCCGAACCCGTCAGCCGTCTCGACCGCCCACGATCCTCCGGGCAGTGCCTCTTTTAGGCGATCTACGACCTCCCGAAGTGCCGAGGGCTCGAGTGCGACCGTCTCGAGCACCGACTCGGTTCCGAGGTCCCACACCAGCCCGCCGTTCGCGCACACCGCCAGCCCCTGGTGACCGATCGCGTGCGCGATCGGACGCAGCCAGCGCGGTGGCCGTGCCGTACAGAGGACCAGCAGGGCACCGGCATCCTGGACCGAGTCCAGCGCCCGGCGCGAGCGCTCATCGACCGTCCCGTCAGGGCGCAGCAGCGTCCCGTCCAGGTCCGACGCGACCACGCGCGGGCGCGCCGGCGGGCTTGCGCAGGCTACTCCCCGTCCTGCGAGGGGTCCGGAAGCTTGGGCTCCTCGTCGGGTGATTCGGGCTCCGGGCCCGGGCCCCCCTCGGCGCCGACACCCACCGGCGTCGGCTTCGGCTTGGGGGCGATCACCGTGAGCTTGACCTCTTCGTCCTCGGGGCGCGGTTCACCGTCTTGCTGCTCGGGCGGAGCGTCAACCATCACGGTCGAACCGGAGGGCACCTGCTCGCGGAGCACGAAGTCAGCCAGCGGATCCTCGATGTAGCGCTGGATCGCGCGCCGCAGCGGCCTGGCACCCATCGCCGGATCCCAGCCCTTATCGACGAGCAGATCCTTGGCGTCTTCGGAGAGCTCCAGCAGCAGCTCTCGCTCGGCCATGGTCTCGCGGATCCGGCCCAGCAGCAGCTCGACGATCTCCTTGATCTCGTCCTTGGCCAGCTTGTGGAAGACGATCACCTCGTCGATCCGGTTCAGGAACTCTGGCCGGAAGACCTTCTTCAGCTCGCCCATGATCCGGTTCTTCATGTCTTCGTAGGTGATTCCGGTCTCGTCGTCGGACACCGCGAAGCCCAGCGGGGTGTTGCGCGCGATCTCCGAAGCGCCGATGTTGGAGGTCATGATCACGATGCAGTGCCGGAAGTCGACGGTCCGTCCCTGCGCGTCGGTCAGCCTGCCGTCCTCCAGGATCTGAAGCAGGATGTTGAACACGTCGGGGTGGGCCTTCTCGATCTCGTCCAGCAGCAGGACGCTGTAGGGCTTGCGCCGCACCGCCTCGGTCAGCTGGCCACCCTCGTCGTAGCCGATGTAGCCAGGCGGCGAGCCGACGAGCCGGGAGACGGCGTGCTTCTCCATGTACTCGGACATGTCGATGCGCACCATCGTTTCCTCGTCGCCGAACAGGAACTCGGCGAGCGTGCGCGCCAGTTCGGTCTTTCCGACGCCGGACGGACCGAGGAAGATGAACGAGCCGGTCGGGCGTTTCGGATCCTTGAGCCCTGCCCGCGAGCGGCGGATGGCCTTGGAGACGACCTCGATCGCCGGGTGCTGGCCGATCACGCGCTTGTGCAGTTCGTCCTCCATGCGCATCAGCTTCGCCGTTTCGGCCTCGGTCAGCTTGAACACCGGGATGCCGGTCCACATCGAGACAATGTCGGCGATCTCTTCCTCGCCGATTGACGGGCGCTCGGTGGACTCCCCGGCCTCCCACTGCTCGGACAGCTCGCGCTTGCGCTGGGTCAGCCGGCGCTCCTCGTCACGCAGGTTGGCTGCCTTTTCGAATTCCTGGTTCTCAATCGCCTCCTCCTTGGCGCGACGCGTGCGCTCGATGTCCTCCTCGAGCTCGCGGTACACCGGCGGAGAGGTCATCGACTTGATCCGCATCCTCGAAGCAGCCTCGTCGATCAGGTCGATGGCCTTGTCGGGCAGGAAGCGGTCAGAGATGTAGCGGTCGGCCAGGTCGGCTGCAGCGTCGAGTGCTTCCTCGGTGATGTTGACCTTGTGGTGCTGCTCGTAGCGGTCGCGCAGGCCCTTCAGGATCTGAACGGTCTCCTCGGTAGTGGGCTGGTCGACCGTGATCTTCTGGAAGCGGCGCTCCAACGCGGAGTCGCGCTCCAGGTACTTGCGGTACTCCTCGAGCGTTGTGGCGCCGACCGTCTGAAGCTCGCCGCGCGCCAGCGCGGGCTTGAGGATCGAGGCGGCATCGATCGCGCCCTCGGCGGCGCCGGCCCCGACCAGATTGTGCAGCTCGTCGATGAACAGGATGATGTCCCCGCGCTGGGTGATCTCCTTCATCACCTTCTTCAGGCGCTCCTCGAATTCGCCTCTGTACTTCGAGCCTGCGACGAGGGCCGCGAGATCGAGGGTGTAGATCTGCTTGCCCTTCAGAAGCTCGGGAACGTCGGCGTTCGTGATCCGCTGCGCCAGACCCTCGACTACGGCCGTCTTGCCGACGCCCGGCTCGCCCACCAGAACGGGATTGTTCTTCGTGCGCCTCGAGAGGATCTGCATGATCCGCTCGATCTCGATCTCGCGTCCGACGACGGGGTCGAGCTTGCCCTCGGCGGCCAGCTTTGTCAGGTTGCGGCCAAACTGGTCGAGCAGCTTTGAGGACTTCTTCCCCTCTGAGCTACCGGGGCCGGCACCGGCTGAAGCTCCGGAGCGCTGGCGGCTCCCGGGCCCGGACAGCATCCGGATGACCTCGTTGCGGATCTTCTCCGAGTCCGCGTCGAAGTCGAGCAGGATGCGCGCGGCCACGCCTTCGTTCTCGCGCACCAGGCCGAGCAGGATGTGCTCGGTGCCGATGTAGTTGTGGCCCAGGCTGAGCGCCTCGCGGAGCGCCAGCTCGAGCACTTTCTTGGCCCGCGGGGTGAAGGGGATCTGGCCGGAGGTGACCTCCTCGCCGGAGCCGACGATCCGAACGACCTGGGCCCGGACCCGCTCGACGGTGATATCGAGGGACTCAAGAACCCGCGCGGCGAGACCCTCCTCCTCGCGCAGCAGGCCAAGCAGGATGTGCTCCGTTCCGATGTAGTTGTGCTTGAGCGTCCGGGCCTCCTCCTGGGCCAGGACGACTACTTGGCGGGCTCGCTCTGTGAATCGCTCGAACATGGGCTTCTCGTGTCTAGCGGGGCGTACTTAGCGATGATAGAAGGCGCCCGGATGGGGGGACGCCAACGAACCCGTTCCAGTTACCTATTTCCGCCAACCGGCGAAAAGGTGCGCGAGATCGGGTTCGCTCTCGGGCCATGCGCCAGTCTACCAGCCGCCGTACAGCGTCTTGATGGCTTCGATCGGGATCTGTGCGCTCGGTCACGCAGTCGCCGAAAAGGGTCACAGAGTCGCCGCGCTGGACAGGCCAAAACGTCCAGGAGGGCGTCAGCAGCGGATGACCCGCCCCGTTAGGATCCCGCCCCAGGAAACTTGTCTGGGGGGAAGTTCAATCTTTGTCTCGTATGCCGGGACGTTGGCGCGCACGCCCCGAGCGGCCTGGTCAGGGCCACCTGTGACCTGGCCGATGCCCTCGCCGAGTCCGGACACACCGTCCACCTGCTGAGCGACCGCTCGGCGGCTCCGCCGCCTGAGTTGACGGCCGCCTCGTTTGAACCGCTGACAGTTCCCGTCGCCTCAGGACAGTTCCGGGAAGCGGAACCTGAGACGGCGCGTCACAACCTGATGCACGCGGCCGCCGTGTACCGGGCGGTCAAGCGGATACACGAGCAGGAGCAGCCCGTGGATGCAGTGCTGGCGCCGCTCTGGCGCTCGGAGGGCGCAATTTGCCTGCTAGACGACCGGTTTCCGACTGTGGTCTCGTGCATGACTTCGCTGCGAACGCTGACGGAGGTCGACGACTCCTATCAGCAGCTTGAAGACATTGAAGAGCGTCTTACGCTCGAACGGGAGGCCCTGTCCCGCTCGCGGTATCTCCACGGGCTGACCCAGGCCTCGCTGTCCAAGACGATCAGCGATTACGAGCTGGCACCGGTCGCGACGGCGGTGGTCGGCCGGGGGATCCGCGACCGCCACAAGGCCGGTACTCATGGGATCCGCGACCGCCACAAGGCCGGTACTCGGGACCCAGCCGGTGGCCGCCCCGGCCCCCCGCAGATCCTGTTCGTGGGGCGGATCGAACGGCGAAAGGGGGTTGACACCCTTCTCGACGCCATGGGGAAGCTGCTGGACGACGGCATCGAGGCCCACCTCACGCTGGCCGGCCCCATCACCGATCCCGGTTTCCACGCCCGGTTGGAACAGGAAGTCGCCCACCGACCGCGGTTCTCCGAGGTCGTGCTGCCGACGGGAGCCGTGCCGGATGGGGAGCTGGCGCGCCTGTACGCCGACGCGGACATCGTATGCCTCCCTTCCCGCTACGAATCCCACGGCATCGTGCTGATCGAGGCCATGATGTTCGGCAAGCCGATCGTGACCTGTGATGCAGGAGGCATCAGCGAGGTGGTGGACCCGGATCGCGACGCGCTCCTCTCAGCGCCCGAGGACTCTTCGGAGCTGGCAGCATCGCTCCGACGCCTGCTCACCGATCGAGCTCTCAGGGCGCAGCTCGGCGCAGAAGCTCGCGCGACGTTCCAGCGCCGGTTCGATGTCAGCGGAGTCGCTCGCCACATGGAATCGTTCCTGGCGGACGTCATCGAGATCCATCTCTCGGCCCAGCCGACCGCCGATGACGTGTCCGACCGGCTTTCCCAGCTGTTGCGGGACGTGCTGGGGCTCGAACCACAAGGCGCAGTCATCGCGGCGGCAGAGTTGCTCGATCCCGCCGCTGGAGAGCCCCTGCGCCAGCTGACAGCGGCCGCATCCCGAACCCGCCGACGTACTCCCCCCAAGGGCGCTTCGCGGGTCGCGGCAATCGTGTTGTCGCGCAACCGCCCCGAGCTACTGGCGCGGACACTGGATTCGCTCGACGAGTCGGAGACGCCGGTCGAGACGCTGGTGATCGACGATGGCTCAACGCCGGCCAACGCCCGTCGGTTAGCCGCGGTGTGCGCTGGACGCAGCGGCCTACGGGTTCGGCGTTCGGAGCGCAACCTCGGCACCGCTGCCGGCCGCCAGCTGGGAATCGATCTGACCGATAGCGAGCTGGTGCTTTTCCTGGATGACGACGCCCAACTGTTGCCCGGAGCGCTCGGCCACCTGGTGGGCGAGCTGGACGATCACCCTGCGGTTGGCGCAGTGACTGCAACCGTCGTCTCCTCGGACGGGTTGGTGTTTCACTCCGGCGGATCGCTCAACCGGGCGGCGAACCTCGTCAACTTCGATCTGATCGGGCACGGCACGGAGTTCGACCCGGAAGCCCTACCGCCAAGCGGGGAGGCCGGATGGGTTCCCGGAACAGTGGCGCTCTTCCGCCGAGCGCTGCTCGAGGAATTCCCGATCGACGGGCAGATGGCGGCCTATTTCGAGGACAACGAGTGGTGCTATCGGGTCGGGCTTGCCCGGCCTGGCACCTTCCGCCGTTCCCGGGAGGCGCTCGCCTTTCACCAAGGGATGCCTTTCGCTCCGGGCGACTCGAGCTGGACGGCGATTGTCCACCGGGTCCGGCTGTTGGCGGCAACGGCGCGCTTCTACGAGCGCCACGACGCGCTCCTGGCGCCGGCGGTACTCCAACTGGTACCCGAGCTGCGCGCAGACGACGGAACGTACGACCTCGGCTCGATGAGGATGCTCATGGAGATCCTCGCCGCCAAACCCCCCGAGCGGATCGCCGCCGCCTGGAGCCGTGGAGACCTGGCCACGCTGCTTCAGGGACGTCGCCGCTCACGTCGTGCGGAAGCTGGTCTCGAGCACGCGCACGCGCAGCTCGAACACACCCACGCGCAGCTCGAACGCGCGCAAGGCGAGCTCGAGCAGCTCAGGCGTGCCGTTGCCGCGCAGGAGCAGACGTTGGACTTCCTTCGCTCGCGCCACGAGGTCCTCTGCATGGTCGAGGAGGGGGGCTGGTGGCGGCTGCGGGGACGCATCCTGCCGCTGATCCGCGTGGCCGGGGGAGTGCGCCGGCGGCTGCGAGGGGTCGACCACCACGAGCCTCGCTGACCCACTCCACCGAGTGCGGCTCCACGAGCCGCAGATCGACGGGCACGAGGTGGTGTTCCGCTGGGATGTGACGCCCCCGACGGAGCTGTATTCGCGCACGAGCTTCCGGCTGTCGTTCCCGCCGGCGGTGGACGTGGCGGCAGTACCGCGCGCGCTCTGGTGGCGAATCCTGCTGATCTGCCTGCATGCTCACTTTGCGCTGTTGCGGCCATGCGTCGTCGAGCTGCCAATAGAGCTCGGCGCAGCCGAGCGTGAGTTCTGGCAGCGCTTGGTCGCCAACGTCGCCACACACCTTGAGGCCTATGGCGATCCTCATCGGCCGGGCCCGGTTGTCGAGATACAAGACTCGGGCCCGAAGCTGGCGCCGGTCCGCCTTTCGGGCGTCACGAACCGGGTGGTGGCCGCGTTCAGCGGCGGCAAAGACAGCCTCGTGCAGGCGGCGCTGGCGGCCGAGCTGTCCGAGCGGCCCCTGCTAGTCACCATCACCTCGCCGGTCCCTTGGTCCCGTGATCACGTCGGCGACGCGCGCACCCGGGCGCGAGTCCAGATCGCGAGCAGGCTCCCCGTCGATGTGCTTGAGGTGCACTCTGATTTCCGTACCTGCTGGGAGATTGGCTTCTCGACGCGCGACGGGTGCGCGATTGGCGTTCACGAGCTGTCCGACGTGCCCCTCTACTACGGCGCGCTCGCGGCCGTGGCAGCCGCTAGCGGTATCGGGCAAAAGCTGCTGGCATCCGAGGCCGACGTCCAGTACAACTCGACCGTCTACGGCCGGACCGTCGTCCAGCCGGATGCGATGTCCTCCGCGGTCACCCAGCACGCGATCGACGAGCTGCTGCATCCGTTCGGGCAACGCCAAGGATCGTTGACCTACCCGTTGCATGCCGCGCAGGTTCAGGCGCTGTTGCTGCGGCGATACCGGAACCTCGCCGAGCTGCAGTTCTCCTGTTACCGGGCGCCCGAGGGCGAACGGGCGTGCAGCGCTTGCGTCAAGTGCTTCGGGATCGCGCTCGTGACGCTCGCCGAGGGCGTCTCACCGAGAGCGGTCGGGATCGACCCCGTCAAGGCGCTAATGGCATACGCAGACTGGCACCCCGGCGAGCCGCCGGGCGGCGGGTCGTTCGTGACCGTAACCGGTCTTTGGACTGCTCGAGTGGTGCGCGCACTTCAACGCCGTTCGACCCGCGAGGTCGCAGCGATCCTCGCCGGCGAGACCGACAGCGGGCTGGGCCAAGCGTTGGCCGTCTACGCCCGCCTGCGCGCCGAGGCGCTTGCGCAAACGGTCCCCCCCGAGCCCGGCTATGTCACCGACTTCCTCGACCTCGTGCGGGCCGACCTGCGCACGCCGCTCGAGCATATCCTGGCGCACCACTTCGAGTTCACCTCTGGACCCGAGTTCACGGCGTTGGCGAGGCGCATTCAAGCGCTCACCGACTGGATCACCGCACCGCTTCAGCCGCCGCGCGCGCGGCGACTACGCCGACGTAGGCGCCAGAGCACGCTCGCGTAGCTCCTGCAGCTCCAGGCGCCTGCGCCTAGTCCCGCATCGCGGGGAACAGCACGACCTCGCGGATCGAGTGGCGGCCGCTGAGCACCATCACCAGCCGATCGATACCGATCCCGACGCCAGCGGTTGGGGGCATGCCCTGCTCCAGCGCCTGCAGAAACGCCTCGTCGTACGGCTGGGCCTCCAGATCACCGGCCCCCGCCAGCGCACGCTGAGCCTCGAACCGCCGCCGCTGCTCGTCGGGATCATTGAGCTCCGTGAACGCATTGGCGATTTCCATCCCGGCGACGAAGGCCTCGAACCGCTCGACCATGCCCTCCTCCGAACGATGGAGCTTGGCGAACGGCGACAGCTCGACCGGGTAGTCGAGCAGGAACGTGGGCTGCACCAGGGTCGGCTCGACGTGCTTTGACAGCAGCTCGTCGACGAGCTGTGGCCAGGTATCGGATTCCTGCACCTCGATCCCGCGGGCGCGCATCTCCGTGGCCAGCGCCTCGCGCTCCCGACAGCGCCGGATGTCGATGCCGGTGCGCTCCAGAATCGCGGCCGCCAGCGTCTCGCGCCGCCACGGGGGGGAGAAGTCGATCGGCCCCTCGTACCTCACCTCGGAGGCGACGCTCGACACCAGCCGTTCGGTGCGCGCCGCGCCGTCGAGGTAGTCGGCGTACGCCTCGTAGAACTCGACCATCGTGAACTCCGGGTTGTGTGTCGAGTCAAGCCCTTCGTTGCGAAAGTCCTTGCCCAGCTCGTAGACCCGCTCGAGCCCTCCGACGATCAGACGCTTGAGGTAGAGCTCGGTCGCGATCCGCAGGTAGAACGCGCGATCGAGCGCGTTGTAGTGGGTGGTGAACGGCCGCGCCGCCGCGCCGCCGTAAAGCGGCTGGAGTACCGGAGTCTCCACCTCGATGAACCCCTCGCGGTCGAGGAACCGCCTGACCGCTGAGATCACCCGCGCGCGCAGGATAAATAGTTCGCGCGTCTCCTCGTTGGCCATCAGGTCGAGCTCGCGATGGCGAAAGCGAGTCTCGACATCGTGCAGGCCGTGGTGCTTCTCCGGCGGGGGCCGCAGAGATTTGGCCAGTAGCGTGAAATCCTTGACCCGCAGGGTCAGCTCGCCCCGGCGGGAGCGAAAGGCCACACCCTCGACCCCGACCAGGTCCCCGATATCGAGGCTGAGCAGCCGCTCCAGGCCGGCCTCCCCGAGCTCGTCCACGCGGGCTTGGAGCTGGAGCCGACCCGAGCGGTCGACGAGATCCAGGAATGCCATCCGCCCCTGCTCGCGCCGGGCGGCCAACCTACCGGCGACCCGATGCGCAGTGTCCGTCTCCTCGCCAGAGGAGAGCGCCTCGTGCGCGGCGCGGACATCCGAGATCGGCTCCACCCCGGCGAAGGCGTGGGGGAAAGGCTCCACCCCCGCGGCGCGCAGTGCCTCGAGCTTGCGCCGCCGTGCGGCGAGCAGCTCCTTAGGGGAGTCGGGATCGCCCTCAGGCAGGCGAGGGCCTCCTACTTCCCGACGTCGATCTTCGTGATCTTGAGGCGGCGCTCACCCCGCGGCGTCGAAAACGCGACTTCCTCGCCCCGCTTGCGACCCATCAGGGCCTGGCCGATCGGCGACTCGTTCGACAGTTTCATCTCGGACGGATTGGCCTCGGCCGAGCCAACGATCGTGTACTTGGTGGACTTGCCGCCCTGTTCCTTGACGTGGACGATCGACCCGACGCGCACCACGTCGGTTGGCAGCGAAGAGGAGTCGACCACCGTCGCTGAGCGCAGCTTCTCCTCCAGCGCGGCGATCCGGGCCTCGAGCATCGCCTGTTCGTTCTTGGCGTCGTCGTACTCGGCGTTCTCTGAGATGTCTCCGAACTCGCGAGCCTCCTTGATCCGGGCGGCGACCTCGCGGCGACGGGTGGTCGACAGGTGGTCGAGCTCGGCCTTCAGGTTGGAGAGGCCTTCGGGCGTGAGGACTACATCCTTGGGCATGTAAGTGTTCTCTGTGGTTCCGTGGTCGGGAGACGAAAAAGTTCCCGCTCGAAAGGCGGGAACTCGGGCTCCACGCTTCCAGCTCGCGTGGGCGGGCAAGTATAGACACTGCCAGCGCGCTCTCCGGGAGCGTCCGGCTCCCAGCCGTCACTGGCGCAGCAACGCCCGCGCGGCCTCAATGTCGGGCGCTGTCTGCAGCGCCTGAAGCAGCTCTCTGCCCCTCCGGCCGTGCGAGAGCCCCAGCCGCTCGAGGTACCAGGGATAGAACTTCCGCAGGTACCGTCCGCCCCGCTCCGCGCCCAGATGCTCGACCGCGCGCTCGATCACCCAATCGAGCTCGCTCAGGACCTCCTGGCGCGTGGGCTCGCGCGCTGCGGAGCCGTTTCCATCCTGCAGCAGCTGCGCAAACAGCCAAGGATTTCCGAGCGAGCCACGGGCCAGCAAAACTGCGGCGGCGCCGGTCTGCTCGAACGCCAGCTTGGCCTGCTCGGGGGTCCTCAAGCCGCCCGACACCAGCACCGGCGCCGGAAGCTCGTCCACCAGTGTCCGCGCAAGCTCGTAGTTCGGTGCCCCGGTGTGGCGCTGCGATGCATGACGGGGATGGATCGCGATCCCGGCAACGCCACCCTCGAACACCAGACGGCGGGCCAGCTCGACGCCGCTTTGGTCGCCGGGACGCTGGCCGCTGCGGAGCTTCACGGTGACCGGCAGCCCGCTCCCGTGTGCGGCGGCTTTCGCCAAGGCCACAGCGCGAGAGGGCTCGTCCAGCAGCGCCGCGCCGGCTCCTGTCTTGCACACCTTCGGTACGGGACAGCCCATGTTGAGGTCGATCAGGTCGGCTCCCGCGGCCGCCACCCGTTCGGCCGCCGAGGCCATCACCTCAGGGTCGTGCCCGAACAGCTGGATCGAAACCGGGTGCTCCTCCGGATGGATCCGGAGCAGCTCACGGCAGGTGCGCTCGTTTCTGTAATGGATGGCGAAGCTCGACACCATCTCTGACACCACCAACCCGGCGCCGAAGCGCTTGGCCTGCAGACGCACGAACCAGTTGCCGATCCCCGCCAGCGGTGCCAGCGCGACCCGGTTGGAGACCCGGACGCCACCGAGCGTCCAGGAGTCGGTGAGCTTTCGAGACACGCTTTCATGGTACGAATCATGTCCGTGGACATCGCGACCCTGCTGAAACCGTGGAACGACCTCGTCCTAGACCAGGTCCCAGGACTCGAGCTGTTCGATGCGCACACGCACATCGGCCACAACGATCCGGATGGCATGAAGCAGCAGCCGCAGGAGCTGATCGCGTCGCTCCAGATGGCGCGTGCCCGCGGAGCGTTCGTCTTCCCCATGCACGAGCCCGACGGCTACGGGGCCGCGAACGATGCGGTGCTCGCCGCGGCGCGGGAATCACACGGCCTGCTGGTGCCGTTCTGCCGGGTCAACCCTCACCACGATGCCCTGCGCGAGGCGGAGCGCTCCGTGGACGCTGGCGCTCGAGGAATCAAGCTTCACCCCCGGGCGGAGCAGTTCACGCTCGACCACCCCGCCGTCAAGCAGCTCGCCGCACTCGCCAACGAGCGCCGGCTCCCGATCCTGATTCACGCCGGGAGGGGCATCCCGGCGCTCGGATTGCACGCCGTTCAGCTGGCCGGTGAATTCGAGGACGCCCGCCTGATCCTGGCGCACGCCGCGATCTCCGATTTGTCGTGGATCTGGCGCGCCGCCCCCGACCATCCGAATCTGCTGTTCGACACGGCCTGGTGGATGCCCGCCGACCTGGTATCGCTGTTTTCGCTCGTCCCACCGGGCCAGATCCTGCTCGCCTCCGACTCGCCGTACGGCCACACGCTGATGTCCTCCTCCTTCCAGCTGCGGTGGGCGCTCCAGGCCGGCCTTTCAAGCGAGCAGATTCGCTCGGTCGCGTCCGGGCAGGCGCTTCGACTGGCCGCAGGCGAGCCGCTCGCGCCCGCCGGGCCGGCGGTCGGGGAGACCGAGCGCCCCCAGCATGTGCTGCTGGACCGCCTGGCGGAGTTCCTGCTGCTGGCCACGATCGCCACCATGCGCGGTACGCCCGAGGCCGGGGCCGAGATGCTGGCTCTGGCGCGGCTGGCCTGCGATGTGCCAGAGGAGATCGACGACGCGCCGGTATTCGCCGCCATCCGCGGCCTGCTGGATGCCTACGATCAGCTGCGAGAGGCCCATCCCGATGACCGCCGCCGGCTTGGCCCGCTGATCCTCGCGGCGACGGTAGCCCGAACGCCAGACGTGCCCGTGCCCGCCTCTGAGCGCTCGCCCGCCGCGGCGCCCACGGCCTCGGCCGGGGCCGAGGCCACTCAGAGCTGATTTCGCTCCCAGATCAGGCGCAGCCCGATCAGGGTCAGAAGATCATCGACCTCGTCGATCGTCTCCCGCACGAACGGCACCAGCACCGGCGCGAGCCCTCCGGTCGCGATCACCGTCGTGCCCGCCCCCAGCTCTGCCCGCAGCCGGCGGACTATCCCGTCGACCTGCGCCGCGAAGCCGAACACGATCCCGGAGCGGATTGCATCCACGGTCGACTTTCCGATCAGCGCCCGCGGCTCGGCCAGCTCGACCTTCGGCAGCTTCGCCGCCCGTTCATATAGGGCATCGATCGAGATCTCGGCGCCGGGGGTGATGATCCCTCCGAGATATTCACCCGCGGCGGAGATCACGTCGTAGGTGATCGCGGTTCCGAAGTCCACGACCACACAGCTCTCGCCGACCCGCTCGTACGCCGCCACTGCGTTCGCCAGCCGATCGGCGCCAACCTCGTGTGGGTTGTCATAGCGAATCGGCATCCCGGTCCGAATGGCAGGGCCCACGACCAGCATCCGCTGTCCCAGGTATCGCTCCGCCATCGCACTCCACTCCTGCGAGAGCTGCGGCACGGTGGAGGAGACGATCGAGGAGCTGATATCTGAAAACTGAAGCCCCCTCAAAGCCAGCAGATTCGACAGCGCCGCGCCCAGCTCGTCTCGGGTCGACTCCCGCACGGTCGCGAACCGCCAGTGCTCGGTCAACGCACCATCGTCGTCGCCGAACACGCCGAAGTGAGTCTGGGTGTTCCCGACATCGACCACCAGCAGCATGGGGGCGCAATTAAAGCGGTGGGTTCACAACCCTCACCGCCTGCCCGGGTTCCAGCGCATCGAGCGCCGCTTTAAGCGAGCGTCCGTCGGGCAGCGTCAGCTCGGGGTCTAGCTCCAGCAGCGGCACGAGCACGAACCGCCGCTCGAGGATCAAGGGATGCGGCAGTACCAGGCGCTGAGAGCGATGCTCGATTTCGTCGAGCAGCAGAACGTCGACGTCGATCTCCCTCGGCCCGTGGCGCACGCCCCCGCCGGTGCGGCCCAGCTGTTCCTCAACCGCCTTGCAGGCGTTCAGCAGCTCCTCTGGCCCGAGCGCGGTCTCGATTCGCAGGCAAGCATTGAAAAAGTCGCGCTGATCGGGGACGAGCCCCACCGGCTCGGTCTCATACACGGAGCTCGAACGCAGGATCCCGACGCCGCGCTGCGGCAGGGCCGCGACCGCGTCGTTCAGATGCCTCAGCCGATCGCCAACGTTGGACCCGAGGCCGAGATAGCCGCCCGTCACGCCGCCTCGCGCCACACCTCGACCGATACCTCGGCCACGGGCAGCGCCAGCGGCGGCTCGGGCTTGGCCGCCTTGACCCACACCGCGTGGGCTCCGTAGCGATCGAGCAAGCGCTCGGCGATCGCCGCGCACAGCCGCTCGAGCGTCTTGTATGAGCGTTGCTGGGCGACGAGGTTGGCCGTATCGCACACCTCCGCGTAGTCCACGGTGTCCTCCAGGCGATCGGTGACAGTCGCGTCGGCCTCGCCTAGATCGAGTCGCAGGTCGAGCACCAGGCGCTGGCCGACTTCGCGCTCGGCCGCGGTTACCCCAACGTGTGTGAACAGAGACAGCCCGCTGATCTCGATCGTGACCTCGGGCTCGACTGCCTCCTCATCCCGGTCGGAGGCGTCTACGTCGTCGAACTCGTCGGCCTCGTCGTCTCGGTCCATCGCCGGCTGACCGTAGCAGCCGCCATCGCGAGCGCGTCATGGGATGGCGCCACGTCGTGGACGCGAAAAACGCGTGCGCCGCGCTCGTATGCCAAGACATTGACCGCCACAGTTCCAGCCACTCGGTGGAACGGATCCTGACGGCCCGTGATCCGCCCGATGAACGACTTGCGCGAAGCGCCGATCACCACTGGCCTCCCGAGGGCCACGATCTCATCCAACCGGTCGATCAGCTCGAGGTTGTGCGCCGCCGTCTTGCCGAAGCCGATTCCTGGGTCGAGCAGGATCCGCTCCTCGCCCACGCCCTCCCGCACCGCGAACTGAAGCCGCTCTTCGAGGAACGCCTTCACGTCGGAGACGACGTCCTCGTAGCGAGGGTCGTCCTGCATCGTGCGGGGCTCGCCGAGCATGTGCATCAGGCACAGGTCGGCGCCCGCGGACGCGACCAGCGAGGCCATTCCCGGATCGCCGCGCAGCGCGGTGACGTCGTTGACGAACGTGGCCCCGGCCTCGAGCGCCTGGGAGGCCACGTTCGCTTTAGACGTATCGACCGAGATCTGGGCGTCGGTCCCGGCCGCGGTCAGTCCCGCAATGACCGGGAGCACCCGCTGAAGCTCCTCCTCGGCTCCGACGGGCAGGGCCCCCGGCCGCGTGGACTCGCCGCCGACGTCGACGATCGCGGCACCTTCTGCCGCCAACTGAAGCCCGTGGGAGATCGCCTTTTCGGGCTCGATGTAGCGACCCCCGTCGGAGAACGAGTCGGGGGTCACGTTGACGACCCCCATGATCCGGAACTGCGCCGGTGCCGTCACGGTCCCTCCTCCGGCCAGTGCCCGTGGCGGTCGAAGTACTGGCGCGCTTCTTCCTCACGTTCGCGCTCACGGTTGCTCTCGACGCTCATTCGAAACATCCAGTTGATCATCCACACCATGATCGCGACGATGATCAGGCTCACGCCCGCCGCCGCCCATAGGGAGGATGTCCGGCCATGCCCGATCAGGATCGCCACCAGGCCCGCGACGGCGATTCCCACCGGTAGCCACAGGCGCGTCACGGCGAGAACGGTCTTTCCGAATTTATTTTGGGAGTGGGACCCGGTCATTTGCCTGGCCGCCACGTTACTGACAGCCCCAGGGTGTCTGGAGCCTTAAGCTTGCCCGCGTGGGCAGTGTCCAGCCCGCCGAAGCCAAGGTCTCGCGGCGAGCGCTGCTGCGCGGAGCCGCGGGCGGCGCCGCGCTCATGGTGGCCGGAGGGATCCCGGCCTGGGCACGGCCGGCCCGCCCCGGCCTGCGTCTGCGGCGGCCGGACAGCCTGCCCTTCCCTCACCTTCCGCCCGGGACGGCGTCGATGCCGCAGATTCGCCACGTGGTCGTGCTGATGATGGAAAACCACTCGTTCGACAACATCCTGGGCCGGCTCCCGTACGCGGTCCCTGGCCGCCACGACGTGGACGGACTGACGTTCCGACGCGGGCGCAGCGCGAACTTCAACCGCGACCAGTACGGCGCACGCCACTTCGCGACCCGACCCGGCTCGCCGTGCCAGCTGCATGGCGTCCCGAGCCAGTCGTGGAACGCCAGCCACGAATCCTTCGACGGGGGCCTGAACGACGGTTTCGTGCGCGCCAGCGGGCCGACGGCGATGTGGTACTGGGACCGCCACGCGCTCCCATTCACATACTCGCTGGCCCGGTATTTCCCGATCGGGCAGCGCTACTTCTGCTCGGTGCTCGCCCAGACCTACCCAAACCGTCGCTTCTTCTTCACCGGCACGGCCTCGGGGACGATCGCCACCGACTCGAGCACGTTCTCGATCCCGGCCGCGAACGGCACCATCTTCGACCGGCTCGACGCCCATCAGATCGACTGGGCGATCTATTACCAGAACGTGCCGAGCGCCGCGATCGTCCCTGGAGCGCTAAACGGAGGCGGCGCCAAGCAACACAACTTCGATCTCTTCGCCGCCGACGTGGCCGCGGGCCGGCTGCCGGCGTTCACGTTCATCGACCCCAACTACACGACGACCTCGGAGGAGAATCCGCAGGACATCCAGGTCGGCGAGCAGTTCATCGCGCAGGTCGTGGACGCGCTGATCCGCGCTCCAACCTGGCGTCACACGGCCCTGTTCATCACATACGACGAGCACGGCGGCTACTACGACCACGTCCCTCCCCCGCGGGCCATCAAGCCGGACTCGATCCCACCGCGCGTCAAGCCCGGCGACGCGCCCGGCGGCTATGACCGCTACGGCTTCCGCGTGCCGCTCGTCGTCGTCTCGCCCTGGGCCCGTCCGGGCTACGTCTCGAGCGTGGTCCAGGACCACACGTCGATCACGGCGTTCATCGAGCGCAAGTGGAACCTGCCGGCAATGACCTACCGCGACGCCAACGCTCAGCCCATGACCGACTACTTCGATTTCCGCCGCGCCACTTTCCGCAACCCGCCGCGGCTCGCGGCGGCGCCCTCGCTCGAACCCGGGCTCGAGGCCTGCCGGGCTCAAGGGCTGACCCCGCCGCTGCCGAGCACGTCGCAGCCGGCGGAGAGCGACGTCAGCCGACTGCTCAGGGCCCACTTCCGCCCTTAGTCCCGTGCTCGGGCCGGCTCGCTACCTGGCGGACTTCGCTCGTTTCGCCGCCACGAAGCGCTCGCAGGAGCACCACGACGCCCAAGCGCTGGCCGAACTGCGGGCCAGACCGCTGCCGCTATCGCCTGGGCTCGACCTCGAATGGCTCGGGGTCTCCGGCTACCGAATGACGTACGAGGGCCGGACGCTGTTCATCGATCCGTATGTCTCGCGGGCGCCGCTCTCGGCGGTCATCCGGAGCCGGCCAGCGGTCCCGGACCCGGCCATGATCGAGCGCTTCATCGGCACTCCCGAGGACGTGGTCGGCGTGCTCGTTGGTCACACCCATTTCGACCACGCCGTCGACGCCCCCGCCATCTGCCGGCGGTTCGGCTGCCGGGCGTATGGATCGGACTCGCTCATGCGGCTGATGGCACTGCACGGGCTGGCGGAGCAGGCGGTGGAGGTCGAGCCCTATGAGGCCTACGAGCTCGGCCCGTTCACGGTCAGCTTCACGCCGAGCCTCCACTCCAAGCTCGTGCTGGGGCTGGCGGTGCCATTCGACGGCGAGCTCACTTGCGACCACCTCGACGCGCTATCCCCGAGCGCGTACCGCTGCGGCCCCGTGTGGGGAATCCAGATAGACGTCGCCGGCGTGAGCTTCTACCACCAGGGGAGCGCCAACCTGGTCGAGGACGCGATCCGGGCCCGCGGCGTCGACTTCTTCCTAGCCGGGGTCGCGGGCCGCGGCTTCACCAAGGACTACTGGAAGCGAATTCTCCGCCGCCTCGAGCCCCGAACGGTGATCCCGACCCACTACGACGACTTCTTCCGGCCGCTGTCGGAGCCGATGGGGTTCACGCTGAACGTGAACCTGGCCAGGGTGCCGGGCGAAATCGCGGCTGTGAGCCGCGATTTCGCCGTCGCGGCCCTCCCGCCCCCCGTGGGAAGTTAATGGCGTCAGGCGCCACTCTTCTTCCCAACCGGGTGGGCTCAGCTACTCGGCCGTGCCGCCAGCCAGCCCGGGCCTGGGCAGCGGCCGCGGGCCCTCGCGCCCCGCGCGGCCTGAAGCCGGCGCCGGCGGGATCGGGACCTCGGGCGGAGGCGGCGCCTCTGAGCCGAAAACCTCGGCCTCGGTCTGACCCTCCAGCAGGGCTTCGAACTGCTCGCGTTCGATCGTCTCGCGCTTGACCAGGATCTCCGCCAGTTTCTCCAGAGCCGGCTGGCGCTCGGTGAGGATGCTCTTGGCCTGGACGTGCGCGGACTCCACCACGCGCCGGATCTCGTCATCGATCTCCCGCGCGATCTCGTCCGAGTAGTCGGGCTCGGCTGAGAACTCTCGGCCCAGGAACGGCTGCGAGTGCTCGTGGCCAAACACCCTCGGCCCCAGCTTCTCTGACATCCCGAAACGCATCACCATCTGCTTGGCGGTGGCCGTGACCTTCTCCAGGTCGTTGGCCGCCCCGGTGGTGATCTCGTCGAACACGATCTCCTCGGCGGCGCGACCCCCAAGCGTCATGGCCATCGTGTCGAGCAGCTCGGCCCGGGTGGTCAAAAACTTGTCCTCGCCGGGCAGGGAGATCGTGATTCCCAGCGCCTGGCCCCGGGAGATGACCGAGATCTTGTGGATCGGGTCGGAGTTCGGGAGGTAGTGGCCGACGATCGCGTGACCCATCTCGTGGTAGGCGGTGACCCGCCGCTCCTTGTCGGACATGACCCGGGTCTTCTTCTCCGGGCCAGCGATCACCCGCATGATCCCTTCCTCGAGCTCGTCCTGGGTGATCTCGCGCTTGCCGTTGCGCGCTGAGAGAAGCGCCGCCTCGTTGACCAGGTTCGAGAGGTCGGCGCCGGTGAAGCCGGGGGTCTGCCCGGCCAGAGCGTCGATGTCGATCTCCCGCGCCAGCGGCTTGCCGCGGGTGTGCACCTCGAGGATCTTCTTGCGGCCCATGCGATCGGGACGATCGACGACGATCTGGCGGTCGAAGCGACCGGGGCGGAGCAGTGCGGGGTCGAGGATGTCGGGCCGGTTGGTGGCGGCGATCAGGATGATGTTGTCCTTCATCTCGAAGCCGTCCATCTCGACCAGCAGCTGGTTGAGCGTCTGCTCGCGCTCGTCGTGGCCGCCGCCCAGACCGGCGCCCCGGTGGCGACCGACGGCGTCGATCTCGTCCATGAAGATGATGCAGGGGGAGTTCTGCTTGGCCTGCTCGAACAGGTCACGCACGCGCGAGGCACCTACGCCCACGAACATCTCGACGAAGTCAGAGCCGGAGATCGAGAAGAAGGGCACGCCGGCCTCTCCGGCCACGGCCCTCGCCAGCAGCGTCTTACCGGTGCCCGGCGGCCCGTACAGAAGCACGCCCTTGGGGATCCTGGCCCCCAGGGCCTGGAACTTCTTCGGGTTCTCGAGGAACTCCTTGATCTCGTGCAGCTCCTCGACGGCCTCGTCGACCCCGGCGACGTCCCTGAAGGTGATCTTCGGCGAATCGACCGACATCCGCTTGGCGCGGGACTTACCAAACGACATCACCTTCGAGCCCCCGCCCTGGACCTGGTTCATCAGGAAGATCCAGAACCCGATGAAGATCACGAACGGCAGCAGATAGGTCAGCAGCGACAGCCAGCCGCTCGACTGCTTGCCGATGATGTTGAAGGCGTTGGCCTGAAGCCCTCCGCTCTGGACGTCCCTCTGCACGTCTTGGATCAGCGTCGTCGCGTACTGGTCGGGATAGCCGACCGTGTAGTGCTGGCCGGCGACGGTCGTCAGGTTGACCGTGTTGTCGGAGACGTGCAGCGACAGGCTCTTGACCTGGCCCGACTGGAGCTGCTGGATCAGGTTGCCGAACGTGTACGCCGGCTGGTGATTCGAAGTCCCGATCAGCTTCTGGGCGAAGAACGCCAGCACGACCACAATGAGGATCGGAAAGGCGGCGCTCTTGAAAAATTTGCTCACTGTCGAATTCCGCGCCTCCGGCGCGCCCAGCAAGGACAGGGAATAGGCAAGCGTAGCATTTGGATTTGGCCGTTTGGGGAGGCGTCCCCCGCTCCCAAAGGCCGTTGCAATCGGCCTTAGTGGTTCTCGCCGTAAGTACGGTCGCACCGAGAGGCGTTACTGGCGGACGGCTGCCGAGGACGCAGGAGGCGACGCGCAGCGGCGCTGCGCGAGCCTCCGAGGACGAAGGCAGACGCCGTCAGGGGCGACTCGAATGCGAGCGTATTTGCGGCGGGGACCACTACTCCTTCAACGCAGCTACGAACGGCAAGTTGCGGTAACGCTCGCCGTAGTCGAGCCCATACCCGATCGCGAACCGATTCGGGATCTCGAAGCCCACGTATCTGGTGCGGAGGTCCACCTTTCGGCGCTCGGGCTTGATCAAGAGCGCACAGACCTCGAGCGACCGTGGGTTACGCGCTCCGAGGTTGCGCAGCAGGTATTGCAGGGTCAGCCCCGAGTCGACTATGTCCTCGACGATGAGCACGTCCCTTCCCTCGATGACGGCGTCGAGATCCTTGAGAATCCGCACGACGCCGCTCGACTTGGTCGCCGAGCCATATGACGCGACGGCCATGAAGTCCACCTCCACCGGCACCTCCAGGTGGCGCATGAGGTCCGAGAGGAAGAACACGGCGCCCTTCAGGACGCCGACCAGCACCAGATCTCTGCCGGCGTAGTCGCGCGAGATCTCCGTCGCCAGCTCGCGAACCCGGTTGGAGAGAGCGTCGGGGGCCACGAGGATCTCCCCGATCGCGTCGTCGCCGCCTGTCACGTTCTTTATTTATAGAGGGGCGCGCTCGCGCGCGCCCCGTTTTGTGGCTCGAACCGCAGCACTCCTGCTTCGACGACCGCCCGCACCCCGTGCGGAAGGTCGAGTGCCCCGCGGCGGAGCGCCTCGATCTCGTCGACCCGGCGCGCCGTGCCCGGTGCCGGATGGCCCACGGCGGTGTCGGCCAGCCGCTGGACGACCAGTCGCCTGAGCGCCACCGGCAGCTCGCGCAAACGGGCGAGCTCGATCGCATCGCGGCCGCCGAGCACGTCATCGACCAGCTCGTCCAGCACTTCGGCCTCCTGGCGCAGGAGCTCGGCCAGCGCAAGCACGTTCTGCTCCGCAGCGGGATGGATCCGCCTCAGAGCCGGCACCAGCTCCGCTCGGACACGACCGCGGGCGTAGGCGTCCAGCTCGTTGGTCTCGTCCTCGCGCCAGTCCAGCCCGCGCTCGACGCAATACGCGGCCGTATGCGCGCGCGTGAAGTTAAGGAGTGGCCGCACGAGAAGCCCCTCGCGCGGCTTCATGCCCAACAGCGCGCGCCGGGACGGCGACGACGCCAACCGGTACAGAATCGTCTCCACTTGATCGGTGGCGGTATGGCCAGCGGCGATGTCTCCTTCGCCCGCCAGCTCGGCGGCCGCCGCATAACGGACATCCCTGGCCCAGGCCTGCACGTTGCCGCGCTCCGGGCATCGAGGCCGTCGGACCTCGAGCACGACCCCGAGCCGCTCGCACAATCGGACGCAGTGTCGCTCGTCCGCGTCGGACGCGTCGCGCAGCCCGTAGTTGACATGGAGCGCACGGACGGCGTCCGACCCGGCGATCCGGACGGCGAGGTCGAGCAGGCAAACCGAATCGCGGCCGCCCGAGAGCATCACCAGCACCGTTCGGTTTGCGGCGAGGAGCCCCGTCTCGCGCACGGCCTCAATCATCGCTTTCCTTCCTGCGCGCGATGAATATTTCGGTCGGCTCCCTGAACCCCTTCAGTTTGATCTCCCCGATGCGATCGAACTCCAGGTGAGGCCCGGCCTGGTCCACGACGGGGCGCGTGGCGAGCACCTCGCCGCCGGCCGAGCGGGCGGTGATTCGCGAGGCGATATTGACATCGCGCCCGTAGTAGTCACCGTCTCTGTACAGCGCCACGCCGTAGTGGATTCCGATCCGGGGCAGTGGCCGTTCGGACTGCAGCCGCTGGAACCCGACCGCCCAGTCGATCAGCACGGAGGGATCGGAGCCCACGATCATCACCTCGTCGCCGATCAACTTGACCACTCGTGCGCTGTCCGGGAGGGTGGCCTCGACAGCTTCCACGAACCGTTCCAGGGCGTCGAGCGCCTCGAGCTCTCCCTCCTCCTCGGTCAGCCGCGTGTAGCCCGTGAGGTCGGCGAACGCGATCGCCAGCCGGATCCGGCCGAGGTCAGCGGCCGCGCCGTCGAGGTCTGACTCCATGTGGCCGACGATGTCCTGATCGATGAAGTGATGCAGGTAGCGCTGGTGGATCTGGTCGATTACCGGGGAGGCAAGCGGCAGCAACACCTTCGACAGGTCTTCCATCTGCTCGGCGACCTCGAGCTCGCTCGACCCCGAGCGCATCAGCGGCTCGTGGACATAAAGGTGAAACAGCCGCACCTCGGCGTCGGCGATCTGTGCGATGGCCTGACCGTAGACCCGGACCACCTGAAGCATCGCCACGAGGGGGAATCCGGCATCGAGCGCTGCCGAGGCATAGCGCAGCAGCTGAAGATCCTCCCCGCTGACAGCCTCCGCCCGCGCCGGGAACCCGATGGCGGTGACGATCCGTTCGATCAGCGCCGGCTCGAGGCCGGTCTCGCGCGCAGCCTCCGCGAGCGTGTACTGGCGGTCGGTCTCCGGGAACAGTTCGTCCGCATAGGCATAGGCAAGCCGCCCTTCCTCGCTCGCCCTGCGGATGCTCTCGAGGGAGTGGCCTCGCTCGCGCATCCGGGCGACTACGCGTGCCTGGCCCACCGCGGCCGTAGTCCAGCCGTCGCCATCGTATTGCGGGATCAGGCCATCGCGCAGCCAGCGTCGCAGGGTCGCCGGCGCGACCCCGACTCGCCTTGCTGCGTCGGTGAGCGAGAGACCGTTATTCGGCACGACCATAGTGTGATCTACCCATCCCCTGCCGCTGGCCAGCCTGGCCTCTCGATAGCCACCGCAGCACACGCCGCATTGGCGACGCAGAGGTCAGAGGCCCTCGTTCGTACCGGCGGCGGGACCTCGTCTGAGCGAAGTCCCGCCGCCCGCGGGCAATACGGCCCGCTGCCTCGGCCGTAGGCGTTCGTTGCAAAAGCAGCGGCGCCTCGCAGGCGTCTGCCCGGATCAGCGGGTCAAGCGCCCACGCTCCGGCCTATTGCCGTATGCGGTTTCCTAGGTCTACTCGCCTTCCAGGCGCGTGTCAAGGTTCTCCGCGGGACATCCGGTCCCGCGCTCTGAAACCGTCGCTCCGCCTCCCGCTCCGCTTAACCGCTCGCGCTTCGCGCTCGCTCCGTCAGACCGCCAGGTGCGGGTAATCCGCTGAGATCATCTCGCGATAGCGAGCAAACAACGGCTTGGTGATGGGAATGATCGCTAGGGCCGCTTTGACGTCTCCGCCGGCCTTGATCCGCCGCCTGGCGATGGCGATGGCCACGTTCTCCTTGCCCTGGAAGTAACGGTTTGCGACCTCCGAGCTCATCGTCATCCGCACCTTCGGCTCCCAGGCGATGTCGTCGGTCCACTCCCATGCCAAGTTCGGCTCGCCCTCCCGGCCGGCGCGGATATTGACCACCAGGTCGATGTCGGTGAACTCGAACCGTTGGGGCGTGTCCGCGTCTCTCAGCTTGGGGCCCATCTCGGCGTCCTCGCTCATCAGCGTGAAGGCGCGGTCCATGACCTCGCGGAACTCGGCCGTCGACCTGAAGCCGGGCCTGTCCGAATCCCGATGGCTCGACATGGCGCGGGCAGTCTAGTCGCCTAATCTCGGGCGATGCCGATTCACGTGCATCCGACCGCGCCGCTCGCCGAACGGGTGCTGCTTCCAGGCGATCCAGGGCGGGCATTGACGCTGGCCCAGTCGCTGCTCTCCGAGCCACAGATGTTCAACCACAACCGCGGCCTGTGGGGCTACACCGGCATCGCCGCCGACGGGGACGCTCTCACGATTCAGAGCAGCGGCATGGGCGGCCCGAGCGCCGCGATCGTGATCACGGAGCTGGCGGAGCTTGGCGCGAGGCGGCTGGTTAGGGTTGGCACCTGCGGAGCGCTCGACCCAACGCTGGCGTTGGGCGACCTGCTGGTCGCCACGAACGCGCTCTCGTGCGACGGAACCAGCCGCGCGCTCGGCGCCGGCGACCGAGTCGCCCCGGATCGAGATCTGCTTAGCGCGCTGCGAGCGGGCAGGAAGCTCAAGCCCGTCGAGATGGCCTCGGTGGATCTGTTCTATGGCGCCGACGAGCGCGCGCTGTTCGAGAACGGAGCCCAGGCGCTTGACATGGAGTGCGCCACGCTATTCGCCTCGGCCCAGAAGCTCGAACTCCACAGCGCAGCCGTCCTCATCGTCTCGGACACCATCCTCCCCGAGCGCCGCCGCATCTCTCCAGATGCTTTACAGCAAGCCGAGCGAGCGGCTGGCGCAATCGCAGCTCAGGCACTCAGCAAGGAGAGGAGCCAAGAGGTGGGGGTGGAAGCCGTTCGCGCCCACTCGCGCAAGCCCGTGGGCGCGAACGGCTCCTGACCCCGCCTCAAGCGGATTGGCTCGCCTTCTGCAGCCCGTCCAGCTTCTCCTCGATCGCCGCCAACCGTTGTTCGATTGCGCTTGACGCTCCTAGGCCTTCAATCCGCTGCTCCAGCCGATCAAGCCCATCCTCGATCCCCTCGAGCCGCTGCGAGACGCTTCTCAGCCGCCGGGTGAGCCGCTCAAGATCGCTGGCCGATGGCAGGTTGAGCGCTCCCATCGCCAGCTCCTGGGCGCGCATGGCGCGCTCGCGGGTCTCGAAGGCCCCTGACAGCGCCTTGCTCACGACCGGGTTCTCGAGCAGGTCCTGGGCCAGCTTGCCGATCGCCTCCTCGCCTTCTCTGACCATGCGGTCCCTGAGCCCTCTGTCTTCGCTCATCGCTTGCAAGCCGCCTTTCACTGTCGGGGAGGCCACAGTATCGCGGTTGCTGTGCTGCCCCACCCGCGACGATCGAGCGGGCTCAACCGTCGGTTTGAGCCGTAAGTCTCTGGCCGAGCTTGAGGTTGGCTGGAGCCTGCGGACGACGCCGGTTCCGCCTCGGTCAACCGCCTGGCTACGGCCTGAGAATCGAGTACAGTTGGCGCGCCCCCGATGGTCGCCCAGGACGACGGTTCGCCGTTGCAAACCACGGTGTCAGGCAGTAGCGTCCTCGCCATGCCGCCTGTGGTCGCGGCGACAACGACTTGCTCGAGCAGACCGGCGGGAGGAGATTGACCACGGTGTTGCGGAGTCGAAAACTGGTGGTGGGGGCGATCACGGCGCTAGCCGTGATGGGCATCGCCGTCATCCCATCGGCTTCGGCCGAGCCGTGCGTCGTGAGCGTCACGTTGCTGGGCGGCGTCCACGAAACGCTGAACCTCGACTTGCCGCCGGGCGCTGCTCCCGGCTCGATTGCGGTGCCGGCCGGGGCGACCGTCGTGGGCGTGAGCTGCACGCCAGCAGCCACCACCACTACGTCGTCCCCGACCAGCAGCACGCCGGCGCCGAGCACGACCTCCACCCCGACCAACAGCACGCCCACCACTTCCAGCACGCCCACGACGACCACCTCGGGCACCCAGACGACTCAGCAGCAGACGACCTCCCATACCCAGTCGCAGAGGTCGAGTTCGAGCTCGAGCTCTAATGGAAGTTCGGGCACGGGGAGCGGCGGCGGCAGCGGCAGCACAAACAAAAGCCAGCCGGCAAAGGCGGGCCCACCGGCACCCGCAGCGCCTCGCGGTGCTGGCGGTGTTCCCTCGCCCTCGAATCCGACTTTTTCGTTTGCGACGCCGGGGCCGGCGGCGATTGGGGTGCCGAATTTCTTTATCGATAACTTCCAGATTCCGCCGTTTCTGTTGCCGATCTATCAGGCTGCGGGGATCGAGTACGACTGTCCGTGGCAGGTGTTGGCGGCGATCAACGAGATCGAGACCGACTATGGCCGTAATTTGAGTGTGTCCTCGGCGGGGGCGGTGGGGTGGATGCAGTTTTTGCCCGAGACCTGGAAGCAGTGGGGGGTGGCTGCGACCGGGAACGGGATCGCCGATCCGTATAACCCGGTGGACGCGATCTTCAGCGCGGCCCGCTATTTGCACGCCGCGGGGTGCTCGAAGAATCTCTCCCAGGCGATCTTTGCCTACAACCACGCCGATTGGTATGTGCAGTCGGTGCTGTTGCGGGCCAAGCTGATCGGCGGTTTGCCGTCGCAGTTCATCGGGGCGCTGACCGGCTTGGTGGAAGGTCATTTCCCGCTGGCGGCGCCGGCCCGCTACGCCGATGACTACGCGGAGTCGCTGGCCGGCAAGAAGGTCAGCTCGGGGAATCCGGCGATCGCGGTGGAGTCCAATCCCTCCCAGAAGGCGCTGTCCATCTACGCCAAGCAGAACTCGCCGGTGATCGCGGTCAACGACGGCAAGGTGCTGGCCGTGGGCCAGAATCAGCAGTGGGGCAAGTACCTGCAGCTCCAGGACGCAAACGGGAACGTCTACACGTACGCCAACCTGGGATCCATCCCCGCTCAGTACCCGTTCCCCAAGCCGGTCCCGGTCACGGCCGGGCAGATCGCCAAGGAGCTCTCCATAGCCCCGGCGCCCACACCCAGCGCCCCGGCCACCGCCGGCTCCCAGCAGGCGCCAGCTATCCCCACCACCAAGCAGGCCACCAAAGCCGCCACCAAGACGCCAAGCCCGCTCCCCACCAGCACCAGCAACAACAGCAGCAACAACAGCAGCAATAACAGCAGCGGTGGCAGCGGCGCCACGGAGTCGGTTCCCCAGGCGCAGGTCAAGGAGAGGCTGTTCGCCTATCCCTCCCGGCCAGGATCCAGCGCCGCCGGCGGTGCCCTGCAGCTGCACAACCTAAGCCAACAGATCTCAAGCTTTCAGAACTACTTCTCAGACGTGCTTCACCTGGGCAAAAACCAGTACACGCTGCAGCCGCTGAAGGCCGGAGCGACGGTGATCGCCGGCACCATCCTCGGCCGGGTGGCAGCCCCCAGCTCCACCCAGGCCTCACACCTTCAATTCATGATCAAACCGGCCGGCAAGGGCTCGCCCTACGTGGACCCCAAACCGATCCTCGACGGCTGGAAGCTACTGGAGGCCACCGCCGTATACCGGGCCGCCGGCCTGAACCCCTTCGTGGGCAAGAACCCCACCATCGGCCAGATCCTTTTGATGTCAAAGGAGCAGCTGCAAAACCGGGTGCTCCAAGACCCACACGTCCAGATCTACGCCTGCGGGCGCCGCGACATCCAGAGCGGACTGGTAGACCGCCGCATCATGGCCGTGATCGAGTTCCTATCCGCCTCCGGACTGGACCCCACCGTCTCCGGACTGGTATGCGGCGCCAACACCAACGCCTCAAACGGCGTCGACGCCGCCGGCACCAGCGGCTCCAGCCTCGACATCTCAAAAATCAACGGCATCCCCATCGCCGGCCACCAAGGCTCAGGCACCATCACCGACATGACAATCCGACGGCTGCTCACCCTCCAAGGAATCTTCAAACCCAACCAGATCATCTCCAACATGAGCTACAAAAGCCAACCGGACACCCTCTCCCTACCCGACCACAAAGACCGAATCCAAGTCACCTACACCCCCGTATTCGGCAACAACAAAAAACTCGCCGCCCAAGTGGCCTCCATCCTACAACCAGGCCAATGGGTACAACTCATCAACCGCATCGGCCAACTACCCGAACCCGTAGTCCCCATCGCCCCCAGCAAATACGCAATCAAAGTCGGGCAGTGACCTGATCGGCCGGGGGGGCGCGGGCCCCCCGCATGACATGGTTGATCGGCAGTGAGCGCTTCGAAGCCTCTGTTTCGCTTCGTCCAGGTCGAGTACCCGTGGCCGCTGGGGCCGACGGACGGGCGTTATCTACTCAGACACCCCGACGATCCCATCGATGCACATCCGGCGCACGTGCTCGTCATCGCGACGCTCGGGGCCACGGAGCGTCGACGACGGCTCTCCAAGAGCAAGCATAATGCTCAACCTGAGCCTGAGCCCACCCCCGTGGCGACCGGTCGGGCCACCGTGATCGACGTGGGCGAACCGTTCGAGCTCGAGGGGGATGCAACCGCGTGGCTGCGGCGGGCAGGCGAGAGCGACCTCGAGGCAGGGATCACCGTGTTGAACAGGGCGCTGCACGCCTTCCGGCTGGTCACCGCCGACCCGTACATGCAACCCGTCGGCCGCCAACAGGCGATTGTCGCCCGCGTGGGATTCGGAGCGGGCGAGCAGGTGGCGGAGGGACTGTGGACGCAAGCCCGCGAGCTGTTGCCCGCGCGCCGCCGGCGACAGCCCCGGGCCACCGTGCTCCAGCCCCAGGCACGGCTGGCCGCCGTCCTTGGCGGGCGGGAGCGGCCGCTGGCGTGTGAGGAGCTCACGCTGCGAGCTCGCCTGGACCTCGACCACGGCCGCGACCGCGAGGCCGCGCTTCAGGTCCTGGTGGCCCTCGACGCCGCGCTCGCCGAGCTCGCCGCCGATCCCACCGGTGGCGCGCTTTCTGATCGCCTCGAGGAGCTCCGGGGCCAGCGCGAGGCGATCAACGCTGCGGCCCAGACGGCGCTCGGCGCTCCGCTCTCGGCGGCCGAGCGCGAGGCTGTGGCGCTCACGCTGTCGCGGATCGAGGCCGCTTTTCGGGCTCGGGCTGTGGCGAACGCCTGAGCCCGAGTGCCGTGGCCACGGCCTCGAGCTCGGTTACGACATCACCGTCCAGCCTCACCACGGCCCGGTGATCGAGGGGGGTCGGGCCCTTGGTGATGATCGCGATCTGGCCCCCGGCGGCGAGGGTGCGCACTGGCAGGTCGGCCACCGGATAGACCTCGAGCGATGACCCGATGCACAGCATGAGCTCGGCGCTGGCGGCCAGCTGATCGGCCCGGGCCAGGGCCTGAGCAGGCAGGAACTCGCCGAACAGGACAACGTCAGGCTTGAGCGGTTCGCCGCAGTCGCATCGCGGAATGCCGTGGGCGTCTGCGCCCTGTCGGGCGCGGACATCCGCCAGCATGTACTGGGCGCGGCACCGCAGACAGGACGAGTGCGCGATCGTCCCGTGCACCTCCACCAGCTCGCGCGAGCCGGCCCGTGCGTGCAGTTGGTCGATGTTCTGTGTGATCACGGCATCAAGAAGGCCGGCCTCCTCGAGCTCGGCCAGCACCTCGTGCGCTCGGTTGGGATGCTTGTGCTCGAGCGTCTGGAAGCGCTCGCCGTAGAAGGCCCAGAACCCCTCTGGGTCGCGCTGGAACGCGTCGATGTGCGCGACCGCCATGGGATCGACGTTCTCCCACAGCCCGGTGCCGGGAGAGCGAAAATCGGGGATCCCCGAGGGAACCGAGATCCCGGCGCCGGTCAGGGCCACGACCGAATCGGCCGCGCGGATCAGCTCGGCGAGGCGCGAGGCGTTCACCTTCCCTGAAACCTCGGTGAGCGCTTGTCGAGGAAGGCCGAGATGCCCTCGCGGGCGTCCTCCGAGCCGAGCACACTGGCGAACCCCTGCTTCTCGGCCTCGAGGCCAGCGTCCAGCTCGCCCGCCGCGGATACCCGCTTGATCTGCTCGACCGCGAGCGGCGCTTGCTCTGCAAGCTTGCGCGCCCACTGAAGCGAGGTATCGAACAGCTCGTGGTCCTTGACGACCCGGTGCACGAGCCCATGCTCGTATGCGTCATGCGCCGAGATCGCGTCCCCGACCAGATTCATTTCCAGCGCCTTCGCCTCGCCCACTAGCCGCGGGAGGCGCTGGGTGCCTCCGAAGCCGGGGATGATGCCCAGGTTGATCTCGGGCTGGCCGAACGTCGCCGACTCGGCGGCGATCCGGAAGTCGCAGCCCATGGCCAGCTCGCAGCCGCCGCCGAATGCAACGGCGTTGACCGCCGCGATGGTGGCCACCGGCGAACGCTCCATAGCTCGCAGGAGTCCGTGCATGTCGTTGGCCATCTGTCTGCCCTCTTCCGGGTCCAACTTCGTGAAGGCCTTGATGTCGGCGCCGGCGCAGAACAGCATCGGGTTGGCGGAGGCGATGAGGAGTGCTCGTATCCCATTGGATCCGCTGACCGTCTCCCAGATCTTCCCCAGCGCCTCTACGACTTCCGGCGAGATGGAGTTGGCGGGCGGCCGATCCAGCCAGGCGATTGCCGTCTGGCCCCGGGTCTCGAGCTTCACCGGGCTCTCGTCCCAGCCGGCGTCGGGACGGGCGTAGGGGAAGAAGCCTTGACCGGCCTTGACGCCCAGTCTGCCCTGCGCGACCAGCCGTCGCAGGATCGTCGGTGGCTGGAAGCCCTCTCCCCACTCCTGCGCCGCTCGCCCGAGCTTCGCCAGGACCTCGTCTAGGCCCATCTGGTCGGCGCGCGCCAGCGGCGGCGGGATGATCCCGGCCCCGGCCATCATCCCCAGGTCCACTTCCCGCGTGGATGTCAGCCCCTCCTCGACCACCAGGCAGGCTTCAATGAGCGCCTTCAGCGTGAAGCGATCGACGAGGGTCGTGGCGTCGAGCTCAGTCCGAGTGCTCATAGAAGCCCTTGCCCGTTTTGGCTCCGAGGTCTCCGGCCGCGACCAGCTCCTTCATCCCAGGATGCACGACGAAACGGTCCCCGTACGCCTCGGCCAGATGGGTGGCGACGTGCAGCACTGTGTCCAGCCCGAGCAGGTCGGACAGGAAGAACGGACCCATCGGCGCCGCCTTTGACTCGGCGACCAGCCGGTCGATCTCTTTGACATCCGCTCCGGTCTCGACCTGGTAGCGCCACAGCTCCGACACGCTCGAGTTCAGGATCCGGTTGACCACGAACCCCGGAGCCTCGAGACAGCGGATCGGCATCTTGCGAATCGCTTGGGCGAAGTTGACGGCCGCCTGGACGGTCGCGGGGGCGGTGTCCTCCCCCTCGATCACCTCTACCAGCCGCATCACCGAGGCCGGATAGAAGTAGTGAAAGCCGACCACGAGTCCGGGACGGCCGGTCGCCTCCCCCATCTCGGTGATCGACAGCGAGGAGGTGTTCGATGCCAGGATCGCGTGCCCCGGAGTCACCTCGTCCAGCTCCGAGAACACCCTCCGCTTGATCTCCGTCCGCTCCGGCACAGCCTCGATCACGAAGTCGACGTCGCCGAAGCCCTCGTAGGTGGTCGTGCCGCTGATCAGCGAGAGCTTGCGGTCGCGCTCGGCCTCCTCCATCTTGCCCGCGTCGACCCGCCCCTGCCACAGCGACTTGGCTTTTTCAAGGCCCTGGTCGACGAACTTCTGCTCGACGTCCTTGAGCACCACAGGGATGTCGGCGTTGGCGATCGTCTGCGCGATCTCCCCGCCCATCGTTCCCGCCCCCACCACCGCTGCCTTGAACACGAACATAGGTCCTCTACGCTAGCCGACGTCCGATCCGCGAGCGGCCTCGAGCTCCAGGCCGAACCGGCGCAGCGTCGCGTCGAGCGAGGCCCTGAAGGCCCTACGGATGAACAGCAGATCCACGAGCGGGGTCAGCAGGGAGCGCTGCTTGATCTCGTATTCCAGGGTCAGTGTGACCTCGACCGTCTCATCGGCGGGCGCGAACTCGACGGTCTGGCGCCCCCGGATCGAGTCGTCCTGGACCTCGACCGTCTGTCCGCTGAGCGGCTCGTAGGCCACGACCCGCTCGACCACCCGTCCCCGGCCCGCGGGGCCCGACTGCCAGGTGACGGTCGCCCCGAGCTGCGGCCAGCGGGAGCCGACGTCCGTGACGCGGTCGAGCCCATCCACCCAGCTCGGCCAGCGTCCGGTGTCGTACCACACCCTCTCGGCCTCGTGCACGGACCCCGGGAACGTCTGGACGGCGCTGACGGCCCGCATGGGCCGCGATTATGCTCAACCGCCACCCGATTGGGTGGGGGTGCTGGCGCATGCGGTGGCGCCAATGTTCTTGGCTGCCGCATCGGCGGCGTTTGTCCGCGGCACGATTTGCGCCAGGAGCGCGGTTGCGCCTGCCTGCCTCTTGTCGAGCTTAGTCCTGACCTGATCGATCAAGCTCGCCACCGCACCGAATTGCGTCAGCATCTGGTTCCACTGAGCCTGGACGTTCGCCGCCGGTTTCAGGGTCTTGAGCTGGGCTATCGCCTGGTCGTAGATCGGCGCAATCTGGTCGAAGTAACGGGCGAATTGGCCGCTCTGGATGTCCGTGGTCGACGGCGCCTTGACCGCCGCGATCTTGGGTTTGTAGCTACTGCAGATCGCGTTGGCTTTCGTCGCGAGCTGCTGCTTGCTCAGCCCGCTGCTCGAGGATGAGGAGCCGCAGCCCGCGGCCGCGACCGCTGTCAGCGCAAGCGAGATGACCGCCGATCTTCCCTGTGGCCGTCTCATTGCCCCTGCCCCTTTCGTTGGATTCGCCTTTCCCTAGCGGGAGCCTATCGGGCCTCGGCGCTGCGCTGGGACTCCTCCCGGCCAAGACACCGTCAAAGCAGCTCCACGCGAACCAGCACAGGGTCGATGCCGAGCATCCTCGGCCCGCTACGGGCGTAAGCGTTGAAGCGCCGGACGACCGATTCGTCGTAGTCGTGCACCGTCGCGCGGCCGATGTGCCAGCGGCCTGAGAACTTGATCCGTACTTCAGGGGAGGCTTCGATGTTGCGCACCCATGTCGCGTGCCTTCCATGAACCGAGCTGAGCCAGACCACATTCCCGTCGACCGGGCCACGTGCGAGGGGGGTTGTCCTTGGCATCCCGCTCCGACACCCGCGTGTCTCCAGCAACACCCACCACGGAGCGAGACCCGCCAATGGACGGTTGAGCGGGTTGACGACCTTCCAGAAGGTCTGGTGACGTGAGCGTCGCCTGCGCTCGGGGGCTGCGAGCGGGCGTAGGAATCCTCCGTTCACGGGGTTACGTCCGGAGCTCATACCTCAAGGACCAGACCATCGTTGACGACCTCTTCGTCGACTTCGTCGAGGCGTTCCAGCATCTCGTCGCCCATGTGGGTGAGCACCAGGCGCTTGCAGTCAAGCTCGGACCGGTGCTCGTGGAGCGTCCTGTAGTCAAGGTGACCTGGCACATCCTCGTCGAAGTAGTTGCACTCGCAGATGAACAGGTCTGCCCCTCTGGCAGCTTCCCGGAGGCTGTCCGTCCAGGCGGTATCGCCGGAGTAGGAGATCACCTTGCCGCCGTACTCGACGCGCAGGCAGTACGACGGCGCGCCGCTCTCGTGGCTCACCTCGAAGGGCGTGACCGTCGCCGGGCCGATTTCGGATCCCACCCCCGCCACGAGCTCGGTGAACCGAAGCTCGAACGGCAGCTCGGCCTCGGCGGCCCCGGGGTATAGCCCCTGGAAGACCTGCTTCAGCCGATCTCGCGTTGTTGGCGGCCCCGCGATCTCCAGTGGCCTCGACCGTCCGTTGAAACGACCGTCGAGGATGAGCCAGGGAAGGCCGCCAAAGTGATCTCCGTGAAGGTGCGACAGGGCCACGAACCCGATCGCACCCGGATCGAGGCGCTCCCGCTTCAGCGCGGCCAAAGCGCTCGGGCCGCAGTCGATCAACAGCGGCTCACGGCCGCCGTCGAGCTGAAAGCAAGTCTGCAGGCGACCGCCGCTCGAGAATGCATCGCCACTACCGAGAAACCGAACGCGCACGGAGGCCATCTGTGTCCGGTGGCATCCTCGCACGACCATCAGCAACGGCGCGCACCTCAAGCCTTTGACAACCGACCTCTAGGGTTGACAACCGACCTCAACGGCTTGACAACCGACCGGGTCGCGATATATCGTAATACATCGCTATATCCGCCCAACTGGAGGGAGATCCGATGGAAGACATATTTTTCGCTGAAGACTGGCTCCGACCGTTCGCCTGGCGCTTCGCTGCAGCCAAAGGAAGGGGCGGCGGCCGCGGTCGCCACCGGCGAGCGAGCGGGCCCGAGGGGTTCGCGATGCGGGGCATGCGAGGGGGGCCACCGTTCGGTCCACCCCGCGGCCGCGGCCGAGGGCGCAGGCGCCGGGGCGACGTCCGCGCGGCGCTGCTGCTGCTGCTGGCCGAGGAGCCGCGCAACGGCTATCAGCTCATGCAGGAGATCGAGGAGCGGAGCGACGGTAGCTGGCGCCCAAGCCCGGGCTCTGTCTACCCCATCCTGTCCCAGCTCGAGGACGAGGGCCTCGTGCGGGCGGCCGAACGGGACGGGGCGAGGGTGTTCGAGCTGACGGACGCCGGACGTGAGCAAGTCGCCGAGGCCAAGGACGCCACGCCGCCGTGGGAGATCGAAGACGACGATGGTCGCGCCGTGCGACGTGACATGCGACGACTGGTCGGCGAGGTGGCCCAGGCGGCCATGCTGGTGAACCACGCCGGCGACGATCAGCAGATCGAGCAGGCGCTGGAGGCGCTGAGGAACGCACGGCGTACCCTCTACCGAATCATGGCTGACAGCGTCGAAGACGTCTGACGTATGGAACCGGTCATCTCGCGAGTAGCCGACGCCGCCAGCGACGGCGCAGGATCAGATGATCGCTCGGGCGGTCCGGCGATCGTCGTCCACGACCTGGTCAAGCACTTCGGCAACGTGGAGGCGGTCCGCGGCGTCGGCTTCTCGGTTTCACCCGGCGAGGTCTTCGGCTTCCTGGGGCCCAACGGCGCGGGCAAGACGACAACCATCCACATGCTCTGCACCCTCGTCAAGCCGACCAGCGGCTGGGCGACCGTGGCCGGCCACGACGTCGTCTCCGAGCGCGACGACGTGCGGCGCAACATCGGGCTCGTGTTCCAGGATCCAACGCTCGACAACTACCTGACCGCGGAGCAGAACCTGAAGCTGCATGCCGAGCTCTACGGACTCCAGCGCGACCTGGTTCGACCACGGATGACCCAGGTTCTAGAGATGGTCGGGTTGTGGGAGCGCAAGGACTCGCCGGTGGGCACGTTCTCCGGCGGGATGCGTCGCCGCCTGGAGATCGCTCGGGGCATGATGCATTCACCGCGGGTGCTGTTCCTCGACGAGCCGACGATCGGCCTCGACCCCCAGACGAGGAGGTCGATCTGGACCTACATCGCGGAACTGAAGGAGCGCGAGGAGATCACGATCTTCATGACCACCCATTACATGGACGAGGCTGAATGGTGCGACCGCATCGCGATCATGGACCACGGAGAAATCGTGGCTCTGGACGCCCCCGGCAAGCTCAAAGCCGATGTCGGCACAGACCGGGTGATGATTCACACCGATGACGACGAGGCGGCGATCACCGCCCTCCAGGAGCGGTTTGGGATCGAGGCCCGCATCGCCGAGGGTGCGGTCACGTTCGGAGTCCAGCAAGGCGAGGAGTTCGTGCCGCGGCTGTTCGCCGAGCTTCCGGTGCCGATCAACGGCGTGAGCGTCTCACGTCCAACGCTCGATGACGTGTTCATGTCCTACACGGGCACGACGATCAGAGACGCCGAGGAGGACGCCGCCAAGAATCGCAACCGGATGATGATGCAGATGATGCATGGAGGCAGGCGATGAGCGCGGCGACGACCGCCATCGAGGAACCGCGGGCAGCGGCGCCCGTAAGCGTCCATGTCCCGCCGCACAGCCTCGCATCCGAGCTGCGGGCGATCCGGATCGTCTGGCGTCGCGACCTGATCCGATTCAAGGCCGACAGGATCCGCATCGCGGCCACGTTCGTTCAGCCGCTGCTGTTCTTGTTCGTGCTCGGCTCGGGACTGCAGCAGCTCTCCAGCGCCGGCACCCACGGGGTCAACCTCAAGACCTTCATCTACCCAGGAATCCTCTGCATCTCGGTGATGTTCACCGCCATGTTCTCGGCGGCCTCGATCGTGTGGGACCGGGAGTTCGGATTCCTGCGCGAGATGATGGTCGCCCCGGTTCGCCGCAGCTCGATCGTGATCGGCAAGTGCCTCGGTGGCGCAACCGTCGCTTGCTCCCAGGGGGTCATCATGATCCTGCTGGGACCCGCTGTGGGCGTCGATTACAACGTCACGCTGATCCTCGGGATCTTCGGTCTCCAGCTGCTGCTGGCGTTCACGATCACCGCCTTCGGCGTGATGATCGCCATCCGCATCAAGCAGATGCAGGCGTTCTTCGGCGTCATGCAGATGGTCGTGATGCCCATGTTCTTCATCTCGGGAGCCCTATTCCCGGCCAATGGCCTGCCCGGCTGGCTGACCGTGCTGAACCGCATCGATCCGCTCACCTACGCCGTTGACCCGATGCGCCGCCTGGTCTTCAGCCACCTGTCAATCTCCCCGGCCGCCCGCCGGGTACTCGACCCGGGCGTCACCTGGTGGGGCTGGCGCGTGCCCTCGCTGCTGGAGGCGGCCGTGGTCGCCGCCCTCGGGCTGTTGATGCTGGGCGTGGCGATCTGGGAGTTCAGCGGGACGGAATAGGAGTCCCGGAGCCCGCGCCATTCTGGCCGTGGTGCTCGAGGTGCTCTTCGCCTTCGTGCTCGACGTCCTCTCCGGCCTTCGCCAGCTCGCGCACGAAGTCCTTCCCCACCAACCCCATTGACAGCAGCGAGCCGAACAGGACGACTGCGTCGATCGACTCGCGGCCCTGTTTGGCCCAGTAGACGTCTTGGAGGTTCAGCCAGAGGGCAAATTCATCCAGCGTGAGCGCGGCTCCCGCGCCGTAGGCCCCAGACGTCAGCCGTGAGCTCCGGCGGTGGGTGCTCGCGGTCCCGATCTCCAGCATCCACAGGTAGCCGACAACCAGCAGCCCGATGATGCCGAAGGTCATGTGGTGGATATGCCGCCCCCCGGGGGTCACGTTTTTGAACGGGCCGATGCCAGCCCGGATGGAGTGCGTGATCGCGCGCACGATCCCGAACGTGACGAAGAACGACGCGGAGCTGATGAACTGACGCTCCTTGCGGCGCTCGGCGAAGTTCCTGCGGTACGCCGCGGGGATGCGGCGCAGACGGCTCAGCGGCGACTTGGAAGCGGGCATCGAACCTCCCTCTGGTTGCCTGGCCGCAGTCTCTCAAAGACCGCGACCAGGCACGGAGGGTGGCGCCGCTTGCGTTGCCCGACTACGCGTCGCCGCTCGCAGGCACCCGTCTAGGCCGCGGCTGCGGCTGCCGCCGGCTCCTCGACCCGACGCGGCAGCAGCGTCTCGCGCGCGATCACGAGCCGCTGGATCTGGGCGGTCCCCTCGTACAGCTGGAGGATCTTCGCGTCCCGCATGAGCTTCTCGACCGGGTAGTCCTTGATGAACCCGTAGCCGCCGTACACCTGGACGGCGTCCGTCGTGATCTCCATCGCCGTGTCGGCGGCAAACCGCTTGGCGTGGGACGACTCGAGCGTGTTGCGCTTGCCCTGGTCGAGCAGCGTCGCGGAGTTCCAGGTCGCCAGGCGGGCCAGGTGCACCTTGGTGGCCATGTCGGCGATGATGAACTGGATTGCCTGGTGCATGGCGATCGGCACGCCGAACTGCACACGCTCCTTGGAGTAGTCGATCGCGAACTCCATGGCCGCCCGGGCGACGCCGGTGGCCATCGCGGCCACGCCCGGCCGGGTGCGATCGAGGGTCATCATCGCGATCTTGAAGCCCTTGTTCTCCTCGCCGACGAGATGGTTCAGCGGAATCTCGACGTCGTTGAAGGTGATCGCGGCCGTGTTCGAGGCCCGCTGGCCCATCTTGTCCTCGTGCTTGTCCACGATCACGCCGGCGTCGCGAGGCACGATGAAGCAGGAGATCCCCCGGTGACCGGCCTCCTTGTCGGTCTTGGCGTAGACCGTGTACCAGTTGGCGTACTCGCCGTTGGTGATGAAGCTCTTGGAGCCGTTGATCACCCACTTGTCGCCGTTGCGCACCGCGGTGGTCTTCATGCCCGACACATCTGAGCCCGCGTCGGGCTCGGTCAGGCAGAAGGACGCCAGCAGCGGCCCTTCGGCCAGACGACCGAGATACTCCTTCTTGAGCTCGTCGGAAGCCCCGATCACCACGGGGGCGATGGCGAGGCCATTACAGGACAACGACGTTCCGATCCCCGAGCAACCCCAGGCGATCTCCTCTTCGATCAGGACGCCGTCGAAGAAGCTCAGCCCAGGCCCGCCGTACTCGGGGGGCAGATGGGAGTTGAGCAGCCCGAGCTCCCAGGCCTTCTCGATGATGTCCTGCGGCCAGGTCCCCTCCTTGTCGTACTCCCAGGCGACCGGGCGAATCTCCTTCTCGGCGAAGTCATGCGCCATCTCCCGCAAGCTCTTCTGCTCGTCGGTGAGCGTGAAATCAACCACTTCAAGTCTCCTTGCAGCCGCGCCAGGGAGCTGGCGCGGGTCGCTTGCATCGCGCCTTACGCACGATCGATTGACTAGTCAGTCAATAAGTCTTCGGTAAAGGATATCGCGTGAAGGGGGCCACACGGGCCATACCGGGCTCTAGACCGGAGCGGCGTTCAGGGGAAGGGCCCAATTTGGCCCATACGGTCCCGGCGCGCGCAATACTTAGGACATGCCCGACGCGTTCGGAGTTGTCCTGTTCTCGGTTTGCGGCCTCAGCATCCTGGGGGCAGTGGTGGCGCTGATTTCAAACCGAAAGACGTGGGAGGAGTACGGCAAGAGCAGTCGCCTGGTGATGGATCGGGATCTCCCGCACGGTCCGGCAGCGAGCTCATCCGCCGCGCTGCTCGAGCGCGACACCGAGATCCGGCAGCTGCTCGAGGCCCGCAACCTGCGCAGACAACGGCGGGGAGAGCCGCCGATCGACGTCGAGCAGGAGCTGGCACGGCTGACCGCACCCCAAATTGACGCCGAGCTGCGGGGCGAGATCCGCGATCTGGTGATCGCCCGCAATCACCGGCGCGTGCGGGCCGGCAAGCCGCCGCTCGACGTGGAGGCGGAGATCGAGCGTCAGATCGCGTCCGTCAGCGGGCTGTAGCGGTGGCCGATTCCCGTCGTTTCGAGCTCGACGAGCTGCTCAACCGTCCGGGCACGTACTTCAACCCCCAGACGGAGATCCTGGTGGTGGTCGATGACTCACCGGAGCTCGACTCCGAGATCTTCAACATGGAGGATCTCGAGGGCGCGGACTGGGTTCTGGTCTCCGATGAGACCCCCCTCGACGAACATCAGCGCGACGAGCTCCTGGAGGCATTTCAGATCCGCAACCAGCCTGACGCGCTCGCCGATCACACGGACGAGCTCGAGGAGGAGCTAGAGGAAGACGAGCTGGAGCCCGACGAGGAGTAGTCGCCTGCGGGCGTGCCCGCGCCCAGCCCGGCCGGCTACTTCCCGTTCAGCAGCGCCGCGCACTGCTGCATCTTCGCGATGTTCGAGCCGGCCGACTGGAGGCACTGGCTGTACTTGCTCAGATTTCCGGCAGAGGTGGTGTTCGTGGCGCTGCCGTTCGTGCTCGTGGTGGCGCCGCTTGTCCCGGAGCCCGTTGCGACGCCCCCGAGGGCGCTCTGAATCGAGGACAGGATCGACTGAAGCTTTGACTGGAACTGCTTGAAGGGCGCGACCGAGCTGGGTGCGACGATCGTCTGGGGCTGGTTCAGGTCCGCGTACTGAAGGCTGAATGAGAGCTGGGCCGAGTTCAGCCCACCGAGCAACGAAGTGAGCTGGCCGCTGACCGGTATCGTGAGGCCGATTGCGAGCCTGCGCAGCGTCTTGTCGCTGCTGCCGGTCCAGACATCGACGGAGGGCTGCCTGACCTCGTTCGCGATCCGCGCCCGCGTCGCGGGCGAGATGCTTGACGGCAGTCTGGCCGCTCCCGACACGCCGAGCGACGAGGCCTTGCCCAGGAACGTGTTTAGGTCGTTTAGCAGCGCGGGGACGTTGACGCCCGCGCGAATATGGGTGGTGCTCGCTCCGCCCACCGTGTCGTTGCCGACGATCGAGGGGTTGACCAGCCAGTGCAGCGGGTCGATTCCGAGCTTCCCGAGCGCTCCCGAGCCTGACCCTCCGCCCGAGGAGGACGTGAGCGAGGAGAAGCTTTGTTCCAGCTGCTGGAAGGTCGACGCCGGCAGCTGATAGCTCGTTCCGTTCAGCTTCACGTAGCCGTTTGTCCCGGTCGAGAGGATCCCCAGCTGTCCCGTGTGCCCCAGTGCGCTGATCGCCACGTTGAAGTCCGACTTGGGCACCTTGCCCGTGCCCAGGCTGGCGAATGGACCGCCAAGCGTCAGCGAGATCGGCCCTTTGAGCGTGCTCGATCCGGACGGGTTCAGAGTAAGAGCCACGTTCACGTTGCCGCTGTTGATGGCGTGCGTCCCGCTGAACGTCTGCTTGAGCAGGCTGGCGGCCTGGCCCGAGCTCCCGCCCCCGCAGGCGGCGATCGCGAGTGCGACGAACGCCGGGCTGAGCAGGGCAAACGCGCGCCGAAGGGCTGCTTTGCGGGCTGGCACGCACGCGAATCTACCATTGTGGTTCCCGATCTGGCGCAGGCCCCTAGACTCGCCTGCTCATGCGCACGCGCACGATCCTGTACACGGGCAAAGGTGGCGTTGGCAAGACTTCCGTGGCTGCGTGCACCGGGCGCGCATGCGCCTCGTCCGGGTTGCGCACGCTGGTCATATCCACGGATCCGGCCCACAGCCTGTCGGAGTCCCTGTGTGAAGAGGTCGGCGAGACCCCGACGCAGGTTTCGCCCCATCTGTGGGGCCAGGAAGTGGACGCCCAGGCGGAGATGGAACGTCATTGGTCAGGCGTGCAGCAGTGGCTGGGCGAGCTTCTGATCGAGCGCGGAGTGGACCGGATCTCAGCCGAGGAGCTCACCGTTCCGCCCGGCATGGATGAGCTGTTCTCGTTGCTGCGCCTGCAGGCCCAGCACCGTTCGGGCGATGCTGGCGCTTCGGGCGCTGATCGACTTCTATCTGGAGCGGCTCGAGCGGCCGGAGCCGGCCCGCGCGGAGATGGAGGACATCCCGATCAGCTAGGCAGGTATCGCTTGCACGCTTGCTGGAATCTTGCTAACCTGCAAGCACAAGCGCAATCACGTTCAAGGAGCAAGCGATGGCTACGACCACCAAGACACAGGACCCGTTCGAGGCGCCGTTCGATCAGTTCAAGGACACCAGCGACCAGATCCTGGCCGCGGCCCGCAAGGCAGGCGCCGTGTACATCGACTCTTATGAGCAGACGGTAGACCGCGCCCTCGACATCGAGTCCCGGTTTGCCTCAAACGCCCAGCCCGAGTGGCTCAGGGGCCTGATCGAGTCGCACGTGGACATCAGCCGCGAGCTGACGAGCGCGTACGTGAACACCGCCCGCAGCGCGCTCAAGTAAGCGTCCGAAATCGAACCGCCTCATGAGGGGGAGCTCGGCACCGCCGATGCTCCCCCTATTTTTTGACCATGATCGCCACCCGACCATTTATCGGACCCAGACTGCTTGAGACCTGGACCCGCGGCTGGCAGGCCGCGATCGACGGAGCTTCGGGCTACCTCGAGGCGTCACTCTCCGGGGAGATCGAGCCGCTTGACCACCTGCGCTGGTGGAACCACGTGGTCCGCCGCCAGGTCCCGGAGTGGGCCTCTCCGCACGAGATCGTGCTCGAGGCGCCGCTCGCGCGGCTCCGCGACTTCTCTATAGGGCGCCGCGGCGTAGTGCCGACGCTGGTTCTGCCGCCGCAGGCCGGCCACGACTCGTGCATCGTCGACTACTCGAGCACCCAGAGCCAGATGGGCGCCATCCTCGAGGCAGGGCTGGAACGGGCCCTGGCGCTCGACTGGTTGGGGGCCACCCCAGCCACCGCTGACGCATCGATCGAGGACTACCTCCAGGTGGTCGACGACGCCGTGGAGCACTGCGGGGGGACCGTCAACCTGATCGGCGACTGCCAGGGCGGCTGGCTCGCGGCGATCTACGCCGCGCTTCGGCCCGAGCGAGTCAACACGCTGACGCTGGCCGGCGCCCCGATCGACTTCCACGCCGGGGAAGCGGTGATCGCGGAAATCGTGCGACAAATCGCGCCCGACGGGAACCTCTGGTTCTACGAGACGCTGGTAGCGGCGGGCGGTGGCGTCCTGAAGGGCAGCCACATGCTCAGCGGCTTCATCGCGATCAACCCTGCCGATGAGATCTCACGCCAGCTCGACCTGTTGCGTAGCGTCGGGGATCCGAGTCACGTCGATCGCTACACCGAGTTCGAGGACTGGTTCAAGCACACCCAGGACATCCCCGGCGCGTTCTACCTCTGGATCGTGCACCACTTATTCGCCGACAACGCGCTAATAGACGGAAGGCTCGAAATCGGGGGTACGCGGGTCGATCTCGAGAAGATCGACATGCCGCTGAATCTGCTTGGAGGGGAGCGCGATCACATCACCCCGCCGGAGCAGGTGTTCGCGCTCCGAGATGCCTGCGGCACGCCTCCCGAACAGACCCGCACGTTCTTGTCCACCGGCGGGCACCTGGGCCTGTTCATGGGTCGCGAGGCGCTACGTGAGCACTGGCCGGCGCTGCTGGCCGACGTGCGAAAGCGCTCCTGATCCGCGGCGACCGGGGCGCGGGGATCAGCGGGCAGTCCAGCCCTGGTCCATCGTCACCGGCGCGCCTGTGAACGCGGCGCCGCCAGCGCCGGCCAAGAAGCCGACAAGGCGCGCCACCTCAGACGGCTCGATCAGACGCTTGACGGCGTGCGGCGCGAGGATCACCTCCTCGAGCACCCGCTCCTCCGGCATCCCGTGGGCACGAGCCTGATCTGAGATCTGCTTCTCCACCAGGGGCGTGCGCACGTACGCCGGGCACACGGCGCTGACCGAGATCCCGTCCCCCGCGCCCTCGAGAGCGAGGGTCTTGACCAGACCCAGAACCCCGTGCTTGGCCGACACGTAGGCCGCTTTGAAGGGAGAGGCAACCAGCCCGTGCACCGACGCGATCACGATTACCCGTCCCGATCCACTGGAGCGCAGCGCCGGCCATGCGCTCTTGGCAAGCAGGAAGGGGCTCGTCAGCATCAGCGCCAGGATCATCTGCCAGCGATCGAGCGGAAACTCCTCGATCGGGGCCACGTGCTGGACCCCGGCGTTCGGGACCACGACGTCGAGCCGGCCGAACTGCTCGAGCGCCGCAGCGACGCAGCCCTCGTTAGCGGCTGGGTCCGTCAGGTCGGCCTGGTGCGGGACACCTGGTCCCTGGGGATCCGGATGGAGGTCGACCGACAGCACGTCCATACCTTCGTCCACGAAGTGCCTGGCCACTGCTTGGCCGATGCCGCTGGCTGCACCGGTCACCAGCGCTGCACGCCTGGCCAGGGGTGCCTCGCCTGACGCCGTCACCCTTGGGCTGGCCGCCGGTCGCCGTGGGCGGAGGAGCCGACGAACGCTCTGTAGACCTCCCGCAGAGCGGAGCGCTGACGGGCCGTGAGCCGCGGGTCGGAGCGGATGGCGTCTAGCACCACGCTCTCCTGGTCCTCGTCGCGCGGCGGCGCCACCCCCGCCTGTTCATACAGGGCGTCGATCGACAGGCCGAGCGCGGTGGCGATGGCCTCGAGTACCTGCTCCGAGGGCGCCCGCAGCCCCCGCTCGATCTGCGACAGGTATGGGTTGGAGATCCCGGCCAGCTCTGCAAACCGGCGCATCGACAGTTCCGCCAGCTCCCGCTGATGGCGGATGATCTCGCCAAGCGCGGCAGCTGAGCGGCTGGACATCTGCTCGACAGGCTACATCTCCTGGCCGCCGTTGACGCCCCAAACCTGGCCGGTGATGAAGGACGAATAGTCCGAGGCCAGGAAGTGAACAACCCGGGCCACTTCGTCCGGGCGGCCGAGGCGTCCGACCGGGATCTCGGAGCGGATCTTGTCGAGCGCCTTCTGGGGCATGCTCTCGAGCATCTCGGTGGCGATGAATCCGGGGGCCACGGTGTTGACTGTCACGCCGATGGAGGCAGGCTCGAGCTTGTCCTCCTTGCCCAGGTAGTAACAGGCCTCTCGCGCCAGGGTCTTGGTCAGCCCGAACAGGCCCGACTTCGACGCAGCGTAGTTGGCCTGGCCGATGTTGCCGATCGAGCCGATGATCGAGGAGATGTTGATGATCCGGCCCGACCCCCGCTCGACCATGTGCGGCAGCACGGCCTTTGACATGAAGAACGCGCCCGAGAGGTTGACGGCCAGAACCTTGTACCAGTCCTCGTCGGTCATCTTGAGCACGGTCTTGTCGATGTTTATGCCCGCGTTGTTGACCAGCACGTCGAGCCGGCCGTGCTGCTCGATCACCTCCTCCACTGTGCGTCGGCAGTCCTCCGCCGAGCCCACGTTCCCTTGGTGGATGCTGGTGTCCACGCCGTGGCCCTTGAGCTCGTCGCACAGCTGCTGGGCACGCTCCTCGTTGCCGCTGTAGCCCGCCGCCACTACCGCACCCTGCTCGGCGAAGCTTCGGCAGATGGCGGCGCCGATCCCTCGGCTCCCCCCAGTCACGAACACCACGTGGCCTTCCATACGCGGGCGGTGGTGGGACTCCTCAAATGGCTCTGTGACCGCGCGGGTCGAGCCGGCGGTGGGGGTGCTGGTGGAACTCATGGTCCTCTCCTTCCCTTTGTTTCCTACGGCTCCGATCGCTCCGCGAGCCACTCCGCGAGATCCGGCCAGATCTCCTTGCGAGCCGCGGAGCCGGCCATCAGCCCGATGTGCCCGCCGGGACGGTCGAAGTGCGTCACGTCCTCGCTCGAGACCTTCTCGAAGATCGGCACGGTGCCCGTTCGTGGGGCGATGTGGTCCGCTCCGGCGGTGATCACCAGCAGGTTCTGGTCGATCCGCGCCAGATCCACCCGACGCTCCCGTAGCCGCACGCGCCCGGCCGGCAACGAGCCGTCCTTGTACATCCAGCCGATCCACTGCGCCCACGCCCGGCCCGGGAAATCGGGATTGTCCGCCACCCACTTGGCCATCGGCTGGTAGGCGTCGCGTCTGGCCGCGCCGTCCTGGACCTGCTGCCACAGCCGCCGGTAGGTCGTCCAGAAGTTCGTCACCGGCTTGAGCAGCTTGTTGGCCTGATCGACCGCCCTTCCCGGCAGCACGCGCCAATCCTCGGCCACCGCGTCGTGGTCGAAGTCGGCGAGCCCGACCCATTTGGCGTAGGTCGAGTCCCGCCCGTCGATCGGCATCGTCATCAGGACCAGGTTGCGGACCGGGTTGCCGGAGGCGCCGCGGTCGAGGCCGCAATACATGGCGCAGAGGGTGGCCCCGATGCACCAGCCGACGAGCGTCAGCTCCTCCGCGCCGCTGGCTCGCAGCGTCTCGCGGATGGCCCAGTGCAGCCCGTCGCACACGTAGTCGTCGATCCCGGTGTCGGCGTCCTCCTCGTCGGGATAGCCCCAATCGACGAGGAACACATCGAAGCCCTCCTCCAGCAGGAACTCGACCAGCGAGCCTCCTTCTCGCAGGTCGAAGATGTATGGCCGGTTGATGAGCGCGAACACGAGCAGCAGCGGCACGGCGTGCGAGCGCTTTTCTGACCGGTAGCGGTAGAGGGTCGTGTTGCGATGGCTCCAGACCACGTCGCGGGGGGTGCCGCCGGTCCGGGCGTCGTCCGTGGTCAGCACGATGTTGGCGAACTCGAGTGCGTCCACCGGCGCTCGCAGCACCTTTCGGGTCGCGCTCATCTGGTGTCGGTCTTCGCTTCCTCCCGGTCGCCCGATTTTCTGCTCCGCGCGCGGCCACCGGAGCGCCGCTGACGAGCGCCGGAGCCGCCGGCCCTCTCGCGGGCCAGCTCGTCGCGCAGCGTCTCCACCTCCTGCAGGAGGCGCTCGAGCTTGTCCTCGGTGCGGTGGAGCTGGCGGGCGAGGCGAACGACGTCCGCACGCCCAGCAAGGCGCAGGTTGCGCAGCACCAGATCGGCGATCTCCGACCCGATCCGGCTGAGCGCCGCCACGTTCTCAGCCGTGATGGCCATCAGCCGTCCGAAGCTTGGCTTCGAGACCAGCTGCTCGAGCGCACTTGCGGTCTGCGACTCCGTCTGCTCGTACAGTGCGCGGACTTGCTGCTCGGGCGAGGACGCCCCGCCATCGGGCGCCCCGCCGTCCTTTTCGCTGCCGGTCTTGCGGCCGGCCGTGGCCATCAGCTACTCCTCCCAGCCGTGTCTACTCGGAACCTTCGCCGTAGGTGGCGATCTCCTCCTTTTCCTTCTCGGAGAGGTCCTTCGGGACCTCCTCCTTCTCCTTCTTGGCGCCCTGCACTTGCTCCTGGATCTCTTCGACGATGTCGGGATTGGCCAGCGTGCTCACGTCGCCGACGTCGGTGAAGTTCGAGATGCTCGCGATCACCCGACGCATTATTTTCCCGGAGCGGGTCTTCGGCATGTCTGGCACGACCCAGACGTTTTTGGGCTTGGCGATCTTGCCGATGTCCTTCTCGATCTGGGTCGAGACCTTCTGGGCGACATCGTCGCCGCCCTTCACGTCCGGCTTGAGCGCGATGTACATCTCGACCACCTTGCCGCGCGTTTCATCGACGACCGGAACGGCGGCGGCCTCCGCCACCTCCTCGACCTCGATCGCCGCCGACTCGAGCTCCTTGGTCCCGAGCCGGTGGCCGGCGACATTGATGACGTCATCGATCCGGCCGAGGATCCGGTAATAGCCGTCCTCGGCCTGCACAGCTCCGTCGCCGCACATGAACGGCCAGTCTTGCCAGTCCTTGCTGTTCTGGTCCTTGTTGAACTTCTTGTAGTAGGTGTCGACGAACCGCTCGTCCTGGCCCCAGACCGTCAGCATCCGGCCGGGCCACGGGTTGCGAACACATATGTAGCCCGCCTTTCCCGAACCCTTCGGGATCTCGTTGCCATCCTCGTCGTAGATCGCGAGCTGGATCCCCAGGCATTCAGGTCCGCAGCTGCCGGGTTTCATGGGCTGAAGCCCCGGCATCGTGGACCCCAGGAAGCCGCCGGTCTCGGTCATCCACCAGGTGTCGGTGATCGCAGCCTTGCCTTTACCGACCACGTCGTAGTACCAGCGCCACACGTCAGGCTCGATGGGCTCGCCGACCGTGGTCATCGTCTTGAAGTGGTAGTCGTGCTTCTCCGGCTCATCTGGCCCGACCTTGCGCAGCATCCGGATCGTGGTCGGCGCGGTGTGGAAGATGTCCACGTCGAGCTTCTCGGCGATCCGCCAGGGCCGACCTGCATCTGGGTAGGTCGGAATACCTTCATACATGACGCTCGCTGTCCCAAGGGCCAGCGGGCCGTACACGATGTAGGAGTGGCCGGTGATCCAGCCGATGTCGGCGAAGCACCAGTAGACGTCGTCAGGGTGTATGTCTTGGTAGTACCTCGACGTGCCCGCGACGTAGGCCAGATAGCCGCCTGTCGTGTGCTGGGCTCCCTTCGGTCGGCCGGTCGTGCCGCTCGTGTACATCAAGAACAGCGTGTCGTTGGCGTCCCTCGACACAGGCTCGACTTCCTGCCCCTCGTACTTCTCGAGCAGCTCATCTACGAAGAAGTCGCGGCCCTCGACCATCTCTGACTCCGAGTGATACTCGCCTGGCTTGCGCCGCCAAACGAGCACCTTCTCTACCTCGATCCCCTCTTTCTTGGCCGCCTCGATCGCCTCATCTGCCTTGACCTTGTGGTCGGTTAGCTTCCCATTGCGGTAGTAGGCGTCCATCGTCACCAGGATCGTGCTCTTGGCGTCGGCCATCCGCTGACCGCAAGCCCCGCCGCTGAAGCCCCCGAACACCTCGGAGTGGATCACGCCGAGACGGGCGCAGGCCAGCATCGAAACCGGCAGGTCGGGCAGCATCGGCAGGTGGAACGTGACGCGATCGCCGGCCTCGACGCCGCAGAAGTCCTTGAGCAGAGCGGCGAACTCGTTCACCCGACGATGGAGCTCTTTGTACGTGATGTATTGGATCTCGTCGTCCTCGTCCTCCGGCACCCAGATGAGGGCGTTCTTGTCGCCGCGGGACTCGAGATGGCGGTCGACGCAGTTGACGCATGCATTGAGCTTGCCCCCGACGAACCACTTGAAGAACGGTGGTTTGCTCGCGTCGAGGACCTCGTCCCATTTCTGGTCCCAGGTCAGCAGTTCGGCGTACTCGACGAACGAGTCTGGGAAGTGCTCCGGGCTGAAACGGTCGAGGATCTCCGGGTCGTTGGCATTCGCCTGCTTGACGAAGTCATCCGGCGGCGGGTAGTAGTCCTCCTCGCGCCAGTGGACGGCGATCTCGGACTCCGACGCGGCAGCGTCGAGAACGTCCTCCGCTGAGGTGGGTGCTTTGGCCATCAACCTCTCCTTCCTGCGGTTGGAGTCGGCCGCCCCCGACGGTGGACGCGCCGCCATCGCCCGAGCCGACCACAGCTATGTCGCTCTGTTGGCTTGCCTACATACAGTGATACCACCGATCGACCCAGTGGAATCAGGGGAAGCGGCGCGTGCCGGCTCTGCTCGCGGCGGTCCGGAAAGTGGATTACGCGCTCGCATTTTCCGCGGACTCCAACACGCTCGTCTTGGCGATGCTGATGGGCCACGGCACTCCCTCCTGGTGACGTACGAAACGTCAGGCTGGATGCAGGCTTCTCGCTTCACTTTACGCTCGCGATGTGCTGGTATCAAGCGTCCGGAGCCCGGGTAGCACGTGCTTAGAAGTCAGTAGGTCTCGAGGAGGACAGCCATGGAGGACGCGGTAATCGTCAGTGCAGTCAGGACCCCTGTGGGGACCATGGGCGGGCAGTTCAAGGACGTTCCGGCAACCGAGCTGGGGTCAAGTGCCATCCGCGCCGCCCTGGAGCGCGCGGAGCTCCGCGGGGAGGAGGTAAACGAGGTTTTGATGGGGTGCGTCCTGAGCGCCGGACTGGGTCAGAACCCCGCGCGGCAGGCCTCGATCGGCGCCGGGATCCCGAAGGAGGTGCCTGCCACCACGATCAACATGGTCTGCGGCTCGGGCCTGAAATCGGTGGCGATCGCCTCCCAGATGATCAGAGCCGGCGATGTGGACGTTGTGGTGGCCGGCGGGATGGAGAACATGTCGCGCGCGCCGTACCTGGTGCCCTCCGCCCGCTTCGGGGCCCGGATGGGGAATGCCGAGCTCGTCGACTCGATGATCCAAGACGGGCTGTGGGATGCGTTCAACGACATCCACATGGGCATCACGGCCGAGAACCTCGCCGAGCAGTACGCGATCAGCCGCGAGGAGCAGGACGAGTTCGCGGCCGCCAGCCAGCAGAAGGCGGGGCAGGCGGTGAACTCCGGCACCTTCAAGGACGAGATCGTGCCGATCGAGGTTCCGGCCAAGGGCGGCACGCGCACGGTCGACGCCGACGAGCATCCCCGGGCAGACACCACGGCGGAAGGGCTGGCGAAGCTACGGGCGGCCTTCAAGCGCGACGGGGGCACGGTCACGGCCGGCAACGCCTCGGGCGTCAACGACGGGGCGGCCGCGCTGGTGGTCATGTCGGCCTCGACCGCGGCCGAGCGCGGCCTTGAGCCGTTCGGGACTGTGGAGAGCTATGCCTCGGTCGGAGTCGAGCCGAAGATCATGGGCATCGGCCCTGTGCCGGCGGTGACCGAAGCGCTGGGCAAGGCGGGGCTGGAGCTCAAGGACATCGACCTGTTCGAGCTCAACGAGGCTTTCGCCGCCCAGTCTCTGGCCGTGTTGCGCGAGCTTGAAATCGAGTCGGAGCGGATCAACCCGCATGGTGGCGCGATCGCGCTCGGGCACCCGATCGGCGCCAGCGGCGGCCGCATCCTCGTCACGCTGCTGCACGAGATGCGCCGGCGCGACGCCCGGCGTGGCCTGGCGACCCTGTGTGTCGGGGGCGGTCAGGGACAGGCGGCGATCATCCGCAACGGAAAGGTGGAGTAGCCGCACGGCGGCGTCCCACGCGCTGCAGAACTTCCCAAACCTGGTGCCCGCGCGCGGGCTTGGGGAAATACTCACCTCTTGCCTGCTTATCTCCCCGCCCGCCGAGGCACCGGGCTCCGCTTTGGGGACTTTTGCACGCGCCCGCCCGCGCCCGTCGCCCGCCCGCGCCCGCGCCCGTCGCCCGCCCCGCGCCTCGGCCTACCGCACCTTCGCCACGAACACTCCGAAGTAGACGCTGCCCGCACCGATCACCAGGATCCCGAAAACGATCAAGAATCGGGACCGAATCACGTGCCCGATGACCGCGATCAGCAGGCCTGCCGCCATCACCGCCGCGAGCGCGTTCAGGTTCGAGGACGACAGTGCGTAGAAGAACTGCACGGGTCGAACCCTATATTTGAGGGATGCCGGAGCACCCCGTATCGGTCGACGCGGTTGCGCAGGGCCTCAGGCAGGTCGGGTATCTACCGGGCGAGTCAACCGCCCTGGTGTCATTCCTGGCCGCCAAGCTGGGCAAGCCGGTGCTGGTCGAGGGGCCTGCGGGGGTGGGCAAGACCGAGCTGGCCAAAGCACTCTCGCGCTACCTGAACCGGACCCTCGTCCGGCTTCAGTGCTACGAGGGTCTCGATGAGGCCAAGGCGCTGTACGAGTGGAACTACCGCAAGCAGCTGCTGAGGATTCAGACGGAGTCTGAGGGCACCGGCTGGCAGGAGGTGCAGGAAGACATCTTCTCCGAGGAGTTCCTGCTTCCCCGGCCGTTGATGTCGGCGATCGCCGCCCAGCAGCCGGTGGTGCTCCTGATCGACGAGATCGACAAAACGGATCAGGAGTTCGAGGCCATGCTGCTCGAGCTCCTGTCTGACTTTCAGATCTCCATCCCCGAGCTGGGACGGATCGAAGCCCGGACCCGGCCGGTGGTGCTCTTGACCTCCAACAACACGCGCGAGCTCACCGAGGCGCTCAAGCGCCGCTGCCTCTATCTGTGGCTCGACTACCCGACGCTCGAGCACGAGCTGGAGATCGTGCGGCTGCACTCGCCGGAGCTCGATCAGACCGTCGTGCGGCGGTTGGTGGAGATTGTCCAGGAGGTCCGGGAGCTCGATCTCAAGAAGCCCCCGAGCATCGCGGAGTCGATCGATTGGGCCCGGGCGTTGCTGCTGCTGGGGGCCGAGGAGATCGACGCCGCCACCTTCCGCGAGACGATGAGCGTGATCGTCAAGCACCGCACCGACCTCGACACCGTCGCCGAGCGGGTGGGCGTCAAGCTGGCCGATGTCACCCCCGCCGCGTAAGGCCAACCTCTTCGGCGGCACCCGCGAGCAGCGGCCTGGAGCGTTTGACGCCAAGCTGTTGGCGTTCGCCGAGGACCTGCGCAGCGAGGGCGTCGCGATCGGCACCTCGGAGCTGCTGGACGCCTTCGAGGCCCTGGGCCAGGTGCACTGGACCGCGCAGACAGAATTTCGCGAGGCGCTGGCCGCGACCCTCGCCAAGTCTCAGGAGGACAGGCGCATCTTCGAGCTGGTGTTCGAGCGCTTCTTCTTCCGCGCCGCCGAGGCCGAGGCCACCCGTCGGGGGGTCGCCGAGAGCGCCACCGGCGGCGAGGCCACGCAGATCGACCTCGAGACCCTGCGAGAGCAGATCGCGGTCGCCCTGCGCGACGGCTCCGACGCTTCCCTGCGCGACCTGGCCCGGCTGGCCATCAGCGCGTTTGCCGGCGGTGAGGGTTCCGGCGTGCTGGGGGTCGACGTGCAGCGGATCCGGCGGGCGCTGGGATTGCGAACCGAGCCCCAGCTGGAGCTGCCCGAGGACGACCCGCGACGGCAGGGGATCCCGCGCGAGCAGCTGCGGCGGTTCGAGCAGCACCTGCGGCGCGAGCTGGAGCGCGATCTGATCGAGCGCACTGCCTCGCTGCCACCCAAGCGCCCGCTGACGGAGCTCGATCGCGCTCTGCCCACCGGACCGATCCAGGACCTGGCCGCGGTCCACAGGGTGGTGGCGCAGCTCAAGCGCCGGCTCGCCACCCAGGGTCACGAGCTGCGGGGCCGCAAGCGCCACGCCCACGTGGACTTCCGGCGCACGATGCGCGCCTCGCTCGAGACCGGCGGGGTGCCGATCGCGCTGAAGTACCGCCCACAGCGCCCGCGCCGCCCGGAGATCTTCGTCCTGTGCGACGTTTCGACCAGCGTCACCAGCGCCTCCACGTTCTTCCTCAGCGTTCTGCACGCCCTCCACGACGCCTTCCGCAAGCTGCGTTCGTTCGTGTTCATCGAGCGGATCTCCGAGGTCACCGAGGTATTCGAGCGCGAGCGCGATTTCTCGGCCGCCAGCCAAGCGGTCTCCCGCGACGCGGGCGTAGCCGACGTCTCCGGTTACACCGACTACGGACGAGTGTGGATGGAGTTCCTGGCGCTGATCGAAGACGAGCTTCATCCGCGCGCCACGGTGATCGTGTTGGGCGACGCTCGTACCAACGGCCGCCCGCCGCGCGAGGACGTGTTCGCGGCGATCACCGCCAAGGCGGGACGAACGTTCTGGCTGAACCCCGAGCCCCGGCTCTACTGGAACTACGGCGACTCGGTGATCTCGGCTTACGAGCGGCACTGCACGGCGTTCGAGTGCTGGCGAACCGATCAGCTCGAGGAGTTCGTGAAGGTCCTCTCGCGGGACGTGCGTGCGGCTGGAGCGGGTTAGACTCGCCCGGCAACTAGCACCAGGGAGGCAACCGATGTCAAGCCTGCTCGACTACACGGTCCAGGGCGATGTGGCCACGATCTCAGACGAGTCCAAGCTGCCTCAGGTCAAGCTGATGACACCGCTTGCGCTCTACCGGCTGTGGGAGCGGCAGAGCTGGGCCTCGCACCAGATCGATCTCGACCAGGATCGCCGGGATTGGGAGGCCATGGACGAGGAGCTTCGCGAGGAGATGCTCTGGGGGCTGTCGGCGTTCTTCGTCGGCGAGGAGCGGGTGACCAATCAGTTCTCGGGGCTTGTGCTAGCGGCCGAGGACAAGAACGAGGAGGCCTTCCTGCTCACGCAGCAGGTGGACGAGGCCCGCCACGCGCAGCACTTCAACCGCCTGTACGAGGAGGTGTTCCGCTACGACGGCAGCTTCGAGGACCGGCTCGCGCGGGCACGCAACGACCTCACCCCCTCCTACTTTCAGCTGTTCGATGGCTACCTCGTCGACTCCCACCAAGCGCTTTTGTCCAACCCATCCGACATCGGCGCCAAGGTCGACTTCGTCACCGTCTACCACATGGTGATCGAGGGCACGCTGGCGCTCACGGGCCAGCACTTCCAGACCGACAACATGGAGCGACGTGGGATCCTGCCTGGCCACCTGAAGGCGTTCAACCTGATCTCGCAGGACGAGCACCGCCACGTGGCTTGGGGCACCTGGTTCCTTCAGCAGAAAGCCCGCGACCCGGAGCTGGGCCGGCGCATGCAGGACAAGCTCATGGAGACGCTGCCCTCGGCAGCGGGAGTGCTGGTCCCGCCCGGCTTCCAGCTAGGCGACGATTACGAGTACTTGGGCTACTCGAGTCAGCAGCTCAACGAGTTCGCGTTCACCGCCCTATCTCGGCGGTTGAAGGTCATCGGTGTCGGCCTTCCCGCGGTCGCGGCGTAGAAGTTCCCCGGGCGCGGTAGCATCGGCTCCACATCGATAACCCAGGGGGGCTGGCGGGAAAGCCGGCTGAGATAGCGCCCTACCCCACCCGGCGCTGACCCTTCGAACCTGTGTGGGTAATGCCCGCGAAGGGAGTAACAGAAGCACCGACCAAGGCTGCGCTTCTCGAGGGACGCGTAGGCGTCTCGGTAGAAGCAGTCGGCCGCACTTTCGACTCCAAGCGGGGAAGCCTCAAGGCCCTCGAGGGGCTGTCGCTGCGCGCCTACCCCGAGGAGATCGTCGCGGTGGTGGGACCGAGCGGCTGCGGCAAGAGCACGCTGCTCGAGCTGATCTGCGGATTGCAGAAACCGGACGCGGGCACGATCCGCGCCGACCCTGCGGCCCTGATGCCCCAACGGGACGCGCTGCTGCCGTGGCTGAACGCGATCGACAACGCAGCCCTGGCGCTGCGTGCTCGCGGCTGCTCGCGCGCCGAGGCACGGGAGAGGACGGCACCGTGGCTGGAGCGATTCGGACTCATCGAGTTCGCGCGCGCGCGACCGGCCGAGCTCTCCGGGGGTATGCGACAGCGGATCTCGTTCCTGCGCTCGCTCCTGGCCGGCAAGCCGGTGCTGGCGCTCGACGAGCCGTTCGCCTCGCTCGACGCCATCACCCGTGTGCAGATGCAGGGGTGGCTGGGGCACGTGCTCGAGCGCGAGCCGCGCACCGTGGTGCTCGTCACCCACGACGTCGAGGAAGCTGTGGTGCTCGCGGATCGCGTCGTTGTCCTCTCGCCGCGGCCGGGCCGGACCGTGGCCGAGATCGAGGTCGACCTGCCCCGCCCTCGGGGTCGCACAGACTCATCCGTGGTCTCACTGCGCGAACGGGCACTCGAGAAGCTGGGGGTGCGCTCGTGAGGCGCTTGCTAGGAGGCTGGCGTCCAGCATTGGTGTTGGTAGCTCTGCTCGGCGCCTGGGAGCTCTACGCCGATGTCGGCACCTCCAGCCGGCGGCTGATCTTCCCGGCCCCGCACCAGGTCGCGAGCGCGCTGTACTCCGACCGCGGGCTGCTGTGGTCGAACTTCCTCGTGACCTCCCGGGAGATTCTGCTGGGGATCCTGCTGGCGGCCGTCGCGGCGTTCGCGCTGGCCGTCGCGATCCACTTCTCGCGAACGCTGCGGGGCGCGCTTTATCCCCTGATCGTGACCTCCCAGACGATCCCGATCCCGATGATCGCCTCGCTGCTGGTGCTGTGGCTCGGCTTCGGGATCCTGCCGAAGCTCGTCGTGATCGGGCTGGTGTCGTTCTTCCCGATTGTCGTCACCACGCTCGCCGGCTTTGCGTCTGTGGACAGCGAGGTGGTCAAGCTGATGCGGACCTTCGATGCCTCCCGCTCGCGAACGTTTCGCCACGTCGAGCTGCCTTCCGCGCTGCCGGGGGTGCTGACCGGGGCCAAGGTCGCGGTGGTGGTGGCGGTGATCGGAGCCGTGTTTGCCGAGCTGTCCGGCGCCAGCGCCGGCCTCGGTTATCTCTACGAGCAGTCGATCAACCAGCTGCTCACGCCGCGCGCCTATGCGGCGGTCGCCGTCTTGTCCGCGTTCGCGATCGTCCTGTTCTTGCTGCTGACGGCGGCCGAGCGCCTAGCCGTGCCCTGGGCCTACCACAGACAAGGAGAGCCATGAGACGCCTGTTCGCAGTGGCGGCTATCGCGGTCGCGACCCTCGCCCTGGCCGCCTGCGGCGAGAAGAAGGAGTCCGTCACGGCAGCCAAGGGAAGCTCGCAGTCGCTGACGTTGATGCTCGACTGGTTCCCGAACGCTGACCACGTCGGCATCTACCAGGCGCTCGCCGAGGGCGACTTTTCGCGCGCCGGGCTCGACGTCCATGTGCAAACGCCGTCGGACCCGGCGGCGCCGCTCCAGCTGCTGTCGGCCGGCAAGGTCGACCTGGCCATCTCCTACGAGCCGGAGGTGTTGCTCGCGCGCAGCCGAGGCGAGCCGGTGGTGGCGGTCGGCGCGATCGTGCAGCAGCCACTGACCTCGATCGTCTCGGTCGCCTCCAAGCACATCCGCACGCCATCTGACCTGCGCGGCAAGACGGTCGGCGATGCGGGGATCTCCTACCAGCACGCCTACTTGTCGACGATCCTGGCCCGCGCCCACGTTCCCGCCAGCTCGGTCAGAGAGGTAAACGTGGGCGCGAACCTTGTGCCGGCGATGCTCTCGGGGCGCGTCGACGCCACGCTCGGCGCCTACTGGAACTACGAGGCAATCCAGCTCCAGCAGATGGGAAAGAACCCGAACGTGATCCGCATGAATCAGGTGGGCGTACCCACCTACGACGAGCTGGTCGTTGTGGCACGCCAGAGTGAGCTGACGAGCGGACGCATCGACGTCGTGCGCCGCTTCGTGCAGGCCCTGGGGCGCGGCTACGAGGCCGTCCGCCGCGACCCGACGGGAGCGGTCAACAACTTGGTGAGGGCCAACCCCAGCCTCGACCGCAAGCTTCAGCTGGCCTCGGTCCGGGCGACGCTGTCGGCGTTCTTCCCCGCTGGGGCCGACGTAGGGAGACCTTGGGGCTGGCAGGATCCCACGCAGTGGAGCGCGTACGGGCAGTGGATGCTGTCCAACCACCTGGTCTCGGCGGCCACTGCGTTCGACGGCGCTTCCACGAACGAGGTGCTGGCCGGTCAGGGGTCCTAGTTAAGTTAGAGCTGACCGAGCAGCTCGGCCAGGTGGCGCAGCAGTCGTTCGCTCTGCTCGCGTTCGGCAGGGTCCAGCTGCTCATAGAGCCGCTGCCGGCGCTGGGTCAACTCGCTGTGCTTTCGCCTCAGAAGCCGGCGACCCAGAGGCGTTAGCGAGACAAGCACCGCCCGGCGGTCCTTTGATGAGCGATCGCGGCGCAGCGCCCCGACCCGTTCGAGGCCATCGACGATCCTGGTGGCCGTCGGGGCCGCGATCCCGGCCCGGTCGGCCAGCTCACACAGCGGCAGCGCGGGAGACTCGTCAAGCGGCCTCAGCAGGTAGTACTGAGGCAGCGTCAGGCCTTCCGAGGACTTCTGCCCCCGAGCCTGCGCCCGGCGTACGGACAACACGAATGCGTCCCAGGCGTCCGCAAACGCCACCGCTGCCGAACTGTCAGAATGCTGTCTCATTAGCCTCCCTATCTTTTAGGGTCGCTAAGTATATGGTAGGATCCAGATTGAGAAACAGAGCACCACTCGCCCGATAGGGCGAGCGAGTGCTTCCACCAAAGGAGGCATTCGATGAGAATTCGGTATCTGTCAAATCTCGTCCTGGCGCTGGTCGCCGGTTTCCTCGTCGTCGCCACTCAGGCGTTCGCGCTGCCGGCCGTGAAGTGGCTGACGTTCGCGATCGCGATCGGCGCGACCGTCATCAGCCTCGGAACTGGCGCCATCCGCGTCCCGGTTGCCCAGCGCGTGATCAGCGCGCTAGCGGCGGTGATCGGCGTTTGGACGATCGTGGCGAGCCTTGTGTTCTCGCTGCACACGGTGATGTGGCTCGGGTTCGCCTCGGCCGTGGCCCTGGTCGGACTCGCGGTCGTCGGCCTCACCGTTCACGAGCTCTCGACCGAGCGGGTCGTGCATTCGATCGAGGTCGAGCACACCGATTCCACGGCCCGGCGGGAGCCTCTGGCCGCGTAGGACAAGCAACGCACGGCGAGTAAGGGCCGGCAGATCCGCCGGCCCTTATCGTGCGCCTCGATGTCAGCCACCAATTGGGGCGGCAACTACGTCTATCGGGCACGGCAGATCTATGCCCCGTCGAGCGTGGAGGAGCTTCAGGAGATCGTCTCGGGCTCGCGTCGGGTGCGGGTCTTGGGATCGCGCCATTCGTTCACCGGCATCGCCGACTCGGCCGAGCTGGTGACGCTCGCGGGCATCAGGCCGGACATCGTGATCGACAGCGACGCCGAGGCCGTGTCCTTTGGTGGCGAGCTTCGCTACGGCGAGCTCGCCGTCGAACTGGAGCGCCACGGCCTCGCGCTCGGCAACCTGGGCTCGCTTCCGCATCTGACTGTGGCCGGTGCCATATCGACCGCCACCCATGGGTCAGGTGACCGCAACGGGAACCTGGCGACGGCCGTGGCGGCCCTCGAGATCGTCACCGGTGATGGAGAGCTGCTGACGACGGCCAGGGGCGAGCCCGACTTCGACGGGCTGGTCGTCGGCCTGGGCGCCGTCGGCGCGCTGACGCGGATCACGCTGGACGTGGAGCCCACTTACCGGGTTCGCCAGCGAGTGTTCGATCGACTGAGCTGGGAGGCGCTCTTCGAGCACTTCGACGCGATCATGTCGAGCGGCTATAGCGTGACCGTGTTCACGCGCTGGGGCCCGACGACGGAGCAGCTGTGGGTAAAGCGTCGGGAAGACGAGGGCTCTGATCCCGATCCCCCCGAGTTGTTCGGCGCAGTTGCGGCCACGGCCGAGCGGCATCCGATCCCAGGCCTCGATCCTGCCAACTCCACTCCTCAGCTGGGTGTACCCGGGCCGTGGTACGACCGCCTGCCGCACTTCAGGATGGGATTCATGCCATCCAGCGGAGCAGAGATCCAGTCCGAATATCTGTTCGCGCGGCGGCACGCCGTGCCTGCCATCGACGCGGTACGCAGGCTGTCGCCCACGATCCAGCCGTTGACGCAGATCAGCGAGATCCGCACGATGGCCGCCGACACGCTCTGGATGAGTCCCCAGTACGGGCAGGACACGGTCGGAATCCACTTCACCTGGCAGCCGGAGCAGGCGGCCGTGGAGCGCGCACTGGCGGAGGTCGAGCAGGCGCTCGCGCCGTTCGAAGCTCGACCGCACTGGGGCAAGCTCTTTCTCGGCGACCCCAGGGGAGTCGGTCGATCCTACGAGCGCTTCGGTGACTTCGCCGCCCTGCTCGAGCGGCTCGATCCGGCCGGCGTGTTCAGAAACGAATGGCTGGAGCGCCAGGTTTTCGGACGCTGAGCGAGCTCCGGCCAGCCGCTAGGCCTGGGACCCGACCTCGGCGAGGCTCAAGTGAGGACCGATCAACGACAGATCGGCCTCCGAGAGCCGGTCGCTGGCGGTCTTCTGCTGGTGCCAGAAGGGATAGATGAGCGGCGGGCGGCTGACCTCCTCCAACCGGTCGACCTCTTCGTCAGAGAGCTCGAGCTCGGCTCCGGCGAGGTTGTCCGCGAGCTGCTCGTCGGTCCGAGCGCCGACGATCACGGTGGTGATCCCCGGACGGTGCAACAGCCATGCCAGGGCGACTCGGGCGGGCGATACCCCCCGGCCTTCCGCTATCTCCACCAGCACCTCGACCGTGTCATAGAGCTTCTCCTGGTCGTAGACAGGTGGCTCATCCCAGTCGCTCGCCTGTCGCGAGCCTGACGGGGGAGCCTGATCCCGTCGATACTTCCCGGTCAGGAGGCCGCCGGCCAGCGGGCTCCAGATCACCAGCCCGAGCCCCTGATCCAGCGCGGACGGAACGATCTCGTACTCGGCCGAGCGCTCCTGTAACGACAGGTAGACCTGGTGGCTGACGAACGCCGGCAGCCCGGTGGCCCGGGCGATGCCGAGCGCCTTCATGACCTGCCAGCCGGCGAAGTTCGAGCAACCGACGTATCGCACCTTGCCGGTTTGCACCAGGTGCTCGAGCGCGGCCAGCGTCTCCTCGAGGGGAGTCTGTCCGTCCCACTGGTGGACCTGGTAGAGATCGACGTGTTCCGTCCGCAGTCGTCTGAGGCTGGCCTCGCAGGCTTCGATCAGATGGTGCCTCGAGAGGCCGGCGTCGTTGGGACCGGAGCCCATCGGGAAGCGGGCCTTGGTGGCCAGCAGCACGCTGTCACGACGGCCACTCAGCGCCTGGCCCACGATTTCCTCCGCGGCGCCGTCCGAGTAGACGTCAGCCGTGTCGATCAGGTTGATGCCGGCGTCGAGCGCCATGTCGATCTGCCGACGCGCCCCTTCGAGGTCGGTGTCGCCGACGTCCCTGAACTTTCCCCGACCACCGAACGTCATCGTGCCCAGCGTGAGGCGAGAGACCCGCAGACCGGATCGACCCAGGTTTCGATAGTCCATCGTTCCTCCTCGGGTGGGGGGCGGCGCGAGGTTACAGCTGCGCCCAAGGACACGCGGCCGCGACGGCATGCGGCGGCTTCAGAGGCGGACGCCCGGCCGGCACCTCGGGTCCCTACCGACGCCTGCTCCTACCCGGCAGCGGCGGGCACGCGCTCCAAGATCAACTCGGCCAGCCGATCCGGCGCATCCATCTGGACCAATGTTCGAGCGTTGTCGATCCGCTCCAGCTCGCCGCGGGGGAACGCCGCCGCCAGCCGCTCCCCCTCGGCCAGGGGAAAGAAGCGGTCGCGGACTCCCCACGCGATCAACACCGGCTTGTCGAACGCACCGAACCTGGTGGCGGCGTCCAGCGTGTGGGTCGCTGAGATTCCTCGCGAGACGCGGACGACGTCCCGTCGCACGCCGGGGTCGCGGAGGGCCTCGATCCATCGCTTCGGATAGTGGTCCGGCAGCGGCTCGACCGTCAGCGGGGCCATGATGAGGCGGCGGACCGAGGCAATCCGGCCTAGCCGCTCCACGGTGGCCGCCGCGCCGGGGAGGTGGCCCAGGGCCTTGATAGCCAGGCGGAAGGCGGGCGGGGGAAAGTTCTCGAACGCGTCGCAGTTGGTCAGCACCAGGCGCCCGAGGCGGTCGGGATGAGAGGCCACGACCAGCTGGCAGAGCCCCCCACCGGTGTCGTTGCCGACGAGCGTCACGTCCTGAAGCGCAAGCCGCTCGAGCAGCTCGGCGATGAGCCGAGCGAGCCCCGGAGGGCTCAGGTCGGCGTCGGCCTTCATCGCCGTCCGGTGCGCACCGAGGGGCAGGTCTGGGACGATGCAGCGAACCCCGCCGGACAACGCCGGCACCAGCCGGTCCCACACGGTGCCATCGACCAGCAACCCGTGGATTAAGACCACCGCCGGGCCTGAGCCTTCGTCCCGGTAGTGAACGGTTCCTTGCGTGAGCTCGACGTCCGGCATGTCGCAAACCTCGCGAGGTAGTGTTACGTACAGGGTGTACGGATCTTCACATACAGGCTGCACGCATGTCAAGTAGCGGGCGGCGGGGGACGTCGGTTGGCGAGAGGCGGGGGACGCCGAGCCGCGAGCGGCCCGCGACGGCTGGCGGCGAGGGGCGCCCGCCGGCTGGCGGCGGCGGGCGCGCAACCGAGACGGATCCTGTCCGCCCGCGCACCAAAGCCGCTCAGCGCGAGGCGACGACCGCAGCGCTCATCGACGCCGCCCGCGAGCTGTTCGCCAGCCGCGGCTACGCGAACGTCGGCACCGAGGAGATCGTGCAGCAAGCCGGCGTCACCCGCGGTGCCCTCTACCACCACTTCCGCAGCGGCAAGGAGGAGCTGTTCCGTGCGGTCGTGGTTCAGATCAGCGCCGAGATGGCGGGACGCGTAAGGGAGGTGGCACGAGCCAACGACGATCCCTGGAACGCGCTCGTCGAGGGGATCGATGCGTTTCTCGACGCCTGCGCGCTGCCCGATGTGCAGCGGATCCTGCTCGTCGATGGCCCGGCGGTGCTCGGTTGGGACGTGTGGCGCGCGATCGACACGGACTATGGCCTGGGTCTGCTGGAAGGCGCGCTGCAGCGGGCGATCGACGCCGGGCGCCTACCCCCGCAGCCCGCGCGGGCGGCCGCGCACGTCCTCCTGGGCGCGCTGGACGAGTCGGCGATGGTCGTCGCGCGGGCTGATGACCCGCGCGCCGCCCGGATCGAGATGGGGCAGACGGTCCACCGGCTGCTCGAAGGGTTGCGGGTTCCGGTGCGGTAGCTCTCTAGCCGTCGGTTGGCATCCCCTGGACGGGGCCCGACCGCGCGCCCGGTTGCGCGATTACTCCTCAGGTCGGCCGATCACCCGAACATGGACCAGGAAGGTTCGGCCCGGGCCTACGGTGGGCAAGCGTTCTCCGCCGCGTCGAAAGCCCGGACCGTGGGACTGTGAGACCTTGCGCGCGGCGCGCCGCCTGACCAGCGCAATCGTCGCCGCCCCGGCGACGAAGCCGGTTGCGGCGACCGCCGCCGCCTGCACCGCAGGGAGAGGTGCCGGGGGCGCGGGCTCGATCGGGCGCACGTCGGCGAGGACCGGCGTGCCGTCCACCGTCTCCTCCTCAACGATGTCGGTCGGTTGCAGCGCGGCGTCGAGATGATCCTCGGACACGACCGACATGGTGACAGCGGCGGGCGCGATCTTCAAAGGGCCCCGCCAGCCCCTACGATTGGCGGGCATATGCCGACCACGATCGACGTCTTCGCCAAAGCGCGCGAGCACGAGGACATGGAGCGGCTCAAGCTCGCTCGTGAGCTGGATGCCCTCCCCTATTTCCACGTGCTGGAGGGGCCGACGCTGCCGATCGTCGAGATGGAGGGCAAAGCCCGGATCATGCTGGGATCCAACAATTACCTGGGGCTGACCGGCGATGACCGTGTCAAACAAGGGGCGCTCGAGGCGCTACAGCGCTATGGCACCGGGCTCACCGGCTCCCGCTTCCTGAACGGCACCACCGACATGCACATCCAGCTCGAGCAGGAGCTGGCGGAGTGGCTGGGAGCCGAGGCCGCGCTGGTGTTCACGACCGGCCATCAGGCGAACATCGGCACGCTGGGGACAATCCTCGCGCCGGGCGACACGGTCGTCGTCGACTCCGGCGATCACGCCTCGATCCTCGACGGCTGCATCCTCTCCCGGGCCAAGCTCAGGGCGTTTCGCCACAACCGGATCGACCGCCTCGAGCGAACGCTCGAGAAGGCCACGGCCGACGGCGGCGGGATTCTGGTGGTCGTGGACGGCGTGTTCTCGATGGAAGGCGACGTCGCGCCGCTGCCCGAGATCGTGGAGCTGTGCTCGCGGTTCGGCGCCCGGCTGATGGTCGACGAGGCCCACGCCCTCGGGGTGCTCGGCACCAGAGGGGCGGGCACCTGCGAGCTGTTCGGAGTCGAAGACCGCGTAGACCTACGGATGGCCACGTTCTCCAAGTCCCTTGCCTCCTGCGGGGGGGTGATCGCCGGGCCGATGGACGTGATCGAGTACCTGCGGGTTTCCTCCCGACCGTTCATCTTCACGGCCTCTGCGGTTCCGGCGGCGATAGGAGCCACGCTGGCCGCGGTCCGCATCTGTCGCTCAGACGAGGGCCGCGAGCTATTCGCCCGGGTGCTCGAGAACGCTCGCTATCTGCACGGCGCCTTCACCGAGCTCGGCTTCCGGGTGGTCAAGCCCACACGACTCGACGACTCCACGGCGGTCGTCACGCCGGTGGTGCCGATCGTGATCGGAGACGACTGGAAGGCCGCATTTCTGTGGAAGGCCCTCTACGACGCCGGCGTGTTCGTCAACACGGCGATCCATCCCGCCGTCCCGCCGTCCGGCGCGCTGCTGCGGACGAGTGTGATGGCCACCCACGACCGTCCGACGCTCGAGGCAGCGATCGAGATCTTCGGCAGCGTGAAGGCCGCCTTCGAGGCCGAACACGGTCCGCTCCCACCACCAGGGTGAGGACAGCCGCGACCCGATCCGCCGGGCCCGAGCTTGTCCACTAAAGCACAAGTTCTCGGAGCAAAAAAAATCACGCTAAAAGCACAACCTTGAGAACTTGTGACGTTGCTGTGATCGGCCCCGTGGCGTAGCTTCTGCGCTGTCGGAAAAGTGGTCGGCCGGACGTCGCCAGAGGCTCAGGTGAGGTGGGGTGAGTCGAGGGGCGGACTCAGGGGGCCGCGAGCGACACGCCGGAAGTCAGAGATGCAGGATAGAGCCGTCGGGACGCGACGCTAATCGTGTCGTGGCGGTGATGTATTGCCAAACGGTCCACCCGTTCGGACCACGACCAGGGAGAGAGAGACGAATGACGTTCACCGCCACGATGACGACGGGGCCGCAGCGGCTGCAAGCCCTCGAGCGGGCCAATGCTGTGCGGCTGAAGCGCGCTGAGCTCAAGCGCCGGATCGCGGATGGACGGGTGTCCGCGGCCGAGGTCATCCTCGACCTCCCGTGGGAGGCAACTAGCTGGCCAGTAGGGGAACTGCTGACTAGCCAGCGGCGGTGGGGCAGTATCCGCGCCCACAAGCTGCTCGCTGGGCTCCACATCTCCGAGACGCGACCGGTTGGTGAGCTAACCGAGCGTCAACGCCGGGTGGTCGCAGCCCAGCTGCGCACCCCCCCGTCGCGCGAGCTGAGTTATCTGGCGGCTCATGCATCGCCGGAGCTGGAGCTGGTCGGTGCCTGAGTGACTCCTGGGGGTCGGCACATGTGCCGACCCCTCGGCCGGCGCATGCGCCGGCCGGGGCGCCGCGCATGCGCGGCGCCCAACGATTAGATCGAGACTCAGATCGGCAGCGGGCTCGCGCCCGACAGAAACAGAAACCAGACCACGAACGCGGTCAGCGTGAGGCCGGCGCTTATGACCAGCACGGCCTCCAGCACGACGTGTCCGGGGTCGTCCAGCCCTCTCGCTAGTCGGTTACCGCGGTAGACGTCGCTCAGCTTCGCCAGGATCGAGGCCAGCGCGCCAATGGTGACCACGGCACCCGGGAACGCGGCTGCCATCGCCGCCCCGAGCGAATCCGTCGCGCCCTGTATTTGAGAGCCGATCCAGAGCCACAACAGCGGTGTCCCGATCCAGAGCACGAGGCTGCCGAGAAACATGATCAGCAGCACCAAGACGGCCGCCGCTCCGGTTCGGAGCGCTGCACGCATAGGCGATCAGGTTAGAGCTCTACCGGGCCGCGCCGGAAGCGCGGCCCCCGGCTAACGGACAGCCGGAGGACAGCTTGATCTGCCACCACCCCATGAGCATGCCAAGCAGACCCATGCGGGGCCGGACCTGCCAGACGCCACAGCCCTGCTCGCCGATATCGGTGCGGGCCACCCGGGCAAAGCGGTGCTTCCCGGGCTCGAGCAGCATCCGCTCGAGCAGCACCCGGTTTGCGGCCTGCGCCTCAGCACGCTCGGCGATCGTCACCCGGGCCGCCCTCAGGCGCTCGGCCAGCTCGTCGCGCACGCGCTCGAGCTCGCCGAGCCCGAGCAGCCGCGGCTCGCCCCGATGATCTGGCGGCTGATCGAGACCACCCATCCGGTACGCGGTCACGAACGCCTCCGACAGGTCGCGCTCGAGGCGCTCGATCTGTGTCCGCAGGGAGCGACGCGCGGCACGCTCATCTACTTCGGTAATCGCCGGCGTTGGAGCGGTGATGGCCTGCTCTAAAAGCTCCATGACTCCCTCCTTTGGTGGGCTGTCGCAGCTTAGCACCAGCTTAAGGCGGCGAGGGTCGGTTTACCGCCTGTGCTCGGGCGCTACCCGCTGTTCAGAGCTTCCACGCAGACCCACAGGGCCTCCTCGATGTGGATCGCCGGGACGCCGTCCACGCCGACCGTGAACAGCGCGACGCGCTCGGTATGTGGGCCGGCCTTGTGGCCGGGGGCGACGCCGGGATCAAACAGCAGGGCATGCACGCAGCGCGGATCGGCCACCGCCAGTCGCCCGGGCGGAAGGAAATGGGCCTGTTCGCCCGAGCCAAGGAGGTCGCCCTCGACGGTCTGCCGGATTCCCAGCCCAGCGGGATCGACGAGGTCCGCGTCGAGGGCCCAGACCGGGACTCCCGTTTCGACCAACGCGATCAGTCTGGCGTCATCGATCAAGTTACGCGACTGGAAGTGACCGTGCAGCAGCCGATTGAGGCCAGCCCTCTCGCTGGGGATTCTGTTCACGTCTGGGTCGAGCCCGATTTGTCGAAAGAACGTCCGGTAGGCATGGGGGATCGGCTGCGTGCGCATGGCCACAACATTGGTCCCGCGCCACCGGCTCGAAAGGTCCCTCAGCCGCGACTTGATCTCGCGCGGGCTCCGGCGCGCGCGGGGCGTTACGGTCACCCAGTCGAGGCGGAGACCAGGGAACTCCGCCGCGAGCTCTGGGGCGATGAATCCGGCCGCTGCGGCGAGTTCGACTTCTTCCCGCATCAGTGCCCCAGCAGCGCTCGCACCTTGGTCGCCAGCATGTTTGGGGCTTGCCATTGGTCACCGACGAGCCGGTATTTCACGAGCCCACCACGATACGCCAGCTCCAGCAGGGGGCAGGCCTGGACTCCGTAGATGGTGCCGACCGCCCCGTCGCGGTCGTAGGCCACGGGAATCGTCCAGTGGTGCTGGCGAACGAGCGTCGCCGACTGGCTGTGCCCCGTGCGCACGGCGACCGCTGCGAATTGCACCGAGCCGGGGCGAAATTGCCTGGACACCGTCTGGATCGTGTTGATCTGGCGGGTGCAATCTCCCGAGCTGGGGATGAAGAACCCGATCACCAGCGGGCGCCCGGTTGGCTAGCCAGGGGCAGACGTTGAGCGCCCTGGAGTCGGGCTGGGCTGGGTTGCAGTGGGGTGCGAGGTTGGCGTCGCCGACCAGGGTCGAGGTGGCGAGCGGGGCGACGAACCAGTGCAGGCGATGGCCGGCTGGGATTCCCACGGACCCGACCCCCCCGCGGGTGATGAACAACAGCGCCGAGGCCACGATCGCGAGCCCGAGGCCGATCGCCCCGATGATTCGCCGGTACGGCCGGGTGTCGATCACCGGCTCGGGCGGCTTGCCGACTCGGCCTGCGGCTTCTGCGGCGGCCCGGTCGGGATCAAGCCGGTGGGGCGGCGCGCCTTCGCTCACGCCACGCGCGCGCGCCGCGGGCGAGGTACGCGCGCGCCGATACGACGCGCCGCCTGCGCGAGTCGCTCGCGGAGGTCGCCCCTCTCGGCCAACGCAAGGGCCGCGGGCAGCACCAGCAGCACGCCTGCGAGCGAGACAGAGAGATCGATCAACGTCACCAAGCCGAAGTCCCTGAGCATCGTGATGTTCGAGAGCACCAGGACGCCGAACCCGGCTATCGCCGTGATCCCCGAGGTAAGGACAGCAACCCCCGTCGAGCGGTAGGTCCGCTCCAGCGCCTCAAGCAGTTGGCGTCCGCCCGCCCGCTCCTGGCGAAAGCGCTCGGACAGCAGGACGCTGAACTCGGTCGAGATCGCGATGACGAGCGTCCCCAAGGTGGCCGACATCGGGTTCAGCGGGATACGGATCGCAAACAGGATCAGCGCCGACCAGCCGGTCGCCAGGGCGATCGGCACCAGCGGCACGAGGGCCCGCTCCGTCGTGCGGAACACGGCCAGCAGCACCAGCCCGACGGCCACCAGTCCGGCCACCAGTGTCAGCAGGCGTCGGGCTGATGAGGACAGGGAGGCGTCCGCTTGGGCCGCAAGCACGGGCAGTCCGGCCAGCTGGGCCGACACACCCGCAGGCGGATGCAGCTGCGAGCGCATGTAGTCGATCACGCGCTGCTGCTTTGCCAGCGGCATCAGCCGGATGCCGAATGCCAGCGTAGCCTCGCGTTTGTCCGGTGTGATCACCGCCTGTTTGAAGTACGGCGGGACGGCGGCCAGCAGGCTGTCGACCGACGCCTGTGATTGCGCGCGTCCTCCGGCGGCCTGTGTGCTGCTCGAGAACAAGTCCGGCAGCGACAGCGCAGGGCACAGGGTGGCGTGCGCGCAGCCCTTGGTCTCCAGGTAGCCGTAGTGGGCGAGGAGCCCTTGCTCATAGTTGGTCATCCACGTCACGATCTGAAGGCGGGTGACGTCGTTTGCCTTGACCGTGACGTCGATCTCGCCAGAGACGCCCGTGACCCGCTCGAGCGTATGCAGGCCACGGAGGGCGGGCATGTTCGAGGGAACGAGCTTGGTGACGTCGGACTGGACGGAGGTCTGGGTATCCGCGACCCAGCCGCCGAGGGCGAGGACTCCGGCGACTGCCAGGATCGTTCCGGGGCGCGATGTGACGTAGCTGAGAATCGCCCGAGTGCGGGTTGGCACACCCTTCGGGCGCACCGGTGCGTTCCGCGAGGTACGCCCGAAGCGAATCGCGCCCCCGCCTCGGGCGACGATTGCCCGTGCGCCTCGCGCGGACGCCTCGATCATTTCGCCAGCGCCCCTCAGCGACGCGCGGATCCTGCCCCCCTCCCGGTCCGCGAGAGATAGAGCAGCGGGGGCCGCCGTCAACGCGACGACGAGCGCGATGGCGATCCCGATGACGAGCAGCAGGCCGAAGCCCTGGACCATCGGGACCGGAGAGAGGAGCAGGATCAGAAACCCGGTTCCCGTCGCCAGCGCCGCGCTGGCGATGGCCGGCGCACCCAGACCCGCCGCCCGCGCGATTCCCTCCGTGGCCGTGCCGGCATCGGCACGTCGCGCCTCCTCGACCCGAGACTGGAACTGGACCGCGTAGTCGACGGCCAGCCCGATCAGGATCGGAAGGACGGCTATCGAGGCCACGGTAAGCGAAGCTCCCACCAACGACATGAGGCCGAACGTGATCCCTGCCGCCGCGAGTGCCACCGCCAGCGGCAACAACCGCAGGCGGCTTCGGAACACGAGCACCAGCGTCGCGGCCATCACCAGCAGAGCGGCCAGCAACAGCCAGGCGATCGAGCCGGTGATCTCGGAGGCCAGGTCGTTGAGCACCACCGGCGCGCCGCTGACCGTGTAAGTGCCGCCGAAGCCCAGCGCGAAGATCGGCATCCTCACCGCCTGGCGGATCCACGAGATGGCCTGGGCCTGCTGCGAGGGTGACAGCGAAGACTTCAGGCGAACCTGGATCAGCGCAGAGTCACTGGTCGGGAACAGGTACGAGAATCTCGCCTTCGGCTGGTTGGAGCCGCGGGTGGGATCGAACACGACGTTCGAGATGAACTGCTGATCGTCGATCCGCGGCAACTGAGTCAGCCCGGAGTCGAGCGCCAGCTGCGCGGCCTGGGTCGCCTGCTGCTGCGCGGCCAGGGTTTCCGCTGCGTTGGCCGCGGCGAGCGCCTGCTTGCGAGTGCGGTGCTCTGAGATCGCCACCTGGTAGGCCGCCTGTGCCGCCGAGCGGATCTGCTGCTGCGCCCCTTGCTGGATCGAGACCACCGTCTTGTTCACGGCCGTGACGGCTTGGTTTAAGAATGTCCCCGGCCCGTAGACGGCTTGCACCGGCTTGGCAGCCATGAGCCGGCCGCAGGGACTGCTCCTGCCGCCGTACGCAGTGGAGGAGCCTGCCGGGGCGGGGGTGTAGGCGCCCAGCTGCTGGTTCGGAACGACGACCTGACCGGCGAGGCACGCCTCGAGGAAGCTCAGGGTGCCAAGGTCCTTGCTCAGCACGAGCTTCATCAGCGGCTCGCGGATCAGGATCACGACGGCGTCGGAGCCGAAGTGCCGCTGGTCGTCGACCGTCGCTTGATAGCTCGACCCGGAGACGAACGTGTTGATGCCGGTCGAGGGCTTGAGCCTCAGCGCGAGCACCCCGCCACCGAGCGCCAGTACGAGCACGATCCCCAACGCCAGGAAGGGCCGGCGAGCAGCGGCCCCGGCGACACGCTCGAACCTCTCCCTCATGGACATGCTGCGGTCAGGCTATCGGGGCGGGCTGCGGCGTACGCCACTCGGAGCGCCCCTGCGCTTCGCGCGAGTGCGCCCCGAGCGGCGCCCCGCCTCCGCGCTTGGCAGCCTGGGCAACCTACTGCCGCGTCGAGCCCGCGGGTGGGTGATGTGGTTTCGTGGTTTCTGGGCGTCGGGCGGATCGCGGGGAAGCCGATCCCGTCGCCCGCTGCGACTACCACGAGCGGATGTCCGGGAGATCGTGAGGAGCGCGGGCGGGGGCGGCGCCTCCGCGATGGCGCCGTCGCGACCTGTTCGACCTCACAAACCTGACGGCAACCGGTCAGGATGTGAGATCCGACAGGACAGTCCTGTTCGACCTCACCAACCGGGTCCGACTCCGGCGGAATGTGAGCTTGAACAGGTGCCGCTGGAGTTAGCTGCCTATGAGCCCTCGTCCTCGCCCGCGGACTCCTCGCCGCCGGCACGAGAGGTCTGGGTGCCCGCCTCGCAGGCGGTCACCGTCAAGCCCTGCGCCAGGCCCTCAGTCCATCGTCAGAGGGCCCTGCGACTCCCCTGACAGGAACTGCCGGATGAATGGGTTGTCGGAGTTCAGCATGTCCTCGGCCGGCCCGGCCTCGACGACCCTGCCCTTCCACAGGACGTTGATGTAGTCGGCCACGCGGCGGGCGCTCATGATGTCGTGCGTGACTACGGAGAAGGTCGGCAGGTGCTCCTTCTGCTTCTCCTTGGCGTCATCCATCATGTCGCGATGGATCTCAAGAATCAGTTCCCCCAAGAGCGCCGTGCGGACGGGGTCGAGCCCAGAGTCCGGCTCGTCGAACAGGACGATGTCCGGCTCCAAGACCAGCGCCCGTGCGAACCCGGCTCGCTTGCGCATCCCGCCTGAGAGCTCGTTCGGCAACTTGTCGCCGTCGGAGCCCAGCCCGACCTCGTTCAGCCGCCGGGTGACGATGTCTTCGACCTCGTCTTCGCTCTTCTCCGTGTGCTGACGAAGCGGGAAGGCGACGTTGTCGAAGATGTTCATCGACCCGAACAACGCTCCATCCTGGAACAGCAGCCCGAACTTCTTGCGCATCTCGAACAGGTCGTCGTCGGGCATGTTGGGGACCGACTCGCCGTGTACCAGCACATCGCCGTCATCGGGATACAGGAGTCCGACCATGTGCTTGATGCACACCGACTTTCCGGTGCCCGACGGGCCCAGGATCATCGACACCATGCCCTCCGGCAGCCCCATGTTCAGCCCCCGGAGGATGTGGTTGCGGCCAAACGCCTTGTACATGTCGATGAACTCGACGGCGTCGGGACGCCCTGACGGATACTGCGTGTACGTGTGCCACTTGTATTCCTCTTCGGAGGCACCCGGGGGCGGCACGGGCCGCGACTGTTCCTCATCGACAACGGATACCCGCGACCCTGATTGCTCCTCGGATTCGGCCTCTTCCCCGCTCTCGGCCTCGCCTTCAGGCTCGGCCCTGCCACGCTCAGTCTCATCCTCCGACCCGGCGCCCTCGGCCTCGCGGCCGCCCTCAGGTTGACCGCCCGACTCTTCGGCTTGGTTGCCGGACGTTGCGCCGCCGGTCTCGGTCTGTGCCAACGCACTCGGCTGCATCTGCCCGCCATCGGGCTGTGATCGCTGTTCGTCCGCAGCGTGCTCCTGGCTGCCCTGCTGGCCGCCGGACGGTTCGCGCGGGATCCAGCGCTCGGCGCCGGACTCGATCGGGGCTGGTTGATCCGCCACCGTCGACTGCTGCTCCGTCGGTTGATCGCTCCCGGCGTCCCCCCGCCAGCCGCCCGAGGGCTCTCCGCTCGCAGACGGCGCCGAGGGTCCCGGTCCCTGCTGTGGCTCCGAGGATGCTTCAGGGACCTGCTGGTCGTTCTTAGACCTCGTGGCTCCGAATCTGAAACGCCGCATTAACCCTCCGTTTCCTCACCCGCCGATTGGTGCCCGGGGATTCGCCCCCCAGAAAATCTGGGTGGCGAGCATGCCGAGGAGATGTATGCCCACAAGGTTAAGGACCATCGATTTCGCGGTAGCGGTGCCGACGCCGACCGGACCGCCGCTGGCGGTCCAGCCGTAGTAGCAGCCGACCAGGATTATCAGTGTAGCCATGCCCATCGCCATGATCACGCTGAATAAGACGTCGGGAGGGTTCTGGAACTCCCAGAAGATGACGAAGAACCCCCCAGCGGACACGTACCCGAGCTCTTGCACCGACACCAGGTAGCTGGCGAAGAAGCCGGCGCCGATCGACGCCAGGTACATGAACGGCAGCACCATCCACGCTGCGAGCAGGCGGGTGGCGCCCAAGAACGTGATGCCCGGAATGCCCATCACCTCGAGCGCGTCGATCTCGTCGGAGATCCGCATCGAGCCGAGCTCAGCGACGAGCCCGGTGCCCACCTTGGCCGCCAGCATGTAGCCGAACGTCAAGGGCGTGATTGCCCGGAGGTCACACCAGGCGTCGAACACGCCGGCGTACGCGGCCGTGCCCTGGGTGTTGGTGAAGTAGCCGCCCTCGAGCCCGCACGTGAGCCCGGCGACGAACACCAACCCGAAGATCACGAGCGTCGAGCCGACGATCAGGATCCCCGCCTGCCGGAGAGCCTCGCCGAAGAACCTGAACACCCGCAGGCCAATGACCTGGCCGACGACCTTCGAGCAGAACTTGACTATGTCTCCGAAGGCCTCGACCCAGGAGCGCGGAGTTGCGAGCAGGCTTTCCATCACCTCGGGATCGTCGTGATCGTGGGATGGGTCGCCAGGAGCGTCTGAGTGAACGCGTAGTTGAACGCGAAGACCCCCAGCAACGCGATCACCACCGCCTGGTTGACTGCGCGACCGACGCCCTCCGCTCCACCGGAGGCGGTCATGCCCTTGTAGCAGCAGACGATCGCGATGATCGCCCCGAACAGCCCTGTCTTCACAACCGACCCCCAGAGGTTGATGGTGTCCGCGTTGTTGAACAGCGTGATGAAGAACGGCGCGATCGGCGCGTGGTTGATCAGCGTCGCGAGGATGCCGCCGAAGATCCCGAACAAGAGCGCGTAGATGTCGAACAGGGCGGTGACGAGCATCAGCGAGAGGAAGCGCGGAACGACTAGGCTCTTGACGGGATCGACGCCCAGCACCTGGAGCGCGTCGAGCTCTTCGCGGATCTTCCGTGCGCCGAGGTCGGCGGTAATCGCCGTGCCGGCGACGCCCGCCAGCACGACCGCGTCGATGAAGGGCGCGAACTCGCGGATCGATGCGAGCACGAAGAAGCCGCCGAGCCGGTCGAGCGCGCCGAACAGCGTGAGAAAGTCGGATGCCAGTAGCCCCGGCGCCGCGTAGCCGAACGCGACCGTCGAGATCAGCAGCGGGAACCAGCACAGCTTCAGCACGAACATGAACTGGTCGGCGAACTCGCCCCCGTAGGAGTACGGCGGACGTACGGCTGAGATCAGCGTCCTGCCGGTCAGGATCACCATGTTCCCGACCTCTTCGAGCAGGCTCTTGGTCGGCAGGAACGCCCGGTCAGCGACAGCTCGGATCACGTCTGCTCTTTCCTCCCGTGGGGTCGCGCCGCCGCCTATGGGGCGGCAGGGGGCTAAGCCTACGCCACCGATGCACCAAAGGCCAGTAGGAACCGTCGTCGAGGTGCGCCCCGAACGGTCGCCCGGCAACGCCGCCAGCCGCGGTCCGAACCGGCATGAGACGCGAGCGTGCGTGGTATGTTGGCGACGCCGTGAGCGGGTGGAGACTGAGGAGCTGCGGGATGATCGCCGCTCTCGCGACCGGGATCGCCGTGAGCGCGTGCGGGTCGGGAGCCCGCCAGGACGCGAACGAGCCGACCGGCAACTTCCAGGTCTCTGCCAGTGCCAACTGGATCACCAGCCAGCGCCTCTCCCAGCACTCGATATTGGTGATAACCGTCACCAACACGGGCACGAAGACGATTCCCGATGTGGCGACGACAATCACCGACGGCAAGGCGCCCGCGTTCCAGCGGCTGCTGAACATGCCGGGGCTGGCCAATCAGGCCAGGCCGGTGTGGATCGTCGACCAGGCCCCCGACCTGACCAACACAAACTGTCCGCCCAATGCCGACCCGGAGACCTATACGGGGCCTAACTACAGCACCTGCATAGGCGGCCCGGGCGGAGCGGCCACCGCGTACGCAAACACCTGGGCGCTGGGACAACTGGCACCGGGCAAGTCGGTTTCGTTCAGATGGCACGTGACCGCCGTCCAATCGGGTACGTACGTGGTCCACTGGCGGATCGCGGCGGGCCTGAATGGCAACGCAAAGGCGGTGAGCGCCTCGGGCGTGGCGCCGCAGGGCTCGTTCACCATCACGATCGCGAAGGCCCCTCAGCAGGCCTACGTCAACAACGGCGGACAGGTCATCACGTCGCCCTAGGGCCGGCGCTCGCGCGCCGCGATGCTCAGGGAAGGTCGGCTCAGCGCCTCAGGCGGTGCTCGACGCCGCCCACAGATTGATTCCACCGTCGACCGCGTACTGGTCGATCTCCTCGAGCTCGGCAGGATCGAATGTCAGCCGATCGAGCGCAGCCACGTTCTGCTCCAGCTGCCGAACGCTGCTCGCTCCGAGCAGCGCCGAGGTGACGCGAGGGTCGCGTAGTGCCCAGGCGATCGCGAGCTGAGCCAGGCTCTGGCCGCGCCGCCTGGCGATCTCGTTGAGCGCACGGGCCCGGCCGACGTTGTCCTCGGTCAGGAACTCCGAAGAGAAGTAATTGCCGCGACTAACTCGCGAATCGTCCGGCACTCCGTCCAGGTACTTATCGGTCAGCAGCCCCTGCGCTAGCGGAGAGAACACGATCGCCCCAACCCCCTCGTTCTCGAGCACGTCGAGCAGCTCCTCCTCGATCCAGCGATTGAACATCGAGTACGACGGCTGGTGGATCAAAAGCGGCGTGCCCAGCTCGCGCAGGATTCGGGCCGCCTCCTCGGTCCTCCGTGGACCGTATGACGAGATCCCGACATACCGCGCCTTGCCCTGGCGGACGGCGGTGTCGAGCGCGCCCATCGTCTCCTCGAGCGGGGTCTCAGGGTCGAACCGATGCGAGTAGAAGATGTCCACGTGTTCCAGGCGCATCCGCTCGAGGCTTTGGTCGAGGCTGGCAAGGAGGTACTTGCGTGAGCCCCACTCCCCGTACGGCCCGGGCCACATGTCGTAGCCGGCTTTGGTCGAGATGACCAGCTCATCGCGGTATGGCCGGAAGTCCTCCGACACGATGCGCCCGAAGTTGATCTCGGCGCTCCCGTAAGGCGGCCCGTAGTTGTTGGCCAGATCGAAATGGGTGATTCCCAGATCGAACGCCCGGCGCAGGGTCGCCCGGCTGGACTGGATTGGGTTCTCGTCGCCGAAGTTCTGCCACAAACCCAGAGAGATGGCGGGCAGGCTCAGGCCGCCGCGCCCGCAGCGCCGATAGTGCATGGAGTCGTAGCGGGCCGGGGCCGGCACGTAGTAGGTCGGCGCCAGCTCGCGGTCGAACGGCATGGCGCGAGTATCCCACGGGGCGGCCAGCACCTGTCAGCCTCCAAGGAGCACCGGATGGCTACCTCATCGGAGGAACAACGTAGTCAGGAACTACACCTAGCGAACGACCAGCAGCGCTGAATCTGACACGGCGGCCGGCGCCGCGCGATGCAGGACCCGCACACGGACGGTCCGCTGAGGGGTCAACGTCGCGCTGAAGCCGCCGCCGGAGTTGGTCGTCAGACGCTGGACCGTCGTCTCTCCCCCACCGGCCGTGATCTGCTGCAACTCGATCGTCGCGCCCGAGACCGGCGCTCCGCTGAGCCGCTTCAGGGTGCCATAGACGAGGACCGGCGTCCCCCTGTGCACCTTGGCCGCTGAGGTCCACAGCGAAAGCCTCAGCGGGGTCCTGGCCAGCGCCTGTACGTGCGGGCGCAGCGTGGGCAGATAGCCGTAGAGGGCATCGCCCGGACATCCCGTCGAGTCGCCATCGCGATGTCCCGGCCACTCGCGGAAGCGACACGTGTGCGCCGGGTTTGAACGGGGTGTAGAACGCGTCGGCCGGATTCACCTCGACCGTCACGCGCCCGGACGTCGGCACCCCATGCAGCGAAAGCTTCCAGGCGAGCAGCCGCTCCAGCGCGCCGAGGGCCCCCGAGCTGGGCAGCACGCTGTCGAACGTGCCCAGAACCGCCACCCCGGTCGAGACCTTGTTGTACCCCCCGGCTTGAGCGCCGACCACCGCCTGGTCGATCCCGCCCAGGCGCGCCTCCCAGATTCGACCGAACAGGTCGATGACGAAGTTGTAGCCGATGTCGTCCCAGCCGCGCGTGTAGCGGTGGAACTGGTAGATCGCGTACAGCATCGACGGGACCTCGGAGGCGGAGTAGCCATTCGGGTTGTCGGTGTGGTGCACGAACGCGAGCTTGATCGTGCCGTACGACGGCTCCACGGCCGGCGGAGCCTTGCCCTGAGCCCATGCCTGCCTGGCGATGATCGGGGGCTGTCCGGGACCGGCATGAAGGATCGGCTGCGCGAGGGTCTGCGAGGCCGCCGCGGCCCGGCCCCCGAACGTGGTCGCCGGTTCGGACGCGACGAAATGCAGCCGGACCCCCTGTAGCGGCCGCGAGCTTCGAAGCTCGACGTACTCCGCGGGGCCGGTCCAGATGCCCTCGCCTATCAGCGGTTCGCCCGGGCGCGATTCATCTGGCCCGTGGCCGAGGGTTGAAGCCACCGCCCACGGGCTCCACGGCCCGTCGCGGCGGCGCACCCGCAGCTCGATCAGAACGTGGCGCGGGGAGCTCCACTGAACGCCGACGAGCGAAAACTCCCGAGGAGCCGCGATCGGAGGTGATGACCCATTCACCGACCCGACGCTTAGGCTGAACACAGATGACGGTGCCCCGCGGCGCGTCAAGGCGGCGATCCCTCCTGCCGGACGCAGCAGCGTCGCGGCACCGGCTCCTGCGAGCGCCCCCAGTGCGGTCCGCCTCGTCAGCCTGACGTCGGTTTCGCTCGGCCGATGGGTCATCGATCACCGCTCAGAACACTTCCGTCGGGGATTCGCTTCGGTTCCTCCGCAGAGAGCTCGACGGATCCCTTGACGGCCACGCTCGAGCCGAAGGTGATGTCGCCTTCGACCACCAGCCGGTCGGCCTCGATCAAGGACGGCGGCCCGGCGGGGAAGTGGGCCTCGAACTCGTCGAGCAACTTGTAGTAGCGGGAATCGAGCTCGACGAACGGCAGCGTGTCGCGCAGAGGCTCGACTGCGCACTCAGCCGTCAGCCGGTAGACATCCGAGCGGAGCACCAGCAGGTCATCGGTTGTCTTCACGGGCGCAAACCGCGTCCTGGGGACGCACAGCACCCTTGCTCCGGAGAAGCTTCCGATCGCCGCCCCCATGGCGGACTCGAGCTGGAGGACCGGCGATGAATCCTGGTCGCGGGGATCCACCGTCTTGCGGTTGACGATCAGCGGAAGATCGAGGACTCCGTCGCGCTTCGAGAGCTCGAGCTCAAGAGCCTGCAGGTCGATCCACAGCGTGTTGGTGTTGTAGTAGCGCCAGCGGCGATAGTCGCGAAACGACTCCTCATCCTCGGGGGAGGTCTGCGCGGTCTCGCGCAGCACGAGCTGACCGTCCGCCCGGCGGCGGGCGATGTGGCCCCCCTTGCGGTCGGCCTCGGTGCCCACGACGACTTCCAGCAGGAACGGAATGCGCTCGTTGGCTGCGAACGAGGCGATCCGCGCGTCGACCGTCGCCCCCAGGTTGTCGGCGTTCGAGATCATCGCGTACCGGAAGCCTCGCTCGGTGAGCGTTTGGAGCATCCCCGAGCGCCTCAGCGCTCCATATACGTCACCATGGCCGGGCGGTGCCCATTCGAGCGCCGGGTCCGAGGGCCAGCTGATCGGCTCCAGACTCTCGGCGTCGAGCTTGGGCACGACGCTCTGCATGAAGTCCGGCTCGAGCTCTCCGCAGGCGTCGGCCGGCAGGGCGGCGAGGGTCTCCTCGCGGGTCGCTTCGCTGTCCATCAACACCAGCGGCAGGCGGACGCCGTGGCGGTTTCGCAGCGCTCGTATCTGCCGGGCGATGATGTCGAGGAACGAGTGCCCCTCGCGCGCCTCCACCAACGACTTCGGAGCGCGCAGCCCCATCGTGGTGGCGAGGCCCCCGTTGAGCTTGACGATCACGACATCGGCCAGCGCCGTGGCCGGATCGGCGTCGGGAAGCTCTTCCAGTGACCCCACGTCTGAAGCCGGCTCGAGCTCGGCACTGGGGAGGTACGCCGACTCTCCACCCGCGAGGCGCTCGTAGGCGGAGCGAAACGCCCGGATCGCCTCTTCGTGCTGCCCGTGGGCCCGCATCTTCTCCTCTGCCGCACGCCACCCGTCGTTGCTCATCGGAGGCGGATTGTGACTAGATTGACGGCCATGAGCGATGACTGGCGGCTGCGGATCGAAGTTCACGAACACGGCCGCGTCCGCACGCTGCTCCAGCACATCGACGCCACCCACCTCGAGCACCAGCTCGAGACAGCGTTCCACGATCGCGTTGTCGTCTCGAACGAGGGCTCGACGATCTTCTTCTACGCGGGCCAGCGCGAACAGGCGGAACAGGCCCGAGAGGTGGCACGGAGGTTCGCGGAGGAGCAAAACTGGGAGGTGGACCTGGAATTGCGCCACTGGCACCCGACGGCCGAGGCGTGGCAGGATCCCGACAAGCCGCTGCCGGCGGACGACGCCCAGCGGGCCGCCGAACACGCCGAGCTCATCGCCGGCGAGCGGCGGCAGGCGATCGCCGGGGGAGAACCGGAGTTCGAGGTTCGGGTCGAGTGCGCATCGCGGGCAGACGCGGCTGCGCTCTCACAGAAGCTCCGGGCGGAGGGTCTGCCGAACGTCCACCGCTTCAAGTACGTCGTGGTCGGCGCTGCCGACGAGGACAGCGCAGACGCCCTCGCGCAGCGGATTCGGGCCGAGGCACCCGAGGGGAGCGTGGTGAGGGCGGAAGGGACGCTCGCGGCCGTACTCGACGAGGGCGGGGCCTCCAACCCGTTCGCCGTGTTCGGCGGAATGGGCACCTAGTCACCAGCCCCTTCGAGCAGCCGGGCGCCCTGTCCCGCCCGGACCTCTATCGCCCCGGCCGGCGGCTCACCACCGGGCGACAGCAGGCCGAGGACGCTGCCGCCGAAGCCGCCGCCGATCAGGCGGGCACCGATCGCCCCCGCCTCGAGGAGCCGCTCGACGGCCTCCTCGACGGCCGACGTCGAGACATCAAACAGATCCCTGAGGCTGGCGTGGGAGGCGTTCAGCAGCTGGCCGAACTTGGGGAGGTCGCCGCGGGATAACGCATCGACGCTGTCCTCGACGCGTCCGTTCTCGCTCACCACGTGGCGGACGCGATCGGCGAGCGGCGGCTCCAGGAGGTCGGCCATCTGAAGGGTCGCCTCACGGAGACTGGACAGGCCCAGGGCCTCGCACGCCCGCGCGCATTCTGCCCGGCGATCGTTGTACCCCGACCGGGCGTGGCTGTGGGGCTCGCCCGAGTCGAGGACGACGAGCTTGAAGTTGTCCAGCTCGAGCTTTACCGGTTGGATGTCCAGTGAACGGAAGTCGATCCGCAAGGCGTGGTCTCGCTGTCCGTAGAGCGAGGCAATCTGATCGAGCAGGCCGGTCCGGGCGCCGAGCCACTCGTTCTCTACGCGCGAGCAGAGCCGGGCCAACTCGAGCTTGTCCGGTGGCTGCGCGTCGGTCAACGCAACCAACGCCAGACAGAGGGCGACCTCGAACGCGGCCGAGGACGAGAGTCCGGCCCCGCGCGGAACGTCTCCGTGGATGTCCAGTGCGGCACCACGCAGAGAGACTCCCGCCTGGCGGAGCTCGGCGACCGCGCCGCGCACGAACGACCGCCATCCCTGGACGCGGATTGGCCATTCGAGCTCGAAGGTGTCCTCATCGCCGAGATCCAGGGCTCGAGCCCGAATCGTCCGCTCCCCCCAGGCGGCTGCCGTGACCGCGACCCCCTGGCCGATCGCGATCGGCAGCGCCAGTCCCTGGTTGTAGTCGGTGTGCTCTCCGATCAGGTTGACCCGGCCGGGGGCGAATGCCTTCGCACGATCAGCCATCGCGCGTGGCCGAGGCGATCAGCTCGAGCGCGGTCCGGACCTCCGAGTCGCGCTCCTGCTCGCGTGCCTCCGTCCAGCGCCAGCGCACACCGGCTTCGATCACAAACGCCGGTCGGCGATGGTCCTGGATGCGCTCGACCGCGACCCTGACTGCCACCACGCCGTCCGGCATCGGCTCCTGAAGCGGCTCGGCCTTTCCGTATGCGGTCAGGGCCACGTCGTCCGCGGCCACGATCGCCACAGCCACCGACGGATCTACTCGCAGCCTGGCCAGCGACCCGCGATCGGCGGCGAGCGCCAGCAGGATCGTCCGCGGCCCCGCCCGTAGCGCCGTGGAAACCGGGATCGCGTGCGGTGCCGGTCCGGCCGTCGCCAGGATCGCGACGGTTCCGGCTGGCCAGTCGGGGAGCACGCCCGGGACGCTAGCGCTCCTCACGACCTCCCTTTCTCGCACAGCTCGCCGTCGAACACGACTTCGTGAAACCTGCGCGAATGCAGGCAGACTGTGCGATTGCACAATCTGTTGCATCCGCGCAACATGACGCCGATCTTGCTGCTACTCTGCCGCGCGACATAAAGCCGAGTCGCCGCGCCATCCGTGGCCGGCGAGCGGGGGACCCACTGCGATAAGGCCGGATCGCTTGGGGCGAAACGCCACCCGTGTGGCGTAGCGCGATGTGCCCTGTTCACCGCGCGAGCCCGTCAGCTAACTCCGCAGGCTTCCAGTCCGGACGAAGGGAGAACGTGTGAGCCCCGCGCGAGATCTTGGTCGTGTCGACGTTTGGGAAGACTCTTTGAAGCGCTCGCTGGAGCGTCGCGGACGTCCGCGACGGTCGTCGGTCGAGCTGTATCGGCTGAGGCCCGCGCGTGATCTCACGCTCGGCGACGTCCTAGACCGCTCCGCTCACTACTCGGAGCTGCGCCGCAGAGCCGCCCAGCGCCCGGCGATGCCGCGGCCGAGCGTCGCGATCGGCGGGATCTCGGCCCTCGCCCTGGTCGCCGGCTCCACCCTCCCAAGCCTGCTTGGTGGCGGCCGAGCCGCCAAGAAGGAGCGGGTGGCGTACGCCACCGCCGCGCACACACAGGCGCGGACCGAGGCCGCCGTAGGCGGAAGCTGGAGTGGTTCGGCCGAGCGCGCGGGCACGCAGGTATCCACCCACCGCCACGGGACACGCGCTGCGCCCGGCAAGGCCGTCTCGCACGCCGCCCACGAATCGTCTGCCACCGCCGGGGACTCCTCCGGAGGCGTGAGCCTGGCCAGCGTCTCGGGGAAAAGCGCACAGACTCATGTCAAGCTCGTCAGCGACCACACGACCAACTTCTCGCCACTTGTCGCCGCCGTCCGCCAGGTGCAGCAGCGGCTGGGCGTCGACCCCGTAGACGGCTCATTTGGTGCCCTCACCGAGCAGGCCGTCGCCCAGTTCCAGGCCACACATGGCCTCCAGGCCAACGGCGTCGTCGACGATGCCACCCGCAACGCAATGGGTCTCGGTCCGGGACCGACGCTGCATCCAGAGATCGCGGAGGCCACCAGCGTTCCGGCAACTGCAGCCCCGGTGGTGACGGAAGAACGCGCGGCGCCCCCGGGCAGCGCGGTCCAGGTCACCGGCGGCGTCCCCGTGGGCTCTGTGCAAACCCACCACGTCGTTTCTACCCAAGTCACGACTCCCGGGACGGAGACCACCACCCCGAGCTCGACCCAGTCCGCTCCGGCCGGCAGCGTGCAGACCGGGATCCAGAGGATGATCGCGGCCGGAAATCGGATCGCGAGGACCCCGTACATCTACGGCGGCGGGCACGCATCGTTCAACTCCCGGGGCTACGACTGCTCAGGCTCCGTGTCCTACGTCCTACACGCCGCCGGGCTCCTGAGCGCTCCCGAGGACTCGACCGAGCTCGAGAGCTACGGACAGCCTGGTGCTGGACGGTACGTGACCGTGTACGCCAACTCCGGACATGCCTTCATGACGATCCAAGGACGACGGTTCGACACGGTGGCCCAGGCGGAGACCGGCAGCCGCTGGAGTAACCACATGGTGTCGACGGCGGGGTTCGTGGCCCGCCACCCGACGCACTACTAGCCGCCGACCAGCTCGCGGACAGCCTGGGCGAGGGCGGCCACGTCGTCCTCGCTCGTGTCCCAAGAGCACATCCAGCGCACCTCCGCCGTGCGCTCGTCCCAGACGTAGAACTGGAACCGCTCGAGCAACGGCGCGATCGCTTCCTCCGGCAGCCTCGCGAACACCGCGTTTGACTCCACCGGGTGGGTGATCGTGACGCCCGGAAGGCCTCGGACCGCGTCCGCCAGCCTGGCCGCCATCTTGTTGGCCGAAGAGGCGAGCTCCAGCCACAACTCGTCGCGCAGCAGGGCCTCGAACTGGGCCGCCAGGAACCGCATCTTCGAGGCCAGGTGCAGCGACTGCTTGCGCAGATACTGGAAGCCTCCACCCACCTGATCTGAGAGCAGCACCACGGACTCCGCGCCGAGCAGGCCGTTCTTGGTCCCCCCAAACGAGAGCAGGTCCACCCCCACATCGGTGCTCACGGCCCGCAGCGACCCCCCGAGCGCTGCGGCCGCGTTCGACAGGCGGGCGCCATCCACGTGAAGCAGAAGCCCGCAATCGTGAGCGAGCTCCGCAAGCTCCCGAATCTCCTCGAGCGCGTACACGGTGCCTAGCTCCGTGCTCTGGGAAATCGAGACCACACGAGGTTGCACCGCGTGCTCGTCGCCTACTCCGGTGATTGCCTGCTCGACGAGCTCAGGAGTCAGCTTGCCGTGCGGTCCGGCGACGGCGAGGAGCTTGACCCCCGCGATCGCCTCCGGCGCCCCCGCCTCGTCCATGTTCATGTGCGCGGTGGCGGAGCAGATCGCAGCCTCCCACGGCCGACAGCTGGCCCGGAGCGAGAGCACGTTAGCCGCGGTCCCGCCCCAAACCAGGTAAGCGCGCGCGTCTTCTCCGAAGAGTTGGCGGAAGCGGTGCTCGACTCGTCGGGTCCATTCGTCTTGGCCATAACCGAACGCGTGGCCCGTGTTGGCCGCCGCGATCGCATCGAGCACGGCGGGGTGAATTCCGGCCGCGTTGTCAGACGCGAACCCGCGGGAGAGAGCGTTCACTGAGGGCCAGCTTATTGGCGCTGGATCTGCAAAGCTCCCGACCGGTGAGCGACGCCGTCCTACATCGTCCGGGCGAGGGAGAGCGGCTCGCAGGCGGGCCGGGCACCGAGCTCGTGATCAAGGCCACCGGCGATGAGACCGGCGGGACGTTGTTCATGTCCGAGACCACGATCCCGCCCGGATTCGCCGGTCCGGTCCCGCACCGTCATAAGCAGCTGCACGACATGTTCTATGTGCTTGAGGGGACCCTCACGGTGCGGTCCGGAGATCAGCTGCACGAGTGCGGGCCGGGTACGTTCGTCTGTGCTCCGCCGGGCGTCGTTCACACATTCAGCAACCGCAGCGACGGCCCGGTCAGGTTCCTGAACTTCAACACTCCCTCTGGCTTCGAGAACTACATGCGGGACCTCGCGGCGGCTGCACAGGAGGGCCCGCTGACACCGGAGACGATGCAGCGCGTGGCCTCGCGCTACGACTTCGAGGCCGTCGGATAGAGCGCCTTGTGAGCACTGGCTCGAAACAAGCCTGTCGTAGCGCCGCTAGGTGGAGGGCGTGGAGCGCCTCTATCGCGGTGGTCGGACTCGTTGCGCTTGCTGCTTGCGGTAGCAGCAAGCCCGCCTACTGCTCGGCTCGAACCAACCTCGAGAACTCGATTAAGGAGCTGACCAGCTTGAACCCGAGCAGTGGGGTCAGCGGCTTGCAGTCGCAGCTCAAGAAGATCCAGGCCGACGCCAACACGCTAGTGAGCCAGGCCAAGGGTGACTTCCCGAGCCAGACCAGCGCCATCAAGTCCTCGGTCGATGCGTTCTCGAGCTCTGTCACGTCCCTGTCGGCAAATCCCTCGGCCAGCCAGATCGCAACGGTCACTAAGGACGCATCAAACGTGGCAAGCTCAGTCAGCGGCTTCGACAACGCCACCAGTTCGAAGTGCAGCTGATCCCCGCCTCACCGCTCTAGTGCATCAAGCAAGAGACGGACGCCGCGCCGCGGTAGCGCGCACCCAAATCCCTATCGGAAGCAATCCCCTGGGGCTACGATCTCCACCATCGTGAGGCAAGTCGGCCCCCGATGACTGGGACGCGCGCAGCCCGCGCGGGACCTGAGACGGCCGAAGGGCCGCTTGCTGAACGAGATCTGAGTCTGCTCCGCGCCTATGAGCCGATCGTTTGCTTTGCCAGGGGCGAGCTGTTCTTCCCCACTGCGGTTGGACCCTACGTTGCCGAGTGCAGCTTGTGGCGGCGGGACCCAGACGGCAAGAGCCGCTGCATCGTGGCCGCCGGAGACCTGACCCTCGAACGTCTCTGTGAGGAGGCGAACGCTTGCCTGGACCGGCCGTTGTCGCTGCGGTTCGTCGAAGCGCCTTTGCCGCGCGCGGCTTATCGGCGCTGGCGGCGAGCTCCTCGGGAGCGGCTGGTGGCCGGCGGGCGCTTCACGACGACCGGCATGTTCGGTCGACTGATCGAAGCCGGCTTCCGGGCATCCCTGCTTCTGCGCGGGACAGTGTCCAGAGGGTTGGCGGCGGCGGCCGAGATTGCCTACCGCGAACGCTTGGAATCCGACCGCATGACGTACTACGGCCGGGTGGTGCGCACCGGGGGCTACCTCTGCCTGCAGTACTGGTACTTCTACGCCATGAACGACTGGCGCTCGACGTTCAGCGGAGTCAACGACCACGAAGCCGATTGGGAGATGGCGACCGTGTACCTGGCCGAGCAGCCGGGAGCGCCGCCAGAACCCGCATGGGTCGCTTTCTCGTCCCACGACCACGCTGGCGACGAGCTCAGGCGCCGGTGGGACGATCCCGAACTGAAGCGGCGCGGCAACCATCCACTGCTGTTCCCGGGCGCGGGGTCACATTCCGGGGCGTTCGTGGCGGGCGACTACGTCGTGTCCGTCGACCCGCCGCAGCTTCGAAGAGTGCTGGCGGTCGCCCGCGGCATCCAGCGGTTCCTGGCGCCGTGGCGCGACCAGACTCGTCCGGGGCTCGGCCTCGGGATTCCGTACATCGACTACGCGCGGGGCGACGGCAGGACCGTGGGGCCAGGACAGAGCCAGCAGTGGACGGCGAGGGTGATCGACGACGACACGGCGTGGGTGCGTGACTACCGCGGGCTGTGGGGGCTCGACACCGAGGATTACTTCGGCGGCGAGCGCGCACCCGCGGGGCCACGCTACGAACGGGACGGGACGGTCCGTGATGCGTGGGCAGACCCGCTGGGGTGGGCGGGGCTGCTCAAGGTCCCGCCCCGCGACGACGAGGCGACCGAGCTGCTCCGTACGAGCATCGCCGTGCTCGAGGAGAGGCTCGCTCACGCCGATGAGCAGCTCGCCAAGGAGCGTATGGTCGTGCGACGCGTCGCGGCCGAGGTCCGCTCGCTCGAGACCCATGACTTCGCCCGGCCGCTCGTCGCGTCTCGGCGCGCCGAGTTGACGCGGCTCGAGGCGGACCTGCGCCGCTCGGTCGCCGACCGCGCCGCCGTCGGCGAGGAGCTGCGCGCTCATCGCGACGCGCTCCGTCGGCCCGCCGCGGCGCCCGGTCCGCAGGCGCACCTGAGCAGCCCGCATTCGCCACGAACCGAAGCTCAGGAGCGGCGCACTCGGTTTCTGCGGGTGTGGGCGGCGCTCAGCACCCCGCTGCTGCTGGCGTCGGTACCGGTGATTCTGCTGACAAGCCCGCTTTGGTGGGGCGCGACGCTTGCGGCGGACGCCGTGCTGTTCACGGGCGTCGAGGCGTTCGCGCGTCGCCGTCTGCTTTCGTTCGTGGCCAGCTTCGCGCTGCTGGTAGCGACGGCCGCGATTTGTGTGGCGATCGTCGAGCTCGGCAGGAGGTACTGGGCGGTCGCCCTGTCGGCAATGTTCGGCACCGCGGCTGCCGCGCTCTTGATCGGCAACCTGGGCGACCTGGGCCACCGGTGGCGGCGAGGCGGATCGATGGGGGACGATCCAGACGCAGGTCAGCCGAGCGAGAAGACCGGCAGCACCACCGACGAAGCGCGCTCAGGGCTGTAGAGCAGCTCGATATCGACCGCCCGCAGCTCCCGGGCCGTGAGCGGGTCCTCCCCGGTCCCCGGGTTTCGCACATAGCGGGGATGCGCGCCTGAAGACACCTGCAGTCGGATGCAATTCCCAGCAGCGAAACGGTGCGCCATCGGCCATAGGTCGAACTGCACTCGCACGGCCCCATCGGATCGTTCGAAGTGGCCCGGGGCGACGTTCGCCAGGCCATCGCACACATTCCACGAGGCACCCCGCCGGTCGACATCGCAAAGGCGGGCGAACAGATCGAAGTACGGCTCGCTCGCGCGTACCCACAGTTCCACGCGCACGGGGCCGATCGCCTCCAGGGGTTCTGTGAGCCGCGCGGTCGTGAACGTGACCACGTCGGGGCGGGCCTCGAGCGTTCGGTTGTCTTGGACCGGCTTCTGCGTCAACATCACCGGCCCGCCAAGCGAGGGCGTCGGGTCGGCCGGGTCGTAGCGGTAGCTGCTGCTGCCGGCCATGGCGGGGGTCGATGGCTCCCACGCAAGGCGACTGGCTCCCGCAATCCACAACCGGCGCTCGGCGCTCTCGACAGGCGGCCAGCGCTCGAACGCGCGCCAGCGAGCGCGCTCGCCGGTCATGAACAGGCGTACCGGAGCCGGGTCTATGAGCCGCCTGTCCCCCAGCAGATGCCCACGAAGCCAGGCAACGCCATCGCGTACACCGGCGCCGGTGAGATCCTCCTCGGTGTGCGTCCATGGCCCGATGACCAGCTGTCGTGGCCGATCGGCGTCCTGCAGGGCAATGAAGTCCTCAAGCTGCCAAGGCGTGAACGAGTCATACCAGCCCGTGATCATCTGCGCCGGGGTACTGACCTTCCCAACTCCATCGGAGAAATCGCGCTTCACCCAGAAGTCGTCCCCGCGCTCCCGACTTGAAAGGGCGTCTCGGAACCAGGCCACCTCCCCGCCGGTCGCGCGGCGGTCGAGATCGCCAAGGAATGGCTGGGACAGCAGCGAGCGCAGCCGACGAAGCCCGAAGGCCATCGGCAACGGCGCCAGCCCCCGCTCCTGTAGGGCGATCATCACCAGCCACTGCGCAGAGGTTTCAAGCGACATGCTCCCGCCCGGATAGCTCTGCCCGTGGAACTGCGAGGCGCTGCCGTGGATCGACATCGCCCCAAGTTCATCCGCGGCGTCGGCGGCGATCGCCCACTGAACAAGCCCCAGGTAGCTCGAGCCCGTCATGCCGATCGGACCCGCGTGCCATGGCTGGTGATGAAGCCACCGCACGGTCGCCAGGCCATCGGCGCGTTCGTCGAAGGGGTTGAACGTACCCTCCGAGCCGAACGTGCCGCGCACGCTCTGAATCACCACCTGCAGCCCGCGCTCTGCCAGAAGCCGTCCATGGACCAGCCCAAAAACCTGACGCCGGCCGTAGCAAGACCGGACTAGCACGGTGGGCTTGGGCTGCGTGCGCGCGTCCTTTGCGACCCAGCGGTCCGCCAGCAGCACAGCACCGTCATCCATCTCGACCCGGAGGTCACGCTCGCGGACGACGGCGCGCGTCTGGGCGCGGGGCAGATGCCAACGCCGGGCGAGAATCTCGCTCAGAAGACTCACGGCACAGCCTCAAGCATGCAGCACCACCTTCACGGCCACCACGGCGAGGCCCATGACAACGCCCAAGGCCACCCGGAGCCAGATGGCGGCGCGTCGCGACTCCGTGCGCCATCCGGCCGCGATCTCGAGGACGACCATGCTGATCACGGTCGCGGCGATCGTAGCCTTGACGCCAGTGGTCAACGAGACCCCCGTCGCCCATGTCACGAGGAGCACGATCATCTGGGTCACCGCACCCTCGATCACGGGCAGCTCGTGTACGGCGCTTCGCCAGATCAAGGCAGGGCCAAGCGGCTGTTTGGTGCGCAAGCGGACACCCAGAAGATGCGTGTAGAGCCTGGTCACCCAGTAGAGGACGACCACCACCGACACCGCGCCGATCGTCTCTCCATACGTCTCGTGGCCTGCGTCCTCGGTCGCAAGCAGCACGCCGATCAATAACACTCCATATACGGCGCCTTCGGCGTTGTCCGCGGCCACCGAGGCCAACCAGGCTGCCGCGCGCCGAACGCGGTCCCTCGTGGCTCGCGGGGGCCCTGCAACGCCTTCCCCGTCCTGCAGAACGCTGCCGGCGCTCTCAGGGTGCCGCTGCACGGGCGGCAAACTCATGAACAGTTGGCCTCGGCGATAGCCGCCTTCTCGAACTCGTCGAGCGATCACGCTCGTTGGGCCGATGTATGTTTGCAGAGCCATCGGTGGTAGTCGGATACGCTTCTCAGATCCCTGGCTTCAGACGCTCTAGGTCACGGTCGGTGAGGAAGGGGAGGTCTGGACCGAAGCCCAAGCCGAACACCGGCCCTTCACAGTCGACGTCCATGCCGAAGAAGAGACCTGGACCGAAACGGAAGCCAAGATCGGGCCTTCACCGGAGGGGATCCCCCGCCGTTGACTGACGGCGCTCCCGCTGCGACGATGAGCATCCCCACGTCGGAGGGAGCTGAGGGGATGAAGGCAACAGATCAGATCGCTGCGGATCTTGAGCGTGTGCTGTGGGCTTGGGTGCTGCTGCTGATCGTTGGGGCGCTGAGCGTCGCTGCGGGCGTCATCGTGTTGGCCAAACCGCACATCAGCCTCGCGACGCTTGCGGTTGTGTTCGGGATCTTCCTGCTCATCGACGGTGTCCTCGAGTTGTCGTGGGCGCTGGTCCGGCGCGGCGAGAGCCGGGCGCTACCCGCCGTAGTGGGCGTCGTTTCGGCAATCGCCGGCGTGGTCTTGATCCGTCACCCGACGAAAGCTGTCGTGGTGATCGCGCTGCTGCTGGGCCTCTGGCTCATGGTCCTCGGCCTGATCCGTCTAATTCGAGCGTTTGACCAGCCGGATCACCGAGGCTGGGCGATGTTCAGCGGGCTTGTGGAACTCGCCGGAGGGATCGTGATCGTGTCGAGCCCGCATATCGGCGTGGCGACGCTGGCCCTGCTGGTCGGGATCGTATTCATCGTCCGGGGGCTCGCCCTTTGCGTCGTGGCCTGGGCGCTTCACCGCGCCACTCGGCGTGCGAGCGCGCCCGCGGGCGGCCCTGCGCCAGCGACCTGATAGCGAGCGGGTGGCCTCCCGCTACGACTTCGAACCAGTCTGATCTGCCACGGCTTCCAGCGCTGGATAGAGCGCCCGGTAGCGCTGTCGCTGCTCGTCATACACCTCGACCCATTCCGGCACTGGCTCGATCGTGTCTCCCAGCCGCACGGTCGCCGCCACGGCCTCGTGGACATCTGAGAACACCCCTGCCGCGACGCCAGCCAGGAGCGCAGCCCCGAAGGCGGCTCCCTCATCCACAGCGACTCGTTGGAGCGGCAGCTCGAGTGCCGAGGCGACGATCCGCAGCCACAGGTCCGAGCGCGCGCCGCCGCCCGACACCCGGCCGAGGCCGGGCTGGCCGCCGAGCTCGGACACCAGGTCGAGCGAATCCCGCAGCCCGAACGCCACGCCCTCCAGTACCGCCCGCACCAGCGCCCCTCGATCGTGGCGCACGCTCAGGCCCACGAAGGCGCCGCGTGCGTCGGGATCTACGTGCGGGGTGCGCTCTCCGGCCAGGTAGGGCAGGAATGTCAGCCCTTCGGCTCCGGGCGGCCACGATCCGGCTTGGGCCACAAGCGAGTCGTAGTCGGCTCCCGAGTCGACCACGTCGCGCAGCCAGCGCAGCGACCCCGCCGCCGACAGCATCACCCCCATGGCGTGCCAGGTGTCCGGAATCGCGTGGCAGAAAGCGTGGACGCGGGCATGGCGATCGGCGGCGAACTCGTTCAGCGCCGCGAACACCACTCCTGAGGTCCCCATCACCACCGACACGGGACCGCGGCGATCGACGCCGACCCCCACCGCCCCTGCGGCTTGATCGCCAGCCCCCGCCGCGACCGGAACCCCGTCCGCCGTCTCTCCGGACAGCGCCGGGCTCTCGAGCGCCGGCGGAAGCCACGCCGGATCGAGGTCGAGCGTCTCGAGGAGTTCGTCCGACCAGCGCCGATGAGCGACATCCAGCAGGAGCGTTCCCGACGCGTCGGAGACGTCGGTCGCGTGCTGTCCGGTCAGGCGCAGGCGGACGTAGTCTTTAGGCAGCAGGACCCGGGCGATCCGGGCGTACACGTCCGGCTCATGGCGGCGGAGCCACAGCAGCTTCGGGGCCGTGAAACCCGGCAGCGCACGGTTGCCCGTCAGCTCGATCAGCCGCTCGAGCCCCACCGTGCGCTCGATCTCGGCGCACTCGGGGCCCGTCCGTTGGTCGTTCCAGAGGATGGCCGGACGCAGCACTTCGTCGTCGGCGTCGAGCACCACGAGGCCGTGCATCTGCCCGCTGAGTCCGATGCCGGCCGGCGACGCCGCGCTCGCCTGAAGCTCCCGGAGCACGCCTTCGGCCGCCTTCCACCAGTCGGCGGGGTTCTGTTCCGCCCATCCCGGGCGCGGGGTCGACAGGGGGTAGGAGGCTTCGGCCCGAGCCAGAACATCCCCCGACCGATCGATCGCGAGACCCTTGACGGCGGTCGTCCCGACGTCGATCCCGACGAGTGTTTCGCTCACGCACCCAGCGCGGCGTACACGATCTCCTGCGCCCGGACTGCGTCCTTGCGCTGCTGAGCCTCGCGTAGCGCGGAGTCGTCGATCCGCGCCGCAATCGAGTCGATGAACCGCCACTGGAGAACCGACCGCCTGACCGCCCCGACCTGATCCTCGGTATATGGATACAGGTCGAAGCCCAGGCGCTCTCCGCCTGAGCCATAGCCCCAGCGGCGAAGCTCCAGCGCTAGCTCGATCGTTTCCATGAATGCCGTCGCCCCGACCATGTTGTCGTCATCGAATGTGCCCCAACCGGAGTTGGCGTGCAGGTGACCGAGCAGGCCCTCGGACGCCAGCAGCGCCGCATATTCGGGCAGGTGCTCGCCGTTCATGAGCAGGTGCTGCCAATCCATGTTGACCTTGACGTTGTCGATCCCCTCCGTCCGCAGCTTGTGGACCACGTGCAGCGTCATCCCCATGTTGCGCATCAGGATCTTCATCGCCGGCTCGGAGTTCTTGTGCTCCAAAAACAGCGTCACGCCCTGGTTCCGGCACACCTCCGCCGCTTCCCCGATCCCTTCGATCAGCCACCTCCAGGAGTCCGCGTAAGGCGTCTGGAAGGGATAGTTGTAGCCCTCTCCTCCAGGCCAGATGATGAGGTGGGCGTTCAGTGACCCCGCAAACTCCGCGGCTTCACGAAGTATTTTGCGGGCCTCGCCCCGCACGGTGGGGTTGGAATTGACAAGCCCGCCCCGGCCGAACCGTGGATCGAGGTGAAGGCCCCCGGCGATGCAGTACACGTCGTGCTGGCCGAGCGCGCTCCGAACCTCGTCGAGATTGTCGGGCGAGAGCTCTTGCGGGTAATGGAACTCGTACCCGTCCATGAGGTCACCCAGTCCCTGGACGGCGCGGTGAACCTTCTCGGCGACGGGCTCGGTCTCGTAGCTGTGCTCCGGTTGATAGCCACCTGGAACGAACCGGGTGATCATCGGCCCGAAGGCCCAGATGCCGACACTGGTCTTCATTGGCTGTTGATCATATTCGCGCAGGGACACATCCCACGACTTCTTCCGTTAGCGATAACATCGCGCGCTGCAAACGCCAGAAAGCGGGGCTTCATGGAGGACGAACGAGCGCCCGCGAGCGGACGCCCACAGCCGAAGCGAAACGCCGCGCGCCGAGCGGCTACGCAAGGCTCAGCGCGGCCAGCCGCCCGCGTACCCGCGACGGCGGACGTAACTCTCGCACCCAAACGGCGCGCGGTGATGACCGACGTAGCCCGCCTGGCGGGCGTCTCGCACCAGACAGTCTCACGGGTGATTAACGGCAGCCCGCACGTCCGCCCGCAGACACGCGAGCGGATCCTGAAGGCGATGCTCGAGCTCGGTTACCGGCCGAACTCGGTCGCCCGGGCGCTGGTGACTGGACGCTCGAACACACTCGGAGTCGTCAGCTTCGACACCACTCTCTACGGCCCGGCCTCGACGCTGTTCGGCATCGAGCGCGCTGCCCACGAGGCGGGCTACTTCATCATCGTCGCCAGCCTCAGGGCCCTGGATCGGGGCTCGGTGGCCGATGCCGTTGAGCGGCTGCGGCGCCACGGCGTGGATGGGATTCTCGTCATCGCGCCGCAGGTGGAGGCTGCCGACGCTCTACTGCACGCCCCGGGCGACGCGCCGCTAGTGGCCGTCGAGGCCGGCCCTGACCACGGCGTCCCGGTGGTTGCGGTGGATCAGGTCGAGGGTGCCGCGAGCGCGACCCGCCACCTGCTCGACCTGGGCCACGAGACGGTCTGGCACATCGCGGGGCCGCCGGACTTCCTCGAGGCCCGCCAGCGACTGGAAGGGTGGCGCGCGACGCTCGAGACCGCTGGAGCCGAAGTTCCGCTGCCGCTGACGGGTGACTGGAGCCCACGAGCCGGTTACGACCTTGGCCGCCGTCTCAGCAGAAACCATGACGTCACCGCGGTGTTCGTCGCCAACGACCAGATGGCACTCGGAGTGCTGCGCGCCATGCACGAGAGCGGCCGGCGGATCCCGGATGAATTGAGCATTGTTGGCTTCGACGACATCCCTGAAGCCCGTTTCTTCCTACCGCCGCTTACGACTGTTCGCCAAGACTTCGACGAGTTGGGAAGCCGCAGCGTGCACCTCCTCCTGCGGATCATGGCCGACGGCGACCGCCTGCCCTCCTCTCCTCATGTCGAGCCGGAGCTGATCGTGCGCGCCAGCACCAGCGTGATGGACCGAGTGGGGTGACGGTCGCAGCCCCGCGTTGACCGCGGTAGATGTGACCGCTAACATGGCGCCCCGTTGCGAGAGCGTTAAGCCGAGTGGACATTCGGGAGCGGCTCTGCAAGGTTACGGCCCGTCCCGAACCCGCAGAGAGGAGAGAGTGGAGATGGGCGAACTGGACAACTTGGGCGATGCCATCGAGCGGCTTGAGTGGGACGAGCGCAAGGAAGACGAGACGCCGTTCAAGAAGTGGCGGCAGGTCACCCGTCGCACCGCTCTGACCGGCGGCGCGGCCGGGGTAGCTGCGCTGGCCATCGAGGCATGCGGCGGTAGCGGCAAGTCGACTTCAAGCGCCTCGGCATCCGGCGGAAGCTCAGCATCCGCAATCTTTGGCTCGAGCAAGAGCTACCACTTCGTGCTGGTCAACCACGTGACCACCAACGTGTTCTTCACCCCCACCCAGAGCGGCGCGGCCGACGCGTGCAAGCTGCTCGGGTGCTCCTACACGTGGACCGGCTCATCGTCGAGCAGCGTCTCCGAGATGGTCAACGCGATAAACAGCGCCGTCAGCTCGAAGGCGGACGGGATCGGGACCTCGCTGATCGATCCGACCGCGTTCAATAAGCCGGTCCAGTCCGCCCTGTCGGCGGGCGTCCCGGTCGTCGCCTACAACGCGGACGAGCCAGCGACCGGACGCCTGTCGTACATCGGCCAGGACCTGTTCCTCTCAGGTCAGCAGATGGGCACGCACATCGCGAGCCTCGTGCCGTCCGGCGACGTCGCGTTGTTCATCGCCACGCCGGGCGCGGCCAACATCCAGCCGCGGATCAACGGCGCGCAGGACACGCTCAAGAGCCACCCGTCGATCACGCCGCACGTAATCGCGACCGGCGCGGCGGTGCCTGGCGAGTTGACCGCGATCAATGCCTATGCCACCGGGCATCCAAACACCAAGGGGATGTTCGCCGTTGACGCGGGCTCGACTCAGGGCGTCGCCCAGACGATCCAGAAGCTGGGAATGAAGGGCAAGGTCAAGGGCGGCGGCTACGACCTGACCCCGATCACCGAGCAGCTGCTCGCCGCCGGATACATCCAGTTCACGATCGACCAGCAGCCCTATCTCCAGGGCTTCCTGCCGATCCTCCAGCTCTACATGTACAACGTGTCCCAGCACCTGACCGGGATCGCCGACGTCGACACCGGCCTCAAGTTCCTGGACAGCACGACTATCGTTCCGTACAGCAGCACCAAGAGCAGGTACGAGGGCACCGGCACCAGCCCGGGGGTCCAGAAGTCCTAGCTAGACCGATCCGGACAGCGGGTAGCGTCTAGCCATGGCGGTCGAGTCCTCCACACCGGGCGCACGACCGGGCACCCCACCTCCTGCGGGCCCGGTCCCGGACCGGGCCTGGCGAGATGGTCCGCTCGGTTTGTTGAAGCGCTTTCTGACGCTGCGCGAGGGCAGCATCATCGTCGTCACGATCATCGCGATCGTGTACTTCGGCGCGAGCGTCAGCCGGTTCTTCACGGGGACGAACCTCAAGTCGCTGCTGCCTTACTTCTGCTTCCTGGCGATCATGGCGGCAGGGCAGGTGTTCGTGATGACACTCGGCGAGATCGACCTGTCGATCGGCGCGCTGTGGCTGTTCACGCCGTTCGTGTACGTCAAGCTCTCCAACGCCGGGATCCCGCTCGTCCCCAGCCTCATCCTCTCGCTGGTGGTCGCGCTCATCATCGGGGCGATCAACGGCTTCTTCCACGCGTACATCGGCATCGCGTCGTTCGTGGTGACGCTCGCCATGCTGTTCTTCCTAGACGGCTTGACGCTGATCATCTCCCACTCGCAGGAGCTCACGACTCCCGGCACCTCACCAGTTCAAGTGCACACGTACGCGCAGATCTTCGGCGGCGGCACCTATTCGGAGCTGATCTGGGCACTGTGTATCGCGGCGGTGCTCCAGGTCGTGCTCTCCTTGACGCGCTTCGGCCTGTATACCGTCGCCACCGGCGGCAACAAGCTCGGCGCCGCGGAGGCCGGGATCAACGTCAGGCTCGTGGTGCTGCGCAACTTCATGCTCTGCAGCCTGACGGCGGGTTTCGCGGGGATCCTGGAGGCCATCCGTACCGCAAGCGTGACCCCCGACCCATCCGGCTCGAACCAGGACCTGCTGCTGGCGATCGCCGCCGTGATCATCGGCGGCACGCTGATGACCGGCGGCTCGGGAACCGTGATTGGCGCCCTGATCGGTGCGATCTTTCTGGGGGTCCTCACCGACGGGCTGGTGGTCAAGGGCGTCAGCGCCAACTACGAGGACCTCTACCTCGGGATCGCGATCATCATCGCGATGACGCTCAACACCTATATCCAACGCGTTCGGAGGGGCTCGGGCCGTGGCTGACGACGCGTTCACCGGCGCGCACGTAGTCGGACCGACCACGGCAGAGGACGACGTCCTTCGGGTCGAGCACATCGCGAAGCGCTTCGGCCCCATCACTGCTCTCCGTGACATCAGCCTGCACCTGCGAAAGGGCGAGGTGCTCGGCCTGCTGGGCGACAACGGCGCCGGCAAATCGACGCTGGTCAAGATCCTGTGCGGGTTCCACAAGCAGGATACGGGCACCATGTGGATGAAGGGCGAGCCGTACGTTCCGAAGAGCGTCGACGACGCGCGCAAGCAGGGGGTCGACGTGGTCTACCAGGACCTGGCGCTGGTCGACGAGCTGACCGTCTACCACAACCTGTTTCTTCACCGCGAGCCTGTCCTGAAGCCGATTCCGTTTCTGTCGAACGCACTCATGCGCCGGGAAGCGCGCGAGGCGCTCGACCAGATCGGGATTGACATCCCGCGGCTGAACGTGCCCGTTGCCCGGCTCTCGGGCGGACAGCGCCAGGCGATCGCCGTCGCTCGCACGATCTACAGCGGTGCGGACATCATCCTGCTCGACGAGCCCCTGGCGGCGATGGGCGCCAAGGAGGGCGCGATGATCCTCGACCTGATTGCCCGGCTCAAGGCCGAAGGCAATGTGTCGATCGTCATGATCCTCCACAACTACATCCAGGTATTCCAGGCCTGTGACCGGGTAAGCCTGATCCAGGACGGGATCGTCTCGTTCGATAGGCCGACGGCCGAAACCTCGGTCGACGAGTTGAACGAGATCGTCGTCGAGGAGTACCGACGCGCGCGTCTGTCGGCCACCACCGGCAACGGCGCGGGGGCTACGGCCGAGGGCGCAGCGGCAAAGCCCGACGCCTCCCAGTGACCGCTCGGCGGTGAGCGAGTCCCGCTACGCCATCGGCGTCGACTTCGGAACCGAGTCGGCTCGCGCGTTGCTGCTCGATATTCGAACCGGGGAGGAGCTGGCGGTCAGCGTCACTCGGTACCCCAGCGGCGTGATCGACCACTCGCTGCCCGGCGGCGGCCGGCAGCTGCCGCCCGACTGGGCTCTGCAGGACCCAGACGATTGGGTGCTGGCGATTGAGACCTCCGTCCCAGCGGTGCTCCGCGAAGGATCCGTCCCATCCGACGCGGTCGTCGGGGATCGGTGTCGATTTCACCTCGTGCACGGTGCTGCCCGTCACGGGCGAGGGGGTGCCACTGTGCAAGCTCGAGCGCTGGCGCTCGCACCCGCATGCCTGGCCCAAGCTCTGGAAGCACCACGCGGCGCAGCCCGTGGCGGACCGGCTGACCGATGTTGCCTTGGAGCGACAGGAGAGCTTCATCGCGCGCTACGGGGGTCGGATCTCCTCCGAGTGGTATTTCCCCAAGCTGATCGAGCTGTGGCTCGAGGATCGCGAGGTCTACGACGCGGCGGACGGGTTCATCGAGGCCACCGACTGGATCGTGTGGCACCTGACAGGTGTCGAGCGCCGGCAGCGGACGACCGCCGGCTACAAGGCCCTGTGGTCGCCGGAGACCGGCCTGCCGCCGACCGAGTACTTCCAGGCGGCCTACCCGGGCTTCGATCATCCGGCCGCCAAGCTCGGTAACACATTCGTGCCGCTGGGCACGCCTGCGGGCACGCTCCGAAATGAGGTGGCCGACAAGCTCGGCCTGCCCGGCTCAACGCCGGTGGCGGTGGGCAACGTCGACTCGTTCGCGTCAGTCCCGGGCGCCGGAGTGTCGAAGCCCGGCACGTTCGTCTCTGTGGTCGGCACCTCGATCTGCGACATGGCGGTCCACCCTCACGAGATTCGCCTGCCGGGGATCACCGGCGTGGTTCGCGACGGGATCTTGCCCGGCGTGTACGGCTACGAGGCAGGCCAGGTGGCTGTCGGAGACATGCTGGCCTGGTTCCTGCGCGAGATCGCTCCCCCCGGCTCGACCTACGCCTCGCTGGAGGCCGAGGCCGCCCGCATCGCCCCCGGGGCGACGGGTCTGGTGGCGCTCGATTGGTGGAACGGCAATCGCACGATCCTCGCCGACGCCGACCTCACCGGCGTCATCTGCGGGCTGACGCTCCAGAGCACGCCCGAGGAGATCTACCGCTCGCTCATGGAGTCGATCGCCCTGGGCAACCGACGGATCATCGACAACTTCGCCGAGAACGGCCTGGAGATGTCTGAGATCGTCGCCTGCGGCGGGGTAGCGATCTCGAGCCCCCTGCTGATGCAGCTGTTCGCCGACGTGAGCGGGCTGGCCGTGCATGTGCCGGCCTCCAGCGAGGTCCCAGCCCGCGGAGCGGCGCTGTTCGCCGCTGTCGCCGGGGGCGCTTTTGCCGATATCGACGCCGCGATCACCGCCACGCGCCCGCCGGTCGCCACCACCTACACGCCCGATGAAGGCGGCAAGCAGATTTTCGATCGCCTCTACGCGATCTACCGCGACCTGACCGGCCTGCTCGGCCGTAGCCACGTGGAGCTGCTCCACGACCTGAAACGGATCCGCACCGAGAGGACGGCAGCGTGAGCGCCGAACAGCGACCGCGTATCGGCTTGCTCGGGATCATGCAGGAGCTCTACGACGACATGCTCCCGGGGATCACCGATCATCAGGCGGGCTACGCCCGGGACGTGAGCGAGCGCCTGAACGGCGCGGCTGAGATCGTGTTCACGCGCCCGGCCCGCAACCGCGAGGACATCGAGGCCGTGACGCGCGAGCTGATCGCCGACGACGTCGACGGAATCGCGATCGTGATGCTCACCTATGGACCGGCGATGCGCTCCGTCCGGGCGCTGATCGACACGCCACGCCCGCTGGCTCTGCTCAACATCCAGCCAGAGCGGTCGGTCACTGCGGAGTGGGACATGGCCTCTTTGACATACAACCAGGGGATCCACGGCGCCCAGGACCAAGCCAACGCGCTTGTTCGGGCCGCGATCCCATTCTCGGTGATCACCGGCGACTGGCGCTCGGAGCGCTTCGCCAAAGAGTTCGCCGACTGGGCGCGAGCGGCATACACGGTTGCCCGGCTCCGCAGTACCCGGATCGCCCTGCTCGGCTACCCAATGAACGGGATGGGCGACATCCTCTATGACCCGCCGGCGCTCCTGCGCCGCGTTGGCCCGACGATCGTAAGCGAGGACCTGGGCCGGCTCGCGTCTCGCGTCCGGGACGTTCCCGATCGAGAAGTCGATGCGCTGGTCTCAGAGCAGCGCGAGCGGTTCGCGGTAGCCCCGGATCTTCCGCGCCACCGCCACGGTTACGCGGCGCGGCTCGAGCTGGCGATCCGGGCCATGCTCGAAGACCACGGCTATCGCGGGTTCTCGTTTCACTTCGACTCGATCGGCGGCGACGGCCGCTTCGAGCAGCTGCCGCTGCTCGCGGCCTCCGACCTGATGGCCGAGGGCTACGGCTACGCGGCGGAGGGAGACACCAATACCGCCTCGCTGATGTGCGCCGCCCAGGCCCTCATCGGAAGTGCCCACTTCTCAGAGATGTACGCGATGGACTGGGACCTCGATTCGGTCCTGATCAGCCACATGGGAGAGGGCAACTGGAGGGTTGCCCGCACCGACCGGCCCGTGCGGCTGATCGACCGTGAGCTCGCAATCGGCGGCTTGGATAACCCCCCCACGCCCGTGTTCTCCGCCCAGCCGGGACCGGCCACCACCGCGGCTCTGGTGCCGATCGAGGGCGAGTACTGGAGGCTGCTGGTGGCTCGAGGCGAGGTCCTGGATACCCCGGAATTGCCCAAGGTGGAGATGCACTACTTCCATTTCCGGCCGGAAGTGGGGATGGAACAACTCATGGACCGGTGGTTGCATGCCGGCGGGCCGCACCACTTCGCGCTGAACCTGGGCCAGCACACCGGCCGGTGGCGGCGGCTGGCCGAGCTTCTGGACCTCGAGTACGTGGAGCTGTGAGTGCTTGAGGAGCTCCGTCAGGAGGTGCTGAGAGCCAACCGGGCGCTGTCCACGCACGGCCTGGCGACGCTGACGTGGGGCAACGCCAGTGGTATCGATCGCGGTTCCGGAGTCGTGGCGATCAAGCCGAGCGGCGTCGCCTACGAGGAGTTGACGGCCGACGACATCGTGCTGGTCGACTTAGACGGCCGCTTGGTCGACGGAGACCGTCGACCCTCGACCGACACGCCGACTCACCTCTCGCTCTATCAGGCCTTCGACGAGATCGGTGGCGTCGTCCACAGCCACTCCACGTGGGCAACCGCTTGGGCCCAGGCGCAGCGCGAGATTCCGGTGCTGGGGACCACGCACGCCGATTTATCTGCCCACCCCATTCCGCTCACGCGGCCGCTCGCCGACTCCGAGGTCTCCGACAGCTACGAAGCGTCCACCGGCACAGCGTTGGTGGAGGCGGTCTCGGCCCGCGGGGCGGCGGAGCTGCCGTGCGCGCTGGTTCGCAGCCACGCACCCTTCTGCTGGGGCAAGGATCCGTCCTCGGCGGTTGAGAATGCGGTCACGCTCGAGGAGGTGGCGCGGATGGCCCTGCTCACGCTGCTGCTCGATCCGCACGCGGCACCGGTGGCCGACGCGATCCGCTCCAAGCACTTCGAGCGCAAGCACGGCCCGGCCGCCTACTACGGGCAGCGCTAGAGGCGCACACCCGGCCGCGTACGCCGGGGTCGGCGGGGTCGCGTCCGCCCCCGTCGGCGGACGCGACCCGTGCGCGCGAGGAGATCACCGCGCGACGCCGAGCTTGTAAATCGTCGTCGAGTTGAACACCTGGCCCGGGTTCAGAACGGTCGACGGGAAATTCGGCTGGTTGGGGGAGTTGGGGAAATGCTGCGTCTCCAGCGTGAACCCGTCCGTTTGCCGATACGTGCGTCCGCTCGGGCCGACCAGATCACCGACCAGGAAGTTGCCCGAATAGAACTGCACGCCGGGCTGGTCGGTGTAGGTGGTGAGCGTCCGACCGCTGGCCGGATCCTCCGCGAACGCGGCCAGGCGTAGACCGGATCCGTTCAGTACCCAGTTGTGGTCATATCCGTGGGCTAACACGAGCTGCTGGACGCCCCGACGGATGTCGCGTCCGATCGGCTTCAGCCGCCTGAAGTCGAACGGCGTCCGCGCGACCGAGACGATGGCGCCGGTCGGGATCAGGTTGGCGTTGATCGGCGTGTAGCGGTTGGCGTTGATCCGCAACAGCTGTCCGTACACGTCGCCCGAACCTTCGCCGGCCAAATTGAAGTAGGTGTGGTTGGTGAAGTTGACGACTGTCGGCTTGGTGGTAGTCGCCCGGTAGTGGATCCGCAGGGCATTCGAGTTGTTGAGCGAGTAGCTGACCACGGTCGTGACCGCTCCCGGGAAGCCGTTGTAGCCGTCGGGGTCCGTGTAGGTCAGCTGCAGACCGACCACCCCCCGGCTGCGGAACGTGGTGGCGGCCCACACCTTGGTGTTGAAAGCGTTAGGTCCGCCGTGCAGCGTGTTGATGTTGTTCGTGCCGTTGTTGCCGGGGAGGTTGTAGGTGACCCCGTTCAGCGTGAACTGGTGATTCGCGATGCGGTTGGCGTAACGGCCGATGATCGCTCCGAAGTAGGTGTCGCCGGAGCCCCCCGCCGCCGGCCACGGCTGGTTTTGGAAATCGTTGACGTAGTTCGACAGGGTCGGGAACCCCAGCGCGACGTTCCGCACGCGGCCCCTGCGGTCAGGAGCGTAGATCGACTGCACCACACCGCCGTAGTCACTGATCCTGACCTTCATCCTGCCGGCGTTGGTCAGGGTGTAGAGGTGGACGGTTTGCCCGTTGACGGTCCCCCACGTCTGAGCCGTGATGTTCAGCCTGGCGGCTGCACCTGCTCGCACGGGCCAGTCCTCCCATGCTCAAGGCGACGGCTGCCGCAGCCAGGACGATGACCGAAACGATGGCGAGCAGCCTTGTGCTGCGCCACAGCGCGTACTCCATAGACCCTCCCTTCGTCTGCTTGCGCCAGGAGCGTTCCGTAGGCCTATTTCCTCTGGCCGGAGTCTACCTCAATTGTGAGCGCTCACACAAGGCCGCCACGTGCCATATGAGAACGCGTAATTGGTCAGTCCAAGCGGCGTGATCGCTCACAACGATCCTCCCCCGAGAACCTCCATGCAACCCCAGGTCCGCGCGGCGCAACGGCGGCATGATCCAATCTCCTGATGGCGCGCGTAGCCGCAGTCGCCCGGAAGCTCCGCAAGAGCGTGCGTGGCAGCCCCGTCCGCTGGATCATCGCCGTTGTGACGGTGGCTGTGGTCGCCGCCCTCATCTACCTGGCGATCGCGAAGCTCCACCCAGCGCAGGTCGGTCACCTGCTAAGCAAGACCAAAGTTGGTTGGGCGGCGCTGGCGCTGGCGCTCATGATGATCGCGTTCGTGGCCCGAGGCGAGTCGTGGTATGCGGTGCTCCGGGCGGCCCTGCCGAACACCCACCTCGGCCGCGGAGTCGTCATGCGGGGGATCATGATCGGGATGGTCGGCTCGACGGTCGCCCCGGGGCGGTTGGGAGAGGCGGCGAGGGCTCTGGTGGTCGCACGCCGGCTTGGTGATCCCTCGCGCAACGTCGCGCTCGTGCTTGGCACGGTGGTTTCGCAGACGCTGATCAACCTCCTGGCGCTGGCGATCCTGGCCGCGGTGACGCTGCTGGGCGCGGCGATCTCCGGGGCACGAGCGGAGGCCATTATCGGCGTCGTCGCCGTCCCGGCGGTGATCGTCGCCATCGTGCTGCTCGGACCTCGCGCATTGCACCGGGCCTCGCTCTCGAAGGTGGGGTGGCTGCGCCGAGCGGCGGGCTGGATCGGCCACCAGCTGGCCCATTTTCGCCTGGGGCTGGTCGTTTTCAAGCGTCCTCGGGCCGCCGTCCACGCCGTCGGCACGCAGCTCGCCGCGTGGGCGCTTCAGCTGTTCGCGTGCTATGCGGTGATCCTTTCGCTCGGGCTCCAGCACCAGGCCAATCTGGTCGCGGCTGCGGCTGTGCTGCTCGCGGTCAACGTCACGGCAGTGATTCCAGTCACGCCTTCCAATGTTGGCGTGTTTCAGGCCGCCTGCATCGCAGTGCTGGCACCGTTCGGTGTCAGCGCCGCCCAAGGGCTAGCCTACGGGCTCATCCTGCAGGCAGTCGAGATCGTCGCTGCCGTCGGGATGGGCGTCCCCGCTTTGCTACGCGAAGGGCTGTCGCTGAGCGAGCTGCGACGCGGGGCACACGAAGTGGAGACGCAGGACGAACAGCTCGGCGAGATGCCCCGCGATACGGACGCACCCGACGGACCGGCACACGAGGCCAAGACGTCGGCTGAGCAGTGATCATCGCCGCCGCAACACCGCACCTTCCCGGCGTCCTTCACAGCCTCGAGCCGACGCTCAACAACTACGGCTACCTGGCCGTTGGGGGACTCGTGCTGCTGGAGGACTTCGGGGTGCCAGTCCCGGGCGAGACGATGCTGGTTCTCGGCGCGGTTTACGCCGGAGCGGGAAAGCTGAATGTTGTCCTGGTCGGGGTGATCGGGTTCTGCGCGGCTGTGATCGGCGACAACATCGGCTTCGCCATCGGCCACTTCGGGGGCCGCCCACTGGTGGAGCGCTTCGGCCACTACGTCCTCCTCACCCCCGAGCGGCTAGATAAGGCCACGCGGTTCTTCGAGCGTCACGGCGGCAAGATCATCGTGGTCGCGCGGTTCATCGAAGGCCTGCGCCAGGCAAACGGAATCGTGGCCGGGATCAGCGGGTTGCACTGGGCCAAGTTCGTCGCCTTCAACGCACTGGGAGCGGCACTGTGGGTCGCGGTCTGGACAACCGTCGGCTATGTCTCCGGCGACAACATCGACGCGATCTACCGCGACGCCACCCGCTACTCCACCTATTTCGCGATCGCCTTCGGGGTGGTGGTGCTGGCGTTGGTCGTCAGGTTCGTCTGGCGCCGGCGGCGAGCCAAGCGGGAGCGGGAGGCTCAGCGAGGGGAGCCGAGGGTTGAGGACACCACCGAATCAGAGCCCGCCGAGGCGCCGGCCAAGCCCGGGCGCTGATCTCGAACGGGGGGTTGTCGACAAAACGCCGGGCGCGTGCGCGGCCGTCCGACCCCTCACTGATTCCACTTATCAGCGGTCTTCTTCTTGTGGCCTGAGCTCTTGGCTCGGACGTCTGATTCGTCGACGGGACGTTCGCGCGACTCGAGCGACTCCTCCTCGGCCCGCGCCCGTGCCTCCTCGGCCTTGCGCTCGACTGCCTCCCGCATGCGCTCCGCCTGCTTCTCGCGTTCGTCCATCTCGAGGAGATAGCTGGCCGGGGAATGCAGCCCCTAAACCTTGCCACGGCCTTGTTAAGGTTCCGCCGCGCGTTGGTAGCATGGCCTGATGCGGGATTTCCTTGCCGCCACGCGCGAGCGCGTGGTCGTCTTCGACGGCGGGATGGGCGCGACGCTCGAGCAGTTCGACCTCAGCCTGGAGGACGACTACAAGCTTCCCGGGCGCTGCCACGAGGCGCTCGTACTCAACCGCCCGGACGTGATCGAGGGCGTCCACACTTCGATGCTCGACGCGGGCGCCCAGGTGGTGGAGACCGACACCTTCCAGGCCTCGCGCCTGAAGCTGTCCGAGTGGGGTCTGGAGGACCACACGCTCGAGATCAACCAGCGCGCCGCCGAGATCGCCCGCAAGGCGGCCGGCGAGCGGCGCCTCGTCGCCGGCTCGATCGGCCCCACGGGCTTCCTGCCCGCCAGCGACGACCCCTCGCTGGGGCAGATCCGCTTCCGGGAGCTGGTGGAGGTCTTCCGAGAGCAGGCCACCGGCCTCGTCAAGGGCGGCGTCGACCTGATCATCATCGAGACCGCGCAGGACATTCTCGAGGTCAAAGCCGCGATCTTTGGCACGCGCGAGGCGTTCAATGAGCTAGGGCGCAGCGTCCCCATCCAGACCAGCGTGTCGCTCCTCCCGCAGGGAGGCAAGATGCTCCTCGGCACCGACATCAGCTCGGTGCTGACGACGCTGGAGGCGCTCGGCGCGGACGTGATCGGGCTGAACTGCTCCACCGGACCCGAGGACATGCGCGACGCCATCAGGTTCCTGGGCGAGACCTGCTCCGTCCCCGTGCACTGCATCCCCAACGCCGGTATCCCGCATCAGGGCCCGAACGGAGAAACGATCTTCCCGGAGCAGCCGGAGCCGATGGCGAACGCCCTCGGGGAGTTCGTCGAGCGCTACAGCATCAGCATCGTCGGCGGGTGCTGCGGCACGACCCCGGAGCACATCAAGGCTCTCGCCGAGCGGGTAGATGGACGAACTCCCGGGGAGCGCCCGCACAGGCGGCCCCCTCATGCGAGCTCGATGATCGCCGCTACGCCGCTGGTCCAGGATCCCCGTCCGACGCTGGTCGGGGAGCGCGTCAACTCCCAGGGCTCACGCAAGGCCAAGGAGCTCTTGCTGGCCGACGACTACGACGGGCTGATCGTCGTGGCCGAAGATCAGGTGAACGGCGGAGCCCACGTGCTCGATGTCTGCGTGGCGCTGACCGAGCGCCAGGACGAGGACGAGCAGATGCGCCAAGTTGTCAAGCGGATCAGCCTGACCCAGCCCGCCCCGATCCAGGTCGACTCCACCGAGCCCAATGTGATCGAGACGGCGCTCGAGCAGATCCCCGGCCGGGCGATCGTAAACTCGATCAACCTCGAGGCCGGTCGCGACAAGCTCGACCGCGTCGTCCCGGTGGCCAAGGCCCACGGCGCTGCGCTGATCGCACTCACGATCGACGAGCAGGGGATGGCCAAAACCGCGGAGCGCAAGGTCGAGGTGGCACAGCGCATAACGCAGCTGTGCTGCCAGGAGCACGGTCTCGACCCGGAGGTCCTGATTTTCGACTGCCTGACGTTCACCCTCACAACTGGCGATGACGAGTGGAAGCCGAGCGCGATCGAGACGATCGAAGGCATTCGCCGCGTGAAGGCTGAGATTCCCGGCGTCAAGACGTCGCTCGGCGTCTCAAACGTCTCCTTCGGCGTCGGCCTGCCGGCCCGCAGCGTCCTCAACAGCGTCTTCCTGCACCACTGCGTGGAGGCCGGGCTGGACCTGGCGATGGTCAACCCCAACCACATCACCCCCTATCCCGAGATCTCCGAGAACGAGCGCGAGCTCGCCGACGATCTGGTCTTCAACCGGCGCGACGACGCTCTCGAGCGATTCATCGCCCACTTCGAGGCCAAAGGTCCCGAGGAGGCCTCGGACAAGGAGGACCCGACCGAAGGGATGGAGCCCGAGGAGGCCCTGCACTTCCACATCCTGCGGCGCAAAAAGGACGGAGTCGAGGACTGGATCGACAGCAGCGTGGAGAAGATCGGCGCCGTCCCTACGCTCAACGACGTGCTGCTGCCGGCGATGAAGGAAGTCGGCGATAAGTTCGGCGCCGGCGAGCTGATCCTCCCGTTCGTGCTCCAGTCGGCTGAGGTCATGAAGCGCGCGGTCGCCCAGCTCGAGCGCTACCTGGACAAGATCGAGGGCTACACCAAGGGAACGGTCGTCCTGGCGACGGTATTCGGCGACGTCCACGACATCGGCAAGTCGCTCGTCAACACGATCCTCACCAACAACGGCTACTCGGTTATCGACCTCGGGAAGCAGGTCCCCATCTCCACGATCCTCGACGCGGCAGTCGAGCACGACGCCACTGCGATCGGGCTGAGCGCCCTGCTCGTATCGACCTCCAAGCAGATGCCTGCCGCGGTGCAGGAGCTCCACCAGCGCGGTCTCAGATACCCAGTTCTGGTGGGCGGAGCCGCGATCAACCGCAACTTCGGCCTGCGGATCCTCTACCCCAACGGCACCGACTCAGATGACGTGTACGAGCCCGGCGTCTTCTACTGCAAGGACGCCTTCGAGGGGCTGGCGAAGATGGACCAGCTGATCGAGCCCGAGAAACGCGAGGTGCTGGTCACTGACACCCGCCAAGCGGCGCGCAAGCTGCGCGAGCAGCCCGACAGCGACGAGCCCGAGCTCCCGCCCCTGGATGACGCATCGGTCCGTAGCGCAGCGGCTGTGGATGTGCCGATCCCGGAGCCGCCGTTCTGGGGCGTCAATGAAATAGAGGTGGACATGGACGCCGTCTACCGCCACCTCGACACACACGTCCTGTTCAAGCTCCACTGGGGTGGGCGCGGCGTGAAGGGTGAGGACTGGAAGCGGCTCCTTCGCGATGACTTCCAGCCGCGACTGGAGCGCATGTGGAGGGAGCAGACCTACCTCCATCCACGGGCGCTGCTCGGCTACTTCCCCTGCAACGCCGATGGCAACGAGCTGATCGTCTGGGATCCCGAGGCGCCGGGCGAGAGGGAGCTCGAACGGCTCGTGTTCCCGCGCCAGCCCAAGCATGACCGCATCTGCCTGGCGGACTTCTATCGACCGCTCTCTTCAGATGAGATCGACGTAGTCGCGATCCAGGCTGTCACCGCCGGCGACGAGGTCACCGAGCTGATGGCCCGCCTGGAGAAGGAGGGGGAGTTCGCCGAGCAACTGTTCGTCCACGGCCTGGGCGTCCAGACCGCAGAGGGCATGGCGGAATGGCTTCACGCCCGAGTGCGCTCGGAGCTTGGAATCGGCCCGGCTCAGGGCAGGCGCTACTCCTGGGGCTACCCCGCGTGCCCCGACCAGTCGGAGCATGAGAAGGTCTTCCGCCTGTTGGAAGCGCCGAGCATCGGCCTGGCCCTGTCGGGCGGCTATGCGGTCGAGCCCGAGCAGTCGACGCTCGCCATCGTCGCCCACCATCCCCAGGCCGTGTACTTCGGGATGAAGTCGGGCTTTTTGCCCAAGGCCTCCAAGCAGGCGGCAGACGAGCTGATCGCCGGCACGGATAAAGATCCCACCCGCCTCGCGGAGCTCACCGATGTCGATCCGGTGACCGAGGAGGAGGCGGGCGAGGACGAGCCGGCGATGGCCGAGGCTTAGCACCCAACCGACTCGGTTAGCGTTCCGCCGTCTTATGCTGACGCGCTTGAGAGGAGTGAGCGGCTGTCTGCTCGCTGCCGCGGTCGTGTGCGTGCTGGCGGGATGCGGCGGTCACAAGCACAAGCCCGGACGTCCCGGGCTTCCGGCCACGGTTCCCGCTGCCACACCCACCGGGATCCACAAGATCAAGCACGTCATCGTGATCATGCAGGAGAACCGCTCGTTCGACTCCTATTTCGGCACCTATCCCGGAGCGGACGGGCTACCGGCCGTAAACGGGCAGTTCTCGATCTGCGTGGCGGATCCGCGGAGCGGCGCGTGCGCGAAGCCCTATCACGACTCCTCGCTCGTAAACGGCGGCGGCCCACACGGCCAGGGGGCCGCTGCCGCCGACATCAACGGCGGCCTGATGGACGGGTTCGTGCGCGAGTCGGAGGGTCACGGCGGCCGCGGGTGCGGCGGGTTTGCCGGGGTCTGTAGTTCGCAGGCGGGCTCCGACGTGATGGGCTACCACGACGCACGGGAGCTCCCCAACTACTGGAGATACGCCGAGAACTTCGTGCTCGACGACCACATGTTCGAGTCTGATGCGTCCTGGAGCCTTCCCGCCCACCTATACCTCGTCTCGGAATGGTCGGCCCACTGCTCGGTGAAGGGCAACCCTTCAAGCTGCGTCAACAACGACCAGTTGGGGGGCTTTCTCACCAGCCAGATCACGGCGGCGGGCGGCGGTGGCACCCAGCAGGACTATCGCCTTTGTCTGTTCGAACACCGGCCTCGGCTGGGAGGCCGCGTCCGAGCCAGGACCAGGCGCCGCGCGCAGCAGGCAGCCATCCGCTACTGCCAGTCGGAGGTCGTGCGACGTCAAGCCCGGATCAACCAGGTGACCTCTCGCATGCACAACTACGCCTGGACGGACATCACCTACCTACTGCACCGGCACGGCGTCAGCTGGGGCTACTACGTCAAGCCGGGAGGCCAGCCCGACTGCGAGAACGGCAACGCCAATTGCACCAACGCTCCTCTCACCCCGGGCACGCCCAACATCTGGAACCCGCTGCCGTCGTTCACCGACGTCCAGCAGAACCAGCAGGAGGCGAACGTCCAGAGCGTCTCGAGCTTCCTGGCCGGCGCCCACGCAGGGACGCTGCCGTCGGTGTCGTGGATCGTGCCCGACCAGGCCCACTCCGACCATCCGCCGGCGAACATCCACGCCGGCCAGAGCTACGTGACCAGCCTCATCAACGCGGTGATGAGGGGGCCCGACTGGAGCTCGAGCGCAATCATCCTCACCTGGGACGACTGGGGCGGCTTCTTCGACCACATGGTGCCCCCGTACGTGGATCTCAACGGCTACGGAATCAGGGTGCCGTCGCTGGTCATCAGCCCCTACGCCCGCCGTGGCTTCATCGATCACCAGACCCTGAGCTTCGACGCCTTCAACAAGTTCATCGAGGACGACTTCCTCGGCGGCCAGCGGCTCGATCCCATGACCGACGGCCGACCGGACCCCCGGCCCGACGTCCGCGATGCCCAGCCCCACCTGGGGAATCTCGCGGCCGATTTCGACTTCAACCAGGCTCCGCGACCGCCGCTGCTGCTCCCGCTAAACCCCCCGCCCGGGCCTCCATCGGCCCCGGGGGGCTGAGCCCGCTAGCCCTCGGCTTCGACGGCGCTTCGGCCCCGCGCCCCGGCCCTGGCCGGCAGCTTGACCGGCGTGGCGTGCATGGCCCGGAGCTTGACCTCTCGCCATGACATGCCTTCCCTGAGGAGGGCCGGCATCCCCAGCACGATCCCGGTCGATACCTCGACCGCCTGCAAGATCACGCCGTAGGCGATGGCGGCCGGGATCCCGACATGCCAGCCGGTGTGAAGCACGGCGACGCAGGCCGCCTGGAATACGCCCAGGTTGCCCGGCGTCACCGGCAGGACCGCGGTGATGTTGACGGCGAACAGAACAGCTGCCGCGGCCCCGAAGCCTGCCTGGTGATCCAGGCCCAGCGCAACCAGCAGGATGTAGCAGCCGAGGCACTGAAGGGCCCACGCGCCGAGCTGGGCTACGACAGCTCGGGTACCGAGGCGCGGATTGCGAAACACGACGAGACCCTCGCGCACCCGAGCCAAGGCCGCGCGGAGCTGCACGAGCAGCGCCTGCCTGCGGCCGAAGCGGTTCCCGCGCCGCAGCGCGCGGTGCTGGAGCACCGTGGGGGCGGCCACCACGATCAGTAGCAGGGCCAGCGGCGCCGCGGCGGTGACCAGCAGCGCGTTCTGGTGCCCGTTGAACAGGTCGACTGACCCGAACATCGCCGCCCCCAGGATCACGAGCGCCAGGACGTTCAACAGCGTCTGGGAGACGACGGTGCCGAGCACCACCGGCAGGTTCTCGCGGGGCCGGCCGGTTCGCCGTGCCACCACCAGCGCTCGGGCTGGCTCGCCCAGCCGGGCCGGCAGGGTGCACGACATGAGCACGCCGATCAGGGTTCCCTGGATGGCATCCGATAGCCGCAGTCGCGCCTTCGGCAGCGCGGCGCGCAGGATCGCGTCCCAGGAGAACGCGCGCATGACCATCGCGCCGCACATAACGCCGAGCCCCAGGACCACCAGCGACGGCGATGATTGGATAAGGGCGGAGATGATGTTGCCCAAGCCGATCTTTTGAACCGCCAGCACCGCGAGCACCGCTGCTCCCACCGTGGCAGCGGCCATCGCCGTCCGCCGGGCGAAGGCCGGAAGCGCCTTGCGCGGACCGGCTGGCTCGGGTTCGAGGCTCGCCAGCCGCCGCGCTGGCACGTGAGGCTTCAGGTCTGCGGAGCGAACGCCGACCTTCACTGCGGCCCGGGCCAGAGCACCTTCGGGCTCGGGCGTAGCGATCGCATCCTGGTAGGCACCCATGACATCAGCGGCGACGCGGGGCCAGGCGAAGCGCTCGGCGCCTCGCGCGGCCGCGCGGGCCATCTCCGCGCGCCTGGCCGGCTGCTCGTACAGATCGCGGAGCGCCTCGGCCAGCGTCTGGGCGTCGCCGCGCGGAACGAGCATGCCATCGACACCGTCGCGCACCACGTCCCGATAGCCGGCGATGTCGGAGGCGATCACCGGCGTGCCCGAGGCGAACGCCTCCGTTAGGACCATCCCGAAGCTCTCGCCTCCGAGCGAGGGGGCGCACAGCACGTCCGCGCGCTCGAGCTCGTATCGCTTGCGCTCGTCGTCCACCTTGCCCAGCGCGCGCACGCCACGGCCGTCGAGCAGCATCGGCGACAGCTCCTCCTCGGATGGGCCGATCACCGTCAGCTCGCAGGGGACGTGCTCGCGCAACGCTTCAAACGCCCGCAGCAGCAGCGGCAGCCCCTTGCGCTCGACCGCCTGACCGACGAACACGATCCGAAGCTCCTCGCCCATCGGCCGCTCGGCGGCCAGGCGCGCCCGCTCGGGATCGACGTGCACTCCGTTGGGGATGATCCGGTAGTGACCGCCGAAGAACCTCCGACCGGTCCAGGCCGCGGCCTCGGACACCGCGATCCTGACATGCAGCCGGTTGAACACTCGCCACGCCCCGATCGCGTTCGCGATCCCGTTGGTGAGCGCGTTAGAGGAATACACGTGAAATGTGCCCACCACCGGCAGTCGCGAACGGTCAGCGGCGAGCCATCCGATCACGGGGGCGATCGGCTCGTGAACGTGCACGACGTCGAACGAGCCGGTGCGCAGCTCTCGCTGCATCGTGGCGTAGCCAAAGGGCGTGATCGACAGGTTCGAGACAGCCCCGTTGGCCTTGAAGCCGATCGTCCGTCCGAGCGGCACCAGGTAGTCCGGAGCCTCGAGCGGCTGCGGGCTGGCCCCGCGGTGAAGGACCGACGAGAAACGGCCGGGGGGGTCAAAGGGGGCCAGCACCCGGACGTGGTGGCCTTCTTCGATGAAACGCTCGGCTAGCGCCTTGATATGCCGCGTGACGCCCCCCGGATACGTCCACGAATAAGGAGATACGAGGGCGATCCGCATACTCTGATCCTAGTGTGTAAACCGCAGCCTGCGGTTGGTTTCTAAGTGGGCTCTTCAGTGGCCCTAAGCCCGCGGGCAGCGCGTGCCCGGCGTCCTATCATCCAGTCAGCCACATGCCAGTACGGCATTTCGTCAAATACACCTTCTTGAAGGTGGATCCTGCGTGGCGGCGCCGCGACGACGAGCTCCGCGCCGCCGATAAGCGCGAGTTCATCGCCGCCTGCGAGGACTTCGCCGAGGGCCACCTGCTGCGCGCGTTCTCGCTGGTGGGTACCCGCGGGGACGCGGAGATGATGTTGCTGAGCCAGGCCCAGAACCTGGAGCGGATCCACGAGTTCCACGTCGTGCTGGCGCAAAGCGGTCTGATGAAGTGGTGCACCGTGCCGTACTCGCTGCTGGCGATGACCAAGCCATCGGAGTACTCGGAGGAGTCCCGGCTCGAGGTCCGGCCCGCACAGGGCAAGTACCTGTTCGTCTATCCGTTCGTCAAGACGCGGGCCTGGTACGGGCTGTCGGCGGAAGAGCGCTGGCGGATCATGCAGGAGCACATCAAGATCGGGCGCGAGTATCCCTCCGTCGACCTCAACACCAGCTACTCGTTCGGTCTCGACGACCAGGAGTTCGTGGTGGCGTTCGAGACCGACAACCCGGCCGATTTCCTCGACCTCGTCCAGCGGCTGCGGACCACGGAGGCCAGCTCCTACACGGAGCGGGACACACCGACGTTTACCTGCATCTCCTGCTCCGTTGAGCGGGCGCTGGGCGCGCTCGACGGGGCGGCGCTGACGCTCACCGAGACTCCGTGACGGGCGATTTCGACGAGGTCCGCGACATCACCGTCATCGGCGCCGGGCCGGTCGGGATGTGTACCTCGTTCTGGGCGGGGATGCGCGAGGCCTCCTCGCGGATCATCGACTCGTTGCCGGAGCTCGGCGGCCAGCTGACGACCCTGTATCCCGAGAAGTGGGTCTACGACGTGCCGGGCCACCCCCGCGTCCTGGCCAAGGACCTCGTCGAGCTCATGCGCCAGCAGGCGCTCGAACAGTTTGACGTGCCGGTGCACCTGAACACGACCGCCGGGGCGATCTCCTGGGAGGACGACCTGGTGGTCCTGCACACCGACAAGGGGGAGCTTCGCTCGCGGACGGTGATCGTCGCCGGTGGCCACGGCGCGTTCGAGCCCAAGAAGCTCCCCGGCTTCGACATGACTCCGTGGGAGGGACGCGGGGCCCACTACATCGTGGGCGAGAAGTCCGTGTTCGAGGGCAAGCGGGTGATGATCGTCGGCGGCGGCGACTCGGCGATGGACTGGGTGATCAACCTGCTCGACACGGCCAGCGAGGTCGCGCTGGTCCACCGTCGCGAGGGGTTCCGCGCGCACGAACTGACGGTGGGCCAGGTGCTGGAGGCCGCCGAGCGCGGCGATCTCGCGCTGCACGTGCCGTTCCAGATCAAGGAGGTCTACGGCGACGGAAGCGTGGAGCGGGTGAGGCTGTTCCACTCCGAGGACGAGGCGCACGAGATCGAGGTGGAGGTGGACGCGATCCTGCTCCAGCTCGGCTTCAAGACCGCGCTGGGGCCGCTCAAGGACTGGGGGTTCGAGGTCGTCAAGGGCGCGATCGCAGTCGACCAGGTGATGAAGACCTCTCTGGACCGGGTGTGGGCGTGCGGCGACATCACCACGTTCGACGGCAAGTTGAAGCTGATCGCGACCGGCTTCGCCGAGTCCGCGATCGCGGTGGCGCAGGCCATCCACGAGATCCGGCCGGAAACCAAGATCCAGCCCAAGTACTCGACCAACACCGGCGTGCCTGGCGCTGTCGAGGGGCAGCCCTGAGTGCCGACGCCGAGCTCTGGCCGGAGGGCTCGGTTCAGGCCAAGGCAATCGCCCACCTGCGCGCAGGCGACCCGGTCCTGAAGAGCCTCCTCGACGAGATCGGACTTGACGGACTGGGGGACCCCCGCGCCGGGCGGCCTCGTGACCACTACGGCGCCCTGGTTCGCTCGATCGTGGGCCAGCAGCTCTCGACCAAGGCGGCGCGCTCGATCTATACCCGGCTGACCGATCGCTTCGGCGGCCGCACACCCACTGCGGCCGAAGTGCTGGCCGACGATCCCGACGAGCTCAAGGCGGCGGCGGGGCTCTCCCGGGCAAAGGTCTCCTTCCTACGCTCGCTGGCGGAGCACGTGCTTAATCGAACGCTCGAGCTCGACCGCCTCGACCAGCTGCCCGACGAGGAGGTGATCGCCGAGCTCGTTGCGGTGCGCGGGCTCGGCGTCTGGAGCGCCCACATGTTCCTGATGTTCCATCTCGGGCGGCCGGACGTGCTGCCGGTCGGGGACCTGGGGATCAGGCGGGCCGTGATGCGCCGCTATGACCTAAAGGAGCTGCCGAGCCCGGCCGAGCTGGAGCGGATCGCCGAGCCCTGGCGTCCCTACAGGACGCTGGCCTGCCGCTTCCTCTGGCGCTCGCTAGATGCTACGCCCGTGTAGGTAAGCGAGCGCCCGCGGTCGCTAGGGGCGAGGCTCGTGCGAGGCCTCGTCGCGCTCCTCTCGGTGCTTCCGTACGTCCCGCCGCACGGCCAAGGCCAAGAACTGCGTCAAGAACCAGACCGGATACCAGACGGTGACGGCGAGCCACCAGAAGAGGATGAGCAGAATCACGACCGGCGTGATCCAACCGCGCTGCCACCGCTGCTTCAAGCTGCGCCGGAGGTGCATGGCCCGCCGCGCGGAACCTGAGTACGTCATCGCCTTGGGACTGTGGTGCAGAGGCATGTCCCTCGCCCATGATGGCACCCCAGGCGGCACCTTCCGACCCTGAGCGCTCTCCGCGACAATGCGCCGGTGCGGATCGAGCGCGAACGAGCGAACGTGTTCAGGGTCACCGCGACGAGCCAGGAGCTGTCTGTGCTCGTGGCCGCGGCGCGGATGGCGCTGGAGGCCATGCAATCGGCGCCCGAGCCTCCGCCGGCCGAGGCCCTCGAGGCGCTGAGGCGCGTGCTGTCCGAATTTGACAGTGCCCGCGCGCGGTTGAGCACCGAGCCGCCGGAGGGCGGCTGACCGCCGGCAGAGCCGGCACCCAGCCACCCAGGAGAAGCCGTCAGGCGGGAGCCCCAGCGGCCATCTGCTCGCGGACGTGCGCGGTGACCTGGTCGAACTCGGCCGTGAACGCGTCGTAGTCGAACTGGAGCGTGTTCAGGTACGTGCTCCAGCCCATCGTGTTCTTGGCGATCATCGCTGTCTCGGTGATCTCCTCTTCGGTGGCACCGAACAAGCGAGCCGCCTCGGTGTGGAAGTAGCAGCAGTAGCGGCAGCGCGTCGCCCCAGACACCGCCAGCCCGATCAACTCCTTGTACTTGTTCGGAATCGCGGTCTGGTCGGAGAGCTCAAGCGACTTGAAGCTCGCCCACTCCGTCGGCAACAGGTAATCGGGAACCCGCCTGAAGAACTCCGGCACGAGTCCCAACGTCTCCTCGATGTCGCGGTCGACATCGCTTCGGTCCTCGGTGATCATGCGATCAGCCCCTTTGTAGCCAGCGTTAGCGAAATGCGAGCCGCGGCAACCCTTGCGCCCTCACCATCCTTTCCTCGCCCGGCTCGACGAAGTCAGCTAGTGAGTCCACAGTCTCGCGCCACGGACTTCGACTGCGTCAACCCGGGTGCCGAGGCGACTCCTACGAGGTTTCGCCCTCTGGGGGTCCAAAAGCTCGTACGAGTCAAGCGACAGCAGGTCGGGGACCTATAACCCCGGCCGGCCGTGTCAGCGCTAAACCGCCGAAACCTCTTCCTCGTCCGCCACGCGGAACGAGGAGCCGCAGCCACAGGCGGCGATGACGTTTGGGTTGTCGACCTTGAAGCCGGCGCCCTGAAGGCCGTCGACGAAGTCGACGATGGAGCCCTTCACGTACGGCAGGCTGGCACGGTCGACCAGCAGGCGGATCCCCTTGTCCTCGAAGACCGTGTCGTCATCGCGCTGCTCGTCGAAGGCGAGCGCATACTGAAAGCCTGAGCAACCGCCGCCGCGGACGCCTACCCGCAAACCGGCGGACTCGGCGATCGAAGCCTGGCCCGCCAAGAACTCGTGCACCTTCTCGGCACCCTTGTCCGTTAGCGTGATCATGCTTCACGAAGTATAGCTACGCGCGGGGCGCGTGCCCACCCCGCTACGCTGTCCACATGTCCGCGGAGCAAACCGTAGCCACCCCGGAAGAGCTCAAGGCCCGAATCGAGGCCGGGATCCCGGGTGCATCGGCCACGGTGACCGGCGACGGGCGCCATTTCAACGCCGTGGTGACGGCTTCAGCCTTCCGCGGGCTGAGCCGAATCGCCCAGCACCGGCTCGTCTACGACGTGTTCGGAGAGGAGATTGGCGGCCGCATCCACGCCCTCTCAATCCAGACCCAGGTGGGAGAACCAGCATGAGCGAAACCAACCCCCTTCGCGAAGAGATCCAGAACGCGATCACGGAGAACCCCGTGCTCCTGTTCATGAAAGGAACGCCGGATCAGCCCATGTGCGGGTTCTCGGCGAGGACGGTGGCGATCCTTCAGTCTGTCGGCAAGCCGTTCGCGGCTGTCGACGTGCTGCCGGACCCCCACATCCGGCAGGAGCTCTCTGCCCTGTCCAACTGGCCGACCATCCCGCAACTGTTCGTCAATGGGGAATTGGTGGGCGGCTGCGACATCGTGACCGAGATGTACGAGTCGGGCGAGCTCCAGCAGACGCTCGGCGCGGAGGCGGCCGCGGGGCCGGCACCCGAGCCCGAGGTCGCCCAGCCGGAGTCCAAGCCCCTCTCGATCGAAGACCTGCGCTAGCGCCGACACCCGCGCCCGTGACCGGGCGCAAAAGCTAACCTCATAGCGCGTGACGCCGCATGCGTTGCGCAGATTCGTGATCGCCGGCACGGTCGTGCTGGTAGCGCTGTTGGCGGCGCTCGCGGTCCTAGCGACGGTCGACAAGGGCCAAGGGAGCCCGGCCAGCTCGGTGCCCGCTCCGCTGGCCACCGGGACTGCCCTCACCCGACCGCGCGAGGTCCCGCCGGTCCAGCTGATCGACGAGCAGGGAAAGCCGTTCTCGCTTAGCCAGTGGCGCGGGAAGTGGGTCGTGCTCGCTCCCTCGCTCACGCTCTGTCACGAGGTGTGCCCGATGACCACCGGCGCGCTGACGCAGCTCACGAACGAGGTTCAGCAAGCCGGGCTCTCGAGCCAGGTCGTGGTCGCGGAGGCCACCGTGGATCCGTGGCGCGACTCGCCCTCCAGGCTGCGCGCCTACCGCCGGCTGAGCGGCGCAGACTTCCCCCTCCTGACCGGTAGCAAGACGCAGATCCGCCGGCTGTGGAAGTTCTTTGGCGTGTTCTACTCGCGCATTCCCCAGGGCACGCCCCCCGACGTCGACTGGCTCACCCACAGGCCGGAGACGTTCGACGTGGCCCACACGAACGCCCTCTTCTTCATCGACCCAGCCGGCCAGGAGCGAATCGCCGAGGAGGGTATGCCTTCTGTGAGGAGCCTCTCCCCGGCGCTCCGAAACCTCCTCAGCGACGAGGGGGTGCGCAACTTCGAGCACCCCCAGCAGCCGTGGACGGCGGCCGAGGCGCTTGATGATCTCTACTACCTGATGGACCGCAACGTCCCCGCCAGCGCGGCGCCGAAGGTGGTGCCGCCCACCGCGGCTCAGGCCCAGCAGGCGCTCGAGGGCTCGCCGGGAGCGCTGGCCTCGCTGCACTCCCAGGCCGGACAGCTGCTGGGTTCCGCCGGCCCGCTCAGCGCGAGATTGAAATCGCTCCGCGGTTATCCGGTGGTGCTGAATGCCTGGGCGGCCTGGTGCCCGCCATGCCGCAGTGAATTCGGCCTGTTCGCCTCGGCGGCGGCCAGGTACGGGCGCCGGGTCGGATTTCTCGGCATCGATACGAACGACACCTCAAGCGACGCCCGGGCCTTCCTGGCCAAGCACCCGATCAGCTATCCCAGCTACCAGCTGACCTCCACACAGCTGGCGCCAGTTGCAACCCTTCAGGGCATGCCGACCACGATCTACATCAGCCCAGCAGGCAAGGTCCTGAACGTGCACACTGGCCAGTACGACACCGAGACGACCCTCCAGAACGACATCGAGCGCTATGCCCTCGGCGGATGAAGTTCAGGCCCTGCGCCACGTCGCGGGGACTCTGCGCGTGCTCGACCAGACGGTGCTCCCCTGGGAGGAGCGGGAGCTGGTGCTCCGCACAGCGGAGGAGGTGGCCGACGCGATCAGGCGACTATCGGTCCGGGGCGCGCCGCTGATCGGGGTGGCGGCCGCCTACGGCATCGCGCTCGAGCTGAGCGCTGAGCCGGGCCCGGAGTCGCTTGAACGGGCCTGCGCGCTGCTCAAAGCCGCCCGTCCGACCGCCGTTAATCTCTTCAAGGCTGTGGACCGGGTGCGGGCGGCGGACCCCGCCGGCGATCCTCAGGCGGCGCTCGAGGAGGCGCGGGCAATCGAGGCGGAGGAGCAGGCCGCAAGCGACGCCATCGCGGCCCACGGCGCCGACTTGCTGCGAGACGCCAGACGCGTGATGACCCACTGCAACACCGGCGCGCTCGCCGCCCCCGGGCGCGGAACGGCGCTGGCCGTGATCGCCGAGCTGGCCACCCGCGGCTCGCTCGAGCTGGCGATCGCCACCGAGTCGCGCCCGCTTCTCCAGGGCGCCCGGCTGACGGTCTACGAACTAAACCGGCTGGGAATCCCGCACGAGCTCATCGTCGACTCCGCGGCATCTGGCCTGATCGCCTCGGGCGCCGTCGACGCCGTGGTTGTCGGCTGCGATCGAGTGGCGGCCAATGGCGACGTGGCGAACAAGGTGGGTACCTACGGGCTGGCGCTGGCCGCGGGGGCGGCCGGTATCCCCTTTGTCGTGGCCGGACCGACCTCGACCATCGACTCTGACTGCCCCTCCGGCGAGCGCATAGCCATCGAGCAGCGGGACCCGGAGGAGGTTCGACTCCTGTCCGGAACGGCGCTCACGCTCCCTGGCACCCGTTGCCGCAATCCGGCGTTCGACGTGACGCCCGCGAACCTGATCACGGCGCTCGTGACCGAGCGGGGCGTCGTCGAACCGGCGGCCGTGGCGACGACATGAGGGTGGCGCGCTCGGTCGCGCTGGATGAGGTAAAGATCGAGGACCTCGACGACCCGGTCCCGGGCGCTGATGAAGTTGTCTGCGACGTGCTGGCGTGCGGCGTGTGCGCCTCGGACGTGACCGACTGGTACGTGGAGCGGAAGCTGCCGGCCGTGCTGGGCCACGAGCCGGCGGGGATCGTCACCGCAGTCGGCGACGGGGTGCGGGACGTCTCGGTCGGGGACCGCGTCGCCATCCACCACCACTCCCCGTGCGGCGAGTGCCGTCGCTGCCGGCGAGGGCACGAGACCCTCTGCGAGCGCTTCCGCTCGACCGGACTCGACCCGGGCGGGTTCGCCGAGCGGCTCAGGGTCCCCGCGGACCTGGTTTCAGAGCTGCTGCCGCTGCCGGACGGACTGGACCCCGTGGTGGCGACGATGGTCGAGCCCCTGGCCTGCATCCTGCGCTCCCAGGACCGAGCCGGGCTGCGGCCGGGCGATGGTCTGCTGGTGGTGGGCGCCGGAGTGAACGGCCTGCTTGCAATCGCGGCTGCCCACGCTCGCGCCGTCGAGGCCGTGTGGATTCGCGAGCCACGAGCAGATCGGCTGGCGCTGGCGGAGGGACTGGGAGCGGAGCGACACGGCAACGAGCTGGTCGACGTGGCCGTCGTGTGCACGCCCAAAGCCGACGCGATCGCCGACGCCGCGGCAGCTGTGGCCCCCGGCGGAACGCTCTGCCTATACGCGCCGCCGGCTCCGGACGGGCCGTCCCTGCTCGATGGGACCTCGCTCTTCCTGCGCGAGCTGACGGTGACCGCCAGCTACTCCGCCGGCCCGGGCGACATGCGCGCGGCGCTGGAGCTGATCGTCTCCGGCCAGATAGATCCTCTGCCGCTGATTACGCATCGCCTGCCGCTGGAGCGCACCCGCGAGGCGCTGGAGCTCCAGCGCCTGGGCCAGGCGCTCAAGGTGGTAGTCGTCCCTTGAGGGCGGCGATCCTGTACGGACCACTCGACCTGCGGGTGGAGCAGGTTCCCGACCCCGACCACGATGTGGTCGTCGAGGTGCAGGCCGCCACCACGTGCGGGACAGATGTGAAGATGTGGCGCCACGGGCACGGGGTGCTCCCGCCCTACCCCTCTCCCTTCGGCCACGAGACGGCGGGAGTCCGGCTCGATACGGGCGAGCGCGTCCTCGTATCGGACTCCGTGGCCTGCGGCCGGTGCGGGCCGTGCCTCGCCTCCCGCCCCCAGATCTGCCGATCGCCGCAGTGGGTGCTGGGCGGATTCGCCGAGCGGATCGCGGCCCCCCAGCGCGCCCTTCATGTCATCCCCGAGGGCCTGCCGGCTGCGGCTGCCGCGATGGCCGAACCGCTGGCGGCTGCGGTCCACGCCGTGGCGCGAGGGACCGAGGCGGGCGATGTCGGGGTGCTCGGCGGCGGCCCGATGGGGTTGATGCTCTGCTCGCTGCTCGTGGCCCAGGGTCGCTCGGTGACCGTCGCCGATCGCCATCCCGAACGACTCGAGCAGGCCACGGAGCTCGGCGCCAGAGGCGTCGAGCGGCTTAAGAAGCACGAGCTCGTGTTCGAGGCCGTCGGACGCCCCGAGGCCTGGCGCCAGGCGGCCGAGGCGGCCAGCCCCGGAGGAGTCGTGGTGCTGGTCGGGGGCTGTCCCGGCGGTACCGAGGTCTCCTTCCCCTCCGGTCCACTCCACTACGACGAGCTCGAGCTGCGTGGCGCGTTTCATCACTCGCCCCGGGAAATCGACGCGGCGTTGCGCTCCCTGGCGCGAGGGGAGGTCAACTGGCGGGTCCTGCGCGGCGAGACGATCGGGCTCGAGCAGCTGCCGGACGCGCTTTCGGCCCCCGGCGGCGGGCGGGCGCGGAAATGGGTCGTCGATCCCCGGTTATAGATGTGATCGGCGGGGCGCATGCGCCCCGCCGCCCGCCGCGCATGCGCGGCGGGGGCCGGCGCACATGTGCGCCGGCCAATTCCTATTTGTTATTGCGCCTGAACTCCAGGTGCTCGATGATCCGGCGCGAGTCGCAGATCGCCTCGCCGTCGATCACCAGCACCGGCACGCGCTGCTGCTGGGTCAGGGCCTCGACCTCGGGACGACGCGAGCGCCGCTGCGGTACCCGGACCTCCTCAAAGGCGATCCCGTCACGCCGCAGCGCCCGAGCGACTTTGCCGCACGGGCAGAGCCAGTCCGTCGGCGTCGTGCAGCGGTAGAGAGTCGCCATCGTCTGTAGTGAAGCGCGGCCTGGGGTTCGACACGCGGGCCACCAACCGGGTGGCGTGTGACAGGCGCTACTGGTCGAGGATTTTCAGCTCGAGGCCGGCGAGTCGGTCCCGGTCGGCGAGGACGTCCATCTCGACTATCTTCCCGCCCCTCACGGTGCAGGCCATAACTGCAAACGGCTTGCCGTCGCGGATCGAGACCATTCCCGCGGCCCCGTTGACAAGCGCCGGCTTGATCGTGAGGTCGACCCGCGACCACATGATGGCTTGGCTTGCGACCGTCTCTGCACCGCGAGCGTGCCGTGTCAGCGGAGTTAGGCCAGCGTCGGCTCTGAGCACTACGTCGGGGTCGAGCACGGCGAGGAGTCGCTCAAAGTCGCCGTCGCGTGCCGCCGCCAGGAAAGCATCGACAACCTCCCACTGAGCCTGAAGGTCGGCGTCCGGCGCGGGAGCAGACCCGCGGACGCGCCTCCGGGCACGACTTGCCAGTTGCCGCGTGGCGTCGGGGGTGCGCTCGAGGATCGTGGCGATCTGTTCGAACGGCACCGCGAACATGTCGTGCAGGACGAACGCCAGCCGCTCGGGAGGGCTGAGCGTCTCGAGCACGACCAGCAGGGCCAAGCCGACCGAATCGGCCAGCAGCGCCTCGTGCTCGGGGTCGGTGCCGTCGGCGGGGTCGACGATGGGGTCGGGCACGTGCACGTCCAGCGGCTGCTCACCCCGCGTCCTGCGCGAGCGGAGCATGTTCAGCGCCACGCGCGCGACTACCGTCGTCAGCCATCCGCCCAGGTTTTCCACCTCGCGGGTGTCCGTCCGGCTCAGCCTCAGCCACGCGTCCTGGACGGCGTCGTCGGCCTCGCTCAGCGAGCCGAGCATGCGGTAAGCGACGGCCCGCAGATGCGGCCGGTGCTCCTCAAATTGCTGTGCGAGCAGGTCCTGGCTGTCCACCGTCACATTCCTCCTTCGCCGGGTGTCATGGAACTAGACCCGCGAGATCGGCGGAATGTGACCAGACGGCGGCGCGAGCGCGACTAACGCTGCGGTTCGCGCCACATGGCATACATGGTCGGCCCCCGCGGCAGCTTGATGTCCCTCGTGACCCGGAAGCCATGCCGGGCGTAGAAGGCGATGTTGCTCTCCTTGGAGGCCTCCAGATAGGCGGGCAGGCCGTCGCGGTCGCACAGCTCGAGCCCCGGTCCCAGCAACAGCGACCCGAGACCGCGCCCCTGCTCGGACGGCCTGACGCCAAGCGTGGCCAGATAGAGGTGGGCCGGCGAGGAGGGATGGAGGTGCTCAACCGACCGCAGCCCGTATCCGACGAGCGGCCCGCGTGGCCACAGACGCGGGTGTGCGTAAGCGCTGATCAGGCGCAAGGCCTCAACCGCGGTGGTGACGCCTTTACCGGGCGGAGACCAGATGGCTACGCCGGCGAGCCCCGAGTCGTTCCAGACCAAGCCCATCGGCACGCGGATCGCCAGGTATGCGCCGAAGAATCTCTGCAAGCAGTTCCATCGCAGCCGCTGTTGCGGCGCCGCCCAGCGGGAGACCGGGTCATCCATGAAAGCGTCGGCCAGCGATTGGGCGAGCTGGCCGCGGTCCGCGGGGACCGTCTCTCGAATCTGCTCGGGTGTCGCTCGAGCTCCGGGCACGCTCAGGCCGGCGTGACTTCCAGGTAGACGGTCTCTATGCCCAGGGTCCCTCCCGCTCGTTCATAGAGCCTTCGTCCGAGCCCGTAGTTGGCTTCCAGCGCGGCTTCCGCCGCGGCGATTTCGCCGCGGTCGTCCAGCACCCGCGCGCGACCCTCTGCCGGCGGGCCAAGCGGTTTGCCTCGCGCGGTGCAGGGCCCCACGCGGGCGCGCGGGTCGTTGCGGATCCGCTTGACCTTGGCGGCGCCGGCGTCGGTGCGCACGTAGAGCCTGCCGTCGGCGAGCCCGAACCACACCGGAGTGGGGACGGCCTGGCCACTGCGCTTGTACGTCACGAGCAGGCAGTACTTGTGGCCCCCCAGGTGGTCGAACCCGGCCACGGTCGACCCCTCGGTCGCCAGCGAGCGAGCCGCGGGGTGCCTGACCGAGTCGTAGAAGCGGCTTAGCGACGAGGCCACTGTCGCGAGCGTATAGGGTCAATGTCGGGTGGCTTCTCTGCGCGACGCGAATCTCGATTTGAAGCTCGGTGCTCGGGAGAGCGAGCAGCGGATCTCGAAGGCTCAGCGCCGGCTGCTGGCGTTGCGGCTCCAGATGGGCGGACTGATCGGAGACGGCACGCTCGGGCCTCCTCTATGCATCCTGTTCGAGGGATGGGATGCGTCGGGGAAGGGCGGCAGCATCCGGCGGTTGGTGAGTCCGCTCGATCCGAGGCACGTTCGTGTGGCGCAGTTCGCAGCGCCCACTGCGGACGAGCGGCGACATCACTTCCTACACCGCTTCTCGGCGGCCCTCCCGGGCTGGGGTGGGATGGCCGTTCTCGACCGCTCCTGGTATGGGCGGGTGCTCGTGGAGCGCGTCGAAGCGTTCGCGACCGAGGACGAATGGCGGCGGGCTTATCCCCAGATCGTTCAGTGGGAGGCCGCGCTCGCGGCCGAGGGCCTAGTGCTCGTGAAGTTCTGGCTGCACGTGTCCGAGGACGAGCAGCTGCGTCGATTCCGCGCCCGCGAACGCGACCCGCTGAAGCGCTGGAAGCTGACCGGCGAGGATTGGCGCAACCTCTCCCGCCGCGCCGATTACGAGGAGGCAGTTGAGGAGATGCTCGCCCTCACTGACCACGACCTCGCGCCGTGGCACGTGATTTCCGCGGAGTCCAAGCGCTACGCCCGCGTGCAGGTGCTCGAGCACGTGATCTCGGCCATCGAGGACGCGCTGCGCATCTGCGGACAGGCGCCGATCGAGGTGGAGGCGTCGATCTAGTTCCACCTGCGAGCGAGCTGGGAGGCCCAGGCTTCGACCGCGCCGGGGTCCTCGGGCGGCGCCGCTACCAGCACGAGCTCGCTCACGCCCATCTCGGTCAGCGCTGGCAGGTCATCGGGTTGGCCATCCTCCAGGGCGACCGCCAACTGAAGCTCGCCCATATCGCGCCCAGCTTCTCGACACAGCTCCTCCAGCACCGCGATCCGCTCCCGCACCGCCTCGACACCCGCCAGATTGAAGCCGTACCAGCCCTGTCCCAACTGAGCCACTCGGCGCAGCGCCGCATCGCTGTTCCCGCCGAACACGACAGGAATCTGGCCATGCCGCACCGGCTTTGGATTGACGCGCACTGAGGAGAACGAGACGAACTCGCCGTCGAACGAGGCCACCTCCTCACGCCACAGCGCCCGCATGGCGCGCACGTATTCGGCGGCCCGCGCCCCACGCCGAGCGAACGGGACGCCCAGAGCGGCGAACTCCTCGCGCGACCACCCCACGCCGACACCGAGCGTCAGCCGCCCGTCGCACAGACCATCGAGGCTCGCCGCCTGCTTGGCAAGCAGCACTGGGTTGTGCTCCGGCAACAACAGGACGCCGGTCGCTAGCTGGATTTCGCTGGTGGCCGCCGCCGCGAAGCTCAGCGCAACCAGGGGATCGAGCCAGTCGGCCTCCGCCGGCACCGCGATCTTCCCATCCGGCGAGTACGGATAGCGGGACTCGGGACGGTCGACCATCACCACGTGCTCGCCCGCCCACAGCGTGGCGAACCCGCACGCCTCGGCGGCTACGGCTACGGCGTCGATGACCGGGCGACGTGCACCCGTCCCGATCCCTATGGCGTGCAGGCCCAGTCGCACAGTCGCTATCCGGTTCCAGGTTCTGGCCAGCGACGGCCGCCGACTTCCAGCTCCTGCACCCTCAGCGACCTGATCTCCACCTCGCCGGCGCTCAGCTTTCGGATCACGGCGCTCGCGATCGCAATGCGGCCGATGGCGAGTGCGCCCACGGCGCCGGCGGCGATCGCAAGCGGTCCCATGGCCGTCGGCCCGGCCAGGTGCGCCCCCACGACCCTTGCTCCGGTGACCGCAGCTCCATTGACAGCGCCAGGAACACGTCTGCGGGGAGATCTGATGCGGCTCATGGTGTCCTCCTGAGGATCGATTTGGACGTAGGCAGCCTGTCTGTCGTCTGACAGCTCCGTTGCATCGGTCCGCAACTTCGGGTTACACGTTAGGGTTTCTGTCTCCGAACAACGAGTACCGTCCCGCTCGACCGACAGGGGGAATGTCTGTGATGCGTAAGCTCTTTGCTGGTCTGCTCGTAGCCGCGGTCTCGCTGGTGGCCGCTCAGGCCGCGGCGGCGCAGCCCGGATTCACCCCGGTGTCTGGCTCCCCGTTCGGGACCGGTACCAGCCCGCAATCGATCGCGTTCAGCCCCAACGGGGCGCTCGTCGCAACCGCCGACACCGGCGGCAACAACGTGGCGGTGTTCGGGGTCTCGTCCGGCGGGTCGCTCGTGCCGGCCCCGTTCTCCCCGTTTCCGACCGAGGTCCAGCCGGCCTCAGTGGCATTCAGCCCCAACAGCGCGTTGGTCGCGGTGGCCAACCGGGGCTCTAACTCGGTGTCTGTCTACTCCGTCGGGGGCGGCGGATCGCTGACTCCGGTGCCGGGCTCTCCATTCCCGACCGCGGCCGGTCCGGCGTCGATTGCCTTCAGTCCCAACGGCTCGCTGCTCGCGGTGGCCGACCGGGGCTCTAACGCTCTCGCCACCTACTCTGTGTCGTCGAGCGGGTCCCTGACTCCGCTGGCTTACGCCGGCACCGGGAGCGCGCCGCAGTCGGTTGCGTTCAGCCCCAGCGGCACGGTGCTCGCCGTGGCCAACAACGGCTCGAACAACGTGTCGGTGTTCGATTTGGGTGCCAACGGGTCGCCGGTTCCGCTAGGAGTCGCTAACACCGGGAGCAGTCCGACGTCGGTGGCGTTCAGCTCGACCGGCGGGTTCCTGGCCGTGGCCAACTCCTCCTCGAACAACGTGTCAATGTTCACCGCAGCCTCGAACGGGGCGCTGACGCCGGTGCCCGGATCACCGTTTGCCGCCGGTCGGAACCCTCTGAGCGCCCAGTTCAGCCCCGGCGGGCAGACGCTGGTCACGGCGAACCTTGGCGACAACAACGCGTCGGTGTTCTCGGTCGCACCCTCTGGCGCGCTCTCACCGGCGCCCGGATCGCCTCTGTCACTCGGCGGCGGGGCTGGGCCGGCTTGGGCGGCATTCAGCCCCAACGGTGGGCTGCTCGGCGTCGCCAACTCCGCCACCAGCAACGTCTCGATGTTCACTGTCGCTGACTGCACCGCGCAGTTCAACGGGGGCTTCAACGATGGATTCAACGCCGGCTTCAACCCCGGCTGGAGAAGCGAGTTCAGCAAGGCCTACAGCCGCGGGGGTGCATGGCAAACCGGCTGGCAGCGCGGCTTCGTGACCGGACGGCACCAGAGGACCGGTCACACGGTCCGGGAGTCCGCACTGGCCGCGTCCCCGGCTGCAGTGGCGCAAGCTCGGCCGGCGGACGTCACCGGATGCGATGTCGTGTTCAACTTCGCGTTCAACAAGGCGTTCAACATCGGCTTCAACAGCGGCTACAACGCGGCGTACAACTTCGCGTTCAACCAAGGCTTCAGGTCAGGCCTGGCCAAGGGCCGTGCCTAGGTAAGCGACTCCGCCCGGTGGCTGTGGGAAGAAACTGGCGCTATACGCCCTAAAACTTCCCACAGCCTCCGCTCGGTCAAAGCCTGCGCAGTACCGCCCCCGCAGCCCGCAGGGGCAGCGGCTGACGGGCCCCGGGCGCTGCCAGGTGCTCGCCCCTCCGAGCTCGGTAGAACGCGATCGTCTCCTCCAGGGCATCCTCGTGCGGGGAAGGCCGCCATCCAAGCTCGCGCCTGGCCTTGGTGTTGCGGAATGCCCAGTTGAGCGCGGAGGCCCGGATCTCGGTCGGCGAGGGCAGCGACAGGCCCGGGAACCGGCGCCCGGCGTTGGCCAGCGTCAACGCCACGCTCAGCGGCAGCTTGACCGAGGGTGGCTCCACACCCGACAGCCGCCCGAGGTCGGCGAACAGCCTGTCCAGCGTGAAGTTCCGGTTGCCAAGGATGTACCGCTCGCCTACCCGTCCCTTCTCGTCGGCCAGCAGGTGTCCCCGGGCAACGTCCTGTACGCCGACGATGTTGAGCGTGCCCTCGACGTAGGCCGGGATCTCGCGCCGAAGGAACCGGCGCACCAGGACCGTCGACGAGCGGCCGGGGTCCCCGGCCCCCAGCACGTGTGCTGGGTTCACGATCACGACCGCAAGCCCGCGAGCGAGCACACGCATGGCCTCGTTCTCGGCTTCGTGCTTTGAGTCCAGGTACGGGATCGCGTACCGCCCCGCGTCCCAGACGCTCGTCTCATCTGCGGTCGATCCGGGAGGGGCCGGGCCGATCGCCGCCACCGACGAGGTGTAAACCGCGCGCTGCACGCCGGCCCGCAGCGCCTCCTCGAGCACGATCCGGGTTCCCTCGACATTGAGCGCGAATACGCGCTCCCGGCTCTGCACGAGCGATGTCGTTCCAGCCACGTGGAAGACCCGCTCGATCCCCCGCATCGCCCGCCGGACCGCGCGCCGGTCGAGCACGTCGCCCTCAACCTGCTCGACCTCGAGCTCCGCCGGCACCGAGCGTCTGGATCGCTTTCGCACCAGGACACGTAGCTCGTCCCCGCGCTGCACCAGCAACCGGGCGAGGTGTGAGCCGATGAACCCTGTCGCGCCCGTGAGGAGCGTGCCGGCCACGTCGCGACGGAGTCTACGGGCGGGCCGTTGGTAGGGTGGCGCGGCCCATGGCGGTCGCGATCGTGTCCGATACGTGCCACTACCTTCCTCGGGAGCTCGTAGCCGAGCACGACATCCAGCTGGTGAGCCTGTACGTGCATCGCGAAAACCTCGCGCAGCGCGAGAGCGAAATCTCCGACTACCACGCCTACTACGGGCATCTCCGCGACCTGAGTGGCTTGCCGACCACCTCACAGCCGTCGGTCGGAGACTTCCTGGCCGTATACGAGCCGCTGCTCGAGGCCGGCCAGGAGATCGTCTCGATCCACCTCGCGGGCGGAATGTCCGGAACCGTGGCCTCAGCGGAGCAGGCCCGTCAAGCGCTGGGGGAACGAGCGGAGCTGGTCCACGTCGTCGACTCTGAAAGCGCCTGCGGCGGGGAGGGCCTGGTCGTTCTGGCGGCGTCGGCCGCGGCTCACAGCGGTGGCGACGGTGCTTCGGTCGCGGAGCATGCCCGGGCCGCTCGGGCACAGCTCAAGATGTGGTTTGCGATCGACACGCTCGAGTACCTTCGGCGCGGCGGGCGGATCGCGGGCGCTCAGGCCTGGCTCGGCTCGGCGCTGAAGATCAAGCCGATCCTGACGGTGGAGTCTGAGATCACGCCGGTCGAGCGCGTCCGCACCTCGCGGCGAGCATTCGAGCGGATGGTCGAGCTCCTGCGGACACTGAGCGAGGACGGCAGGGACGCCTGGATGGTGCAGCACATCCAGGCTCCCGAGGAGGCCGAGGAGCTGGTCGCCCGCGGCATCGAGATCTTCGGCTTCGGACCGACCGCCGTGTCGGAGATCGGCCCGGTCATCGGCACGCACGTGGGGCCGGGCCTCCTCGGCGCCGGGGGCCTTCCCAAGTCGTTCTTTTAGGGGGGCTCGCTAGCCGCGCCTCAGTCCGCGCCGCCCTCGGCGTGACCGGCCGCCCGACGCGAGCCCACCGAGGGCCGCGACCCCGCCCCCCAGGATGAAGCCAGCCACTCCGGCGCCGATCAATACCTGCGTCCGGTGGCGGCGAAGCTGTGCCCGCCAGTCGGTTACCCGCACGACCTCGCCGCGGAGCTTCTCGAGCGAGGTGCCCAGCTCGTGCCGGTTCTGCTCGATCGAAGCACGGATCTCTTCGGATGTCCGCGTTGCCATCAGGCCTCCGACTTGGTGCTTACGGTGGCGCGGATCTTCTTGGCCTCGTCGATGGCCATGTCTGGCTTCGGTGCGCCGACCTTCAGCTTGCGCCAGGCGAACACGAACGCGCCGACGGCGAGCGCGAACAGCACTCCGGTGACGATCAGGAAGCCAACCCAGATCGACCCGGCCAAGCCGGTGATAGCGGAGTTGAGAGCCCAGGCGATCGTCGACAGAAGGACGACCAGCCCGAACAGCCCGAAGACAGCCCCGGCGGCGATCGCGATGGCGCCCCGCGTCAGGCTTCTGACCTTCTCCCTCATCTCGGCCTTGGCGAGCTCGATCTCTTCGCGGACCAGGACGCTGACCCGCTCGGAGACCTCCGTCACCGCAGTGGCCAGGTTCTCGTTTTCGGTGTCAGCTGGCAAGGCGTTTGAGGATCAGGGCTACGAGGAATCCGCCGGCGAACGCAGCGCCGGCGATGACCTCCGGACGATCGTTGGCCAGGCCGCTGGGGGATGATTCATCGGCGGCGGCGAGGGCAGCGCCGAGCGGCGGGGCGGCCTCAGGAGGGGGCGGCGCGGGCGCCGGGGGGGCTGGGGTCGGCGGGGCCGGTGCGGGACTGATGGGTGCGTCCTGGGCGGACGTGGCGCCGCTCGGTTCAAGAGGGATTGTGGGCGGAGGCGGCGCCACGGGGGCCTCCGGCTCGCCGGGGGGTTGGGACGGAACCGTCGGTTGCCCGGCCGCATCCTGTTCATCGGGCTGAGGCTGCTCGGTCACTCTGGGGGATCTTCGCCGAAGACGCGCTTCCAGATAACAGCAGAGACGCGAGCGGACGCAAGCGTCGCGAGCGCGCCCGTACCCGCCAGCAGTCCTGACCACAGCAGACGCTTGACCAGGGGGCTCTCCGTCATCGGCGGGGCATTCAATCAGAACTTCGAGGGCGAGCGCGGCCTACCCGCCGCGAGGCTTGACTAACCCTCGAGCCCGCCGCAGATGGTCTCGACGATCAGCGTCTTGGCGCGCTCGAGCTGCTCCGGCCCAGCCGGCTCGAGTTCGAAGATCCACCCGCTCAGCACCTGCTCGATGCAGCCGTAGAAAGCCAGGGCCGCGAACTCCGGGGTGATCTCCGTGCGGAATGAGCCGTCCGCCTGGGCTCGAGCCACGATCCCCGAGATTTGCTGATACGCCTCCCGGATCTTCGCCAGGTGCGTGCGCCCGAACGTGTTGGCGGCGCGCGTCACCTCGACGATGATCACCTTCATCAGGTTCGGATCGTGGCGGTAGGAGTCGATGATGAACGCGGCAATCGCGGAGAGCTTCTCGCGCGCCGTGCGCTCCGAGGCGTCGGCCTCGGCGATCGCGGCCAGCATGATGTCCCACCGCTCCAGGAACAGCGTGTCGAGGATCTCCTCCTTGGCGTTGAAGTAGTGGTAGACGAGCCCGTAGGCCACCCCCGCCTCATCCGCGATATCGGACACGCGACAGGTGTGAAAGCCCTGGCGAGCGAATACCCGGACCGCGGCGTCCAATATGGTCCTGCGCTTGTCGACGGCGGCGCGCTCGGGGGAGGCCATCAGAACGCAGCTTCCCGCTCGTGCAGGGGCCCGTAAATCTCGGGACGGCGATGGGTAAGCGCCGGCAACCGGCGCCGAACGTCGCGCAGAACCGCCCAGTCGAGGTCAGCGACGATCGCCGTCTCGACATCGGGAGCGCTGGCGAGCACGAGACCCCAGGGGTCGACGACCATCGACCGGCCACCGGAGCGATAGCCGCCGGGATGGGAGCCGATCTGGTTGGGCGCCACGATGAAGCACTGGTTCTCGATGGCACGCGCCCGCAGCAGGATCTCCCAGTGGTCGCGAGTGGTGGCCAGCGTGAAGGCGCTGGGGATCGACACGATCTCGGCGCCTCGCACCGTGAGCAGCCTGTAGAGCTCGGGAAAGCGGACGTCGTAGCAGACGCTCAGCCCTAGCTTGGTGCCATCGGCCAGGTCGGAGGTGACCACCTCATCCCCGGCCTGCTCGTGCTCCGATTCCGCGTAGAGCATCCCATCGACCTCTACGTCGAACATGTGCAGCTTGCGGTATATGGCTTTGACTGCGCCGTCGGGCCCCACGTGAACGCTGGTGTTCGAGGTCTTCTCCAGGCCCGGCACCCGCTCGACGATCGAGCCCGCGACGAGGTCAATCCCGAGCTCCCGGGCGACCTCGCAGGCCCAGGAGATCGCCGGCCCATCAAGCGGCTGCGCCCCGGCGCGGAGGTGTTCGCCCGTGCCCAGAACGCTCCACTTCTCGGGCAGCGCGACCAGCTGCGCCCCGCGCGCCGCGGCTTGTCGGACGAGACGGTCCGCGGTGGCAAGGTTTCGGTCGATGTCCTCGGTCGAGGTAAGCTGAACGGCGCCCACGCGCACGGGTGTGTTCCTCCCTGATTGACTAGTCAGTCAAGGATATCGCCGGTGCTGGTCGCCCGGCTCGAGGCGTCGAGGGCTGGCCGGGATGTCGGCATCGAAGGCAGAGCCTCTGGCTTGCGGGCGTCCCGCCAACCTGTTCAAGTGCACATTCGGACTCGCTACGCGCGCTTGGTTGCGTTTCGACATGTATGGCATGTTCGAGAGCACATTTCACGTCGAAACCGATCGATTTGTGCTCTCGAACACGTCTCCAGCTGCGGTCCGCCCTCCCCTACCGCGGCGTCTTCGGCCAACCGCGCCCGGCCCAGCTTGCCGGGCTCCCCCTTCCGCCCTCCCCCATGCCCTCACATCATGCGCTCAGGCCGCTGAAAGCGTGGCGCTACGTGGGCGTCTACGGGCGGGAGCTCATGCTGTGCGCCGCCGTCGTGAGAATCGGCCGCGCCCGACAGTCCTTCTGGGCCGTGTGGGACCGACGCGGGCGGCGACTTCTGGAGCGCACCACGCTCGGGGAGGGCGCCGTTCGCCTCTTACCCGGCCGGGTGGTCGTGAATGATCGGGGCGTACGACTCGACCTGGCACTCGAGGAGGAGGCCGGGATCGAGGCCGTATGCCCTGCCGGGGCGAGCTACGCCTGGACGCGCAAGCAGGGGGGCGTCCGCGCGCGCGGTGTCCTCGCCCTGGAAGGAGAGCAACGTAGCCTCGACTGCCGGGCGGTGATAGACGACACCGCCGGCTACTACGAGCGGCACACGTCCTGGCGGTGGTCCGCGGGGGTCGGCGTGGCCACCGACGGTCGTGAAGTGGCTTGGAACCTGGTCAGTGGAGTCAACGACCCGGCCGCGGATAGCGAGCGCACCGTGTGGATCGCCGGCCAGGGGTCCGAACCGCCACCCTCGCGGTTCATGTCCGACCTGGCCGGCGTAGACAAGCTGAGCTTCGCCCTTGAGGCTGTGCGCGAGCGAGCGGACAACCTGCTGCTCGTCCGCAGTCGCTACCGGCAGCCGTTCGGGGCGTTCTCCGGCGAGCTCCCTGGCGGCGTCACCCTGGCCGAGGGCTACGGCGTGATGGAGGAACACCAGGCGTGGTGGTAGGGGCAACGGGCGGCGTTCGCGTCCTCGTGATGTGTGCCGACATCGGCGAGGGCCACGTCACCGTCGCTCGATCGCTGGCCGACAGTCTCGAGGCCCGAGACGATGTGGCCACGGTCGACTTCCGCACGGATCTCGACGTGATGGGGCCGCGGCTGGGTCGGTTTCTGACAAACGGCTTTCAGGTTCACCTGGACCAGCTCGGCTGGAGCTACGAGCTGGCCTACAGGGTGTTCTTCCAGCTGGCCTCTCCCCGCCACGCCGGCCACCTCGCGCTGGCTGCGCTCGGCGGGCGCGGGCTGCGGCGCACGATTGCGGAGTCCCGTGCCGACGTAGTGGTAGTCGAATATCCGGTGCTGAGCGCCACCCTGGGACAGCTCAGGGCTCTCGGCCGGCTGCCCGTTCCGGTGTGCTCCTCGATCTCCGACCCCGCGGGGCTCTACTACTGGGCCCACCCCGGGATCGACCTTCACCTGCTCTCCTGGCCGGAGGCCGTCGGAGAGGTTGAGCGGATAGCGGGGCCCGGCAAGGCGGCCGCGGTCCGCCCGCTGGTCGACCCGCGGTTCGGCCGTGCCCCACCGCCCGGCGAAGCCCGCGCGGCGCTGGGGCTACCGGTCGATGCCCCGCTCCTGCTGGTCTCCGGCGGAGGTTGGGGCCTGGGCGATCTGGCCGGAGCCACCGAGATCGCCTTGCAGACCGTGCCCCAAGGCCTGGTCCTCTGCCTCGCAGGCCGCAGCGAGCGCACGTACGCCGAGCTGAAGTCCCTCTACGGGGGCGATCCTCGGGTGCGGGTGCTGAGCTTCACCGAGCGGATGCCGGAGCTGCTCGCCGCCTCGGACGTCCTCGTCCACACGACCGGTGGCACGACCGCGCTCGAGGCCCGCGTCGTGGGCTGTCCGCTGGTCAACTATGGGACCGGCCCGGCTCATGTCCGTGCCCACGCCCGGGCCATGGCCGGGGCGGGACTGGCCGAGTGGGCGCCTGACCGCGCGGCCCTGCCTGCTGCGCTGTCGCGGACGTTGGAGCGCGGCAGGCCCGCGCCGCTTCAAACCGCCCAGCTGCCCGACGCCGCCGAGCTGGTCGTGGCGCGCGCCCGACGCTCGCCGAACCAGCTGGCAGCTGCGGCAAGCGCATCCGCCGCCGGCCGCGAGCAGTAGCCGAGCTCTTCTCGGGCCTTGGCGCTCGAGAAAAACAGAGGCAGGCGCGCCAGGCGGACCTCGTCGAGGACCAGCAGCCGGGGCTCCCGACCGGTGACCCGACCGGCGACGTCGGCCATGACCGCGGCTCCGTAGACCGCGCCCCACGGGACGGCGAGCCGCGGCGCCGTTTGGCCCAGCCCCTTCAGCGCAAGCGCGAACGCGTCGCGCAACCAGAGGTCATCGCCGCCCAGTATGTAGCGCTCGCCGGGGCGCCCGCGATCGAGCGCGAGGGCGTGGCCGCGGGCAACGTCCTCGACGGCCACGATGTTGAGGCCGCCGCCGCGCATGTACCCGCCGATCCGGCCTTCGACCAGGTCGCGGATCATCTTTCCGCTCGGGGTGGGTGACCTGTCCCCGGCGCCGACCACAGTCGTGGGGTTGACGCAAACCGCGCCCGCCTCGAGCGCAAGCCTCTCGGCCGCCAGCTTCGTCCGCTTGTAGGGCACGCGGAGCTCCCACCGCGGCGGGCTGTCGTCCTCCTTGGCGGGCCGCCCGGGCACGGGACCGCATGTGGCCGAGGTCGAGGTCACGAGCACTCGCTCGATCCCTCCCCTGGCTGCGGCCTCGAGCACGTTGCGGGTGCCCTCCACGTTGACGGCCTCCATCGCCGGGGCGTCGGCGCGCGAGTAGCTGTAGAGGGCAGCCGCGTGGATCACCGCCTGGCACCCCCGGACAGCGCGCGCCAGCGCGGGGCCATCGGTCACGTCGCCGCAGACCCACTCCGCAACGCGCGCCCAGGGCGGCGGCTGCGAGCGGCAGAATGCCCGCACCTCCGCCCCGCGCCGCACCAGCTCGTCCGCGACGTGAGCCCCGATGAACCCGCTCGCGCCCGTCAGCAGGACGTCCACGTGGTCTAGGAGCGGAGCCCCCGCAGCGTCGAGAGGAGCGCCTTGTGGGGAGCCCGAACCGTTTCGTTCACCGCGGTTGGCTCGTATCCACAGTGCGCCATGCAGTTGTCGCAGCGCGGATCGCGGCCGCGGCCATATCGCTCCCACTCGGTCTCCTCCAGCAGCTCGCGATAGCTCGACGCGTACCCGTCGGACATCAGGTAGCAGGGCCGCTGCCAGCCGAAGATCGAGTAGCTCGGGATTCCCCAGGCCGTGCACTGGAAGTCGGTTCGGCCCTCGAGGAAGTCGAGGAACAGGGGAGAGTGGTTCAGCCGCCAGCGCCGCCGCCGGCCGTCGGCGAACGCGGACTTGAACAGCCGGCGCGTCTGCTCCACGCCCGGGAAATGCTCCTGGTCGGGGGCCTTCTCGTAGGCGTAGGCCGGCGAGATCATCATCTGATCGACCTTGAGCTCGTCGTTGAGGTAGTCGAGCACCTCGCGGACCGTCTGTGGGGTGTCGTCGGAGAAGAAGGTGGTGTTGGTGGTGACGCGGAAGCCTCGGGCCTGGGCTTCGCGAATTGCCGCCACGGCCTTGTCGAACACGCCGTCGCGGCAGACCGACTTGTCGTGGCGCTCGCGCAGCCCATCCATGTGCACCGCCCAGGCGAAGTACGGCGAAGGCTCGAACAGCTTCATCTTCTTCTCCATCAGAAGCGCGTTCGTGCACACGTAGACAAACCGCTTGCGGGCGATCAGCTCGCCGACGATGGTGTCGATCTCCGGATGGATCAGCGGCTCGCCGCCGGCGATCGAAACCACCGGCGCCCCGCACTCCTCCACGGCGGCGACGGCGTCCTCGACCGACATGCGCCGGCGCAGCACGTGATCTGGATGCTGGATCTTTCCGCACCCGGCGCACTCCAGGTTGCACTGATAAAGCGGCTCGAGCTCCAGGACGAGCGCGTACTTGTCGCGCCGCGCGAACCGCTGGCGCGCGATGTAAGCGCCAACCTTGACGCTCTGCCTCACGGGCACCGCCATCAGGCTCGCACCTCCCGGGGCAACGTGAACTTGACCTCCTCCGCCGCGACCGCGTGCTCAGACACCGACACCGGACCGAGCACTTCGAGCGCGCCCACCACCCTCCTCACGATCCTCTCGGGGCTGGATGCGCCCGCCGTCACTCCCACACGCCGCACCCCCTCGAACCAGCGTGGATCGATATCGGCCTGTTCGTCGAGCAGGCGGGCCTTGCAGCCGTGACGCTCCGCGACTTCGACCAACCGGTTGGAGTTCGACGAGTTACGCGAACCCACGACCAGCACCAGATCGCAGCGTCTGGCCAGCGCGTTGACCGCGTCCTGCCGATTCTGGGTCGCGTAGCAGATGTCATCCGAGCGGGGGGCAACGATGTCCGGGAAGCGCTCGCGCAGCCGCGACACGACGCCCTTGGTCTCGTCCACCGCGAGCGTCGTCTGCGTCAGGTACGCGACCCGCCCGGGATCATCGACGTCCAGCCCGTCGACCTCCTCCGCGGAGGCGATCACGGTCACGTGGCTCGGCGCCTCACCGGCTGTCCCCTCGATCTCCTCGTGGCCTTCGTGGCCCACGAGCACGATCGAGTACCCGTCGTCGGCGAACCGTCGCGCTTCGGCGTGGACCTTCGACACCAGCGGGCAGGTGGCGTCGATCACGTTCAGCTCCTTGCGCCGCGCCTGCTCGCGCACCTGGGGCGAGACGCCGTGGGCGGAGAAGACGACGGTCGCCCTGTCCGGCACCTCGTCGAGGTCGTCGACGCACACGGCGCCGCGGCGTTCGAGCTCGGAGACCACGTGGCGGTTGTGGACGATCTGCTTGCGCATGTATACGGGTGGACCGTAGCGGTCGAGCGTTCGCTCCACGATCTCGATCGCCCGCTCGACGCCCGCGCAGGAGGCGCGAGGCGCCGCGAGCACGAGTTCGCGGGGGCTAACCACGTTAGCCCACTCGCCCAGTACCCCCGCCGCGGCCCGCAGCGCGTTTGTTGCCGTGATGACATTGCGGAGCGCCGAGATCGGGCGCCAGAGCTCACGTCCCGGCGCGTCGAGGATCGCGCGCACGACCACGAACGGCCTCCCGACCCCCGCCGGCGCGAGCCATCCCGACTCCATATCGGCGGCGATCGCGCCGGAGCTTGACCGGAGCTCCGCCCGGGCGTCAGCGCCGAGGACGGGTGAGCGCACGGACACGATCGGGCCGGTCTGCACGCGCAGCCCGGCGCGACGCAGCATGGACGCGATCACCTCGGCGCCCGAGCACTCGGCTCGCACGCTGCCGTCGCGGGCCCGCAGCTCGGTAGCGACCACGAGCTGGCCCGGCTCGAGGTCGGACGAGAGCGCGCCGCCGAAGCCCGCAACGGCGACCGCAGCCCCGCGGGCGCTCGCCAGTGACTTGGCAGTACGGCGGGCGCGTCGCGGGCCCACCCCGGAGCGGACGACGCGAGCGTCTGGCGCACCGGCCTTCAGGGCGCTCTCCTCGGCTGCCATGGGCGCGATCAGCAACAGGTCGCTCACGCCGCCACCTCCACGATCGCCCGGTCGGACCCGAGCGACGCCAGCGCGACCTCGGCCGCGGCGTGCCCGGATCGGACCGCTCCCTCCATGGTCGCCGGCCAGCCGGTGTCGGTGAATGCACCGGCGAGCGCGAGACCGTCGATGCCGGTCCGGGGCCCGGGCCGTAGCGCTCGGTGGCCCGGCGCCGCCCTGAACGTGGCGGCGTGCTCGCGCGTGACCACGAACCGCTCGATGCGCGCGTGGCGCGCGGCTGGCAGCAGATCGGCCAGGGCGCGCTCGAACCGGCTGCGGAGCTCCTCGGCTGAGGCCCCGACCTCGGCATCGGCTGCGGATAGCGATACGGCCAGGCACTGGCCTCGCTCGAGCCCGGCGGACTCAGTGCGGTCGAACACGTACTGCACGGGCGAATCGACCGCGGCGGCGAAGTCGAGGTCCAGCACTCGCCGGTCGTAGCAGAGGTGCAGGTTGACGATGGGCGACGTCCCCAGTCGCTCAAATACGCCCGGATCCGGCACTGCCCCCTCCGGCAGCAGGCGCGCGGCCCGTTCGTGGGGCACGGCCAGGACGACCGCGTCTGCCTCGAGGCGCTCGTCCGGCCCCACCACCGCCAGCCGCCGGTCATCGGATGCCTCGATCATCGATGCCCGCCAGCCGAGCCTGACATCGACCCCTTCGGCCTGCAGGGCACGCAGCGCTGCATCGCCGTGGACCCGCTGTAGCGGCTTGCGGGCGTAGCCGATATCGCCGGCATCGGCCCGGGCGAGCAGGCCTACCCGGAACACAAACGCAGCCGCGGCCAGCGACGCGTCTCGGGCTCGCAGGTTGAGGGTCGGGCGTCCAATCAGCTCCCACAGAGCTTCGATCGCCTGCGGGCTCTGTCGGTGCTCACACAACCACTCGCCGAAGCTAGTCTCGTCGATCGCCGACTGCTCGGCATCCACCCTACCGAGCGACATCGCCGCCCGCGCTGCGGATAGGCGTTGCCGGAGGGACAAATGCCGGTAGCGCAACAGGGATTGCGTCAGATGAAGGGGGGCTGGCAACCCCACCCGCCGAAGCCAAGCTTCAGGTCGTCCAGGGGCCAGCACCGGAATCGTGAGGCGGTCTTGTAGCACGGTGTCCGCGGTGCTTCCGAGCCGTGCCAGGAGGTCCCGGTAGGCGTCGCAGCAGCGCAGGAACACGTGTTGGCCATTGTCCAGCCACAGACCGTCGCGCTCGAACGAATAGACCGCTCCGCCCAGGCGCGGACGGACCTCGACCAGGGTCACCGGCACGTCCGCGCTCGCGCAGTCGAGGGCGGACGAGATTCCGGCCAACCCGCCGCCGACCACCACGACGCCACGGCCGCTCACCTGGACACCCCCGCCAGGCTGCGGAGCGCCACCCACGTCTTCTCCCACGGCGCGAGCGACAGCCCGTGATCGAGGACGGCCTGCGGCGTCCGGTCGATCCGCTCGAGGATCCGGCGGTAGATGCCCGTCATTGCCGAGACGCAAGACGCACTGCGCCCGTCAATCAGGGGAAGGAGACCCAGCCCTCGATCGAACCAGTCGCGCGCGCGCTGCACCTCGAATGCCATCAAGCCGGCGAATGCCTCGGGCGGCGCATCCTGGAGGTTCTGGCAGCCGAACCGTCTGCGGTCCTCGGCCGGGAGGTAGACGCGCCCTCGGTCCAGATCCTCGCGGACGTCACGCAGGATGTTGGTCAGCTGCATGGCCACGCCGAGGTCGTCGGCCAGCGGAGCCGCGGCAGCCATATCGCTCGCGCCGAAGATCGCCAGGCACAGCCGGCCGATGGATCCGGCCACACGGCGGCAGTACACGACCAGCTCGTCGAAGGTCTCGTAGGTATCGCCGCGGACATCCATTTCGACGCCCGCGATCAGGTCGTCCAGCGCGTCACGAGGCAGCGCGAACCGGCGCTCGGCGTCGGCGAGCGCGATGCGCATCCGGCTTCCGTTCTCGGACTCGAGCTCAGTCCGGGCAGCCGACAGGAGCTCCTGCTTGCGATCTGCCGCCTCCGAACCGTCTCCGATGTCGTCGATGAGGCGCGCGAACGCGTAAACGGCGCACATCGCCCGACGCTTGGGTCCGGGCAGCAACCTGATGCCGTAGTAGAAGTTGGCCGCTCTCTCGCGCGTCAGGGCCTCGCACGCGCGGTAGGCATCGAGCACCGCCTGCTCGTCGGTCACCGTGGCGCTCATCTCTTGTCGATATGCAGCAGGATCTCGCCCAGCGCAACCGCTCGGCGCACGAGCCCGGCCCGGGTCCGCTTGCCCAGCACGTCGTGGTTGGCACGCCTGATGGCACGCAATGCAGAGCGGCCACCGGCCACGAATCCCGCGACCGCAACGGCGTAGCGCCGAGGCAGCGTCCGCGCCAGCGGCGCGCCCTCATCAAGCAGCGCTCGGGCGCGCCTGACTTCGAAGCTCATAAGCGCCCGCAGCTCAGGCGTAGCCGATTGAAGGCCCAGATCCGGCTCGCGCACGCCGAACCGAGCCAGGTCCTCGGCCGGCAGGTAGATGCGCCCAGCGGCGTAATCCTCGGCCACGTCCTGCCAGTGCTCGACAAGCTGGAGCCCGGTGCACACCTTGTCCGACAACCGCACGCGCTCCTCGGTGGCCAGACCGAAGATCTGCAGCACGAGCTCGCCGACCGGGTTGGCGGATAGTGCGCAGTAGCCGAGCAGATCCTCGAACGTCTGATAGCGGTGTACGACCTGGTCGCGCCGGTTGGCCTCTATCAACCTCCGGAAGGGATCGATCTCCAGGTTGCACGCGGCGACCGTCGGCTGCAGGCGGGCGATCAGCGGGTTCTGGGGCCGCCCGCCCCAGACACGCTCCAGATCGGCCTCGATGTCGTCGAGCAGCGCCAGCCGATCACCCTGAGCCTCGTCGCCGACGTCGTCCACCAGTCTGGCGAAGCCGTACACCGACAGCAGGTGCGAGCGCATGGTCCGGGGGAGGAGCAGGCTCGCGACTGGGAAGTTCTCGTGCCGAGCCTGGGCCATCACCGTCTCGGGATCAGGCGCCATGGGTCGCGTTGGCGTCGTCGCGGTCACCGCAGCGCCTCCAGGCAGCGGCCGAGCGCCATCACCGGAAACACGAGCCGGTACAGGTGGTAGTTGATGTAGAAGTCGCCAGGAAAGCCGGTACCGGTGTACTGCGGCTCATCCCACGTTCCGTCGTCTCGCTGCGTGGCCACGAGCCAGTCGACCCCGCGCCTGACGGCATCCGAGCCAGCCGCTCCGGCAGCGTGAAGGCCCAGCAGCGCCCAAGCGGTCTGGGAGGCCGTGCTCTCGCCGCGCCCGATCCAAGCCGGATCCTCGTAGGAGCGGCAGTCCTCTCCCCAGCCTCCGTCCCGGTTCTGGTGAAGCTCAAGCCATCTCACCGCGCGCTGGACACGGCCGTCGTCTGGTGGGACCTGCGCCTCCTTGAGCGCGCACAGCACGGACCATGTGCCGTAGATGTGATTGACCCCCCACCGGCCGAACCATGAGCCTGTCGACTCTTGCTCGTCCCAGAGCCACCGCAACCCGCGGTCGGCGCTGTGGCGTCCGGCGGCGCTGTCTTCCTGGGCCAGCAGCTCGACCGCGTGGGCCGTGACGTCCGCGCTCGGGGGGTCGATCACCTCGCCGAAGTCGCAGAACGGCAGTTGGCGGACGATCGTCCGAGTGTTGTCGGCGTCGAACGCACCCCACCCCCCGTCGCCGCTCTGCATTCCGATGATCCACTCCACCGCCCGCTGCACAGCGCGCTCAACCCGCCCCGGGTCGGGATGCTGGACCCGACGGAGCGCCAGCGCGCAGATCGGCGTGTCGTCGACGTCCGGGTAATTGACGTTGTGGTACTCGAAGGCCCACCCGCCCGGTCGTAGGTTCGGGCGTCGAGTTGCCCAGTCTCCGGCGACCTCTAGCTCCTGGCGGTCGAGCAGCCAGTCGGCGGCGCGCACCAGTGCCGGATCGTCCCTGTCCAAGCCGGCGTCGGCCAGCGCCAGGATGGCGAGCGCCGTATCCCAAACGGGCGACTGGCAGGCCTCCAGCCACGTCTCCTCGCCGGCCTCGACGGTGAAGCCATCGAGCCCGGCAAGGCCCGCCCGGATGACGGGATGATCGAGCGGATAGCCCTGGAGGTGCAGGGCCATCAGCGAGTACACCCATGGGGGTTGGATGCCGCCCCAGCCTCCGTCCGCCTCCTGGCGCTTGACCACCCACCGTTCGGCCGCGGTCAGGGCCGCGCGCCGCAGCGGCCGGAGCGGGTGGCGCTCGTAGACGCGCACCACGCGGTCAAGGCGGTTCAGCAACCGTCCGGCGACCGACGGCGCGGGGGCCACCGCGGCGGGCTCGGAGGGACCCAGCTCCTCCAGCGTGAACGGCAACCGGCGGGACGGCCGGTGGGCACGGACGATCATCAGCGCGACGATCGTCTGCCGGGCCCAACACGCGAAGTCGTAGGGATTGAGGGGGAACCAGGTGGGAAGGAACATCAGCTCGGGCGGTATCGCCGGGACCTCGTCCCAGGGCCAGAGCCCGAACAGCGCCATCCAGATGTGGGTGAAAACGCGGGCCTCGCGCGGGCCACCGCGCTCTCTACACCAGGCGGCCGCCCGTTGCATGTGCGGCGCCGATGGTTCGTCTCCGGCCAGACGCAGGGCCCAGTAAGCCTCGATCGTCGTCGAGAGGTCGCCGGGGCCGCCGGCGAAGTTGGCCCAGCTGCCGTCCGAGGCCTGCTTTGAGCGGATCCACGTAGCCGCGGGCCGTGAGCGCTCCCTGTCGGTGATGCCAAGGAAGGCTCTTAAGAGCAGGTCCTCGGCGTCCATGGTCACGTTGGTCTCGAGCAACCCGCGCCAGTGGCCATCGGGCTTCTGGAGCGCGAGGAGGTGTTCTCGCGCCAGCGCCAGGGCGCGCTCGGCGTCTCGGGCAGGTGTTATCCCCGGCTCGCCATTCGGCGCCAGCGGTACCGCCCGCTCGGTCTCGCCAAGCTGCGTTGTGGAAGCGGTTTGACCAGGGCCAACTACGGCGCGAGTAACCACGCTCCTCCTCAGACTAGAAGATCCCAGCCCCGTAGAGCCTACGCCACGCCGCGGTGCGAACGCAGTGCCGCCAAGAGCAGCTTGGAGTGCATCGCTCCGATCAACTCCCGCAGCGGCTCAGCGCCGGAGGCGATGATCTCCACGGCCCGCTCCACCTCTACCTGATCAACCAGCCGGTCGAGCAGCACCCGGACCTCCTCCTCGACCAGCGGCTGCAGTGCCTCGCGGTAGCGGAGCGTGTCGTAGACGGTGAATCCGATCGCCTCCTCGTAGCCCCCGGCGCGGAAGCGCGAGATGGCCTCGATGATCGCCACGTCGTCGGCGTCGTAGCCGCGGGCGTTCGGGGTCAGGATCCCCAGCTCCTCGAGGCGGTCGAGCACGTTGCGCGGCACGTCATAGGCGGAGAAGACGTCGGCCCGCGAGACGCGACCGGTCTCCCCTGCCTTCAGCGCCTTCTCGATGATCCGGTCCTCGAGCTCGATCAGCCGCTCCGCGCGCTCGGGGTCGGCGCCCATGACCTCTCGGATCACCCGCAGCGGCATGAACCGCTCCTCCTGCAAGCGCTTTATCAACCGCACCCGGTCTACGAAATCCTCGGGGTAGTAGGCCATGTTTCTTGACGTGCGCTTGACCTCGTCCCCGTTGCCGAGCAGCCCCTCGCGCAGGTAGTGCTTGATCGTGCCGGCACTCACCCCCGAGCGTTCTGCCAGCTCCGACATCTTGAGCATCAGTGTGCCGTCCGGTGCACTAAGCCCCCATGAACGAGCCCTGCGCGCTCTCTGCCGGCCCCGCCACCGCGCCGTGCCTGGAGCAGCGCTGCGATCTCCTCGGCCGCGTAACCGACATCGCGCAACACTTCTTCCGTGTGCTGGCCGAGCGCCGGGCCCGGCGCCCGCGCGGGGTCGCCGGGCGTGCGGCTCAGCTTGATCGGCGGGCCGAGCAGCTTGACCGGCTCGCCGGCTCCCGGCTGGGTGAGCGCGGCCACCATCTCGCGGGCCCGGACCAGCTCTGACTGGAGGGCCTCCTCGAGCTCCAGCACCGGCTCCAGGCAGCAGTCGTGCTCGGAGGCGAACGCCCGCCACTCCTCGCGGGTGCGCGAGGCGAAAATCTCCTCTACCGCCCGATGGGTGTCAGACCCGGGAGGGTCGAACGCGCCTGGGAGCAGGTCCTCGCGCCCCACGCCGCGGCAGAATGCTGCCCAGAACTTGGGCTCGAGCGCGCCGAGCGTGACGTACCCGTCGGCGCAGCGGTAGGGGCGGTAGCAGGTGAGCGCACCGGCGAGCTGCACTTCGCCCCGCCGAGGCGCGCGGCCCGAGGCGAACGTCTCCGCCGCCGCCATCGCCAGCCAGGACAGAGAGCCGTCGAACATGGAGCAGTCCACGAACTGCCCCTCGCCCGAGCGCTCACGCTCGCGAAGCGCAATCAGGATCCCGATCACGCCCATCAGCGCGCCGCCTCCGATGTCGGCGATCTGTCCACCCGACTGCACAGGGGGCCCCCCCGCCTCGCCCGTCAGGGCCAGCAGGCCGTTGAGCCCCAGGTAGTTGATGTCATGGCCGGAGCGATCGCGATTCGGGCCGTCCTGGCCGTAGCCGGTGATCGCGCAGTACACGAGTGCGGGGTTCTCGGTGCGCAGACGCTCGTAGCCCACCCCCAGGCGGTCGAGCACGCCGGGGCGGAACGACTCCAGCAACACGTCCGCATCTCGCGCCAGTCGCAGAAGGACGTCCTTTCCCCCGTCTGACTTCAGGTCCAGGCGGATCGACCGCTTGCCGCGGTTCAACGCCAGGAACAGGGCGCCGCGCGCGGTCTGGTCTGGTCCCTCGTAATAGGGAGGCGCCCAACGCACGTAGTCGCCCATGGCGGTGTCCTCGACCTTGATCACGTCGGCCCCGAAATCCGAGAGGAGCAGCGAGCAGAATCCCCCCGGCAGCAGCCTCGAGAGGTCGAGGACTCTCAGCCCGTCAAGCGGCAGGCTCACGGGCCCTTATTCCCAGCAGCTCTCGGGCTTCCAGGACGGTCGCGGAACGACGTCCCGAGTCTTCGCACATCTGCCGGGCCTTGGCGATCAGGTCTCCGTTTGAGCGCGCCATGGTCCCATCTGGGAGGTAGAAGTTGTCCTCGAGCCCCACCCGGATCGATCCGCCCAGCGTCAGCGCCGCCGCGATCAGCATCCATTGCTCGCGCCCGATCCCGATGACACCCCAGTGGTGGCGGCCGGCAGGCAGGTTGCGGGCCATCGCGGCCAGGTTCAGGGCGCTGGCCGGCACGCCACCGACGACGCCCATCACGAAGTCAGCGTGAAGCGGCGCCTCCAGCAGCTCCATGTCCACCAACGGCTCCAGCGAGCCGACGTGCCCTACGTCGAAGCATTCGTGCTCGGGCTTGATCTGGAGGCGCCGCATGGCCTCGAGCAGCTCGATGATCTCCTCGAATGGGTTGGCGAACACGAACTTGAACACGAAGTCCTTGCGCTTTCGCGAGTACTTGGCGTAGTTCATCGAGCCCATGTTCAGCGCCGCCACCTCGGGCCGCCCGGCCTCCAGGTACGCGATCCGCTTCTCCACCGGCACCCCGATCGTCCCGGTCGAGAAGTTGATGATCGCCGCCTCCCCGATCTCCGCCCGAATTGCGTCCTTGATCGCCAGGAAGTCCTCCACCTCGTACGACGGCGTGCCGTCGGGCGTGCGGGCGTGGATATGGATGTGGACTCCCCCCTCGTCCACGATCCGCCGCGCCTCGGCCGCGTATTCCTCGGGCGTGTAGGGAATCGCCGGGCACTGGTCGCGGTTGGCGATCGCTCCGGATATGGCGCAGGTGATGACGCAGGGGTCTCCCCTTGCCTCCATCCAGTCGGCGCTCTTGATGCTGTCTGCGGGCATCCCGCCCGCAGTTACCGCTCGCGCTTCGCGCTCGCTCTCGGTCATACCGGCACCACGCCGCTGCGCTTCCACGGCCGCTCTACCCTCTTCGAGGCCGCCAGCTCGAGCGCCCGGCAGATCGTGGCGCGCGTCTCGCGGGGGTCGATCACGTCATCGATCATGTCGTTGCCGGCCGCCACGTAGACGTCGATGATCTTGCGGAAGTTCTCGATCAGCTCCTGGCGCTTGGCGTCCGGATCCTCTGCCTCTTCCACCTGCTTGCGGAAGATGATCTCCACGGCTCCTTCGGCGCCCATGACGCTGATCTCGGCGCTCGGCCAGGCGACGATCAGGTCCGGCTCGTACGCGCGGCCGCACATCACGTAGTACCCCGCCCCGTAGGCCTTGCGCAGCACGACCGTGACCTTGGGAACAGTGGCGTTGGCGGTCGCGTACAGCATTTTCGCTCCGTGGCGGATGATCCCGTCCGCCTCCACCTTGGTCCCGACCATGAAGCCAGGCACGTCCATCAGGTAGACGAGCGGAATGCCGTAGGCGTTGACCAGATTGATGAACCGAGCCGCCTTGTCGGCCGAGTCGTTGTCCAGAATCCCGCCGAGCTGTCTCGGCTGGTTGGCGACGATGCCAGCCGGCCGACCCCCGAACCTAGCCAGGCAGGTGATGATCGTCTTGGCCCACTGGGGCTTCAGATCGAAGTAGACGCCGTCGTCGACGATCCGGCGGATCACCTCGTACATGTCGTAGGGCTTGCGGTTTGAGTCGGGCAAGACGTCGAGCAGCTCCTCGTCTCCGCGGTCGACCGGGTCGTTGCTCGGCACGATCGGCGGCTGCTCCTCGCAGTTGGACGGGAAGTAGCTCAGGTACTGCTTGATCCGCTCGATGCACTCCGGGTCATCGGCGACCTCCAGGTCGCCGACGCCGGACTTGCGGGTGTGCACGCGCGATCCGCCGAGCTCCTCCTGGGTGACGTTCTCACCCACCGCGGCCCGTACCAGGTGGGGCCCCGCGAGCGCCATCGACCCGCGCCCCTTGACCATGGGCACGAAGTCCGCCAGACCGGGGATGTATGCCGTCCCAGCCGCGCAGGGGCCCATCAGAGCCGCCACCTGGGGGATCACGCCAGAGGCCACCACCTCCTCGCGGAACAGATGCCCGCTGCCGGCGAACAGGGACCCCACCGCCTCTTGGATGCGGGCCCCCGCGGAGTCCAGGAGCCAGATCATGGGGATGCGCTTGGTGAGGGCTAGCTCCCGCAGGCGAGAGACCTTGAGCTCCCCGGTCATCCCCATCGAGCCCGCCATCACGGTGAAGTCGTAGGCGGCCACAGCGGCCAGGCGGCCGTCGATCTTCCCGTAGCCCGTGATCACACCATCGGCCGGGGCCTCGATTCCCTCCATCGCCCGCTGCGAGAAGTGCGGCCGGCCGTGGACTCCAAGCTCCACGAACGTCCCGGCATCGATCAGGAGGTCCAGGCGCTCACGCGCCGTCAGCTTCTCGGCTGCGTGCTGCTTGGCAATCTTCTCCGGCCCGCCACCCTGCTTGATCTTCTCCCGCCGGGCCTGGAGATCTTCAGCGAGCGGACGAAGGAGACTGGTGGTGGGCGGGGGCGTCTGCGGACATCGCTGAAAGTAGGACGTACTACTTCCTACTTTGTCAGGTCCGGCGACTCCCAGTCAAGGCGTCTCGCCCCGATCGACCAGCTCGAGCGCGCCGAACCCCGGAACTGGGCCGTCCATCAGAAACATCTCAACGGTCAGGTCGGGCTCCACGTGCGCCTGGCTGAGGAAAGCGAGCACCTTGCGCCCCGTCAGCTGCTCGATCATGTCGCTGTAGCGGGTCTTCATCAGGCGCTGGAAGTCGCGCCGGATCTCGAGCACGCGATCGGGTTCGCCGCCCTCGATCATCGTGCGCTCGATCGCAGTCAATCCGTTGCCGAGCACGCACACGATCAGGTTGTCGAGCACGTAAGTCTTGGCCTTGATCGGCCCCCGTCCATAGTGCTCGCGCATGAGCGCGACTATTCGGTTGGTGATCTCCGATAGGAGCTTGCCGCCGGCGAGCGGGTGCGGCGTCGGCTCCCGAGCCTGTGCTTCGCTCATCTCAACGCGCGCATCGTAACGAGCATCCTTACGGCAGATCTCATTTGTGCTTAGCCCACGCTTACGGCGATTGGAGTAGCCTGGTACTCACATCGGGGCAGGGAACGGCGCTTTGACGCGCGGTGACCGGCCTCGGATTGAGCGGCACTCGTGTCCGCGGCGGCCAGGGCGGCGGTTAGCGGGGGCGTTGCGCCAGCAACGATCATCCCCCTGACCAGGAGCTATGCGATGTCCCCGTCGTCCGCAGGACCACCATTCTGGAAGGAAGCCCTCGCGCCGTACGCGAAGCCTCGTGTGGGTCGCAGCCTGCTCGAACTCGCGACCTCCGTCGTTCCATACCTGGCGCTGTCGTTAGGGATGTACCTCGTACTCGGCGTCTCCACGGCCCTGGCCCTGGTCCTGGCCGTGCCAGCCGCCGGGTTCCTGGTTCGCACATTCGTCATGTTCCACGACTGCGCCCATGGGTCGCTGCTGCCCTCCAAACGGGCCAACGTGTGGGTCGGCGCGGTCCTCGGGGTGTTTGTCCTCTCCCCCTTCCGGCGCTGGCGTCACGATCACGCGGTTCATCACGCCTCCTCCGGAGATCTCGAGCGACGCGGCGTCGGCGATCTGCCGACTCTGACCGTCGAGGAGTACCGGGCTCGTTCGTGGCGCGGGCGATTGGCATACCGCGCGGTCCGCAGTCCGTTCGTCATGTTTGGTCTCGGACCGATCTTCGCCATGATCATCGGTCCGCGCATTGCCACCCGGGCGCAGCGCCCGCGCATGCGACACAGCGTGCTCGGGACCGACCTTGTGCTAGCCGCCGTTATCGCCGCGCTCTGCCTGGGAATCGGCTGGCAGGACTTTCTGATCGTGTGGGCTCCCGCAGCGCTGATGGCCGGCGCGGTGGGGATCTGGCTGTTCTACGTCCAGCACCAGTTCGAGGATGCCTACTGGCAAAGCGGCGAGGAGTGGAGCTATGCCGACGCGGCGTTGCGCGGTAGCTCGTACCTGAAGCTGGGGCAGCCGCTCCAGTTCTTCACGGGCAACATCGGCCTGCACCACGTCCACCACCTGAACGCGCGCATCCCGAACTACAACCTCCAGCGTGCCCACGACGAAAACGCCATCTTCGACGGCGTCCCCACGCTGTCGCTGTGGGACGGGCTGCGTGCGGCGCGGCTGAAGCTGTGGGACCAGGAGCAGGGAAAGCTCATCACGTTCGCCGGCGCGCGGACATTGGCGGGCGCTCCGAGCGGCCTCATCGCAACCCCGTAGACGCCAGCGGCCCTACCGGCCCTTCCACTGCGGCTCGCGCTTCTCGAAGAACGCCTTCACCCCTTCCTCGATGTCCTCGGTGGACAGCGCGACCGTCAGCTGCGCACGCAGGTAGTCGAACGCGTCGGCGAGTGCCATGTCCTGCTGGCGGAAGATCGCGTCCTTGCCCAGCTTCATGATCGCCGGCGACTTCGACGCCAGCTTCAGCGCCCACTCGCGCACGGCATCGTCGAACCGATCGGCGGGGACCACGCGGTTGACGATTCCGATTCGCTCGGCCTCCTCCGCAGAAATCTGCTCCCCGAGCAGGAGCAGCTCGGTGCACTTCTTCCGCGGCACGTTGCGGTAGATCAGCGCCATGATCATGAACGGGAAGGCACCGACGTTGATCTCCGGCGTACCGAACCGGGCCCCCTCGCGGGAGATGATCAAATCGCAGGCCAAGGCGATCCCCAGCGCGCCGGCCAGGACATGTCCGTTGGCGGCGCAAATGGACGGCTTGCCCAGCTCTCCGATCAGCCGGAACAGACGCGGGAAGCGGTCTGTGCCGAAATGCTTGTGCACCAGCGGGACCTCAGCCGCGAATCCCGCCAGGTTGGCGCCGCTTGAGAACACCTTCTCGTGCGTAGAGGTGAGCACGACGCAGCGGACCTCGGGATCATCGCGCGCCGCTTCGAGGGCGGCGATCAGCTCGCCCAGCAGCTCGTCGGAGAGTGCGTTGCGGGTGTCGGGCTGGTCGAGCGCGATAGTGGCGATGGCGTCCCCGACGTCGTAACGGAGGGTCGTGTACGACATGAGCGGCAACCTACCGCACGCCAACCCGCCTCGCCCGAAGTAGAAAGTAGGAAGTCCTACTGTTTACTTTGCGAGCGCGGGCCGGTACGGTTCGAAACCATGACCACCACCACCGCCGACGTATCCAAGCCCGACTTCCAAGGCCACCGCAAGCACTTCATCTTCACCGACGAGCACGAGCAGCTGCGAGAGTCGATCCGCCGCTTCGTGATCAAGGAGCTCCAGCCCCATTCCGAGGAGTGGGAGGAGGAGACGTTCCCCAACTGGGTGTTTCAGCGGATGGGAGAGCTCGGGTTCTTGGGGCTCGACAAGCCCGAGGAGTACGGCGGACAGGGTGGCGACTACTACTCGAGCCTGGTCCTCTCGGAGGAGATCGTCCACGCCCACTGCGGCGGCCTGGCGATGGGGCTGGCTGTGCACACGGACATGGCGATGCCCCCCATCCTGGCGTTCGGAACTGAGGACCAGAAGCAGGAGTGGCTCGTCTCGGCGATCAAGGGAGAGAAGATCCTCTGCCTGGGGATCACCGAGCCGGACGCGGGGTCCGACGTAGCGGGGATCAAGACCAGGGCCGTGAAGGACGGCAATGAGTACGTGATCAACGGCTCGAAGACGTTCATCACCAACGGGCACCGAGCCGACGTGATCGTGCTCGTGACCAAGACCGATCCCGACGCGGGCTACGACGGCTTCACGCTGTTTCTGGTGCCGATGGATCTCCCGGGGGTCATCCGGGAGAAGAAGCTCCAGAAGCTCGGGATGCACGCGTCCGACACGGCGCTGCTCGCGTTCCAGGACGTCCGTGTCCCCGACAGCGCCGTGCTCGGCCAGGTCGGCAAGGGCTTCTACCACATCATGTGGGAGCTCCAGGGCGAGCGGATGATCGGTGCCGCCGGCTGCGTCGCCGGCGCGCAGCACGTGTTTGATCGCACGCTCGCGTACGCCAAGGAGCGGACCGCGTTCGGTCGCTCGATCGGGCACTTCCAGGTCATCCGCCACAAGTTCGCCGAGATGGCAACCAAGATCGAGACCGCGCGGCAGATGGTCTACACCACGGCGTGGCGCTTCCAGAACGGCGAGTACCCGGTGCGGGAGATCTCGATGGCCAAGCTGTACGCGGCCCGGATCGCGGTCGAGGTCGCGGACGAGTGCATCCAGATCCACGGCGGCAACGGCTACATGAAGGAGTACGGCGTCGAGCGGGTGTGGCGCGACATGCGTCTGAACCGGATCGGGGCCGGCACCGACGAGATCATGCTCGACGTGATCGGGCGCTCGTACGGCCTCTAGGTCTGCGCTGATCGCCGCGTACGCTCCCTAGCGTGGAAGGGAGCCGAAACGTCGCCCTAGTTCTGGCCGGCGGTGGCGCGCGCGGTGCCTACGAGGCTGGCGCGCTGTCGGTGCTGTTGCCGGCGCTGGAGCAGCGAGGCCAGCGGCCGGAGATCCTGATCGGCACGAGCGCCGGCGCGCTGAACGTCAGCTTCCTGGCCGCCACCGCGCAGCAGTCCGCCTCCGAGGTGATGCGCGCAGCGTTAGACGTGTGGGCGTCGGTTCGCTGGAGCGAAGTGGCGAGGCAGCTGGTCTCGGACGCGTCGCTTCGGCGGGTGGCGGCCTACGTCGGTGAATTCCTCGGCGTCCCAGGGTCGCGGCTCGAGTCGCTGCTTGACCCTAAGCCGTTGCGGTCAACGCTGCGCGAACGAGTCGATTTCAAGCAACTTGCCGAGAACGTGGAAGCCGGCTTGGTCGCCTCGGCGGGGGTAGTGGCCACCTCCGCGCTCACTTCTCGCTCAGTCGTGTTTCACTGCGGCGGGCCGTCGCCGCCGCCGGACCGCCGGCGCGGAATCGACTACGTCTCGACCGCGCTAACCGAGGATCAAGTGCTGGCCTCGGCGGCGATTCCCACGGTCTTCCCGGCGGTGCACGTCGAACGGCCGGCAGAAGCCCGAGGCTGGTACTTCGACGGCGGCACCCGGCTGAACACGCCCATCAAGCCGGCGCTTGCGCTCGGCGCCGAGCGCGTGGTGGTGATCGGCGTCGACTCCCTCGCGACCGGCCCGGCTGGGCTCGCCGGCGAAAAACGGCCGGACGCACTGCAGGCCGCGGGCCAGACGCTGCTGGGGCTGCTGGACGACCAGCTGCGGGCGGACCTCCTGACCCTGGCCACGATCAACGAGCTCCTCTCAGACAGCGGCGGTCACGGGAGTGCAGGCAAGCGGCGGGTGCCGTACATCGTGATTGCGCCGGCCAGGCGGGATGAGATCGCTGCCCGTGCCCTGCGGGTGGTTCGCGAGCACTACGGTGGACCCCTCGGATCGCTCCGTTCGCCGAACATCGCGCTGCTCTCGAGGGCAGTGGCAGGCGGGATCGACGAGCAGCACGCGGCACTGCTCAGCTTTCTGTTCTTCGCCCCGGAGTTCACTAGCGCGTTGATCGAGCTCGGCCGCGAGGACGCCGGGCGATGGCTCGACGACGCGCACGACTTCGATGACCTGTGGCAGATCGGCTCGATCTGATGTAGTCGGCCCGTGCCTCGTCCCATCCCACCGTTCACCGAGGAGCACGAGGAGTTCCGGCTCACCGTCAGGAGGTTCGTCCAGAGAGAGCTCTACCCGCACGCCAGCGAATGGGAGGAGGCGCGCTGGTTTCCAAACGAGGTCTTCAAGCGCCTGGCCGAGCTCGGCTATCTGGGGCTGAAGTTCCCGCCCGAATACGGCGGCGACGGCGACGTCGTCGCCGACGCCGTGCTGGTCGAGGAGCTCGCCTGGTGCGGCTCCGGCGGGCTGGCGGCGGGGATCGGTGCCCACATCGGAATCGCGCTTCCTCCGATCTGGAAGTTCGGCACCGAGGAACAGAAGCAGCGCTACCTCGTGCCGGGTATCAAGGGAGAGAAGATCGCCGCACTGGCAATCACCGAACCCGACGCAGGGTCGGACGTGGCCTCGATCCGCACCCACGCCAGGCGCGCGGACGGGGGCTACGTGGTCAACGGCTCGAAGACGTTCATCACCGGCGGCGTGCGAGCCGACGCGATCGTGACCGCAGTCAAGACCAGCGACCAAGGCGGTCATCACGGGCTCTCGTTTCTGATCATCGATCGCGGGCCGGGCGTCGAATCGAGTTCACTGGAAAAGCTCGGCTGGCACGCCTCTGACACGGCGCACATCACCTTCGACGATGTATTCGTCCCGGCCGAGAACCTGCTGGGGCAAGAGAACCAGGGCTTCTATCTGATCATGGCCAACTTCCAGTGGGAGCGACTGCTGATGGCCCTTGGGGCCGTGGGCGCCATGAAGGTCGCGTTCGAGAAGACGCTCGAGTACGCGCTGGAGCGGGAAGCATTCGGGCGCCCGATCGGAAAGCACCAGGCGATCCGTCACAAGCTGGCTGAGATCGCGACCACGGTCGAGGCCGGGCGCGACGTGACGTACCACGCCCTGCGCGCGTACCTGGCGGGCCAGGACGCCGTACGCGAGGTGACGATGGCCAAGCTGCTGACCCAACGGAGCGCGTTCGATGCCATCGACACCTGCCTGCAGATCCACGGCGGCAACGGTTACATGACCGAGTATGAGATCGAACGTGCCGCGCGGGATGCCCGGCTGGGGCCGATCGGTGGCGGCACGGACGAGATCATGAGCGAGATCCTCGGCCGCTCGCTCGGGCTGTAGCGCCCGTTAGCGGAGCTTCCTGGACGGTTACCCTCACTGCCATAGATGGATTCTGTCCGCGGACAGCTCCTGATCGCAGGGCCGCCGCTGCTCGACCCGAACTTCTGGCGCACGGTGGTGCTCGTCGTGGAGCACTCCGAGGAGGGCGCGCTTGGACTGGTGCTGAACAGGCCGTCCGAGACGACTATCGGGGAGACCGTGGAGGATCTCGGCGAGCTGGTGGGCGAAGACGAGCTCCTGTTCATCGGCGGTCCCGTGCAGCCCTCGGCGGTGATCGTGCTGGCCCAGTTCGAGGACCCCAACGACGCCGCGCTGACGGCGTTCGATGATGTGGGTGTGCTCGGGACCGGGTCTGGGCCTGAGCACTTGTCGGTGGGGGTTCGCGAGGCCCGGGCGTTCGTCGGTCACGCCGGCTGGGGCCCCGGTCAGCTGGACGCGGAGCTCGAGCGCGATGACTGGATCCTCGAGCCCGCCACGCTCGAAGATGCCTTCTCGACCGAACCGCTGGAGCTGTGGTCAAACGTGCTGACGCGCAAGGGCGGCAGCTACGCGCTCGTCGCGCGAATGCCCGCGGATCCCTCCGCAAACTGATGGCGCACGTCCACGGCCCAGGCCCATCTCGCGAGTCCGAACGCGGCGCTCTGAAGCTCGCGCTGGCGCTGATCGTGGCCTTCATGGTGGTGGAGGTCGTCGTGGGCGTGCTGGCCTCGTCGCTGGCGCTGCTCTCGGACGCGGCCCACATGCTCACCGACGCGGGGGCCGTGGCGCTGGCGCTGGCCGCCGCCCGCCTCGCCACGCGACCCGCGGCCGGGGCGATGACCTTCGGCTTGGGTCGGGCCGAGATCCTGAGCGCTCAGGCGAACGGCATAACCCTCCTGCTGCTCGCGCTGCTGATCGTCTACGAGGCGATCCGCCGCCTCGTTTCGCCACCCGCGGTGCAGGGGACGGCCCTGGTCGCGGTGGCGGTGGGGGGCGTGGCCGTCAATCTCCTGGCGGCGCGGCTGTTGGGCGGACGGAGCCAGAAGCGAAGCCTCAACGTCGAGGGCTCCTATCGCCACATCCTGACCGACCTCTACGGCTTCATCGCCACGGCCGTGGCGGGAATTCTGATCTTGACGACTGGCTTCCGGCGAGCGGACCCGATCGCCTCGCTGCTGGTGGCGGCGCTGATGCTGCACGCGGCCTACGGGCTGCTCAAAGCCTCGGGCCGGGTGTTCATGGAAGCCGCTCCCGCTGACCTGGACCCCGAACAGATCGGACGCGTGCTGGCCGCCGAACGGGGCGTGGTAGAAGTTCACGATCTCCACGTGTGGGAGGTCACCTCGGGCTTTCCGGCCCTATCGGCCCACGTCGTGGTCGGTCCCGCGGAGGACTGCCACGAGCTTCGCCGCCACCTCCAGAGTGTCCTCGAGGAGCGGTTCGGGATCGGGCACACGACGCTTCAGGTCGACCATGCCGCGGCTGAGCAGCGGCCGCTACAGATCGAGGTCGCTTCCCACGAGGAGGGATAGACTCGCTCCATGAGGGTCGTCAAGCCTGGGCCCGACCGCGAGGTGCCGCGGGGTGTCGTGGGCGGCGCTGAGATCTCCCAGGCGACGGCCGGCGCGCTGAACATCTACATGGGTGTGTTCCGGGTTCCACCGGGCGCACAGTCGCGTCCGCACTACCACGAACGGTGCGAGAGCGCGGTGTACATGCTCTCCGGTGGCCTGCGCGTTCGGTGGGGCGACCATCTGGAGCACGAGGTGACGCTCGAGCCGCGGGATCTCGTCTACGTGCCGCCGCGCGAGACACACGTGCTCGAAAACATCTCAGATGATGAGCCGGCGGAGTACGTCGTGGCGCGCGACTCCCCGCATGAGGACGCCGTCGTCGTGCCCTGGGCCCAGGAGCGGGCGACGGTATGAATCACCGCGAGGGCGAGCTCGAAGGCGTGGGAGGCATCCGCCTCTACCGCCAGTCGTGGCTGCCCGATGGGCCGCCCCGCGCAGTGGTCGTGATCGCCCACGGGGCAGGCGAGCACAGCGGTCGCTACGCCCACGTCGCAGCCCGCCTCGTGGATGAGGGCTACGCCGTGTATGCGCTCGACCACCGCGGCCACGGCCGCTCCGAGGGGCCGCGGGCCGTGATCGACCGCCTCGACAACGCCGTGGCGGATCTCGACCAGCTGATCGTGCTCGCAGCCGGCGAGCAGCCCGGGGTGCCGCTGTTCCTGCTCGGCCACAGCATGGGCGGCACCATCGCCGTCCGCTACGCGATAGCCCACCAGGACCGGCTGACGGGCTTGATACTTTCGGCCCCGCTGGCGGCGCTCGAGGCCGCCTCACCGGTGACCCGGCTAGTGGCCAGGGTGCTCTCCGCACTCACGCCGAGACTTGGGCTGTTCGCCGTCGACCCCACGCTGGTGAGCCGTGACCCCGCTGTCGTCAAGGAGTACGAAACGGACCCGCTCGTACATCACGACCGGCTACCCGCGCGTACGATCGCCGAGCTGGCAGGCGCAGTCGAGTCGTTTCCGGAGACGGCCGGTGCGATCACCGTGCCCACGCTGATCATGTACGGCTCGGGCGACCATCTCGTCCCTCCCGCCGGGAGCATGATGCTGAACGACCGGATCGGCGCGACCGACAAGAAGCTCAAGACCTACGACGGCCTCTTCCACGAGATCCTCAACGAGCCCGAGCAGGATGCGGTCTTGAACGACATGTGCGCCTGGCTGCGGGCGCGGGTCAGAGCGACGGTGGCCTAGTGGTTCACTGATGCCAGATCGGCTGTATTTCACCGACTCCGACGAGGCCAACGAGCTGATCGCGGCAGACCCGCTGGCGCTGCTGGTCGGGTTCGCGCTTGATCAGCAGGTGAGCGTGCAGAAGGCCTTCTCGGGGCCGCTCGAGCTGCGCAGTCGCCTGGGGACCTTCGACGCTGAGACTCTGGCCTCCACGAACCTCGATCCGGTCTTCCGCCAGCGGCCGGCGATCCACCGCTTCCCGGGCTCGATGGCGCGGCGGGTGCAAGAGCTGGCGGAATACCTCCACGACCGTTACGACGGCGACGCTTCCCGGATCTGGACGGACGCGGCTGACGCCCAGGAGCTCCACGTCAACCTGGCAGCACTGCCGGGGTTCGGCGAGATGAAGATCAAATCGCTGGGGGCTGTGCTCGCCAAGCGGTTCGGGGTCAAAGCGGCGGAGGGCCTGGTGCCCTCGCATCCCACCCTGGGCGACGTCGACTCTCCGCAGGCGCTGGCCGAGTACCAGGCTGCCAAGCGGGCGCACAAGGCGGAGTGGAGGGCTGCCCGGGCCGGGTCGGCGCGCTAGCCCATCGCGTCCAGTTCGAACCGGCAGCCCGAGAAGTAGGCTCCGGCAGGCGAGCAGAGGTACGCCACCACCGTGGCCAGGTCCTCCTGGGTGGTGCGGGCCCCGGGCCAGATCGTCGTGGTCGTGACCCCGTACCTGGCCCACTCGACGGACAAGGTTCGTGCCAGGTTCTCGAGCGCCGCCCGCACGGCGTCCGCATGCGCGACCGCTTCGGGGCGGGGGGCGAGCAGGACGATCGACCCCGCACCGGCGGGGATCAGCGCGCCGACGGCGAGCGCGCGGATGGCCATCCAGGCGGGCTCGATCTCTTCCAGCCCACCGCCGCTCGAGCACACCACCGAGTTCACGGGCACCGCCGCCTGAGCCCACTCCAGAGCGCGCTCCTCGTCTGATTCATCGAACGCGCTGACGCTCGCCCCCAGCGACGACAGCAGATCGCCGACGCTGGCGGGTACCTCGCGGGCGAGCACCACCGACTGCCCCTCCAGCAGCCCTTTCCTGAGCGGCGTCATCGCGGCACTATCCCATCAAGGACGCCCGGGTAGCATCCGGCCAGAGTCGAGGGAAAGGGAAAAGATGCTGTCCTACGCGCACGGTGCCTGCGATGAGGCGCTCCTGGGGGAGACGATCGGCGAGAACCTGGAGCGAACGATCGCCCGGGTCCCGGACAAGGATGCGCTTGTTTGCAGCCATCAGGACATCCGCTGGACTTACTCGGAGTTCGGCCAACGGGTCGACCAGCTGGCGAGTGGAATGATCGAGGCCGGCCTGCGGAAAGGCGACCGCGTCGGGGTGTGGGGGCCCAACGTTGCGGAGTGGACCCTGACCCAGTACGCGACCGCCAGGCTCGGGGTGATCCTGGTCAACATCAACCCTGCCTACCGGGTGAGCGAGCTTCAGTACGCGCTGGGCCAGTCGGGCTGCCGCTGGATCTTCTCGGTTCAAGAGCTGAAAGGAACGGACTTCAGGGCGATGGTCCAGGAAGCCTCCGCCGAGCTTCCGGCGCTCGAGCGCGCGGTGTTCTTCGGGACGCCGGAGTGGGAGGAGCTAGCCGAGACCGTCCGATCTGAAGACGCGCTTCGCCGCCTGGGCGACGAGCTCGACTTCGACGAGGAGATCAACATCCAGTACACGAGCGGCACAACCGGCTTCCCCAAGGGCGCCACCCTCACGCACCACAACATCCTCAACAATGGCTATTTCACGGGCGAGCTGCTCGGCTACAGCGAGCGCGACCGGGTGTGCGTGCCGGTCCCCCTGTACCACTGCTTCGGGATGGTGCTCGGCAACCTGGCCTGCACCTCGCGCGGAGCCTGCATCGTGTACCCAGCGGAGACGTTCGAACCGGAGGCGACGCTTCAGGCTTGTGCCCAGGAGCGGTGCACCAGCGTTTACGGAGTCCCGACGATGTTCATCGCCGAGCTCGGCCACGAACGCTTTGCGGAGTTCGATCTGAGCTCGCTGCGCACCGGGATCATGGCCGGCTCGCCCTGCCCCACCGAGGTCATGAAGCGCGTCTCCTCGGAGATGGGAGTCGGCGAGATGTCGATCGCGTTCGGAATGACGGAGACCTCGCCGGTGAGCACCTTCGTCCGGCGCGACGACACGCTCGATCACCGCTGCGGAACGGTTGGGCAGGCGATGCCCCATACGGAGATCAAGATCATCGACCCCTCAACCGGCCGGATCCAGCCCCGAGGCGAGCCAGGCGAATTTTGCGCCCGCGGGTACCTCGTGATGCGCGGCTACTGGAACGACCGCGAACGAACGGACGAGGCCATCGACGCCGGACGATGGATGCACACCGGAGATCTGGCGGCCATGGACGAGAACGGGTACGTGCGGGTCGTGGGCCGGATCAAAGACATGGTGATCCGGGGCGGCGAGAACATCTACCCCCGGGAGATCGAGGAGTTCCTGTACTCCCACCCGTCGGTGGCGGACGTCCAGGTGATCGGGGTGCCGGACGAGCGCTACGGCGAGGAGCTGATGGCCTGGATCATCCCCCGTCCCGGAACCTCGGTGTCAGAGGAGGCGGTGCGTGAGTTCTGTCGTAACAGAATTGCCCACTACAAGATCCCGCGCTACATGAAGTTCGTCGATTCCTTCCCGATGACCGTCACCGGCAAGGTGCAGAAGTTCAAGATGCGCGAGACGGCGATCGAGGAGCTGGGGCTCGGCGAGGCCGCCGCGGTGGCCACGGCCTGAATACCGCGCGGCCCCGCCAGCCTGTCAGCCCGACCTGTTCAAGCTCACCTGTCTCCGCCGCCCCCGCCGGATTGTGAGTTCGAACACTCATCTCGTGTTCGTAGTCACATTCCACGATACGCGCGGCCGGTTTGTGAACTCGAACAGGTGCAACTAAAAAGGCCACGCCGCCGCTCAAAAGGAGCGGCGGACGCGGCCCATTTTCACAACTCCAGACCCACGCGGCCCGGAGGTCGCCCCTGAGGAGATCAGGGCGACGGAGACGTCGAGCGGTGCTCGGCACGCCCCCGCTGCCGCGCCGCCCGCAGCGCCTCGCGATGCCCGAGCCGCCCGAGCTCCGCGTGCATCGTCCTGATCCTCTCGAGGATCACGTCCGCCGCCTCCTGCTGCTGCTCGCGCGTCGGCCGCTCGATGTGCTCGAACTTGAGCGGCCGGCCGTACTGCACCGTCACTCGCGGGAACTGGAGGCGCTTCCAGTTGCGCACCTGGTAGGAGCCGAGGATCGCGATCGGGACCACCGGCACTCCCGACTCGAGCGCCAACCGTCCGATCCCGGGCCGCGCCTCCTCGGCTATCGCCCCTGTGCGCGAGCGCCCACCCTCGCAGTACATGACGATCGCTCCCCCGCGCTCCAGGACCTTGAAGGCGGTGATGAACGCCTCCTCGTCGTGATGGCCACGCCGCACGGGAAACACCCCGCCGTGGCTGAAGATCCACTCACCGACACCCTTGAACATCTGGGACTTGCCCATGAACTGCACGCGCCGGCGGACGAAGACCCCGGTGAAAAAGTGGTCCATGAACGATGCGTGATTGGGGGCCAGGATCACGGGGCCGGCGGGGACGTTCTCTGATCCGATGCCCCGGGCCCGGAAGGTGATCAGGGCATGCAAGGACGTGAGCACCCGCGTGACCTCGTACACCTTGGCCTCGGGCTCCTCTGAGCGCACGAGCTCGTGGAAGCGGTCGAAGTACTCCTTGGGCCGTGGATCCTTGTAGACCTGCGGTTTGAGCTCGACGTCGGGCACGTGCGAGGCTCCTACCCGGTGAGCGGCAGCACAAGCGCCGGCCTGTCGATCTGGTGCTCCGTGGTGGTCGGCACCACAGCCGTGCCGATGGCGAAGAATTCGATCACGTGCGAGCCCCACCCGTGGCTGCGCTCGACGATTCTGGCCCCCACGATCCCGCCCGCCTTGAGCTCGTCCGCCTCGGTCTGCATCCGCTCCATCGCCAGCTCCCTGGCCTCGTACAGCGCCTGGGTGAAGTTGGGCATCTCGACGTTGCGCCCGATCTGCCTGAACGAAGCCACCAGCCCCTGGCGGGCGACGTGATAGACGCAATTGCCCATCACGAGGCCTGCCGGGCGATAGCCGGCCCGCAGCAGCGTGGCGAAGTCCTGCCCGTTCAGGTCGGAGGTGAACGGCCTGCCGTTGGGTGCTCGGTGAAGCTCACCGTCCCGGTGCCTGACCGCGGTACCCACCGCGATGAACTCGGCTAGGTCGGCACCCCACTCGTAGCGGCCGATATCAAGCCTGACGCCGACGATCCCGTCCGCTCCGAGCTGGTCTGCCTCCTCCTCCATGCGGGTCATGGCCAGCTCGCGCGCGTGATACATGGCCTGCGTGAGGACCGTCATCTCCTGGTTCTGGTTCCACATCGCCTGCTGGAACCCGATGTGGTAGATCGAGCTCCCGAGCACCAGCCCGATCGGTTCGAAGCCCGACTGCTTGACGAGCAGGAACTCGTTCACCGACAGGTCGCTGGTGAAGAAGCCGCGCGCTACCTCCTGCTTCATCCGCGCGATCCGCTCGCGGCCGGATTCGGGAATGCCGGCCAGCGACCCCGGCTCGTATCTTTCGGCGTGTGGCGCCTGCACGGTCTGAGTCGGCTGCTCCGGGGTGTCGTCGTCGCGCTTGAGGAAACCCATCTTGAATGCCTCCTATCTGATCAGCAACCGCTCGAGCGCTTGCCTGGTGGTCTCGGAGCGCTGCGCTTCGGCGCCCAGGGCCTCACCAACCGCTGTCAGCCAGGCCTCCGTGTCGAGGGTCTCGCGCTTGAGCACGATCCCTCCCGACAGCCGCGAGCAATACGTCTCTAGCGCGCCGGCGTCGAACGACAGCTCGAGCCGGAGGTCACCTGCGTTTAATGCGATATGCCGCACGCGCTTCGGGCCCCTCAGCGCCGACCGGCGACGCTGCACTTGGACCCTGCCCGGCACCGCCTGCTCGAGCTTGATCGCCAGATTCTCGACGAACGCGTTCAGGTCGCTGGCATCGGCGCGCAGGGAAGCGGCGAGCAGATCAAGGTCGAGTCCGTGGGCCGCCACACCTTCAGGCTACGCCTCGACCCATTCCCTTGCCCGAGCAAGCGCCCGGCGCCACTCCCCCACCAGCGTCTCACGCTCGTCGGTGCCCATCGCCGGCTCGTAGCGAGCCCGCTCCCGCCAGCTGCTCGAAACGTCCTCGATCGTCCACAGGCCGGTACCGATGCCAGCCAGGTACGCGGCTCCAAGCGCGGTCGTCTCGGGGATCTCCGGCACGATCACGGGGACCCCGAGGACATCGGCCTGGAACTGCATCAGCCAGGCGTTCGCCGTCGCACCGCCGTCTGCCCGAAGCTCGGACAGCCCCTCGCCGCTCGCCTCCTCGATCGCCCTGACCGCGTCGACGGTTTGGTAGGCGATCGCCTCGAGCGCCGCTCGCGCCAGGTGCGCCTTGGTGGAGCCCCGGGTCAGCCCGACGATCGTGCCCCGCGCGTATGGATCCCAGTGCGGGGATCCGAGGCCGGTCAGGGCTGGGACGAAGTACACGCCGTCGTTGCCGTCGAGCGAAGCGGCCAGCTGCTCGGTCTCGGCCGCGGTCTCGATCATGCCCAGCCCGTCGCGCAGCCACTGCACCGCGGCGCCGGTGATGAAGATCGCCGCCTCCAGCGCGTACGACAGCCGCTGACCGATCCCCCAGGCAACGGTCGAGAGCAGCCCCGGCACCGGCCGCGGAGCGGCGTAGCCGGCGTTCTGGAGCACGAATGATCCGGTGCCGTAGGTGTTCTTGCCAAGGCCGGGATCGACGCAGGCCTGGCCGAACAGCGCCGCCTGCTGGTCCCCGGCCATGCCTGCGATCGGGACGGCATGCCCGTGTAGCGCTTCCGGGCGGGTGGTGCCGAGCTCGCCACTGCTGGTGAGGACAGGCGCAAGCGCCCGCTCGGGGACACCGAACAGCTCGAGTAGCTCTGGATGCCAGCGGCCCTCGCGGATGTCGAACAACATCGTCCGGGATGCGTTCGATGGATCGGTGGCCGGCTGCCCGGTGAGCTTGAACGCAAGCCAGGCGTCGACGGTTCCGAACACCGCGCGTCCGTTCCTCGCTCGCTCCGCCAGCCCATCGACGTTTTCAAGCAGCCACTCGATTTTGGTCGCCGAGAAGTAGGGATCGAGCACGAGTCCTGTGCGATCGCGGATCACGGCCTCGAGCCCCTGGGCGCGCAGCTGGGCGCAGCGTGGGGCGGTGCGGCGATCCTGCCAGACGATTGCGCGGTGAAGCGACCGACCGCTTTCCGGATCCCAGACGCACACGGTCTCCCGCTGGTTGGTGATCCCCACTGCCTGCAGCTCTCCCACGTCCACGCCGGCATCACCTAGTGCCTCCCCGGCGACAGTGTGCGTCACCTCCCAGATCTCGTCCGCGTCGTGCTCGACCCAGCCGGGACGCGGGAAGTGCTGTCGGAACTCCTTGTAGGCCCGCCCGATCGGCTCGGCCTGCTCGTCGAACACCAGGCAGGTCGTGCCGGTTGTCCCTTGGTCCACAGCTAGGATCACTGCATGTCCATTGTCCCCAACCTCCCTCTGAACGACGGCCACGAGATTCCGCAGGTCGGCTTCGGCGTGTTCCAGGTCCCCCGGGAGGAGACCGTCGACGCTGCCCTGCATGCCTTGAAGACCGGCTACCGCTCGATTGACACGGCGGCCATGTACGGGAACGAGTCAGAGGTCGCGCAGGCGATCGCCCGTAGCGGGCTCGACCGATCCGAGGTGTTCGTGACCACGAAGCTATGGAACTCGGACCAGGGGCGCGATCGGGCGCTGCGGGCGTTCGAGGGCAGCCTGTCGCGGCTTGGTTTTGACTACGTCGACCTGTACCTGATCCACTGGCCGGCTCCATCTCTGGGGCTGTACGTCGAGACATGGGAGGCGTTCACCGAGCTTCAGCGCGACGGGCGCGCCCGCTCGATCGGAGTCTCGAACTTCACAGTCGAGCACCTGGAGCGGATCATCGACGACAGCGGCGTGGTGCCGGCCGTGAACCAGATCGAGCTTCATCCGCAGCTCCAACAGGCGGCGCTCCGCCGCTTTCACTCCGGGCACGGGATCGTGACCGAGGCCTGGAGCCCACTTGCGCGCGGGCAGATGCTGCGCGAGGGTGCGTTTCAAGACATAGCGCGGCGCTATGGCCGGACATCGGCGCAGGTGATCCTCCGCTGGAACGTTCAGCTCGGGAACGTCGTCATCCCGCGGTCGGTTAACCCGTCGCGGATCGAGGAGAACCTCGCCCTCTTCGACTTCTCGCTCAGCGATGAGGAGATGGAGACGATCAACGGGCTGGATGAATCCGCCCGCATCGGGCCGGATCCGCGAACGTTCGCAATGGACTAGGCGCCTATATCCTGGCGGCCCCGATTCCGATGAACAGGAGGGTCGTCAGTTGCCCGAGGTCGAGGCCCACATAACGGGCACCGTCTGGAAGGTCGAGGTCGAGGTCGGCGACCAAGTCGAGGAGGGCGACACGGTCGCGGTTCTCGAGTCGATGAAGATGGAGATGCCGGTTGAGGCGGAGGATCCGGGCGTAGTCAAGGAGATCCTGGTTGAGGAGGGGCAATCGGTCTCGGAGGGAGAGCCACTCGTTGTCCTCGAATAACGAGGGCGGCCGTCTTCGTCTGGACGAGCCGGCTCCGGGGGTGGCCCGCCTGAAGATCTCCAATCCCGGCAAGAGTGGCGCCCTCGACCACGCGATCCTCGACGGATTCGCGACCACCGTGCCGGAGCTCGACGCTCGGTGCTTGCTTGTCACCGGCCAGGACGGGACGTTCTCGGCTGGGTACGACATCGGCGACCTGCCGGACGCGGTGTTCGCCGATGAGGCCGAGCGGCTGGTGGCGCATCCGTTCGCCGCCGCGATCGAGGCTATCGAGGCCTACCAGTACCCCACCCTGGCCGCCCTGAACGGCCACGCGATCGGCGGCGGGCTCGAGCTCGCCCTGGCCTGCGACCTCAGGATCGCCGCCACCACCATCTCGGTGGGGATGCCGCCGGCCAAGCTAGGTCTCGTCTACTCCCACACCGGAATCCGCAAGTTCATAGACGTCATCGGTGGACCTAGGACGCTCGAGCTATTCCTGCTCGGACGACGGGTGGACTCGCTCACGGCTCGCGAATGGGGACTTGTCAACTTCGTCGCCGAGCCCGACGCCCTGGAGCGGGAGGCCCTGGCCCTGGCCGAGGAGATCGCCGGGAACGCCCCGCTGGCCCAGCGCGGCAACAAGCGCGTGATCCGGGCCGTGCTCGATTCGCACGTCCAGCTGGATCCGGCGCTCGAGCGCGAGCTGATCGACCTGCGGCGGGCATGCTTCTCCTCGGAGGATTTCCGTGAAGGGGTGCGGGCGTTCGCCGAGAAGCGCCCGCCGCGCTGGCAGGGCCGGTGATGACCCTCTCCCCCGAGCGCCTCGACGTGCCGGTTGCCGGAGGGTCGCTTGCGGTCTACCGCCTCGGGAGCAGAGAGCCGGTCGTTCTGGCCGTCCACGGCATCACCTCCAACAGCCACGCCTGGATGGCGGTGGCCCGCGCCCTCGGCGACTCCGCGTCGCTGGCGGCGGTGGACCTCCGGGGCCGGGGCCGCTCCGCCGACCTGCCAGGTCCCTATGGAGTGGCCGCGTATGCGCGCGACCTGCTCGCCGTCCTAGATCGACTCGAGCTCGAGCGGACGGTCGTGGTCGGACACTCGCTCGGCGCCTACATCGTGGCCCGTCTGGCGGCCGACCATCCGGAGCGCGTGCGCGCCGCCGTGCTGGTTGACGGGGGGTTGACGATCCCCGGCGCGATCCGGTCCGATCCCCAGACGTTCATCGACGCCTTCCTGGGGCCTGTATTGGCCCGACTGCGCGAGCGCTTCCCTAGCCGTGAGGCCTACCGCGACTGGTGGCGCGCGCACCCGGCGCTCAGGGGCGGAGTGGTGGCCGATCGGGACCTCATCCCCTATGCCGATCACGACCTCACAGGGGAGGAACCGAAGCTGCGCTCATCAGTGGTGGAGGACGCGGTTCGCGCCGATGCAGAGGAGGTGCTGGCGATCGGCGAGGCGGCACAGCGCCTGGCGGTTCCGGCCACGTTGCTGTGCGCGCCGCGCGGATTGTTCGACGAGCCCAACCCGATGCAGCCTCTGGAGCTGGTGCGGGAATGGGCGAGTGAGGACCCGGACCAGCGCCAGGCCGTGCAGGTCCCCGACGCCAACCACTACACGCTCCTATTTGGAGAGCGCGGCGCGCGCACGGTCGCCGAGACGGTCCGCGGGTACCTCTAGGCGCCGCGGGAACCTAGAGACGTCTCCAGGCGGATGCAAAGGTCCCCAACCTCGGAGCGCCAACGCGTCTTCGGGGACGTAGGCATGTAGAAGGTGCTCTTATCCCCACATTGGTCCTGGCCAGGTGTGGTTTGGGGGCTTTTGCAGCTGGTGGGCATTCCGAGCTCTTCAGCGGTGCGCCCCGATGGGCTCTAGGCAGCTTCAGCGCAGGGTTCGGCGCCCGCGGCGTTCAGGTCACTCGCTGGCGCCGCCGGGCGCTTCAACACGACTACCGCCACCGCAATTGCCGCCAGCATGAGGACGGCGGCGATCAGGTACGCGCGGTGATAGCCGGCCGTGAGCGCCGAGGCGGTCCCGGCCCCGTGCACGAGGAGACCGTGGGTGCGCGTGGCCGCCAGCGTGTTCAGGACCGCCAGCCCCAGCGCCCCGCCAACCTGCGCGGTCGTGTTCACCAGCCCGGACGCGAGCCCGGCGTCGCTCGCCGTGGCGCCCGACATGGCGAGCGTCATCAGCGCCGCGAACGACAACCCCACGCCGATACCCAGCAGCACCAGCGTCGGCAGGACGTCGGTCAGGTAGCTGCCGCTGATCGGCGTTCGGGTGAACAGCAGCAGACCAGCGGCCATCAACACAAGGCCCGGAATCAGCGTGGTCCGGGCGCCGTATCGCGTGATCAGCCGCTCGGAGTAGCGCACGGAGAGCATTCCCATGATCAGCGTGGTGGGCATGAACGCCAGCCCGACCTCGAGCGCGCCGTAGCCCAGCACGCGGCGCAGGTAGAGCGACCCGATGAAGAACATGCCGAACATCCCGGCCACGGTCAGCGCCTGGATCAGGTTGGCGCCCGATACGTTGCGCGAGCGGAAGATCCGCAGGGGAATGAGCGGGTTGCGAGCGCGAGCCTCGCGTGTCACGAATGCCGCCAGCAGCACCACAGATGCGGCTCCGAGGCCAAGCGTGCGCCCAGCTCCCCAGCCGTACTGCGCCGCCGGCTTGACGATCGTGTACACGCCGAGCATGAGCGCGGCCGTGATCAGCACGGCGCCGCCGATGTCGGCTCCCTTGTCCAGTCCGATGCCCTGATCGGGGCGAAGCAGGCGGCGCGCCAAGAACGCGGTGGCGATCCCGATCGGGACGTTGACAAAGAAGATCCAATGCCAGTCGATGGCCTGCGTCAGCGTGCCCCCGACCAGCAGGCCGATGGACCCGCCGGCGGAAGCGACAAACGCGTAGACGCCGATGGCCTTCGCCTGCTCGCCCGGCTCGGGGAACATCGTCACGATCATCCCCAGGATCACGGCCGAGGTCATTGCGCCGCCCACTCCCTGCACGAACCTGGCAGCCACCAGCATCCCCTGGCTACTCGAAAGGCCGCACAGCAGTGAGGCGCCGGTGAAGATCGCCAGCCCGGCCAGGAACACGCCTCGGCGCGACAGCAGGTCGCCGAGCCTTCCGGCCAGCAGCAGCAGGCCACCGAACGCGATCAGGTAGGCGTTCACGACCCATGCCAGGCTCGACTGCGAGAAGTGGAGATCCGATTGGATCGACGGCAGCGCGACGTTCACCACCGTCACGTCGAGCACGATCATCAGCATCCCGACGCACAGCACGACCAGCGCCAGCCACCGGTTCTCAGTTCTCATCCCCAGCTCCTTTGCTCGTCATTTGACTATTGAGACCGGTGTTCGGGGCGGAACTAATCGGGGGGGCCGTCCGATCGATCTCCTACAGTGCGCGCCCAATGCCGCCCCTGATCACGCGCGAGGAGGCGTTGGCGCTCGGAGAGCTCGAGGATCCGGCCGCGATTGAGGCGTTGGTCGAGCGGGCGTGGCAAGTGCGGCGGGAGCGGTTCGCGGACTCCACCGACATGTGCTCCCTGGTCAACGCCAAGTCGGGTGGCTGTGCCGAGGACTGTGGGTTCTGCGCCCAGTCACGCTACGCCGAAGCCGACACCCCGATGCACGCGATGATGGAGCCCGAGCAGATCCTCGAGCACGCCAGGGCGGCCGAGGCCGCGGGAGCCCACCGTTTCTGCATGGTCACCCAGGGTCAGGGGCTCTCGAAGCGTGACTTCGAGAAGATCGTCAAGGGAGCGCGGCTGGTCAAAGACCACACGAACCTGAAGCGCTGCGTATCGATCGGGCACATGTCGGCGCCGCGGGCGAAGGCGCTCAAGGAGGCCGGCGTGCAGCGCGTGCACCACAACGTCGAGACCGCCAGGTCCTATTACCCCGAGGTGACGACGACGGTCCGTTACGAGGGTCGGCTGCGGACGATCGATGCCGTGCGCGAGGCGGGACTCGAGACCTGCGTGGGGGGAATCCTCAACCTGGGCGAGACTCGCGAGCAGCGGGTCGAGATGGCCTTCCAGCTGGCGGACATAAATCCCACCAGCGTGCCCATCAACCTGCTCAATCCGCGGCCAGGGACGAAGTTCGGGGACCGCGAGTTGATCGATCCCTGGGAGGCTGTCAAGTGGGTCGCGATCTTCCGCTTGATCCTTCCCGACGCCCTATTCAGGCTCTGCGGCGGGCGGACCGAGAACCTCGGCGACCTCCAGCAGGCAGCAATCAAGGCGGGCCTCAACGGGGTGATGATGGGCAACTTCCTCACGACTCTTGGAAATGCGCCGGAGGATGACCGTGCGATGTTCGAGGAGCTGGGGCTGAACGTCGAGCGCCAGCCCGACAACGGCGCGCATCCCCGACCCGACAACCGCTCTGGCTGGCTGGAGGGAGAGACCCCGGACGTGATCGCCCGGGCGCTGGCTTCAGGGACCGGCCCAGAGCTGGACGTCAGGCTGTGGGACCCTTCCACCCAGCTGCGGTTCTCGCGCAAGCGCAAGCGGGCGGCGGCATGATCGACCTCGACGCCCGCCTGGACGAGCTCAAGGCCCTCGGCCTGCACCGGCGCACCCGCCGGGTGAGCGGCCCCCAGGGTCCACACGTGGTCCTCGACGGCAGGCCAGTCCTGTTGCTGTGCTCGAACAACTACTTGGGGTTGGCTGATCACCCCCGCGTCCGGGCCGCTGCCGCCGACGCCGCGATGCGGTGGGGCGTGGGAGCGGGAGCTTCACGACTGGTGTCGGGCACGATGACCATCCACCGGCGCTTGGAGGAGCGCCTGGCGGAATTCAAGGGCCGCCAGGCGGCGCTGCTGTTCGGCTCCGGCTATCTCGCCAACATGGGGGTGATCGCCGCTCTCGCTCGCCCCGGCGACGTCGTCTTCTCCGATGAGCTCAACCACGCGTCGATCGTCGACGGCTGCCGGCTGTCGCGGGCCGAGACGTTCGTCTACGACCATCGTGACGTCGAGCACCTGGCGTGGGGCATTGCCCAGTCAGAAGGTCGCGGCGCACTGATCGTGACCGACAGCGTGTTCTCGATGGACGGCGACGTCGCGCCACTCCGGGAGCTGGTCGAGCTCGCACAGCGCCAGCGAATCCGCCTCGTCGTCGACGAAGCCCACGCCACCGGCACCCTCGGACCCGGCGGCCGAGGCGCACTCGCCGATGCCGGACTCGAAGACCAGGTTGACGTGATCATCGGCACGCTGGGCAAGGCGCTCGGCTCCTACGGTGCTTTCGCCGCCTGCGATCGGCAGATGATGCGCTACCTGGTCAACAGCGCCCGGACGTTCATATTCTCGACCGCCCCACCCCCGCCAGCCGTGGCCGGCGCCCTGGCAGCGCTCGAGCTGCTCCAGGAGCGGCCGCGGCGCGTACAGAGGCTCCGGTCCAACGTAGCCGCGATCCGGTCAGAGCTCGAGCGGGAGGGGTTCGACGTGCACGGGTCGCGCACGCACATCATCCCGCTGGTCGTCGGTGATCCCGGGCTGGCCGTCGAGATCTGCGAGAAGGCGCTCGCTCGGGGCGTGTTCGCCCAGGCGATCCGGCCACCGACGGTGGCGCCGATGACCTCGCGTCTGCGGTTGGCGGTGATGGCATCTCATCGCGAGGAGGAGCTGCGCACGGCCGCGCGGGCGCTGGCCCAGGCCGCGCGGGCGACGGGCTTTGAGCCGCGGACGCACTCGGCGAGTCTCGCGGAGTTCGACGACGGCGCCTATGACGGTGATGAGCACGAGCCGGTGGCAGCCGCTCCCCAATGGACCGAAGCGGCCGCAGGCCCGAGGCGTGTTCGACTTCGAGGACGAGGCCGGGGTGGCCGCGTTCGACGGCGAGGGCCAGTCCCGACCCCCTGGCGTGTTCGACTTCGAGGACGATTCCTCCGTCGCGCGCGCGGCGTAAGTCGGGCTTGCGCGGCCTGTTCATCACCGGTACCGACACCGGCGTCGGCAAGACGGTCCTCGCCGCCGCGATCGCCGCCGCGCTGCGCGAGGACGGCGTCGCCGTGACAACCCTCAAGCCAGTCATCACGGGACTGGACGAGCCAGCCTCGGCCCAATGGCCGCACGATCACGAGCTGCTGGCGCGAGTTGCCGGACGCCAGCCCAGCGAGGTGGCGCCGCTTACCTTCGGTCCTGCGGTCTCCCCCCACTTGGCGGCCGAGCTCTCCGGAACGCCGGTCTCAGGGGAGAGGATCGAGGAATCGGTCCGCGCGGCCGCCACATGCGCCGATGTGGTCGTGGTGGAGGGGGTAGGTGGCCTGCTCGTGCCGCTGGCGGGCAGCTACGACGTGCGCGCACTGGCCCGAGCTTTAGGGATGCCGCTGGTGGTCGCTGCGCGACCGGGTCTCGGCACGATCAACCACACTCTGCTGACGCTCGAGTCCGCCAGGGTGGCAGGCCTGAAGGTGGCCGGGGTCGTCCTCACACCCTGGCCGCGGCACCCAGGGACGATCGAGGAGTCCAACCGGGAGACGATCGCCGGGCTGGGGACGGTGGAGGTGGCGTCGCTGGCGCGGGTTGAGCGGCCCGAGCCCGAGCTCTTGGCCCGCGCCGGGCGCTCGCTGCCGATCGCGCGGTGGCTGGACGGCGCCCGCTAACGTGCCCTGCGATGCGACGCGTGGTTGCGGCAGTTGTGCTGGCGGCTGTAGTCACCCTGGCGCCGGCTGCCAATGGGGGCACGGCCGGCGGTTCTGGGCGTCTGCCGGGCGGACGAGTGCCTGCGCCGAGCGGGGGCGGGGTTCCCGCACCCATGTTGATCCTGGCGGGCTTCACGGTTCTGTTTGTGGTGGTGGCGGCCGTCGCTGGTGCGGTACGCCTGTTCGGATGGGATCCCGCGTGGGCCGTTGCGTGGAGGCATTCGTGGCACGAGGCGGAGTACCGGATCGGCGGCGGATGGCTCGCGCTACGGGACAGGTTCAGGCGCCGGACGCCGGCCCGCTATCCACCGCGCGAACGGCCCCCGGCCTAGCTCCCGCGCCGGGGTTCATCGGGCGGCCGGTCGGGATGCAACTGGTCCCAATCCGCGTGGGTTCCATCCATGCTGGGGACTTGCGCAGCCAACACCTGCATACGTCGCCGACGCCGGAGTACTCGGAAGGCTTTGGGAGGTTTTGCATGTCGCCCGAGTCGGTGATGCCCACACCTCGTCGGCACGCCGCGCCGCGCCGCAGGCTGCCGGACGTGCCGCTCGATGAACCCTCTGAGCCGCTCCGCGGTTCCGACCGACGCGCGAGCTAGCGTCTTGCCATGCACACCGCCTCTGCCCTTCAAGACGCGGACCGAAAGCACGTCTGGCACCCATTCACCCAGCAGCTCGGCTGGTGCGAGGAGGAGCCGCCGCTGGTCATCGACCGGGCCAGCGGCACCAACCTCTACGACGTAGATGGGAACGCCTACATCGATGGAGTGTCGTCGCTGTGGTGCAACGTGCACGGCCATCGGCATCCCGCGATCGACTCAGCGATCCACGCGCAGCTAGACCGCGTCGCGCACTCGACGATGCTCGGTCTCACACACGAGCCGGCCGTCGAACTGGCTCGCAAGCTACTGGCCGTGGCGCCGCGGGGCCTGGCCCGGGTCTTCTACTCCGAGAGCGGCGCGACCGCTGTCGAGATCGCGCTCAAGATGGCGTTTCAGTTCTGGGCGCAGCGCGGCGAGCCCGAGCGGTCGCGCTTCATCTGCCTCGAGAACGCCTACCACGGAGACACGTTGGGTGCCGTATCGGTGGGAGCCATAGAGCTGTTCCACTCGATGTACCGGCCGCTCCTGTTCGACTCCCTCAGGGCCCACGCCGGTGACGCGGACCATCTCGAGTCGCTCCTGGAGCGCAACGGTGCTGAGACGGCGGCGGTGATCATCGAGCCGCTCGTCCAAGGGGCGGCGGGGATGTTGTTGCAGCCCGACGGGTACGTCCGCCAGGTGCGAGAGCTGTGCGACGCCTACGACGTGCTGCTGATCTGCGATGAGGTGGCGACCGGCTTTGGTCGCACCGGGCGGATGTTCGCCTGCCAGCACGAGGACGTCACACCCGACCTGATGTGCGTCGGCAAGGGGCTGACCGGCGGCTACCTCCCGCTGGCGGCAACGCTGACCACAGAGCGTGTCTACGAGGCGTTCCTCGGTGAATTCGAGCAATTCAAGACGTTCTTCCACGGTCATACCTACACCGGGAATCCGCTGGCCTCCGCGGCGGCGATCGCGTCGCTCGAGCTCTTCCAGCGAGAGCGCACCCTGGAGGCGCTCCAGCCGAAGCTCGAGCTGCTGAATCGCCTCCTGGCACAGCGCATCGCCGCCCTACCGGGCGTGGCCGAGGTCCGCCAGCGCGGGTTCATGGTCGGAATCGAGTTGATCGAGCAACCGGTCGCCGACCGGATCGGCCACCGCGTAGCGCTCGCCGCGCGGCGGCGGGGCGCGATCATCCGACCGCTCGGGGACGTGGTCGTGCTGATGCCTCCACTGGCGATCTCCGAAGCGGATCTTCGCCGTCTGGTGGCGATCACGGCGGCGTCGATCGCCGAGGCCACCTCCGGGCGACTGCACGGCGCCTTAGGCGCCCGCGTGGCGGCTTAGGCACCTCGCCGCCGGGGCGAATCGGTTTGAATGGCGCCATGCGCGCGCTGGTCATCTCCGACACCCACTTCGGCGCCTGGACGGGGGAAGACATCCTGCGCGAGCGACAAAACCTGGAGCTGCTCGCCCCGCACCTCGAAGTCGACGAGGTGATCTTTCTCGGCGACATGTTCGACTTCCTGTTCGGCTCTGCGCGAGACGCGCTGGTGGCGGCCCAGGGCCTGTTCGAGCTCCTGCGCGAGCGCCTTCAAGGCAAACGGTTTGTCTTTCTAGCCGGCAATCACGATCACCACCTGGTCACTCGGCAGGCGGAGGAGCTGTTCGAGCTGGAGCTCGCGGAGGGCGGGCCGAGCGGGCAGCTGCAAGCGCTCGCCGAGGCGGGCTCCTTCAAGCGGTTCCTCGAGCGCGAGCTCGCGGGCGTGGAGATCGACATCCAGTACCCCACTTACACGTTCGGCGGGGTGCTGTGCACGCATGGGCACTATCTCGACTTCTACGCGCGGCGGAGCGGCGCGGCCCCGGGCAAGCTGCTCGCCCGCGCGCTGTGGTCGATCGCGGTGGGAGGGAGCGAGCACGATCCTACTTTCGAGGATCTCGAAGCGACGACGAGGATGTTGACCGGCTTGCTGTTCACGATCGCCCAGCTCCCCAACGGCACCCGCGCCCAGCGGCGGGCGTTCGCCGGCTTCCAGGCGCTGGAGCACGCGATGCGGCTCGGGACGGCGCCGGTGAGAGGGCTCGAGCACGCCGGAGTGAGGCTCGCAAGGCGGCTCCGCGCGTCCATGAGCGCAGGCGGCACGCCACTTGCTGACGGGTGGCTCGACAGCGCCGGGCCGCAGATGGCCGCCTACCAGAAAGCGCGCTCAAAGGAGGACGAGCGGCGGCGTCGAACTGGCGCGCCGGCGGGGGGCGAGGTGGCGAAGTATGCGCTCGGCCAGGTCGTGCGACCGAGGGACCCGGCGGGCCCGTCTGTGGAGGCCTTTGAGAAGGCGGTGATGCGCCTGGGCTGGGCTCGCGACGCCGACACGATCGTGTTCGCGCACACGCACCGGCCCCTGGAGGACGTCAAAGGGCCGAGCGGCGCCATCCGCTACTGGAACACGGGCTCGTGGATCTACGAGCCCGACCTGACCTCGCGCCAGGCTTATGTCCAGTACCTGCAGCGAGCCTGGCCCGGGACGGCAGTGCTGATTGATACCGACGAGCAGCATCCACGCCTTCTGAGGCTGCGCGGGCATCTCAATCCACTGCATCAGGCCGGGTTCGGGGACTCGGCAGAAGGGGGAGGATCGGCGTGAGGCCCCCGACGCTTTGTTACTCGTCGTAAGGCTCGAAGTCCTGCTTTCGCGCTCCGCAGACCGGACAGAACCAGGTGTCGGGAATCTGCTCGAACGCAGTTCCGGGGGGGATCCCGCCATCCGGATCTCCAATGTCCGGGTCGTAGATGAACCCACACGATGAACACATGTACTTCACGCGCGAAAGGGTAGCTGTGGCGAGGTTGGCCGGGTTGCCCCGCCGGGCGCCGCGCTGACGGATATCGTCGCCTCGGTGGACATCGATCGCCCAGCGCCCGGAGAGGAGTTGAACACAGGCCCGGAGACCGCGCCGCGTCCCGCCGCCACCGTGATCGTATTGCGGGGCGGCTCGCAGCGACTCGAGGTGCTGTTGGTGAAGCGAAACCCGGAGGCGCGGTTCATGGGCGGGGCATGGGTGTTCCCCGGTGGAGCCGTAAACAGGCGGGAGGGACGGGGCGATCGCGCGCTTCGCGCCGCAGCCCTGCGCGAGCTCGTGGAAGAGGCCGGAATCGCCCTCGAGAGCCCCCGGCAGCTGGTCCCGTTCTCGCGCTGGATCACACCGGCGCAAGTCAAGATCCGGTTCGACACGGTGTTCTACCTGGCCTCGTTGCCGCCGGGCGCGACGGCGAAGGTCGACGGCCAGGAGGTGGTGGACGCTCGTTGGTACGGACCGCAGGAAGCGCTTCAGTCCGCGAGCGATGGGGAGCTGTTTCTGGTGTTCCCGACGATCAAGCACCTGGAGCAGCTGTCGGGATTCGCCTCCGCGGAGGAGTTGATGGAGCACGCCCGAGGACGGGACGTGAGGCCGGTCCAGCCTCGCGTGCTTCTGTCAGGGGAGACGGCTCGCATCGTGCTCCCCGGCGAGCCCGGCTACGAAGACTGATCCCCAGCGCCGACCCACGGCCTCGACCTATACTCGCGCCGTGACGGCCTCGTTACCGGGCACGGTCCAGTCAGTCTTCGACCGGTTCATCACCACCGAGCTCACGACGGTCGACCGCCACGGTCAGCCGATCACGTGGCCCGTGACTCCTTACTACGAGCCGGGCGCCCCGTGCATCGACGCGACCACCGGTCTCGGCTATCCGAAGAAGGCCAACGACGCGCGCGCCAACCCGCTGGTGGCCATGCTCTTCTCCGATCCCACCGGATGCGGCCTTGAGCGCCCGCCGATGGTGCTGGTGCAGGGCACGGCCGATGTCGATGACCGCGACCTGCACGCCAATCAGGAGCGCTACGCCCGGGAGTCGGTTGAGAAGCTGCCGGCCATTGCCAAGCTCCTGCCTCCCACGCCGCTCCGGCGGTTTCTGGCTTGGTACTTCACCCGTATCTACATCCATGTCCGGCCGGAGCGCGTGTACGTGTGGGCTGACGGCGATCCCGGTCGGGAGCCGGAGCTGTATGGCTCGCACATGGACGAGGTCCGCTCGGGCCATTCCCAGGAACCAGGCCGTTTCCATGCCAGCCCTGGCGGTGGTCTGAGCTCGTGGCACCCCCGGATCGCGGAGCTTGGCACGCGCTACCGGAAGGCTGTGCTTTCGATCGTGTGTCCCGACGGCTTTCCGTTCGCCATCCGCGCGCGGGTGGGCGTCGATCCAGCGGAGCGGTGGATCCGCATCGAGGACGAACCCGTCGGTGTGCCGTTGCACCCCGGGTTGGCGTGCCTGACCGCCCACGCTCACGAGGAGGGGTTCTCTTGGCAGCGCAACTTCCAGGTGCGCGGCGATCTCGTGCAACGAGACGATGGATGGGTGCTGGTGCCGCGCAAGGTCGTCGGAGGCTTCGAGGCACCACCGTCGCGAATCGGGATGCTGCGCGCGAACGCGGCCAAGGCGTGGCGCTTTCGCAAAACCGCCAAGCGCGAACTGGCACTGCGCAGCTGATGAGGGCGCACGAGGCGGCGCGCGGCCGCGAATCCGTCTCTACAACTCGGCGATCCGCCGAGTCAAGAAGCGCCGCTCTGGCTCGGAGCGCGCCAGCTCGAGCGCGCGTTCGTACGCCGCGCGCGCATCTTCGGGACGACCGAGCCGCCGTAGCAGCTCGCCCCTGGTCGAGTGCAGGTACTGGTAGTTGTCAAGCTCGAGCCCGTCGACGAGCCTCAGCGCCCGCTCCACTTCACCGGCCTGGGCGACCGCCACCGCCAGATTGAGCTCGACCACGGGCGAGTGCGTTACGGCCGCCAGCCGGCCGTAAAGCGCGGCCACCTCGTTCCAGTCGACCGGTTCGTCGCACTGAAGCGAGGTGATCGCCGCCTGGAGCGTGTACGGGCCACCCTGGCGCAGAGCGATGGCCTGCTCGAGCGCCGCCCGGCCGGCGGCAATTTCATGATCGTTCCACAACGACCGGTCCTGATCCTGCAGCAGCACCAGATCGTCGCCCGAGAACCTCGCCTGCCTCCGCGCGTGATGGAGCAGCATCAACCCCAACAGGCCATGAACCTCCGCCTCGTCGGGCATGAGCGAGGCCAGTACACGGCCCAGCCGTATGGCCTCGGCCGCGAGGTCGACGCGGCCCCTGTAGCCCTCGTTGTAGATCAGGTAGACGACCGCCAGGACTGCGCCCAGGCGCTCTGGCAGCTTGTGATCGGCCGGCACCACAAACGGGATCCCGGCCGTCTTGATCTTGACCTTCGCCCGCGAGAGCCGCCGCTTCATCGTCTCCTCCGAGACGAGGAACGCCCGGGCTATCTCCTCCGTTGACAGGCCACCGAGCGTACGGAGCGTAAGCGCCACCTGGGCCTCGAGCGCGAGCGCCGGATGACAGCAGGTGAAGATCAGCTCGAGGCGCTCGTCCTCGATTGTCTCATCGTCGTCGAGCTCGTCCACCGTCGCCTCCGGAACGTCGAGCAGTCGGCTCTTCTCCGCCAGCGTCCGCTCACGGCGGATGCGGTCGATGGCCCTGTTACGGGCGCTCGCGTACAGCCAGGCGCCGGGGTTGCTGGGAACGCCATCGCGCGGCCACCGTTCGGCGGCGATCGCGAACGCCTCTTGAGCGGCCTCCTCGGCGAGATCGAAGTCGCCGAGGAAACCGATCAGCGAGGCGAGGACCCGGCCCCATTGCTCGCGGAAGACCTGCTCCAGCGGCGTTACTGCTCCACCCCCGGGCGGACCTCCGAGGGCTGCTCCACGACCGGGCGGACCTCGATCGCCCCGCCCAGCTGGGCCGCCGGGATCCGGCTCGCGAGCTCGATCGCTTCATCGAGGTTGTCGGCCTCGAAGATGTAGTAGCCGCCGAACACCTCCTTGGTGTCGGCGTACGGCCCGTCGGTCGTCAGGCTCTCCCCATCCTGAACCCGGACGGTGGTGGCAGTCTCGACCGGCTCCAGCTGCCCGCTCGACACACAGCGGGGGTCGTTGGCCAAAGCCATGTACTCGCCGAACATCGCCTTGTACTCGGCGTCCGACAGCGCCTCGTGCGAGCCCGGCTTTGAGTAGATCAGGGTTGCGTACTTCATCTCGACCTCCTGAGGACGGATTGCATGATTGTCCCTAGGACGAACGAGAACCCGGTCAGGGGACAGCTAACCGCCGCCGTAGGTGACGATCAAGTCCGTGATGACACCCACCACGAAGCCGGCGCTGACCATCAGCAGGCCGAGCTCCCGGTGGCCGTGGCGGCGCATCCCGGTCCAGACCTCGCCGATCACGTACAGGATCGCCCCGCCGGCGGCGGCGTAGAAGGCGAGCTCCAGCGGCTGGCTGGTAACGCCATATCCGACGATCGAGCCTAGGAACGTAGGGCCACCGCCGATGAGGCCGGCCAGACCCAGCCATGGCCAGGATGGCCTGACGTCGCCCAGTGGGCCGACAATCCCGAACCCCTCCGTGGCGTTGTGGAGGGCGAAGCCAATAATCAGCACCGTCGCGAGGCTGATCGCGCCAGCACGGGCGGAGACGCCGATCGCCAGGCCCTCGGCGAAGTTGTGAATCCCGATAGCGGCCGCGATCGTAAGGCCCGTACGCAGGGCCCGGTGGCGGGCGGCGTCTCGCTCGACGGTGAGCGTGCCTGTCTGCGTCTCAGTCAAAGCTTCAGCACCTGCGCCGCCGGCGATCGGCGGCTTGCGGGCCCCGAGCGGGCGCATTCGACGCTCGAGCACTGCCAGCCCCGCTCCACCGGCGGCGAAGCCTGCGGCGAGGAGGGCCACGAGCGCCACCACGTGACCAAGCGAGCTGTGCCCATGCTTGTAGGCATTCAGCGCGCTGGTGACGATGTCCATGCCGTTCGCGAGGACGTCGACGAAGATGAAAGCCAGAACACCGACGGAGAACATCGCCAGCGCCACGCGCCCGCGAGCCGAGAGCAGCTGGAGCCGCCCGACCGGGAGGCCCAGATAGATGGTGAAGCCGGCTAGGGCTCCGAGCAGGACTGTGTGCGTGAAGGACACGGTTGTTAGGGGACCCTAATCCGCAGCGTACCAATCTGCGCTCGCAAGTCCAACCTATGTGCTTGGGATTACTGAGACAAGGTTCGCGCGCGAACCCTGAGTCCTCCCTGAGTGGCCCGGCCCTAGGTGTCCGAGTTCAGGTTCGGGAGGCCGACCGCCTGCAACCAGTGGTTGACCGTGACGTTCAGCTGCGTGAACTCGCCCGTCCAGATCAGGACGCCCATCGCAATCAGTACAGCCCCACCCACTCCCATCACGACAGGGTAATGCCGTCGGATCACAGCCAGCGCCGTGGTCGCCTTTCCGAACGCTAGGCCGGTGACTAGAAAGGGCAGACCCAGCCCCAGACAGTAGACCGCGAGCAGGAACGCCCCGTGCGCCGCCGACTTCGAGATGCCGGTCGCGCCGATGATCGCTCCCAGCGTGGGGCCTGTGCACGGCGTCCAGGCGAGCGCGAACGCGGCGCCGGTCACGACCGGACCGCCTCGGCCCGCGCGCTCCATCAGCCCGCCCACGTGCCACTCCCGGCCCAAGCGCGGGATCAGCGGCGCTAATACGAACAGGGCACCCATGGTCACGATCAGCGCCCCGCAGACCTTGAGCGCCGTAGGGCCGGTCAGCGTCGCGTGAAGGGCCCGCTGCCCCAGCAAGCCGAGAGCGATGAAGATGGCGGAGAAGCTGGCCACGAACGCGAGGCTTGGTCCAATCACGCGAGTGGCTCGGATCTCGCTGGGCGCCACTCCGGCGACTGCCGAGATATAGCCAGGCACGAGCGGCAACACGCAGGGCGACAGGAATGAGATCAATCCTGCCCCGAATGCGACCGGGATGCCGATGCCCGATGCAGGGTCCACGACGCTAATTATGGAACCGAGCGAGCAGGCGCTCGTTGGCTACACGGAGATCAAGCAGGTCACGGCGTCACCACGCTGATACCGCCGCTGGACGGGGTCCGTCCCAAGCGCTAGAGTCGCGGCCGGATCCACGTGGAAGCCTCCGCCATCCATGCCAGGACAGGGCTCGGACGGGGTCGAGTTACGCTCCCCACGCCGCTGCTCAGGCTACGTTCGGACCAGCAGCTTGTCGGGGTCTTCCGCGGCGGCAACGAGGACGCTTTCCGGGTCATCCACGACCGATACCGCGCCCGCCTGCTGGCTTACGTACGCCAGATGCTCGCGGGGCAACACCCTGACGCCGAGGACGTACTCCAGGACGTGTTCGTCCGCGCGTATGCGGGCCTGCGGGCCAATGGCCGCGAGCTGAGCCTGCGCCCCTGGCTATACCGGATCGCGCACAACCGCTGTGTGGACGAGCTCAGGCGCCCGATGCCTCCCGCCACGGAGTCGCTGGAGCTGGCCCCGGCCGCCACCAGCGATCCGGTGCTGGCGAGCGAGAGGCGCGAGTCACTGCGTCGGCTGATCATCGACATCCGGCGGCTGCCCGATCAGCAGCGTTCTGCGCTGTTGATGCGCGAGATGAGCGGGATGGCCTACACGGAGATCGCGGTTGTGCTGGGTCTGTCCGTGCCGGCCGTGAAGTCGCTGCTTGTGCGGGCAAGGATGAGCCTGGCGGCCGCCGTTGAGGCGCGCGACACGGCGTGCCATCAGATCCGCAGCGACCTGGTAGACGCACACGAACGCGGTGTTCGCCCCAGCGGACTGGCACGCCGCCACCTCCGCGACTGCTCCGCATGCCGGGAGTACCGCTCGGAGCTTCGCGGCGTCCGCCAGCTGGCAGCCCTCACTCCGGCGCTCGGACCTCTCGGGATATTGGCCCGGCTGATCGGATTCGGACACGGAGCCGGCGGAGGAGCGGCTGCCGGAGGGACCGGGAGTGGCGTGCTGGCCGCCGGCGGAGCCGCGAGCGCCGGGACCACGGTCTTCGGAGCGGCTGCCACCCACGTGGCGGCCGTCGTTGCCGCGGCTGTGGTCACGGCCGGGGGAGCAGTGGAGATCCAACGGACCGTGGCTACGCAGCTTGATCCCGCGCCGGCCCACCACGCGAAGCGAGCGTCGAGCGTGGGCCAGGGGACGTCTGTGGAGGGAACAGTCGCGGCGAGCGCCGCAGGTCCCCTTTCCTCATCCGCGCCCGCGCCGGTGCAGCAGGCGCCAGCATCGGCCGCCCCCGCCCCGCAGAGCCCTCGGGCGGGACCACCCAAGCGGTCAGCGAGAGTCCGGAAAACCGTCAGCGCTCAGCCCGTGTCTCCGCCGCAGCCGGCCACGGATACCGCCGCCACTACCAGCGCGCCCGCATCCACTGACTCGACTGCCCCTGTGGCCAACCCACCGAGCTGCCAGAGTCCCGCTCCCGCGGTACAGGCGCCGGCCACCGGGTCGGATTCCACCGCTGCGAGCACACCGAGCACTCCCACGGCCACAAGCGGAACGCCGGCGTCCACGAGTCCGGATACCTCTACTGAATCGGCCTCCTGCGTCTCGAGCAATGGCACCGCCGGAACGACCGCTAGCTCGACCCCCGCATCTGCATCGCCCTCCAGCACCGGGCCGGCGGACTCCCAGGATCAGAACTCGTAGCTCGCGCGCCGGTTTGACACCCTAGGCCGGGCCGTCGAACTGGGGACGCTCTACGTCGGGCGGGAGTCGCCCTTCGTCGGCCAGCTTGTCCAGATGCGCAGCGAGGGTGACCGCCGCGGCCGGTCTCAACTCAGGCGGCGCGTCGTCCCAGACCTCATCGAGCAGCTCGTCCACGCCCCGCTTCCCGCCCGCAAGCGCCGCCACTAGGCGGCGTTCCCGATCGAGGCGATGATTTGTGTACTCGTCGAGCTTGGCCGCGGGATCGCGCACGAGGGGGCCGTGGCCGGGACAGAGAACATCCAGGTCGCGCTCGCGGAGAAGCGAGAGGCCCTTCAGGTAGGAGACCAACGCCCCCGGATCCGGGGAGATGAAGACGCTCCCCTCGCCAAGTACGGCGTCCCCAGTGAGCGCCGCCGTCCCGAACAAAAACGCCAAGTGATCCGGCGCGTGACCAGGAGTGGCCAGCACCTCGAGCGGCCCGAAAGTGCTGCCGTCCGCCAGTGGGACGTCGATCGCGCCACCGCCACCACCGGCGGCGGCGACGGAGGCATCCGGGAACTCCCCGCAAACCGCGCCGGTGGCCTCGGCGTGATCGGCGTGTTTGTGTGTCAGCGCGATTCCTGCCAGCCCTCCTCGAGGTTTGGCCACCTCCACCAGCGCTTTGACGTGGTCATGGAGAGCCGGGCCCGGATCGACCAACCAGGCCGGGTCACGACCCACAATCCAGGAGTTCGTGCCCGTGAGCGTGAAGGGGCCTGAGTTTGAGGCGCGGATCCCGACGATGTCGTGCCCTGGGACGTCGATCCGGGTCATGTCGGGAGGATCGCAGCCGGGGCCTACCCCTCGACGGTGCGCGCGCTGCGGCCCTGCTCGAGCCCCCAGCTGATGATCCTCTCCGGATGGATGCGGATCAGCGGCGTCGGCACAGAGATCGCCTCGGCCCGCCCGCGGATCTCCACTGCCCGTGGCCGCCATGGGTCCGTGCTCTGAAGATCGTCGATCACGATCGCGGCACGCCCGCTGCGCGCTACGTCGCGGAACTTCTTCGATCGCTCGAGCTCGTGGCCCCCAATGTCGATCGTGTCTCGCGCCGCGTTGTAGATCCAGCCGACGGGGACCACATGCGGCGTACCGTCCGGGCCGACGGTCGCGATCCGTCCCAGTTGCCGCCCGCCGGTCAGGTAACGGAGCTCGGCATCGGTGAAGACGCTCATTCTCTCGATCCTGACAGGCTCAAGCCCTCGCCGTTAGAAGAGGCCGCCGTCCCGGGCTGCGTGACGAGTGGATACCGGCCCACGGTCACCGTGCCGGCGGATAGGCTCACGGCCAAATGTCGATCGTGCGCAGCGAGGCCGAGGAGCGCCTGGAGGCGGAGCACCCCGACGAGCACCTCCGCCGTCGCGAGTTCATCGAGCGGACCGCTCGGGTCCTCGGTGCCAGTGCGGCCGTGGCCGCCGCTCTCGGACCGGAGGCCCTCGTCGCCAACGCCGCGCGCCTCGAGGCGAAAGCGGCGGCGCTACCTCACCCCCGCAACCTGCCCGTCGACACCTTCGTGGTGCTGATGATGGAGAACCGGTCCTTTGACCACTATCTGGGCTGGATGCCGCGAGGCGATGGCCGGCAGGCGGGGCTCAGCTACGTCGACGCGACTGGGGTGACCCGATCGACGTACCCGCTAGCGCCGGACTTCCAGGGCTGCGGTCACCCAATTCCAGGTCATATCTGGGAGCAGGCAAGAGTCCAGTTTGACGGCGGACGCTGCGACGGTTTCCTTGCCGCCGGGAGTGGCAACGACCAATATGCGATCGGTTACTACCGCCAGCGCGATCTTCCCTTCACCCCTCATCTCGTCCGCGAGTTCACCACCTGCGATCGCTGGTTCGCGTCGTTACTAGCATCGACCAATCCGAACCGCGCGTATGCGCACGCGGCGCAGAGCTACGGCCAGAAGCACCTATTCTCGATCCCAGGCGACGGCTTGCCGCAGTTTCCCACCCCGCCGGGGTTCCCTCCGGGCACGACGATAGAAGCTGCACTGGCGCGGCGAGGCCAGCGCGGCATCACGTTCTATTCAGACGTCAACTACGCCGCCATGTGGGGTCCGCAAGGCGAGCGCCGCAGCGCTCCGATCGCCGAATTCTTCAGACGGTGCGGCGCGGGGACTCTGCCGGCGCTGTCATTCGTGGACCCCCAGCTGAGCTCGTTCGCCGAGGGGAAGGGCACCTCCAACGACGACCACACGTATGGCGACGTCCGGACAGCTGAGGCATTCATCAGCGATGTTGTGCATGCATTCGTCCACTCGCGACAGTGGGGGCGCGGCGTCCTGTTCGTGACCTTCGACGAGTGGGGAGGGTTCTTCGACCACGTCCGGCCACCCAGTGTTCCCGACATTCGCCAAAGCACAAACCTCGACGACGATTTCGGACAGATGGGTTTCCGGGTGCCTACCATCGTGGTTTCTCCGTACGCGCGGCGAGGGGGAGTCACACACAGGCGCTTCGGACACGAGTCGATCCTCAAGCTCGTGGAGTATCGCTACGGCCTGCGTCCCCTAACCCGTCGCGACGCCCGGGCCAACAATGCCGGCCTGACCCTCGACTTTCGCCAGAGGCCCCGGCGCCCGCCCTCACTGCCCTCTCCACCGCACCGGATCTCCCAGCCCTGCCCCACCGGCTGACCGTGCCCGGCTGGCGTGCGGATTGAAATCGGGCCCGGAGGCGCGTCACGCGTGAGGTGCGGTAGCGGTCGTCTTGCTGACGGCGGTAGCTGTCTGCTGTCCACTTGTGCTGATGGCCACGGGTGCGCACTGCGCGCATCCGACCGCTCGGGCGGCGAGATCGGGTGATACGTCCACCCTTTTGGGCTCGCGGGCCCTGCGGGTTCTCAGCTGCAGTGCCACGACAGTCCAGGCCACGCCGAGGAGCACGGCGGCGGCGATGAACGCGACGTGGAAGCCGGATACTCGGGCTGCGGGAACGGAGCTAGTGGCCCCGGTGGCGTGGAGGAGGCTTGTGGTGCGGCTTGTGGCGAGGGTCGCGAGGATCGCCAGCCCGATTGACCCCCCGACCTGCTGGGCGGTGTTGAGCAGACCGGATGCCAGCCCGGCATCTTCACCGCTCACTTCACTGGTGCCGGCCAACGTGATCGGGACGAATGTCAGTCCCAGTCCGAGGCCCAGTGGGAGGAGGCCGGGGAGCAGGTTGGATGCGTAGCGTCCATGCACGGGGAGCTGGGTGAGGACGATCATCCCGGCGGTCGCGAGCGCTAGTCCGATCATGGGGACGACGCGAACGCCGAGGCGGGGGATGAGCTTGCGCGCGACCGTGGCGCCGGCCGCGATTCCTGCCGAGAACGGAAGGAATGCGGCGCCGGCGCTCAGCGGCCGATATCCGAGGATCTGCTGGAGGTAGAGCGAGACGAAGAAGAACGTCGCGAATACCGCGGCTGAGGTCAGCAACAGCGTGAGGTCAGCGGCGGCGAGGCTGCGCAGCCGGAAGATGCTCAGCCGCATGAGCGGCGCCGGGCTTCGGCGCTCGATCGCGAGGAATCCCGCCAGTAGCAGGACGCCCACGGCCAGCAGGCCGATCGTTCGGGGCGATCCCCATCCGTAGCTGTTCGATTTGACGATCGCAAACACGAGCAGCACGAGGCCGGCGGTGACCGACACCGCTCCCGGCAGATCAAACGTCCGGTGGGTCAGCTTCGCTCGGGACTCGGGGACGAACCTCCACGTCGCGACCGCCAGGGCCACACCGACGGGCACGTTGACGAAGAAGATCCATCGCCACGACGCGAGATCGGTCAGAACGCCGCCCAGCAGCAGCCCCACGGCCCCGCCGCCGGCGGCGATCGCGCTCCAAATCGCCAGCGCCTTCGCCCGATCGCTCGCGTCGCTGAAGGTGGTCGTGATGATCGAGAGGACGGCCGGCGCGAGCAGCGCGCCCCCCAGCCCTTGCAGCCCCCGGCCCGCGATCAGCATGCCGGAGGACTGCGCGAGACCGTTGAGCAGCGACGCTCCGGAGAACAACACGATCCCGGCACCAAACACCCGCTTGCGCCCGATCAGGTCACCGGCACGCCCCCCCAACAGCATGAAACCGCCGAAGATCAGCGTGTACATGTTGATCACCCATTGCAGGCTCGACGGGCTAAACCGCAGACCACGCTGGATCGACGGCAACGCGACGTTGACGATCGTCGCGTCCAGCACGACCATGAACTGGGCCACGCAGACGATGACCACTACAAGCCACGGGTTGCTGGTGCCGGTTGCGCGATTACCGCGGGCCGCTAACTTGCTCGGCAAACGCGGATCGCGATCACACCCGCACTAGCAGCTGCCCGACAGCGCCGCCGGCGACGACTGCTCGTCGGTCCGACGTCGAGGAGCTGACGATTGCCTTCGGCGAGAGCATCCACGCCAGACCGTCATGATCGCGTTCGCCCAACAGCAGTCGTCACGACCGCCGCGACCGCACGAGTGCTCCGCCGCGCAAGGAGTGAACCAGTGCCCTCTTAGGGCGAAGTTCGTCGGTGGTGCCTGCTGCCTCGGCGCCGTTGCGGCTGGGTCCGCGCGATGGCGAACAGCGCGGCGACGTCCGGTTCCATGTAGTAGTCGGTACCGCCGTCGGCGCGGCCGTCGGTGGCGATCGGGAAGGTGCGGTCCAGGTGGCGGCTGTAGCGCCCTGGCCAGGCGAGGATGCCGGCGACGCCGTGGGCGCCCTTCTCGAGCCCCAGTCGCTTGGCGATGGTCTCCCCGCCGAAGCGCTGTCCTGGCGCGTCGGCGAGCAGGTCGAAGAGCTCGCGCGCAGGCGGCGCGAGCTTGCCGTAGAGCCAGGCGGCCTGGTCGGCATCATCTGCCGACCAGGCACGCGCCTCACCTTGGTGACGCCACCCGCGTGGGCCGCGTCCACCACGTCCCCGTGATGGGGGTGTGGTTCCAGGCTCGGCCGCCAAGAAGGCCGCGAACCACGAGTAGAACTCGGGCACACGCTCCTCTGGCACCGCGACCGTGACCTGCTTGTCGGCCATCAGACCTCGGTGCTCTCGGCAGCCTGCTCGCTAGCGCCACGCTGTGCGGCCTCGCCGCGCTCCGAGCACCGACGCCGGTGGACGCTCCGGTGCTGCCTGCCGTATCCGCCCCTTCGACCTCGTCCCCGCCGGCCGGCGAGAAACCGACCGAAGAATGCGTGGAACTCAGCCACTCGGTCCTCGGGGACATCGACCGTGACCTGCTGGTAATTGGTGGTTGTTGGGCTTTCGCTCGAATCCATTTTGGACTCCTTACTTGTTTACGCTAGCCAGCATAGCAGGAGTAAATACTTAAGTAAGGGACGGTGGCATCTCTGGGTGGCATCTCTGTCACACGGGCGAGGTCTGCCCACCGGTGTCCCCGGCGGCCCCCCCAACTGCCCACCGCTGACGCGCAGGTCCTGACTAGAGCGCATCGCGGAAGCACTCTGGCCTTCCGCGGGCCTCGCTCGCCGGGTGCTCGACGCGTGCCACGAACGCGGGTCGCCTTAGGATCCATAGAAGCCCTTGCGATCGCGAGTCCCATCGCAGAAGCCTCCTACGGGCGGATGCCCCGCCGGCGGCCGCGTCACTACGATCAGGATCGATGGCAAGCGAGTTGGCAGTTGGCGAGACCCGTGTCACCCGCGTCGGGCTCGGGACCAATCGGTTGACGAACACGCCGGGCAATCAGGCGCTCCTTCGGGAGGCGCTCAGTGCCGGGGTCAATTTCATCGATACCGCGCATCTTTACACCGGCGGCGAGAGCGAGCGGACCATCGGGGCTGCGCTTGCGCCGTTCCCTGAAGGGTCCGTCGTCGCCACGAAGGGCGGCTACTCACCCGGCGAGGGTCGCCCAGAGATTCTGAGGGCGCAGATCGAGGAGAGCCTGCGCCGTCTACGCGCCGACCGGATCGATCTCTACTACCTCCATCGCGTCGATCCCCAGACGCCGCTAGAGACGAGCCTGGCCGTCATTGGCGAGTACCGCGATCAGGGCAAGATCCGGCAGGTGGGCATCTCCGAGGTCGGGATCGAGAAGATCGAGCGAGCGCGTCAGATCGTGCCGATCGCGGCTGTACAGAACCGCTACAACCTCTCCGACCGCCGGCACGAGGAGGTCGTCGACTACTGCGCCGAGCAGCGCATCCTGTTCGTTCCGTACTTTCCGTTGCGCGGCGACGGCGGATCGGTGCTGAGGGAGATCGCCGACTCACACCGGGCGACCCCGAGCCAGATCACGCTCGCGTGGCTCCTCAAGCGCTCGCCGACGATGTTGCCGATTCCCGGAACGCTGTCGTCAGAGCATCTACAAGAGAATCTCGCCGCGCTACAGATCGAGCTGACTCAGGACGAGTATCAGGCGCTCGCATAGCGCATGGCCGAGGTCCGAATGAACCTGGCCGTTCGTACGGGTTCGCCTGTGCGCGTCGACAACGCCGCGGCCTGACGGTGCCTCGACTGCCAAGATCTCGGAGGTGCGAGAACCGTCGTCCGCAGCGACTACGACTTCGACGCGATCGAACTCGCGCGGTCGTCAACCAGACGTGACGACGCGCTCGGCTGCGTCGTCACACTCGCCCTGCCGGTGTAGCGCAGGATCTCGGGCAAAGCGCTCGGCGACGCGCACCACCTCCTCGCCGAGAAGCTGCAGCTGTTGCTCGACTAGCTCATCTTGAACCGCGCCCGACTCGGCGAAGACCCTTGCGGCCCGGGGCACCGGGACCACGTACGGCACGGCCCACCCTCGCAAGGAGCGCACCGAGAACTCCATCGAGTTGACGACCTGGAGCCCCTGCGTCCCCCCCGCGGCGCTGATCAAGCCGATGACCTCATCGTGGAGGTATGGTGGCTCGCGTGTCCCGAGCATGTGCAGCCAGTCGATCGCGTTCTTGAAGGAGCCCGACACCGATCCGTTGTACATCGGGCTGCTCCAGAGCATTCCGTCAGCCCCATAACAGGTGTCGATCAGCGTCCGGACGACAGCCGGCGGATCGGCCTCGAGATCCGGGCTATAAATCGGCAGCCCCAACTCCCGTAGGTCGAGCAGCTCAACTTTCGCTCCGGCCGCCGCCGCGCCTTCGAGGGCAACGGCAAGCGCCGCTCGACTACTGGACGCCTCCCGAAGTGAGCCTCCGAGACCGACAACGTTTAGAGCGGTCACCTTCACTTAGCCAGGCAGGTCTTCAGGCCGCTTGTTGGCGAGTTTCCCTTCGAGCAGTCCGGTGGACTGGCCGACTTCGATCATGTAGCCGTCGGGGTCGCGCATGTAGCAGCGGATCTCAGCCCCGCGATCGATCGGCGACGTCACGAACTCGGCTCCCCTTGAGCTCCACTGCTCATAACAGGCCTGGATGTCGGCGACGCGCAGGTTCATGAAGGTAGAGACCGTGTTCCCGGGCTCGTAGTTGACCACCGAGATGTCGGGCTTGTCGGGGGTGGGGCCACCGCCCGGGTTCATGATCAGCCACGAGTTGGAGAGCTTGATCATGCACGGGTTCTCCTCCAGCACCACCTGGCCGCCGAGCACGTCGGCGTAGAACGCGCGAGACCGAGCAACGCTTCGAACGGTGATGAACTGGGTCACGACGAAACCCTCGCTCGGAGCGGGCAGGTTCTCGTAGTCGATGAATGGCGGGTGCTCGGTCACGGTTTCCTCCTCCTCGTACGCGTTCTAGGACTGCGGCAAGACCCTGATCGAAGCCTATGGACAATGAGTATCCCAGCGTCTGGCCGTTTTTCAGCGTGCTTCGCGTCCTTCGGCGGTCGACTCGGTCGCCGGTCGACACTCATTTGGTCGCGAACACGTGTTCGCTACAATAGGTACATGCGCGAAGAAGACCTCATGCGGGCTACAGACATCGGCATGGTGCCGCTGGGCTACGGGCGATTCGTGCGCGCCGACGACATCGTCGCCGTGATGCCGATCGAAGAGGGGCGGGGCCGCGGACGGCGAACCCACGTCCACGTCGCCGGGCTCGCTACACCGATCGTGGCCTCACGCTCGGAGGGAGCCATCCTCGCGGACATGAAGGCGGCAAGCGGCTCGAGCCGACGGGGAACGAGCTCCGATGGCCGTCGCTCGTCACGTGCCGAACAGGCCGAGAGCGCCGCGCCTCATCGCCGAAGTCGCCTCGTGTTCGGCGCACGACGGGATTAAAATGCGTCCCGTTGTGGCTGCGTCAAGCGGCGCGCTTGGCGGCACGACACGCTGATCGCGGCAACGGGAGGACGACGGCGCCTCCCGCGGGCCAGCAGCCGCAGGAAGGTATGTGGCCTAACTTACACAAACTCGACCCCTTGCGCCAGCGGCAGCTCGTCGGAGTAATTGATCGTGTTGGTGGCGCGACGCATGTACGCGCGCCAGGCGTCAGACCCGGACTCGCGGCCGCCTCCGGTCGATTTCTCGCCGCCGAACGCCCCGCCGATCTCGGCTCCTGAGGTGCCGATGTTGACGTTGATGATCCCGCAGTCTGAGCCGTCGGCGGCCAGGAAGCGCTCGGCCTCCCGTTGGTCGCGGGTGAAAATGCTCGAGGAGAGGCCCTGAGGTACACCGTTATGCAGCTCGATCGCATGTTCCAGCTCGCGGTAGGTCATGACGTACAGGATCGGTGCGAACGTCTCGCGGTGCACGAGCGCCGTCTGGTCGGGCATGCGGACGAGCGCGGGCTCCACGTAGTAGGCGTCCGGGAAGCCCGCGACCCCACGGCGGCCACCGCCGGCGAGGAGCTCGCCACCCTCGGCACTCGCCTGCTCAAGCGCCTCGACCATGCTGCGATGGGCGGGCTCGTTGATGAGCGGGCCGACGAGGGTGCCCTCGGCCAGCGGATCGCCGATCGGCAGCCGCGCGAAGACCGTGCGCAGCTCCGCCACGAGGTCGTCGGCGATGTCCTCGTGCGCGATCAGGCGACGTAGGCTCGTGCACCGCTGACCGGCCGTCCCGGCCGCCGCGAACACGATCCCCCTGGTGGCCAGTTCGAGATCGGCGGACGGCGCCACAACCGCGGCGTTGTTGCCCCCGAGCTCGAGCAGGCAGCGACCCAGCCTGGCCGCCACGCGGGGTGCGACCTGGGCGCCCATCCGCTCAGAGCCGGTGGCGCTCACCAGCGCGACGTGGCGGCTGTCGACGAGCGCCTGGCTCTCCTCCGCGCCGGCGATCACGAGCTGGTGCAGCCCCTCCGGCGCCCCGCATTCGGCGATCGCCTGCTCCAGCAACGACGAGCAGGCGAGCGAGGTCAGCGGCGTCATCGGCGAGGGTTTCCAGACGACGCTGTCACCGCAGACCAGGGCCACGGCGGTGTTCCACGACCACACAGCGGCGGGGAAGTTGAAGGTCGAGATCACGGCCACCACTCCGAGTGGGTGCCAGGTCTCCATCAGCCGGTGGCTCGGCCGTTCGGAGGGCATCGTCCGGCCCTCGAGCTGGCGTGAGAGACCGACAGCGAAGTCGCAGATGTCGATCATCTCCTGGACCTCGCCGAGTCCCTCGGAGGAGATCTTCCCGGCCTCGATCGTGATCAACTCCGCGATGGCGGGCTTGTGGTCGGCCAACAGCGCCCCGAACCGCTTCACGAGCGCACCGCGCACGGGCGCTGGCACGGTGCGCCATGTCTGCCAAGCGGTTCTTGCCGCGCCGATCGCGGCCTCGATCTCGGTGCCGCCGCCGGACGGCACGTCGAACAGGTCCTCGCCCGTGATCGGCGAGCGCGCGCTGATGCGCGGCCCAGCCCTGAGCGATAACTGGACGCCGCAGCGCTCGAGGCTGTTGCGAGCCCGGGCTCGCAGATCGTCCGTCGAGGAGACAGTCAGCTCCTGCGTGGGGGTGGTCGAACTCATCGATTTCTCCGTGGGTCTCTGAGGTGAGAGGTGTCTCCGTGTGCAGCTTCGGTGTTGTCGTTGGGGCCCAGCTTCACCGATAACACCGTGGCCATGTCGTGGGAGGCGGCCGGAGCGAGGCCCGGACCACGATCATCCCCCGGCTGGCCCCGGGTCGCGCCGACTGCGTTCGTTGCCACGGTGCCAATCACGCGCGCACGCTTAGACGACGTTGTACTCCGGGCGCAGGGCTGCGGCGTCGAAACGCTCGACGCTCAAGGGGGAGATGTCGGCGAACGGTGGGCGGCGCAGGACCAGGTCGCGCAGGATCTCGCCGATGGCGGGACCCTGCAAGAACCCATGTCCGGAGAACCCGGTCGCGAACAGGAAGCGCGAGACGCTGGGCGCCTCCCCAATGATCGCGTTGTGATCTGGCGTCACCTCGTACAGCCCGGCCCAACCGCCGCGGATGCCGACGTCGGCAATCCGGGGCGCCCGGCGCCGCACCACCTCCATCAGGCCGGGGATCCAGTCCTCGGTGGTCTCGACGCTGAACCCCGGCTTCTCACGCGGATCGGACATCCCCAGCAATAGGCCCGGTCCCTCGCGGTGAAAGTAGAAGCTCGACTCGAAGTCGATGGTCATGGGGAGGTTGGCCGGGATCCCATCGATGGCGTCGGTGAACAGAACCTGGCGCCGCAACGGGGTGACAGGCAGGTCAACGCCAACCATCGCGCCGCAGCTGCGCGACCAGGCGCCCGCGGCGCAGATCACGATGTTCGTCTGGACCGACCCCTGATTGGTGACGACCTCGGCGATCTCGTCGCCGTCGGTCGTGATGTCGAGCACCTCGCAGTTGACGCGGATCTCCGCGCCATGGGCGCGCGCGGCGAACGCGTACCCCTGGACCACGCCCTCGGGGGTCGCGTGGCCGTCGCGGGGGGAGAACGCGCCGGCGAGGATGTCGTCCCCCTGCACCAGGGGGCACAGCTCCCGAACTTCGCCGGCCGTAAGCATCCGAGAGTCGAGCCCGTACTCGTTCTGCAGCGCGACGCTGCGCTCGAACTCCTCGACGTCCGACTCGCGGCTGAGGACGAACAGGTATCCGACCTGCTTGAGGTCTATCTCCCAGCCCGGCCGCCGGCCGAAGTCGCGGAACGCGTCCAGACTGCGCCGGGCGATCTCGACGTTCAGCGCATCCGAGAACTGGGTCCGCACGCCGCCGGCCGCCCGGCCCGTGGAGCCGCTGCCGAGCTGCGCCCGCTCGACAAGGACGACATCCGCGCCGGCCTCGGCGAGGTGGAAGGCCGCGCTGGTGCCGATAACGCCGCCGCCGATGATGACCACGGCGGCGGAGTTCGGGAGGGGCGAAATCGGGCGGGGCATCGACCAAGGATCGTAGGTGAGGCACGGCAAGCGCGAGATTCACGGCTTTCCCCCTGTTGGGACCTTGCGGTTCGCCCGGGCCGTGAGCTGGTTAGCGCCCCCGCGATAGGTGGCGCGCCCAGCGCGAGCCCGGTGCGGCTAAGGATCTGACGTCGCTCAGCTGAGCGATCCGCGCGGCGCCAACCACCGGACGTGCTGCCCGGTGATCGAGGCGATGCGGTCGAAGTCCTCGTCGTAGTGGAGCACCGGAATGCCGTTCACTTCGGCGGCAGCTGCGATCAGCAGATCAGGGTGACGGACCGCACGGTGATGCAGGCCGCCTTCGCGGGCGAGCTGTTCGTACACCTCGAGCGCCCGCTGCCACTGGTCGACGCCGATCTCGCAATTCGGTAGAGCGGCGAGTTCAATGCGCAGACGCGTGAACTCGGTCGCGTTGCGGGTGCTGTACAGAAGCTCGAGTCGCACCATGTCGCACGTCGCTACCTGCCCGTCGATGACCTGTTCGTCGAACACGGCCCGCAGCTCGCCGCCGGCGACCCGGGTCCACACCCAGGCGCTGGTGTCGGCCAGCTGCACCTACGCGGGCTGTCGCGGGCGGCGGAGTTCGTGCAGCACGTCCGGCGTCAGGTCATCAAAGTCGCGCTGTGCGAGCCGCTCGCGAGCCGCGCGATCGATAACCGCCCGCAGCGCAGCGTGAACCGTGTCCGTGGTCCGCTCTGTGCCGAGCACCGCCGCCGCCGCGTCGACGAGCTCCGTGTCGAGATTGATGTTCGTGCGCCTGATCTTGGTCTCGCTCACCTCACCAAGTGATACACCTCCGCGGGACCGACGCATACACATCGGTCTGCCTGATGTCCAGTCGAATTCCGCCATCGCAGTGATCCATGGTGCAGCCGGCCGGCGACCAGTTCCGACCGAAGGCGAGCGGTCAGTCTCGCTCATCGCGGCCGCTGTCCTCCTCCTCGAGCATTGGGGAGACCCGGGCGAAGGCCCGTGGTTCCGCTGGAACACGCAGCTACTCGGGCAGGCCCACGGCTTCGAGTGCTTCGAGCTTGGTGCCGTAAATGTCGATCCGCAGCAGCGTCCTGTCGCGAAGCGTAAGGACGTGGACCACGGAAAAGTCGATTTCGAGCCCGGTGTGGCGGGCTCGCCCACCGAAGCGAACCGGGACAACAACTCGGTCGCCAGCGTTGATGAATTCCAATGGCTCGACCTGGAATAGGTCAAACGCCTCGGCCTGTGTCCGCAGAAACTGCAACATACCTTCGCGTCCGCGCATTTCCGAGGAATCCGGGAAGAGGCCGGACGGTTTGAGAACAATCTCGGGGTCGCACCATCGCTCGACCGTATCCGCGCCGTCGCCGGACCTGAGCGCGTCTGCCAGGTCCCGGTAAGCCGCGCGCGCAACATCGACGGTCGTCTCCTCTGGCACGCGAAGCTGAGTATCCCGCAGACGAGCACGGCGCCTGAAACCGATCTCGGCACGCGCGGCCGATGCTTGCCGACTTCTGGATCGTCCTACAAGGAACAGCTCGGCTCGGGTTCTCATAGTCGGTCGTGCCCGAGCCTGCCGGTTGTCGATCTAATCGGCAGTTATCGAGGCTCTGGCGCCAGCTTCGTCGTAGAACTCCTGGTAACGACTGACCTTTCCGTTCGTGAACGTGAAGATTGCGTAGATCGTGGCGTCTGACGAGGCGCCACTAACGCGCCCTTCGCCGGATTCATGGACGACGACGAGGACCTGATCGCCGTGGTCCTCAAAGCGTTCTGCCGTTACTTGATACTTGTCCCACTGTTCGAGCCAGTGTTCGAAGGACTGGCGGATCCCGTCATGCCCGCTGTACACCTTTGAATCGACTCGCTCAGGCGCCTCGATCCACTCCGCGTCGGCGTGAAACAGCGCGGGAACCACTTGCGGGAGGGCCGCGAGCATCGCTTCCTTGCTGGTGCTAGCTCCCCCTTCGAAGATTGCACGCACGACCGCAAGATTCTCCGAAGACAACGCGCCAACAATAGCTCTGCCACCACCCAATCTCCGGCAGGCGATCAACGATGGTAGTGCTGGCGGCGGAAGTTGCCCTGCGATATTTCCGTTCAACTTGAACGTGGGCCGCGAAGTCATCCGACGCCTCATTGACGCATGGAACCGGGACGACCTTGACGCCATCCAATACGTCGACGCTGAGGGTCGAATGGGCGCCCACAAGTCCAGCGACCCTTGAGCAGAGCGTTTACCGAGGTCATGCAGAGGTCATCGAGGGGCTGCAGGCGATCCGCGAAACTTGGGAGGAGTTTCGCTTCGTAGAAAAAGAAGTCCGCGGAGCTAGGTGATTCCGTGCTTTGGCTCGGTCACGTTCATGCCAGGGCTGGCCGGAAGCGGCTGTCGAACTCGACCAAGAGTTGGCCAGACGGTTCATCCAGCGGCGGAAGCTTTCGGGTGCTTGCGCAGTTCCTGCCACGGCTTGCTCGCGCGGCGTCCGACGGTAATCTCGGCGGGTCCGATGCAGAGTGATGGGCATGCCCGGCATGATGCCTGCCTGACCAGTCAACTGCTCGCTGCGGCAAGCGTGCCCTTTCCAGTGCCTATGCCGCGGTCCCGCAGGTCGCCCCGACTTCTGCCTTTGCCGATCGGCCCCCTCCCGTGGGACAGTGCTTCGCGACGAATGGAAGCGTCTGAGTACGGAAGCTCACCGTAACTGCTGAGGATGGGTGTGCCCGGTTGACTTTCGGGACTGTTGGTGCGTGAATCGCGGCGCACGGCGCGGTTGGGAAACCGAGGTGGATATCGATGGCCGGGAAGAGAGCGCGGGCGGGCCGGGATGACGGGGTCACGATCACGGGGTCGTCCGAGGGCTGGACGATCCGCCACGAGCGTGAGTGGGGCGAGCTGTTCGCGAGCGTCAAGGACGCGGCCTGGTTCTCGCCGCTGGATTGGCCGCGGTCGGTGCTCGGCGAGCTCAGTTCGGTGAAGCCCACGCGGTACTCGGAGTATGAACTGGTGTGGTCTGGCAGGGTCGGAAGGCTCGGGCGTTACCTGCGCGACATCCTCGTGCCGTCGGTGCCTGGGAACGCGCCCTCGTGGCTGCGGCCTCCGCTGTCGTCGCTGCTCTTCCATCGCTCGTGCGAGCTGGCGCGCGAAGGGCGAGACCCGGCAGGTAGGTTCAACGGCGAGCAGTGGTTCTTCATCAACGGGATCTTGACCAATCAGGACGTGGTTCGGATGAACGCGGCGTACCTGGTCCATCTGTTCCACCGGCCAATCAGGGTTCTCTGGAACTCGACGGACGGGGCCGGGGTCGACCTGCTGGAGTGCGCCTCGGAGAAGCTCGGTGCGACCAGTGAGGACGTCGACAGCGCGTTCCACGTGCTGCTCGACGCGATCGCAGACCCAGAGAAGAAGCGTGTCGTGCTCATCTGCCACTCCCAGGGGACACTGATCACAGCCGTGCTGCTGCGGCTGATCAAGGGCGTGTACCTACGCACGGCGACCGGAACGCCGGGCCAGCTGTCGAGATCCGATCGCGAGATCATCCGCCGCCGCGCGGCCGCCGAGGGACTGACCGTAGATCCGAACCGGCTCGAGCCAGTAGGTCGAGATGAACTCGCCGCGCTCGAGGTCTACTGCTTTGCGAACTGCGCGACGGACATGAACTACATCGACGAGGATCTGTCGATCCCACGGATCGAGAGCTTCGGCAACGAGCACGACCTGGTGGCGCGGCTCGGAATGCTCGCCCCCCAGGGGAAGAGGCGGCACGTCAAGATCGCCGGTCCGCGGTACAGGAACGACGGCGCCTGGGGTCACCTGCTGAACGCGCATTACCTGAGCGACATCGACAAGGCGCAGCGGCCGCGCTCGAATCCGGCCGACGCCGCCGTCGACGCCTCCCCCTACGTCCTGATCGAGGGGACAGCCCCCGCCGGGACGGTCCCGCAGCTGTTCCGCTATCTGGACGGCGCCGGCGCGATCAGCTGAAGTGACGTGAACCCCTCTCGACGGGACGAGTGCATCGCGACGAAATCGTGTTGAGCGCCCGTGACGCGGCGCCGGCTGTGGTTGCATGGCTGAATGGAGGTTGTGGAGTTCGGGCGCTTGACGGCAGCACAGCGACGCGAGCTTGAGGGCGACGAGGAAGATCCATTCGACGCCGCGGGATTCACCCTGCGCTATCGACCCAAGGAGCGGCACGTCGGACTCCGCGACGATGGGAGCTCGGCGGCGAACCGCTCGCCGGATATTCGTTGCAGCCTAACGCAAGGCGTTCTGCGCTATCTCCGGGTCAGGACTCGGCTCGAGGGATACGCTGTGTGCATGTGGTTGGTGTCAGTCCCAACCGTGGTGGCGTTCTCCGGCGCCATCGTGGGAGCAGCTCTCGCGCTGGCGCTCACCGACCTGTCGCGACCATTGGCGGTGGTCATGGCGGCGCTGCGGGCTGGTTTCTCTGCTCACTCGTTCTCGGTGCGGCTGCCGAGCGTCTTGACCGGCGTCTTCACAAAATTGGGGAAAGCCCCATCTCCCGGCGCCGTCGGCACTGACATGCTGCAAGGCGACAGTGCGGCTTGCACTCCCGCATAAACCGGCGTGAGGAGAACGGGTCGGCGAGCATCGGCGCCACGGTCAACCTCCGGCAATGCAGCTCAGGATTGCCACCATCCGGTGTGACTCACCGTTGGTGGTCGCTCTCGCGGGCGAGCGCGGCAAGGCGTGCCGGGGGCGTAGCAAGCCACTGGCGGAGCCGTTCGTAGACGAGTGGATGGTTGAGCAGCGCGATGTGGTGGGTGCGCCCGATGCACATGCCGTACTCCGCCTCGAACGGGATGCGGCGGGTGCGGCTGCGGCCCGAAGCGCTCGGCTCGAGCACGAGGCAATCGCCGAGCAGCCGTGCGACTGGATGCTTCGGGTTTTCCATGATGGTCGCCGCCACGAAGCAGTGAGTGGCGCCCTCGAGCAGCGGCACCTCCTTGCAAGCCTTGGCGCGAAGAGCGTCGGGGTCGCAGTCGCGCCAGTCCTCATCGACGAGCGAACCATGGCGGAGGTCGCGGATGCCTCCACTGCGCCGGCGCAGAAAGCGCCCGAACGGTCGGGTCTCCGGAACGGAGTGCAACGCCGCGCTGGCGTAATGGACGCCCTGCGCAAGGGGCGCGCCCATATGCGGCGTCCCGAGCGAGACCACATGGCCGACGCGCTGGACCCAATCGGCGCTCTGGTTGGCTGCCTGATAGCAAGCGCTGCGGCAGACGAGCCCGCCCATCGAGTGCCCGATCAGCGCGAGCTGGTCCACCTCGACGGGCCACGCGGCGACGAGCTCGCCTAGCACCTCGGCGAGCGAGCCGCCGTTCTCGGAGATATGACGACCGGTGTTGTAGCGGACGAAGACGGGGGTAGCGCCGAGGTCGCGCGAAAGGCACGTGCCGTAGCACTCCCGGCCCGGACCCCCGCCCCACCACCATGGGAACTCGGTGCCCATCAGGCCGTGGACGAAAACCACGATGCGCGCAGTCGCCGTCGGGAACCCGGCGGCGAGCGCGCTCGCCTCGCACGGCACGCTGAGACCGTCCACGCGCACCGCCATCGGCTCCTGAAGCACACTTCGCTCGGCCTCTAGGGCGTCGCCCACGAGTCCGTTGATCGCGGCCAACGCCAGCCCACCCCACGGCGTGGTTGACAGCCGACGCTCGCCGCTGCGGTCCCGACTGCCGAGCGCTAAATCGGCGGCCTTGCCGATCACGTTCGGCCCCGCTGCAACCGCGGCGTATGCGGTGCGGGAGATCGCGTCATGAGCCGCTCGCGCGATCTCCCCGCCCGGCCCGATGGCCCTGAAGACACGCTGAGCGACCGCTCCGTGGATGTCTCCGATCCCACCGATCGCACCGCCCAGCTCCTTGAAGCCGAGCTCGGCGAGCGCACGAAGCTCATCCGGGTCCTCAGGCGGCCACGAACGCCGCTGCGAGACCGGAGAATCGACCGCCGGGGACTGACTCGTCGCTGGCCGCACGATCACTTCATGAATCTACGCCCCGCCGCGGTCGGAATGCGCCGTTTGCAACGAGCGAGTTTCCGCCGCCGCATCCCCGGCAAGCGGACCATGTATCTGAACGACAGCGGCACCCGCCGCGTCGATGCATTCCATTTCGAGAGTTCCGCCTGCGCCATCAAAGAACGTCGTACGATCGTTCGCGGCGACCAGCCGGGGGTCGTGCCCTACGGGCTGACCGTAGACGCCGAAGGAGGGATATGGGTGGACTGGTGGGGAGACGCAGCCGTCAACCGATACGCGCCCGACGGGACCCTCCTCGCGAGTCTGCGACTCCCGGTCGACCGACCGACATCGTGCGCGTTCGGCGGACGCGACCTCGAAACCCTATTCGTGACCACTGCCCGCGCGGGCCTAGACGACGACGCCCGCGCCCGGCAACCCGATTCGGGACGGGTGTTCTCGATCGGCGGACTCCGCCTCCATGGCCTTCCGGCCCAGCCCTACATGCAGCTGTCTCAGGCGGCGTGCGCGGAGTGTCGCTCTGCGGGCCGAGGGGCGGCCACTGATTGCGACGTAGCCTTGTTCGCGACAGTGGCGGCGCACATGCTGCTAGCGGGTAGCGAGGCGTCGGCGCAATGGCAACAGAAACCAGATCAGGATGAAAGCGGCGACGACGATGACTGTGGTGATAACTGCTGTGAGGGAACCGAAGAGGTAGTGAGTGACGAGCAGGACCGCAGTGGTCATCGCGAGGGCGAACACGATCAGGCCCGAGATCATGAGTCGATTGGCTATTTGGACCACGTAGGCCTTCTCGCCGCGGCGGAAGTGAAGCCGGTGGATGATGGTTGGTGCGATCAGCAACATGGTCGCGAGGAGCGTGAGCAGAAGGGCCGCGAAGTACAGCTGCCGCTCGAACTGGCTGACTCTGCCGAAGCGCTGATTGAACGGCGCGACGAGTAGGAACGCGAACAGAACTTGCACTCCGGGCAGCGCGACGCGCAGCTCGCCCGTCAGCTCAGTTAGGTTGCGGTCGAGGCGCTCAAGCTCTGTTTCGCGACGTCCGCCGACGAGCGAATCGGCCACCTCGTGCTGTTGCCCGCTGCTTGTTGGACTTTCGTCTTGCATCGCTGACGTCCTTGGTCAATAGCCGCGACGCGTGTGCTTGCGGCACAAGTCGATTGTCTCAGCCGAATGGGCGTCCGGTGTCTGGGACAGACTGGTTAGCTCACCCATGACGCTCGACGTGCACGCTGGCTGCGCGCCTCGCTCGGCCAGATCTACCTGGTCACAATTGTCGCGTCGATCATCGGTTGGGTGGTCCCACGCCGCGCCGAGGCCAATGACCAACCCCACCGCACAGCCGTGGGCGCCCCTCCCCCCGCTTACCGTGTCCGCATTACCCCCCGCCTGGATAGGCGTGAACTTCTCACTTCCGCGAGTGCACGCCCTCTTCCGTAAATCCCGCCATCAGATCCCCATCCGTCCACGTCGCGGACCCCTGTGATAAGCAAAGAGGTCCGTGGTTCGAGTCCATCGCCCATAGGGGAAGTGCCTGGGAAGGTGGTCGACGGAGCTACGTCGGGCGCCGAGACCCAGCTGTGAGTGCGGCGGATCTCAACGATCTCGCCGCACTCCCTTGATTTCTCGCTCGCGGTCAGGTGACTCGGCTTACCGTGAGCCGGGCCGAGCCTCTCCGGCCTCCGGTCACTGCACCGCGACCGGCGGGGGCTCGGCGACCGGCACTTCGGCCGACAGCGCAACCTGAACCGGGGCGCTGTCCGCCTGGGCCTCGAGCACCTTGTTCCAGTTGGACTGGAAGATGTAGTGGCCGACGGGGGAAATGAAGATCGTCAGCAAGAAGCCGAGGCCGGCCTCCAGCCCGGTGAGCCCAGTGAGGCTCTCCCCGCTGCTGAGGCGCTTCCACGCGTGGTACAGCGACACGAACGGCGGGACAATGAGCAGTATGCCCAGTGTCACGGCGAGGACGGATGTGCCGGGGCTGTCGCCGAGCTCATCGGTGTTCCTGGCCCTGCCCACCGCGGCCATTTCTTTGTTGACGAAGTAGTACCAGAAGATCGAATAGATCCCCAGGGTGACGAAACTCAGGGCGATAACGCCCAGCGGGTTCCGAATTTTCCCCTCAGTGCCGGTCCCTTGAATCTCAACCGGATATGCCATCGTAGCCCTCGTTTCTAGGACCCGCCGCTAGGGCGGGTTATGTTTGTAACGGCGTTTCAAGGGCTGAATAACGCCCCTATGTCGAAACTACTCCCGCGTAGCCTGCTGTCTATGGCCCGTTTGGGCCTGATTGGGGGGTTCGAACGGGCCGGTAGTGGGGACCGGGACGGGCTGTGGGCGTTGTGCGCACCTTGGGGCTATGGGCGTTTACCGGGGGTTGGTAGATTGCGGCCAGGAAGAGCTGAGGCCGGGATGGCTGCAGATGCAATCTGAGCAGAACCCTGTCGCGGAGCGCCTCGGGCCGGTCACGGTGGTCCTTGTCGATGACGAACCGCTGATCCGCGGCGCTCTGGCCCAGGCGCTATCGGTTGGTGGACTTGATCTCGTCGGGGAGGCCGCCGATGCGCAAGACGCGATCAGGATGGTTCTCGACCTGCGTCCCGACGTCGTGCTGATGGACCTCAGGCTGCCTGGCATGTCGGGTGTGGAGGCGATCGGGCAGCTCGGTCTGCTCGCCCCCGCTTCGCGTGTCCTGGTACTGACTCGCAGCGAGCAGAACCGCGTGGTCGAGGCGATCGTCGCCGGCGCTAGCGGCTACATCCTCAAGAGTGCGCCACCCGAGGCGATCGCTGCTGCCGTCAGGGCAACGGCGGCCGGAGAGTCGGTCATCTCCTCCCAGGTCGCGGGAAAACTGCTGCAGCGGATCCGCGAGCGGGACATCCCCGTCACCACCACAAGCCATGACGCCGCTCGCGCGATCCGTGCTGCCCTGACCGTGCGCGAACTGGAGATCTTCACCAGCCTCGCCAGCGGCAAGAGCAACCACGAGATTGCCCACGAGCTATCGCTCAGCACCAACACCGTGCACAACCACATCGCCAGCATCCTCGCCAAGCTTCACCTCGACAACCGCATCCAAGCAGCCGTCCAAGCCGTCCGCAGCGGCATCGCCTAACTGCCGGTTCGAGAGCCCGGCTTACCCGGTGATCGCGGGCTGAGCAAGTACGTCCGGCGACGGACCTTCTCGATCCCTGCATCAGGCTGACACTGACGGGAAGTCGTTCCCCTTCCCGCGTAATCCTCAGTCCCTGCACTGATAAGGAAGAGGCCCCCGCGTTGGCAGGGCCTTCTGATATCGGGGCGCCCGGATTTGAACCGGGGACCTCACCGACCCGAATAACGTGCACATATACACGCGCGAGGCAAGAAACCCCTGCAAATGTCTCGAATCAAGCGCGGTGGCCACCTCCGGACTGATCCCCGCATTCTGCGGGCGATTGCGGGGCATTGGGCACACAACCCATGTTTGTGCCCAATCAACGGAACACTCGGTCCGGCTGCCCGTCTATCGAACGATGAGAGACTATGCCTTTGGTGGTGGCTGCCTCACCGACATGAGCGACGCGGACGTCGCGCGTCACTCGAGGCCGCGCCCGCCTCCCGTCTGGCTACCGCCCAGCTTCCAAACAGCTCCGTGACAACGCTCGCCGCCGGCCACCGGGCCTCGGCAAGCCGCAGCGCGCAGCTGACTCAACCGGCGACGCACATCGCGCTAGCACATGCGTCGCAGCGCGCCATCGCGATCAGCCAGGGGGCCGACCTCGCGAACCGCCTCGGCGAGCTGATCGTCCACGACCTGACTAGCCACCAGCGCCACGTCGGCAGACGACCTGGCGAAAAGGATCGTCGCTCGGGCGGTTGGCACGCCAGCGCGGCTGCGAGTCGCGACGACGGATCGAGCGGAGACCAACGCCGCCGCAGCGACTATCGATGGTACTCAGGCGTTTCTTCGAGTTCGACGGCCACTACAACCGTCGCCGCCCTGAAGTCGCTGGCCGCTGGGGTGATATCGCCGCCGCGCCCAGGATGCGATCGAGCGCTATGAGCTCGACACCGAGGCCCCGATGCCCAAGACGATATGACCACGACCGACCCAGATCGAACTGGGTTCCTAGCGCAACGAAGCTGCAGCTCGAAGCCAAGGCTCTACACCCGCGTGAAGCGCTCAGAGCCTCCGGTCTTCTGCGTCACGCCCGTCTGACGCTCGGCCTGGCGGCGGATGTCGCGCATCGGCTCGAGCGAGCGGACCCGCGGGATTACGTCGAAGTTGTTGGGCGGCGGAGGAGACGGCGTGAACCACTCGAGCGTGTTCCCCTTCCAGGGGTCCGGACCCGCGACCTTCCCAACCCGCAAGCTGCGGGCCACGTTGATGATCGTGAGCAGAACGCCCGTGCCGAGCATGAAAGCTCCGATCGTGGAGATCAAGTTGTACGTCGACCAGCCTAGGTCCGGCTGGTACGTATAAACGCGCCGAGGCATGCCGGACAACCCGAGCGCATGCTGAACCAGGAAGGTCATGTTGAAGCCGATGAACACCAGCCAGAACGAGAGCTTGCCGAGGCGCTCGTTGAGCATTCGGCCGCTCATCTTCGGGAACCAGTAATAGAGAGCCCCGAACACCGGGAACACACCTCCGCCGAAGATCGTGTAGTGGAAGTGCGCGACGACGAAGTAGCTGTCGTTGAGCTGCCAGTCGACTGGGAAGGTGGCCAGGAAGATGCCGGTTATCCCGCCGAGCGTGAAGATCGCGATCGTGCCCGTACAGAAGTACATCGCGGCCGTCATGCGTAGCGCACCGCGCCATAGGGTCGAGACCCAGTTGAAGATCTTGATTCCCGTCGGGATGCCGATCAAAAACGAGCTGAGCATGAAGAAGCCCAGCACCACGATGGGCAGCGGGGAGGCGAACAGGTGATGGGCCCACACCAGCGTCGACAGGAACGCGATCAGGGCGGTCGAGGCGGCGATCGCCTTGTAGCCGAAGATCGGCTTGCCCGAGAACACCGGGAGCACCTCGGAGATGACCCCGAACCCGGGGAGCACCATGATGTACACCTCGGGGTGCCCGAAGAACCAGAAAAGGTGTTGCCACAGAACCGGCGCACCGTGCGCCGTGGGGTCGAAGAAATGAGTCCCGAAGTGGCGGTCGGTGAGCAGCATCGTGGCGGCCGCCGCCACCGCCGGCAGCGCGATGATCAGCAGGATGGCGTAGACCAGGACGCCCCAGATGAACAGGGGCAGGCGGCCCCAGCTCATGCCCCGTGCGCGCATGTTGACGATCGTGGCGTAGAAGTTGACCGCCCCCAGCAGCGACGAGATGCCGGTTAAGTGGATCAGGAAGATCCAGGCGTCCTGACCGCCGGACGGCGAGAACTGGATGCTCGACAGCGGCGGGTAGCTCCACCACCCGGCCTCGGGCGGGTTGAAGAACAGCGTGCAGTAGAACACGATGCCGCCGAACAGGAGCAACCAGAACGACATCGCGTTCAGGCGCGGAAAGGCCATGTCCCGGGCGCCGATCATCAGCGGCACGAAGTAGTTGGCGAACCCGGCCCACACGGGCACGAGGAACAGGAACACCATCGTCGTCCCGTGCATCGTGAGCAGCTCGTTGTACTTCTCGCCCGTGAGGAACGTGTTGTTCGGGACGCTCAGCTGGTAGCGCATCAGCAGCGCTTCGATCCCGCCGAGCAGGAAGAACACGAACGTGGCGACCAGGTACATGATCCCGATCTTCTTGTGATCGGTCGTGGTGACCCAGTCGATCCAGCGTTTGGTCTTGCGCGGCACGACTACCTCATGGGCGATGACCTGGGGAACCGGTCGGAGTGTGGCTCTAGTGATCGACACCGTCGGTCTCCTTGAGGCTTCCGTTGGTAGTGATGATCGCTCTTAGCCGGGCCATCTCGTCATTGCTCCGTGGACGCCTGTTGCTGCTGCCAGGTCCAATCCACGTTGCTCGCAACCGTGTCTCGATCCGCCCCATCTCGGAATCGGTCGGGGGTGCGATGAACGTAGGGGCCGAGGCAACCGGGGGCGAGTATCGGCTCGGGCGATACGCATGCCTATGGGCCGTTCCCGTCGTGTTCGCTGTCGTTGATCTCGACATTTCCGCGCAGCGCGTTTGACATTGAGCAGAAGTCGCGCATGTGCTCGATCTCCAATACGACCGCAGGAACGTCGTCGCTGCTCGAGAGGATCTCGGCGGAATAGGGCCAGAGGTCCACGGTCCTCAGATGCCCGTTCGTCATCAACCGCCGCTCATGCTCCGAAGCTGCCGACCCATCGTCCGCAGCTTTTCACAGATCGACTCGCAAAAGTAGCCTCGTTGGTATCGGGGCCCCTCGCTCACGCCCGATCGAGACCCTCAACGTCGATCAGGCACCCGGCACGGTTCGGGTCCTTGGGCACGAAGTTCGCCAGCCGCGCCCCCGGGGCGAGTTGGTCCAGCAAGCCACGCGTCAGCCCCCGATGCAGCGTGCAAACGACGGGCTGGTTCTCGCGGACCGCGTCGCGATAAGGACAGTTGCCGAGCCGAAAGACGACGCGGTCCTGCGCCGGCTCGCGCTGGGGAGCAAAACCCAACGCGGTGAGCGCTCGGCCCATCGTCTCCTCAGCAGGGGATCGACCTCGCGTGGACGGCAGCTCGCGTCCGAGTTCGCGTCCCGCACGCTCCACCTCCCGCAGCCGCCCCGGGCGCGCGGGGATGCTGCGGGCCAGCCACCGCGCCAGCTGCCGATAGGAGCCGGGTGGCTCGCCACCCGGCTGAGCATCTGAAGCGATTGACCAGCTGTGGCGCGGACGCCCAAGAGTCTGAGGCACTCGCTCGCGCGCGACCAGACCGGCGCTGTGTAAGCGCTCCAGATGGACACGCACGCCGCTGGGATGAAGCCCCAGCTCCGCCGCGAGCTCATTGGTACCAGCCGGGCGGCCGAGGGCCGCCAGGTGTGCGAACAGTCGCGCGCGCGTCGGCTGGGCCAGCACGTCGCCCAGGCTGTCGGACCCACCGGAAGCCACGAGCAAAAGCTTCTCATAGCGCACGTAGGCAAAGTCGACCTGGTATTTTCCTAGTCTGGATCGTAAAACTCCTCGGAGGATGCTCGCCTGTGACCTACGTAATCGCCGAGCCATGCATCGGGGTCAAGGACGACTCGTGCGTAGAGGTCTGTCCGGTCGACTGCATCCACCCCACCCCCGACGAGCCGGGCTACGACCAGGCTGAGATGCTCTACATCGATCCCGAGGAGTGCATCGACTGCGACGCATGCGTCGAGGCCTGCCCCGTCGATGCGATCTTCGCCGAGGACCAGGTGCCCGAGGAATGGCGGCGATACACCGAGCTGAACGCCGCCCACTACCGCGGCCAGGCAGCCTGAGATGGGCGGTTCGCCTGTCTGCTCGAGGTGAGCGCTGGCCCGACGCTGGCGTAAAACCAACGACCAGCTGTCGGACCCGCGGGGGCCTGGGCCGATCCCAGCCGGCGGCCGCCTGGATCCAGCCCCCGTGCCATTGCGGGATATCACGGATTGAAGACCATCAGCACGAGGATCGCGAGTACCACCAGCAGCGAGGCCCAGTTCTCGGCGCGAGACGCGGTCGTCTAGCAGAGCACGCAGCCCGTCACTGATCGGAGCTTCTCCAACGTCAACCCACCTCGCACGACGGCACCCTACGTCCTGGTGGTAGCTGCCTCACCGAGAAGGGCCACGGGATGCCGCATGTCGCCTCAAGGCCGCGACCTTCTCCCGTCTGGCTGCCGCCCACCTTCCAAACAGCGCCGTGACAACGCTCGCCGACGGCCACTCCCGCTCATTGAGCCGCCGAGCGGCGGCGCCACCGCGGCGTTTCGCGTGTGTGCGCGACCAATCATAGGAAGATGGGAGCCGGCCATATCTCTTCTGCCACTCCAGCATGGCCGTGAGCACCAATTCGTGCGTCCACTTGGACTGGATCGCCCCGGGATGGCAGCGCTTGCAGTACCGGTACGCGTCGCCCTTGCCGTTGCGCGGCTGGGTGTAGGCGCCGCAGCCGCGGCACAGGCCGACGTAGCGGGCTTTGACCGCCCGGGCCTTCTCGCCCGTCGGGTCGTAGAAGTAGGCCTTGATCGTCGCCGGCGAGCGGCCCAGGCGCCCGGCGATCTGAGCGATCGAGAGGCCCTCCTGGTGCCGGTAGTGCTGGGCGAGCGCAACCGCGCGTCTGCGTTCGACGACGCGGTCGTAGACCGGCGAACACGACATCACTCCGACTAGGTATGGGGTGAGCCCACCGCTTCCCCGTTCCCGCGCGGAGGGGGGAACACGCTGGGGATGTGGAGATGCTCGCGCGGTCATCAAAGGGGGCGCGTCCATCACGCCGCGTCGGTTCGGGATCGCGGTGGCGGCGTAGGGTTCGGGCCATGGATGTCGATAGGGATCCGGCCGCGCAGAGCGTGCCCGGCCCGACTCGCTCGGGGGTTTCTCCGGACACCGTGCGCAGCTACCGCTGGCAGCTGACGCCGGGGGAGGACGTGATCGACACCGCGACTTGGGCGGGGTCGGTTCCGCAGGTTGGCGGGATCGCTCCGCGTGTGCGTGTGGGTCGGAGTCGATGGTTCAACCTGCTCTGGCTGCTGCCGATCGGTTTCGTCGTGCTCCTGATCCTCGTGGCCGTCGCGAAGGGGCTGCGCGGCGAACCGGCCGTCCAGCGGTTCATCAGCCGGTATCCCGGCACGCTGGCGCCCTCGCATCCGCAGGCGACGACTGGTTTCCCCGTCTGGGCTCGGTGGCAGCACTTCTTCAACGCCTTCCTCCTGATCTTCATCATCCGCGCCGGGATCCAGATCCTCTCCGATCATCCGCGTCTTTACTGGACCCGGCACTCCACGCCCGGGAGGGACTGGTTTCGAATCCAGAAACCGGTGCCGGAGGACCCTCTGTGGACGGCGAAGCAGGACTCGATCAGCCTTCCGGGGCAGGTCGGACTGCCGGGACTTCGCCACTCGATCGGACTGGCGCGTTGGTGGCATCTGAGCTTCGACGTGCTGTGGCTGCTGAACGGAGTGATCTTCTACGTGCTGCTGTTCGCGGGCGGTCGATGGCAGCGTCTGGTCCCGACCAGTTGGGAGGTGTTCCCCAATGCCCTCTCGACGTTGATCCAGTACCTCTCGTTGAACTGGCCGGCCGAGCATGGATGGGTGGCCTACAACGGTCTGCAGCTGATCGCCTACTTCGTCACGGTGTTCATCGCCGCCCCGCTCGCGCTGATCACCGGGCTGGGCATGTCCCCCGCGCTGTCCGCGCGGTTCAGGCGCATCAGCAAGGTCTTCAGCATCCAGACCGCGCGCTCATTGCACTTCCTCATGCTCGTCTGGTTCCTGGTCTTCGTCGTGCTTCACGTGACCTTCGTGTTCACGACCGGGCTGCTGGTCAATCTCAACCACGTCTACGCCGGACGGACTGACGGCAGCTGGATCGGGTTTTGGCTGTTCGCTGCGTCGATGGTGGCCGGGGGCGTCGCCTGGGTCGCGGCGACGCCGTTCACACTTCGGCACCCCCGGGTCGTGCAGCGCGTCGGCCAGGCCATCGTCGGACCGGTGCAGCACCTCTTCGAGCACGTCGATCCCAAGCCCGGTGAATACAGCGAGAAGGACATCTCGCCGTACTTCTGGCACAACGGTCAGTACCCGGACTCAGACGAGTACAAGGCGCTGTTCGACAGCAACTTCGCCGACTACCGGCTGAGGATTCACGGGCTGGTCGAGAATCCTGTCGAGCTGAGCCTCGCGCAGCTGCGCGCGCTACCGCATCACGAGCAGATCACCCAGCACTTCTGCATCCAGGGATGGTCCGGCGTCGCGAAATGGGGCGGCGTCTCGATGCGAACCATTTTGGATCTGGTCAGACCTCAGCCCGCAGCAAGGTGGGTCGTGTTCTACTCCCTCGGAGAAGGGGCCGACAAGGGCATCTACTACGACGCGCACCCGATTGACCACATGAGCCACCACCTCACGATGCTCGCCTACGACATGAACGATGCACCGCTCTCCTTCGGCCACGGTGCCCCGCTCCGACTCCGCAACGAGATCGAGCTCGGCTTCAAGCAGGTCAAGTGGATCAAGGGGATTGAGTTCGTCGCCCACTTCTCGGAGGTCGGCAGCGGCTACGGCGGCTACAACCAAGACCACGAGTTCTTCGGCTACCGCCAATCGATCTGACCAGACCGCCACAAGGAGAACCAATGAACAGCTGGGCGATCAAGAACCTAAACCTCAAACCACACGCCCCTGAGATCCTCGCCTCCACCGACGATGCGCGCGCGATCGCCCTGCTGATTCCCGCAGGCGAGAGCCTCGAAGATCACCAAGTTCACGAACGGGCGTGGGTGACCGTGCTCGACGGCGAGGTCGAGATCACCACTACCACCGGCGAAACCGTCAGCGGCGGCAGCGGCCTGCTCGTCGAATTTGCTCCCAATGAGCGCCATGCAGTCCACGCCCGCACCGACACCCGACTCCTGCTGCTGCTCACGCCATGGCCAGGAGCCGGCCATCCAGGAGCGATGGCACTTGAACAAAAGGCGACCGCTCGCCATGACGCCGCCCAGCACCGAACAAACGCCTGAGCGGGATGACCGTCGAGCCACGAGGTGACCGGCGGTGACCAAGCAAGGCCTGCCCCGACACACGACCGCCCGCACTCCTCAACCTGCGGATTCTCAGCCACGCATCCCGCGCGATAGCTGCTCGACTGCATGGAGAGCAAGCTTGGCGTGGTCGCCGCCTCTTAGCCCGGCGGCTGTCCGACGCCGTCAATCGCCGCGCAGCAGCTCGCCGAAGACGGCGGCGTTGTTGCGCTTGCGGTCGCGCGCGGCGTACAGGATCGTCACGGTCCCCTCGGCCGCGCGCGCACGTAGGGCCTCGACCTCGTCAGTGTGACCGGCAAGCTCCTTCCTATAGCGAGCGCGGAACTCTCCAAACCGCTCGGGAACGTGGTCAAACCACTTACGCAGCCCGTCGCTCGGGGCCAGCTCGCGTGCCCACTCGTCCAGTTGCGCGCGGTCGCGGGAGACACCACGCGGCCACACGTGGTCAATCAGCACCCGGTATCCGTCACCAGGTTCCGCAGGATCGTAGATCCGCTTGACCCGTACGTCGATCGCCGTCATGCCTGGCTCCCTAGCGTATGCAACGAACCGTCGGACTGGCTCAGGCGAGGGCACGAGCCATAGCGCATCGCCCGGCTGCCACCAGCGCGCTGGCATGAACCAACGCCGAAGATGACCCTACGCCTCACCGATCGGCAGTGGCCTGAGACTCTGAGGCACCCGAGTTCCGCGCATAGGAGGGCAGTCGGCGAGACCGCAACGCAGACCCGTGGCAACACGAAAGTGGGTCCCGGACACAGTGCCGTTGCTGTCGGAATTAGCCCTTGGCGAGCGTCTGGTCGGGGCGCCCTGAGTGTCCGGTTAGGTTCCGCTTACGGGCGTCCGCCGACAGGGTGCGAACGCCCGGGCTGGGTGACCGCATGACTCGGATAGGCTCGCGGCGTCAAACCCCGTCCAAAGGAGGTCTCGATGCACGCAGTTGTTGTAAACGTCACGATCCACGACCCCGATGCCGCCGCGGCCGCGCTGCGGGAGCAGGTCGTGCCGCAGGTCTCAGGGACGCCAGGATTTGTCGCCGGGTATTGGGTTGGCCTCGACGGGGGTCGCGGAACATCGATCGTCGCGTTCGAATCCGAGGACGCTGCACGCCAGGCGGCCGACCGGGCCCAAGCGCCAGGTGACTTCGTGACGTTCGACAGCGTCGAGGTCGGCGAGATCGTCGCGAACGCATAAGCGTCGCCGAGCAGATTCGGCTCCGAGCGCCCCGCTCCGACGCAGACCGGGAGACTCGGTCTCGGAGGTGTCGAATTTCCTTGGGAACGTTCTTCGCCGTTCCGACGAGACCGATGGTCTGATCGACAAGCAGCAGCCTGCCGAGCTGACCGTCAGGAGGATGCTTCAGCGGCCTGACCCATCGGAGCTGTCAACACGGCAGGCGGCACCCAGTGCGAGACCGTAGACGATGTGGTTGCAGAGGCTGAAGCCGGCGAGCTTGGCGTTTTCGCCGTGGCGGATGGCGCCCTTTCCGGTGGCGGGGAACATTACGAACCAGGAGAACCCGGTAGTCGCGGTTCCGTATGCGAGTGCGAGCGGGATCGAGCTGCGACGATCACGACTGGCGCGAAGGAGCAGTCCGTACCCAGCGCCGAGCGTGAGGCCGATCGCGTAGTGCGTCAGGATCCCAATCACGGCCTCGCCGCGCACCGTCGGCGCGGTCGCGATGTCCGGGTGGCGGAAGCGGCCGCGGCGCATGTGCCCGACCCAGCGGCCGAGGTCCCTTGGGCCGGGTGCTTGGACTCCGAGCGCGGGCGCAAGGATCGCGCGTGTGCCGATGTCCATCGCGAGCGTTGCCGGCACGGCGGCTAATGCCGCGCGGGACAGCGACAGGGTGCCGGGCGTCGCGGTCATTGGGCCCCCATGCTCGCATTCTCGGCGGCTACGCGCTCTGGCGCGCTATCGCTCCGATCGAAACGCGATGGTTGGGCCGGTGCTGATCTGAGCCGTCGTGACGCCCGCTTTTGCGCTAACGGGCTCGTTGACCGCGCGACGGCAATTGCGACGTCTGGGCCGTGCCGATCGCCGACTCCGGACGACCGGTCCGTCACGAAAACGATGGTCGCTTGACGGTGGACGGCGTAACCGCAACGGCGATGCCTGGACCGGGGCCATCGTATCCGCGCATACTGAGACTCTCGCCGCCGACGCCAAGATGCCCGTCGGACAACGAAGGCAGGACTTGGCCGGCGGTCGTGGCCAGGGTTAGGCGCGGCTGCTGCACGCCTGAAGCGGTGGCGTCCGCGCCGTGGCTGCTTCGATGAAGCACCAGCAGCGCCGCCGCTCGCTGCCGCAGCGATGCCCCTGGGCGATAGCGAAAGCCAGACGCAACGGCGTCGCGGCCGTTGAGGAGACCGGCATGCCTAGGCTATGCAAGCGTTGGGCATGAGCGACGCCGCCGCGGCTTCCCCTGCTCGTCCGGAGCGTCAGCGCCACCGAGCGCTGCGAACGCTTCTGGAGTCTCCTGCGGGAGCAGCGGCGTCGTAGCTGCCGACGCGTGTGCTGATCCCCCTCGCTCGCCGAGCGCGCCTTCGTGCGGCTCAGTATCCGGTGTGCCACGAGATGAATCGTCGTCTGCTGCGGCAGATCGCGGGGATGCTTCCCCCGCCTACGCCGTCCCCTAGTCGCACCCCCTGCCCCACGCTGCACTTCCAGCCGCGATCCGTGCATTGCGCCCGCGCGGTCGGCGTGGGGAGGCTGCATAGCCGCGAGGTCCGAATGAATCGGCGCGCGTAGCCGCACGACACGCCCCGCGCCCTTATCCCGTCGACCCCCTCGCCCCCGTTCTGCCCAGGGAAGGGTGGACAGTAGATGGGGCCGCTTGCGGCGCGGCTGACCGCTAGCGCGATCTGTTTTTGCCCTGCTGGTGTGGGATGTGGAATGCAGTTGGTAGAGAAGGACCCGCTGAACGACACCGAAGCTGGCCCCACACCCCATGACCACGAGAACCCGTTACCGAACTCGAGCGATGAGGGCGGGTGCCCGACCTGAGGCATCGGGAACGGGCAGCCAGCACCGCTGTTGAGCGTATGGCCGTTGACCTTGAACTGGATCCGAAAGTTATAGACCCAAGGAGTCCGGCTGCACACGTTGTGGCCCTTGAACGCATTATCAAGCGACACGATCGCCACCGGGGAACGCGTGGCCTGCGACGCATTGATGGGATACGCGATCGCGACGCGCACGCCTTGCCGGATCGCGGCGTTGAGCTGACCTTGCAAGAAGTTCGAGACGATCGCGAACCGGTCTTGGAAAGCAGCCTCAAACGACGAAAGCTGGTTGAGGTAGGCCGAAACGGAGCTTGCCACCGCCGCAGGCGATATCCCCTGAAGGTTGTTGAAGAGCGCTTCGAGCGCCGGCAGTCCGTACATCGAGCACGGCTGCTGGCCTGACGCCACCTCACCCGGAACGAAGCCGTAGTACGTCGTCACGTACACCGTGGCATGCGGGAACGTCCGGCCGAGCGCCTCGATGACGTTGGGCAGGTTCGTCTCGATCTGGTGGATATAGCCCTGCCAGGTCGGACTCAAGCCCAGGTGGTTGATCGTCCCGGATAAGCAGGGATCCGAGGTGGCCTCAAGTTCGGCCTGGATGCACTGATCGAAGTGGAAGTCGTTGGCGCCGATTGTGAGTGTCACGGTCTTCACGGAGTTCCGCGCCCGACTGGACATCCGCGGCACTCCAGGCGCTCCCACCGTTGGGAGCTCCGTGTAGAGAACGTCGTCCGTCGTCGCGTTCTGGATCGCGTAGTCCCGCCCCCTCGCCCGTGATCCCACCGCCGCCTCCACCACACACGGATAGGCGCGCGGGGTCGCCCGACACTTCGCCCCCCGGGCGAACCTCGACCCCAGATAGGACACCCCAGCCCACGACGGGGGCCACTCGGCTCGGACCGAAAGGCCATAGCCGGCCGCGACCGAATCGCCAAAGCCGACTACCGGCCCGCGAAGCGCCGCAAATGCCTGCGGTCCACCGCAAGCGAGCCCGGCGGCAGCTACCACCATCGCTACTGAAAGGTTCCGAATGAGCCCCCTCATAGCCCCAGAAGGATCATAACTCCGCTCTCCCGCTCGATCAACCCCGGTCAACGCCCGAGCCGCGACTCACCCCGACTCGAGCTCTGCGCCGGGGCTGTGAGACTGAGCCCTGAGCAAACCAGGCGGTTCTCACTTTCGGCGTGCGACTTGCGAGTGCCACCACGAGCACGTCTTCGATGGAGCGGTTGATCGACCCGCGCGCAACTGCCACGCGTCGGCTAGCGCAGCGTGGCGGGTATTACCAGCAGGATGAAACGCACGTAAACTGACATGGGAGGCGAAGCCTGAACGGCAGCAGATCGCCAGCATCACATGTCGATGTCTCAGCGCCAGGCACGGCGCGGACGGACGCGACGCCTGCTTCGTCTGGGAGGCGCTAGCCACCCGCCCGCTGAACTCACTCTCTCTAGACGAGCTCGGACACTCCCTTGGCCGGTCGTGGGCGCAGCATTTGCATAGGCACCGCGCCGTGGCCAGCGATCACGCCGCTGGCGAGCGCCGCTCTCGCTATCGCCCAAAGGCAGCGACGGCCTACCCACCGGTCGGACCGTCGCTCGCCAACGAAAGCGGCGATGACGTGCATGCCGGAACGGCCACGGTCGCGCTGCCGGGATCGGACACATGCGACCACGAGAGCGCCGCCACCTCGCGTACACGGGCGAGCACGAATGCAGGTCCCGCGTCGCCGACGGCCTCGGGTCTCGCAACTCGCC